>NZ_JBWKNE010000001.1:0-1100215 GCF_059415405.1 Variovorax sp. GW821-FHT10C12
AGCGGCAGCGCCGCCAACTCCCAGCTCGCGTTGCTTTCCCAGAAGGCCGAGAACAGGTTCTTGCCGGGCAGCGTGTTCGTGAAGAAGGCCTGGCCGACCCAGCCGACGATGGCCAGGGTCATGGCGATCCACACGCCACCGGCGAGCAGCAACAGCATGATGCCGAGCAGCAGCGCGCCCATCAGAAGGGTTTCGAGCATCGGTGTCTTTGTTGTTGTCGTTCAGACGTCGGAGGAGAAGTCACCTGCGGCGTGCCGCTCTTCGACCGCGCGCTGGTAGCTGGGCTTCTCGCCGCGCACCACGCCGACGAGTTCATCGACCATGGCGATCAGCAGCAGCCAGCAGCCGATCACGAAGCTCGACTGCGGAATCCAGATCGGGATCACGAGCAGGCCCGTGGCCATCTCCTTGAACTCGTAGCTTTCGTAGGTGAAGCTGGTGGCCCAGTAGGTCAGATAGGCGACCGAGACAGCGGCGACCAGCAGGCAGGCCACGTCGAGCACGCGGCGCACCTTGGGCGGCACGGCATCGAGCAGCAGCGTCACGCGCACGAAGTCGCCGTGGCGAAAGGCGTGCGCCATCGCGAAGAAGGCCGCCGCCGCGCACAGCCAGGCCACTGCGTCGTTGAGCCCGCTCACGTGCCAGTTCATCTGGCGGCCTACGCCTGCCACGATCATCAGCACGAAGATCAGGAAGACGCAGAACGCACCCAGCGCGCCTGCACCGTCGTACAGGCGGTCGAGGAAGCGGCGCACGGCTTACTTCTTCTTGTAGGTATCGACGATGGACGCGCCGTCCGCACCGGCGGCCTTGAGCCAGTCGGCCTGCATGATGCCGCCGACCTGGCGCATGTCGGTGTCCAGCTTGGGCGAGGGCTTGTGGATCTTCATGCCGCGCTCGGCCAAGAGGCGCTTGTACTCGTCGTTTTTCTCCTGTGCCACCTTCCAGCCGCGTGCTTCTGCGTCGGCGGCGGCCTTGGTCACGGCGGCCTTGCCGGCGGCGTCGAGCGCATCGAAGGCCTTGGCGTTGACCAGGATCGCGTTCTTCGGAATCCAGGCCTGCGTGTCGTAGAAGTTCTTGATGTGCTCGAAGGTCTTGGTGTCGTAGCCGGTGGAGCCCGAGCTCATGTAGCTCTCGATCACGCCCGTGGCCATGGCGGCACTCAGTTCGGCCTGCTGGATCTGCACGGGCTGTGCACCGATGAGCTCGGCGATCTTGGCCGTGGCCGGGCTGTAGGCGCGCCACTTGATGCCGCGCAGGTCGGCCACCGAGCCGATCTCCTTCTTGGTGTAGATGCCCTGCGGCGCCCACGGCACCACGAACAGCACCTTGATGCCTTGCGCGGCCAGCAGCTTGTCCATCGCGGGCTTGGACGCGTCGTAGAGCTTGCGGGCCTCGGGATAGGTGGTGGCCAGGAAGGGCACGCCGTCCAGCGCGTAGATCGGGTTCTCGTTGGCGTAGTTGGCCAGCAGGATCTCGCCGGCCTGGGCCTGGCCGCTTTGCACGGCGCGCTTGATCTCGGGCGCCTTGAACAGCGACGCGTTCGCATGCACCGTGATCTTCAGCTTGCCGCCGGTGGCCGCGTCCACGTCTTTGGCGAACTGCGTGATGTTCTCGGTGTGGTAGTTGGTCGCGGGGTAGGCGGTGGGCAGGTCCCACTTGGCTTGCGCAAAGGCGGCGGCGCCAAGGGTGAGGCCCGCCAGGGCAATGCCGAACTTGTGATTCATGGACGCGCTCCGGAATGTAGTCAAAGCTGAATGAAAGAAAAGCATACGTGCAAATTCCGGGCCATTCGCTGAGGCATTTCCCTGCCATGTGGTGTCGATGCGGCACCAGCTGCGGGCATGAAAAAACCGCCTCGAGGGCGGTTTCTTCGTTTCAGCGTGAGGTCACTGCTTGGCGGGTTTCGCCTCGGCCACCTTGGCGGCCTTGCCTGCCTTGGCCGGTGCCGCCGCGCCGTTGAAGCTCTGGCCGTTGACCGTCAGGCCTTCGGCCGACAGCTTGGCCGCGCTCTTTTCCTTCACGCCCTTCACGCGCTGCATGAGGTCGGGCCAGTCCTTGAACTCGCCTTCCTTGCGCGCGTCGAGGATGCGCTTGGACAGCGAGGGGCCGACGCCCTTGAGGCCGTCGAGGTCGGCCGCGCTGCCCTTGTTGGCGTCGACGGCAGCGAACGAGACGGCCGCGAAGCACATGGCGAGCGTGGCGATGATTTTCTTGAACATGGTGAAAACTCCCTCTTCAATTGTTGGTATGGCTAAGCCGACAGGAATATCGGCTTCGGCTCAACGAGAGGGCGCGCGCGGCAGTTGACGTGAAAACGGGGCCCTGGGCCCCGTGTGACGATTGTTCAGAACCGTGGTCAGAGTTCTTCCACGCGGCGCGGCGGATAGCTGTCCCAGGCCTGGCAGCCGGGGCAGTGCCAGAAGTACTGGTGAGCCTCGAAGCCGCAGGCCGCGCAGCGGTAGCGCATGAGCGGACGGGTGGCCTGGTCGAGCGCGCGTTGCACCTGTGGGTGGAACTGCTCATGCTCGAAGCGCTCGCCGGCCAGCCAGCGCGACGCCGCCACGAGCGAAGGCTGGTGCGCGAGGTGGGCGATGTAGCTGTCGCGCGGCGTGGGGGCTTCGGTGGGCGTGTCCGAGGGCGTGGCGTCGGGTGTGCCGCCGAGCGCGATCATCGCTTCGAGCACGTCGATCGACGGCGACTCGGCATAGCGCCGCTGCAGCAGCGCCAGCGCCTCGCCTTCGCGCTGCGCGGCCACGGCGGCCTTCTGCAGCGACGCGGCATACAGCGGCAGTGCCAGCGGCGCCGTGTCGCTGAGCCCTTCGAGCGTGTCGAAGGCCGCGGCGGCTTCGCCGTTGCGCAGCTGCAGGGTGGCGGTGTCGATGGCCGGGCGCGGGGCCTGCGGCGCCAGCGCGCGGGCCTGCGTGAGCAGGTCGCCGGCGCCCTGCAGGTCGCCGGCCGCGACGTGTTCGTTGGCCTGCTCGCACAGGTGGTGGGCGCGGCGCGTGCTGTAGCTGGCCTGGTCGGACTCGTCGAGCTTCTGCGCCACGTCGGCGGCCTGCGCCCATTCGCGCGAGCGTTCGTAGATGGCCAGCAGCGCGAGCCGGGCCTCGTTCTCGTAGCGCGTGCCCTCCAGCTTCTGCAGCGCCGCTTCGGCGCGGTCGAGCAGGCCGGCGCGCAGGAAGTCTTGCGCCAGCGCGTGCTGCGCGCGCTCGCGGTCGGCACGGCTCAGGTCGCCGCGGCCCAGCAGGTGCTCGTGCACGCGCACCGCGCGCTGGTACTCGCCGCGGCGGCGGAACAGGTTGCCGAGCGCGAAGTGCAGCTCCTGCGTGTCGGGGTCGTTCTGCACGGCCTCGATGAAGGCGTCGATGGCCTGGTCCTGCTGCTCGTTGAGCAGGAAGTTCAGGCCGCGAAAGTAGGCCTTGGGCGCCTGCCGGTTCTCGAGCTTGAGCTGGCGGATGTCGAAGCGCGATGCGAGCCAGCCCAGCACGAAGGCGACGGGCAGGCCGATCAGCAGCCAGCTGGGATCAAAGTCCATGTTGACGTACGGCGGGAAGGTCGGTGGCGGAGATGGACGGCGTTGCCGCGGAGGCGGTCGCAGTGGCCAGCGGTGCGGGCAAGGGGGCTTCGGTGGTCGCAGGCACTTGCGCCGCGGCGGCGCGGTGTTTCCACCAGCCGGGCAGCATGCCCAGCGCACCGACCACGAGCCCGCCGGCAAAGGCCGCGAGCACGACGAGCACCAGCGGCGCGCGCCAGTGGGTTCCGAAGAAGAAGTAGACGGTCGCGTCGTGCTGGTTGTTCAGCGCGAAGGCGAAGAGCGTAAAAAAAATGGCTGCCTTGAGCAGCCACAGGAGGTACTTCATAGCTGTTCCCGTTGCCGGGAGCATTCTACGTTTGCATTCATTTGCATCAGGCCTTGCGGCCTGCGGCTTCCTTGCCTGCATCGAGCTCGGCGGTCTTCGCGTCGACGGCTTCGCGCAGTGCCTTGCCCGGCTTGAAGTGCGGCACGCGCTTCTCGGGGATCTGCACGCTCTCGCCCGAACGCGGGTTGCGGCCGATGCGCGGCGGACGGCGGTTGACCGAGAAGCTGCCGAAGCCACGGATCTCGATGCGGTGGCCGCGCACCAGCGCGTCGCTCATCGCGTCCAGGATGGTCTTGACGGCGTATTCGGCATCGCGGTGCGTGAGCTGTGCGAAACGGGCGGCGAGTTCTTCGACGAGGTCTGAGCGGGTCATAGGCCAAACATAAACGAAAAACGTGGACGAAAAAAAAGACAGAGCGGCCCCAGGGGCCTGCCTCTGTCTTCGGACTCAGCTTACTTGTTGTCGCTGTTGTCGAGCTTGGCGCGCAGCAGGGCGCCCAGGCTGGTCGTGCCCGCGTTTTCGCGTGCCGACTGCTGGCTCAAGCTGGCCATGGCGCCTTGTTCGTCGACCATGTCCTTCTGCTTGATCGACAGCTGGATGTTGCGGGTCTTGCGATCCACATTCACCACGATGGCCGTGACTTCGTCGCCTTCCTTGAGCACGTTGCGGGCATCTTCGACGCGGTCGCGCGAGATTTCCGAAGCACGCAGGTAGCCGATGATGTCTTCGCCGAGGTCGATTTCAGCGCCGCGGGCGTCCACGGTCTTGACCTTGCCGGTCACGATCTGGCCCTTGTCGTTCACGGTGGTGAACGTGGTGAACGGATCGCTGTCGAGCTGCTTGATGCCCAGCGAGATGCGTTCGCGGTCGACGTCGACAGCCAACACGATCGCTTCGACTTCCTGGCCCTTCTTGTAGTTGCGAACGGCGGTTTCGCCGGTTTCGTTCCACGAGAGGTCCGAGAGGTGCACCAGGCCGTCGATGCCGGCAGCCAGACCCACGAACACGCCGAAGTCGGTGATCGACTTGATCGGGCCCTTGACGCGGTCGCCACGCTTCGTGTTCTGAGCGAACTCTTGCCACGGGTTGGCCTTGCACTGCTTCATGCCCAGGCTGATGCGGCGCTTGTCTTCGTCGATTTCCAGGACCATGACTTCGACTTCGTCGCCCAGCGAGACGATCTTGTTCGGAGCGATGTTCTTGTTGGTCCAGTCCATTTCGGAGACGTGCACCAGGCCTTCGATGCCGGGTTCGAGTTCGACGAACGCGCCGTAGTCGGCAATGTTCGTGACCTTGCCGAACAGGCGGGTCGATTGCGGGTAGCGGCGCGAAACGCCCATCCACGGGTCGTCACCCATTTGCTTGAGACCCAGCGAGACACGGTTCTTTTCGGTGTCGAACTTGAGGATCTTGGCGGTGATTTCCTGGCCGGCCTGAACGACTTCGCTCGGGTGGCGGACACGGCGCCATGCCATGTCGGTGATGTGCAGCAGGCCGTCGATGCCGCCGAGGTCCACGAACGCACCGTATTCGGTGATGTTCTTGACCACGCCGCGCACGACTGCGCCTTCCTTCAGGGTTTCCATCAGCTTGGCGCGTTCTTCGCCCATGCTGGCTTCGACCACGGCACGGCGCGACAGCACGACGTTGTTGCGCTTGCGATCGAGCTTGATGACCTTGAATTCGAGGGTCTTGTTTTCGTACGGGGTCAGGTCCTTGATCGGACGCGTGTCGATCAGCGAACCCGGCAGGAACGCGCGGATGCCGTTGACCAGAACGGTCAGACCGCCCTTGACCTTGCCGCTGGTGGTGCCGGTGACGAAGTCGCCCGATTCCAGGGCCTTCTCGAGGGCGAGCCACGAAGCCAGACGCTTGGCGGTGTCGCGCGAGAGGATGGTGTCGCCGTAGCCGTTTTCAACGCTGCCGATGGCAACGGAAACGAAATCGCCGGCCTGGACTTCGAGTTCGCCCTTGTCGTTCTTGAACTCTTCGATCGGCACATACGCTTCGGACTTCAGACCGGCGTTGACGACGACGTGGTTGTGTTCGACACGCACGACTTCGGCCGTGATGACCTCGCCGCTGCGCATTTCGGAACGCTTCAGGGACTCTTCGAATAGGTCGGCAAAAGATTCAGACATTTATGGTTCCTTCCGTCAGGCAGGGTTGGCAGGCGCTCTTGCGAAATTGCGTGCGGCTGCTGGAGGTCTGTAGACGGCGGTTAGGTTGTGGGCGTGAGCCCGGTTGGTTGAACAACCAGCAGGCCGGTGCGCTGTCGCGCGGAAGGAGCCTGCTGGAGCGGTAGACGCCACCCGGAACACCCGGGAGACGCAAGCCTTTCAAGCGGACTTGAAAGGCTGCACTTCAATCCGCTCAAGCGGACTTGAACGGTTGAATTTCTTGCCACCAGTTCAACACCGTGTCGATCGAGTGTTCGATGGACAGCTGGGAGTTGTCGAGGTGGCGAGCGTCCTGCGCCGGCTTCAGAGGGGCGACGCTGCGGGAAGAGTCCCGGGCGTCACGTGCTTCCAAGTCGGAGCGAAGACTGTCGAGTGTAGTCGAAATACCCTTTGAAATCAACTGCTTATGCCGCCGTTCGGCGCGCTGGGCGGCACCCGCCGTGAGGAACACCTTGAGCGCCGCGTCGGGGAAGATCACGGTGCCCATGTCGCGCCCGTCGGCCACCAGGCCGGGCAGGCGGCGAAAGCGGTGCTGCAGGTCTTGCAGCGCCTCGCGCACGGCGGGCAGCGCGGAGACGCGCGAGGCGTCCATGCCGGCGGCTTCAGTGCGGATGTCGTCGCTCACGTCTTCGCCGGCCAGCAGCACTTTGCCCTCGGTGAACTGCAGGGGCAGGGCCGCGGCGAGGGCGGCGATCTGCGCTTCGTTCGCGGCCGTGGCCTCCAGGCCGGCGCGGCGCGCAGCAAGCCCGGTCACGCGGTAGAGCGAGCCCGAGTCGAGGTAGTGGTAGCCCAGCAGGCGCCCCACCTCGGCGGCCAGCGTGCCTTTGCCTGAGGCGGTCGGGCCGTCGATGCAGATCACGGGCACTTCGGCAGCCTCGGCCACCGAGAACAGGGTTTCGAAGTAGTCGGGGAAGGTCTTGGCGACGCAGTGCGGTTCGAGGATGCGCACCGGCACGCCGGCCGGATTGAAGGCCGCGAGCGAAAAGCACATGGCGACCCGGTGGTCGTCATAGGTGCGGATGCTGGCAGGTCGCCAGCCGGCGGCGGGTAGGGGGTGGACGCGGATGAAATCGGGCCCGGCCTCGACCGTGGCGCCGAGCTTTTGCAGCTCGTTCGCCATGGCGTCGATGCGGTCAGTTTCCTTCACGCGCCAGCTCGCGATGTTGCGCAGCGTGCTGGGGCCGTCGGCGTACAGCGCCATGACGGCCAGCGTCATGGCGGCGTCGGGGATGTGGTTCGCGTCGAGGTCGATGGCCTTCAGGGGCCAGGCGCCGCGGCGGATTTCGAGCCAGTTCGGGCCGCTGTCGACCCGCGCGCCCATCTGTTGGGCGGCGTCGATGAAGCGGATGTCGCCCTGGATCGAGGCCGCGCCGACGCCTTCGATGCGGATGCCGTTCTGGCCCGAAACGCCCGTCGAAATGGCGCCAAGTGCTATGAAATAGCTAGCAGACGACGCATCCGCCTCGACGTGGATCTCGCCCGGCGAGCTGTAGCGGCTGCCGGCGGGAATGGTGAAGCGCTCCCAGCCGTCGCGCTGCACCGCGATGCCGAAGCGCGCCAGCAGGTTCAGCGTGATCTCGATGTAAGGCTTGGAAATCAGCTCGCCAACGACCTCGATCACGATGTCATTGGCCGCCGCAAGCGGCAGCGCCAGCAGCAGGGCGGTCAGGAATTGGCTCGACACGTCGCCGCGCACGCGGATCGGTGCGCCGAGCGCCAGCTCGTCGTGCGACACGGGGTGGATGCGCAGCGGCGGGTAGCCGGGGTTGCCGAGGTAGTCGATGCGGCAGCCCAGCTGCGTGAGTGCGTCGACCAGGTCGCCGATGGGGCGCTCGTGCATGCGCGGCACGCCGCTGAGTTCGAACTCGCCGCCGAGCAGCGACAGCGCCGCCGTCAGCGGACGCATGGCGGTGCCGGCGTTGCCCAGGAACAGCGGCAGCAGCGTCGCGCCCAGCGACGGCGGCAGCTGGCCGCCGAGGCCTGTGATGCGCAGCGAACTGCCGGCCGGTTCGATGCCGCAGCCCAGCGCGCGCAGCGCGTCGAGCATCACGCGCGTGTCGTCGGAGTCGAGCAGGTCATGGATCGTGGTGGTGCCGCTGGCGAGCGCAGCCAGCAGCAGCACGCGGTTGGAGATGCTCTTGGAGCCCGGCAGCCGGACCGTGCCGGCGGCGCCCGCGAGGGGCGGAAGGTCGAGGAAAGCGGTCGAGAACATGTCAGCTGTCCTGCTGGGCCAGAGCGTCGGTGCTCGAATTCGGCCGCCAGGCGGCGCGCGCCTTGCTGGCGGCGGCGATGGATTGCTCCAGGCCTTGCAGGTCGCCGGCGGTCATCAGCGTCTCGAGGTCTTCCAGCGCCTTGCGGAAGGCCTGCGACTGTTGCAGCACCTGCTCGCGGTTGGCGAGCAGCACGTCGCGCCACATGACCGGATCGCTGGCGGCGATGCGCGAGAAGTCGCGAAAGCCCGGTCCCGCGAGGCTCAGGAAGCGGTCGCCCTGCGGCTGGCCGGTAAGCGCGTTGGTGTACGCAAAGGCCAGCAGGTGCGGCAGGTGGCTCACGGCGGCGAAGGCCGCGTCGTGCTCTTCGTGCGTCATGGTGACGACGTTGGCACCGATGCCGCTCCACACCTGCGAGGCGCGCTGCACGTTCGAGCGCAGCGTGGTCTTGACGGGGGTCAGCACGACCTGGCGGCCGGTGAACAGCGACGCTTCGGCGTGCTCGATGCCGGAGACTTCCTTGCCGGCGATCGGGTGCGCCGGCACGAAGTTCGCGAATTGCTTTTGCAGGCCGTTGCGCGCGGCTTCGATCACGTCGCCCTTGGTCGAGCCGACGTCCATCACCAGCGTGTCGGCCGAAATGCCGTGACGGATGGCCTTGAAGGTGGCTTCCGAGGCGGCCACCGGCACAGCCAGCAGCACGAGGTCGGCGCCTGACACGGCCAGCAGCGCCGACGGCGCCGCCACATCGATCACGCCGAGCTGGCGCGCCCGCTCGGTGGTGGAGGGCGACTTGCTGTAGCCGACCACGCGTTTCACCAGCTTCGCGCGCTTGAGCGCGAGCGCAAAGGAGCCGCCCATGAGGCCGCAGCCGATCAATCCCAGTTGCTCGAACATCGCGTCGGTCCGTTCGGCTCAGGCTTTGATCGGGTAGGCGCCGAGCACCTTGTAGAAGGCGCAGAGGCCGCGCAGTTCGGCCAGCGCCGCCGCCACGTTGGGCTGCGAGGGGTGGCCGTCGAGGTCGATGTAGAAGTAGTACTCCCACTGGCCGGTGCGCGCGGGGCGCGACTCGAAGCGCGTCATCGACACGTTGTTGGCCTTCAGGGGCACCAGCAGGTCGTGCACCGCGCCGGGGCGGTTCGGCACCGAGACGATGAGGCTCGTGCAGTCCTTGCCCGAGGCCGGCGGCATGGCCAGTGTCTGCGGCAGGCAGATCACCGAGAAGCGGGTGCGGTTGTACGAATCGTCCTGGATGGCGTGCGCCACGATGTGCAGGCCGAAGCGGGTGGCGGCGCGTTCGCCGGCCAGCGCGGCCCAGGCCGGGTTGGTGGCCGCGAGGCGCGCGCCTTCGGCGTTGCTCGACACGGCACGCCGTTCGGCATTGGGCAGGTGCTTGGACAGCCAGGTCTGGCACTGCGCCAGCGCCTGCGGGTGGGCCAGCACGGCCTCGACGCCTTCGAGCGAATTGCTGCTGCGCATCAGGTGGTGGCGCACCAGCAGGCTGACTTCGCCGACGACGTGGGTGGGCGAGTGCAGGAACAGGTCGAGCGAGCGCGTGACCACGCCTTCGGTCGAGTTCTCGACGCCGACCACGCCGTACTGGGCGCTGCCCGCGGCGGTGGCGTGGAACACTTCGTCGAAGCTGGCGCAGTAGATCAGGTCGGCGGCGCCGCCGAAATACTCGATGGCGGCCTGTTCGCAGAAGGTGCCTTCGGGGCCGAGCACGGCCACGCGTTGGGGCGATTCGAGCGCCAGGCAGGCCGACATGATCTCGCGCCAGATGGCCGCGACATGGAGGTCCTTGAGCGGACCGCCATTGCTGCTTTGCATCTTGTCGATGACCGCGGCGACGCGGTCGGGGCGGAAGAAGGGCGTGCCTTCGCGCTTCTTGACCTCGCCGACCAGCTCGGCCACATGGGCGCGCTCATTGAGCAGGCTCAGGAGTCGTTGGTCGAGCGAGTCGATCTGCACGCGCAGATCGGCCAGGCTTTCGGAATTGTCGGGGGAGGTGGGTGGTGTGGGGGCAGAGGCGGTCATCGGTGCGAGCAACAGGGCATGCGCCTACGCATGCGATCGCTCGAATTCTCTCATGTAGGCCACCAATGCCTGCACCCCTGCCAGCGGCATGGCGTTGTAGATGCTCGCGCGCATGCCACCGACCGACTTGTGGCCCTTGAGCTGCAGCAGCCCGGCTTCGCGCGCACCGGCCAGGAAGGCTTCGTTGCGGCCCTCATCAGCCAGGAAGAACGGCACGTTCATGCGCGAACGGCAGTTGGCATCGATGCGGTTGGCGTAGAAGTCGGAGCCGTCGATGAAGTCGTACAGCAGCGTGGCCTTCTCGACGTTGCGCTGTTCCATGGCGGCGATGCCGGTGAGTTCGCCTTCCGTTTGCTGCAGCAGCCACTGGAACGTGAGCCCCGCCATGTAGATGCCCCAGGTCGGCGGCGTGTTGTACATGGAGTGGTTGTCGGCCACGGTCTTGTAGTTGAACGCGCTCGGGCAGATCTCGAGCGCGTGGCCCAGCAGGTCGTCGCGCACGACCACGATGGTCAGGCCGGCAGGGCCGAGGTTCTTCTGGGCGCCGCCGAAGGCCAGGCCGACGCGGCTCCAGTCGACGCTGCGCGAGGCCACGTGCGACGAAAAATCGATGACCAGCGGCGCCTTGCTGCCGAGCGCGGCCAGGTCGGGCAGTTGCTGGAACTCGATCCCGTTGATGGTCTCGTTGCTGCACACGTGCACGTACGAGGCATCGCCGGACAGCTGCCAGCTCGCGGGATCGGGCAGCTTCGTGTGCTGGTTGTAGGCATTGCTCGCGGCCACGCGGGCTGTGCAGTAACGCTGCGCTTCCTTGTGCGACTTGGCGCTCCAGCTGCCGGTGACGACGAAGTCGGCGGCGGCGCCGCGCGACAGGTTCAGCGGCACGATGGCGTTCTCGCCAAGGCCGCCGCCCTGCATGAACAGGATGTGAAAGTGCGAGGGGATGGCCAGCAGCGTGCGGATGTCGGCTTCGGCCTGGGTGCAGATGGCACCGAATTCCTTGCCGCGATGGCTCATCTCCATCACGCTCATGCCGCTGCCCTGCCAATCGAGCATCTCGGAAGCGGCGCGTTGCAGCACCGCCTCCGGCATGGCAGCCGGACCGGCCGAAAAGTTGTAGGGGCGCTTGCCGGCCGGCGTCTGCTGCTGGGTCACGTTGCTTTACTTCTTGGCGGGAGCCTTGGCGGCGGGCGCCTTGGCGGGAGCTGCTGCTGCACCGTCGGTCGGAGCACCGAGGGCCTTGGCGACGTTGGTGTCGAGTGCGCGCATCTTGGGTTCGATGGTGGCGCGGGTTTCGGTCACCAGCTTTTCCGTCAGAGCGGTCTGCATCTTCGGGTTCAGTTCCTGGTACTTCTTGCTCAGGGGCGAGTTGATCCAGGCCAGCAGCTGCTTGAGCTCGTCTTCGCTGAAGTTCTGCTCGAGGATGGGGGTGAGTGCGCCCGGCGCAATTTGAATGGCCTTGTCGCGCACGAGCGGGTAGGACTCGTCGAAGTACTTCTTCAGTTCGGCGTCAGCGGCCTTGGCGGCGGATTCGCGCTTGGCTTCGGGCACCTGGGTCTGCAGGTACTGCGAGCCGGCTTGCGCGATGGGGGCGCTCGACTGCTCGATCAGGCCGCGTGCCAGCGATTCGATGCCGGGGCGCTGGATCTCGATGAACTGCTTGATCAGCGTGGCCTTGTCCTGGGCCATGGCGGCCATGGACGATCCGGCGAGAGCTGCGGTCAGGAGTGCGAGCTTGAGTTGTTTTTTCACTGAGGATTCTCCGTTGAAGATGTGGAAGTGTCGTCTGCGTCCGGCTCGCTTTCGCCGACCGCGTCGTTTTCGACGATGCGTTGAAGCCCGCTGAGTTTGGCGCCTTCGTCGAGCCCGATCAGCGTGACGCCTTGCGTCGCCCGACCCAGTTCGCGAATCTCGGCCACTCGGGTGCGCACGAGCACACCCTTGTCGGTGATGAGCATGATCTCATCGTCCGCATGAACGAGCGTGGCGGCAACGACCTTGCCGTTGCGCTCACTCTGTTGAATCGCGATCATGCCTTTGGTTCCGCGGCCATGACGCGTGTATTCGGTAATGCTTGTGCGTTTTCCGTAACCATTTTCGGTGGCGGTGAGCACGCTCTGCTGTTCATCCTCGGCCACCAGCATGGCGATCACGCCCTGGCCCGGCTCCAGCGACATGCCGCGCACGCCGCGGGCGTTGCGGCCCAGCGGGCGGACGTCTTCTTCGTCGAAGCGCACGGCCTTGCCGTTGTCGCTGAAGAGCATCACGTCGTGCTTGCCGTCGGTGAGCGCCGCGCCGATGAGGTAGTCGCCTTCATCGAGGTTCACGGCAATGATGCCGCCCTTGCGCGGGTTGCTGAACTCGTCGAGCGCCGTCTTCTTGACCGTGCCCATCGAGGTTGCCATGAACACGTACTGGTCGGCCGGGAAGTTGCGCTTCTCGCCGGTGAGGGCGAGGGCGACGTTGATCTTCTCGCCTTCCTGCAGCGGGAACATGTTGACGATGGGGCGTCCGCGCGAGCCGCGCGAACCCGCTGGCACTTCCCACACCTTGAGCCAGTACAGGCGGCCGCGGTTCGAGAAGCACAGGATGTAGTCGTGCGTGTTGGCGATGAAGAGCTGGTCGATCCAGTCGTCTTCCTTCGTCGCCGTGGCCTGCTTGCCGCGGCCGCCGCGTTTTTGTGCGCGGTACTCGCCCAGCGGCTGGCTCTTGATGTAGCCGCTGTGCGAGAGCGTGACCACCATGTCGGTCGGCGTGATCAGGTCTTCGGTCGAGAGGTCGTACGCGCTGTGCTCGACCAGGCTGCGGCGGGCGCCGACCTTCGACTGGCCGAACTCCTGCTTGATCTCGCCGAGTTCGTCGCCAATGATGATCGAGACACGTTCGGGCTTGGCCAGGATGTCGAGCAGGTCGTCGATCTCGGCCATGACGTCCTTGTACTCGGCGACGATCTTGTCCTGCTCAAGGCCGGTCAGGCGCTGCAGACGCATCTGCAGGATTTCTTGCGCTTGCGTTTCCGACAGGCGATACAGGCCGTCGCCGCCCATGCCGTACTCGCGCTCGAGGCCTTCGGGGCGGTAGTCGTCGGCGTTGATCACGCCGCCGTCGGCGCGCGAACGCGTGAGCATCTCGCGCACCAGCTTGCTGTCCCAGCTGCGGGTCATGAGCTCGGCCTTGGCGACCGGCGGGGTGGGCGACTCACGGATGATGCGGATGAACTCGTCGATGTTGGCCAGCGCCACTGCCAGGCCTTCGAGCACGTGGCCGCGCTCGCGGGCCTTGCGAAGCGTGAAGACGGTACGGCGCGTGACCACTTCGCGGCGGTGCTGCAGGAAGACCTCGATCAAGTCCTTCAGGTTGCACAGCTTGGGCTGGCCGTCGACCAGCGCCACCATGTTGATGCCGAAGGTGTCCTGCAGCTGCGTCTGCTTGTAGAGGTTGTTCAGCACCACCTCGGGCACTTCGCCGCGCTTGAGCTCGATCACCAGGCGCATGCCCGACTTGTCGGATTCGTCCTGGATGTGGCTGATGCCTTCGATCTTCTTCTCGTGCACCAGCTCGGCCATGCGCTCCTGAAGCGTCTTCTTGTTGACCTGGTAGGGGAGCTCGTCAACGATGATCGCCTGGCGCTGGCCGCGGTCGATGTCCTCGAAGTGGCACTTGGCGCGCATCACGACCTTGCCGCGACCGGTGCGGTAGCCGTCCTTCACGCCATTGATGCCGTAGATGATGCCGGCGGTGGGGAAGTCGGGCGCCGGCACGATTTCCATCAGTTCGTCGATGGTGGCCTGCGGATTGCGCAGCAGATACAGGCACGCATCCACTACTTCATTCAGGTTGTGCGGCGGGATATTGGTGGCCATGCCGACCGCAATACCGCCGGAGCCATTGACCAGCAAATTCGGCAGCTGGCTGGGTAAAACTTTCGGTTCTTTTTCGGAGCCGTCGTAATTGTCCTGAAAGTCGACAGTTTCCTTGTCGATATCGGCCAGCATTTCGTGCGCAATTTTGGCCAGCCGGATTTCCGTATAACGCATTGCCGCTGCGTTGTCGCCGTCGACCGACCCGAAGTTGCCCTGGCCGTCGACCAGCATGTGGCGCATGGAGAAGTCCTGGGCCAGCCGGACGATGGTGTCGTAGACCGACTGGTCGCCGTGCGGGTGGTACTTACCGATCACGTCACCGACGATACGGGCCGACTTCTTGTACGGCCGGTTCCAGTCGTTGTTGAGCTCGTGCATCGCGTACAGCACGCGCCGGTGCACCGGCTTGAGGCCGTCGCGGGCGTCGGGAAGCGCCCGGCCAACGATCACGCTCATGGCGTAATCGAGGTAGCTGCTGCGCATTTCCTCTTCGAGACTGATGGGCAGGGTTTCTTTGGCGAAGGAGGTCATGAGCTAGAGGCTGGCGGCAGGAAGGCGAAATTTTACGCTGTGAGGGGTGTCGCACCGCCGCAACACAAGGGCTCTATTCCGCCTCCGTCCTACGCTTCGGGGGCGTCCAGCGGCCTGTTTGCCAAAGACCCTATGGCACAATCGTCTCAACGTTTTGGGTGGTGGTCACTTAAAGCGTCCTTGATTCGCAGCGCGGCTGCGGCTTTTTCCCCAAGAGGAGAACCATGAAGAAACTGAATAAAGTGGCGATGATGTTTGCAGTCGCTGCGCTCGCCACTGCCGCCGGCGCGCAGACCCGTGTCACCGCTGCGAACGGCGGTCCTACGATCGACAACTGGCAAAACGGCACCGGCGAACTCGTCTGGAAGAACGGCACGAACGAACTGTGCTGGCGCGATGCCAACTGGACGCCCGCAACGGCTGCTGCCGGTTGCGACGGCGCTCTGGTTCCGGCTGGCCCCGCTGCTGTGGCGCCTACCGCTCCTGGCGTGGCTCCCGTGGCTCCCCCGGCTCAAGTCGCTGCTTCGAAGGTCACCTTCGCTGCTGACGCCTTCTTCGACTTCGACAAGTCGGTTCTGAAGCCCGAAGGTCGCGCCAAGCTGACCGACCTGGTCGAGAAGATCCGTGGCGTGAACCTCGAAGTCATCATCGCTGTGGGTCACACCGACTCCATCGGTACCGACGCTTACAACCAGCGTCTGTCGGTGCGTCGCGCCGAAGCCGTCAAGGCCTTCCTGGTCTCGAAGGGCATCGAACGCAACCGCGTCTACACCGAAGGCAAGGGCGAGAAGCAGCCAGTGGCTGACAACCGCACCAAGGAAGGCCGCGCCAAGAACCGTCGCGTGGAAATCGAAGTGGTTGGCACCCGCGCCAACTGATCGATCGATTCCATCGACGAATGAAAACCCCGCCTCGGCGGGGTTTTTTTATGCCTGCCGAATTTGCGGTGGTGCCTGAAGCAAGCCCATTGCTTTCGAGTCGGGCTTTGCTCGCTTCATAATTGCCCTATGACAGAAAACGTGAATGCAGACCCGGCCGAACTGGCCAAGTTTTCGGAGCTTGCACACCGGTGGTGGGATTTGGAGAGCGAATTCCGCCCGCTGCACGAAATCAATCCATTGAGACTCGAATGGATTGACGGTATTGCGCCTATTTCGGGCCAACGTGTGGTCGATATCGGTTGTGGCGGCGGCATCCTGGCCGATTCGATGGCGCGCAAGGGCGCCGACGTGCTGGGCATCGACCTCGCGACCAAGGCGCTCAAGGTGGCCCAACTGCACGCCCTCGAAGCCGGGACGCGCGGCGTCAAGTACCGCGAAGTCAGTGCGGAGGCACTGGCGGCCGAGCAACCCGGCAGCTTCGATGTCGTCACCTGCATGGAAATGCTGGAGCACGTGCCCGACCCGGCGTCGGTGATCCAGGCCTGCGCCACCCTCGTGAAACCGGGCGGCTGGGTGTTCTTCTCGACCATCAACCGCAACCTGAAGGCCTTCATGCTGGCGATCGTGGGTGCCGAGTATGTCCTGGGCATGCTGCCGCGCGGCACGCACGAGTACCCCAAGCTGATCCGCCCCAGCGAGCTGGCCAGCTACTGCCGCGCCGCGAGCCTGGACCTGCGTCACACACGGGGCATGGAACACAACCCGCTGACCCGGCGCTACTGGCTCAGCGCCGACACCAGCGTGAATTACTTGTTCGCGACCCAGAAGCCGGCGCTGCCGGAGGCGCAAGGATGATGAAGATCGGGAACGCGACCACGCAGGCCATCCTGTTCGACCTCGACGGCACGCTGATCGACAGCGCACCCGACCTCGGCGCAGCCGCCGACAAGATGCGCACCGACCGCGGCCTGGAGTCCTACCCACTGGAGCGCTACCGCCCGATGGCTGGCGCCGGCGCGCGCGGCATGCTCGGCATCGCATTCGGCATCACACCCGATGCGCCCGAGTTCGACGCGCTGCGCGAGGAGTTCTACGTTGCGTACGAGCGCCGCATGCTGCTCAACACCCTGGTGTTCGAGGGTGTTGCGCCGCTGATCGAGGCGATCCGCGAGCGCGGCCTGCGTTGGGGCGTGGTCACCAACAAGTCGGCCCGCTTCACTGATCCGCTGACCGGTGCGATGCCGCTCTTCGCAAGCGCGGGCGCGATCGTGAGCGGCGATACCACGCCGTTCGCCAAGCCGCACCCCGAGCCGCTGCATGAGGCGGCGCGCCGCCTTGGCGTGGCATCAGAGGCCTGCATCTACGTGGGCGACGACGAGCGCGACATCATCGCGGGCCGCGCTGCGGGCATGGGAACCGTGGCCGCGACCTACGGCTACATGGGTTCGCAGGCCGATGCGGCGCTCTGGGAGGCCGATGCTTCAATCTCTTCACCCCTTGAGCTCTTGAAGTTACTCAATAGCGCCTAAAATGGGACGCTTGGGGCTGCACTGGTTTCGACGTGGGTTCGGAGTCGCAGCGGGGCATGTCGAGCTGAATGCGCTCGTAAAACAGATTCAAACAAACTAACTGCAAACGACGAACGTTTCGCACTCGCTGCTTAATTGCCAGTGAGCTTTGCAACAGCAGGCCGATGGGCTGGGCAAGGGGGTGACAGAGCAATCTGAATCCTCCCGGCTGCAAAGATAATTACATGGGCTGGCTCCGATCCGGGTACCTTGGGTCGGGGCGAGAAAATAGGGTGCTGGCGTCCGGTTTAGCGTGTGACTGCGCGACTCCGGAAGCGAGACTTAAATCAGATCACTACACATGTAGAACTGCGCGATGAAGGCTTGCGGACGGGGGTTCAAATCCCCCCAGCTCCACCACACAACGACTAGGGCGTTCACTGAAATTCAGTGAATGCCCTTTTTCATTGGCCAGGCGGCTGTCGGTTCTGCTTCGCCGCCTCACTCGGGATGTCTGCGTCTGGATGACGACCCCTGCAGTCCCGTCGATGGGGCTCACTCCACGCCCTAGTCGATCGTGATCTTGTTCTTCTTCACAAGGTCTGCCCAGCGCAGCATGTCGGTGTGGATGTAGTCGGCGGTCTGCTTCGCGCTGCTGGCTTCGGGAAACATGCCGACGTTCTCGAAGCCCTTCATGACCTCCGGGTCCTTCAAGGCTTGTGCCACTGCTTCGTTGAGGCGATCGCTTCGGTCTGCCGGGAGGCCCGTGCGCGCAGCGAGGACGAACCACTGACTGGCTTCGAAGTTGGCGATGCCGGCTTCCCTGAGTGTCGGCACCTCGGGCAAGGAGGCGGAGCGGGTCGCCGTGGAGACCCCATACGCCTTGAGCTTGCCGGACCTGATGTGCGGCAGCACGGGCGTGATGCCCAGTACGGCCAAGGGGATCTGTCCGCCGATCACGTCGGTCACCGCCTGGTTGCCGCCCTTGTAGGGCACATGCGTCATCGTCACGCCTGTCAGTGCCTGGATGAGTTCTCCGGTCAGGTGCTGGCCGGTGCCGTTGCCGGAGGAGCCATAGCTGTACTTGTCCGGGTGGGCCGATGCGTCTGCGAGCAAGGCCTTGAGGTCCTTGGGCGCATCGGGCCGTGCCGGTCCCACGAGGACGGTGGAGCCTTTGGCGAGCATGGCGATGGCGCTCATCTCCTTGCCGATCTGCGGCATCGGGATGCTCGTGAGCACCGGGCCGGGAACCGTCACCAGGGTGTAGCCGTCGGCGGGCTGGGTTGCCACGTATCGCAGCGCAAGCGAGCCCGTGGCACCGGGCTTGTTGTCGACCACGATGGGCTGGCCGAGCGTCGCTTCCAGCTTGCGGGCGACAAGGCGCGTGACGACATCGACGCTGCCGCCGGGCGGGTAGCCGACGACCCAGGTGATCGCTCGAGCGGGGTACTTCTCTTGCGCGAGCGTCGCAGAAGACGCCAGCGCCATGAGTGCGCAGAAGATCAGAAAGAGGCCTCGACGGCCGCCTGGATGCTTGGACATGGGGTGAGCCTTCTGGGAGGGTGGAGAGATGCTCGAGCGCGTCGGGGAGTCCGCGGCCTCAGTCTGGCGCTCCCGGCGCCGTGTGAGGATGTGCTGTCGCACTCTGATGAAAGGCGCGGACCATCCGCTGGATCGGCCCCAGGACCCACGTGTTGTAGACCAGCACATCCGACTCCTCCTTGGGGTCGCGCGTGATGTTGAAGAGATAGGGCGACTCGAGCTTGCCCTTGCCTTCGTTCACCTCGGGCTCCCAGTAGAAGTGCAGCTTCCAGTCGCGCCATTTCACTGCGCGCAGTTCGTTCTTGATGTGGAAGAGAAAGCCCTCGCGCAAGGACTTCTGTTCGCCGAGGAAGAAGGGCATCTGATCGATGCCATCGATCGGCCTGTCCTCGGGAATGCGGGCGCCGCCCGCGCGTGCCAGCGTGGAGAAGAGGTCGGTGACGTGCACGATCTCGTTGCTCACCCGGCCCGCGGCGATCTTGCCCGGCCAGCGCACGATGCACGGCACGCGAAGGCTGCCTTCCATGGCCGTGTGATAGGTGCCGCGCCAGGGGCCGGCCGTGCCGCGGTACGGAGCGCGGAACTCGGGGCCGTTGTCGCTCGCGAAGATGAAGAGGGTGTCTTCCGACAGGCCGAGGCGCTCGATCTCGTCGACGACCTGGCCCACGCGGTGGTCCATCTCCACCATGGAGTCGGCGAAATCGCCATGGCCGGTGCGGCCCGCGAAATCGCGGTGAGGCAGGGTGGGAAAGTGCAGGTGCGTGAGCGGCAGGTAGAGGAAGAACGGCTTCTGTGCCGCGTGGTTGCGCTGGATGAATTCAAGGGCCCGGTTCGTCAGCGTCTCGTCGATGCGCCGGCGCGAATCCAGGTTGTATTCCTCCACGTTCTGCGAAGGCGCACCCGCACGGCCCTGCATGATGTACGGGATGTCCGCCACGCTCGGGTCGTAGCCGACGCTGGCCGTGAACTGGCTCTCGTCCGTGGTGCGCGGAATGCCGTACCACTCGTCGAATCCCCGGTCGCTCGGGAAGCGGCCTTGAACATCGCCCAGGTGCCATTTGCCGTAGTGCGCCGTCGCATAGCCCTGTGCCGAGAGCAACTGCGCCAGCGTGATCTCGCGGCGTGCCAGGCCCTGGGGCAGGCCGGGCGGCACCGATTGCAGGCAGCCCGTGCGGATCGGATGCCGCCCGCTCATCAGCGCGGAGCGCGTCGGCACGCAATCGCTCTCGACATTGAAGTTCTGCAGCAGAAGGCCTTGGCTGGCGAGCGCGTCGATGCGGGGCGTGGGAGCGCCCCGCAGCGCCCCGCCGCCGTAGCAGCCGAGCTCGCCCCAGCCGAGGTTGTCGGCCAGGATGAGAACGATGTTGGGTGGGTTCATGGAGGGACTCATTGCGACTGCAGTCTAGGAACGGCTAGGATTCGGGTGTTTCTGTTTAGGAAGTTTTCGTTAACTTTTATTCATGTCCCTCTCGGCACGCGACCTCGACTACTTCCTGGAAGTGGCGCGCCATGGGCAGCTGGCCCGCGCGGCAACCAGCCTGACGGTGACGGCCGCGGCGCTTTCCAAGGCGATCCGTCGGCTGGAGGACGAGATGGGGCTCGGTCTCTTCGAGCGCTCGGGCCACGGCATGACGCTCACGCCGTTCGGCGTTGCGTTCCACGAACGTGCGCAACGCATGAAGTCCGAGCACGACGAGGCGCTTCGCCATGCGGGCGACGTCCGCGCAGGACGTGCCGGGCTCATCCGTGTGGGCGCGACGCTGGCGGTTCTGGATGCCGTGCTCTCACCGGCGCTTGCGGCCCTGCAGCCCCGTCGCCCGGGCATGCATGTGCGCCTGGAAGTGGCGTCCTCGGACGAATTGATCGACTGGACGCGCCAGGGCCTGCTCGATGTCGCCGTGATTCCGACCTACGAGTCGATGCCGCACGGCCTGGTGCATGAGGACCTCCTGACCGATGCGCTCGTCGCCGTGGCGCGCGTGGGGCATCCGGTCTTTGCGCGTCGCCGTCTCACGATGGGCGATCTGTCGAAGTTTTCCTGGGTGCTGCCGTCCGTTCATTCGGCTGCACGCGCGAAGCTGGACGGGGTATTTCGCTCTGCGGGCGCGACGCCGCCGCAAGGCGCGATCGAGGTGCACTTCAATGCGTCCTGGTCGCTGCCGGTGCTTGCCGCGACCGATCTGATGGGCATCGTCCCGGTCTCCGTGCTTGCACTGCCCCATGCGCGTGGCGTCAAGGTGATTCCCGTCGACGCGCTGTCGATCCCGAGGCGCATCTCGCTTTTTTCACGCCCGAATACTTATCGCTCCCCACTCCTCGAGGAGTTCGTCCAGGCGCTCAAGGCACTGGCGCCGACGCGCGCCGGCATGGCGAAGCAACGCGGCGCGCAAGGACCGGCTGGCCCTCGCTGAGGTCGTCGTCCACCTGGCGCGACTACGTTGCCTGGCGCGGCCAGAGCCGCACCGCCAGCGCGGCGGCGGCCGTGGTGGTCGCCAGCACCGTCACGCCGGCCCAGCCCCAAGAAGCGAGCACCAGCGCGCCCAGCGCCGAGCCGGTCGCCATGCCGATGAACATGCTGGTGAACAGCACGGCGTTGAGTCGGCTGCGCGCACCGGGCTCGATGCCGTAGACGATCGTCTGGTGGGCGATCAGCGCCGCCTGCATGCCCAGGTCGAAGCCGACCGCGGCCAGCGCCAGCAGCCACAGCTGCGCATGCGGCGCCATCAGCGGTGCCAGCCCCATGGCCGCGAACGACACCAGCGCCAGCCCCGCGCCCAGGCGCGTCACCAGCTCCGGTCCGCGCCGGTCGGCCAGGCGCCCGGCCAGCGGCGCCGCCAGCGCGCCCGCCGCGCCGGCCAGGCCGAAGGCGCCTGCCGCCGCGCTGCCCAGGTGGAAGGGCGCGCCGTGCAGCATCACGGCCAGCGTCGACCAGAAGGCGCTGAATCCCACGGCCAGCAGTGCCTGGGCCAGCGCCGCGCGGCGCAGCGTGCCGTGGCGCGACCACAGCGTGCCCAGCGAGCCGAGCAGGGCGCCGTAGGCCAGGTGCGTGGTCGGCCGAAAGCGCGGCAGCCCGCGCCAGGCCGCGGCGCCGACGAGCGCGATGCTGGCCGCGGCCGCGATGAACATCGCGCGCCAGCCGAAGTGCTCGGCCACGAAGCCGCTCACCACGCGCGACAGCAGGATGCCCAGCAGCAGCCCCGTCATCACCGTGCCGACCGTCTTGCCGCGCGTGGCGTCGGGCGCCAGCGTGGCGGCGGCGGGCACGAGGTCTTGCGCCATCGTGGCCGCCAGCCCGATCGCGAGGCTGGCCGCGAGCAGCACGCCGATCGACGGTGCGGCGCCGGCCACCAGCAGCGCGGCGCACAGCGCCGCCGCCTTGATCAGCACGATGCGGCGCCGGTCGAAGCGGTCGCCCAGCGGCGCCAGCAGCAGGATGCCCAGCGCATAGCCCAGCAGCGTGAGCGTGGGAATGAAGCCCACCGCACGGGTGGAGGCGCCGATGTCGGCGCCCAGCACCCCGAGCATCGGCTGCACGTAGTAGAGCGACGCCACCGACAGGCCGGCGCCGGCGGCCAGCAACAGGATCAGCGAGGCCGGCAGGTCGTGCCCCTGCGCCGTGTCCGGTGCATGCGTAGTTTGAATGGAAGACATGGTGTTAACCCTCGATTATCGAAGCAAGGGTTGGAATGTGCCCGCTGGGGTCTTGGCTTGGTAGTCCCGTGGATCGCACAATGCCCATACGCCAAACGCATGAACAAGGCCATGTCAACTTCACCTGCCGTCGACCGCATCGAGCTGATGCAGACCTTTCTTCACATCGTCGAGGCCGGCAGCCTGTCGGCCGCCGCGCTGCAGATGGGCGCCACCCAGCCCACCGTGAGCCGTCGCCTGCAGGCGCTGGAGCGCTCGCTGGGCGTGCGGCTGCTGCGCCGCTCCACGCACGCCATGAAGCTCACGGAAGACGGCGAGCGTTGCTACGAGCGCGCCCGCGAGCTGATCGCCGACTGGCACGCCTTCGAAGCCGACGTGCGCGGTGTCGGCGACGAGCCCGAGGGCACGCTGCGCGTGGTCGCGCCGCATGCGCTGGGCCAGCTGCTGCTGGTTGGTCCGCTGGCCGAGTACCTGCGCGCCTATCCGCGCGTGTCCGTCGAATGGCTGCTGAACGACCGTCGGCCCGACTTCATCGCCGAAGGCGTCGACTGTGCGATCCAGGTCGGCGAGATGACCGACGCGATGGCCGTGGCGGTCAAGGTCTCGGAGGTTCCGCGCGTGGTGGTCGCGGCGCCCTCGCTGCTGGAAGGCCGCTCACCGCCCGCGCACGCAGCGGAACTGGCCGAGCTGCCGTGGCTCGCGCTGCGCACCTTCTATCGCAACGAGGTGTTGCTCACGCACCGGCCGACCGGCGAGATTGCGCGCGTGCCGATCCGTCCGCGCATGAGCACCGACAGCCTTTACGCGCTGCAAAGCGCGGCGCGCATGGGCCTGGGTGCCTGCCTGGGTTCGGCCTGGCTGCTGAACGAAGACATCGCCGCCGGACGGCTGGTGCAGCTCGTGCCGCAATGGCATGTGGCGCCGCTGCCCGTCTACTTGACCTACCCGCACACGCGCTTTCAGCCGGCGCGCCTGCGCCGCTTCATCGAGATGATGCGGCTTGCGTTGGCCGACCCGACGGGCCGGGTCTGGGAGGCCCGCGTGGCCTGAGCGAGGCCGGGTCGCTGGCGTCCTCGTGCGCCCGGCCGATGGTCATCCTTGGCCCGTGGCCTTTTCCTTGCGATGAGCGCGCCTGCCTTTTCGCGACGGGCGATGGAAGGTGACAGCGGTCGGCATCGAGGCGTTTCCCTGAGCTACTTTTTTCTTCCCCTTGCCTCTACCAGCGCCGAACCGCTGTCGAAAAGTAGTGTGCGCAACGCAGGTGAAGTCAGAGTGAAGTCTGTGCAGGCCTTGCGTGAACGGATCAGAGGCCGTCCAGTTCGCCCTTGACGTGCGTGCGCGTGTCGCCGCCGACCCAGACCTGGCCGGCGCCGTCGTGGGTCAGGTGGATGCGGCCGTGTCGGCCCAGGCGCGTGCCCTGCGCGGCGACATAGTCGTCCCGTGCCACGCCCGTGGCGAAGAGCCACTGCGCGAGCGAGGCATTGAGGCTGCCCGTGACGGGGTCTTCGACGATGGCGCCCAGATGGTCGGTGAAGAAGGCGCGCACTTCGAAGGCCGCGTCGCCGCCCTCTGCATGAGGGCCGACCACGCCGACGTCGATGCGTGTGGGCCAGCGTCGGGCCGGCTCCAGAGACAGCACCTTGTCGGCCGACGCCAGCCGGATTCCCAGCCAGCCGGGGCCGTTGTCGATCCAAGCCGCGTCCTGGATGTCGTCGGCTTCGAGGCCCAGCAGCCGCCGTGCGTTGTCGAGTTCGGCCGGGGTCGGCGCGCCTGAGCGGATCAGCGGCGGCGCGGCGAACGCGAGCCGTCCCTGGTCGCGCCGGATCTGGACCAGCCCCGCGCCGCACTCCTGCGTGATCACCGTGGCGTGCTGCTCGGGCGCGCCCGGGCCCGAGAGCCAGGCGTGGCAGCTTCCGAGCGTGGGGTGCCCTGCAAAGGGCATCTCCCGATCCAAGGTGAAGATCCTCACGCGGTAGTCCGCCTCCGGGTGCGTGGGTGCGAAGACAAACGCGGTTTCCGAGAGGTTGAACCAGCGCGTCAGCTGCTGCATGTCGTGCGTGGCGAGGGCGTCGGCGCCGGTGACGACCGCCAGCGGATTGCCCGAGAGCGGGCCGGCGCCGAAGACGTCGACCATGTGGACGGTGATGCTCATGCGTTCGGTCTTTCGCTGGGATTCATTGGATTCAATTCTGCGAGACCAGCAGCTTGAGCCCCGCGGCCGCAAACACTGCCGAGAGCACGCCTTCGATCCAGCGTCGCAGCCGCGCATACAGCGCAATCATCGACGCGGTCGAAAAGACGATCGCGTAGCCGCCGAACACCACTATGCCGAGGCACACGCAACCGCCCACGATGGCCGGCAACCCACCGGCGGGTGCGTCCTGGCGCACACCGAGCGAGATGATCGCGATCCACGACATGATCGCCTTCGGGTTGCCGATGTGCATGAGCACGCCCTGGCGGTAGAGGGTGCGGTAGCGCAATGCGCCGCGTTCCGCGCTGTTCTTCACCGCGTCGGTGCCGGGTCGCATGGCGGACCGGCCCGCGCGAAAAGCCAGGTACAGCAGGTAGAGGCCGCCGGCGATCTTGAGCACGACAAGCGCCTGCGCATACGCGGTCAGGACCGCGGAAACACCGGTCGCCGCCAGGATCGCCCAGAAGAGCGAGCCCGTGACCACGCCGGCCGCAAGCGCGAGCGCAGGGCGGCGGCCGTCACGCATCGCGGTGCCCATGATGGCCATGTTGCTCGGCCCCGGGCTGGCGGTGGCGATGAGGTACGTCCCGTAGACGAGTGCGATCTGGCTGACGGCCATGCGGGTGCTCCAAAACCAAGGGTGTCTTCGGCGGCCCGCCTTCCGGAGGCCGAGGAGTGAAAGTTACACTATTGGAATATTTAAAAAGTGTCACGTGACACTTTTATTTGCGAGGCCGCGCACGTGCTCCTTCGATCCTCCTGGACGCCCCGTCTGGCAAGCAACGGCACGAACGCCACCGAGCGGGTGGTGCTGGCCCTGGCCGAGGACATCGTCGAGGGGCGGCTCGCGGGCGGCGATCGGCTGCCTGCCCATCGGGACCTGGCGAAGACGCTGCAGATCGGCCTGGGCACAGTGACGAAGGCCTATGCCCTGCTGGAGCGCAGGGGTCTGACGCGCAGCGTCAAGGGCCGGGGAACCTTCGTGGCGATCCAGCAGGCGCACGGCGACCGGCAGATCGATCTGTCGTCGAACGCGCCGCCGGCCGCGCTCGGTGCGCGCGTGCTGGCGCGCACGCTGACGGGCATCGCGCGCAAGATCGACGCGGATCACTTCAACCTGTACGCGCCGCCCGGCGGGCACCTGGAACATCGCCGCGTTCTCGCCCGCTGGCTCGAGACGATCGGCCTGGCCGTCGATCCGTCGCAGCTGGTCCTGACCAGCAGCGCACGCCAGGCGCTGTCGCTGGCCTTCGATCTGGTGTGCGGGCGGCAAGGCGTGCTGCTCACCGAACGGATCACCTACCCCGGCGCCCTCGCGCTGGCCCGGCGCAAGGGGTGTCGCATCCAGGGTGTCGAGATGGACGCGGAAGGGATGGTGCCGAAGGCGCTCGCACAGGCGCTCGACGGCGTGGCGCCCGCCGGTGGCACGGCGGTCTATCTCACCCCGACGCTGCACAACCCGACGACGGCCACGATGAGCGCGAAGCGACGGCGGGCCATCGTGGCGGTGTGCCGCCGCGCGGGCGCCTGGATCATCGAAGACGGCGTGTACGCAGCGGCCTCCGACGGCTTGCCCCAGCTGGCGACACTGGCACCCGACATCGCATTGCATGTGAACGGGCTCTCCAAGTCGCTCGGCCCAGGATTGCAGGTCGGCGTGCTGGCACTGCCGCCCGAACTGTGCGGCCCCGCGCAGGACCTTCTGCAGGATGTGCCCATGGCGCCGTCGGCGTTCTCGTGCGCGGTGGTCGACGAATGGCTGGCCACCGGCGTGGTCGCCTCGGTCCAGCGCGATCTGCGCCACGAGGCCCGGCGGCGTTCCAGGCTGGCCGTCTCGCTGCTCGCTGCCAGCGAACTGGTCTGGCATCCCGATGCCTACAACGTCTGGCTGCCGATGCGACGCGATGTTGCCGAAGGTGTCGTGGCCGCGGCGGCGCAAGCCGGCGTGAAGCTCACCCCGCCGCAGACCCTGATGGCGAACCCGAAGGACAAGGCGAGCGGCCTGCGGATCTGCCTGGGCGGCCCCGGCTTCGACGAGCTGACCGGGGCCCTGGCACTCCTGGCCACCTTGCTGAAGCGAAGCGCCTGACGCGGCGCGGACCTCAGACGACCGGTGCCGGGGCGCCGTCGGTGGGCGCGCTGGCGTGCCGGTCGTCGGGCGGCGCGGTCACGATCGAGTCGAGCGCGGGCTCGGCCTTGCGAAGGCGTGCGAGATCGGGCCGCGGCCGGCGCAGCCGCGGGTCGGGGGCGAAGGCCTGCTCCATTGCCTGCGCGGCCGAGAGCAGCGCGAGGTCGCCGCGAAAGCGCCCCACCACCTGCAGGCCGAAGGGCATGCCGCGCTCGTCGGTGCCGCACGGCAGGCTGATCGCGGGGTGGGTGGTCAGCGTCACGACGTAGGTCAGGGCGAGCCAGCGGTAGTAGTTCTCTTGCTGGCGGCCGTCGATCTGCAGCGCGTGCGACTGCGTCCAGGGAAAAGGTGACACCGGTGTCGTGGGCGAGAGCACCAGGTCGTAGTTCTCGAACACCTTCTGGAAGCGCTGGAGGATGCGCGTCTGTTCCGTCTGCGCCCAGGCCGCGTCGGGCAGGCTCATGCGCGCGCCCATCTCGTAGTTGCTGCGCGGGTTCGGGCCCAGGCTCTCGGGGGCGCGTTCGTAGGCCTCGCGCATGCCGGCGACGAAGGCCTCCGCGCGCAGCACGTCGAAGCAGCGGTGCACCTCGCCCAGGTCGAAGCGCACCTCGTCGCAGGCCGCAAAGAGCCCGCGCATGGCGGTCATGCGGTCGTGCATCGTCCGGCGGATCGACGGGTCGACATCGCACAGGCCGAAGTCGGTGGTCCAGGCCACGCGCAGGCGTGACAGGTCCAGCGGCGCCGGCCGCGCAAAGGCCGCCGCATCCAGCGGATAGCTCAAGGGATCGCCCGGATGCGGGCCTGCCGTGGCCGCGAGCTGGAGGCAGGCGTCGGCCACATCGCGTCCCATCGGACCGACCACCGAGATCGGCGACCAGCCCAGGCTCTTGCGCACGCTGGGCACGATGCCCGGCGACGGCCGCAGGCCCACCACGCCGCACTTGGCGGCCGGGATGCGCAGCGACCCGCCGGTGTCGGAGCCGGTGCACACCGGCAGCATGTCCAGCGCCAGGGCCGCGGCCGAACCGCCCGACGAACCGCCGGCGTTGAGGTTGGGGTCGAAGGGATTGCCCGTGGCCCCCCAGACCGGATTGCGGCTGTTGGCGCCGGCGCCCATCTCGGGCACGTTGGTCTTGCCCACCACGATCGCGCCGGCGGCGCGCAGGCGGCGCACCAGCTCGATGTCGTTCGACGGCACGTGGTTGCGCAAGGCGGGGGTTCCCATGGTGGACAGCAGTCCCGCCGTCGGCTCGAGGTCCTTCACGCCCAGCGGCAGGCCGTGCAGCAGGCCCAGCGGCTCGCCGTTCTTCACGGCCCGCTCCGCGGCGCGGGCCTCGGCGCGGGCACGCTCGTAGCAGGTGGCGGTCACGGCGTTGACGAAGGGGTTGAGCTGTTCGATGCGCGCGATGCAGGCTTCGAGCAGCTCGACCGGCGAGAGGGCGCGGGTGCCGATCAGCCGTCGCAGCTCGACGGCGGAGAGTTCGACGAGTTCGGAGGAGGAAGAAGAGGAAGCTTGGGTCATGGCTTTCGGAATGTGCCGCACTCAGTCGGCCTGGATGTTGGCGCGCCGGGCGACGGCGCGCATGAGTGGAAGTTCGCGTTCGATCTGCGCGAGCGAGGCGGCGGCGCCGGCAAAGGCCGGCTCCGCGCCCTGGGCCTGCAGGGCGGCCTGGGCCTGGGGCGTGGCGACGATCTTGGCGAGCGTCTTCTCCAGCCGCTCGCGCACCGGCGCGGGGGTGCCCTTGGGCGCGACGACCATGATCCAGGTGTCGGCATCGACCTCGGGGTAGCCCGCCTCGGCGAAGGTCGGGACCTGCGGCAGCTGCGAGGAGCGCTGCCGGGTGGTCACGGCGATCGCCTTGACCTTGCCGCCCTTGAGCTGCGGAATGGCGGCGGTGACGGTGTCCACCGAGAACGGCACCTGGCCGCCGATCAGGTCCGTCATGGCCGGTGCGCTGCCCCGGTAGGGCACGTGCATGATCTTCGCGCCCACCGCCTGCAGGACGATCTCGCCGGTGAAGTGCGAGGACGTGCCCGTGCCGAAGGACGCGTACGAGTACTTCTCGGGCGCCGCGCGCACCGCGCTGGCGAACTCCTTGACGTTGCCGATGGGCACGTTCTTGTTGGCCAGCAGGATCAGCGGAATGCGCGCGACGATCGCGACCGGCTCGAAGCTGCCCAGGGCGTCGTAGGGCAGGTTCGGGCGGATGGCCGGGTTCATCGTGAGGGTCGAGCCCGAGCCGAGCAGCAGGGTGTAGCCGTCGGGCGATGCCTTGGCCACGAACGCGGCGCCGACCGCCGTGCCGGCACCGGGGCGGTTGTCGATGAGCACCGGCTGCCCCAGCTCTTCCGACAGGCGCTGGCCGACCAGGCGTCCCACCGTGTCCGCGCTGCCGCCGGGTGGGTACGGCACCACCAGCGTGACGGGGCGCGTCGGGTAGGCCGATTGCGCCTGTGCCTGCGCGGGCATGGCCATGCCGAGGCAGGCGGCCAGGCCCGCGAGGACGGCACAGCACCAGCGCCGCTGCGGCGCTTGCGAACGGGGAGCGTTCATTGACAGGGTCCTTCCGTAGAGCGAAGAGAAGAGGGGGAGGGGAAATGCTGGGGCACGCCCTGCGGTGTAGCAAGCACAATGATTGGAAGGTTGCGTTGCTGCTGGCGCAACGCAGACCACGCCGATGAAACCTCCCACTTCCAAGTCTCCCGCCCCGGCTCGCACCGGGGCGCGCACCGAACGCCCGATCAACCAGCGCGTGCTCCAGGAGGAGTCGATGCGCTACTTCCTGGAGGTGGCGCGCGTCGGTTCGGTCACCGAGGCGGCCGTGCGGCTGAACGTGGCGCCGTCGGCCGTGAGCCGCCAGATCGGCCGCATCGAGCGCGAGCTCGACACCCTCCTGTTCGAGCGCCGCGCCCGCGGCATGGCGCTCAACTCAGCCGGCGAGCTGCTGGCGGCGCACGCGCGCCGGGCCTGGCTCGACATCGAGCGCGTGACCGACGACATCCTCGCGCTGCGCGGCCTGCGCAAGGGCGAGGTGCGCGTGGCCGCGACCGAAGGCTTTGCCTACGAGTTCCTGCCGGCCCTGGTGGCGGCGTTCCAGGCGCGCTGCCCCGGCATCCGCTTCTCGCTCGACATGTGCGTGCAGCGCGAGGTGGCGCGCCGCGTGCGCGAAGGCCTGGTCGACCTCGGCGTGACGGTGAGCCTGGGCTCGGAGCACGGGCTGGACGTCGAGATCCGGCACCCCTCGCCCGTGTGCGCCGTGATGGCGCCTTCGCATCCGCTGGCCGAGCGGCGGCAGGTGTCGCTGGCGCAGGTGGTCCACTACCCGCTCGCGCTGCCGGCGCCCACGTCGACGCTGCGCCAATTGCTCAACATCAGCTGCGCCCGCCAGCGCCTGCCGCTCGAGGCGGCACTGACCAGCGATCACCTCTACCCGCTGGTGCACTACGCGGCGCACGGCCAGGCCGTGACCTTCTGCGGCGAGCTCGCGCTGCGCCAGCAGCTCGAGAACGGCACGATCGTGGCGCGCGCCTTGCGCGACCGCGAGATGAACGAGCGGCATTTCGAGGTGCAGAGCATGGCGGGGCGGCGCCTGCCCGATGCGGCGCGCGCGTTCGTCGAGCATCTGCGCGAGGTGCTCAGCGCTTGATGCGGGGCGCGGGGCCGAAGCTCAGTCGGCCGTGATGTTGTTCGCTTTCACGACGGCGCCCCACATCTTGTACTGGTCGCGGGTCATCGCGCCGAGCTGCTCGGGCGAGCCGCCACCGGGCTCGTCCCCGCGATCGACGATGCTCTTGACGACGGTCGGCTCCTTCAGTGCCGCGTTCATGGCACTGTTGGCCTTCTTCACGACCTCGGGGCTCAATCCGGGCGGCCCGTACAGGCCGATGAAGGAGATGATGCTGAAGTCCTTGATGCCGCTTTCCGCGGCGGTGGGCACATTCGGCAGCATCGGCGAACGCTTGTCGCTGGTCACCAGCAGGGGCCGCAGCTGACCCGACTTCACGAACGGCGCGACGACAGAGGTGGCGTCGAACATGGCGTCGAGGCGACCGGCCATCAGATCGACCATCGCCGGACTGCTGCCCTTGTAGGGCACATGGTTCATCGCCGGGTTGCCCAGGCGCTCGCGCAGCAGTTCCATGGTGACGTGGATCAGCGAGCCTGCGCCCCCCGTTCCGTAGTCGATGCCCTTGCCGCTCTTCGCGCGCGACTTCACTTCTTCGGCGAACTGCGCGTAGGTCTTGATCGGCGAGGTGGCGGGCACCACCAGCACCAGCGGCGACTGCAGCATGATGCCGATGGGTGTCATCTTTTGCGGATCGACGATGCCGAGCTTGGTGTACACGTGCGGCATGATCGTCATCGAGCCGTTGCCCACCAGCAGCTTGTGACCGTCCGGCGGTGCCTTCATCAGTTCGACGGACGCGATGTTGCCGTTCACGCCGGCCTTGTTGTCGATGACCACGGGCTGGCCGAGTGCGCCCTGCATGCCGTTCGTCAACACGCGGCCGGCGAAGTCGGTCTGCCCGCCGGGTGGGAAGCCGATCAGCAGCGTGATCGATTTGCTGGGCCAGGCCGTCTGTGCCCACGCGGGGCTTGCCCCGAAGGCGCCCAGGCCGAGTGCCGCGGCACCCAGGCAAAGAAGCAGGCGGCGCGGCGCTGCACGAAGGGGCTGGGTGGCTTGGATCATGAAGTCCTCCGATGGGTCGTCTGTGGCACATCGCAGCGCGCCCGCCCGTGGATCGACGCACGGGCCGGGGCGCTGCCCTGCAGGTTCAGTTCACAGCGAAGCAGTACATCAGGCCGGCACTGCCGCTTTGCTTGAGCTGGTCGATGCTGCAGCCCCGCGTGCCGTGCGACGCGTTCCACGAGGCGTTGGCGACCGGGTCGGGGTTGGTGCCCTTCTTGTCGTGGTGGCCGACGATGGCCGAGCCGTCGACGCTGCGCGTCCAGTTGCCGCAGGTGGTGTCCTTGCCGGCGGCGGCCGGTGCGAGCGTGCCGTCGGGGCGCGAGCCGGTGAGGATGTCGTGCTGGTTGACCGGGTCGCCGAAGCCCGAGACCACCTCGCCCTTTTCGGTCAGCGAGGTGTCCTTGCCGAGCTTGGCGTTCGCGCTGTGCAGGTCGGCCACGCTGGTGGCCACGACCACGCCCTTGGCGTTGCGCCACGGCCCGGTGCCGATGCGATCGCGCGCGTTGACGGCCGGCTGGCCACCCGCTTCGGCGGCGCTCAGGTAGGCACGCCAGGTCTTGCCGCCCGCGCCGGCGTTCGCGGCCAGCGCCTGGCACTGGCGGTCCGCGCCGGCCAGGCCGCCGAGGTCGCCGCCCTTGCCAGGGTTGGCACTCGTGATGAAGAAGCTCATCGGGTTGGCGTCCTTGCCCGAAGACATGGCGCCGCATGCAGCGAGGAGCGCGACCGCCGAGGCCGCGGCACCCCATGACAGAACGGAACGATGGCGCATGCGAGGTCTCCTTGGAGTGGTTGGAGTTGGCGAGGCTACCCGCTTCGCACACGCCGCGTTCCCCTCGACAACCCGCACACACGCTGGCCGTGGGCGAGGTGGTCGAGGGGCGCGTGCTCAGGGCGTCAGCGCCGCCGAGCCCGCGATCGCATTCGCCTCGGCCGCGCAGTCGGCGGCAGGCGGGGCGCTGTCCGGGCGGCTGCGTGCCTGCGCGATCTCGTTCTTCGCCGCGCTCATCTGCGCCGTGAAGACCGGGTTGGCGTGCAGCCGGCCCACGGTGGCCGCGCCGATCAGGCGTCCCGCCTCGATGTCGCTGCGCCAGTGCACGCCGCAGATGCCGCGGCTTTGCGCGAAGGCGCGGCCGCGCTGCAGCAGCGCGTCCGCACGCTCCGGCGCGATCTCCGTCAGCACCAGTGCCCAGGCCCATCCCAGTGCCGAGTGCCCGGAGGGGTAGGAGCCGTCCTTGGCCAGGTGCGCTTCCTCCTTCGGCGTGCAGCTCGCGGCCTTCAGCGCCACGAAGGGCCGCGTGCGCTGGTACTTCTCCTTGGCCTTGTAGGTGGCGCCGCCGGCATCGGCCAGCGTGCGCCGCAGCAGCATGTTCAGGTGCGGCGTCTGCTGCTCGGAGATGCGCACGCCCAGCGCGCAGGAGAAGGTGGAGGCCGCCTCCGGAAAGCGCAGGTTGGCATCGCGCACCGCGAGCGCGCCGCGCGGCGAACCCTGCAGCGCGGTGAGGCTGCGGAACGCGGCGACGTCGGCCGCCAGCGCGGCCGAGTTGGCCTCGGGCGGCGGCGGCAGCAACGCCAGGCTGTCGGGCATCTCGGCCGAGGCCAGGTAGCCCTTGAGATAGCCCGACCCCGGGCGTGTTTCGCCGACGTCGGCGGGCGAGGTGGTCGGCGCGGGCGGCGTGGCGCAACCGCCTGCGAGCAGGGCCGCGACGAGCAGCGGCGACAGGTGTTTCAAGGCCATGGGTACCTCTTTTCGCATGCGCTCAGAACGCGTGGCGGATGCCGAAGTCGTAGCCCATCGACGAGCGCGGCGCCCAGCCCGCGGCCTGTGCGGTGCCGCCCGTGAGGTAGCTGGCCGAGCCGCCGGTGATGGCGCCCATCACGCCGGGGTTGTTCCAGCCGTCCTTGATGCGGATGCGCGACACCGAGGCGTACAGCGCGGTGCGCTTGGACAGGTTGTGCACGTAGCCCAGCGAGATCTGGTTGGCAGTGGTGTCGCGGTTGCCGTTCAGGCCCCACAGCAGGCTGTTCAGGTCGGTCGCGGCCGGCGCGCCGTTCTTGTACTTCACCGACGCGTACGACGCGCGGATGAGGCCCGGGCCCACGGGCACGGTCACGCCCAGCATGTAGCCGTTGTACTTGTCCTTGCGCATGGCGGTGTTCATGAACGGAACCGCCAGGCCCGGCAGGTTCTGCAGCGTGCCCGTCTCGTTCTTGTCCTGCACGCGCGAGACCTCGGCGAACAGCTTGGCGGGGCCGAAGTTGTACGACGCGCCCAGGTTCAGCGCGTTGATCTTGCGCTCCTGCGTGGCGGTCGCGATGCCCAGCGCGTTGAGCGTGGTGCTGTCGGCGGCCGTGCTCTGGCCGTAGGCCAGGGCCAGGTCGAGCGGCCCGCTGGCATAGCCCAGGCGACCACCCACGTAGCGGCCCTTGGCCGACGGCGTGCCGGGCTGGTCGCTGCGCTTGGTGTTCTCGTGCAGCGTGTACTGCAGCTGGCCGTAGACGCCGCCCAGGTTCGGCGGCAGGAAGTAGCCGATCGAGTTGCCGGTGCGGATGTAGTTGTCGGTCGAAGCCACCACGGAGCCGGGGCCGGCGATGGCGGCGATGCGGCTGTTGATGTTGGCGATGAGGTTGGTGCCCACGCCGTTGGTGCCGAAGGGATCGAAGACGGTGTCGTTCCAGAAGGTCGCGGCGTAGTCGCGGCCCAGGCGCAGTTCGCCGAACGGACCCGACAGGCTCATCGTCGAGCGGCGGTTGAAGTTGGTGATGCCCTTGGCGCCGTCGTCGTTGGTGATGCCCGACTCCAGCCAGAAGCTCGCCGCCAGGCCGCCCCCCAGGTCCTCCGTGCCGCGAAAGCCGATGCGGCTGCCCGCATAGCCCGAGTTCGACAGCGCGGTCTGGCTCGTCTTCGCACTGCCGCCCGCGGCGTTCGCCGGTGGCAGCGCGAAGGGGTTGGGGCTGTGGTACGTGCTCTTGGACGTGTAGCGGCTGATGCCGACGTCGACGATGCCGAACACCGTGACGGACGATTGCGCCGATGCAGTACCGGCAGTCGCGAGAAGGGCCAGTGCGGCGAGGGAGTGATGTTTCATGGCAGGTCTTGCTTTGCTTGCTTCTTCAGGGATGAACGAGTCCGCTGGTGCGCATCGCTGCGTTCCAGGGCTCGGGTGTTCCGAAGGGCGGATGCCCTTCGGGGACTTCGGGAAAAAGGGGTGCGGCCTCTAGCCGCGCGCGCAGGGCGTGTGGCCGCGCATCACGGCATTCGCATCGCGTCGCGCGAGCCGCGCATGCCGCGCAGGGGTCTCGTCGTTCGCGCGTTGCGTCGCATGGGCGACGCAAGAAGCCGGATCAACGAACGCGCCGCGGTGCTGCGAAACAGCGTCAGGCGTGCAGGCAGGGAACGTGCATGTCTCACTTAGGGAGTTCCTCGTTGTTCTTTGATTGGCCAGTCCTATGATAGGAATCGCTGCTCTTCGAATCCGTCAACCAGGCAACAGTTTTTGCTGAGTCATCCCATGGAATACCCGCAACCCGTATCGCAGAGCACAAGGGAAGAGATCGAGCACGGGCTGAGCACGTGCGCGGTGTTTCTCGATTGGCCGAAAGACCGGCTGCGCGAGTTGGCGAACGCCGCGCGCGCCAGGCACTACCGGCGCCGCACGCCGCTCGTGAGTCGCGGCAACCACCAGCGGGAGGTGTTCGTGATCGTGTCGGGCTCGATCGAGATCGCGGCCACCAACGCGGCCGGCGACAAGTACATCCTCTCGGTGCTCGGGGCCGGCCAGATCACGCGCATGGTGCATCTCATCGACGACATGCAGCCCATCTTCGCCTTCGATGCGCGCGCCGATTCGCACATCATCCACATCCCCGGTGCCGCCATGCGGCGCATCCTCGATGCGGAGCCGGTGCTGTGGCGCAGCATCGCCCAGACCATGCTGCGGCGCTATCGCATGAGCGCCGAGATCCTGCAGGACCAGGTGCTGGGCTCGGTGCGCCGGCGCACGGCGATCACGCTGCTCAACATGGTGTATCGCTACGGGGACGCGAGCGGCGCGCCGTGCGACACCGAGCTGCGCGTGTCGCAGACCGACCTGGCGAACATGCTCGGTGTGTCGCGCCAGACCGTCGGCAAGGAACTGGCGCAGTTCAAGGACGAGGGCGTGCTCGGCTGCAACGAGGGCTACCGCCTGGTCACCGTGGTCGACCTGCCCCGACTGCACCGCATCGCCGCGGAAGACTGAGGCGTCAGTACGGCGCGCACGTCAGGCGGTAGGCGTGCGGGCTGGTGCCGGTCCAGCGCACGAAGGCATGCCGGAAGTTGGCCGCCTCGCTGTAGCCCAGGCGCTCCGCGATCTCCTCGGTGGTCATGCGGGTCTTGCGCAGGTACTCGATGGCCAGCCGCAGGCGCACCTCGTTGAGGATCGACCGGTACGTGGTGCCATGCGTCGCGAGCCGCCGCCGCAGCGTGCGCGGCTCCAGCGCGAGCGTGCGGGCCATCGACTCGATGCTCGGAAAGCGCCACGGCATCTGCTCCACCAACTTGCGCCGCACCGCCGCGGCGATGCCGCCGGCATGCGCGAGCCCGGCCACGAACTGCTGGCAGCTCTCGCTGGCCATGGCGTGCGTGAGCGGATCGTGCAGGCGCGGCGCGCGCGTGCACCAGGCCTCGTCGAACTGCAGCGCGTTGTCGGGCTGGTCGAACTGCACGGGGCACTGGAACCACGCCTCCCAGACGCCCGCGCCGTGCTCGGGCGCGGGGCAGGCCAGGCGCAGGCCCGTGAAGCCGAAGCCATCGCCGTACAGGTCGCGTGCCAGCGTCAGGTGGGCCGCGAAGGTGAAGGCCAGCGCAAAGCGGTAGAGCGGATCGCGCGGGTCGGGCGACACCAGCACCTCGAAGCTGCAGGTGCCGGGCGCGCGCGTGGGGTCGTGGTGCATGTCGGCCAGCGGCCCGATGGCGCGGCGGTACGTGATGGCGAACTCGATCAACGCGCTGAAGGTGGGGCTGCTCTGCAGTGCATAGCCCCACATGCCGTAGGCCGTGAGGTGCATGCGCGCACCGGCACGCAGCGCCACCGTCGGGTTGCGTGCCAGCGCGAGCGCATTGCGCAGCACGGTGACCGTCTGCGCATACGACACGCGCGTGCCGGGATCGCGCAGCGCGGCCTCGTCGAGCTCGCTGCCGGCCAGGGCCTGTGCGGCGGGGATGCCGTCCGAGGCCAGCGTGGCGACGACCGCGGCGATGCGCTGCGGGGTGTACACCCGGGGTTCGAAATCGGGAGGCGGGTGATGCACGGGTCTCGGCCGGCGGCGCAATCAGTCCAGCGTGACGCCCGTGGCCCGCGTGAGCTTCAGCGACACGGGCAGGAACGCCTTGTACGCCGCCGAGGCTTCGGCCGGCGTGTTGCCGATGGGCTCGGCGCCCATGTCCTCGATGCGGCGCTGCACCTCGGACTGCTTCACCACGGCTGCGACTTCGCGGCTCAGCTTCTCGACGATGGCGTCGGGCGTCTTGGCCGGCACCAGCAGCGAGGTCGGCGCCATGAGCATGAACATGTCGTCCTTGTAGCCCTGCTCGGCGAAGGTCGGCACCGTCGGTGCGGCCTTGGCGCGCTGCGCGCCGGGCACGGCGATCGCGCGCAGCTTGCCGGCCGCGACGTAGGGCTGGAAGGTGCTGATGGAACCCACGGTCATCTGGATCACGCCGCTGAGCAGGTCGACCGCCATCGGGCTTTCGCCCTTGTAGGCCACGTGCAGGGTCTGGGTGCCGTAGGTCTTGTCCATGAAGACCTGCATCTGGTGCGGCTGCACGCCGGGACCCCAGGAGCCCATCGCGTACTTGCCGGGCGCCTTGCGCACGGCCTCGACGAGGCCCTTGAAATCCTGTGCCGGCACCGAGGGGTGCACGACCATGATGGTGCGCGTGCTCGCGATGTCCGACACGTGGCGCAGGTCGGTGCGCGGGTCGTAGGGCAGCTTCTTGTACAGCGCCAGGTTCGCGGCGATCGGGCCCGGCACCGACAGCAGCACGGTGTAGCCGTCGGGCGCGCTCTTGGCCACGTAGTCGGTGCCGATGATGCCGCCGGCGCCGCTGCGGTTCTCCACCAGCACGGGCTGCTTCAGCCGCTTGGCGAGCCCGTCGCCCACCAGCCGCGCAAGCGCGTCGGCCGAGCCGCCCGCCTGGTACTGGACGATGATGCGGATCGGCTTGCTCGGGTAGTCGGCCTGCGCCAGGGCGGCACCGGCCGCCAGGTGGAGCCCGACGATGCACAGGCCGGGCGCGCGCAGTGCGCGGTAGCTGAAACGGTTCATGAAGGTGAGTGCCTTTCGGGTGGGGAACGATGCGGTCAGGGCAGGCGCTTCAGCGCGGGCGGTGCCCAGCGCCCGTCGAGCACCGGCGCCTGCGGCACGTACAGGCGCAGGTTCATGCTGAAGGGGCCGGCGGGCGCGGGCAGCCAGTTCGGGGCCTTGTCCGGGCCCGGCGACGCGTGCTGGATGTACAGGTCGAGCGAACCGTCGGCGTTGAAGGCGAGCGCGTCGCGGTCGCCGATGGCGTAGCGGTTCAGCGCGTTGTCGACGAAGAACTGGTCGGGGCCGTACAGCGTCAACGACCAGAACGCATCGGCCGGCGGCAGTTCGTGCGCGTCGAAGTGCAGCACGTAGCGCGCGGCGCCCGACAGCGGCTGACCCTCGCTGTCGCAGACCGAGCGCGGGTACATCGCCTCTTCGCGCGGCAGGGCGCCCAGCCCGGCGTAGGCGACGAAGGCGCGCGCCAGGTAGTCGTTGCCGTAGACACCCACGTTGCTGCCGAGGCTCCAGCCGTTGCGCACCATGCGCATCGCCGGCGCGCGCTCGAGCATGCGCCGGTAGGCATCGGGTGCGGCGCGCTCGAGGGCGCGTTGCACCACCTCGGGTGCTTCGGCCAGTGCGAAGCCGCGGCCGGGGACGAGGCCGATGCGCCCCGTGCGCAGCAGCAGCGCACCGTCGGTGGCATGCGGCGGGTTGCGCTGGAGCAGTTCGGCGAAGAGCGCGAAGAAGGCGCCGGCACCGAGCGCGGCCACCTGCTCGACGGGCGGGCGCATGTCCAGCGCTGCATCGACCCGTCCGGCGGGTGGGTCATGGGGCTGGCCCCACGCCGACAGCGGCACGGCCTCGAAGCCGGCCTGCAGCGTGTGCACATGGGCATAGTCGGCCGCGCCGTTGGTCTGGATGCGCCCGACGATCCAGCCCACGTCCGTGGGGCTCACGATGGTGCGCACGCCCTCGGGCAGCGTGCCTTTCCAGCGCGGACCGACGAGCGCGAAGTGGCCGCCGCCGTTGCCGTTGGTGCGCGTGCCCAGCGTGGCGAACACGTCGGTCCACAGGTCGTAGAACGGAATGACGTGGTAGCGATCGCCCATGTCCGGCAGTGTCAGCACCAGCGGCTCGTTGCCGACGTCGTACCAGATGTTGGAGTACAGCGTGTCGGCGTTGGGACGCACCACGTCCTTGAAGCCGGCGTCGGGGTAGGTGGGCACGTGCACGAAGCGGTTCATCGGCCCGCGCACGCGCGCGCCGTCGGGCTGCGCGACGTTGGTGGCCACGCGGCGCGTCAGCTCCATCACCACCATCGGATAGGCATAGGTGTAGGCCTCGATGCCGATGGCGTAGGCGTCTGCTTCGGTGATCAACGTGCTCACGACTGCGTCTCCGCATAGCGCAGCCAGACGTCGTGGATCTGCCCGTCGAAGCCGAACGGCGCACGGTCGAAGTACTCGGCCGCCACCGGCGAGCCCAGGTCGCAGCCGACGTCGAAGGTCTCGCAGGCCGAGAAGATGGCCGTCACCGTGACGCCGATGTCGCACGCGGCCACCTGCACGCCGTCGACGCGCAGCACGGCACGCGCGGGCCGCTGGGGCGCCGTGCCGTCGCTCATCGTGAACTCGACGTCGATCGCATGGCGTCCGGCGGCGATGCGCGCGGGCGAGCGCGCCTTGAAGCGGTACATGCCGAGCATGTTGTATTCATAGGCCAGGTGGCCGTCGTCCAGGTACAGGCAGATGCCGCCGTTGAAGCCGCCCAGCGCGAAGAGCACGCCGCTCGCGCGTTCGCCCAGCGTGGCATCGACGGTGGCCGCGTGGCTGCGCGTCTTGATGTTGGGCGCGCAGTTCTCCGGAATGCGCGTGATGTCGCCGCTGAAGTGCCACGAGGTATGCCGGGGCGCGATGCGGTGCTGCGGCTTCAGCGTCAGGTGGTAGATCGCGCCCAGCGGATAGACGTGGTTGATGCCCGCCTGCACGGCGAACATCTCCTTCATCTGCGCCAGCCTGGCCGGCTGCGCCTGCGCCAGGTCGTGCGCCTGCGCGTAGTCTTTCGCGATGTGGTACAGCTCCCAGACATCGTTGTCCGGGTCCCAGGTGGCCAGCCCGGGCGCGGCGCCCGCGACCCAGGGAATGCGCGGGCCGAACACGCCCGCAGTCCAGCCGTCGTGATGCACCATGCGGCTGCCCGCCACCTCGAAGTACTGCACGCCCTTGCGGCCCTCGGCCTGCGGATGGGCGAAGGTGTAGGCCATCGAGATGCCGTCCAGCGAGTCCTGTCGCACGCCGTTGAGCTCCACCGGCGGCGTGATGCCCAGGATGTCGTAGAGCGTGGGCGCGATGTCGTTGACGTGGTGGAACTGCGAGCGCGGCGTGGTGTCGGGCCGGATGCCGCGCGGCCACGACACGACCAGCGGCGTGCGCGTGCCGCCGAAGTGCGCGGCGATCAGCTTGGTGCTCTGGAACGGCGTGGAGCCGGCCCAGGCCCAGCCCGCGTGGTACATGTTGTCGGTCTTGCGTCCGCCCAGCGCGTCGAGGCCGCCCAGGCCTTCCAGCAGCTCGAGGTGCTGCGAGATTTTTGTGGAGATGCGGTTCTGCGCCAGCAGCTCGACCACGGTGCCGTTCTGTCCTTCGGCGCTGCCGCCGTTGTCGCTGAACACGAAGAACACCAGCGTGTTGTCGCGCAGCCCGAGCTGCTCCAGCTCGTCGACGACCTTGCCGATCTGCGCATCGGTGTGCTCCAGGAAGCCGGCGTAGACCTCCATCAGGCGGCGCTGGAACGGGCGCTCGGCCTCGGGGATGCTGTCCCAGCTGGCGAGCGTCTCGGGCCGGGGCGTGAGCTCGGCGGTCTCGGGGATCCAGCCCATCTCCTTCTGGCGCGCGAAGGCGCGTTCGCGGTAGGCGTCCCAGCCGTCGTCGAACCTGCCCTTGTACTTGTCGGTCCATTCCTTGAAGACGTGGTGCGGGCCGTGCACCGCGCCGGGCGCCCAGTACATCAGGAAGGGCTTGTCGGGCGTGATGGCGCGGTGGCGGCGCAGCCAGCCGCAGGCCTTGTCGGCCATGTCCTCGCTCAGGTGGTAGCCCTCGTCGCGCGGCGGCTCGATGAGCGTGGTGTTCTCGACCAGGCGCGGCTCGTACTGCGAGCTCTCGCCGCCCAGGAAGCCGTAGAAGTGGTTGAAGCCGTGGCCGGTGGGCCAGCGGTCGAAGGGGCCCATCTGCGTGGTCAGGTTGGCCGGCGTGTTGTGCCACTTGCCGAACGCGGCCGTGTTGTAGCCCCAGGCCCCGAGCACCTCGGCTAGGGTGCCGGCGCTCTTGGGAATGACGCCCACGTAGCCGTCCCAGTCGGTGGCGTATTCGGAGATATGGCCGTAGCCCACGCGGTGCGCGTTGCGCCCCGTCAGCAGCGACGCGCGCGTGGGCGAGCACACGCCGCAGTTGTGGAAGGCGTTGTAGGTGATGCCGCTGCCGGCCAGCCGCGTCAGCGTGGGCGTGTGGATCTCGCCGCCGAAGGTGTCGGGGTGCGCGAAGCCGGCGTCGTCGAGCATCACGATCAGCACGTTCGGTGCGTCGTCGCGCAGGTGCGGCACCGCCTTGCGCCGCTCGTGCGTGGACTCCGACAGCTTGCGCCCCGCGATGCTGGCGCTGGGCGGTGCGTCGAAGGGCAGGTGGCTGCCCTGGCCGGGCAGGGTGTTGAAGCCGCCGAGGGGGGCGGAGGGGGTGGTTTTTTCTTGTGTCATGGGTGTTCTGTTTGACGCGCGGGGGCAGGGCCCCGGCGTCGTGGTGGATCGGGTGTCAGTCCAGCGTGACGCCGATGGACTTGACCAGGGCGCTCCAGTCCTGCAGGTCCTGGCGCAGGACCTCCTTGAACTGCTCGGGCGTGGGACGCGGCAGGTCGGTGAAGTTGAGTTCGCGCAGGCGCTGGGTCACGGCCGGGTCCTGCAGGGCGCGGTAGATCTCTTCGTTCAGGCGCTTGACGACGGCGGGCGGTGTCTTGGCCGGCACGAAGAAGCCGTACCAGGTGTAGTTCTTGAACGGGAAGCCGGCCTGCGTCATCGTGGGCACGTCGGGCAGCATCGGCAGGCGGTCGGGGCCGCTGTAGGCCAGGGCCTTGACCCGGCCGGCCTTCACCACCTCGATGGTGGAGGAGATGTCGGCGAAGCCGGCGTCCACCTGGCCGCCCATGAGGTCCTGCACGCAGGGGCTGCTGCCCTTGTAGGGCACGTGCAGCAGCGAGATGCCGGCCTGCTTCTTCAGGCTTTCCATCGTGAGGTGGCCGCCAGAGCCGTTGCCCCACGAGCAATAGTTCAGCTTGTCGGGGTTGGCCTTGGCGTGCGCGACGAAGTCCTTGAGCGTGTTCGGCGGCAGGTCCTTGCGCACCAGCAGCAGGTTGCCGCCGCGGCCGACCTGCGCGACGGGAGCGAAGTCCTTGAGCGGCTCGTAGGGCAGCTTCTTGTAGAGCGCCGGGTTGATCACCATCGTGGCGGCGTAGGTGAACAGCACGCGCGTGCCGTCGGCCGGCCCCTTGGCGACGAAGTCGACGCCCAGGATGCCGTTGGCGCCAGCGCGGTTGTCGACGATCACGCTCTGCTTGAAGGCCTTGCCCAGCACGTCGGCGAACAGCCGCGCGATGAGGTCGGTGCCGCCGGCGGGCGGCGTGGGCACGACGATGGTCACCGGCTTGCCGGGGTAGCCAGCGCCGTCTTGCGCCGTGGCCGCGCCGGCGAGGGAGAGAAGGGCCAGCACGGTGAGTGCCGGCCGCAGCGATGTCCTGTTCACGGAAATGTCTCCTTGGGAATGGGGTCGCGCAGGCCCCGCGCCGCTGGGCGCGTCCCCCGTTGCTACAGGAGGTGGGACTGCGTCCCCATGCTAGGAAACAGCGGCCATCGATTCCGTCAACCAGCCGACAGATTCGCCGACGCCGGCTCGGGGAATACCCTCTGGGCCTGTTTCAGCCGCGTAGCGGACGCTCTTCACGGGTTCACCGCCCTGGGAGGCTTTCGCGTTGCAACGCCCCCGCCGGGAGCCGAAGCATGAGGAGACGCTCATGCTTTCCTCTTCTTTTTTCATTGGTCTTGCATGAGTCGCAGGTCAATACTGACCCCCATGCATCGACATGAAGAAGGAGCTCCGCCGATGGCCTCGACCCCCATTCCTCTCACGCGCAGGGCCGCCGTGATCGCCGCGGCGGCGACCGCGGTCCTGGCCGGGCTGCCCGGCATCGCGCGCGCCGCGGACTACCCGGCGAAGCCCGTCACGCTGGTCGTCAACTTTCCCCCGGGTGGCGGCGCGCTCAACCTCATGGTGCGGGCGCTGGCGGACCAGGCCACGCGCGACCTGGGCCAGCCGGTGGTGGTCGACTACAAGGCCGGCGCGGGCGGCAACATCGGCGCGCAGTACGTGGCCAATGCCAAGCCCGACGGCTACACCTTGCTGGCCGCGGTCGACACCACGCTCACGGTCAATCCCTCGGTCTACGCCAGCATGCCGTTCGACGCGGACAAGGCGTTCGCGCCGCTGGCCACCTTCGGCACCTTCTCGCAGATGCTGGTGGTCAATCCCAAGGTGCTGCCGGTGAAGTCGTTCGCCGAGCTGGTGGCGATGGCGAAGGACAAGCCCGTGCAGTACGTCTCGGCCGGCAACGGCTCGCCGGGGCAGATCGCTGCCGAGATGCTGGCGAACGTGGCCCAGCTGAAGCTGGAGCACGTGCCGTACCGCGGCAATGCGCCGGCCACGCAGGCCTTGCTCGCGGGCGATGCGCCCATCGGCTTTCTCGTGACCTCGGGCGTGTTGCCGCATGTGCAGTCGGGCCGGCTCAACGCGTTGGCGGTGTCGAGCGCCAAGCGCTCCGTGTCGCTGCCCGAGGTGCCGGCCGTCGCCGAGAGCTACCCCGGTTTCCTGGCCGAGTTCAGCTGGGTGCTGATGGCACCTGCCGGCACGCCCCCCGCGTTCGCGAAGGTGTGGCAGGAGCTGGTGAAGAAGACGCTCGCGCGCGACGACGTGCGCAAGCACCTGCAGGAGTGGGACATCGCCCCGCTGGCGTCCGGTCCCGAAGAAACCGCCGCGCGGCTGGCGCGCGAGCGCAAGCGCTGGGCCGAAGTGGTCAAGCGCGCCCACATCCGCGTCGACTGAACCCGAGCGCAGGAGCACGTCATGAGCACGACCTCTTTTTCTTCCCCGGGCACGAACGAAGTGCGCAGCGGCCTGTGCGACATCGGCGGCGCACAGCTGTACTACGAGCTGCGCGGCACCGGCCCCACGCTGCTGTTCATCCCCGGCGCCTCGGGCGATGCCGGCGGCTTCGAAGCGGCGGCGCACTTGCTGGCCGACCGCTACACGGTGCTGATCTACGACCGCCGCGCGCATTCGCGCAGCCCGTGGCCCGAGGGCTGGTCCCGCACCTGCATCGACGAGCAGGGCGACGACGCTGCCGCGCTGCTTCGCGCGCTGGGCCTGGCGCCTGCCCATGTGTTCGGCACCAGCAGCGGCGCCACCATCGGGCTGAACCTGGCGCTGCGTCATCCGCAGGTGGTGCGCAATGCCGTGCTGCACGAGCCGCCGAAGATCGGCGTGCTGCCGCAGCGCGACGAGCTGCTGGCCACGTTGCGCGCACGCATGGACGCCGCGCGTCGCCAGGGGGGCGATGGCGCCGCCATGGCCGACTTCATCGGCTGGATCGCCGGGCCGTCCGAAGACGGTGGCATGGCCGCTGCCGCGATGGACCGCGTGCGCGGCAATGGCAAGGTCTGGCTCGACCAGGAACTGGGCGTGGTCGACCGCTACGACGCGCCCGATGCGCTGGTCGATGCAGTGCGCGTGCCCATCGCCATCGCAGTGGGCAGCGAGGGCGCCACGGCCCTGCACCAGGACTTGCTGCAGGGCTATGCGCAGACGCTGCAGGCGCTGGCCGACCGTCTCGGTGGCCGGCTGCAACGCCTGTCGGGCGCGCACGTGCCTTACCGCACCGACCCGGCCTTGTTCGCGCGCGAGCTGCGGGAACTCCTGGCCGTCCTGCCTTCGGCCTGAGCCCCGGCGATCAGCCGGGCCTCTTCGTGCAGCGCCTCGAGCACGCGGGTCACGGCCGCGCCGGGTTCGGGGTCGCCCCACAGCACGCCGACCGCGCCCAGGCCTTCGTGGTGCTGCAGGGGCAGCACTTTCAGCAGGCCGAGGCTTTCGTAGTGCCGGCCGATCGAGCCCGACATCAGCGCGAGGCAGTCGGTGTCGCGCAGCACGGTCTGGTTGACGATCATCGAGGCCGACTCCAGCGGCGCCCGCGGCAGCGGCAGCCCGGCGGCGGCGAAGGCGGCTTCGAGCCGTCCGCGCATCGGCGTGCCGACCGGCGGAACGATCCACGGAAAGGCTGAGACGTCCTGCCAGCCGAGCCGGCGGCGCGAGGCCAGCGGATGGCCGGGGCGCGACACCACGCACACCGGCTCGTCGTACAGGCGCGCATGGGGAAAACCGGAATTCAGCGCCTGTTCTTCGAGCCGGCCGATGATCACGTCGAGCTCGTGGTGCTGCATGCGCGCCAGCAACTGGTCGAGCGTGCCTTCGAGCAGCGTGACGGTGAGCCCCGGCAGCTCGGCCTGCAGCCGCACCACCATGCGCGGCACCAGCACCGGGGCGCCCACCAGCACCACGCCGACGCGCACCCGCCCGATGGCGCCGGCGCGCACGGCGGCCAGCTCTTCGCGCGTGCGCTCGACGTCGCCGAGCATGCGCTTGGAGTGGCGCAGGAACACCTCGCCGGCCGGTGTGAGCCGCAGGCGGCGGCCGCGGATCAGCAGCGGCAGGCCGACCGCGTCCTCGAGCTCGCGCAGCCAGTGCGACAGCGCAGGCTGCGTCAGGTGCATCGCGTTCGCGGCCGCCGTGAGACTGCCGCTTTCGACCAGCGCCTGGAAGACGTCCATGTGGCGCAGCTTGAGGCGGCGCGACCAGTCGGGCGCGGCGGGTGGCGAGGAGGCGGGCGGGGTCATCTGCGGATCATCTCCGACTTCACCCGGCCATCGCACGACAGGGCGAAGGCCGTCACGCGAGGTGCGTCGGCAACGGGCTGCGGTCGGCGGCGTCGATCATCTTGCGGGTCAGTTGCTCGAAGAGGCCCGCGCGCACGTCGGCGTGCGCGGCGTCGTCCCAGAGGTTGCGCATTTCCGAGGGGTCCTGCAGCAGGTCGTAGAGCTCGCCCCAGTCGGCACCGAGGTAGACGCTGAAGCGGTAGCGCGGCGTCACCAGTGTGCGCATGCGCAACGGACGGTCGAAGCCCAGGAAGGTGCGCTGCACTTCGTCTTCGATGAGCACCGCGTCGTGGTGGTCGTTGCACCGGCCGTCGAGCAGCGGCAGCAGCGAGCGGCCCTGCATGCCGTTGGCGGGCGCGACGCCGGCACGCTCCAGGAGGGTGCGCGCCAGGTCGAGCGTGCCGGTGAGTGCCTCGCTGCGCTGACCGGCCATCGAGGGGGCCGCGGGGTCGGACCAGAGCAGCGGCGTGCGGATCACCGCGTCGTAGTGCACCGGGCCCTTGAGCATCAGCTGGTGCTCGCCGAGGTAGTCGCCGTGGTCGGTGGTGAAGACGATCACCGTGTTCTCGCGCAGCCCCGAACGGTCGAGCGCGTCGAGGATGCGGCCGACCGCGTCGTCCACCATGGTGATCATCCCGTAGGTGAGCGCCATGGCTTCGCGGGCCTCGCGCTCGGTGCAGGCGTACAGCGCGGGTGTGTGGCGCACGGCCTTGCCTGCATCGCGCTGGTCGTGCAGCCAGCGCACATGCGGCGGCAGGTCGGCGACGGCGTGCGACCACGAAGGCGGCAGCGGCATGTCGGCGGGGTCGTACATGTGGCGGTAGCGCCCGGGCGGCGTGAACGGATGGTGCGGATCGGGGAACGAGCAGTACAGGAAGAAGGGCCGATCGGGCGAGCGTGCATACGCCTCGATGCGCTCCACGGTGCGCTCGGCCAGGTAGTGCGTGGGGTACAGTGCCTCGGGCAGCGGTGTCTCCCACGACTGCACGAGTTCGAGCCCGGCACCCGCGCGCTGCGGCGGGCCCATGCGGCGCGCGTCGAGCGCCGGGTTCGTGCGGCGCAGCCAGCGGCCGTAGTGCCCGTCGACTTCGTCGGCATGGCCGATGGCCAGGTCGACGTCCTGGAAGCCGTAGAACGGCAGCCGCATGTCGAAGGTGTCGTCGCTGCGCCAGCGTGGCGCGTCTTCCTGCAGGTAGTCGCCCTGGCTGCGACACCGGGCTTCGGCCATCGCGGGCGGAGGAGCCACATGACCGGGCGGCACGGCTTCGCCGCTGACCAGCGCCTTCTGCCCGGTGAAGTTCTGCAGGTGCGACTTGCCCACCAGGGCCGTGCGGTAGCCCGCTGCCGAGAGCAGGTCGGGCAGCGTGACCGCGTCGAGCGAGAGCGCGATGCCGTTGGAGCGCACGCCGTGCAGCGAGGGCAGGCGCCCCGTGAGCAGCGACGCGCGATTGGGCATGCACACCGGCGACGCGACGTACGCGCGGTCCATGGTCACGCCGCGCCGGGCAATCGAATCGATGTGCGGCGTGGCGACGATGGGGTTGCCGTAGCAGCCCAGGTCCTGGGCCCGGTGCTGGTCGGTGATGAGAAAGAGAAAGTTCGGTGGCATGGCGATGAAGCGGCTGTCGTGGCATGGAGCCTAGGGAGCCCGGCGCATGACGTCCAATGCACATTCCGATGCCTTCCATGAGCTTCTTCTCATGCCTTGCGGCGCATGAGCCCGGCCGCATGGAGGCCAAGGAGTTTTTCATTTCCCCCGCATGCCGTGGCTCGTGAGAATCCGCCGGCCCTACAACCACGGAGACACGGCACATGACAAAGAAAACCATCAGGGCGGGCTTGCTTGCCATCGCCCTGATCGGCGCGCTGGGCGCCTGCGGCGGCAACCACGGCGCGGTTTCACTCCCCGCGGCAGACCCCGACGCGCCCGACCAGATCCTGGTCAACGGCAAGGTCTTCACGGCCAATCCGGCCAGCCCCCTGGCGGAAGCCGTGGCCGTGCGCGGCGACAAGGTCATGGCGGTGGGCGACCGCGCCAGCATCCAGAAGCTGGCCGGTGCGCAGACGCGTGTGGTCGACCTCGGCGGCGGCTTCCTGATGCCCGGGCTCATCGACAGCCACGTGCACGTGGTGAACGGCGGCTACTTCCGCACCTCGGCGCTGATCGCCCCCACCATCCTGACCACCGAGCAACTGGCCGCCTACGGCCGGGAAGTGCTGGCCAACGGCGTGGGCCTGGTCGGCGACGTGCTGCGCATTCGCGGCGTGCGCTATGCGTTCTGGAGTCGGCTCGACGAACTGGCGGCCGCCTTCAACGCCGAGCCCTTCGCCAACGTGCCGGTGGTGCTGGCCGGTGGCGACGCACACAGCGGCTGGGGCAATCGCCTGGCGTTGCAGCGCGCGGGCATCACACGCGACTACGTGGCCGGCCTGCCGGCCGAGGAGCGCAAGTACTTCGGCCACGCGACGGACTTCACGCCCAATGGCTTCGTCGCCGAGCGCGGCTGGGACCGCCTGGCCGCCATCGTGCCGCCGGTGTCGACCGAGAAGCTGGCCGTCGGCGCACAGGCCGGCGTCGACTTCATGAACAGCTTCGGCGTCACCGCCTGGATGGACCCGATGGTCAATGCGCAGCCCGCGCGGCCGATGTTCTCGATCGTTCCCAGGGCCACGGATTTCGGCGTGCTGCCCGCCTACGAGGCCATTGCCGCGAAGGGCAAGCTCACGGGCCACGTGGTGGGCATGGTGCTGGTGAACGCGCGCAGCGGCCCGGAAGCGCTCGACACCGTCGAGGCCGTGCGCCAGCGCTTCGCGAAAGTGCCGAACCTGCGCCTGAGCGGCATCAAGATCCTGGCCGACGGCGTGAGCGAAGCGCCGTCGCGCACCGCGGCCCTGAGCCTGCCGTACAAGGGCACCGACAGCCTCGGCCTGCTGGAGATCGATCCGGCGAGCTTCGGCAAGCTGGCGACCGAAGCCGACAGGCGCGGGCTCATCATCCACGTGCATGCCATCGGCGACCGCGCCGTGCACGAGGCGCTCAACGGCATCGCCGTGGCCCGCCGCGCCAACGGCGACAAGGGCCCGCTGCACAGCCTGACGCACATCGAGTACATGCAGCGCGCCGACATTGCGCGCTTTCACGACCTGCGCGTGGCGGCCGCGATGCAGCTGCTGTGGAGCGGCGAAGAGCAGAACCACGACGTGGACGATGCCCTGCAGCCGCCCTTTGCTGCGCGCTCGCTATACGACGCAGGCGCGCTGATCTCGGGCGCGAGCGACTGGGGCGTGTCGTCGCCCAACCCGTTCCTGGCGATCTCGAGCGCGATCACGCGCGAGCCGGCCTCGGAGCGCATGCCGCGCGAAGCCATGCTCTACGCCTACACGCGCAACGCGGCCACGGTGCTGGGCATGGCCGACACCATCGGCTCCATCGAGCCCGGCAAGCAGGCCGACTTCGCGCTGGTCGACCGCGACCTGCTGCGCGTGCCCGACAGCCAGGTCGCCGCGACGCAGGTGCGCTGGACGATGTTCGGCGGCAAGACCGTGTTCAGCGCGAAATAGCCGGCTTCATCTGCGCACCTGCGCTGCCGCGCTGCGATGCGCTCAGGCGCCGAGCTTGCGCGCGATCAGGTCCTTCATGATCTCGCTGGTGCCGCCGTAGATGCGCTGCACGCGCGCGTCGGCATACATGCGTGCGATCGGGTACTCGACCATGTAGCCGTAGCCGCCGAACAGCTGCAGGCATTCGTCCAGGACCTTGCCCTGCTGCTCGGTGCACCACAGCTTGGCCATGTAGGCGGCCTCCTGCTCGAGCGTGCCGTCGACCATGCGCTGGATACAGTCGTTGACGAAGGTACGCACCACGTGCGCGATGGTCGCGCACTCCGCGAGCTTGAAGCGCGTGTTCTGGAAATCGAACACGGCCTGCCCGAAGGCCTTGCGCTGCTGCGTGTACTCGACCGTGAGTTCCACCGCGCGTTCGATCACCGCGGCGGCCGGCACGCACAGGAACAGGCGCTCATAGGAAAGCTGGCTCATGAGCTGCACGAAGCCGTCGCCTTCCTTGCCGCCCAGCAGGTGGTCGGCCGGTACGCGCACGCCGTCGAAGAAGAGCTCGGCGGTGTCCGACGCATGCTGGCCCAGTTTCTCGAGCCGTCGCCCCACGCGAAAGCCCGGCAGGCCGTCGGTTTCCAGGACGATCAGCGACACGCCGCGGCTGCCCGCCTCGCCGGTGCGCACCGCCACCACCAGCAGGTTGCCCGTGAAGCCGTTGGTGATGAAGGTCTTGGCGCCGTCGATCACGTAGTGGTCGCCGTCGCGCCGCGCGCGCGTGCGCAGCGCCTTCAGGTCCGAGCCGCAGCCGGGCTCGGTGAGCGCGATGCCGGCCAGCATCTCGCCGCTGGCGAGCTTCGGCAGCCAGCGCTGCTTCTGCGCCTCGGTGCCGTAGTCGAGGATGTAGTGCGCCGCCAGGTTGTGCACGCCCGTGTTAGCGGGGAACTCGGCCTTGGCCAGCTCGTCCTGCACCACCATCTGGCAGGCCAGCGAGGCACCGGCGCCGCCATAGGCCTCGTCGATCTCGGGCAGCAGGAAGCCCATCTGTCCGAACGGGCGCCAGGCCTCGCGCGGAATGAAGCCCTGGCGGCGCCAGCCGTCCAGGTGCGGCGAGAGTTCGCTCGCGATGTAACGGCGCACCTGTTCGCGGAACGCGTCGGTGTCTTCGTCCATCCAGCGATGGCGGTACAGCTGTGGAAGCATGGTGTTCTTCGAGGTCGGTCAGTCAGTGGGTCGATCGATCGGCCTTGGCGCGGGCCAGGAAGCGCGCGCAGGCGTCGTTGAAAAATTCACCGGCCACATGCCGGCGCTGGGCCGTGCATTCGTCGCTCAGTTGCCGGGCCAGCGTGTTGTCGCTCGCCGCATCGATCAGTTGTCGGGTATCGCGCAAGGCCGCGGCCGATGCATGGCCCAGTCGCCTGGCGATCGCTCGGGCTTCTTCGAGCAGCACGGCATCGTCGACGCAGCGCCAGATGAGTCCCCATTGCTCGGCCTTCGCCGCGTCGATGCGTTCGCCGAGCAGCGCCATGCCGAGCGCGCGGCTGCGCCCGAGCAGGCGGGGCAGCGACCAGGTGGCGCCCAGGTCGGGCACGGCGCCCAGCTGCGGCACCTGGGGCACCAGGAAGTAGGCCGAGCGCGCCGCGAGCACGACGTCGGCCGCCAGCGCAATGCCCACGCCCGCACCCACGCAGGGGCCGTTGACGGCAGCCACCACCGGCACCGCGCAGTCGGCAATGGCTTGCGTGATGGGGTTGCCCACCTCCTGCATGCCGCGCCCGATTTCTTCCTGCGCATGGGCCGGCCCGCCGGCGAGCACGTCGCCGAAGTAGCCGATGTCGCCTCCGCCGGAAAAGGCGCGGCCCGCGCCCGTCAACACGATCGCGCGCACGCGGTCGTCCGCCGCGCATTCGCGCAGCGCCGCCAGCAGGGCTTCGAGCAGCGGCGGCGCCAGGGCGTTGAGGGCATCGGGCCGGTCGAGCGTGAGCGTCGCGATGCCCTCATGCACCTCGCGCCGGACAGCGGCGGTCATCGCTCAGAACCCCGTGAGGCCGCCGCTGCACACCAGCGTCTGGCCGCTCACGTAGTCGGACTCGGGAATGCACAGCAGGTACACCGCACCCGCCGCTTCTTCGGGCGTGCCGCCACGGCCCAGCGGAATGCCGCGTTCCATCGCAGCCATGAGGTCGGGGTTCACGCCCACCTTGATATCGCGGCCGTCGATGTTGGCGGTGCCGCCATCGGCGGCGTTGCCCGTCAGGCGGGTCTTGATGAGGCCGTAGGCCACGCAGTTGACGGTGACGTTCATGCGGCCCCATTCCTTGGCCAGTGTCTGCGTCATGCCGGTGATGCCGGCCTTGGCCGCCGCGTAGTTGGTCTGGCCCGGGTTGCCGAACAGGCCCGCCATCGACGAGATGTTGACCACCTTGCGCACCACGCGCTGCCCGGCTTCGGTCTCTGCCTTGCCGAGTGCGCGGATCACCGGCTGCGCCGCGCGCAGGATGCGAAACGGCGCCGTCAGGTGGCAGTCGAGCATCGCGTACCACTGCTCGTCGGTCATCTTCTGGATCACGTTGTCCCAGGTGTAGCCGGCGTTGTTGATGACGATGTCCAGGCCCTTGAATTCGCTCACCGCCGTGCCGACGAAGCGCTCGGCGAAGTCGGTCGCATTGACGTTGCCGACGCAGGCCACAGCCTGGCCGCCGGCCTCGCGGATGGCCTGCACGGCCTCCTGTGCCGGTTCGGCGTCGAGGTCGTTGACGACGATGCGTGCGCCTTCGCTGGCGAGCTTGAGCGCGATCGAGCGGCCGATGCCGCGGCCCGAACCGGTGATGAGGGCGACCTTGCCGTCGAGTTTGTTTGTCATGGTGTGCTTTCGGGATGTGTGGGTTGTCAGGGCAGGGACACGAAGGCTTCGCCGACGATCTTGGTCTGGCCGAACTGGTTGGTGCTCTGCAGTTCGATGCGCACGCCGCGTTCGCCGTTGCGCTCGGTCTTCTCGGCGATGCGTCCGCTGCAGCGCATGGCGTTGCCCAGGTGCGTGATGCCCTGGAAGCGCGCCTCGAAGTGGCGCAGCCGGCTCTGCGGCGCCCACTGCGTGAGCACGCGGCCCAGCCAGGCCATGCCCAGCATGCCCTGCGCAAACACGTCGGGCATGCCGGAGCGGCGCGCCATGTCGGTGTCGATGTGGATCGGGTTGTGGTCGCCCGAGGCGCCGGCAAAGAGCGCGAGCGCGGTGCGGTTCACGGCCGGCAACTGCACGGCCGGGAGTTCGTCGCCGACCTGCACGGAATCGAAAGTGGGGGAGGTCATGGGGTGTTCCTTCAGTGGCGGCAGACGATGACGGTGCGCAGCTCGGCCACGAGTTCGTCGCGCTGGTTGGTGGCGCGCGAGGTCTTCACCACGAACTCGAGCGCGCCGTTCTTCTTGTCGTAGATGTCGCTGACGCTGGAGCGCACCGTCACCGTGTCACCCACGCAGGCGGGGCGGTGGTAGCTGAAGCTCTGCTCGCCGTGCAGCAGCTTCGACAACGGAATCTGCAGGTCGGTGAGCAACTGGTCCGAGGCGCCCGAGTCCAGCTCGGCGGCGAACAGGAAGGTGGGCGGCGCGGGCAGGTCGGGGTAGCCGGCATCGCGCGCGGCGGCGGCATCGGTGTAGACCGGGTCGGTCTCGCCGATGGCCTTGGCGAAGAACTGCAGCCGGCTGCGCTCGATCGGCAGCACCGATGCGGGCAGTTCGTGGCCGATCCATTTCTTGTCGATCATGGGAGGGTCTCCTTGGGTTGTTGTGTCGTTCAGACGCGCTCGTAGAGCGTGACCACGCAGGCGCCGCCCAACCCGAGGTTGTGCTGCAGCGCGAGGCGCGCACCTTCGACCTGCCGCTTCTCGGCGGTGCCGCGCAACTGCTGGACCAGTTCCGTGCACTGGGCAAGGCCGGTGGCGCCCAGCGGATGGCCCTTGGACAGCAGGCCGCCCGAAGGGTTGGTCACGACCTTGCCGCCGTAGGTGTTGTCGCCATCGACCACGAACTTCTGCGCGCCGCCGACCGGGCACAGGCCCAGCGCCTCGTAGCTGATGAGTTCGTTGTGCGCGAAGCAGTCGTGCAGCTCGACCACGTCGATGTCCTGCGGGCCGACGCCGGCTGCTTCGTAGACCTTCTGCGCGGCCTCCTGCGCCATGCTGAAGCCGACCACCTCGCGCATGTCGCGGGCCTCGAAAGTGATGGCGCGGTCGGTGGTCATGGCCTGGGCCTTGATGCGCACGCTGCGATCGAGCCCGTGGCGCTGCGCGAACGCGTCCGAGCAGACGATGGCGGCCGCCGCGCCGCAGGTGGGCGGGCAGGCCATGAGCCGCGTCATCACGCCGGGCCACATCACGGGCGTGGCCAGCACTTCGTCTTCGGTCACCACGTTGCGGAACAGGGCCAACGGGTTGTTCGCGGCATGGCGGCTGGCCTTGGCGCGGATCTTCGCGAAGGTCGAGAGTTGGGTGCCGTACTGCTGCATGTGCGCCAGGCCCGCGCCGCCGAAGTAGCGCAGCGCCAAGGGAATGTCGATGCCGCCGACCAGTTCGTCGGTGGCCTTGTCGAAGCGCGCGAAGGGGCTGGGCTTGTCGCTGAACACCGAGCCCAATGCGCCCGGGCTCATCTGCTCGAAGCCCAGTGCCAGCACGCAGTCGGCCGCGCCGCTGGCCACGGCCTGGCGCGCCAGGAACAGCGCGGTCGAGCCGGTGGAGCAGTTGTTGTTGACGTTTACGACCGGAATGCCGGTCATGCCGACTTCGTAGAGCGCGCTCTGGCCGGCGGTGGAGTCGGCGTACACGTAGCCGACGTAGGCCTGCTGCACCAGCTCGTAGCCGATGCCGGCATCGGCCAGTGCACGGCGCGTGGCGTCGGCGGCCATGGCCTGGTAGGGCGCGCTGGCGCCCGGTTTGGTGAAGGGGATCATGCCGACCCCGGTGACGAAGACATCGCGGCTCATGGGAATTTCCTGAGGGTTGAGAGAAAAAGGAAAGAAGGCGACGCGCTCATGCGACGTTGCGCTGGCGGCCTTGCCAGAAGGGCTCGCGCAGCTGGGTCTTGAGCACCTTGCCGGCGCCCGACATCGGCAGCGTGTCGACGAAGGCCACGCTGCGCGGGCACTTGTAGCCGGCGATCAGCGTCTTGCAGTGGGCGACGATGTCCGAGGCTTCGGCGCTCTGTCCCGGCTTGAGGACCAGCACCGCATGCACGCTCTCGCCCCATTCGTCGTTGGGGATGCCGATCACCGCACAGGCCGCGACGGCGGGGTGCTGGGTGACGGCGTTCTCGACCTCGGCCGAGTAGACGTTCTCGCCGCCGCTGATGATCATGTCCTTGATGCGGTCGACCACGAAGATGTAGCCGCCGTCGTCCATCCAGGCGCCGTCGCCGGTGTGCATCCAGCCGTCGCGCACCGCGGCTGCGGTCTGTTCCGGCTTGCCCCAGTAGCCCTGCATGACGTTGGGGCCGCGCACCGTGACTTCGCCCACCGTGCCGCGCGGCACCTCGAGGCCGGCGGGGTCGACGATGCGCACTTCCATGCAGACGCTCGCGCGCCCCGCGGAACGATGCCGGCCCAGGCGGTGGCCCTCGGCCGTGTACGAACTGGGTGGATTGATCGTGGCCAGCGGCGCCAGCTCCGTCATGCCGTAGCCCTGCACGAAGTCCACGTGGGGAAGGGCAGCCATCGCGCGTTCCAGCACAGCCTCCTGCATGGGCGATGCACCGTAGAAGATGCACTTCAGGCTGGCGAGGTCGCGCGGCTCCTTCATCGCGGGGTGGTCGACCAGCATCTGGATCATCGTGGGGACCAGCAGCGTGTTGGTCACGCGGTCGCGCTCGATCGCATCGAGCACGCCCTGCGGCGTGAACATCGGGATGATCGTGTGCGTGTTGCCGGCGGGCCAGTGCGGCATGGCCAGGCCCATGTCGCCCAGGTGGAACATCGGTGCGGCATGCAGGTAGTTGCCGCCGCTCGGTGCCAGGCCTTCGGCCTGCATCGCCATGGCCGAGCTGCACAGGTTGGTGTGGCTGAGCATCACGCCCTTGGGAAAGCCCGTGGTGCCGCCGGTGTAGAAGATGCCGGCCAGGTCTTCGTCGCGGCGAACCGCATCGGGAACGGGCGAGGTTGCGGCCAGCAGCGCCTCGTAGCCGTGCATGCCGGGCGGCAGTTCACCGTCGTCCGGGCCGCTGCTGCAATAGATCACTTCGCGCAGGCTCCTGGATTCGCCGCGCATCTTCTCGACCATCGGGCGGAAGGCCTCGTCGACCAGCAGGATGGTCGAACCCGAGTCTTCCAGCGAATAGAGAATCTCGGCGGCCGACCAGCGGATGTTGCAGGGGTTGAGCACGCCGCCGCCCCAGGGCACGGCCATCTGGTATTCGAGGTAGCGGTCGGAGTTGAGCGCCAGCATCGCCACGCGGTCGCCCGGCTTCATGCCCAGCTGCTGCAGGGCGCCCGCGAGGCGGGCGACGCGCTCCACGAACGCGCGGAAGGTGCGGGTGCGGCCGGCAAAACGCACGGCCACCTTGTCGGGAATCTGCTGCAGGGCGCGGTGCAGCGACTGGGTCATGTACATGGCGTTTGTCTCTCGTTTGGTTCTTGGTCTGGGTTTCGCAGACCCTTGCCTGCGTGGCCCATGTTAGGAACCGATCGCCTTTGGCACGATGCCGTTTTGCGTTGTTCGGATGGCAGAACATCGCAATCTGCGCGGCGCGCGATCGAGCCACGCGGCGCTTGCACGACAGGCACGCGCCGGTGCACAGTCGGCCCGGCAACATCCACGCGACGCGGCCCGCCTTCGATGCTTCATCCTCCTCAAACGGTTTCCATCAGCTTCGTGCACGGCATCCTGTCCGGCGTGCATGCGCGCGGCCAGCCGCTCGAGCCTTTCCTGGTCGAGGCCGGCATCGCGCCCGGCCTGCTCGGGCAGTCGGACGCGCGCGTGACGACGCAGCAGTACGCGAGGCTGTTCCGCGTGCTGACCGAGCGCCTGGACGACGACTTCATCGGGCTGCTGAGCCGCCCGCTGCGGCGCGGGAGCTTTGCGCTGATCGCGCGTTCGGCCCTCGGCGCGCCCACGCTGCAGGTGGCGCTTCGTCGTGCGGCGCGCACCTTTCGCCTGCTGCAGGACGACGTGGTGCTGGAGCTGGTGTGCCGGGCCGACCTGGCCGGCGTGGTGGTGCGCTTCACCGAACCGGCCGCCGCGCCGACGGTCTTCCTGCAGGAGGTGCTGCTGCGCACCGCGTGGCGCCTCATGGCGTGGATCGTGGGCGGCCAGCTGCCCGTGGTGCGCTTCGACTTTGCGTTCGGGCCGCCCGCGCATGCCGGCGGCTACGGCAAGATTTTTCCGGCGCCGCAGCAGTTCGACTGCGAGCTGTCGGCGTTCTGGTTCGACGCGGCACGCCTGAAGGACGTGGTGCGCCGCGACGAAGCCGCGCTGCATGTCTTCCTGGCCGATGCGCAGGCCCACATGATCGTGCCCCGGCGCACCGACGAGGGAATCGGCGCGCGCGTGCGCAGCCACCTGCAGCACGCGCAGCCCGCATGGCCGGACCTCGTGGCGACGGCCGCCGCGCTGCATGTGACGGTCTCCACGCTGCAGCGGCGGCTCGCGCTGGAGGGCACCTCGTTCCAGGCGCTGAAGGACGAGCTGCGCCGCGACACGGCCATCCAGCGCCTGAGCACGAGCACCGTGCCGCTGGCGGAACTGGCCGACGAACTCGGGTTTGCCAACAGCTCCGCCTTCCAGCGCGCCTTCAAGTGCTGGACGGGCAGCGCGCCGGGCCTCTATCGCCGAAGCGGCGGTTTGTGATTCACGGACAGGTTGCAGCGCACGGCATCGCCGCCGCTCAGATGAGGCCCGTGTGAACGGCGTAGTTCACCGCCTGGGCGCGCGAATGCACATGCAGCTTCTTGTAGATGCTCTTGATGTGCACGTTGACCGTCTGGCCGGTGATGCCGAGCTTGGCGCCGATCTCCGCCGAGACGTAGCCCGACGCCACGAAGCGAAGCACCTCGCTCTCGCGCGGCGTCAGCGTCATGTCGCGCGAGGGCGGTCTGGGCGGCGGTGACGGCGGCGCGTCGCCGGCGAAGGGCTCGTGGAGCTGGTAGTTCAGGCGGTGCAGCAGGCGCCGCGCGAGCCGCGGCGTGATGACGGCGCCGCCGTTCACCACATGCAGCACCGCATCGGCAAAGCTTTGCAGCCAGGCGTTCTTCAGCAGGTAGCCCATGGCGCCCAGCTCGAAGGCGCGCAGCACGTGGGCATCGTCCTCGAGCGTGGAGATCACGATGATCTCGCTGTTGCGGTGCAGGCGGCGTGCCTCGGCGATCAGCTCGAAGCTCATCTCGTCGCCCAGCTGCAGCTCGAGCATCAGCACGTCGAAGGTGTGCGTGGCCAGCAGCTTGCGCCCGTCGCGAACGTTGTCGGCCTGGCCTTCGAGCTGGATGCGCAGGTCCGACAGCAGCTCCTGGGCGATCACCCGGCGCATGTACTCGTCGTCGTCGACGAGCAGCACGCGCACCGGCGAGTTCTCCTGGCCGATCAGGAAGTCGGGCCACAGCCTCGCGGCGGGCGCGCAGACGCCGACGGTGGCCTTTTCGCCGGAGCTGATGAGCTTGGGGTCAAGCATGTGCCTGCCCCGGTTGGCATGAGCGAGGGCTGCCGGTCACGGCGAGCGCGGGCCGGGCGACGAAACGGTCGCGCAGCGGGGGCTCCGGTGCAGCCAGCCCCATCGGCGACGAAGCGGTTGGGGGGGCCATACATGGATCGAAAGAAGGTGAAGAACAATTGCCAGATTGAAGGTCTATTCAGTGGATTCGATTTGAAACAGGGCTCATGCCATCGTATGAATTTGACAGGGCGGCAGGGAAGATCGTTTGCCTCGGTTTTTGGAAAGACATGGGTCTTTCAAAATGGAACTACCTGAATCGTGACGTCCGACATACCCATTCCACTGGTCTTTGACCGTGGATCGAAGCTTCGGTGAAGTTACCCATGGTGGATGGCTGTCCTGGCTGAATAAATCAAGCTCCGGCCTGTTTGCATTGCAAGCGGTTCATTGCCTGGAATTCTTCAATTGAATTGAAATTCGATGGATTGAAACGGCAGGAAATACGCATTCGCACGCCACGTGATCGCTGCCAATGGAGATCGCAAAAGCAGGGAAATCAGGGAAATGGCCGAGGCCGGTGCAGCCGGGTGCGCCTCAGTGCGCCACGGCGTCGAGGTGGTGCTTGACGGCGTAGATGTACAGCTCGAGCCGGTTCGCCACGCCGAGCTTCTGGTAGATCGATGTGAGGTGGTTGCGCAGCGTGTGTTCGGTGACGAAGGTCTGCTCGGCCAGGGTCTTGTTGGACGCGCCGCTGCCGCGCGCCACGGTTCGGACGATGTCGCGCTCCTTCTGGGTCAGGCTGGCCTGCCGGACCGACTCGGGGTCGGCTTTGGGCGGCTTCTTCACCGAGGTGAGTTCCGAGAGCACGCGGCCCATGGTGGGGGCGTCGACGCAGAGTTCGCCGTGATGCACGCGCTCGATGGCATCGAGCACCTGCTCGGCCGAGGCGTCCTTGCGCATCACGCCGCGCGCGCCGCGCAGCACCGCGAGGTCCAGGGTGCGCTGCTCGCGTTCGCCGGTCAGCACGACCACGCGCGAGACCTCGTTGGACAGCAGCTGCGGCAGGATGTCCAGGGCGCAGTGGCCGTCCAGGTCGAGGTCGAGCACGATGACGTCGGGGGCCAGGTTCTGCGTGTGCGCCACGGCTTCTTCGCAGCAACTGGCGGTGGCGACGACCTTCATGCGCGGCTGTTCGCCGTCGATCAGCCGGGACAGGCCCCACAGCATGGTCTGGTGATCGTCCACCAGCAGGACGCCGATGGGATGGGCTTCTTCGGTGTGCATGAGGGGCTCCTGGGGATGTGGTCGCGCGTTGTCTCTCAGATGGGGATTTCGATCAGCACCTCGGTGCCGCCGCCCCGGCACCGGCTGACCTGCGCGCGGCCGCCGAGCGCTGCTGCGCGGTCGCTGAGGGAGCGTGGCCGGAAGGGCGCGAAGTTCTCTTCGCCGCCTTCGTTCTCGATGCGCAGGTGCAGGCAGCCATTGCGGCAGCCGATGCGCACGCTGCCGCGGCGGGCCTGCGTGTGCTTGCAGATGTTGTTCAGGCCTTCGCCCACCATCTGCAGGACCTCCGCGGTCATGCGATCGTCAAGACGCACGTGGCCTTCGACGTTCACCGAAATCTCGATGCCGTAGAGCCCCTGGATGCGGGCGGCCTGGCCGTACAGCTGGGGCAGCACGAGGCCGCACGAACTTTCAGCGCCGTCCTTGACCGCGCCCGCGAAGCGCCGCAGGTCGGCGATCACGCCGTTCGCCATTTCGGCGAGCTTGTCGAGGTCCTCGAGCAGCGGGTTGTCCGCGGTGGCCTTCTTGCGCAGGGCGCACAGGCCCATGCGCAGCCCGATGTAGGGCTGCACGGCCGTGTCGTGCAGGTCCAGCGAGATCTTCAGGCGCTCGGTCGCGGCCGCTTCCGAGGCCATGCGGTCGAGCACCTCGATGGTCTCGATGACCGGAAAGATCTGTTCCATGAGGTGCGCGAGGAACAGCGCATCGGACTTGCTGAAGTGGCCGTTGCGCGAAGAGATGAACACGCGCCCCTCGCCCAGGCGCAGCGGCAGTGCGGCGCTGATGAACGCGCGGGCCTCGAGCATGGCGGCCACCGCGGCACTGCGCTGGGCGCCGTCGCGGCCCTCGGGGCGCCAGCCGATCGCGCCGGGGCCGTGCATGTGGCTGCGCGCAAAGAAGTGGTTCAGCGGCCAGGGCAGGCGGTTGCTCAGCACGGTGTGCGGATGCTCGAGCGCCATCAGCGGCGATTCGGCGATGCCCCCGAGCGTCTCGACACCGACGTGCTCGCAGGTGTCGTCCTTGCGCAGCGTGCGCAGGGTCCAGTTGCCGGTGGCGGTGTCCCGCGTCATGAGGATGCAATGGCTGGCCTTGAAGAAGGCCAGCGTCTTTTCCATCGTGCGGGCGATGGTGCGGCCCGCGCCGAAGCGCGGGTTCGACAGCTGGCTGATGTCGCCCAGCAGGGCCAGGCGCCGCTGCAGGATGAGCTTAGAGCCGCCCCAGTGCACGATCATGTGCCCCAGCGCCAGCAGGAAGGTGGTGCGCATCAGCAGCTGCGGCGCGTCGTCGCCCGTGCTCGTGCCGAGCCCGCAGGCGGCGAACGACGCGACCGAGACGATCGTCACGCGGGCGCCTTCCTCGAAGCCCCAGCGGAACGAGGAGGTCAGGATGGCGAAGAAATAGAACAGGAAGAACAGGCTCTGCACGCCGCCCGTCACGAAGACGATCAACGTGAACCACAGCACGTCAGACCAGTGGACCGCCTTGCCCTGGAGATGGCGCCAGCCCACCTGCGTGCAGGCATGCACCAGCACGCTGTGCAGGAGGTATCCGCACAAGGCCAGCCAGACCGCGCTGTCCACCGGCTGCCGGGCCGGCCCCGCATCGACCGCCATGGCCAGCACCGCCGAAATCGACAGCACGAGCCGCATGCGGGCGGCCATGAGGGCGTCCGTCGACAGGCTGTTGTCGAGGTTCGGGGCGGAGACGGGGGCGCGCATGGCAAGGCATCCTTCGCATGAACTGTTTCATGCACGGCTGGGGCTGAAATGCAGCTGTAACCGCGTGGCGTTCATTTCTTTTTGCCGATGACGTGGTGTATGTGAAGGTTTCACATTACTGCTTTGGTACTCGAAAGGAGCCTCGCAGGCGATCTGTGACGTATGTTTCACATAGTTTCATTTGTGTGGTTGGCGGGCTTTTTCCATCGCCGTACGAGGCGCTTTCCGTCGGCCGAGGGACGCCGCACGGCAAACGGGTACCCGTTTCATGGAGGTATGGGGGAGGGGAACGCGAGAGGCGGTGTTGGTGTGCGCCGGACGCACTCCTCCATCGGCGCGTCAGGACTGGCGCGCCGCGCGACCCGGACCCGGATTCAGTGCCGCCGCGGCACCAGCGCCGTCCGCCCCAGGGGCGTGACCCGCAACACGGTGGCCTGGCGCAGCTTCTGCCGTGCACGGCAGATCGGGGGGAGCGTGGCCTCCACCATGCCGGCGGCTTCCAGGACCGCCACGGAGTTGATCTCCGACGGGTCCTCGGTGTGCAGGGGGAAGGTCGAGTTGCCGATCCTGCGCAGGTAATCGAGCGGCATGACGGTCCATGGGAGGTGTTCCTCGTGAACCGAAGCGCCGCCGCGCCCGCACAGCGTGGCGATCTCCGCATGCCCCTCGTCCGTGATGGCGAAGACCTGGGCGCTTTCGTAGCGCTGGTAACCGAAGCTGTCGACGTGGAACTCGGCTTCGATGAGCCCGGTCGCCACGAGCACCGATGCGTGCCGGATGTCCGCGTCCATGGTGAGCGTGACCGGAAAGCGCTTGTTCAGCAGCTGAAGAAGAAGGGCGAGCGGCATGGCGTGCTCCTTGCAATGTCAGCGGCACCGGCCCGCCCGGTGGCGAACAGGCATCCGATGTGCAGCCCCGCAAGGGGTGGCAACAACGGTTGCACTGAGTTCGCACGGACAGACACGAAAGTCACCGATGTAAGAAATGTGATTTTTTCACTTTAGTCCTTTTCTAGTACTTTCGCCATCAATTTGGCGATAGATGGTCGAAGGTGTTATCCGGCCCGCGTGCGCAGGCCCGCCGCGATGCGGTGTCGAAGGGGATGTGAAAGTCGCGGCGTCGCCCGCCGCCATGGTGGAGCGGGCGACGCGGCCGGGCGGCGGGGCGCCGCGCAGCCTCAGGTCAGGGGTTGAAGGTCACCCGCTGGGCGATGAGAACGCCGTCGACCACCCGGTCTCCGACGACGGCCACGCGCTGGCCGTTGGCCAGGTTCGCGGCGGTGCCGTTGTCGAACGTGGTACCCGGCCCGCTGGCGTTCACCGGCTGTCCCCGGACCCGGAAATAGGCCGGCGACTGGTAGCCGCCGATGGCGCCGATGAGCGTGAACGAGGCCGGCCCGCCCGTGCCCGGCACATGGCGGATGCGCAGCTTCTTGACGACCAGCACCCCGCCGGACATGAAGCCGTCGACCTCGACCTTCACGCCGTTGCCGAGCGAGCCGACGGGGCCGCCGGTGATCTGCCCATTGGTGGCGTCCACCGGCGTGCCCAGCACTTTGAAGGCGCCGCGCGAGACGAAGTCGGTGATGTCCCCCGCCAGTTGCAGTGCGATGCCGTTGTTCACCGGTATCGCGTACCAGCCTTCCACCTGGGTCGCCGTGAGCCCGTTGCCGGTCGGCGCGGCCGTGCTGCGGGCGCGCACGATGACGCCGTTGGCCAGCGACGCCGCGTCGACGCCCGCGAAGCTGGCGCCGCCATAGCTGACCGTCAGCTGGCCGAGCCTGAAGGTCTGGTTCAGCACATTGAGGTTCTGGATGGCGCCCGTCACCAGCGGGGCGGTCAGCGTGGGGGCCGTCAGCACGCGGGTGGCGCGCAGCGTGCCCGGCGCGCCGGGCAGGCCCCACACCTGGACGAGGCTGCCGTCGGTCACGCTGGCAAGCCCGCTCGCGTCGCCCCAGACCGTGGCCGCATCGATGCTCACGCCGATGCCCATGACGACGAAGGTGCCGGCCTTCACGTCGATGCGCGAGACGGCGCCGCGCAGTTCGGCCCCCGACACGACCTGCGTCGCGATGCCGCGGGTGAAGTCGGGGTCGACCTTGCCGGCGACCCGCGCGCTCATGCCGATCTGCAGTTCGGTGGCGTCCTCGATCGTGAAGGTGGCCGTGTCGGTGTTGTAGCGCAGGCCGTTCAGGATGATGCTGCCCAGGCCGTCCGCGGCGCCGATGCCGGCGGCGTCCGCCGTCACGCCGGTGCCGCCCGAGCCGACACCGTCGGGGTTGCCGTTGCTGGCGGTGTCGCCGGAGCCGGGGCTGCCCGTGCCGGCCCCGGTCCCATTCCCGCCTGCGCCCGTGCCGTTGCCGCTCGGGCTGTCACCGCCGATCGCGGTGCCTGTGCCCAGCCCCAGGTTCCCCGCCGAGCCACTGCCCCCACCACCGCCTCCGCAGGACATCAACAGGGCCACGAGGCCGGCGCAGAACAGGCCCAGCAGGAGCCGGCGGGGTGTTTGGATCGTGCTCATGAGGGGCGCTCGCTTTCAGAGGACGTGGGCGGGGGCGGAGCGCCCTCGTCTTCGTAGTACGTGTAGATACCGACACGGATTCGTCCTTTGGCGCGGGCCGGCGCGCGGCTGACCGCGTGCGCCATTTCCTGCGCGAGCTCGTGGTGCAGGGCGGACCAGCGGTCGCGCACCAGGCGGTGGATCTGTTCGCAATCGTTCAGCGAGAGCCCGCGCGCGTACACCGCGCGCTCGAGCATGCGAGGCTGCTCGCCCAGCGTGTTGGCGACGGCCGCCAGCAGGTGGTCCCGGCCGTTGTCGCCCAGGAAGGCCAGCATCGATTGCAGGTCCTGCACGGGCACGAAACCGTCGACGGTGAGTTCGGCCATGCCTTCGTTCTCGGTCACCATGTTCAACCGGATCAGCTCGTCGAGGATGGTGCGGTGGTGAACGTTGCCGCGGCTGCTCAGGCGCGCAACCGCCTCGAAGGACGCTGCCGTGTGGCCCGACGTGACGGGCAGGCGCCGGAACGAAGCGTCTTCGGTCAGCATCTGCAGCCACAGCGTGAAGGTCTTTGCAGCGGCCGACAGTTCGGTGTGGGGCAGGGGGTCGACGGTGGCGCGGACCTTGGCGGTCACGGCCTTGCGGTTCAGGCCGGTGGTGACCGACAACTGGCTCAGGTTGGGCTTGGGAACGCCCTGGCTGCGCCAGGAGTGCTGGGCCTCCTCGATCAGCAGGTCGCGCAGCAACTCCTCCAGGTGGGGATGCTTGACCCCCATCGCGAGGGCGAGCCTGACCACGGGTCGAAGGATGCGTGAGCAGGCCGCCAGGGCCCAGTCCAGCCGTTGTTCCATGCCGCTGCGTGTTGTCCTGAAAGTGCAATGCCAACAGGATCGGAGGCGGCGCCTCCGACCACCATCAAGGCGCATTGTCCTGCGCACCGCGCTGCAGTGAAAGCTTTGGACTGCGGTTTGACGGCCAGTGAGCCAAAGTTTCATGTCTCAGGCACCGGGCGACCGTCCGGCCGGTGGTGCCAAGGCCGATCGGCCAACGAGCTGGCCAGGTTGCCTATGTCGCCCTGCAACCTGCCCGCCGCGCGGCCTGGACGACACCCAGGGTCGGCCCTTTCCCACATGCGGGCCCCGCGCCGGGGGCGACAAAGACACCTCTGTTTCTTTGCATGTCTCAAGGAGCCGAGATGGCCAATGCAAACCCCCGAAAGAACGACGCGGCCGGCACGACCGCCGTCACGCACCGCACGGTGCAGATCGATGGCGTCGAGGTCTTCTACCGCGCGGCCGGCCCGGTGGGCGCGCCCGTGCTGCTGTTGCTGCACGGCTATCCGTGTTCTTCGTTCCAGTACCGCGCGCTGATGCCGGCGTTGGCGGACCGCTGGCGCGTGGTGGCGCCCGACTTTCCGGGCTTCGGCTACAGCGGCACGCCCGAGGAAGACTTCGCGTTCGATTTCGATGGCTACGCGCACTTCCTCGACCGCTTCACCGCCGCGCTCGCGCTGCGCCGCTACGCGCTGTACCTGCACGACTACGGTTCGCAGATCGGCCTGCGCCATGCGATGCGGCGGCCCGGGCGCGTGACGGCGCTGATCGTGCAGAACGGCGACATCTACGAAGACACGCTGGGGCCGAAATACGCGGCGATCCGGGCGTACTGGAACGACCCGAGCGAGGCCCATCTCGCGGTGCTGGAGCGCGCCGTGAGCGAAGAGGGCTTTCGCCACGAGTTCGTCGGCGAGGTGTCGTCGCGCGTGGCCCCGCGGCTCGCGCCCGATCTCTGGCGCCTTCACTGGCCGCTGATGGACACGCCCGCGCGGCGCGCCATTGCGCTGGGCCTCATGAAGGGGCTGAAGGAGAACCTGCGGTGGTTCCCGCGCTACCAGGACTACCTGCGCACGTACCGCCCGCCCACGCTGATCCTGTGGGGGCCGCAGGACGGCTACATGCCGATCGAGGCCGGCCGTGCCTACCTGCGCGACCTGCCTGACGCCCAGTTCCGCGCGTTCGACGATGGGGGCCACTGGCTGCTCGAGACGCACCTGGCGGAGGTGCTGCCGCCGCTGCGCGATTTCCTGGGACGGCACCTGCCGGGTTCACTGCCTGCATCGGCCCGGACGATCGAAGGCGTGCCGGTATGAGCACCGCCACCATCGCCCGCATCTGGCGCGGCCGCGTCACGCCCGATCGCGCCGACGCCTACGAGCGCTACCTGCTGGCACAGGGCATTCCGCCGCTGCGCAAGACGGCGCTTGCGGTGCAGCTGTTCCGCGAAGACCGCGCGACCGACACCGAGTTCGTCACGACTTCCTACTGGCCCGACGTGGCCGCGATGAGCGCGTTCACCGGCGGCGACCCGAACGTCGTGCACCACCTGCCGCGCGATGCGGAGTTCCTGATCGAGCTGCCCGAGCGCGTCGAGGTGCTGCGCATCGTCGTCGACACGCGGGCCTGAGGCGTCAGGCCGCCGAACCTGCCTCGAGCCCCGTCGGAAAGTGCACGCCCGCGCGCTGCGCGGCCTGCACGATGTGCTGCGTCATCGCCTGCTGCGCCAGCGCCGGGTTGCCTTGCGCGAGCGCCTCGATGATCGCCATGTGCTCGTCGTAGGTGGCATGGCGCGCGCCGCGCTTGTAGAAGGGCAGGCGCTGGCTCTCCTGCATCACCTCGGCGCTGTTGCGCAGGATCTCGGCGATGGCCTGGTTGCCCGCGATGCCGATGATCTGCATGTGGAAGTCGAAGTCGAGCTGCGTGGCCTGCGTGAAGTCGCCGGCGTCGATGCACGCACGCATGGCCTGCGCATTGGCGCGCAGCGCGGCCAGGTCGTCCGGCTCGATGACCAGACAGGCCAGCCGCGCGGTGAAGTTCTCGACCGCGAAGCGCAGCTGATACACGTCCTGCAGCGAATGCGAGGTGGCGAACTTCCAGACCGGGGAGGCCGCCGGCGCCTGTTGTTGTCCGCCGTCTTCGGCCACGTACATGCCCTTGCCGGGGCGCGGAATGACCAGGCCCGTGCCCTGCAGCGTCGACAGCGCCTCGCGCAGCGAGGTGCGGCTGATGCCGAGCTGCTCGGCCAGGTCGCGCTGCGAAGGCAGCAGCCCGCCGGCCGCGTAGGTGCCGTCCGCAATCCGCTGCTGGATCAGTCGGGCGGCGGTGGCGGCAACGGCGGGGGAGGCGAGCATGGGCGGTTTTCGGTGCGAAGTGCGGCAGTGGCGGGGGCTGGAAATCTTACTGTGGCCGCACCCCGGGGCCTTCCCTACTTGTTGACCAGCTTCGCCGGCACCGTCCAGGTGAGGAAGGCGCCGAACAGCAGCACGCCGGCCAGCACGAACAGGGCGATGTCTGTGCTCTTCGTGGCGTCCTTGATCAGGCCGATCATGTAGGGGCTCACGAAGCCCGCCAGGTTGGCAAACGAGTTGATGAGCGCAATGCCCGCCGCTGCGCCCGCGCTCGACAGGATGGCCGTGGGCAGGCTCCAGAACAGCGGCGACGTCGCCAGGCTGCCGCCCGCGGCCAGGGCCAGCGCGGCCAGCGAGAGGTACACGTTGTTGCTGAAGATCGCGCTCAGCGTGAGGCCCAGCGCGCCGCAGCAGAAGGGCACGATCAGATGCCAGCGGCGTTCGCGCATGCGGTCGGAGCTGCGGCTCACCAGCAGCATCGAGACGATGGCCACGGCAAAGGGAATGGCCGTGAGCAGCCCGATGTTCAGCGCGCCCGACACACCCGACTGGCGCACCAGCGTGGGCAGCCAGAAGGTCAGGCCGTACTGGCCCATCACCGTGCAAAAGCAGATCAGCGCCATCTTCACGATGCGGCGGTCGGCAAACAGCGCGCGCAGCGTCATGTGGCTGGTGCCGCCCTTGGTGGCGTTCTCGGCGGCGATGTTGCGTGCGAGCACGGCCTTTTCTTCGGCCGTGAGCCAGCGTGCGCCCTGGATGCTGTTGTCGAGGTACACGATGACCAGCAGGCCGATCACCAGCGAGGGCAGCGCCTCGATGAGGAACAGCCACTGCCAGCCGCGCAGCCCGCCCATGCCGTGCATGGCGTCCATGATCAGCCCCGACAGCGGTCCGCCCAGCACGCCCGACACCGGAATCGCGCACATGAACACCGCCACCATCTTGGCGCGCCGGTGCGAGGGAAACCAGTAGGTGAGGTACAGGATCATTCCCGGGTAGAAGCCGGCCTCGGCCGCCCCGAGCAGGAAGCGCAGCACGTAGAACTGCGTGGGCGTGGTCACGAACATCATCGCGGCCGAGATCAGGCTCCACGTGATCATGATCCGCGAGATGGTGGCCTTGGCGCCGATGCGGTGCATCAGCAGGTTGCTCGGCACCTCGAAGAAGAAGTAGCCGATGAAGAACAGCCCCGCGCCCAGCCCGTACATCGCCTCGCTGAACTGCAGGTCGCTGAGCATGTTCAGCTTGGCGAAGCCGACGTTGACGCGGTCCAGGTAGGCGGCCACGTAGCAGAGCATCAGGAACGGCATGAGTCGCCATGCCACTTTCTTGTAGAGCGCGTTCTCCGCTGCAGCAGAGGTGGTGGCCGGCTGCAGCGGCGCATGAAGGGTGGTGGTTGACATGGCGGTCCTCGAAGGCGTCGATGGGGTGGATTAACTGGTATTACCGGTATGATTTAACGCGACCGAGACCTTAAGGCCTCATGCGCCATTGGACACTAGCGATTTCCCTGACGGCGGGAGATTGACGGCCAGGATGCATCACAAGGATACTGGTAATACCAGTTGGACCAAAAAAGCCGAGGAGTTTCTGTTGACGATTGCCAGCCCCACCTTCCTGCCCCCGGCGCCGGGCACGCCCGCGGCGCTCGCGCTCGTTGCGCAGCCGCTGACGCGCGAGGCGTTCGCCGCGTTCGGCGACGTCATCGAGAGCGCGCACGCCCGGTCGATGTCGATCAACGCGGGCATGACCACGCGCTTTCACGACCTGGCGCGCGTGGACCCGGGCCCCGGCGACAGCCGCGTGCTGGTGAACATCTTCGAGACACAGCCCTACGCGATGCCGCTGCAGGTGGGCATGTTGGAGCGCCACCCGCTGGGCAGCCAGGCCTTCGTGCCGATGGATGGCAGTCGCTTCCTCGTGGTGGTGGCACCGGCGGGCGACACGGTGCGCGTGGAAGACATCCGCGCCTTCGTCACCGACGGGCGTCAGGGCGTGAACTATGCGCGCGGCGTCTGGCACCACCCGCTGGTGGTCACGCAGCAGCCGGCCAGCTTCGTGGTGATCGACCGCGGCGGGGCCGGGCCGAACTGCGACGAGATTCTGGTGCCGCCGGCGTGCGTGGTGCGCGTCAGCCTGGCGGGCTGAGCGCGCGCCATCCCTGCGGCCATCGCCCGGCGGCTGCGCCAGCGTCGCAGGCACCGCGACGCCGACTTGCGGCCATTGGCGAAAGAGGCCTACACCGCCCGGAACGCCCTGGTGAAACCTTCGGGCCATGGGTGAACGCCATGCGCAATCCAACGAAATCGATGTTTGCCGGAAGCCTCGCTGTCGGGGTCATCAGCGTCGCGGCGCTCCTCGCCGGGCCGGCTGCCGCGCAGTCGGCCGACAAGCCACCGCCGGTCAAGCCGCAAGCGCAACCCGGGCCCGATCCCGAACTCCTCGTGAAGCCGCCGGCCCATGGCCATCCGCGGCTGGTGAAGCCCGCGCCGCCCGACCGCGACCCCGGCATGGTGAAAAAGCCGCCGGCGGACGCGAAGCCGGCCGGCGAGGACAAGCCCCGCGTGGACGACCCTGGCGCGCCCTCGCGCCAGGACGACTGCCGGGGCACCGCCGAGGACTGCAGGCAGAACTCCCCACGATGACGCCTTGAACGGAAGAACACGCCTCGCCATGAAATGGTCGAGTCGCCGGGCTACCTGCGCAAGACCTGCGACCGCGAGAGCGGGTTGGCGCTCATCGACATCGACGCCTGAGCGGTGCGGCCGGGCGTCAGCCCCGCGTGATGCGGGGCCTTACTGGCACTGGAACAGCACGCCGGATTCGGCGGGCGCCTTGCCGAGCCACTTCGGGTCTTGTCCCTTGGCGCTGCAGTAGTCCGAGGCCTGGGTGTAGGTCATGGCGCGCAGCACACCGTCGCGGAAGGGAACGATCTGGTTGGGCGGCGTCGAGCAGCCGGCAATGACCAAAGCCAGGGGAAACAGTGTGATGCGCCAGTTCATCGGGCCATTCTAAAGAGGTCGTGCAAGCGCCGAAGTCCGCGGCCAGGGCAGGGCGGGTCGGCCCGCGCCGGCTTCTTTTTGCGAAGGCACGGGGCTATAGTCTGCGAGCACTGCTGCAGCCCCTTCCGATCCCCAAAGGACGTTCGTGCCGGACTCTCTGACTTCCACGCTCACCAGTTACTACGATGCGGTGCCCTACGACTCGCACCCGTTCCCCCAGTCCGCCGTGGAGCACCTGGAAGCCCTGGCCTTCCTGTTCGGACTCGACGCGCCGCCGCCGCAGAAGGCGCGCGTGCTCGAGCTGGGCTGCGCCGCCGGCGGCAACCTGATTCCGTTCGCGGTGCGCCATCCGCAGGCGCACGCGGTGGGCGTGGACCTGTCGCGCGTGCAGGTGGCCCAGGGCGCCGCGGCGCTCGACCAGGCGGGGCTGTCGAACATCGAGTTGAAGACCTTCAACATCGCCGACATCGACGCCTCGTTCGGCCTGTTCGACTACATCGTCTGCCACGGCGTCTACAGCTGGGTGCCGGGGCCGGTGCAGGACGCGATCCTGCGCGTGTGCGCCGAGAACCTGGCGCCGGGCGGCGTGGTGTACGTGAGCTACAACGTGTACCCGGGCTGGAAGGCGCGCGAGATCGTGCGCGACGCGATGATCCTGCGCGGCGGCCCGCGCGACACGCCCGAAGAAAAGCTCTCGTACGCGCGCGGCATGCTCGAGTTCCTCGAGCAGTCGGCCCGGCCCGACAGCGTGCTGCGCAAGACGCTCGAAGAGACGATGCCGATCGTGCGCAACTCCGGCAACTACTACCTGCTGCACGAGTTCCTCGAGCCCTGCAACGAGCCCTGCTATTTCAAGGAGTTCGTCGCGCGTGCCGAAGCGCGCGGGCTGGCCTACCTGTGCGATGCCGAGCCCTCGACCATGTTCGTGCAGAACTACGGCGAGAAGGTGCGCGACCCGCTGCTGCGCGAGTGCGGCGGCAGCCAGGTGATGATGGAGCAGTACCTCGACTTCCTCGTCAACCGCACCTTCCGCCAGACGCTGCTGGTGAAGCAGGGCAACGCCGCGAACATCCGCTACCGGCTCGAGGTTCCCCGCCTGCGCGCGCTGGAATTCGCCGGTATCTTCCGCGTCGATGGCGGTGATGCGCTCACCATCGACACCCGCGAGCAGCCCTGCACCGCGCTGCGCGACCTGAAGGTCACGTTGCGGTTGCCGGCGCACAAGGCGGTGGCGCAGGCGCTCGATGCGAGCTATCCGTGTTCGATGTCGACCGAGGCGCTGCTGGCCGCCGTGGTGACGCTCACCGGCGAGCCGCGCGCGGTCGTCGAGCCCATCGTGCTGGCCATGCTTGAGGAGCTCTTGATTCTGGGCGCGCTGCGCATCCGGCGCACACCGGTGTCGACGGCTTCGTCGGTGTCCGCGCTGCCGCAGGTGCTGGCGCCGGTGCGCCGCGCGCTGGCCGGCCTGCCCGCGTCGCAAGCGACGGCCGTGCTCTGCAACCAGTGGCACGAACCGGTGTCGCTCACGGTGCTCGAACGCAGCCTGTTGCCATTGCTCGACGGGGCGCACACGCACGAGGCGCTGGCCGCTTTCCTGATCGACGAGGTGCGCGCCGAACGCCTGCGCTTCCTCAAGGACGACCAGCCGCTGACCGACCCGTCGGCGCTGCACGCCTTCGCGCAGGAGCAGGTGGCGCAGGCGCTGCAGAGCCTGCGGCGCAAGGCGCTGCTCACGGCCTGACGACTCACTTTCCGTTCGCCCCTCCCTCATTCTTCATCCAACGCACAGAGGAGACTTTTCCATGCAGCACTTCAAGTGGACCCCCACCCTGCGCGCCGCCGTCGCGGCCGCGCTCACTTTGGCGGTGGCCGGCGGCGCGCAGGCCGCGTCGCAGGCCCCGGTGGCGGCCGAACATGGCATGGTCGTGAGCGCGCAGCACCTGGCCAGCAAGGTCGGCGTCGATGTGCTCAAGCGCGGCGGCAACGCGGTCGATGCGGCCGTGGCCGTGGGCTATGCGCTGGCCGTGGTGTACCCGGCCGCTGGCAACCTGGGCGGCGGCGGCTTCATGACCGTGCAGCTGGCCGACGGCCGCAAGACCTTCCTCGACTTCCGCGAGAAGGCCCCGCTGGCCGCCACGGCCAACATGTACCTGGACAAGGACGGCAACGTCATCAAGGGCCTGAGCACCAACGGCCACCTCGCCGTGGGCGTGCCGGGCTCGGTGTCGGGCATGGAATACGCGCGCGAGAAGTACGGCACGATGAAGCGCGCCGACCTCATCGCCCCCTCGGTCCAGCTGGCCGACAAGGGCTTCGCGCTGGAGCAGGGCGACATCGACATGCTGCTCACCGCCACCAACGACTTCAAGAAAGACCCGGTCTCCGGCGCGATCTTCCTGAACAAGGGCGAGCCCTTCGCGGTCGGCCAGAAGCTGGTGCAGAAAGACCTCGCCAAGACGCTGCGCGAAATCAGCGCCAAGGGCACCGACGGCTTCTACAAGGGCTGGGTCGGCAAGGCCATCGTGGCGTCGAGCCAGGCCGGCAAGGGCATCATCACGCAGGCCGACCTCGACCAGTACAAGACGCGCGAACTCGCGCCGGTCGAGTGCGACTACCGCGGCTACCGCGTGGTGTCGGCACCGCCGCCGAGCTCGGGCGGCGTGATCATCTGCGAGATGCTCAACATCCTGGAGGGCTATCCGCTCAAGGACCTGGGCTTCCGTTCGGCCGAGTCGGTGCACTACCAGATCGAAGCCATGCGCCACGCCTACGTGGACCGCAACAGCTACCTGGGCGACCCCGACTTCGTGAAGAACCCGCTCGACCGCCTGCTCGACAAGGGCTACGCCGCCAAGATCCGCGCCGCCATCGACCCCAAGAAGGCCGGTGTGTCGAAGGACATCAAGCCCGGCGTGGCGCCGCATGAAGGCAGCAACACCACCCACTACTCGATCACCGACAAGTGGGGCAATGCCGTCTCGGTCACCTACACGCTGAACGACTGGTTCGGCGCCAAGGTCACGGCCGACAAGACCGGCGTGCTGCTGAACAACGAGATGGACGACTTCACCTCCAAGATCGGCGTGCCCAACATGTACGGCCTGGTGCAGGGCGAGGCCAACGCCATCGCCCCCGGCAAGCGCCCGCTGAGCTCGATGAGCCCGACCATCGTCTCCAAGGACGGCAAGCCGGTGTTCGTGGTCGGCACGCCGGGCGGCAGCCGCATCATCACGGCCGTGCTGCACACCATCCTGAACGTGGTCGACTACGGCATGAACGTGCAGGAGGCCGTGGATGCGCCGCGCTTCCACCAGCAATGGCTGCCCGACGTCACCAACGTCGAGACCTTCGCGATCAGCCCTGACACCCGCAAGATCCTGACCGACATGGGCCACAACTTGGGCGTGCCGCAGCCGGCCAACCACCTGGCGGCGATCATCGTCGGCGCGCCTTCGCTGGGCGGCAAACCGGTGGGCGCCAACCGCTTCTACGGCGCCAACGACCCCCGTCGCAATACGGGCCTCGCAGCGGGCTACTGAACCTGCGGCACACTCGAAGGCGGTCGTGCCCCTGTCGGCACGGCCGCTTTTTTCATTTTTCATGCACCTGCAAGACATCCTCTATACCCAGGGCTTCGGCACCCGCCGCGTGTGCGCGGGCCTGGTCCAGCAAGGCCACGTGAGCGTCGCCGGCGCGGCCGTGACCGACCCCTTCGCCGACCTCGACCCCGAAGGCCTGCTGTTCACCGTGCAGGGCACCGAGTGGGCCTGCCACGAGAAGGCCTACCTGATGCTGCACAAGCCGGCCGGCACCGAGTGCTCGCAGAAGCCCTCGACCTACCCGAGCATCTACACGCTGCTGCCGTCGCCGCTGCGCCTGCGGCCCAACAAGGGCGCGGTGCAGGGCGTGCAGGCCATCGGCCGGCTCGACCAGGACACGACCGGCCTGCTGCTCTTGACCGACGACGGCCAGTTCATCCACAAGATGGGCTCGCCCAAGCACCATGTGCCCAAGGTCTACGAGGTGACGACCAAGCACCCGATCGACGAGGCGCAGATCGCCAAGCTGCTGGCCGGCGTGGTGCTCGACGACGACCCGAAGCCCGTGCGTGCGGCCGCCTGCGAGTCCGACAGCCCGCTGCACCTGCGGCTCACGCTCACCGAGGGCAAGTACCACCAGGTCAAGCGCATGCTGGCCGCGGTCGGCAACCGGGTCGAGGGCCTGCACCGCTCGCGCATCGGCGGCCTGACGTTGCCGGACGACCTGGCGCCGGGGCAATGGCGCTGGCTCACGGCCGACCAGGTGGCCCAGTTGCGCGCGCCCGTTCCCCGGGCCGCTTGACACAGGTCAAGGCGCGGGGCGCAACAGCGGCGCCGGGGCGCCTGCGGTCAGCTGTTTGTTGCTTTCGACCGTTAAGATTGTTAAATCTCTCCCGGAACTTTCCCTTGCGACTTCCTGCCCGCCCGAACGGCCGCCTTGCGGCCTTCCTGCTGTCCTGCCTGACAGCCCTGGTGACCCTCCCCGCCGCGGCGGCCCCGCCGGCCGCTCCACCGGCCCCTCCACCGGTTTTTGTGCTCAATTCGCTGGACGCCAGCGTGAGCGTGATCAACCCGGTCGACTGGACCGAGAAGCAGCGCATTCCGACCGGCAAGGAGCCGCACCACATCTACATGACGCCCGACGAGAAGTCGGTCATCGTGGCCAATTCGGCGGGCGACTCGCTGACCTTCCTGGACCCGCGCACGGCCGAGGTGCAGCGCGTGGTGTACGGCATCATCGATCCCTACCAGCTGCAGTTCTCGCGCGACATGAAGTGGTTCGTCACGGCGGCCAACCGCCTGAACCATGTCGACGTGTACCGCTGGGACGGCAAGGACCTGAAGCTGGCCAAGCGCATCGCCACCGGCAAGACGCCCAGCCACATCTGGATCGACAACACCAGCACGGTGGCCTACGTCACCATGCAGGACAGCGACGAGCTGATCGCGGTCGACCTGCCGACGCAGACCGTGCGCTGGCGCCTGGCCACCGGCGCCATGCCGGCCGACATCTTCGGTGCCCACAACGACAAGACGCTGCTCGTGGGCCTCACCGGCAGCGACGGCGTGCAGGTGTTCGACGTGGCCGGCGCCCAGCCCAAGCTGGTCGGCAAGATCCCCACCGGCAAGGGCGCCCACGCCTTCCGCTCGGCCGGCGACGGCAAGACCGTGTTCGTGAGCAACCGGGTCGCCAACACCATCAGCCGCATCGACCTGACCACGCTGAAGGTCGTTGCCAACTACAACGTGCCCGGCGGCCCCGACTGCATGGACGTGTCGGCCGACGGCAAGACGCTGTACGTGACCTCGCGCTGGGCCAAGAAGCTCACGGTGGTCGATCTCGCGAGCCAGAAGGTCGTGCGGCAGATCAACGTCGGCCGCTCGCCGCACGGCGTCTGGACCCTCGACCATGCCAAGCGCATCTGAACGCGTGCGCGGTGTGCGCACCGCCGGGGTGGCCTTCGCCGTCGCGGCGCTGGCCTGCGCCACCGTGCCGGCGGCCGGGGCGCAAGAAGCTGCGGCCTGCGACAAGCCCGTCTACCTGACGCTGGACACCGGCCACATGGGCATCGCCCCGCTGGTGGCCGACGTGCTCAAGCGCCAGGACGTGCACGTCACCTTCTTCGCCGCCGCCGAGCGCACCCAGACCGACGGCGACAGCCTGGACGACCACTGGGCGCCGTGGTGGAAGGCGAGGGCGGCCGAGGGTCACGAGTTCGGCTCGCACACCTACGACCACGCCTACTGGCGCGGCGACGTCAAGGGCACGCCGCCGAGCTTTCGCATCAAGCCGTCGGCCGGCCCGCAGACCGGCAAGGAGTCGGTCTGGAGCGCGGCCGACTACTGCGCCGACATCCGCAAGTCGTCCGACCGGCTGGCCGCCATCACCGGCAAGAAGCCGCTGCCGCTGTACCGCGCGCCGGGTGGCAAGACCTCGCCCGCGCTGCTGGCAGCCGCCAAGGACTGCGGTTATGCGCACGTGGGCTGGTCGCCTGCCGGTTTCCTGGGCGACGAGCTGCCCAGCGAGACGTTCAGCAACCAGAAGCTGCTGGCCCAGGCACTCGCGGGCATCCGCCCCGGCGACATCCTGCTGGCGCACCTGGGCATCTGGTCGCGCAAGGACCCGTGGGCGCCCGCCAACCTCGAGCCGCTCATCGTCGGCCTGAAGGCCAAGGGCTTCTGCTTTCGCACCCTGCGCCAGCACCCGGACTACCGCGCCTGGATCGCCTCCCACCCTTGAATCCTGAGTTTTCGCCGTGATCGACTGGTTGACCGACGTTTTTTCCGCCATGCAGGGCTGGCTCTTCGAGACCGCCGTGCAGCCGCTGGTGTACGCCATCGGCCTGGGCGGCTGGGCCGAGGACGCCTTCGACGCCACCGGCTGGCTGCTGGTCGGCGTGATCCAGATCCTGGTGCTGCTGGCCGTCATCGGCCCGCTGCAGCGCTGGCGCGCGGTCGAGCCCGTGACCGACCGCCGCGCCATCCGCACCGACGTGATCTACACGCTGATCCACCGGCTGGGCCTGTTCCGGCTGGCGCTGTTCTTCGTGCTGCAGCCTGTGTTCGACGACCTGCTCGGCAACCTGCGCATGGCGGGGTGGGGCACCTTCCACCTGGACGAAGTCTGGCCCGGCGTGACCGACGTGCCGTGGGTGGCCTTTGCCATCTACCTTGTCGTGCTCGACTTCGTCGGCTATTGGATCCACCGGGGCCAGCACCAGTTCAACTGGTGGTGGAGCCTGCATTCGCTGCACCACTCGCAACGCCAGATGACGATGTGGAGCGACGACCGCAACCACCTGCTGGACGACGTGATCCACGACACGCTCATCGTCATCGTGGCGCAGCTGATCGGCGTGGCGCCGGGCCAGTTCATCGCCGTCGTGGCCTTCACCCAGCTCAGCGAAAGCCTGCAGCACGCCAACCTGCGGCTGAGCTTCGGGGCCATCGGCGAGCGGCTGTGGGTCAGCCCGCGCTTTCACCGGCTGCACCACAGCATCGGGCTGGGCCATGAGTCGCACGGCAGGAGCACGCTCGGCGGCCACAACTTCGGCGTGCTGCTGCCCTGGTGGGACATGCTCTTTCGCACCGCCAACTTCGAGAACCGCTACGACCCGACCGGCATCCGCGACCAGGTCGAGCCCGGCGCCGACGGCCGGCCGCGCGACTACGGCCAGGGCTTCTGGTCGCAGCAGTGGCTGGGGCTGAAGCGGCTGTTCGGCCGCGCCTGATTCCGCCGCCAACGCAGGGCCGACGGCTGGCGGGCCGGGGCCTTGCGCTATCCTCGAACCTCATGCGCCTGCTCCTCGACTCCTTCTGGCGCGCGGTGGCGTATTGCATGCTCCCGCGCGTGATCGTGCTGTCGCTCCTGCCATTGGCGCTCATGGTGCTGCTGGCCGCGGGGCTCGGCTACTTTTACTGGGACGCGGCCGTCGCCTGGACGCGCGAGGCCCTCGACGCCTGGCCGTTGCTGTCCAGCTTCTGGGCCTGGATCGGGCGCCTGTTCTCGGCTGACGTCACGGCCGCGCTGGCGCCGCTGGTGGTGGTGTTCGGCGTCACGCCGCTGATCGTGGTGCTGTCGCTGCTGATCGTGGCCGGCTTCATGGCGCCGGCGCTCACCAAGCTCGCGGCCGAACGGCGCTTTCCGACGCTCGAACAGAAGAAGGGCGCCTCCTTCTTCGGCAGCGTGCTGCGCTCGCTCGGCGCCACGGTGCTGGCGCTGATCGCGCTGGTGGTGTCGATGCCGCTGTGGCTCATTCCGCCGCTGGTGCTGATCCTGCCGCCGCTGATCTGGGGCTGGCTCACCTACCGGGTGATGAGCTTCGACGCGCTGGCCGAACATGCCAGCCCCGAAGAACGCGCCGCGCTGCTGCGCGCCCACCGGCTGCCGCTGCTGTGCATCGGCGTGCTGTGCGGCTACCTGGGTGCCGCGCCGAGCATCGTCTGGGCCTCGGGCCTGCTGTTCGCCGCCGCCTTCTTCGTGCTGGTGCCGATCGCCATCTGGATCTACACGCTGGTCTTTGCTTTCTCCGCGCTCTGGTTCGCGCACTACTGCCTCGACGCCCTGACCCAGCTGCGCGCCCAGCGCGCGGCGCAGCAGCCCGCGGCCGGCAGCGGCGACGCGCAGCAGACGCTCGAGGCGGCCGAAGCCACCGAGGCCAACAAGGCCGCTCTTTCTCAATGGAGTTCTCCATGACACGCGCATTCGGTCTCATCGTCGTCGGCGACGAGATCCTTTCCGGCAAGCGGGCCGACAAGCACATGGCCAAGGTCATCGAGCTGCTGGCCGCGCGCGGCCTGCAACTGGGCTGGGCCGAGTACGTGGGCGACGAGCCCACGCGGATCACCGCGGCCCTGATGCGCGCCTTCGCCTCGGGCGACATCGTGTTCTCGACCGGCGGCATCGGCGCCACGCCCGACGACCACACCCGCCAGTGCGCCGCCCAGGCCCTGCGCGTGCCGCTGGCGCTGCATCCCGAGGCCGAGGCGCTGATCCGCGAGCGCATGCAGGACACGGCCCTGGAGCAGGGCGTGCCCTACGAGCCCGACCGGCCCGACAACATCCACCGCCTGAACATGGGCGTGTTTCCGCAGGGCGCGTCGATCATCCGCAACCCGTACAACAAGATCCCGGGGTTCAGCGTCGAGCACGTGCATTTCGTGCCGGGCTTTCCGGTCATGGCCTGGCCGATGATCGAGTCGGTGCTCGACAGCCGCTATGCCGACCTGTTCACCCGCAACGCCATCGCCGAGAAGTCCGTGATCGTTTTCGGTGCGATGGAAGCCACCCTCACGCCGTTGATGCAGGCCATCGAGCAGGCCCACGCCGGCATCAAGGTGTTCAGCCTGCCCAGCGTGGATCACCCGCAGTACGGGCGCCACATCGAGCTGGGCGTCAAGGGCGACCCTGCGAAGCTCGATGCCGCCTATGGCCAGCTCATCGAAGGCCTGCACACTTTCGATGCGAAGCTTGGCCCCGAATTGGTGCGTTAATCTGCATTGCACCAATTTGGTGATTTTTTCCTTTTCCGGCAGCCCCTGGGCCGTCACCCGGGCCTCATCCGGCGGGGTGACAATGGCACAGAAACTGCATCCTCCCGTCCCTGTATTCCTAACCACCATCCAACTCAGGAGAAACTGATGGCAAAGACCGTCGCCGATGTACTCAAGCTCGTCAAGGAAAACGAGGTCAAGTTCGTCGACTTGCGCTTCACCGACACCCGCGGCAAAGAGCAGCACGTGACCGTGCCCGTGTCGCACTTCGATGAAGACAAATTCACCTCGGGCCACGCGTTCGACGGTTCGTCCATCGCCGGTTGGAAGGGCATCGAAGCCTCGGACATGCAGCTCATGCCCGACCCGAACACCGCCAACATCGACCCGTTCTTCGAAGAAACGACGCTGATCCTGACCTGCGACGTGATCGACCCGGCCGACGGCAAGGCCTACGAGCGCGACCCGCGTTCGCTCGCCAAGCGCGCCGAGGCGTACATGAAGGCTTCCGGCCTGGGCGACACCGCCTACTTCGGACCGGAACCCGAATTCTTCGTGTTCGACGGCGTGCGCTGGAAGAACGACATGTCGGGCTGCTTCGTGAAGATCGAGTCCGAAGAAGCCTCGTGGAACACCGACAAGGAGTTCGAGCACGGCAACAGCGGCCACCGTCCCGCTGTCAAGGGCGGCTACTTCCCGGTGCCCCCGGTCGACAGCTTCCAGGACATGCGCTCGGAAATGAGCCTGGTGCTCGAATCGCTGGGCATCCCGGTCGAAGTGCATCACCACGAAGTGGCCAACGCCGGCCAGCTCGAAATCGGCACCCGCTTCAGCACGCTGGTGCAGCGCGCCGACTGGGTCCAGCTGCAGAAGTACGTGATCCACAACGTGGCCCACGCCTACGGCAAGACCGCCACCTTCATGCCCAAGCCCATCGTTGGCGACAACGGCTCCGGCATGCACGTGCACCAGTCGGTCTGGAAGGACGGCAAGAACCTGTTCGCCGGCGACGGCTACGCAGGCCTGTCGGACTTCGCGCTGCACTACATCGGCGGCATCATCAAGCACGCCCGTGCCCTGAACGCCATCACGAACCCCGGCACCAACAGCTACAAGCGCCTGGTGCCCGGCTTCGAAGCCCCGGTGAAGCTGGCCTACTCGGCCAAGAACCGCTCGGCCTCGATCCGCATCCCGTTCGTGGCCAACCCGAAGGGCCGCCGCGTCGAAGCGCGCTTCCCCGATCCGCTGATGAACCCGTACCTGGGCTTTGCCGCGCTGCTGATGGCCGGCCTGGACGGCGTGGAAAACAAGATCCATCCGGGCGAAGCCGCCAGCAAGGACCTGTACCACCTGCCGCCGGAAGAAGACGCGCTGATCCCGACCGTCTGCCACAGCCTGGACCAGGCCCTGGAGCACCTGGACAAGGACCGTGCGTTCCTGACCAAGGGCGGCGTGTTCACCGACTCGTACATCGACGCGTACATCGACCTCAAGATGCAGGAAGTCACGCGCTTCCGCATGGCGACGCACCCCGTCGAATTCGACATGTACTACTCGCTGTAAAAGGCGCCACAACAAGCCCGCCCCGGCGGGCAAGTAAGACAAAAGGACGGCCCCGGCCGTCCTTTTTCCTTGGTGCGGAACACCCTGTCGTGAGCGGGCCCGAATTGCATCAAAATGCGCGTTTGTCGCGCCCTCTCCGGATCCAAATGAAGACTGCCTCCCTGATTTTCCTGGCCGCCGCCTCGTTCGCCACCGCCACGGCGGCGCTCGCGCAAGAGCGCGTCTGGCGCTGCGGCAACGAGTACACCAACAACGCGACCGTGGCCCAGCAAAAGGGCTGCAAGATCATGGAAGGCGGCAACGTCACCGTCGTGCAGGGCACGAAGCCTTCGGGCGGCGGTGGTGGCAGCGCGTCGTCGTCGGGCGGTTCATCCGCCGCGCGCGCCCCGGCGGGCAGCCCGCGCGTCGAAGGCGTCGACCAGCGCGCCCGCGACGGCGAGGCGCGCTCGGTGCTCGAGGCCGAGCTGCGCAAGGCCGAGGCCCGCCAGACCGAGCTCAAGAAGGAATACAACAACGGCGAGCCCGAGAAGCAGGGCAGCGAAGGCCGCAACTACCAGAAGTACCTGGACCGCGTGGCCGAGATGAAGGCCGAACTCGCGCGCAACGAGAGCGACATCGCCGGCATCCGCCGCGAAATCGGCCGCCTGCCCGGCAAGCCGCAAGCGCAGTAAGCGGCGCGCAGTCCATGGTGTTCGGCAAGAAGGCGACTGGCGCCAATCCGCGCTTTCGCGCCTTCGACCTCTTGTCCACGCTGATCGCGGTGGTCAACAGCGACGGCTCGGTGCTGTTCGCCAACGCAGGCCTCGAAGACGCGCTGGGTACCTCGCGGCGCACGCTCGAGGGCTCGCAGTTCGGCGCCTGTTTCCATGAGCCGCAGGTGCTGCGCACCGCGCTCGACGGCGCCAGCAGCAACGACTTCGCCACGCTGCGCTACGAGGCCTTTCTGCGGCGCGTGAACCACGAGCTGATGCCGGTGCAGGTCACGCTGGCGCACGGCGACAAGAAGGGCGAGCTCATCATCGAGATGTCGCCGCTGGAGCAGCAGGTGCGCCAGGACCGCGAGGAGCGCCTGATCGACCAGGCGCAGGCCAACAAGGAACTCATCCGCAACCTCGCGCACGAGATCAAGAACCCGCTGGGCGGCATCCGCGGCGCGGCACAGCTGCTGCAGATGGAGGTCGAGTCGCGCGACCTCATCGAATACACCCAGGTCATCATCCACGAGGCCGACCGGCTGCAGACGCTGGTCGACCGGCTGCTGGCGCCGCACCGGCGCCCGCACGTGGTGGGCGACGTGAACATCCACGAGGTGTGCGAGCGCGTGCGCTCGGTCATCCTGGCGGAGTTTCCGCGCGACCTGCACATCGAGCGCGACTTCGACGTCTCCATTCCCGAGTTCCGCGGCGACCGCGAGCAGCTCATTCAGGCCACGCTCAACATCGCGCACAACGCGGCGCAGGCCCTGGCCGAGCGCCGTGCGGCGGGCGATGCGCAGATCACTTTCAAGACCCGCGTGGCCCGCCAGGTGATCTTCAACAAGCAGTGGTATCGATTGGCACTGGAATTGCATGTCATCGACAATGGACCGGGTGTGCCGGACACGATCAAGGACCGCATCTTCTACCCGCTCGTTTCGGGCAGGGAAGGCGGGACCGGGCTGGGGCTGACGCTTGCGCAAACTTTTGTGCAACAGCATCACGGCGTGATCGAGTGCGACAGCGTCCCGGGCCGAACCGATTTCAAGATATTGATTCCGCTGCCCTAGGGCAGCCCCGGCAACAGAGGAGATGCATGAAGCCGATCTGGATAGTTGATGACGACCAATCGATACGCTTCGTGCTCGAGAAGGCACTGCTGCGCGAAGACATGCCCACGCGCAGCTTCACGAACACACGCGAAGTGCTGGCCGCACTCGAACAGGCCGAGGGTGACGAGCAGCAGGGCCCGCAGGTCCTGGTGAGCGACATCCGCATGCCGGGCGGCTCGGGGCTCGACCTGCTCGACAAGATCAAGGCCAAGCACCCCGGCCTGCCGGTCATCATCATGACCGCCTTCTCCGACCTCGACAGCGCGGTCTCGGCCTTCCAGGGCGGCGCCTTCGAGTACCTGCCCAAGCCCTTCGACCTGCCGCGCGCCGTGGAACTCATCCGCCGCGCCGTCGACGAAAGCCAGCGCGAGGAGGTGTCCGAAGAGCGCATGGTCGCCGCGCCCGAGATGCTCGGCCAGGCCCCCGCGATGCAGGACGTGTTCCGCGCCATCGGCCGGCTGTCGCAGAGCAACGTCACGGTGCTCATCACCGGCGAATCGGGCTCGGGCAAGGAGCTGGTGGCGCGCGCGCTGCACAAGCACTCGCCGCGCGCCAACGGCCCCTTCGTGGCGATCAACACCGCCGCCATTCCCAAGGACCTGCTCGAGAGCGAACTCTTCGGCCACGAGCGCGGCGCCTTCACCGGCGCGCAGACCATGCGCCGCGGCCGCTTCGAGCAGGCCGAGGGCGGCACGCTGTTCCTCGACGAAATCGGCGACATGCCCTTCGACCTGCAGACGCGCCTGCTGCGCGTGCTCAGCGACGGCCACTTCTACCGCGTGGGCGGCCACAACTCGGTGAAGGCCAACGTGCGCGTCATCGCCGCCACCCACCAGGACCTCGAGCAGCGCGTGAAGCTCGGCGGCTTTCGCGAAGACCTGTTCCACCGCCTCAACGTGATCCGCCTGCGCCTGCCTGCGCTGCGCGAACGCGGCGAGGACGTGCCCGCGCTCACGCGTCACTTTTTGCAGCAGAGCGCGCGCCAGCTGGGCGTCGAGCCCAAGCGCATCTCCGATGCGGCGCTGGCCAGGCTCGCGGCCTTCAACTTCCCGGGCAACGTGCGCCAGCTCGAGAACATCTGCCACTGGCTCACGGTGATGGCGCCCGCGCAGCTGATCGAGTCGAAAGACCTGCCGCCCGAAGTGATGGCGGTCAGTGGGGCGGACGTGCATGCGGCGGTGGCCGAGGTGGCGGCGCCCGTGCAGGCTGCCGCCCCGTTGGCCGTCGAGCGCGACGCGTCCGCACCGGTGGTCGCGGCCCCCGAGGCGGTGGCAGGCGCACCGACCGGCCCCAGCGCCTGGGAAAGCGGCCTCGAAGCCGAAGCTCAGGCGCTGCTTGCGGCAGGCCGCACCGACGTGTGGGACGTGCTCACGCGCCGCTTCGAATCGCGGCTGATCCTCACCGCGCTGGCCAACACGCGCGGGCGGCGCATCGAGGCGGCCCAGAAACTGGGCATCGGGCGCAACACCATCACCCGGAAAATCCAGGAACTCGGTATCGAATGAAAAGGCCCTCTCAGGGCCTTTTTTCATTACCGGCTGCGTTGGCCTAGCGTCAGCGAATCGAGCTGGAACTTGCCGCTCTTGTCCCAGAGCCAGGTGTCGACATACGTGTGACCGCCCAGCTTGCCGGGGCTCGGCAGGGGCGAGGTCGCCTTGATCAGGTCCGCGATCATCGGCGGCACTTCGGGCGCATGGCTGGGCACGCGGCTGAAGGTGACGTTGTTGACCTTGCCGTTCGCATCGATGTCGGTTTCGACCACCACCACCGCATACACGAGCGGCGGGATCTTGCCCTTGTAGATGCGGTCGGCATACGCCTTGTAGATGTGGCGCGCGCCGGTCTTGCGGTAGGTGCGGATGGCGGGCGTCTGCGCGGTGATGAGTCGCACGGTCGGCACGTCGCGACTGCCTTCGGCGGCGGTTTCGCCGCTGGGCGACGGTGTGCCCGTGCCGCTTTCCGATCCGCCGCCCGGCTTGAGCACCGAGCAGGCGGCCAGCGCGAGCGCCGCGGCGGCGATCGCGGCGGAGCGGGCCAGGCGTGCGGCGATCGGCGTCGTCATGGCCGTCAGGCGCCCGCGCCGAGTTCGAGCACCACCGGGGCGTGGTCGCTCGGCTTTTCCCACTTGCGCGGCACGCGGTCGATGACGCAGCCCTTCACCAGCGGCCGCAGCGGCTCGCTCACGAGGATGTGGTCGATGCGCAGGCCGCGGTTCTTCTGGTAGCCCAGCATGCGGTAGTCCCACCACGAGAAGCTTTTTTCGGGCTGTTCGAACATGCGGAAGCTGTCGGTCAGGCCCAGGCCCAGCAGCGCCTTGAAGTGGTCGCGCTCTTCGGTCGTGTGGTGGATCGTTTCCTTCAGGCCCACCGGGTCGAAGCTGTCGCGGTCCTCGGGCGTGACGTTGAAGTCGCCCAGCAGCACGAGGTTCGGGTGCGCCGCGAGCTCACGCGCAATGTAGGCATGCAGCGCGTCGAGCCACTTCATCTTGTAGGCGAACTTCTCGCTGCCCGGTTCCTGGCCGTTCACGAAGTAGCCGTTCACCACGCGCAGCGGGCCCGAGGGCGTGTCGAGGGTGGCCGCGATCACGCGCGACTGCTCGTCGGTGAAGCCGTCGATGTTCTTCACCACGTCGCGCAGCGGCGAGAGGCTGAGGATGGCGACGCCGTTGTAGGTCTTCTGCCCGAACACCGCCGCCTCGTAGCCGGCCGACTTCAGCACCTCGAGCGGAAACTTGTCGTCGGTCATCTTGAGCTCCTGCAGGCACAGCACATCGACCGGGTTGGCGATGAGCCAGTCGAGCACATGCTGCAGGCGCGCGGTGAGGGAGTTGACGTTCCAGGTGGCTATTTTCATGAGGGCTCTGCGTGGTCGGTTATCGGGTGGCGGTCGTGCGTTCGCAGCCGGTCGGTGAGGTCTCTGTGCAGGCGAAAGAAATGGCCGCGCCCAGACCCGGAAGGAAGGCATGTCGGCAGCGAGACCGCGACAGTGATTTCCATCGCGGTATTTTGCCTCGCTGGATCGGCATGCCGTGTAAGCGAAGGCGAGGGGCGCGGAACCGCCGACCCGCCCGCCGGCGCTAGGGCAGACGGTACCAGCCCAACTCGCCCTGCAGGAACTGGGCGGCCTCGGGCGGCAGGTCGTCCGAGTCGAAGAAGCTCGCCACGGGCCGCTCGACCACGATGTGCCCCGCGTGAAGGTAGGCCACGCGCGTGGCCAGGCGCTTGGCCTGCCCGAGGTTGTGCGTGCTCATCACGATCGTCACGCCGCTGTGGGCGACCTCTTCGATGAGGGCCTCGATCTCGTTCTTGGCGCCGGGGTCCAGGCTGGCCGTGGGCTCGTCCAGGAACAGGATGTCCGGCTGCAGCGCCCAGGCGCGCGCCAGGCCCAGGCGCTGCTGCTGGCCGCCCGACAGCGAACGCGCCGAGCGCTCGGCATGTTCGAGCAGGCCCACGCGCGCCAGGGCTAGGCCGCAGCGCTCGCTGCGCTCGGCGGCCGGCACGCCCGCCAGCCACAGGCCCACCCACACGTTGCGCCACACCGAGAGGCTCAGCAGGAACGGGCGCTGGAACAGCATGGCCGCGCGCGGCAGTCGGCTCTCGGGCCGCAGCGGCAGGCGCTCGCAGCGCCCTTCGCAGGGCAGCAGGCCGTGCAGCAGCCGCAGCAGCGTGGTCTTGCCCGAACCGTTGGCGCCCACGAGCACGAGCCGGTCGCCCCGGTGCAGGGTCAGCGAGGCCTCGTCCAGCGCGACCAGCGCGCCGAAGCGCACCGTGGCGCGCTCGAGCCTGATCAGCGGCACTGTGCCCAGCGCGGCCGGCGTGTGCGGGGCGGGCGTGCGGCGCACCGCGTGCGGCCTCGCCGGCGGGGCAGTGCTCAGCGGGCGCGTGGCCAGCCATTGCAGCAGCCCGATGGCGCCGTTGACCGCGCCGACCACCGCCAGCAGCACGATGCCCAGCGCCAGGGCCAGCGCGAGGTCGCCCTTGCTGGTCTCCAGCGCGATGGTGGTGGTCATCACGCGCGTGACGCCCGCGATGTTGCCGCCGACGATCATCACGGCCCCCACCTCGGCGATGGCCCGCGCGAAGGCCGTGAGCAGCACGGTGGCCACGCCCATCCGGTCGTGCACCAGCATCAGCAATGCGGTGGCGAGCGGCCCGGCGCCCAGCGAGCGCAGCTGGTCGCCGCCGTCGGCCAGCGCCGCCATCACGAGCCGGCGCGACAGCGCGGCGATCAGCGGCGTGACGAGCACGCTCTGCGCCACCACCATCGCCGACGGCGTGAACAGGATGCCCAGTTCGCCCAGCGGCCCCGAGCGCGAGAGCAGCAGGTACACCAGCAGGCCCACGACCACGGCGGGCAGGGCCAGCAGCGTGTTCACCAGCCACACGGCCAGCACATGCCCCGGGAAGCGCGCCACCGCCAGCCAGGCGCCCAGCAGCAGGCCGAACAGCGCGCCGATCACGCAGGCTGTGGCGCTCACCTGCAGCGACAGCGCCGTGATGCGCACGAGTTCGGGGTCGGCGCCGGTGATGAGGTGCCAGGCCAGCGCCCAGCCTTCGGTCACGGTGTTCATCGAGAGACGGCTTTCATCGCCGACGCGAGGCCGTGCGCATTGCGCAGCCCGGCACCGTCATCGACCGGCGCGCCGTTCACTGGCCCGCGTTCGGGAAGAAGAGCTGCTCGCCGCCGATCTTGTACGCAGCGATGGCGGCCTGCCCGTCGCGCGACACGACCCAGTCGGAGAAGCCTTGCGCGAGGTCCTTCTTCACATGCGGGTGCCTGGCCGGGTTCACGACGATCACGCCGTACTGGTTGAACAGCTGCTTGTCGCCCTCGACCACGATGCCCAGGTCGGCGCGGTTCTTGAAGTTGAGCCAGGTGCCGCGGTCGGACAGCACGTAGGCATTGGTCGAGGCCGCGATGTTGAGCGCCTGGCCCATGCCGCAGCCGCATTCCTTGTAGCCGGCCGGCTTGGCCGCGGCCAGGTCGATGCCGGCCAGCTTCCACTGGCGCAGCTCGGCCGCATGCGTGCCGCTCTTGTCGCCGCGCGAGACGAAGGCGCCGCCCGTGGTGCCCAGGCGCTTGAGCGCCGCTGCAATGTCGTTGCCGCGCACGCCGGCCGGGTCGGACTTGGGCCCGATCAGCACGAAGTCGTTGTACATGACCGGGCGGCGCGGCAGGCCGAAGCCTTCGGCGACGAACTTCTCTTCGGCGGGCTGGTCGTGCACGAACAGCGCGTCGGCGTCGCCGCGGCGCGCCATGTCCAGCGCCTGGCCCGTGCCCACCGCCACCACGCGCACCTCGGTGCCCGATGCCTTGGTGAACTGCGGCAGCAGGTGCTTGAACAGGCCCGACTGTTCCGTCGAGGTGGTCGAGGCCAGCACGATGAACTTGTCCTGTGCCTGCGCCATCGGCGCGAGCAGCGCACCAGCAAGTGCACCGGCGAGGGCGAGAAGAGTGATGTGTCTGCGCGAAGCCATCGTCATCGTGTCAGTCCTCGAGAGTGAAAGAAAGAAGCGGTTCGGCCATCAGGCGGCGGCATCGACGCGAAAGCCCAGCCGGCCCAGCGCCTCGCGTGCCGCGGCCGATTGCAGCAACGCAATGAAAGCCTGCACCGGCGCGCGCCCAAGCCGTGCCTGGGGCACCACGAAGTCGTAGCGTTCCTCCTGCACGGGAATGAAGCCCAGCCCGTACTGCCGCGCGACCGTGTCGATGGCCAGCCCCCAGTCGGCGCGCTGCTGCGCCACGGCCACGGCCACTGCGTTGTGCGACTTGGTCTGCACGCCGTAGCCGGGCGGTTGCGCGCCGCCGAGCAGGCGATCGATGAGGATGCGCGTGCCGCTGCCGGCGTTGCGGTTGACCATGGTGCAGCCGGGCTGCGCGGTCGCGGCCGCGATGGCCGCGGCGGCGTCCAGGCCCTCGAAGCGCGTGTCGCCGGGGCGATGGACCACGCCCTGCATGCGGCCGTAGCCCGTCACCAGTTCGAGGCCCGGCGTGAGCAGCGGCCGGTTGTAGACGCCCGTCGCCGGGTCCATCAGGTGGATGCCGGCCACGTCGCATTCGCCGCGCCGGGCGGCCATCAGCCCGCCCGTGCTGCCCACGTTCATGGCCTTGATGCGGATGCCCTGGCGCATCAGCTCGCCGGCCAGCCAGTCCAGGCCCACGCAATGGCTGCCGATGAAGATCAGGTCCGCGGCGTCCAGCCCCTGGCCCAGCAGCTGCACCTGCACCGGGGCGCCGGCATCGACGATCTCGGTGTGCTGGCCGATGGTGATGAAGCCGTCGGCGATGCTGAAGGTGGTGACCGAGCCCGAGCCCTTGCCCATCGGGTAGGCGGCCACGCCGTCGTCGGTGGGCACCAGGCCCACCAGCAGGTACTCGGTGCGGCCGCGCTCGGAGTTCACGCGCATCGGCAGCGTGGCCGCCACGTGCGCATGCCGCTGCGGCGGCCGGCCCGCGAAGGCGCAGATCACGGGCGCCAGGAACTCGTGGAAGGTGAAGACCGCCGAGGTCGGAAAGCCCGGCAGGATCACGACCGGCTTGCCGCCCGTGACCGCCAGGCACACCGGCTTGCCGGGCTTGAGCGCCACGCCGTGCGCCACCACGCCCGGGTCGCCGAGGGCGGCCACCACGCGGTACGACAGGTCGCCTTCACCCTTGGAGGTGCCGCCCGAGAAGACCACGGCGTCGCATTCAAGCCCGCGCGCGAGCGCGGCCGACAGCAGCGCCTCGTCGTCGGGGATCACGCCCAGGCGCACCGGCTCGCCGCCCAGTTCCTCGACCGCGGCGCCGATGATGGCGGCGTTGGAGTCGTACACCGCGCCCGTGGGCAGCGGCGCACCGGGCGCGACGATCTCGTTGCCGGTGGAGAAGATGGCCACGCGCGGCTTGCGCCATACGCCGACCTCGGCCAGGCCCAGCGCCGCGAGCACGCCGATCTCGCGTGAGCTCAGCACCTGGCCGGCGCGCAGCACGGTTTCGCCGCGCGCGATGTCGGTGCCGGCGTAGCTGACGTTCTCGCCGGCCGTGGCGGCGCGGCGCACCTGCACGTTGCCGCCGTCGAGGTCGGTGTGTTCCACCATCACCACCGCGTCGGCACCGCGCGGCAGCATGCCGCCGGTGGCGATCGCCGTGGCGTGGCCGGGCGTCACTTCGCGCTGCGGCACGATGCCCGGTGCGAGCGTCTCGCCCACGAGGGCCAGCGCGCGGACCTGTTCTTCCATCGCGCCCCAGGTGTCGGCGGCCTGCACAGCAAAGCCGTCAACGTTGGAGCGGTCGAAGCCGGGCACGTCGATGGCGGCAACCGCGTCGTCGGCAAGCACCCGGCCCAGCGCCGCGTGCAGGGGAACGGTCTCGCGGCCCAGCGGCGCGAGGCTCAGGTGTTCGCGGAAGCGGCGCTCGGCCTCGTCCCGCGTGACGACATCGAGAAATTGCGATTGGGCTTTCACAGGCACTCGTACAGATGAACAGTGACGTCGGTCCCGGGCCCGAAGCCTTCGCTTTCGGCGGGGGCGATCACGAAGCCGTCGGCGCGCGTGGTCGAGCTCAGCACCGAGGCGCCCGAGAGCGCGAGCGGCTCCACGCCGTCGGCGCCGATCTTCACGCGCACGTAGTCGACGCGCCCCACCTGCGAGACGATCTTGCGCGCCACGGTGGCGCGCGTGCGCGGGTAGGGCCAGTCGGCGGGCCGGCCGCCGAGCAGTCGGATCGCACGCCCGGCAAAGAAGTCGTAGGCGCACAGGCAGGAGACCGGGTTGCCCGGCAGCAGGAACACCAGCGTGTCGCCGATGCGCCCCATGCCGGCCGGGCTGGAGGGCCGCATCGCGATGCCGTGGATCGCCAGTTCGCCGAGTTCGGCCAGCAGGCGCGGCGCGTGGTCCTCGGCGCCCACGCTGGAGCCGCCGGAGATGAGCACCACGTCGGCGCCGGGCGCGGCCAGTGCCTGCGCGATGATTTGCGGGTCGTCGCCCAGGCGCTGGTGCGACTCGAGCAGGCCGCCGTCGCGCGCCACGAGGCCGCGCAAGGTCACGGAGTTGGCGTCGTAAATCTCGCTCGGGCCCTTGGGCGTGCCGGGCGCGCGCACCTCGTTGCCGGTGACGAGCAGCCGCACGCGCGGCCGTCGCACCACCTGCAACTGCGCCAGGCCCAATGAAGCCACCAGCCCCGCATCCTGCGGGCGCAGGCGGCGGCCCGCGGCCAGCGCCGTGCTGCCGCGCGCGATGTCCTCGCCGACGTGGCCCACATGCTGGCCCGGTGCGACGGCGCGCGTGATGGCCAGGCGCCCGTCCTGCTCGCTCGCGTATTCGGCGGGCACCACGGCATCGAGCCCGTGCGGCACCGGGGCGCCGGTCATGATGCGGATGGCGGCGCCTGCGGGCACCTTGCCTTCGAAGGGGCGGCCGGGCCAGGCGTGGCCCGCGATCGGAAATTCGAGCGGGTTGTATTCGCCGGCCCCCGTGGTCTCGCCGCCGCGCAGTGCATAGCCGTCCATGGCCGCGCGGTCGAACTCGGGCACCGCGATGGGCGCGATCACCTCCTGCAGCAGCACCCGCCCCGTGGCCTCGTCGGCGGCCACGGATTCACCGGGCAGCAAGGGCACGTGGGCGTCGATCCAGGCGAGGGCGGTGGGCACCTCGGCGCGCTGCGTGAAGCCGCGCATACGCACATCGGTCGAGACGGTTCGTTCGGGTGTGGGCATCGGGGCCAGTATAGAAGTTGGAGGTCGCCGGCGTGGTCGGGCATGGCACCCGACAGCCATGCACAAGGCGGCCGTGCCGGACCTTGCCGGCGGGCCATTTGCGGTCGTTTTTTCTTCAGCCGCGTCCGCGCACGCGCGGTGCGTCGCCGGCTTACTTCTGGGGTGCGGGATTCGTCTGCGCCGAGGTCTGGTTCGAGCTCGGCGGCGACGCGGCCGTGGGGGCCGGGGAGTGGGCGCCCGATGCCTCGATGGGCTTGGTTTCAACCTTGGGGGCGGCGGCGTAAGGCCCCGGGTCCACGCAGGGCGGCGTGGCCACCGCGGCCGGTGCCGGCTTGCCGGCGGCCTGCGCGCTCGCGCGGTACTTGGCGGCGACCTGGTCCTGTGACTTGCACAGCAGGTAGCCGTCGGTCTTGGCGCTCCACGCGGTGCGGGCCGCGGCCTCGGCGGCCTTGGCCTGCGCTTCCGGCGTGGGCGGGGGGAGCTTGGCGACAGCGGAGGTCGCAGCGAGTGCGCACAGGAGAAGGGTCAGCGTGTGCTTCATGCGGAGGTTCCTTGCTGCGCCGTCGTCGGCCGTGCGGGCTCGGATGCGCCGGCCGGGTGCGAGCGCTGCGCGGGGATCTTGCCGGCCTGGATGTCGTCGTACCAGAGCTTGTGGTGCTCGCGCGCCCAGGCCTCGTCGACATAGCCTTCGCGCATCGCCTTGTAGGCGCCGTCCATGCCCAGCGTGCCGATGTAGATGTGGCCCATGATCATCGCCATCATGAGCAGCGTGGCCACCGCATGCACCATGTGCGCGACCTGCATCTCGCCGCGCGTGTAGACGAAGCCGGGCAGCAGCTTGTCCAGGAACAGGCCCGAGGCGATGACGATGCTGCCCAGGAACAGCACGCCGCCCCAGAACACCGCCTTCTCGCCAGCGTTGAAGCGGTGCGACGCGGGCTCCTTGCCGCCGAACAGGCCGCCGCCGTGCCGCAGCCAGGTGAAGTCGTCCTTGCTCGGCCAGTTGCTGCGGATGAAGGTGAAGATCATGAACAGCGTGGTCACCACGAACAGCGGCCCCACGAAGTTGTGCACGGTCTTGAGCACGTAGGCGAGCCAGCCGAACAGCGTGCTGCCCAGCACCGGCAGCAGGAAGAACTTGCCGAAGGCCATCACGATGCCCGAGATCGCGAGCGTGACGAAGGCCAGCGCGTTCGACCAGTGCGTGGCGCGCTCGAAGGGCGTGAAGCGCTCGATCTTGCGGCCGGTTTCGGTGCCGTGCAGGCGGATCGGCCCGCGCGTGAAATAGAAGATGGCCAGCGCCAGCAGCGTCACGAAGAGCAGCGCCGCGCCGTACGGAATGATCCAGTCGTTGCGCACCTGCCGCCAGGCCTCGCCCGCGTTGGTGAAGCGCGAACCCGGGTACTGCACGAGGCGCTGGATCAGGTTGCCGGCCTCGGGCGCCTGGCTCACCGGCAGGCTGCTGTAGCCGGTGACGCCGCCGCTCACTTGGCGCCACATCGGCGCGTTGTTGCCGGGCTGCACCTTGTTGCGCTCGCCGTTGGTCTGGTTGAGGTAGTTGGGGTCGGCGCTGGCTTCGGGCTTGACGTCGAAGATGTTCTGGCTGCGGATGCCGCCCTCGGCTTTCGGCGCTGCAGCCGTGGCTGCGGCAGGCGAAGAAGCAGGGGCGGGCGCCGCGGTCACGGTGCCGCTCGCGGCCGGTTTGGCCTCCTGGGCCGGCGCCACCGCCGCCCAGCCCAGGAGCGCGGTCGCCAGCAGCGCGTGGAACACGTGCCTGGTGCGAATGGTGACGCTCATGCGGCCTCCGGTTCAGTTTTCTCGGGTGTACTCGTTCTGGCCGTTGGAGCGCGTCTTGATCTGCTGCTCCCAGGCCGTCTTGTCGCCCACCTTCCAGCCGGGCGCGGTGAAGGCGGTGCCGGTGTTGGCCTGCGTGCCCGTGCCGCTCCAGGGCACCGCGTCGTGCTTGACGCCCTCGGCGTTCGTCTGCGGCTTCTCGCTGCAGGCCGCCAGCAGCATCGCGCCCGAGGCGAGCGCGACGAGCATCACGACCGCGCGCTTCACTTGGTGCCTCCGGTGGGCGGCGTGCCGGCCTGCTGCGAGCCGTAGGCCGTGCCCCAGCCCCAGACCTCGGCGCCCGTGCCGCGGTGCACGACGCGGGTGCGGAAGATGTCGGCCACCACGTCGCCGTCGCCGGCCAGCAGGGCCTTGGTCGAGCACATCTCGGCGCAGGCCGGCAGCTTGCCTTCGGCCAGGCGGTTGCGGCCGTACTTCTCGAACTCGGCTTCGGAGCCGTTGGCTTCGGGGCCGCCGGCGCAGAAGGTGCACTTGTCCATCTTGCCGCGCGCACCGAAGGTGCCTTGCGACGGGAACTGCGGCGCGCCGAACGGGCAGGCGTAGGAGCAGTAGCCGCAGCCGATGCACACGTCCTTGTCGTGCAGCACCACGCCTTCCTCGGTGCGGTAGAAGCATTGCACGGGGCACACCGCCATGCAGGGCGCGTCGGAACAGTGCATGCAGGCCACCGAGATCGATTTCTCACCCGGCAGGCCGTCATTGAGCGTGACCACGCGGCGGCGGTTCACGCCCCAGGGCACCTCGTTCTCGTTCTTGCAGGCCGTGACGCAGCCGTTGCATTCGATGCAGCGCTCGGAATCGCAGACGAACTTCATTCTTGCCATGGTGATTCCTTATGCTTTCTCGATGTTGCAGACCGTGGTCTTGGTCTCTTGCATCATGGTGACGCTGTCGTAGCCGTAGGTGGTGGCCGTGTTGATGGCCTCGCCGCGCACGATGGGCGCCGCGCCCTTGGGGTAGTAGGCCAGCAGGTCTTCGCCCTGCCAGCGGCCCGAGAAGTGGAAGGGCATGAACACCGTGTCGGGCCCCACGCGCTCGGTCACCAGGGCCTGCACGTTGAGCTTGGCGCCCGTGGGCGTGTGCACCCAGGCGCGCTCGCCGTTGCGGATGTTCTTCTCGGCCGCCACCTTCGGGTTGATCTCGATGAACATCTCCTGCTGCAGCTCGGCCAGCCAGGGGTTGGAGCGCGTTTCCTCGCCGCCGCCCTCGTACTCCACGAGCCGGCCCGAGGTCATGATGTAGGGGAACTTCTCGGCGATCTTGTCGGCGATGTTTTTCTGCTGCACCGTCTTGTAGAGCGTGGGCAGGCGCCAGAAGGCCATCTTGTCGTCGTGCGTCGGGTACTTGGCGACGAGGTCGGGGCGCGTGCCGTAGAGCGGCTCGCGGTGCTGCGGGATCGCGTCGGGGAAGTTCCACACCACCGCGCGCGCCTTGGCGTTGCCGAAGGGGTGGCAGCCGTGGTTCTTCATGAACACGCGGATCATGCCGCCCGAGCTGTCGGTCTTCCAGTTCTTGCCTTCGGCCTTGGGCTTCTCGGCCTCGGTGAGTTCGTCCCACCAGCCGAGCTTCTTGAGCAGCAGGTGGTCGAGCTCGGGGTAGCCGGTGGTGATGTCGGCGCCCAGCGAATGGGAGCCGTCCTCGGCCAGCAGGTTCTTGCCGTTGCGCTCCACGCCGAAGTTCGCGCGGAAGTTGCCGCCGCCGTCCATCACGTGCTTGGACGGGTCGTACAGGTTCGGCGAGCCGGGGTGCTTGAGCTCGGGCGTGCCGTAGCAGGGCCAGGGCAGGCCGTAGTAGTCGCCCGAGATGTCGTAGCCGTTGACCTTGTCCTTGACCGAGCCCTTGGCCCGCAGCGTGCGCACGTCGAAGGCGGCCATGTTGCGCATGTGCGCCTGCAGCCGCTCGGGGCTCTGGCCCGAGTAGCCGACGGCCCAGCAGCACTTGTTGATCTCGCGCAGGATGTCGTCGGGCACGGGCTCGTCCATGCCCTTGACCTTCTGCATCTTGTAGTTCTTGCTGAGCTCCTTGCCGAAGCCCAGGCGGTCGGCGAACTGCTGCATGATCATGTGGTCGGTGCGGCTTTCCCACAGCGGCTCGATGACCTTCTCGCGCCACTGGATCGAGCGGTTCGACGCCGTCACCGAGCCGCTGGTCTCGAACTGCGTGCACGCGGGCAGCAGGTACACCGCGCGGTTCGCGTTGGCGTCCTCGGGCCGGCCCGGCATCGCGGCCATGGCGGCCGTGGCCGAGGGGTACGGGTCGACCACGACCAGCAGGTCCAGCTTGTCCATGGCCCGCTTCATCTCGAGGCCGCGCGTCTGCGAGTTGGGCGCATGGCCCCAGTAGAAGACGCCGCGCAGGTTCGAGTCCTGGTCGATGAGCTCGTTCTTCTCGAGCACGCCGTCGATCCAGCGCGACACCGTGATGCCGGGCTTGCTCATCATCGCGGGCGAGGCGAAGCGGCCCTTGATCCATTCGAAGTCCACGCCCCAGGTGGCGGCGAAGTGCTTCCACGAGCCTTCGACCAGGCCGTAGTAGCCCGGCAGCGAATCGGGGTTGGGACCGACGTCGGTCGCGCCCTGCACGTTGTCGTGGCCGCGGAAGATGTTGGTGCCGCCGCCCGAGGTGCCCACGTTGCCCAGCGCCAGCTGCAGGATGCACGAGGCCCGCACGATGGCGTTGCCGATGCTGTGCTGCGTCTGGCCCATGCACCACACCACGGTGCCGGGGCGGTGCTCGTGCAGCATGGTCGCGACCTTCAGCACCTGCGCCTCGTTCACGCCGCAGGCTTCCTCGACCTTGTCGGGCGTCCACTTGCTCATGACTTCCGCGCGCACTTCTTCCATGCCGTAGACGCGGTCGTTGAGGTAGCGCTTGTCTTCCCAGCCGTTCTTGAAGATGTGGTGCAGGATGCCGAACAGGAACGCGATGTCCGAGCCCGAGCGGATGCGCACGTACTCGTGGGCCTTGGCCGCCGTGCGCGTGAAGCGTGGGTCGACCACGATCATCTTGCAGCCGTTTTCCTTGGCATGCAGCATGTGCAGCATGCTCACGGGGTGCGCCTCGGCCGCGTTCGAGCCGATGTACATCGCGATCTTCGCGTTGCGCATGTCGTTGTACGAATTGGTCATGGCGCCGTAGCCCCATGTGTTCGCCACGCCCGCAACCGTGGTCGAGTGGCAGATGCGCGCCTGGTGGTCGCAGTTGTTGCTGCCGAAGAAGCTCACGAACTTGCGCAGCAGGTAGGCCTGCTCGTTGCTGTGCTTGCTCGAGCCGATCCAGTAGATCGCGTCGGGACCGCTGGCCTTGGTGAGTTCCTTCAGCTTGGCGGTGATCTCGTCGAGTGCGGTGTCCCAGCTGATGCGCTCGTACTTGCCGTTCACGAGCTTCATCGGGTAGCGCAGGCGGTACTCGCCGTGGCCGTGCTCGCGCAGCGCCGCGCCCTTGGCGCAGTGCGCGCCGAGGTTGATGGGCGAGTCGAACACCGGCTCCTGGCGCACCCACACGCCGTTCTCGACCACCGCGTCGGACGCGCAGCCGACCGAGCAGTGCGAGCACACGGTGCGCTTCACCTCGATCTTGCCGGCGCCGATGGCCGTGGGGCGGCCGTCGGCGGCCTTGGCCTTCTGGATCAGCGTGAGCTGGCTGGCCGCCAGGCCCACGCCGACGCCGAGGCCGGAACGCCGCAGGAAGGCGCGCCGGTCCATGGTCGGTAGAGCGTTCGCGAGGCCGCGCCGCAGGCTGTGAACGAAGGGCGATGCGTCGGAGGCCCGCGGGCTCGCGGTGCCTGGGGATTTTCTGGTCAGAAGCACGGGGTCTCCTCAGGCTGACGTGGTGGCGTAGTAACGCTTGACGTGTTCGCTCAGGGAATAGCCGCCGCCGTTTTCGGGCGGGGGCGGCAGGGAAGGCGTAGCGGCGGCGACGGGCGCTTCGGTCGCCACCTTCGGCAGCGCGGTGACGGCCACCGCAGCGGCGCCGGCGGTGGCGGCACCGATGAAGAATCCGCGGCGGGAGGCCGGCTTGATGCCGGTGTTTTGGCTGTCCTGCATATTGACTCCAGGAGTGGCTGGGCGCGACGAGAGAGGGGAAACCCGGTCGGCCTTGTGGATACTAGACCAGCAACAAGGTGTGAGCAACCTGAATACCCCTCGCATTCGTTCGCCTCAGAAGGTGTGAATGAATCCGGCGTGGCCGAGGAGGCGCGCCTGGGCGGGATGAGCGGACATGGCGGGCTCGTTCACGCCTTCTCAGTCCAGCATGTCGAAGGCCTGCGCCTCGACGTCGCCGAACGCGCGCGTGAAGGCGGCGAGCGCCGCGTAGAACCGCGCCTGCGGATGCTGCGACACAGCATCGCACAAGGCGGGCAGCCACGGCTGGACGTGTCTGGAGAACATCGCCTGCTGCTGCGTGAGGTTGGCCACCGCCACGTCCTCGCCGGCGATCAGGTAGCGCATGACCTCGAACAGGCAGGCGATGTGGTCCTCGGTTTCGTAGGTGGTCTCGGTGCGCGCCAGGCCCAGCTTGTCGAGGTCGTGGCGCAGCTGCACGAGCGGCTTGTCGTTGAGAAAGCCGCTCAGGTAGTGCGAGCCGAACAGGAAGACCTCGGGCTTGCCGATGCCGCCGAAGAGCGCGTCGTATTCCTCGTGCGCGGCGGCAGCGTCGGTGTCGCGCGCGATGCCGACCAGCTGGCGCCACGGCTCTTCCAGGAAGGCGCCTGCGGCCGGCGCCTCGGTGGGCGCGACCTGGAAGGCCTCCAGCAATTCGGCATCGGGCGCGGCGTACCACAGGCGCGCGAGCAGGCCGTAGAGCTCGGCCCGGGCCACCTCCTCGTCGAGCGCGGACGTGGCGGGAAAGGTCTGGCTCATAGCGGGGCGATCTTCACTTCGTTGGTGGCGCTGTACAGGTCGATGACGCGGCAGTCGCTGCACATCTTGAGGCGCTCCAGCGCCTCGCCCTGGAACATGGCGTGCCCGGCCAGCTTGCCGAGCATGGCCTCGATGGCCTTTTGCGTGCCGAAGGGCTTGCTGCAGCGGATGCAGGCCCAGGGCTTGGCCTCGTTCAGCAGCACCTGCTGCTTGCGCTCGGGCGCGGCCAGCAGGCGCGGCACGAGCGAGACGGCGTCCTCGGGGCAGGTGGTTTCGCACAGGCCGCATTGCACGCAGTTCTTCTCGATGAAGCGCAGCTGCGGCGCGCTCTGGCTGTCCAGCAGCGCGCCCGACGGGCAGGCGCTGACGCAGGCCAGGCACAGCGTGCACTTGTCCTTGTCGACCGCGACGGCGCCCAGCGGCGATCCGGCCGGCAGCGCGAAGGCCAGCGGGGTCTCGGCGGGCGTCTGCAGGGCCGGGGCCGCGCCCATCAGGTGGTCCAGCGCCATCTCGAGCCGGTCGCGCTTGTCGGCGCCGACGGCGAAGCGCGCCGCCGTGGCCGGCACGCGCTGCGTGGTCGTGCGCAGGCCGGCCAGCGCGGCGTCCAGCGCGGCGGGCGAATCGGCCTCGATCACATGGAGGTGCGTGCCGGTGTAGCCCAGGCCCAGCAGCAGCGCCTGCGCGACGTCCCTCTGCTGCTTGAGCGCCGCGAGGTACTGCGGCGCCTCTTCGCCGGTGCACAGCACCGCGACCTGCGAGGCGCCGAAGGCGACGGCGCTCAGCCACAGGTCGATGCCGGTGCTGGCCGCATGAAAGAGGTCGACCGGCATCACGCGCGCCGGCACGCCCTGGGCCTTGCCCAGCTGCGCCTGCCGCCCGAGCTGTTCGAGCAGCGCCTGGCCGCCTTCCTGGCTGTGCAGCAGCAGGGCCGCATCGCGCCCGCCCGCCGCGGCATAGGTGCTGAGCAGCTTGCGCAGCTTCAGGCCCTGGTCGGGCGCGCGCGGGTAGGTGTAGCCCAGCGCGCCTGTCGGACACACCGTGGTGCAGGCGCCGCAGCCGACGCACAGGTTCGGGTTGACCACGATGCGCTGGCGTTGCGGGTCGCTGCTCACGGCGTGGGCCGAGCACACCTCGACGCAGGCGTTGCAGCCGACCACCTCGTTGCGGCTGTGCGCGCACAGCTTCTGCTTGTAGTCGAAGAACTTGGGCTTCTCGAATTCGCCCACCAGCTCGCGCAGGCGCAGCAGCGTCTGCAGGCCCTCGGCCTGCGCGACGCCGCCGGGCAGGTGGAAGTAGCCCTGCGGCGGCGCGTGCCAGTCGATCTGTGGCGCGGCGCCGAGGTCGAGCACGAGGTCGAAGGCCGCGTCGAGCGCCTGCGGCTCGCGGCTGAAATTGATGGCGCCGGCCACGCTGCAGGCGCGCTCGCAGTCGCGGTGCGAGGTGCAGCGCGCGTTGTCGATCTGGTAGTCCAGCCCAATGGCCTGCTCGGGGCAGGCGACCACGCAGGCGTTGCAGCGGGTGCACAGGTCGAGGTCGATCGCGTTGTCGCGCGTCCAGCGCAGCGTGAAGGCGCCGAGCCAGCCGGTGAGCGAGTCGATGCGCCCGGCGATCACCGGCCAGCGGCGCGCCTGGGCGCCACCGTCTGCACCGGGGCCCTGCGCGAGCAAGGTCACGTCGAGCGTGTCGCCGACCAGCGCTGCGGCGCGCTCGGCCGCGTCGAGCGGGCCGATGATCAGCAGCCGGCCCTGGCTGGTGTAGCTCACGGTCGAGACGGGGTCGGGCTCGGGCAGGCTGGCGGCGGCCAGCAGCGCGGCGATCTTCGGCATCGCGCTTTTCGCGTCGCGGCTCCAGCCGCCGGTCTCGCGGATGTTGATGAAGCGGATCGGCGAGGTGGCGTTGGGCGTCTGCGTGGCGAGTTCGCCGAACAGCCGTTTTTCCTGGGTGCAGGCGACCACGACGTCGTCGCCGGACTGGATGGCGCGCTGGAAGGAGGTCGCCTCGCGGCGGCACAGCGACGAATGCAGCGGGAGGGTTTCAGCCAGTGCCGCGCCGAGCGTCTTCGGCTCGAGCGGCATCGTCTGGTTGCAGTCGCAAATCAGCGTGGTGGTCATCGGTTTCTTGGCTGGCGGGTTGCATCGCGGCAACCGGCGGGCTGGGAAGCGTTTCGGAACCCTGGGACTGTGCCACGTCCGACGTTTCGGCGTCGTCGGGGGTTTCCGGGGGAATGTCTTCGGGGTCTTCGTCGAAGAGCTTGAGGAACTTGGCGCTGGCCATCTGGCGCAGCACGCTCTCGGGCACGGGCGTGGACTGGGAGTAGTCGTCGACGTAGGTGTCCAGGCCGTCCATCACATTGAAATGCGGATCGGCAAAGAGCTTGCGGAAGGCCGCGTTCTTGACCTCGGGCGCGACCTCCTTCGTGAGGAAAGGCTTGAAGTCGGACCCGATGTCCAGCGCATCCACGTCCGCGAGCGTCAGCGGCGGCGCGGTGTCCTGCTCGCCTCCGGCGGCAGGGGGCTCGGCAAGTGCGGCGGGGGCTGGCACCGCCGCCGGCACCGCAACGGGTTCCACGGCCGGCAGGGTCTTTTCTTCCACGGCGGCCTCGGCCGCGCGCACCTCCTGCTTGCGGCGCGACCAGCGTCCCAGGAAACCTTCAGACATCGCCCGCGCCCCGTCCGCGCTTCTTCTCGGTCGTCACGCTCGCGGCGTTGCCGAAGCGGTCGACCAGCGAGCGGAAGCTCTCGGGCCGGCGGCGGCGCTTGGGCTCGACCACGTAGTGTTCATCGACGAAGGCGCGCACCCAGTCGACCACCTCCGCCGGCGCCGGCACCTGCTCCACGGTTTCCTGCGCGTCGAGCCAGCGGCCGGCCTCGTAGTAGCTGAGCGTGACCACCACCGGGCGCGGAATGGGCAGCGGCGCGAGCGTGGGCTCTTCGTCCATGCGCCACAGCACGAACCAGCACGGGGTCGGCGTGATCGCGTTGAGGTGGTAGCCCTCGGCCTCGTCGCGGTACAGCTCGACCTTGAAGCCGGGGTGCAGCCAGTGCTGCTCGCCGTCGTCGTCGCGCAGGAGGCGCGGTTCGGTGCCGAAGCCGGGCTCGTCGGGCAGCACGCTGTCGAGCGTCCAGCGCCAGGGCTGCCAGTGGCTCGAGGGGCCGTGCAGGCGTTCGCGGCGCATGACCACCGCGACGTCGAGCGTCGGGCGGCCCGTGGGCGCGGTCGCGGGAGTGTCCGAAGAAGGCATGAACGAACCATAGCCGATGGCGCGCCCGTTCGCGAGCAGTACCCCTTCGAGCTCCGCTCGCAGCGGTGGCGTAGGATTCCGCATGGCCCCACGTGAAGACGACGCAGAAGACGAGACACCGCTGGCTTTCGATGCGGTCCCGATGCCCCGGCGCGCCGGCGCGCCGCGCCTGAACCCGGCGCGCGGCCCGTTGCTGCGCCGCATCGAGATCGTCGACCAGCACGGCGAGCGCCGCGACATCGACATCCCGGCGGAGCGGCCGTTGACCGTCTTCGTCGACAAGCGCGAACTCGTGACGCTGATGACCCTGGGCGCAGCGCCCGAGCTGCTGGTGCTGGGCTACCTGCTCAACCAGGACCTGGTGCGGCGTGCCGACGAGGTCGAGAGCATCGACGTCGACTGGAGCGTGGAGGCCGCCGCCGTGAAGACCCACCGCGGCATCGCGAACCTCGCCGAAAAAACCGCGCACCGGGTCGTGACCACCGGCTGCGGACAAGGCACCGTCTTCGGCGACGCCATGGCGCAGATCGGTGCCGTGCGGCTGCCGGCGGCGCAATCGGCGCGCATCGCGCAGGGCACGCTGGCGCGCATCCTCGAACAGATGAAATCGCGCAACAGCGTGCACCGGCATGCCGGGTCGGTGCACGGGTGCGCGCTGTTCTGCGGCACCGAGATGCTGGTGTTCGCGGAAGACGTCGGACGGCACAACGCCATCGACACCATCGCCGGATGGATGGCGGTGCACGGCGTCGACGGCGGCGACAAGGTCTTCTACACCACGGGCCGCCTGACGAGCGAGATGGTGATGAAGTCGGCCCACATGGGCGTGCCGATCGTCGTCTCGCGCAACGGCGTCACCGCGATGGGGCACGAGCTGGCCACGAAGCTCGGCATGACCTTGTTCGGCCGCGCGGCCAACCGCCACTTCCTGTGCTACTGCGGGTTCGAGCGCTTCGACGCCGAGCCGCTGGCGCAGGCGCTCACCGCCGACTGAGGGGCCTGCGCGGCTTACCCGCGCGCCACGTCGATCACCGCCTTCGCGAACGCCTCGGGCGCTTCCTGCGGCAGGTTGTGGCCGATGCCGCCGCCGACCAGCCGGTGCTCGTAGCGCCCCGAGAACTTCTTCGCATACGCGCTGGGCTCCGGGTGCGGCGCGCCGTTGGCGTCGCCTTCGAGCGTGATGGTCGGCACGCCGATCACCGGCGCCTGGGCGAGCCGGTTCTCCAGCGCCTGGTACTTCGCCTCGCCCTCGGCCAGGCCGAGGCGCCAGCGGTAGTTGTGCACCGTGATCGCCACGTGGTCCGGGTTCTCGAAGGCGACGGCGCTGCGCTCGAAGGTGGCGGCGTCGAAGTTCCACTTCGGCGAGGCGAGCTGCCAGATGAGTCTGGCGAAGTCGTGGCGGTTCTTCTCGTAGCCCGCGCGGCCGCGCTCGGTCGCGAAGTAGTACTGGTACCACCACTGCAGCTCGGCCTGCGGCGGCAGCGGCGCCTTGCCGGCCTCCTGGCTGCCGATGAGATAACCGCTGACCGAAACCAGCGCCTTCACGCGCTCGGGCCACAGCGCGGCCATGATGCACGCGGTGCGCGCGCCCCAGTCGCAGCCGGCCACGGTGGCGACGGGGATCTTCAGGGCATCCATCAGCGCGACGATGTCGACGGCCACCGCCGACTGCTGCCCGTTGCGCGGCGTGTCGGCCGACAGGAAGCGGGTGGTGCCGTAGCCACGCAGGTACGGCACGATCACGCGAAAGCCCGCGGCGGCCAGCTGCGGCGCGACGTCGACGAACATGTGGATGTCGTAGGGCCAGCCGTGCAGAAGAATCACCGGCGCGCCGTCGGCCGGGCCGGCTTCGTAGTACCCGATGCGCAGGCTGCCGGCGTCGATGCTTTTGAGGGGTTCGAGGCGCCGGGAGCTGCCTGTGCTGGCGGACTGGGCGAAGGCGGGAACGATCGACGTGAGCTGCGTGGCGGCGAGGCCGAGCGCGGCCTTGCCGAGGAAGGCGCGGCGTGGCAGCGAGGGGGAGGCGGTCATGGAAATCTCCTGGGATTCGAGGGGGGACGGCGCGATTGTTCGGCGGGGAATCCACCTGCTGATCGGCTTGTGTATGCCTCTGTATCCGCGCCGGTTCCGGCCACACTAAATTTCAAACGCAGGCGTGCGAGGCGACCTCAACGAAACGTGGTGTGTCGATGTCGGGCCGGGATACACAGGCATACGCAATGCCCGTTGCGCCGCCAACGGGCGGCCAACAATCCGCCCGTCATCCACCCATTCATCGCCCGAAGGAAATCCCCATGACGCGCCCTCGCGGATTCAAGAAGCTCTGGTTCGCGCTGCTGTTCTTCGCGGGCGGGTTCGCGCACGAGGTGCGCCACCCGACCCAGTGCCAAAGCGCGGCGTCGGTCAGTCTCTCGCTTCGACCGCCGAAGCGAGCACGTAGCCTTCGCTGCGCACGGTCTTGATGTAGCGCGGCTCGCGCGCATCGTCGCGCAGGCGCTGGCGCAGCCGGCTCACGAGCAGGTCGATGGAACGCTCGAAGAGCTCGGCTTCGCGCCCCTGCGTCAGGCTCAGCAGCTGGTCGCGGCTGAGCACCTTCTGCGGGTGGTCCAGGAACACGCGCAGCAGCCGGTACTCGGCGCCGCTCAGCGCCACCATCACGCCCGCGTCGTCGATGAGGTGGCGCGCCACCGTGTCGACCTGCCATTCGCCGAACCCTAGCTTCTGCGAGGGCTCGACGGTGCCCATGTTGGGCGGCAGCATGCGCGTGCGCCGCATCACGGCGCGGATGCGCGCCAGCAGCTCGCGCGCGGAAAAGGGCTTGGCCAGGTAGTCGTCGGCGCCCATCTCCAGGCCCAGGATACGGTCGGCTTCCTCGCTGCGCGCGGTCAGCATGAGGATGGGCGTGGCCTTGTACTTGCCGGTGCGCAGGTCGCGGCACAGCGTGAGCCCGTCTTCGCCGGGCAGCATCAGGTCCAGGATGATCAGGTCGAAGGGCCCCGAGGCCTCGAGCGCGGCGCGCATGTGGCGCCCCGTGGGCACCGCGACCACGCGCAAACCGTTCTTCACCAGGTAGGTGGTGAGCAGTTCGCGGATGTCCCGGTCGTCGTCGACGATGAGGATGTGGTCGGAGGTCTTGGGCGTCATGGCAGGGCGGGCGGTGGCGGCACGGCGCCGCAGCCGCAATGTAGCGTTCCGGCGGCCCGCGGGCCACGGCCGTGGAAACGTAGTGTGTGGTTTCGCGGGCCAGATACACAGGCATACAGAAGGCGATCCGGCAGGGGGCGGGCGGCCCAACAATCCGTGCGTTTTCCAACCACCCTGCATTCAAGGAACCTTCATGACCCGCATCGACAAAGTCCTCTACACCGGCAAGACCCGCACCTCCTCGGGAGGCCGCGACGGCGAGGCGCGCAGCTCCGATGGCCGCCTGGACATCAAGCTCTCGTCGCCCGGCAGCGCCGGCACCGGCACCAACCCCGAGCAGCTGTTCGCGGCCGGCTGGTCGGCCTGCTTCATCGGCGCAATGGGCAAGGCGGCCGGCAAGATGAAGGTCGCGCTGCCGCCCGACCTGGCCGTCGATGCCGAGGTCGACCTGGGCACCGCCGGCGGCGAATACTTCCTGCAGGCGCGCCTGAACGTGAGCCTGCCGGGCCTGGACCGCGAGGTGGCGCAGGCCCTCACCGAGGCCGCGCACCAGACCTGCCCCTATTCCAAGGCGACCCGAGGCAACATCGACGTTGCCATCCACCTGGTGTGAGCCCGCTGCGCCGATGACGCATCGCCACGCCGCCTGACCAAGAAGCTGTTCATGTCCACTTCCGCGAACCCCGTTGCGAATCCGACCGGCACGGCGCCGCACTGGCGCCGGCTGCTGCCCGGCTCGCTGTTCTCCCGCGTGACGCTGATCATCGTGGTGGGCCTGGCGATCGCGCAGCTGCTCACCTTCGCGGCGATCCGCTACGAGCGGAACATGGCGCTTCGCGAGCTGATGATGATCGGCATCGAGCGCGACATCGCGAGCTCGGTCGCCATCCTCGACCGGCTCCCCGCGGCGGAACGCGCCGGCTGGCTCGACCGGCTGGAACGGCGCAACTACCGCTTCGTGCTGGGCGGCAGCGCGCAGGGCAGCGCGCCGGCCTCGGAGGCTTCGCGGCAGTTTGCCGCGGCCATCGTCGATGCGATGCGCCCGTTCCCGGTCGTCAAGGTCGGCGAGGTGGCCTGGCCGCCCGAGGGCCTGCAGATCGAGGTGCGGCTGGGCGACGGCTCGTCCGTGGTCGTGCACGCCATGCGCGTGGGCATGCCGGTGTCGGGCTGGGTGATGTGGCTGCTGGTGGGGCAACTGCTGGTGCTGGCCATATGCGCCTGGGTCGCGGTGCGGCTGGTGACGCGGCCGCTCGCGCAGCTGTCCGCGGCGGCCGACCAGCTCGGGCCCGACCTGAAGGGCCGCACGCTGGTGGAAGAGGGCCCGACCGAAGTGGCGCACGCGGCGCGCGCCTTCAACGCGATGCAGCAGCGCATCGCGGGCTACATGTCGGAGCGCGTCGAAATCCTGGCGGCCATCTCGCACGACCTGCAGACGCCCATCACGCGGATGCGCCTGCGCACCGACCTGATGGACGACACGCACGACCGCGCGAAATTCCGCCAGGACCTGGACGCCATGAACGCACTGGTGCGCGAAGGCGTGACCTATGCGCGCACGCTGCACGGCGCCACCGAGCCGCCGCTGCGCATCGACGCCGACGCGCTGTTCGAGAGCATGGTGGCCGACTACGAAGACGTGGGCCAGCAGGTGCGGCTCGACGGCCGGGCCGGCGCGCCGATCGTGAGCCGCCCCATTGCGCTGCGCCGCATCCTGATGAACCTGATCGACAACGCGCTGAAGTTCGGCTCCGACGTGACGCTGCGCGTGCAGGCTGAAGGCGAAGGCGGCCGCCTCGTGGTGAGCGTGCTCGACAACGGCCCGGGCATTCCCCCCGACGAACTCGACGCGGTGCTCAAGCCCTTCTACCGCGTCGAAAGCTCGCGCAACCGCAGCACCGGCGGCACCGGCCTGGGCCTGGCCATCGCGCACCAGCTGGCCATGGCGATGGGCGCCGAGCTCACGCTGCACAACCGCCCCGAAGGCGGGCTCGAAGCTCGGCTGGCGTTGGCCACCGCGCCCGCTCGCTGAACCCGACCCCCCATCTTTCACATCCCCATGCTCATCCTCTTCATCGCCTACCTGGGCGGGGTGCTCACGATCCTGAGCCCCTGCATCCTGCCGGTGCTGCCCTTCGTGTTCGCGCGCGCCGACCGGCCCTTCCGCTCGCACGGCCTGCCGATGCTCGTGGGCATGGCGCTGGCCTTCGCCGTGGTCGCCACACTCGCGGCGGTGGGCGGCGGCTGGATCGTCACGCTCAACGAATACGGGCGCTACGCGGCCATGGCCTTGCTCGCGCTGTTCGGCGCGACGCTGCTGTTCCCGCGCGTGGCCGAGCGCCTGAGCCGGCCGCTGGTGGCGCTGGGCCTGCGCATGTCCGATGCGTCACAGGCTTCGGTGTTTTCTCCGCTGTGGCTGGGCGTGGGCACGGGCCTGCTCTGGGCGCCGTGCGCGGGGCCGATCCTTGGGCTGATCCTGACGGGCGCGGCGCTCAACGGCGCCAGCGTCGGCACCTCGCTGCTGCTGCTCGCCTATGCGGCCGGCGCGTGCACGTCGCTTGCGGTGGCGCTGCTGTCCGGCGGCCGGCTGCTTTCGATGCTGAAGCGCACGCTGCCGACCGGCGACGGGGTGCGGCGCATCGCCGGTGCCGCGGTGCTGGCCGGCGTGGGCGCCATCGCGCTGGGGCTGGACACCGGCTGGCTCGCGCGCCTGTCGCTGGGCACCACGTCGGCGCTGGAGCAGGCGCTGGTGGACACGCTGCGCAAAGACGCGCCGCAGGCACAGCGCGCGGACGCCGGCTTCGTGCGCGTCGCGGACACCCGCCCGGCGCCGGTGCCCGCGCGCGATCTCCGCATCGAAGGCCGCCTGCCTTCGCTGGCCGGCGCGACCGAGTGGATCAACTCGGCGCCGCTCACGCCCGAGGCCTTGCGCGGCAAGGTCGTGCTGGTCGACTTCTGGACCTACTCGTGCATCAACTGCCTGCGCACGCTGCCCTATGTGCGCGCCTGGGCCGACAAGTACAGGGACGCGGGCCTGGTCGTCCTGGGCGTGCATGCGCCGGAGTTCGCGTTCGAGAAGAACCCGGCCAACGTGCGCAAGGCCGTGAAAGACCTGGGCATCGGGTTCCCGGTGGCGCTGGACAACGACTTTTCGATCTGGCGCGGCTTCGACAACCAGGCCTGGCCGGCGTTCTATTTCGTCGACGCGCAGGGGCGCATCCGTCATCACCAGTTCGGCGAGAACCGCTACGACAAGGCCGAGCAGGTGATCCAGCAGCTGCTGGCCGAGGCCGGGCAGGCGAACAGCATGAATGCCGGGCTGGTGGCGCCGCAGGGGCAGGGCACCCAGGCCGCACCCGGCGCCGAGCCGGCGCAGTCCGGCGAAACCTACCTGGGCCATGCGCGGGCGCACGGTTTCGCGTCGCCCGGCGGCATCGCGCGCGACCGTGCGAAGGCCTACGAGCCCGTGGTTTCCTCATTGCGCACCAACCAGTGGTCGCTGGGCGGCGACTGGACAGTGGAGGGCGAGCGGGCCGTGCTGAACCAGGCCCACGGCCGCATCGCCTACCGCTTCAAGGCGCGCGACCTGCACCTCGTGCTGGGGCCGATGGCCGACGGCAAGCCGGTGAGTTTCACGGTGCGGGTCGACGGCCAGCCGCCGCTGGCGGACCACGGCGCCGACACCGATGCCCAGGGCCACGGCGTGGTCGATGCGCAGAAGCTGTACCAGCTGGTGCGGCAGTCGGCGGGCGGCGGCAAGGAGCGGCTGTTCGAGATCGAGTTTCTCGACCCCGGCGCGCAGGCCTACGGGTTCACTTTCGGTTGAGCGGCGCCCCGGTCAGGGCGTCAGGCCCGCCGCGTTGACGGCCCGGCAGGTGTCGACCTCCTGGCGCGTGGGCAGCACGAAGCAGCGGGCGTCGGCCTCGCGCGCGACGGCTTCGCGCAACTGGCGTTCCTGCGCGGTTTCCACCTGCAGCTCGACCAGCCACTTCATGAGCAGCGCCATCACGATCAGCAGCACCACGGAGGCCGCAAGCAGGGTCGTGCGCCAGCTGTGGACGCGGAAGACGGAAGCGTTGGAAGTACTCATCGCGTGCGGCCCTCAGCTCGACAGCTGCGGAAAGATCCAGATGCTCATGCCGAGCACCACGCCCGCGCCCAGCGACATGGCCGCAGCGGTCGCGAACAGGCAGGCCACGAGCAGGCTCGGCACGACCACCGACATGCTCAGGAAGGCGATGGCGACGAGCACATAGGCCAGCACGGGCAGCAGGGCGATGTAGGCCGGCCGCGCGGTGCCGGTCGGCAGTTCGTCGGGCGTCATGTCACGCAGGAACGGGTTCAGCATGGCGGGCGATCAGCAGTTGCCCTTCTTGGCCTGGCCCGGCGGGCAGAAGTTGCCGCCCTTGTGGGCCGGCGCGGGCTCTGCGCGCGGCGGCGGCGCGTGGTGGTGCGCGCACGCGCTCATGAGAACGGATGCCGCCAGCGCGAGCATCACGGTGATCGTGGATTTGGTCATGGGAACTCCCTGCTTCGATTTCTTGTGCACCCGGGGTGCTTCGGAGCAGGACAATAGTTGCCGTATTAACAATCTCACAGGGAAATGCTCACATTTGTGGGCGAATTGAGAAGGGTGCGGTCAATCTCCGAGCGGGATTGCGCAGTACTTCACACCCGTGCGGCCGACCGGCCGCCGCCGCGCAACCGCTACATTGCATGCCCCATGGACCGCCTCGAGAACATAGAGACCTTCGTGCGGGTCGCACAGACCCAGAGCTTTGCCGAGGCCGCGCGCCAGCTGCGGGTGTCGAAATCGGTGGTGACCAGCCGCGTGAAGCAGCTCGAGGACCACGTCGGCGCGCCGCTGTTCCACCGCAGCACGCGCGTGGTCCGGCTCAGCGACGTGGGGCAGGCCTTCCTGCGCGACTGCGTCGAGCTGGTCGGGCGGGCCAACAACATCATGGACCAGATGCGCGACGCCAAGGACGGGCCCACCGGCACGCTGCGCGTGCATGCGCTCACGGGCTTCGTGCTGGGGCATTTCGCCACGCTGCTGCGCGCCTTCCAGGTGAGCTTTCCGGACATCCACCTGGAACTCATCGTGAGCGACGCGGTGGTCGACCCGGTGAAGGCGGGCGTCGATTGCGCGCTGCAGATCTTTCCGGCGGCGTCGACCGAGCTGGTGTCGCGCCCGCTGTTCCCGGTGCGCCGCGTGTTCTGTGCCACGCCCGAGTACCTGCGCGCGCACGGCCGGCCCGCGAGCCCGCGCGAGCTGCACAAGCACACGCTCGGCCTGTACTCGGGCTACCCCACGCGCGACCGCTGGACCTTCCATCACGCCGGTGAACAGGTCACGCTGTACATGAGCGCGGCGCTGCTCACCAACAGCGTCCACCTGCTGCGCGAGTACGCCATGGAGCACGCCGGCATCGTCTGCCTGCCGACGCTGGTGGCCGGCGAGGCGATCCTGCGCGGCGACCTGGAGGTGGTGCTGCCGGCGCACCAGCTGTCGTCGTTCTCGCTCAGCGCGGTGTATGCGGGCACCTCGCGCAATGCCTTCAAGCTGCGCCTGTTCATCGAGCACCTGACCCAGGCGTTCTCGAAGGTGCCGCCGTGGGACGCCGTCATGATCGAGCGCGGCCTGCTGCCGCCGGGGCTGATCTGGGACGCCTGACGCGAGCGCCGTCCGTTCCGGGGTAAACCCTGTGCATTGAACGGATTTGCCGAACAATGCGGCCCGCGTTTCGGGCCTACCGCTCACGCCCCCCGTTTCCTACAGTGCACACATCGCAGCCACCACGCTGCATCGTCCGGCACCTCAGGAGACACCCATGACCGTCGCATACCAGACCCGCTTCGGGTCCCTCAAGCACTTCGAGAAAGGCCACGTCGAGCCCATCGACGACGACGTGCGCCACTACGCGTTCTCCAACTGCTTCGAGATCGCCAGCATCAGCCAGCCCTACGAGAAGGTCGTGTTCGGCCAGAACCAGATCTACGTGCTGGAAACGCTGCGCGCCGAAGGCACCTCGCCCTGGTTCACCTGCGCCCACGACGAGTTCGCGCTGGTGATGGACGGCGAAATCGAAGTGCACCTCGTGCAGCTCGATGCGGCCCAGGCCGTGGCCGACACCGAGAAGAACGGCGCCGTGCGGGTGAAGGGCGAACCCCAGGGCAAGAAGATGGGCTGGATGAAGCTCTCGCGTGGCCACCAGGGCCTGCTGCCCAAGAACACGGCCTACCAGTTCCGTGTGGCCGGCGACCCCGGCGTGATCGTGCTGCAGACCTGCAAGGGCGATCTGTCTGTCGAGAAATGGGCCGACATCTGCCAGACGCACTGAACCCGCATCCAGGAGCCACACCATGAACGCACCCGCAGAACTCGCCAAGGTCATCGCATCGCAGCCCGATGCCACGCTCGGCTACAAGGATTTTTCGCTCGGCAGCTTCGGCTTTCGCCGGGACGAGTACTTTGCCCACATCACCTGGAAGACCCGTGACGGGCGTCCCATGAGCCACACCATGGACGCCGGCAGCTACCTGCGTGCGCTGATGCGCGACGTGGCCTGGGGCTTCTTCTACGGCTGGGTCAACTTCGACAACGTGTTCGGCACCATCAACCACTACGAATCGGTCGACCTGTATGCCGGCAGCTTCAACGGCACCATGAAGGACGCGGGCATCGACCTGCTCGAGAACTTCCCCACCGCGCAGATCCGCGCCACCTTCGAGGCCATGCTCGACGACTGGACCAACGAGGCCTTCGACCCCTTCGCCGCGCCGCAGGAAACCGGCTCGCCCTACGGCCGCAAGAGCGGCAACAACACGGCCAAGATCACCCGGGCGCGCGAGCTGGCCAAGCGCTGCGTGGGCCTGAAGGGCGACCTCGACCTGCGCAGCGACGCGCGCGGCGCGCCCGTCAACCGCGCCTTCGCCGACGTGCCGCAGGGCCAGCCCGAGCTGCACCCCGAGCCCGGCTTCGAGAACGAGGTGCACGCCTTCAACCTCTTCGGCTTTTTGAGCCGCTCGCAGGTCACGTGGAACCCGAGCTTCACCTCGGTGGTGAAGCACAGCTACATGTGCCCGACGACCGAGGAGCACATCCTGCCGATCATCCACGGCAACGACCGCGTCGAGTGGTTCTTCCAGATGACCGACGAGATCCACTGGGACTGCGGCGACAAGAACACCGGCAAGCCCATGGCCCGCGTGATCATGAAGGCCGGCGACATGGCCGCCATGCCCGCCTACTGCCGCCACCAGGGCTTCAGCCCCAAGCGCTCGATGCTGCTGGTGTGGGAGAACGGCTCGCCCAGCCTGGTCTACGAGATCCAGAAGGGCGAGTCGCCCGAGATTCCGGTCGAGTTCTGAGCGGCCGGCGCGCCGCCGCTTCCTTCTTCCCGCCACCCATCCATCCAGCCCTCCCCGCGCGGGGAGGGCGAGGAGAACCCATGCCTGCTCCTTCCATTCGCCATCAGCTTTTCATCGACGGCCGTTTCGTCGACGCCGAATCCGGCGAGACGCTCGCCACGCTCAACCCGCACGACAACACGCCCATCGCCCAGGTCGCGCTGGCCGGCAAGGCCGACGTCGACAAGGCCGTGGCCGCCGCGAAGCGCGCGTTCCCGAAATGGAGCCGCATGGCCGCCGCCGACCGCGGGCGCATCCTGCTGAAGCTGGCCGACCTCATCGAGGCCAACGGCGAAGAACTCGCGCGGCTCGAATCGCTGGACACCGGCCACCCGATCCGCGACTCGCGCCGCCTCGACGTGCCGCGCACCGCCGCGTGCTTTCGCTACTTCGGCGGCATGGCCGACAAGTTCCAGGGCGAGACCATTCCGGTGGAAGAGGGCTTTCTCAACTACACGCTGCGCGAGCCCGTGGGCATCGTCGGGCAGGTGGTGCCGTGGAACTTCCCGCTCATGTTCACGAGCTGGAAGATGGCGCCCGCGCTCGCGGCCGGCAACTGCATCGTGATGAAGCCGGCCGAGATCACGCCGCTCACCTCGCTGCGCATCGCCGAGCTGATGGCCGAGGCGGGCGTGCCGCCCGGCGTGGTCAACATGCTGCCGGGCCTGGGCAGCGTGGCGGGCCAGTACATCGCCGAGCATCCCGAGATCGCCAAGATCGCCTTCACCGGCAGCACCGCCACCGGCCGGCGCATCGTGCAGGCCAGCGCGGGCAACCTGAAGAAGGTGCAGCTCGAGCTGGGCGGCAAGGGCCCCAACATCGTGTTCGAGGACGCCAACCTGCAAGCCGCCGTGAACGGCAGCGCCTGGGCCATCTTCCACAACCAGGGCCAGGCCTGCATCGCGGGCTCGCGGCTGATGCTGCACGAGAAGATCGCCGACGCCTTCCTCGAGCAGTTCATTCCGCTGGCCCAATCCATCCGCCTGGGCAATCCGCTCGACGAGGCCACCGAGATGGGCCCGCTCACCAGCGCCCAGCACCGCGACCGCGTGCTGAGCTATGTCGAGGTCGCGCAGGCGCAGGGCGGCGAGGTGCTGGCGGGCGGCGGCGCGCCCGGCGGCGACCTGGCGCAGGGCTGCTATGTGCAGCCGACCGTGGTGCGCGCCCGCTCGTACCAGGACCGCGTGGCGCAGGAAGAGGTGTTCGGCCCCTTCGTCACCGTGCTCACCTTCAAGACCGACGAAGAGGCGATGCAGATCGCCAACGGCACCGACTACGGCCTGGGCAGCGGCCTGTGGACCCGCGACCTGCAGCGCGCCCACAAGGTGGCGCGCGACCTGCACGCCGGCATGGTCTGGATCAACAGCTACAAGCGCGTGAACCCCGGCTCGCCCTTCGGCGGCGTGGGCCAGAGCGGCTACGGCCGCGAGATGGGCTTCGACGCGATGCGCGAGTACACGCAGGTGAAAAGCGTGTGGGTCAACGTCGACGCGCAGATTCCGCCGCACTTTGTGCGCTGACGTTTTCCTTTTTCTTCCCAACCCGACGGACGCACACGATGTCTTTCTCGATCCTCTCCCGGGCCCTGGTCGCCTGCACGTTGATGTGGGGCATGGCCGCGCAGGCCCAGGCGCCGGCCTGGCCGACCAAGCCGGTGCGGCTGGTCGTCGGCTTTCCGCCGGGCGGCATCGTCGACACCGTCGCGCGCCAGTTGCAGCCGCGCCTGCAGGCCGCGCTCGGCCAGACCGTGATCGTGGACAACCGCAGCGGCGCCGGCGGCACGCTGGCGGGGGCCGAGGTGGCCCGCGCGGCGCCTGACGGCCACACGCTGCTGATGGTGTTCGACAGCTACGCGACCTACCCGCTGGTCTATCCGAAGCTGAGCTTCGACATCGCCAAAGACCTGCAGCCCGTGACGCAGGTGGCGAGCAACCCGCTGGTGCTGGTGGTCAACCCGAAGGTCGAGGCGAAGGACTTCGTGCGCTTCGTCGGCCTGCTCAAGGCGCAGCCGGGGCGCCTGAACTACGCCAGCGTCGGGCCGGGCTCGAGCAACCACCTCACGGCCGAGTACTTCAAGGCCGTGAGCGGCACCTTCGTCACGCACATCCCTTACCGCGGCGGGGGTCCGGCCCAGCAGGACCTGCTGGGCGGGCAGGTCGAGATGATGTTCCTCTCGGCCGTGCTGGCCCAGCCGCACGTCAACGCGGGCCGGCTGCGCGCCCTGGCCCAGACCGGCGCGCAGCGCGTGGCCGCCTATGCCGACGTGCCCACCGTGGCCGAGAGCGGCTACCCCGGCTTCGAGGTGAACTCGTGGGTCGGCCTGCTGGCCCCGGCCGGCACGCCGCGCGCCGTGGTCGACCGGCTGCAGGCCGAGGTGCGAAAGATCGTGACCGAGCCCGCGTTCCAGCAGCGGCTGCGCGAACAGGGCCTGACGGGCATCGCCAACACGCCCGAGCAGTTCGCCGCCGTGCTGCGCACCGAGCAGGACAAGTGGACCCGGCTGGTGCGCGAGCGCCGCCTGAGCCTCGAATAGCCCAAAAGAAAGGAGCGCGCCATGCACGACTTCATCCACACCACCCATCCGCAGCGCGTGGTGTTCGGCGCCGGTTCGCTGCGCCACCTGGCGCGCGAGATCGATGCGTTGGGCGCGAAAAAGGCGTTGGTGCTGTGCACGCCCGAGCAGCGCCCGCAGGCCGAGCGCGTGGCGGCCTCGCTCGGCGCGCAGGCGGCCGGCCTGTTCGACCGCGCCGTGATGCACGTGCCCGTGGAAACGGCGCGCGAGGCGCGCGACCTGGCGCGCCGGCTCGGCGCCGACTGCGCCGTGGCGCTGGGCGGCGGCTCCACCACGGGGCTGGGCAAGGCCATCGCGCTGGAGTCGGGGTTGCCGATCGTCGCCATTCCCACCACCTACGCGGGCAGCGAGATGACGCCGATCTACGGCCTCACCGAGAACGGCCTGAAGAAGACCGGCAAGGACCCGCGCGTGCTGCCGCGCACCGTGATCTACGACCCCGAGCTGTCGCGCACGCTGCCCGTGGGCCTGAGCGTGACCAGCGGCATCAACGCCATCGCGCACGCGGCCGAAGGCCTGTACGCGCAGGACAGCAACCCGGTGATGGACCTGATGGCCGAAGAAGGCATCGCGGCACTCGCACGCGCGCTGCCCGCCATCCGCGTGCAGCCCGACGACCTGGCCGCACGTTCCGACGCGCTGTACGGCGCCTGGCTGTGCGGCGGCGTGCTCGGCGCCGTGGGCATGGCTCTGCACCACAAGCTGTGCCACACGCTGGGCGGCAGCTTCAACCTGCCGCACGCCGAAGTGCACACGGTGGTGCTGCCGCATGCGCTCGCCTTCAACGCGCAGGCCGCGCCGCGTGCCATGGCGCGCATCGCGCGCGCGCTCGGCGGCGTGTCGGCGCCGGCGGCGGTCTATGCGCTGGCGCGCGACAACGGCGCGCCGGTGGCGCTGAAGGACATCGGCATGCGCGCCGCCGACCTCGACCGCGCGGCCGACATCGCCGTTGCCAACCCGTACTGGAACCCGCGGCCCTTCGGCCCGGCCGAGCGCGACGCGATCCGCGCGCTGCTGCAACGCGCCTTCGACGGCGAGCCGCCGGGCTAGCCCACGGCGCAGGCATCGAAGACACACACGAACAACGAAGGAGACAGCCATGACATTCAACCGCAGACAGTTCACGCAGGCCGCCGCCGCGCTCGCCGCCACGGGCGCCGCGCCGCGGGTGTTCGCCGCCGACACGCTCAAGATCGGCTACGTGTCGCCGCAGACCGGGCCGCTCGCGCCCTTCGGCGAGGCCGACAAGTGGGTGATCGAGCAGATGAAGGCCGCCTTCAAGGACGGCATCAGCGTGGGCGGCAAGAAGTACGCCGTGCAGATCGTGCTCAAGGACAGCCAGTCGAACCCCAACCGCGCGGGCGAGGTGGCCAACGACCTGATCCTGAAGGACAAGGTCGCGCTGGTGCTCACGGCCGGCACGCCCGAGACCGCCAACCCGGTGAGCGATGCCTGCGAACTCAACGAGGTGCCGTGCATCTCCAGCGTGGTGCCGTGGCAGCCCTGGTTCTTCGGCCGCAAGGGCGATCCGGCCAAGGGCTTCAACTGGACCTACCACCTGTTCTGGGGCCTCGAAGACGTCATCGCCACCTTCACCAACGGCTGGAAGACCGTGGCCACCAACAAGAAGGTCGGCGGCCTGTTCCCCAACGACGGCGACGGCAATGCCTGGGGCGACAAGGAGCTGGGCTTTCCCAAGCCGCTCGCACAGATGGGCTTCACGCTCACCGACCCCGGCCGCTTCCAGAACGGCACGCAGGACTTCAGCGCGCAGATCGCGGCCTTCAAGCGCGACAACGTCGAGATCGTCACCGGCGTGGTGATCCCGCCCGACGCCAAGACCTTCCTCACGCAGGCGCGCCAGCAGGGCTTCAAGCCGAAGGTCATCACGCTCGGCAAGGCGCTGCTGTTCCCGGGCGCCATCGAGGCGCTGGGCGAGTTGGGCGAGGGCCTGTCGACCGAGGTGTGGTGGAGCCCGTCGCACCCCTTCAGCTCCAGCCTCACGCAGCAAAGCGCCAAGGCGCTGGCCGAGGCCTACGAGGCCGGCACGAAGAAGCAGTGGACGCAGCCCATCGGCTTTGCGCATGCGCTGTTCGAGGTGGCGGCGAACGCGCTGTCGCGATCGAAGTCGCTCAAGGCCGGCGACGTGCGCGACGCCGTGGCCGCGACCTCGATCAACTCCGTGGTCGGCCCCGTGAAGTGGGGCGGGCAGGGCCCGTTCAAGAACGTCAGCAAGACGCCGCTGGTGCTCGGCCAGTGGGGCAAGGGCAAGCAGCGCAAGGTGGAGCTGACGCTGGTGAACAACGAGGCCGCGAAGGCCATTCCCACCGGCGGCGCGCTGCGCCTGCTCTGAGTGACGGCTGCCATGACGCTGCTGGCCTTGCACGGCGTGAGCAAGTCCTACGGGGCGCTCAAGGTCACCGACGGCATCACGCTGGCGGTGGCCGAGGGCGAGACGCTGGGCATCCTCGGGCCCAACGGCGCGGGCAAGACCACGCTGTTCAACCTGATCTCGGGCGACGCGCGCGTCGATGCCGGCCGCGTGGAGTACGCGGGCCGCGACGTGACGCGGCTGCGCCCGCACCAGCGCTGCCGCGCCGGCATCGGCCGCAGCTACCAGGTGCCGCAGCCCTTCGGCCACATGAGCGTGTTCGAGAACCTCGTCACCGCCGCCTGCTTCGGCGGCCAGCAGGCCGAGCGCGAAGCCTGGGAGACGGCGCACGAGGTGCTGGCCCAGACCGGCCTGGCGCCGCACGCCAACAAGCCGGCCGGCGGGCTCACGCTGCTCGACCGCAAGCGGCTGGAGCTGGCGCGCGCGCTGGCGACCAAGCCGCGCCTGCTGCTGCTCGACGAGATCGCGGGCGGGCTCACCGAGCCCGAGGCGGCGGTGCTGGTGGCGGAACTGAAACGCATCAAGGCGCGCGGCGTGACCATGATCTGGATCGAGCACGTCGTGCATGCGCTGCTGTCGCTGGCCGACCGGCTGTTCGTCATCAACTTCGGGCAGCAACTCGCGGAAGGCGCGCCGCGCGCGGTGATGAACGACCCCGAGGTGCGGCGCGTGTACATGGGGATCGAGGCATGAACGCGCTGCTCGACACCCACGGCCTGCAGGCCTTCTACGGCGATGCGCAGGCGCTGTTCGGCATCGACTTCACGCTGTCGGCGGGCGAGCTGGTGGCGATCATCGGCGCCAACGGCGCGGGCAAGTCGACCTTTCTGAAAAGCCTCACGGGGCTGCTGCGTGCACCCTCCGAAGCGATCCGCTTCAAGGGCGAGCCCATCGGCGGCCTGCCGCCCGGCGAGATCGTGCGGCGCGGCCTGGCGATGGTGCCCGAAGGCCGGCGCCTGTTCCCGAGCCTGAGTGTGGAAGAGAACCTGTTGATGGGCGCCACGCCGCGCCGCGCGGGGCCGTGGAACCTGCAGCGCCTGTACGGCCTGTTCCCCATCCTGGCCGAGAAGCGGCGCCAGCCCGCCACTTCGCTGTCGGGCGGGCAGCAGCAGATGGTGGCGCTGGGCCGCGCGCTCATGAGCAACCCCGAGCTGCTGCTGTGCGACGAGCTCTCGCTCGGCCTGGCACCGGTCGTCATCCGCGAGATCTACGCGGCCATGCCGGCCATCACGGGGGAGGGCATGACGGTCGTGATCGTGGAGCAGGACGTGCGCATGGCGCGGCAGGTGTCGCAGCGCGTGTACTGCTTCCAGGACGGGCGCGTGTCGCTCACGGGGCGCTCGGACGAACTCACGCCCGAGCAGATATCGCAGGCCTACTTCGGCATCGAGGAGCACCATGCTTGAAACCCTGCTCCAGGGCGTGCTGCTCGGCGGCCTCTACACGCTGTTCGCGCTCGGCCAGTCGCTGATGTTCGGCGTCATGCGGCTGACCAACACGGCGCAGGGCGACTTCATCATCCTGGGCGCCTTCGCGGTGATCGCCGGCGTCTCGATGACCGGCGCATCTGTGCCATGGGGGGTGGTGCTCGCGGTGCTGCCGCTGGCCTTCGGCTTCGGCTACCTGCTGCAGCGCCACGTGCTCAACGGCACGCTGGGCAAGGACCCGCTGCCTTCGCTGGTCGTGACCTTCGGCCTGTCGATCGTGATCCAGAACCTGCTGCTGGAGCTGTTCTCGGCCGACCCGCGCGCCATCGAGGTCGGCGCGCTGGCCACCGCGTCGGTGCCGCTGGGCGACACGCTGGCGCTGGGGGCGCTGCCGCTGGTGATCCTGGCGGTCGCGGTGGCGGCCACGGGCGCGATGCAGTGGATGTTCACGCGCACGCCGCTGGGACGCACCTTCCGCGCGGTGTCCGACGACCGCGAGATCGCCGAGCTGATGGGCCTCAAGGCCAAGCAGGTGTATGCGCTGGCCACGGGCATCGCCTTCGTGCTGATCGCCATCGCCGGCGCGCTGCAGGGCATGCGCACCACGGTGTCGCCGTCGGACGGACCGCTACTGCTGCTCTTCGCCTTCGAGGCCGTGATCATCGGCGGCATGGGCTCGTTCTGGGGCACGCTGGCTGGCGCCATGATCCTGGGCATCGCGCAGCAGATCGGCTTTCGCATCGATCCGGGCTGGGGCATCTGGTTCGGCCATCTCGTGTTCCTCGCGGTGCTGGTGCTGCGGCCGCAGGGACTGTTCCCCAAGACACGCTGACCTGCTGACATGACCGACAAGACCTCCCCCGCGCCGCTCAGGCACGTGCTGTTCATCATGTGCGACCAGCTGCGCGCCGACCACCTCTCGTGCTACGGCCACCCGCGGCTGCAGACCCCGCACATCGATGCGCTGGCCGCGCGCGGCGTGCGCTTCAGCCATGCCTATGCGCAGGGCGCGGTCTGCGGCGCCTCGCGCATGTCGACCTACACCGGGCGCTATGTCAGCAGCCACGGGACGATGTGGAACTTCGTGCCGCTGTCGGTGGGGCAGAAGACGCTGGGCGACCACCTGCGCCCGCACGGCGTGCGCTGCGCGCTGGTCGGCAAGACGCACGTCGAGGCCGACACCGAGGGCGCGCGCCGCCTGGGCATCGACCCGACGCAGGGCGCGGGCCGGCTCGCGATGGAAGGCGGCTTCGAGCCCTATGCGCGCGACGACGGCATCTGGCCGCCGGGCTTCAAGGTCACGGGCAATGCCTACTGCGACTGGCTGCGCGCGCAGGGCTACGAATCGGACAACCCCTGGCACGACTTCGCCAATTCGGGGCGCGGCCCCGACGGCGAGATCCTGAGCGGCTGGCAGATGCGCTGGGCCGACCGGCCCGCGCACATCGCCGGCGCGCACAGCGAGACGCCCTACACGACCGAGCGCGCGATCGACTTCATGCGCGAGGCCGGCGACGCGCCCTGGGTGCTGCACCTGTCGTACATCAAGCCGCACTGGCCCTACGTGGCGCCCGCGCCGTACCACGCGATGTACGGGCCCGACGACATGTTGCCGGTGGTGCGCAGCGAGGCCGAGCGCATCGACGCCCACCCGGTCGTCGAGGGCTTCCGGCGCGAGACCGTGAGCCGCAACTTCAGCCGCGACGAGGTGCGCAACATGGTGGTGCCGACCTACATGGGGCTCGTGAAGCAGGTCGACGACCAGCTCGGCCGGCTCTTCGCCTTCATGGCCGAACAGGGGCTGGACCGCGACACGCTGGTGGTCTTCACCAGCGACCACGGCGACTACCTGGGCGACCACTGGCTGGGCGAGAAGGAGCTGTTCCACGACCCGATCGTGAAGGTGCCGCTGATCGTGGTCGACCCGCGCGCCGAGGCCGATGCACGCCGCGGCACCGTGAGCGACGCGCTGGTCGAGTGCATCGACCTCGTGCCGACCATGCTCGACGCGCTGGGCCTGCCGCAGCCGGCCGAATGGCTCGAAGGACAGTCGCTGCGCCCGCTGCTGCACGGCCACGCCGGCGCGACCGGCAAGGACCTGGTGGTGTGCGAGAACAGCTTCGCCTTCCGCGACGAGGTGCGCCTGCCGCTGGCCCAGCCCGTCGAGCGCTGCCACATGACGATGCTGCGCACGCGCCGCTGGAAGTTCGTGCACTTCGAAGACCTGCCGCCGCAGCTGTTCGACATGCAGGCCGACCCCGACGAACTGGTCGACCTGGGCCGCGACCCGGCCTTTGCCGCGGTGCGCGAGCAGATGCTGGGCCTGCTGTTCGACTGGCTGCGCCAGCGGCGGCGCTTTCCCACGGTGGCGCCCGAGGACATCGCGCGCTGGAACGAACGCGAGCTGGCGGCCGGCATCCTCATCGGCGCCTGGTAGGCCACGCCGGCCGATCCGCGCACCCCATTTCAAAAAAAGGAGACATCCCATGAACGCTTTCCGCCGACCTCTCGCGGCCTGCATGGCGGCAGCCGCCGTGCTCGCCACCATCGCACCAGGCCACGCCGCCGACGCCTGGCCCAGCAAGCCCGTGCGGCTGGTGGTGGCCTTTCCGGCCGGTGCGCCGGGCGACATCGTCTCGCGGCTGATGCAGCCGGCCCTGCAGAAGGCGCTGGGCCAGCCCGTGGTGGTCGACAACAAGCCGGGCGCGGGCGGCAACATCGGCATGCAGGAGGTGGCGCGCGCCACCGACGGCCACACGGTGCTGGTCGGGCCCGACACCATGCTGACCATCAACCCGCACCTGTACCGCAAGCTCGCCATCCGCCCGATGGAAGACCTGGTGCCCGTGACCCAGCTGGCCGCGTTCAGCCAGGAGCTGGTGTGCTTTCCCGGCGCCGGCATCAAGACCTTGCCCGAGCTGCTGGCCGCGGCCAGGGCCAAGCCGATGAGTTACGCCTCGGGCGGCCCCGGCGTGCCCGGCCACATGGCCATGGAGATGCTGCTGGCCGACGCCGGCGTGCAGATGCAGCACGTGCCCTACCGCGGCCCGAGCCCGGCCATGCAGGACGTGATGGGCGGCATGGTGCCCTGCGGCTTCCTGGCCTCGCCGACGGTCGGCCCGATCATCCGCGACGGCAAGCTGGTGGCCATCGCCGTGTCCGGCAGCAAGCGCCTGGGCAGCCAGCCCACGGTGCCGACCGTGGCGCAGGCGGGCGTGAAGGGCTACGACGCCAGCTTCGCCGAGATGATGGCCATGCCGCGCGCCACGCCGCCGGCCGTGGTGGCGCGCCTGCAGGCCGAGGTGGCGAAGGCGCTGGCCGCGCCCGAGCTGCGCGAGCGGCTGGCCACCATGGACCTCGAGGTGGTGGCCAACACGCCCGAAGAAGCGGCGCGCCGCCTGCGCGCCGAACACCAGCGCTGGGGCCAGGTGGCCGCGCGCGTGCAGCTGCAGCTGGACTGAGCGCGATGGCCCCCGTCGTCGTCACCATCGACACCGGCAGCAGCCGCCGCGCAGGCTGGACCGCCGCCGCGCTGGTGGCGGTGGCCGCCACGCTGCCTTTCTGGGGCGAGCCCAGCTGGATGCGCGAGTTCGTCGAGATCGCCTGCTACTTCATCTTCGCGATGATGTGGAACCTGCTGGCCGGCTACGGCGGCATGGTCAGCATCGGGCAGCAGGCCTTCTTCGGCTTCGGCGGCTACGTGATGCTGATGCTGGGCAACTTCGCGGGCGTGAATCCGTTCGTGGCGATTCCGCTGGGGGCGCTGGCCGCGGCGCTGATCGCGGTGCCGGTGTCCTTCGTGGCGTTCCGGCTGTCGGGCGGTTACTTCGCCATCGGCACCTGGGTGATCGCCGAGGTGTTCCGGCTCAGCTTCGCCAACGTGTCGGCGGTGGGCGGCGGCTCGGGCACCACGCTCACGGCGCTGCGCGGCATCGAGCGCGCCACGCGCGAGAGCGTCACCTACTGGATGGCGCTGGGCTGCGTGGTGGCGGCGGTGTCGCTGGTCTACCTGTTCCTGCGCAGCCGCTTCGGGCTGGCGCTGCTGGCGATCCGCGACAACGAGATGGCCGCCGAATCGCAGGGCATCCCGGTGGCGCGCATGAAGCTCGCGGTGTACGTGGTGGCGGCCTTTGGCGCCGGGCTGGCGGGCGCGCTGTACTTCGTGGGCAACCTGCGCATCAGCCCCGACGCGGCCTTCGCGCCGAACTGGACCGCCTTCGCGATCTTCATGGTCGTGATCGGCGGCATCGGCCGCATCGAGGGGCCGCTGGTGGGCGCGCTGGTGTTCTGGGCGCTGAACAAGTTCCTGAGCGACTACGGCACTTGGTACCTGCTCGGCCTCGGGCTGCTGGCCATCGTGGCCACGATCTTCTTCAAGCAGGGGCTGTGGGGCTGGGCGCAGCAGCGCTGGGCCTGGTCCCTGTTCCCGACGCAGCGGCGCCTGGCGACGCCGCACGCGCCTTCTTCCCACCCGGAGCCCGACGCCCATGCGCAACATCGATGAACACACCATCACCGCCGCCGTGCTCGAGCGCATGGCCGGCTGCGAAGACGCACGGCTGAAGGAGGTGCTGTCGGCGCTGGTGCGCCACCTGCACGATTTCGCGCGCGAGGTGCGGCTCACCGAGGCCGAGTGGGCCGCGGGCATCGACTTCCTCACCGCCACGGGCCAGAAGTGCGATGCGCAGCGCCAGGAGTTCATCCTGCTGTCGGACACCCTGGGCCTGTCGATGCTCACGGTGGCGATGAACCACGCCAAGAGCCCGCAGGCCACCGAGGCCACCGTGTTCGGCCCCTTCCACGTGGCCGGCGCGCCGCAGCTGCCGCTGGGCAGCGACATCGCGACCGGCGCGGTGGGCGAGCCGCTGTTCGTGCAGGCCACCGTGCGCGGGCGCGACGGCGAGCCCGTCGCCGATGCGGTGGTCGACGTGTGGGAGGCCGACGCCGAAGGCTTCTACGACGTGCAGCGGCCCGGCGGCCCCATGCAGGGGCGGGCGGTGCTGCGCACCGACGCGCAAGGGCGGCTGTGGTTTCGCGGCGTGGCGCCGGTGGCCTATCCGATTCCCACCGACGGGCCCGTGGGCGCCATGCTGCGCGCGACCCGGCGCCATCCGTGGCGGCCCGCGCATGTGCACTTCATGGTGCAGGCGCCGGGCTACGAGACGCTGATCACGCACGTCTTCCGCGAGGGCGATCCGTACCTCGACAGCGACGCGGTGTTCGGTGTGCGCAGTTCGCTCATCGGCGACTTCGCGGCGCATGCCCCGGGCCGCGCACCCGACGGCAGCCTGCAAGAGGGGCCGTTCCACACGCTGGACTTCGCGTTCGTGCTCGAGCCGGCAGGGGGTTGAGGGCCCGCGAACCGTTTCGGCGTTTCGGCGCCTCTATGGCAGGTGTCCATCCCCAAGGAGCCCTGCACCATGTGTCCTGTTTCCATCACCTGGCATCTGCTTCGCGGCGCGGGAGCGCTCGTGCTCATCGCGCTGGCCGTGCTGCTGTCGTCCGCGCATCCCTGGATCGCGCCGCCCGCCCTTGTCGGCGCCTTGCTGCTGCTGCGCGGCTGCCCGATGTGCTGGCTCGTCGGGCTGCTCGAAAGGCTGTCCGCGCGCAAGGCCACACATGCGTCCGAGGCCACTTCCGAGAGGGCTTGAGCGCGTTCGGCCTTCGTGAAATGGAAGGCTGATCCGGGATTCCATCGCTCCGTGTCGAGGGGGTGAGGCCCCATTACTGTGAGTTTGTTTGCACTGCATGACAAAAGAACAGGGCCACCTGTTTCCGTTGGTCAATACCGGCACTTTTCCCTATCGACTGTTGATAAACGTTAATACATTCCACTCCATTGTGAGAGGCAAGTGGGGAGCGATGAAAAGGGAACCGATGGTGGACAGGGTGGAACAGAAAAACGGTCGTGTGGTGGTGCTGACGGATTCCGGCGACGAGATCGACTGGCTGCGCAGCCGGTTGAAGGACGCCGGCTTCAGCCCGTTTTGTGTCGTCAACGAGGAAGACCTGCTGGAGGCCGCCTCCATGCCGGGTGTCGGGCTTTTCCTGCTGATGGGCGAGGCGCTGGAGCGCGCGCTGCCGGAGGTGCTGTTCGGCATCAGCGCGAGCCGCGCGGCCTCGGCACCGGTGATTGCCCTGGCCCGGTCGCGCGCCGTGCTGGAAACGCCGCGCGTCTCGGTGTTCGATGTGGACGATTTCATGGTGAGTCCGTGGAACGCACAGGACGTCGTGGCACGGGTGTCGGCGCTGTGCGGCAAGAAGTCGACGCGCAGAAACATGAAGCCGCACAGCCTCTACGGCTTTCAGCTCGTGCGCAGCCGCCTGGCCGTCGAGTACGCGAGCAAGGAAGCCATCCTGACGCCGAGCGAATTCGAAATCGCGCGGGTGCTGGTGCGCTATCTCGACACGCCCGTGTCGAGGCAGCAATTGCCCCAGGGCCCCCGCAGGAATGAAGAGCACGGGGCCAGCCGTTCGCTGGACGCGCTGGTGTCCCGGGTGCGCAAGAAGCTGGAGTCGATCGTGGGCGATGAATTCCGGGTGCGCTCGCTCTACGGGGTGGGCTACACGCTGGAGCGCGCACACAACCGACGCGCAGGGTGAGGGGGCGCGGGCGATGCCCCGCGGCATTCCACAGGGCGGCGCAAGGCCGCCAAAAAAACGATGCCTGTCGATCCGCTTTCGAATTGAAACCGGGCATCGACAGATCAACGAACGAATTCCGGTGAAGTGAGCCGGTTTGGAATGGCTTGAATTGAATTCAAGCCAATGGCGCAGCCACGCCCGTTGAAATATGGAATTGGCTTTTAAAAGCTCAATTTGGCCTTTGATGCGCGTCGCCTGGATGCCATCGATGGGCGAGCGCCGGGATGCGCGTGCACCTCGATGTGCAGTGGCTATTTACAAATTCAGCGAATTTGTAAATTAAGTTTCGAAGCAGTGCGGCCAGGCGCTGCAGCAGCCCGTCGACGCACCAGTTCCGCCGAAAGCGTTCTGCAAGAGCGCCTGTGCCCGGCTGCTGTGGGTGTGAAATTATTCAAACGCATCAACCACTTGGAAGCGATCCGCCTGTGAAATTGATCACAGATGAATTGCAGCTTTGTTCACGATCCATGCACTCGTCAAAATTGAGTCAATGTTCACATTTGTTAACTTTGGTGGGACTGTCGTGAAATTTTCCCGGAACCCCTCGCGCTTGCAAGAGGTGGATCACCGAGGCGCGATTGATTTTGTAAACATTTAGAAAATAATATGAACGTGGTAAATGGCTCATGGAAGCGGCTGAAAAAGTGCTCGCGCGCATGAGGTTTCGAACGGGCATCGGAAGCGGCTGAAGTGCCGTCGCCGATGCGATGTGTCAGTGGTGTGCTGCAAGTGGCTGGGAAATGGCTTCGACGCCAATTCGGAAGGCCACAGGTCAAGTCAGTTGATCTTCGTGTTGCCTCGGTCTGGCTTTGAAGTTGTTTTTAGGAGTTGTCTATGTCTATCGGAAGTTCATCTCAATTGAATTCGTTCATGTCGCCGGTCGTCCGGCTGACCGTTCGCCTCGGCTTGGGGCTCGGCGTGGCCATGACCCTGGGGCTGGGCGGCCTGGCCGCCGCGCAGGGCACGAAGGCCGCGCCCGCGCCCACCGAGGCGGCGCAGAAGAAGACCGTGGCGGTCGTGCTGACGCAGGCCAAGGTGGTCAAGGACGCACAGGGCAAGGAGCAGCTGGTGGCGGCCGATTCGGTCAAGCCGGGCGACGTGCTCGAGTACACGGCCACCTATACCAACCACACGGGCAAGAACGTCACGGGTCTCGTGGCCAACCTGCCGATCCCCGAAGGTCTGGAGTACCTGCCCAAGACCGCCAAGCCGGGCGCGACGCTGGTCAAGGTCGCGACCAAGGACGGCGCTTTCGCTGCCGAGCCGCTGGCGCGCACCGTCAACGGCAAGTCGGAGCCGGTTCCGTACAACGAATACCGCTCGCTGCGCTGGACGCTGGGCCAGTTGCCCGCCAACGGCTCGGCTGCGGTGACCGCGCGCGCCAAGGTCGAGGCGGTCGTGCCGCCCGCGCCAGTGGCTGCTGCGGGCGAACCGCAGAAGGTTGCGCGCGTCGCACCCTGAGTTCGCGGCGCTGACGACGGTCGTGGGCGGCACTGAGCCGCTCTGACGGCCGCTTCTCTCTTTCTTTCCAAAACCCCGCTGGTTTTTCCATTGCCGGTTTCCGTTCGCGGAAATCCCCGGCCGGGGTGAGTTCGTCCTTTTTTTGACTTTTTTGACCCCAACCCCCGAGGAGAAACCCAAGTGACCCCTACCTTGTCTGCCCGTCGCACCGGCCCAGCGCCGCGCGCGCTCTGGGCGGGCGCAGCAGCTTTGACGCTGAGCTTCCTGTTTGGAAGTTCCGGTGCCCTGGCTGCGGCTCCACCCGCCAACACCATCATCGGTAACCAGGCCTCGGCCACTTACCTGGACCCGAACGGCGCCAGCCAGCTCGCCACCTCCAACCTCGTGCAGACGACGGTGCAACAGGTCGGCTCGTTCAACCTGGACACCTACACCTCCGTGACGACCAACGTGGTCAACACGAAGACCGGCGCTGCAGGCACGACCGTGTACGCGCCGCACGTGCTGACCAACACCGGCAACGGCTCCGACACCTTCACGTTCACCGTGACCGCTCCGGCCAGCCCGAACGGCTTCACCAAGGTCGAAGTGTTCGCCGACGCGAATGCCGACGGCGTGCCCGACAGCACGACCGCGCTGTGCTCGGTCGTTCCGGGTGCTGTGTGTAATGTTCCGGCCCAGACTGTGGCAGGCAACAACGGCACGTTCCCGTTCGTCGTCGCGTACTCGATCCCGAGCACCGCTTCGTCGGGTACGTTCACCTCGCCGGTGGCCGCGACCATCACGGCCACCGCAGGCACGCCGGCGCTGTACGCCGCCGGCAACCTGACGGCAGCCGACGTCGACAACGTGAACCTCACGGACAAGGCGGCCTTCAATGCCACCAAGAGCCTGAGCGTTCCGTCGGTCGCCTGGTCGGCCAACGGCGGCACCTGGCCCGCGGCTTCGACGAGCGGTCCGCGCTCGGTCGCCGGTTGCGCTGCCACCGTGGCAGGCGCGACCACGCCGGCCGCAGGCTGCGTCTACACCACCTACACGTTGAAGTTCAACAACACGGGTGGTGCGGTGGGGCGGTTCGCCTTGACCGACACGCTGCCCGCCGGCTTCACGTACGTCCCCGGTTCCGCGGTCTGGAGCAACGCCCCTGCGGTGGCGCTCAAGGACACCTCGGCGGTGGGCGATGACGCTGCCGGCATCGACTTCAGTGCCACTGGAAACGCCCTGGCCGTGGTCGTGGAAGCGCTGCAGCCGAATGTCACGCAGACGGTGAGCTTCGTGGTGATGGTCAACGACACGGCGGCCATCGGCACGTCGACCACGACCAACACCGCCAAGTACAACCCTGTCGACGCACCGACCGCGACCTCCGCGAGCCCGGGCACGACGGGTTCGCCGACCAACCCGGCGAGCTACAACGTCATCGGCACCTTCGGCATCATCCTGGGTTCGGCTGACGCCACCGCCAGCCCGACGGCCTCGAAGGACACCGGTGCGGGCAACCCCAACACGAGCGTGGCCGACACCACGACCGTCGCCAGTGCAGGGGCCGGCACCACGGTGAAGTTCAAGCAGACCGCGTTCAACACCGGCAATGCCACGGACGTCGTGAACCTCACGGTGGCTGCGGGCAGCACGTTCCCGGCGGGCACGACCTTCAAGTTCTTTGCCGCCGACGGCGTCACGCCGTTGATCGACAACAACAGCGACGGCGTTCCCGACACCGGTCCGATCGCGGCCAACGGCAGCGTTCAGTTCGTGCTGGCAGCCACGCTGCCGGCCTCGGCAGCGCCGGGCACGGGCGGCACGGCGATCGTCACCGGTACCTCGACGGGCGATGCCACGAAGACGGAATCGACGCGCGACACGCTGACGAACGTGACGGGTGTGCTGGTCGACCTGACCAACACCACCGGCGGTAGCAACGACGCGCTCAAGGGTGACCTGGGCACGGGTCCGAGCGCACAGCCGACGACCGTGAACTCGACGCCTGCGGGCACGGGCACGATCTTCACGCTGTTCGTGAAGAACAACGACTCGACGGCCAACACCTACAGCCTGGCGGCCAGCCAGAGCAACAGCTTCCCGGGCAGCCTGCCCGCGGGCTGGACCGTCAAGTTCGTGGCGGCAGGTACGACCTGCACGGGCGCAGCGGTCACCACCTTGGCTGTCGCCGGCAACGCGCAAGCGCCGGTCGATGCCTGCGTGACGCCGCCTGCCTCGCAGACGCCGGTCACCGGCCAGGCGATCTACTTCCAGGTGCGTTCCACCATCGCGACCTCCACGGGCGTGGTGGCGATCGACACGAAGCTGGATGCAGTGACCGTGACCACGGCCAACACCTTCGGCGCGACCCTCACGCCGAACAACAACGGCCAGGTCGCTCCCGGCGGCTCGGTGGTGTATGCCCACACGGTGACCATCACCGGCGCGCAAAGCTGCGGTACCAAGTACAACGTCACGGCCACGCTGCCCGCAGCCGACGTGACGGCGGGCTGGACCACGGCGCTGTACGTCGACGTGAACGGCGACGGCCAGATCGACGGCGGCGACACGCTGGTGACGAACGGCACGGTCACGCCGACCGCACCGGCCACCGGCACCGCGCTGGACAGCGGCAAGACCCAGAAGCTGCTCGTCAAGGTGTTCGCACCGGGCGGCGCCACGGCAGGCGCCACCGACACCGCCACGGTGACGGTGACCTTCCCTGACGTCGCAGCCTGCGGCTCGCCGACGGCCACCGACATCACCACGGTCATCACGGGCCAGATGCGCCTGGTGAAGACGCAGGCGCTGGACGTGAACTGCGATGGCACCGAGGTCCCGTCCTCGTCGGCCCCGCTGGTCGCCAAGCCGGGTGAGTGCCTCGTGTACCGCGTCGTCGCGACCAATGAAGGCTCCGCTCCGGTGACCAACATGTCGATCAACGACGCCGTGCCGGCCTACACCACCTTCACGGGTGCGACGCAGCCTCCGGTGCTCACGCGGTGCACGTCGACCGGTGTGACGCCCGCCTTCGTGGCAGCGAACTACACCTCGACCGCGACGACGGTGGCTTGCGGCAGCGCAGCCAACACCGTGGCACCTGGCGGCACCGCCACGCTGCTGTTCTCCGTGAAGGTCAACAACTGAGCTTCACCTGAGTGAAGCGGAGCCGATGGGCACAAGCCCGTCGGCTCCTTCGCACAAGGCATGCGAAAGCCTGTGCGTTTTTCCTTTGCGCCTTCTCTCTCTTCCTCTGTCGAGGCGAGGGCGCAAACGAAAAAGTTCTTTCGTTTCTTCTGATCCCCACGCGGTGATCGATCAAGGGTTCGCGGCATGCTGTTCACTTTCAATCCCAGGAGCACACACCGGCCATCGTGGCGCGGATGGGCTGCTGCGCTCGCCGCTGGCGCGGCGCTGCTGCTGGGTGGTGCCGTGCCGGAAGCGAACGCCGCGCCGGCCCCCGCCGGCATCGTGATCCGCAGCATCGCCACGGGCACCTACGTGCCCAACGGCCTGGCGCAGACCGAGACCATCTCGTCCAACGAAGTGATCGCCACGGTGCTGCCTGTTGAGGCCTTGGTGCTCACGCAGGACCAGTCGCTGTCGCGCCCGCCGGCGAGCATCGTCACGCTGAGCCACCTGCTCACCAACACCGGCAACGTCGCCTCCACCTACACGCTGGCGCTGGCCAACAACGCCGGCGGCTGCGCGGCCGACACGCTCGACCTGTCGGCGCTTCGCGTGGTGCGCGACAGCAACAACAACGGCGTGGTCGATCCGGCTGATCCGGTGGTGCAACTCAACGCCGCGGGCGCGATCGCGCTCAAGCCCGGCGAGACCGCCGCGCTGCTGGTGCAGGGCACGATCCCCACCGCCGCGACGGGCGTGGCCTGCGTGGGCCTGACTGCCACCACCGCGCTGCAAGGCCTCACCGCGATCAACCGCGATACCGTCACCGTCGGCAACGCCGCCGCGCTGCAGCTGGTCAAGTCCGCCAGCTACCCCGGCAACGTCATCCCCGGCCAGACGCGCATCGACTTCTCGGTCTCGGGCACCAACATCGGCGCGCAGGACGCGCAGCCGTCCAACGTCATCGCGCCCACCAACACGCCGCTGCTGGTCAACGGTGCCCCTTCCGCATTGGTCCTCGTGCGCGACCCCGTGCCCGCCGGCACCCAGTACGTGCCCGGCACCCTGCGCACCACGGCCGCCAACGCCGTCAAGCTGTACCGCCTGGCCAACGATCCGGCGTTCAGCTACCGCACCGCCGAAGATGCCTCGGCCGTCGAAGTGGCCATCGGCATCTCCACGCCCGTGGCGCGCAATGTGTCCATCGCGATGCAGTTCGCCGTCAAGGTCAACGCCGACCAGGTGGGCGAGATCCGCAACACCGCGCACAGCCAGTACAACGACGGCACGGGCCCGGCCACCGTGCCCTCGAACACCATCGTCATCAGCTCCACCCAGGCGCGCATCGGCGTGGCCAAGGCCGCGTCCACCCCGCGTGTGAACCGCGGCACCGACGGCAAGACCGACGGCACCGCCACCGTGCGCTTCAGCGTCAACGTGCGCAACTACGGCACGTCATGGCTGTATGGCGTGCAGGCCGCCGACGTGATGGAAGGCGCGGGCGCCACGCAGTTCGGCAGCTACACGGCAGCCGCCGTGCCTGGCGCGAACCAGTACACCATCGTGCCCGGCTCGATCGTGATCGCGCCCGCACCCAGCGGCGGTACGGTGGCAGCAGCGAACCCCGCCTTCAAGGGCACCGCCGCCGCCTCGAACCTGCTGGCCGATGGCGCTGTGCTGCCCGTGGGCGCACAACTGACGGTGCAGTTCGATGCCCGCATCAACTTCACTGGCCGCACCGGCACCTTGCTGAACACCGTCAAGGCCTCGGGCGCCCTCAATGCCGGCGGCCCCGCGGTGGCCCTGGACGATTCGGTCAACGGCGACAACCCCGACGCCGACGGCGATGGCAACCCCAACAACGACACCTCGCCCACGCCCGTCTCCACGCAGCTGCCCACGCTCACGCTGACCAAGCAGGCCTCCATCGCACGGCGCGTGTCGCCCGGCGTCTACGAGCTGGACTACACCTTCAAGGTCACCAACACCGGCGCCGTCGCCGCACCCAACGTGCGCGTGATCGACAACCTGAACTGCACCTTCGACATGGACAAGTCGAGCGGTCAGGTCGCCTCGTGGGAACTGCTGGGCCCGCCCAAGGCCGCCAACGGCAACCTCAACGCCGCCACCGGCTTCACCGGCCGCGCCACCTGCAACCGCACCACGCAGGACAGCGCCGACCCCTTCCAGCTGCCCACCGAAGTGGCGCTGAGCCTGACCGACGGCGCCCGTGCGCTGGCCCCGGGCCAGAGCGAGCAGATCCGCCTGAGCGTGCGCATCACCGAGAAGGCATCGGCCATCGGCGGGCGCGTGTCGCTCACCAACAAGGCCTGGGCCGCCGCCTTCGAGCAGAACACCGTCAACGTCACGCCCACCATGCTGCTGGCCGCCACCGCCACCTCGGTGCAGTCGCTGCTGGTCGATCCGCAAGGCACGGTCTACAACGCGCTCACACGCCAACCCGTGGCCGGTGCGCTGGTCACCTACACGCGCCAGTCGTGCAGCAGCGGCACGGCCGGGCCCATCACCGCGGCCGAGATCTACGGCGCCGATTCGGGCACCTACACGCTCAACCCCAACGGCAGCATCTCGATGACCACGGGCGCCGACGGCGCCTACCAGTTCTACCTGCAGACGCCGCCGGTGACGGGCCTGTGCACCTACGGCATCTCGGTCACGCCGCCTGCAGGCAGCGGCTACGTCTACCCCTCGCAACTAATCCCCGTGACCGGCGGGTCGTTCACCAGCTGCGGCGCCGTCGTGCCCAGCGCCGTGCCCCCGAAGGACGCCGATCCGACCAGCTACTACTTCCAGGTGCAGGCCGGTGCCAAGCCCGATGGCACGCCGTGCGACGCCGTGCACAACCACATCCCGCTCGACCCGGGCAACATCCTGGGCCTGGTGCTGCGCAAGGACGGCAGCAAGCGCCAGGTCGAGTTCGGCGACTTCATCGACTACGCGCTCACCGTCACCAACAAGACCGGCTTCCCCGTCACCGGCGTCACCTTCAACGACACGCTGCCCCCGGGCTTCGCCTACGTGGCCAACAGCGTGCGCCTGAACGGGCAAGTGGTGCCCAACCCCGCCGGCGGCGCCGGCCCGGGCCTGATCTTCAACTACCCCACGCTGGTGGTGGCCCCCGACCAGTCGGCCATGGTGCGCTACCGCGTGCGCATCGGCGTGGGCGCGCCCACCAACGGCGACGCCATCAACCGCGCGCGCGCCACCTCGGGCCCCATCCAGTCGAACCTGGCCAACTGGACCGTGCGCGTGACGGGCGGCGTGTTCTCCGACGACGCCTTCGCCTTCGGCAAGGTGTATCTGGATTGCAAGCGCGACACCGACCAAGGCAGTAAGCGCGATGGTCGCCAGGAAGGCGCCGACGAGATCGGCGTGCCCGGCGTGCGCCTGTACATGGAAGACGGCACCCACGTCGTCACCGACATCGAAGGCAAGTGGAGCCTGTACGGCCTCAAGCCCGTCACCCACGTGCTGCGCCTGGACCAGACCACGCTGCCGCTGGGCGCCAAGCTCGAAGTGCTCGACAACCGCAACTCGGGCACCCCCGAGAGCCGCTTCGTGGACCTGAAGAAGGGCGAGTTCCACAAGGCCAACTTCATCATCACCAACTGCGACGAGAAGAGCGTGATCGCCGACGTGGCCGCGCGCCGCGCCGCCATTGCCGCGCGCCCCGACACCGAGGCCGAAGCGCAGGTGCGCCTGCGCCTGGACCCCGAAGGCAAGGTCGTGCCCGTGGGCGACGTGCGCGGCCTGCCCGCCACCGGCCAGGCACTGGCCAGCGGCAGCACCGGCGCCGTGCAACCCACTTCGGCGCCGCTGATCGCGCTGCCCGTGGCGCCGGCCAACGCCAGCAGCTTCGTCAGCGGCGGTGGCGGCAGCATGGGCGGCACGCTGGGCGTGCAGCCCGCGATCCCCACCGGCAGCCTGTTCTCGCCGCTGAACGGCGTGCCCACCTCGGGCCTGCCGTCGTCGACCACCAGCGGCTCGGCCACCGGCGTCGGCGCGCAGGCCATGCGCCCCATCGGCACCGGCGGCGCGATGCTCGAGCCGCGCGCCAACCCGCTGCTGCCCCAGGCAGTTCCCAGCCCGATCGAACTCGAGACCCTGCTGCCCCAGCTGGAGAACAACACGCTGGGCTTCATCGGCCTGAAGGACCGCGACACCGTCGCCGGCCAGTCGATCAACGTGCGCGTCAAGGGCACCGCCGGCGCCTCGTTGCGCCTGAGCGTGAACGGCACTGCCCTGGAAGAACGCCGCGTCGGCAAGAAGACCCAGCTGGCGTCCAAGAACATCGCCGCCTGGGAATACATCGGCGTGGCCCTGCGCCCCGGCACCAACACCCTCAAGCTCGAAGCGGTGGACGGCTTCGGCAATGTGCGCAGCTCGGCTGACGAGATCACCGTCATCGCCCCCGACAAGCTCGGCGCCATCGAGGTCGACCTGCCCGAGGTGGCGCGCGCCGACCTGCGCACGCCCGTCGTCGTCAAAGTGCGCCTGATCGACGCGGCCGGCGTGCCCGTCACCGCCCGCACGCAACTCACGCTGGAGACCGACCGCGGCCGCTGGCTGGCCGAAGACCTGAACCCGACCGAACCCGGCACGCAGGTCTTCATGGATGGCGGCGCGGCTGAGTTCCAGCTGATGCCCCCGGGCGAGCCGGGCGATGCGCGCCTGCGCGTGAGCGCCGGCACCTTCGTCAAGGAAGTGCGCCTGGCGCTGCTGCCCGAGATGCGTCCCATGATCGGCGTGGGCATCGTCGAAGGCGTGCTCGACTTCACCAAGCGCGGCAAGCTCCCGATCGGCGCGATGCCCGCCGGCGCCGCCTTCGAGGCGGAACTCTCGGGCCTGAAGGACGAAGGCACCCACAGCCGCGCCAGCGGGCGCGCCGCCTTCTTCTTCAAGGGCACCGTCAAGGGCGAGTACCTGCTCACGGCCGCCTACGACTCCGACAAGACGCGCAAGGACCGCCTGTTCCGCGACATCCGTCCCGACGAGTTCTATCCGATCTACGGCGACTCCGCGGTCAAGGGCTTCGACGCCCAGAGCACGCAGAAGCTCTACGTGCGCATCGACAAGAACCGCTCCTACCTGCTGTACGGCGACTTCACCACCGCCAGCAGCACCGAGGTGCGCAACCTCAGCCAGAGCAACCGTTCGCTCACGGGCCTGAAGCACGTGTACGAGGACGAGAACGTGCGCGCCACCAGCTATGTCTCGCGCACCGCGCAGACGCAGCAGGTGGAAGAGTTCCGCGCGCTGGGCACCTCGGGCCCGTACTACCTGAGCGCCAGCAACGGCGAGTTCGTGTACAACAGCGAACAGATCGAGATCGTGGTGCGCGACCGCAACCAGCCCAACATCGTGCTGCAGCGCACGGCCGTGGCGCGCTTCGTGGACTACACGGTGGAGCCGCTCACGCGCCGTATCCTGTTCACGCACGCCATCGCCTCCATCGATGCGAACCTGAACCCGCAGTCGATCCGCGTCACCTACGAAGTCGACTCGGGTGGTCCCAAGTTCACCGTGGCCGGCACCGACGTGCAAGTGAAGGTCAGCGAGAACCTGCAGCTGGGCGTGGTGGCTTCCACCGACCAGAACCCGCAGAACAAGCGCAACCTGCAGGCGCTCACGGGCGTGGCGCGCATCGGCCAGAACACCAGCGTGGCGGGCGAGCTGGTCAAGACCGACTCCGACGACAAGGGCAACGGCCACGGCGCGCGCGTGGAAGCGCGCTACCAGGACGAGAAGCTGGCCGTGGTGGCCCTGGCGGCCAAGACCAGCAAGGGCTTCGACAACCCCGGCGCGAGCTTCTCGGCCGGCCACACCGAAGCCTCGGCGCGCGCCGAGTACCGCGTCGACCCGACCCTGGCCGTGCGCGGCGAGGTGCTCTACAGCAAGGACGCGACCCAGGTCGACGAGCGCAAGGGCGCCACGGTGAGCGTGCAGAAGAAGCTCAGCGACAAGACCGTCGCCGAGGTGGGCCTGCGCCACGGCCAGAGCAACAACGCGCTGGGCTCCAGCTCGGGCTTCGACTACGGCCAGATCTCCACCTACAACGGCCAGATGGGCAGCAGCATCGGCGCCAACAGCGTGACCACGCTGGGCGCGGCCGCCGCCGCAGCCGGCGTGGACACGCAGAGCCAGACGACCGTGCGCGGGCGCCTGTCGACCGAGGTGCCCGGCGTGGCCGGTGCGCAGGTGTTCGTGGAAGGCGAGCAGGACCTGAAAGACGGCAAGCGCCACGTGCTGGCCGTGGGCGGCAACTACGCCATCACCGACAAGACGCGCGTGTACGGCCGCTACGAGCTGATCTCCACGCTCAACGGCCCCTACGAGCTGGACAGCACGCAGCGCAACAACACGGGCATCGTCGGCATCGAGAGCAACTACATGGAAGGCGGTCGCGTGTACAACGAGTACCGCATCGCCGACGGCGCCGAAGGGCGCGGTGTGCAGGCGGCCATCGGGGTGCGCAACACCTTCAAGGTCAACGAGCAGATCCGCGTGACCGGGGGCATCGAGCACACGCGCGACATGAGCGGCTACAGCAACAGCAAGAACACCGGCACGGGTTATGCCGGTGGGCTGGGCGAGTCGACCGCGATCACCAGCGGCATCGAATACATCACCGACCGGATCAAGGCCTCGGGCGTGTACGAAGCGCGCCGCGGCGACGACGCGAACACGCGCCTGTTCAGTGCCGGCTTCGGCTTCAAGCTCGATCCGTCCTGGAGCCTGCTGGCGCGCAGCATCGTGAGCGACAGCGAAGGCCAGGGCGCCAACGCGGGCAACGAACGCCACCTGCAGCGCCACCAGATCGGCATTGCCTACCGGCCGGTGGACGACGACACCTGGAACGCGCTGGCACGCTACGAGCGCCGCTCCGAGCGCGTGGTGGGCGCGGGCAATGCCGCCGGCGCGCTGCAGGGCAGCAGCGTCTTCGGCGCCGACAACGGCGCCAGCCTGCCGGGCAAGACCAGCGCGGACATCGTCTCGGCGCACGTCAACTACAACCCCGAGCCGGGCAAGGCGGTGATGGCGCGCTATGCCTTCAAGCTCAGCCGCGCCGACGACGGCACGCTGGCCAGCAAGTACTGGGCGCACCTGGTGCAGGCGCGCTACACGCAGGACATCAACCAGGACTGGGACTTCGGCGTGCAGGCCGGCCTGCTGTACGGCAAGGGCGGCGCGCTGCAGAAGACCTTCGGCGTCGAGGTGGGCTACCAGGTGCAGAAGAACATGTGGGTGTCGGCGGGCTACAACTTCGTGGGCCTGAGCGACCGCGACCTGACGGCCAACGAGTACACGAGCAAGGGCGCCTATGTGCGGCTGCGCTTCAAGTTCGACGAGACGCACCTGGGGTTTGCTTCGACAGGGGAGACGAACACGGCCAAGGCGCAGAAGGCAGAGAAGGTGGCTGCGGATGCGCCGGAAGTGGCACCGCTGCCGATGCGCACGGTGCTGCAGTCCGAGGCGCTGTTCGAGCCTGCCAAGTCCTTCATCAAGCCGCAGGCGCACGACACGCTGAACACGCTGGCCGCGCAGATCAAGGCGACCGATGCCCAGGTGGTGATTCACATCAGCCACTCGGATGCACAAGGCAGCGCCGACGACCGCATGCAGCTGGTCGCGCAGCGGACCAACGCGGTGCGCAGCTACCTGATCGGGCGCGGCGTCGACGTGCTGCGCCTGCGCACCGACACCAAAGAAGACACGCCGCCTGTCGCAGGCGATGACAGCAGCGCCAAGAGCCGCTGGGTCGTGATCGCCGCGGCCACGCAAGAAACCCGCTGAACGAGACCATGATGCAAAGCAGAACGAGAAACGAAGCGGGCGGGATGGCGCGGCTCGGCGGGGTGTTGAAGGGCGTGCTTGCCGCGACGGCCTTGTGGCTGTTTGCCATGCCGGGTGCGCAGGCGGCAGTCGGCACGTGCACGCCGCAGTCGGGCTACAACAGCTGCGTGACCTTCACCCATTCGGGGGCGGCGCAGACCTTCACGGTGCCTGCGGGCGTGTCGTCGGTGCGCGTCACGATGTGGGGCGCCGGCGGCGGCGGCTCCACGGCGGCCGGCGGCAATTCGGCCAACGGGGGCGCCGGCGGCTTCGCCGATGGCACCGTGTCGGTCACGCCCGGCACCGCCATGGCGGTGACGGTGGGGCAGGGCGGGCAGAACGGGGGCACCAGCGCGACCTATGGCCGCGGAGGTGGCGGCGGCTCGGGCGCGAACGTGGGCGTTGGCGGCTCGTCCGGCGGCGGCATGAGCGCGTTGTGGAACGGCGGCACGGAGTTTTCTGCGGCCGCCGCGCGGCTGATCGCGGGCGGCGGCGGCGGCAGCGCCTTCTGGACCGACGTCGGCAGCCCGGTGCCGGGCGGCGGCGGTGGCACCAACGGCGGCTCGTCCACCGGCACGGGCGGACGAGGCGGTACCCAGGCCGCCGGTGGTGCGCTCGGAACCCCGAGCACCGCGGGAACAGCGTGTCCGGGCGGTTCCGCCGGCAGTGCCTTGCAGGGCGGTACCGGGTGTTCGGCTTCTGGGGGGACCTTTGCCCAGTACGAAGGCGGCGGCGGCGGTGGCGGCGGCTGGTTCGGCGGCGGCGGCGGTATGGCCCAGTGCAGCAACACGCCCAACCCCGTCACGGCCGGCTGTTCCTACAACGGACCGGGCGGCGGCGGCTCGGGCTTCATCGGCACGGGCGTGACCGGCGGCGTGATCACCGCGGGAGCCGACGGCAGCTACTCGGCGGCTTCCAATCCGGCCAACCAGGGCAACACGCTCTACCAGGGCGGCGTCGGCGTGGGCGGAGCGCGCGCTTCGCTGACCGGCTCCACCGGCGGCAACGGCCTCGTCGTCATCCAGTTCAACGTGGTCAGGCTGCAGCTCGCGAAGGCCTGGTCGGCCGGCAGCAACACCGGCGACGTGGCGAGCATTGCCGCCTCCACGGGCGGTACCAACTTCTTCGGCGCCAGCAACACCTCGGCCTTCACCTCGACGGCGTCCACTGCCGCGTCCAGTTCCGTCGTGGGCGTGAACATCGGCGACGTCATCACGCTGCCCGCCGAAACACTGACCACCGGCACGCTGGCGAACTACAACACGGTGCTGTCGTGTACCGCGAATGGCGGCGCCATGGCCAGCACGCTCAGCGGCACCAACGGACAGGTGAGCAACACGCTGACGATCGCCCTCGGCGACATCGGCAAGGACATCGTCTGTACCTACACCAACACGCGCAAGACCGCGACCCTGCAGCTGGCCAAGTCGTGGAACCCCATCAGCGTGACGGGCAACGTGGCGAACATCGGCGCCACCACGGGCGGCGCGGCCAACACCGCGGCGTTCTCGTCGACGGCGCCGACGGCCAACACCAGCGCGACCGTGACCGTCGCGGCGGGCAACACGATCACCTTCCCCGCGGAAACCATGAACGGCGGCGTGCTGCCGAACTACACGACCGTGCTGTCGTGTACCGCCGGTGGCGGCGCGACGGCCAACAGCCTGAGCGGCACCAACGGCCAGGCGACCAACACGCTGGTGATCGGACCGGGCGACGCGGGCAAGGCCATCGTCTGTACCTACACCAACACGCCGAAGACCTCCACGCTGCAACTGGTCAAGTCGTGGGGCGCCAACAGCTTCACGGGCAACGTGGCGAGCATTCCGGCCTCCACCGGCGGCACCAACAACACCACGGCCTTCACGGCCACGGCGCCCACGGGCGCGAACAGCGGCACCGCCGTGACCGTGGCCACGGGCAACACGATCACGCTGCCGGCCGAGACGATGTCGCCGGGCACGCTGGCGAACTACAACACCGTGCTGGCGTGTACGGCCGGCGGCGGTGCCACGGCCAATGCGCTCAGTGGCACCAACGGGCAGAACAGCAACACGCTGCTGGTCGGTGCGGGCGACGCGGGCAAGGCCATCGTCTGTACCTACACCAACACGCCGAAGACGGCGACGCTGCAGATCAGCAAGGCCTGGGGCGCGAACAGCATCGCCGGCAACGTGGCGAGCCTGGGCGCGAGCACGGGCGGCGCGAACAACACCGCCGCCTTCACGGCGACGGCACCCACGGGCGCGAACAGCGGCGCGGCCGTGACCGTGGTTGCCGGCAACACCCTCACCTTCCCCGCGGAAACGATGCCGACGGGGACGCTGGCGAACTACAACACCGTGCTGGCCTGTACGGCCGGCGGCGGCGCCACGGCCAATGCGCTCAGCGGCACCAACGGGCAGGCCACCAACACCTTGCTGGTCGGCCCGGCCGATGCGGGCAAGGCGATCCTGTGTACCTACACCAACACGCCGAAGACAGCCACGCTGCAACTGGCGAAGTCCTGGGGCGCCGGCGCCATCAGCGGCAACGTGGCGAGCATCGGCGCGAGCACGGGCGGCGCGAGCAACACGACGGCGTTCACGGCGACCGCGCCCACGGGCGCCAACAGCGGCACCGCCGTGAACGTGGTGGCGGGCAACACCATCACGCTGCCCGCCGAGACGATGCCCACGGGTTCGCTCGCGAGCTACAACACGGCGCTGTCGTGTACCGCCAATGGCGGGCCCACGGCCAATGCGCCCAGCAGCACCAACGGCCAGAACAGCAACACGCTGCTGATCGGCGCGGGCGACGCGGGCAAGGCCATCGTCTGTACCTACACCAACACCGGCAAGCCCGCGACCCTGACCCTCGCCAAGCGTTCGCTCGGCGGCGTGGCCGGCTTCGACTTCACGGGCACCAACGGCGTGGCGGCGCACACCATCACCACCACCGTGGCCGGCACGGCCGTCAACGGGCCGCTGCAGACGCTGACCGCGACGGGCACGGCGACCACCTTCACCGAAACCTACACGCCGGCCGCGGGCGTGCCCGACTACGTGATCACCGACGTCAGCTGCACGGGCATGGGCAGCGGCGGCACGGTGACGCGCGGCACCGCGCAGAACACGAACCAGTTCACGCTGAATGCAGCGGCGACGGTGGCGGGCTCGAACATCGTCTGTACCGTCACCAACGCCAAGGCGCCGACGGTGCAGCTGCGCAAGAAGTGGGTCAACGCGCTGGTCAACGACGCCTTCACGCTGACCGCCTCGGGCACGGTGCACCCGAACCACAACATCGGCTACGCCTTCAACCTGCAGGCCACGGCCAACACGCCCAATGAGACCGACACCGGCGGCGCGGCGCGCGTGGCGGTGGGCGACACCGTGACCCTGGGCGAGACGCCCTTCGGTACCAACGCCGGCTCGTACACCGCCAGCGCCTGGAGCTGCACCGGCGGCGGCTCGCTCAGCGGCAACCTGCTGACCCTGGGCAACGCCGATGCGGGCCTGCCGATCGTCTGCGAGATCACCAACACCGCGAAGACGGCGACCGTCACGCTGGCCAAGACCTGGTCGGGCGCGATCGTCAACGACGCGGTGAGCGTCACCGGCACGGGCCTCACCACGCTGGCCTCGGTGGCCAACACGGCCGCCGAAACCGACACCGGCGCTGCGCAGGCCGTGCCCGTGGGCAGCGTCATCACGCTGGCCGAGAGCTTCACCACCGGCAGCGCCGCCAACTACACCAGCGCGCTGAGCTGCACCGGCACCAGCGGCCTGTCGGGCAACACGCTGACGATCGGTGCGGGCGATACTGCCATCGTCTGTACCTACGCCAACACGCGCAAGACGGCGGCGGTGACCTTGTCCAAGAGCTGGAGCGGCGCCATCGCCGGCGACAAGGTCAACCTGACGGTCAGCGGCAGCGCCGCCGAAGTGACGGGCGCGACCGCCGGCACGTCGACCGCGCCGGCCACCACCACCAACGCCACGGCCACCGCGGCCAGCGGCGCCACGGTGACGCTGGCCGAAGCCTTCACCACCGGCAACGCCGCCAACTACACCACGACGCTGGCCTGTACCAAGGTGTCGGACGGCAGCACGGTGACGGTGAGCGGCAGCGGCCTGAGCCGCACCTTCACCATGCCCTCGGACAGCGCGGTGAACTGCGCCTACACCAACACGCGCAGGACCGCGACGCTGCAACTGTCCAAGGCCTGGAGCGCCGGCAGCACCACGGGCAACGTGGCGAGCATCGGCGCGACCACGGGCGGCGCGAGCAACACCGCCGCGTTCACGGCGACGGCGCCGACGGCGGGCACCAGCGGCACCGCAGTGTCGGTGGCCGCGGGCGACACGCTCACCTTCCCGGCCGAGACGATGACCACGGGCTCGCTGGCGAACTACACCACCGTGCTGTCGTGTACCGCCGATGCCGGCGCCACGGCCAACGCGCTGAGCGGCACCAACGGACAGAACAGCAACACGCTGCTGGTCGGTGCGGGCGACGCGGGCAAGGCCATCGTCTGTACCTACACCAACACGCCGAAGACGGCCACGCTGCAGATCGCCAAGGCCTGGGGTGCGAACAGCATCGCCGGCAACGTGGCGAGCATCGGCGCGAGCACGGGCGGATCGAGCAACACCACGGCCTTCACCGCGACGGCGCCCACGGGCGCCAACAGCGGCACGGCCGTGACCGTGCAGGCCGGCAACACGATCACGCTGCCGGCCGAGACGATGTCGCCGGGCACGCTGGCGAACTACAACACGGTGCTGGCGTGTACGGCCGGTGGCGGTGCCACGGCCAATGCGCTCAGTGGCACCAACGGACAGAACAGCAACACGCTGCTGGTCGGCGCGGGCGACGCGGGCAAGGCCATCGTCTGTACCTACACCAACACGCCCAAGACCGTCACCGTGCAACTGCGCAAGGCCTGGAGCGCGGACAGCACGAACGGCGACGTGGCCAGCATCGGCGCCACCTCGGGCGGCAGCAGCAACACGGCGGCGTTCACCGCGACCGCGCCCACAGCCGGCAACAGCGGCACGGCGGTGTCGATGGTCGTCGGCGGCACGCTCACGCTGCCGGCCGAGACGATGACCACGGGCTCGCTCGCAAACTACAGCACCGTGCTCGCCTGTACCGCCGACGGCGGCGCCACCACCAACCCGCTGAGCGGCACCAACGGCCAGGCGAGCAACACGCTGGCGATTACCGCGGCCGACGCCGGCAAGGCCATCGTCTGTACGTATACCAACGCGAAGAAGGCCGTCACCCTGCAGGTGCGCAAGGCCTGGGGCGCGAACAGCGAGACGGGCAACGTCGCCAGCATCGGCGCGACCACGGGCGGGACCAACAACACGGCCGCGTTCACCGCGACCGCACCCACGGCCGGCAACAGCGGCACGGCGGTGGTGGCGGCCGTGGGCAACACCATCACCTTCCCGGCGGAAACGATGCCCACCGGCATGCTGGCCAATTACACGACCGTGCTGTCGTGTACCGCCGACGGCGGCGCCACGGCCAATGCCCTGAGCGGCACCAACGGCCAGGCCAGCAACACGCTGGTGATCGGCGCGGGCGATGCCGGCAAGGCCATCGTCTGTACCTACAGCAACAACCGCCTGCCGACGGTGCAGATCCGCAAGCAGGCGCTGGGCGGCACGGGCACCTTCGCGTTCAGCGGCACCAACGGCTTCGGCTCGGACAGCATCAACGTCTCGGTGTCGGGCTCGACGGTGGTGGGCACCATCAAGACGCTCACCACGGCCAACACGCAGACGGTGCTGACCGAAGTCGCGGCCTCGATGCCCGGCGGCTTCGCGTTCTCGGGCGCGACCTGCACGGGCCTGGCGGGCGGGGCGACGGCGGCGGTCGACCTGGTGGCGGGCACCGTCACGCTGCCTGCGGCCGGGCTGACGAACGGCACGGCGGTGGTCTGTACCTTCACCAACACGCTCGCGGCCATCGTGAGCGGCCGTGTGTTCCTGGACAACGGCGTGGGCAGCGGCACGGCCAACGATGGCATCGTCAATGGCGGCGAAGGCCCGCTGTCGGGCGTGAGCGTGCGTCTGACCAACTGCGGCGCCGCCGTGTACGCGAGCGCGCTCACGGACGCGTCGGGTGCCTACAGCCTGAGCGTGCCCGCCGGCACGCCCACGGGCTCCGCGATGTGCGTGGAAGAAACCAACCCGGGCACGCGCGTGTCCACGGGCGCCTCGGTGGGCAACGTCGCGCTGCCCTCGGGCTCGGCCGTGGCCGCGGCCGGTGGCACCTACACCTACACGCGCACCGGCACGCCCGACCGCATCGCCTTCAGCTGGAACGGCACGGGCCACGCCAACCTGAACTTCGGCGACGTCGACAACAGCGCCTTCGCGACCGACGGCGCCAAGACCGGCCTGCCTGGCAGCACCGTGACCTACGCCCATACCTTCACGGCCGGCACGGCAGGGCAGGTGCGCTTCAGCGTGGCAAGCGAGGCGGCCACGCCGGCCATCACCGGCTGGACGACGAAGGTCTTCGCGGATGTGGGTTGCACCGGCAGCCTGCAGGCCGGCGCGGCGCAGCTGTACCCGCCGAGCGCGGCGGCCACGCCCGTGGCTTTCGCGGGCAAGGTCTGCGTGATCGTGCAGGAGTTCATTCCCGCCACGGCGCCGCTGGGCTCGAACAACAGGGCGACGATCCGCGCCGACTTCACCTACACCAACGCCAGCCCCTCGCTCAGCGGCAGCTTCACGCTGGACGACCTCACGACGGTGTCGGGCGTGGCGCTGGAGCTGAAGAAGGAAGTGCGCAACATCACGCAAAGCGGCACCTTCGGCGTGAACAACCAGGCCAAGTCGGGCGAGACGCTCGAGTACCGCATCACCTACACGAACAACGGCGACGCACCAATCCGCAGCATGGTCGTGAACGACATGACGCCGGGCTACACCACCTTCGTGAGCGCGACCACGGGCACCACGCCGGCGTCGCTCACGGGCTGCGTGAAGAACACGCCGGCGAATGCACCGCCTGCGGGCGCGGTGGCCTGCACCACGGTTCAGCCCGCGGGCGGCACGGGCGCGATCGACTGGCGCTTCACCGGCACGGTCGAGCCGGGCGGCACGGGCTTCGTGCTGTTCCAGGTGAAGGTCGACTGAGCACCGACCCCGGCACCGGGCCCGGTCAGAGCTCGCGGTAGTCCCGGATGCGCGCGCGTGCGAGCTGCTGCGCCGCTGCAACGGCCGCCAGATCGGCCGCCGCCGCATCGGGCAGCCAGTGGAAGGCGTCCGGGCCGTGGCACAGCAGCAGGCCGTCCCTGAAGCGGCGGGCCTTGGTGTAGGCCTCCCAGCCGTGGCGCGCCTCGCTGTGGCGGCCCCGCGCATGGGAGCCGCTCTCCGACAGCGAGAAGTCGATCTCGTCGTTGTAGAACGGGCTCTTCCTGAAGCGGTGGAGGGCCAGCCGGGCGATGGCCGGTGCGCTCAGCAGCAGCGCGATGCCGACCGCGAAAACGACCGCCAGGACGGGAAACCCTTCGCCGGCGCACACGGCCAGGGCCAGGGCGAACAGGAGCGCCAACGGCCACTTGAACCGAATCCACCAGACCTGCTGCAGGTTGCGCATGAAACCCGTGAGCACATGGTCCTCCGAGAACTGAAAGCGGTACGTGATCTGCATCTGTGAATTCCGAGACGGGCCATCTTAGATGGGCGTGCGGCGCGGGATTCTGGCGATTCCTCCAGGCGTTGATGCGCCCCGGCAATGTTTCAAGTTGGGGCGTTGCCACACCAGACACCCCAAACGACGCACCTTCTGAGGGCTTTTCGCCTCAATCTGGTTCTCCGATCCGGCAAAATGCAGGATTCGCATAAGGTTATGCACCGTTTTGGAAAACAGAGGATTGGAATGAAGCACGCATCCGCCGGGGGGTTCCTCGCACACGTCGCACAACGCAACCCCGGACAGCCCGAGTACCTGCAGGCCGTGACCGAAGTGATGGAGAGCCTGTGGCCCTACATCGAGAAGCACCCCAAGTACACGAGCCACAGCCTGCTGGAGCGGCTGGTCGAGCCTGAGCGCGTGATCATGTTCCGCGTGTCCTGGGTGGACGATCACGGCGAGGTGCAGGTCAACCGCGGTTTCCGCATCCAGCACAGCCTGGCCATCGGCCCCTACAAGGGCGGCATGCGTTTCCATCCCTCGGTGAACCTGTCGATCCTCAAGTTCCTGGCCTTCGAGCAGACCTTCAAGAACGCGCTGACCACGCTGCCCATGGGCGGCGGCAAGGGCGGCGCCGACTTCGACCCCAAGGGCAAGAGCCAGGGCGAGGTGATGCGCTTCTGCCAGGCCCTGGTGACCGAGCTGTTCCGCCACGTGGGCTCCGACACCGACGTGCCGGCCGGCGACGTGGGCGTGGGCGGGCGCGAGGTCGGCTTCATGGCCGGCATGGTCAAGAAGCTCACCAACCGCGCCGACTGCGTGTTCACCGGCAAAGGCCTGAGTTTCGGCGGCTCGCTCATCCGCCCCGAAGCCACCGGCTACGGCAACGTCTACTTCGCGCAGGAAATGCTCAAGCGCAAGGGCCGCAGCTTCGACGGCCTGCGCGTGAGCGTCTCGGGCGCGGGCAACGTGGCGCAGTACACCATCGAGAAGGCCATGGCGCTGGGCGCCAAGGTGGTCACGGTGTCCGATTCGAGCGGCACCGTGGTCGACGAGGAAGGCTTCACGCCTGAAAAACTCGCCGTGCTGATGGACGTGAAGAACCACCTCTACGGCCGCGTGAGCGACTACGCCGAGCGCACCGGCACCCGTTTCGTGGCCGGTGCCACGCCGTGGCACGTGCCGGTCGACGTGGCACTGCCCAGCGCCACGCAGAACGAACTCAACGAGGAAGACGCGCGCACGCTGGTGAAGAACGGCGTGGTGTGCGTGGCCGAAGGCGCCAACATGCCCTCGACCATGGAGGCCGTGAAGGTGCTCGAAGGCCACGGCGTGCTGTACGCACCGGGCAAGGCCAGCAACGCGGGCGGTGTGGCCACGTCGGGCCTGGAGATGAGCCAGAACGCGGCGCGCCTGTCATGGACGCGCGACGAGGTCGATGCGCGCCTGCTGCAGATCATGCAGGGCATCCACGAGTCGTGCCTGCACTACGGCTCGCGCGCCGACGGCAGCGTGAGCTACGTGGATGGCGCGAACATCGCCGGCTTCGTGCGCGTGGCCGATGCGATGCTGGCGCAGGGCGTGGTCTGAGCGTTGCCTGAGCGTGCGGGCGCACCTCAGAGTTCGATGAACGAAGAGGTCGCCTTGTTCAGGGCCAGGCGGCCCTTCGCGGTGATCGATTCCACCTGGGCCAGCTGACGGATCGCGCGCTCGTCGGGCGCGTGCTCCGACGGCGGAATGAAGGCAGTCACGAGATCAGCGGCACGCAGCACGCGCAGCCTGTCGATGTCTGCGGGCGTGTGGAGGACGTATGGCAATTTCTGCTCGGCGAGGGTCCGAAGAAATTCCATGGACATGGGTCGTCTCCTTGTGTTGAGGGGAGGGCGGTTCGGACATTGTGCGCACAAACAATTAGCGCTGTCTAAACCCTGCGCCGCGCATGCCTTTCGAGGCGTGTACCGAAGTTTCCAGTTCTTTCTGCGGGCGCGAAGGACGTGCCACTTTGTTTCTGGTCGTAGCCATGCTTTCGGCCAGCGTGGCGGGGTCCATGCATTCGCCGGCGGCCCAGGTCTGGCGCAAGGTGGTGCGCAGGTCGGTCAGGTCGCGCCGTTGCGCGCGCAGGCCGGCCATGAGCTGGTCGATTTCGCGCACGCGGCCGTCGAGCCGCTCGAGCAGGTCGTCCCCCGAAAAGACCTCGCAGCCCGCGAAGGCGCTGCGCAGGCTGTCCAGAGAGAAGCCGAGGTTCTGCGCGATCTGGATCAGCTGCAGCCGCTTGAGCGCGGCCTCGGTGTAGACGCGGTACCCATTGGCGCCGCGCTCGGGCGCGGGCAGCAGGCCGCTTTGCTCGTAGAAACGGATGGCCGAGGGCGCCATGCCGGTCTTGTCTGCCAGTTCACCGATCTTCATATCGCTTGACCTTCAAGTTGGCTTGAATCTTAGCATCGGGTTTTTCACTTCACCACCCGGTCCTCATCGTGAACTCCTCGCCGCTCTTTCTGCCGCTGACCCTGCCCAACGGGAGCGTCCTGCCCAACCGCCTGGCCAAGGCCGCCATGGAGGAAAACATGGCCGATGCCGGACAGTTGCCCGGCGCGGCGCTGCACGACCTGTACCGCGTCTGGGCACAGGGCGGGGCAGGCCTGATCCTCACGGGCAACGTGATGATCGACGGCCGCGCGCTCACCGGTCCGGGCGGCGTCGTGCTCGAAGCCGATACGCCGCTCGAGCGCTTCAGCGAATGGGCCGCGGCCGCGCGCAGCGGCGGCGCGCAGGTGTGGATGCAGATCAACCATCCGGGCCGGCAGGTGCAGATCAACATGGGCGGCACGGCCTGGGCGCCGTCGTCGGTGGCGCTCGATCTGGGCAAGCACAGCAAGCTTTTCGTGCAGCCACGGGCCATGAGCGAGGCGGAGATCGCCGAGACCGTCGACCGCTTCGCCGCCACGGCGCAGGCCGCCGAGCGCGCGGGCTTCACCGGCGTGCAGGTCCATGCGGCGCACGGCTACCTGCTCTCGCAGTTTTTGTCGCCGCTGACCAACCAGCGCACCGATGCCTGGGGCGGCAGCCTGGAGAACCGCGCGCGCTTCCTGCTCGACGTGGTGCGTGCCGTGCGGGCCCGCGTGGCGCGCGGCTTCGCCGTGGCCGTCAAGCTCAACTCCGCCGACTTCCAGCGCGGCGGCTTCTCGGAGAACGATGCGAAGCAGGTCATCCGCTGGCTCAACGACGAGGCCGTGGACCTGGTCGAACTGTCGGGCGGCAGCTACGAAAGTCCGGCGATGCAGGGACGCACCGCCGACGGCCGCACGCTGGCGCGCGAGGCCTACTTCCTGGAGTTCGCCCGGGAGCTGGCCGCCGAGGCGCGCATGCCGGTCATGACCACGGGCGGCATCGTGCGCCGCGCCGTTGCCGAACGGGTGCTGGGAGAAGGCGTCGCCGTGGTGGGCATGGCCACCGCGCTCGCCGTGGCGCCCGACCTGCCCGCACGCTGGCGCGCGGGCGAAGACGCGGCGGCGCAGAGCCCGCAGGTCGACTGGAAGGACCAGGTCATGGCCGCGCTGGCGCGCATGGCGCTGGTGAAGCGCCGGCTGCGCACGCTGCGCCCGGGCCGCAACGCTGCGCCCGCGCATTCGCCGTTCCTGACCTTGGTGCTCGACCAACTGCGCACGAAGCGGCTGACGAAGCGCTACCGGCGTTGGCTGGGGGCGCGCGCGGCGTGAACTGCCGCTATCGATTGGCCGGTTGAATGGGCCAGGCGGTGGTGTCGGGCCGCAGCAGGTGCCAGACCACGGGCGCGATGCCTTCGAAGGTGGCGCGGTAGCGATCGGACAGCCGGTTCTCGTCGGTCACGTCGCGGATCACGATGCCGTCGATGCGCTGCGGATGCGCACGGAACACCTGCGCGTAGATCTCGGGATCGGCCTCGCCCGAATCGCCCACGAGCAGGAAGCGGCGCTGCGGAAATTCGGCCAGCAGCCGCTCGATCACGCCGAGCTTGTGCGCGCGCGAGTCTTCGGCGCTGGGGATCAGCGTGCGCCACGTCGTGCTCTCGCGCAGGTGCATGCTGCCGGCGGGAAAGTCGGCGTCGCGAATGAAGTCGGTGAGCGCCGGGTACAGCTGGATCGGGCTGCCCGAGAGGTAGTGAAAGCGCGTGCCGGGCGCCTGCGCCAGCGCGCGGTAGTGCGCCGCCATGCCCGGCGCGGCCTCGAAGCGGCGCGCGAAGGTGTTCAGCAGCATCTCGCGCCGGTCGCGCACCTGCGTGCGCTTGATGGTGTCGTCGATGTCCGAGATGACCGACACGCCCTGCGCCGGCACGATCTGCGCACGGCCGCGAAAGCGCGGCAGCAGCTCGCCCGGACCGGTCACGCCATGAAACGGCAGCCACTCCTGCGACGCCGGGATGTGCGATGCCTCGACGACCGCGCGCAGGTTGCTGCGGCCGTCGGCGCCCGTGGGCGGCATCGTGAGGCGCGTGGCCGAACCGTCGAAGACGACGTCGATCACCTTGTCTTCTTCCGACTCGGCATGGAACAGCGCGGTGCGCTGGCTGAAGCGCAGCCGCGCGGCCGGCGTGAGCTTCTTCAGGTTCATGCCGAGGTAGCGCGCGAGCGCGGCGTCCAGGCCCCAGCGGTGCTCGCGCTCGAACACCCAGGCATGCACGTCGACCTCGAGCCGGCCGTCGGCCGTGGGGCGCGCGGTGCCGGGCATGAAGAGCGCCTCTTCGTCCGATTCCAGCGGCCCGGCAGCCTGCAGGGCCTGCAGCGGCGCGAGGCCGGCGAAGAGGGCGGCGCCGGCCAGCATGGTGCGCCGCGACAGCCGCGGCGGGAGACCGGGCGTGCGGTGCGGCGCCGTCATGCCGCGATGCGTTCGTAGGTCACGAAGCTGAAGGGCAGGCCGTCCTTGGCCGAGACGTGCGACTCGCGCTGCGTCTCGCGCCACACGGCGGCGTCGAGCACGGGGGCGTGCGCGTCGCCTTCGTAGTCGCGTGCGATCTCGGTGACCACCGCGCGCTGGGCCAGTGGTTCGGCTTCGGCGTAGATCTGTGCGCCGCCGATCACCCAGACTTCGGGCGAGTCCGCCGGTGTGCACAGCGACAGCGCATCGGGCAGGCTGCCGACCGCTTGCGCGCCTTCGGCTTGCCAGTCGGCCTGCCGCGTGACCACGATGTTCCGGCGGCCCGGCAGCGGACGAAAGCGCGGCGGCAGCGAGTCCCAGGTCTTGCGGCCCATCACCACGGGCGCGCCCGCGGTCTGCTGCTTGAAGTGCGCCATGTCCTCGGGCAGGTGCCAGGGGATGGTGTTGTTCACGCCGATCACGCCGTTGGCGGCGCGCGCGAAGATCAGGTTGATGCGGGGCGTGGTGGCGCTCATCGCGTTCACACCGCCACCGGCGCCTTGATCGGATCGCCGTGCCTGTAGTCGAGCACCTCGAAGTCTTCGTACTGGTAGTCGAAGATCGAGTCGGGCTTGCGCTTGATGTTCAGCGTGGGGTAGGGGAAGGGCGTGCGGCTGAGCTGCAGCTTCACCTGTTCGGCGTGGTTGCTGTAGATGTGGCAGTCGCCGCCGGTCCAGATGAAGTCGCCCACGTCGAGGTCGCACTGCTGCGCGACCATGTGCGTGAGCAGTGCGTAGCTGGCGATGTTGAAGGGCACGCCCAGGAAGATGTCGGCGCTGCGCTGGTAGAGCTGGCAGCTGAGCTTGCCGCGCTCGCCCTCGGCCTGCGGCGGCGCCACGTAGAACTGGAAGAACGCATGGCAGGGCATGAGCGCCATCTTCGACAGCTCGGCCACGTTCCAGGCACTCACGATGATGCGGCGCGAGTCGGGGTTGGACTTGAGCGTCTTGATGACGTCGGAAATCTGGTCGATGTGGCCGCCGTCGGGCGTGGGCCAGCTGCGCCATTGCACGCCGTACACGGGGCCCAAGTCGCCGTCTTCGCGCGCCCATTCGTCCCAGATGGTGACGCCGCGCTCCTTGAGCCAGTTGTTGTTGCTCGAACCAGTCAGGAACCACAGCAGTTCCTGGATGATGGACTTCAGGTGCACCTTCTTCGTGGTCACCAGCGGAAAGCCTTCGTTCAGGTCGAAGCGCATCTGGTGGCCGAACACGCTCTTGGTGCCCGTGCCCGTGCGGTCGCTCTTGAACACGCCGTGCGTGTCGACGTGGCGCATGAAATCTTCGTACTGGGAGCGGACGGGGCGGGCAGGGAGGGTCATGTTGGGAATTTTACGGGGCGGCGCTAGCATCGGCCGATGACCGGCCACGACCACTCCCACGACCACTCCCACGACCACAGCGAACTCGGCGAGATGGACCTGCGCGTGCGCGCCCTCGAAAGCGTGCTCACGCAAAAGGGCTACATCGACCCCGCCGCGCTCGATGCGCTGATCGACACCTACCAGACCCGCATCGGCCCGCGCAACGGCGCACGGGTGGTGGCGCGGGCCTGGGTCGACCGCAAGTTCCATGAATGGCTGATGGCCGATGCCACGGCGGCCATCGCCTCGCTGGGCTACACAGGCCGACAGGGCGAGCACATGGTCGCGGTGGCCAACACCGACGAGCAGCACCACATGGTCGTCTGCACCTTGTGCAGCTGCTACCCCTGGCCCGTGCTCGGCCTGCCGCCCACCTGGTACAAGAGCGCGCCCTACCGCTCGCGCGCCGTGAAAGACCCGCGCGGCGTGCTGGCCGACTTCGGCACCACCTTGCCCGAGACCACGCGCATCCGCGTCTGGGACTCGACCGCCGAAGTGCGCTACCTCGTGATCCCGCAGCGACCGGCGGGCACCGAGGGCTGGAGCGAAGACGAACTCGCCGCGCTGGTCTCGCGCGATTCGATGATCGGCACGCGCGTGGTCGAGGCGCCGTCGGCAAGGAGTGCTGCATGACCTACACGACCCACGCCGACCTCGGCGGACAACCCGGCTTCGGCCCCGTCACGCCCGAACCCGAGGGCGAGCTGTTCCATGGCGCCTGGGAGCCGCGCGCGCTGGCGCTCACGCTGGCCATGGGCGCCACCGGCTCATGGAACATCGACACCAGCCGCGCCGCGCGCGAGACGCTGCCCGATTACCGCGACCTGAGCTACTACCAGATTTGGCTCGGCGCGCTGGAGCAGCTGATGCTGCAACGCGGCCAGGTCTTCGCGGACGAAATCGCGTCCGGGCAGATGCACCATCCGGCCGCGCCGGTCGCCCGCGTGCTGCAGGCCGCGAACGTGCCCGCCGTGCTCGCCAAGGGCTCCGGCACCGAGCGCCCCGCATCGGCGCCCGCGCGCTTTGCGGTCGGCCAGGCCGTGCGCATGCACCTCGGGCGCGTCGACCACCACACGCGCCTGCCGGCCTATGTGCAGGGCAAGCGCGGCACGATCGAGCACATCCACGGCGCGCACGTGTTCGCCGATGCGAATGCGCAGGGCCTGGGCGAGCAGCCGCAATGGCTCTACACCGTGGTCTTCGATGAAGCCGAGCTGTGGGGCGACGCCGCGCCGCGCCAGAACCTGGCCGTGTCGGTCGATGCGTGGGAAAGCTACCTGGAGCCCGCGGCATGAAGGCGAACGACATGCCGCCGCTCGCACTCGCCCCGGGCATGCCGCGCGACGCCGACGGGCCGGTGTTCAGGGAACCGTGGGAGGCGCAGGCCTTCGCGATGACGCTGGCGCTGCACGAGCGCGGGCTGTTCAGCTGGGTCGAATGGGCCGAGGCGCTGGCCACGCAGATCAGCGCCGCGCAGGCCGCGGGCGACCCGGACACGGGCGACACCTACTACCGCCACTGGCTCGCCGCGCTCGAAAACCTCGTGGCCCGCAAGGGCGCAAGCTCCGGCGACGAGCTGGCCCGCTACCGCCACGCCTGGGACCACGCGGCGGAACGCACGCCGCACGGCCAGCCGATCGAGCTGCGCGGCGAAGACTTTCCGGGCTGAGTGTTGGGTGTTGCTCCTTCCCCCGCTGGGGGAAGGTTGGGATGGGGGCTGCACCCGCATTCATCGCGGCGCCCAATCGAAGGCCGCGTGCCCCCACCCCGGCCCTCCCCCGGGAGGGGAGGGAGAAATACACAAATACCTAGACGCGAATCACGCGCCCCGGGTTCAGGATGTTCTTCGGATCGAGCCCGCGCTTGATCGCCCGCATCATCTCCAGCGCCACCGGCGACTTGTGCTTCTCGAGCTTGTCGACCTTGAGCGAGCCCACGCCATGCTCGGCCGAGAACGAGCCGCCGAACTGCTCGACCGCGTCGTAGACCAGCGTGTTGATGCGCTCTTCCTCGTTCTTCAGGAAGGCCTTGGTGTCGATGTTCTCGGGCGCCTGCACGTTGTAGTGCAGGTTGCCGTCGCCCAGGTGGCCGAAGTTCACGAGCCGCACGCCGGCGATCTCGCGTTTCAGCAGCGCGTCTGTCGCTTCCACGAAGGCGGGAATGCGCGACACGGGGATCGAGATGTCGTGCTTGATGTTCAGCCCCTCTTCGGCCTGCGCGAGCGGAATGTTCTCGCGGATGTGCCAGAGCTGGTGCGCCTGCGTGAGGTTCTCGGCCACCACCGCGTCGCTCACGCAGCCGTCTTCGAAGGCGGTTTCGAGCAGCGCCTCGAAGCGCGCACGGGCATGGTCTTCGGACTCGCTGTCGGAGTTCTCGAGCAGCACGCAGTAGGGCACGGCCTCGTCGGCGATGAAGGGCACGCGCAGCTGCGGCATGTGCTTGTCGACCAGGCTCAGCGCGAACTTGCCCATCACCTCGAAGCCGGTGAGGCCCGAGCCCAGGTGCTTGTGCGCCAGGCCCAGCAGCGTGACCGCGTGGTCGAGCGAGGGCACTGCCGCCCAGGCCGTGAGCTGCGCGGCGGGCAGCGGGTAGAGCTTCATGGTCGCGGCGGTGATGACGCCCAGCGTGCCTTCGCTGCCGACGATCAGGTCGCGCAGGTCGTAGCCCGTGTTGTCCTTGCGCAGGCCGCTCGTGCCTTCCCAGATCTCGCCCTGCGGGGTGACCACTTCCAGGCCCAGGCACAGGTCGCGCGTGTTGCCGTAGCGCACCACCTGCGTGCCGCCCGCGTTGGTCGCCAGGTTGCCGCCGATGGTGCAGCTGCCCTCGGCCGCGAGGCTCAGGGGGAACAGGTAGCCGGCCTTCTCGGCGGTCTCTTGCAGCGTCTGCAGGATGCAGCCGGCCTCGACGGTCATCGTGAGGTTGGCGGCGTCGATGTTGCGGATGGCGTTCAGGCGCTGCAGGCTCAGTACCACCTGCGTGCCGCTGTCGTCGGGAATGGAGCCGACCGCCAGGCCGGTGTTGCCGCCCTGCGGAATGACGGCCGTGCCGGCTGCGGCGCAGGCCTTGACCACGTCGGCCACCTGCTGCGCGTTGGCCGGGCGCACCACGGCGAGCGACTTGCCGCGCGCGCGCTTGCGCCAGTCCTGCTCGTAGGCCGCGAGGTCGCCCTCGGTCAGCACGTGCGTGGCGCCGACGATGGCGCGCAGTTGGTCGAGGAGGGAAGAAGAGGTGGTCATTGGGCGGAAGCCTCCAGGGGACGGGCAGCAGCAGCGGCCTTGGCGTGGCGCAGGCGAAGGCGCACATGCCACGCGCAGGCCGCGAAGAGCACGAGGCACAGCAGCACCTCGACGAGCGCAAGGATTTGTCCCACGCCGTTGGTGTCGCTCCAGGCGCGCACCACGCCTTCGGTGAAGTAGAGCCAGATCATCAGGCTGACCCAGCGGTAGGTGTACATGCGGTTCTTGTAGAGCCCCGCGAGCGGGATGACGAGCGGCAGCACCTTCAGCGCGAGCAGCGAGCCGCCCGGGCGCAGCGGCGCCAGCCACAACTCCCAGGCCAGGCCCAGCACGATCAGGCCGACGAGGCTGCCCACGGCGGCCCATCGGGTGGCGCGGACGGAAGAGGGAGGAAGCGGCTGGTTGGCATTCATGAGCGGGATACCGCGGAACCGGCTTTGCCGGGCCGCTGGTATCGCCCCCGGTGAGGGGGTTGGCGCAGCGACACGAAGTGCGCGGAGACTGGGGGAGAGTTCAACTCCTATGATACCGGCCATGAATCGTCGGCAGCTTTGGAGGGATCTTTCGCGCTTTCCTTGGCGCAACACCGCAGCGGTATTGGGGGAGCGTTTCCGCGAAGACCGTCTCGGTCTCACGGCCAGCAGCCTGACCTTCACCACCACCATCGCCATGGTCCCGTTCTTCACGGTGGCGCTCGCGCTCTTCACCGTGTTCCCGATGTTCGCCACCATGCAGGGCCGCCTGCAGCGCTGGCTGATCGAGAGCCTGATTCCCGACAACATCGCGCGCCAGGTGCTGGGCTACCTGAACCAGTTCGCGAGCAAGGCCAGCGGCCTCGGCATCGCGGGCCTGGTGGTGCTGCTGATCACCGCCATCGCGTTGATCCTCACCATCGACAAGACGCTCAACAACATCTGGCGCGTGCGCACGCCGCGACCATTGGCGCAGCGGGTGCTGATCTACTGGGCCACCATCACGCTCGGGCCGCTGATCCTCGCGGTGAGCCTGTCGACCACCTCGTATGTGTTCGCCGCCTCGCGCGACGTGGTGGGCGGAGGCATCGTCAAGCTGGCCTTCGACACCCTGGAGTTCCTGCTGCTCGCGGCCGGCATGGCCGGGCTGTACCACTACGTGCCGAACACCACGGTGCGCTGGTCGCACGCCTGGGCCGGCGGCCTCTTCGTGGCGGCGGCCATCGAGATCGCCAAGCGCGTGCTGGGCTACTACCTGAGCCTGGTGCCGACCTACTCGGTGCTGTACGGCGCCTTCGCCACCTTCCCGATCCTGCTGGTGTGGATCTACGTGGCGTGGGTGATCGTGCTGCTGGGCGCCGTCATCGCGGCCTACCTGCCGAGCCTGCTGACGGGCGTGGCGCGCCGGGGCGGCGCGGCGGGCTGGCCGATGCAGCTTGCGATGGAGGTGCTGCAGCACCTGGCGCGCGCGCAGGCCACGCCGGCCAAGGGCATGGGCGCGAGCGAACTGTTGACGCGCATGCGGGTCGACGGGCTGCAATTGGCGCCGGTGCTCGACACGCTGGTGCGGCTGGACTGGATCGCGCCGCTGGCCGAGGAGCCCGCCAACCAGGACCCGCGCTACGTGCTGCTGGCCGACCCGTCGACGCCCATCGAGCCGCTGCTGCGCGAGCTGCTGATGCCGCGCGCCGAGCCGCTCGAAGACCTGTGGCAGAAGGGCCCGCTGCGCACGCTGCGGCTGGGCGACGTGCTATTGATCTAGGAGCGCCCTGGCGTTCGTGCCGTCAGATCTTGACCCGGCCGGCCCAGATGTCTCGGTACATCGCCCAGTCGCCCATGAAGGAATACAGCGGGCGCTTGAACGAGGCCGGCTTGTTCTTCTCGAAGCCGAAGTGCCCGACCCAGGCGAAGCCGTAGCCCGCCACCAGCCCGGCCAGCAGCCACCACGGATTGAGCGTGACCACCAGGGCCACGAGGCACAGCAGCGAGATCGTCGAGCCCGCGAAATGCAGACGCCGGCAGGTGACGTTGGCGTGCTCGGTCAGATAGAAGGGATAGAACTCGGCAAAGCTGGTGAAGCGGCGCGGATCGACCGGGGCCGGCGCGTCCGGTGCGGCAGGGGTGGAGGTGTTCATCGTGGGTCTCCTGCGCCCCGCAGGGGCTTTGTTGATAATAGCCACGACCCCGCGGACGCACCACCCGGGTTCGCCATCCCACCTTCGCCGTATCCACCTTGAGCGCTGTTCCCGTCGTCCCCGTCGATTCTTCCGCCGATGCCAACGCGTTGTGGGTCGTCTGCCTGTGCGCCGAATGGTGCGGCACCTGCCGCGACTACCGGCCGCTGCTGGTCGAGCTGGCAAAGGCGCATCCGCAGTTCCGCTTCGCCTGGGTCGACATCGAGGACCACGCCGAGATCGCCGACGCCTTCGACGTCGAGACCTTTCCGACCCTGCTGGTGGCGGGTGCCGACGGCACGCGTTTTCTCGGCCCGCTGCTGCCGCACATCGAAACGCTGTCGCGCCTGCTCGGCGCGCTGCAACCGCCGCAGCCTTCCAGCCTCGACGTCGACCTGTTGCTGGCCGTGCTCGAGAAAAAGCCCGCGGTCTTCGCGGTCTGACTGACCCCTTCGGAGCCTCCCTCCCATGAACATCCTGATCTTTGGCGCCACCGGCATGGTGGGGCAGGGCGTGCTGCGCGAGTGCCTGCTGGCGCCCGACGTGGAACGCGTGGTCGCCGTGGGACGCAGCGCCACCGGGCAGCAGCATCCCAAGCTGCAGGACCTGGTCCATAAAGACATGTTCGACTACCGCGCCATCGAGTCGCAGCTGACGGGCTTCGATGCCTGCTTCTTCTGCCTGGGCGTGTCGTCGGTCGGCATGAAGGAGCCGGAGTACAAGCGCATCACCTACGACCTGACGATGGCCGCCGCCACCGTGCTGGCGCGGCTCAACCCGGGCATGACCTTCACTTACGTGACGGGCGCCGGCACCGACAGCAGCGAGCGCGGCGAACGCATGTGGGCGCGCGTGAAGGGCGCGACCGAGAACGCGCTGATGCGCCTGCCGTTTCGCGCGTCCTACATGTTCCGGCCCGGCATGATCCAGCCGCTGCACGGCGTGCGCTCGAAGACGCCGCTGTACGACGCCGCGATCGTGGTGCTCAAGCCCGTGCTCGGGCTGGCCCACCGCTGGTGGCCCGACCGCGTGACCACCACCGAGAAGGTGGGCCGCGCGATGCTCGCGGTGGCGCGCCGGGGGGCACGCAAGGTGCTGCTCGATCCGGCGGACATCAACGCGCTGGGCAGCTAGGCCGCCCGGCGCTCTTCGCAGTTTTCAGCCCGCGACGAAGTCGCGCAGCGCGAACAGCACCTCGTCCGGCGCCTCGCTCATCAGCGCGTGGCCGGCATGCACCGTCACCACCTTGGCGTTGCGCGCCTTGCCCACCAGCGCCTTGGTGGCGCGCGGCGGCGTCATCTGGTCGGCGTCGCCCAGGAGGAACAGTACGGGGCACTGCACCTTCTCCATCGCGGCTTCGCCGTTGGCGTAGTCGTTGCAGGCCTTGAAGCCGATGTGGAACACGTTGGCCTCGCGGTTGCTCGCGAGCACGCGGCGCATCAGCGCGCGCGAGCTGCCGTACAGCCACGTGCCCGGGCCGAGCGACGAAGGCGGCGGCGCCAGCAGCGAGTGCGAGAAGGTGTTGACCATGGCGATGGCGCGCTGCGGATCGCTCACCGAGCTTTCGAGCAGCGCGGGCGACACCACCATCGGGTAGGCGGTGCCGACCATCGCCAGCTGCGTGATGCGTTCGGGCGCGCGTGCCGCGGTTTCGAGCGCGATCAGCGAGCCGAAGCTGTGGCCGATGAGTGCGGCCTTCTGCACGCCCGCCGCGTCGAGCAGCGCAATGACGAACCGGGCCGCGTCTTCCACGCTGGCCGGCGGCGCGCCGGCGCTCTTGCAGTGGCCCGGCAGGTCGACCGCCAGCACGTTCCAGCCGTGGTTGGCGAACCAGCGGCTTTGCAAAATCCACACGCTGTGGTCGTTGAGCACGCCGTGAATGAACACCACCGTGGGCTTGGCCGCATCGAAGGGCTTGCCGGCGGTGTAGCAGTAGGTGTCGTGGCCGTTGACTTGAAGGATGCTCATGGCGTCTCTTTCTGGGGTCTTGTGTGTCTTGTGTTCGTGTGAGGTGGCGGATCAATCAGCGCGTCGACGCGGCCCGGGCGTGCGGGGGCAGCGCCCAGTCGCGGACCGCGCTCGGAAGGATCTCGCCCGTCTCGTGCTTGAAGTGCATCAGCGTGCCGTCGAGTTCGAGGTCCGAGCCGTCTCGCAGCAGGAAGCCCAGGTAGTCGCCGCCGTCGTCTTGCGCGACGAGCAGCGCACGCGCGGCTTCGGGGTGGCTGGCCACCCAGTCGCCGTCGTCGCCGATGTCGTCCAGCATGCACAGGCGCTCGCGCGGGAACCAGTGCCACTGGCGAGGGTCTTGCGGGCCGAGGTCGCCGTCGTCGTGGTCTTCATCGCTTTCATCGCCGTCATCGGGCTCCACATACGTCGGCAGGCCGGTGCGCAGCAACTCGGCATAGGCCGCGGGCAGCACCAGTTGCGCGACGTCGATCGGCTGCTCGGTCAGCGCCTGCTGCCGGGCCTGGAGCGCGGCAAAGATCTGCACCGAGCGAGCGCTGGGGTCGGCGTCTGGTGAGCTGGTGATCCGCGACAGCAGCGCGGCGCGCTGCGCACGGAACGTCGGGCCGTGCATCTCGGCGGGCTGGGCGAAGGCCGAGCGCCATTCCTTGCCGAAGCGCATGCCGGTGAAACCGCCGCTCGCCAGCGCCTGCCGCAGGTCGTCGCTGACCAGCGGGGCGCTTTCATCGGGCAGCCAGAGCAGGTCCAGCGGCTGAAGATGCACGGGCCAATGGGCCGATGCCATGTCGAGCACCGCCCGCCCATGGCGGGACACGCCGGTGGGCTGGAACGCTTCGGCCATGACATGCGCCCCGTGTTCGAGCGCGCGCCCCGGCGCGACGTAGCCGGGCGTGCGGGGCAGCGCCTTCTCGAACTCGGTCGCGGCCTGCGCGACTTGGGCCGCCGTCTCGAAGCTGCCTGCCGCGAAGACGCGGTGGTAGCGGGGCCGGTCCTTCTGCAGCCGCACGGTGATGCGCAGCGCGGTGTGCGCCAGGTCCAGGCTGTCGAGCCACTGTCCGTCGCCGAGCCAGTGCATCAGCCGGTACTCGGCGCGCTGGTCACCGAAGCGTGCGTGGTGGTACGTGGGAAAGCGGGCCTGGACGTCGTAGGCGCGGTGGGCCGGCAGCTTGAATTGCGTCAACAGCGCGTGCAGCCTGAGGCTGACGAGCAGGCATCTCGCGTGCGGCGAGCCGTCGCCCGACCAGTTGGCCAGGTCGGGAAATCGCGGCGGATGGCCCCAGCCCTGCGACATCTCGATGCGCTGCGGCGCGGCCCAAAAATGCTCGCGGGCGATCGCAGGCGCGTCGCCGTAGCCGCCGTAGCCGCCGTAGGTCTGGCGATCGCGCGTGCCGTCGGGGTGCGCGGCGAAGAAATGCGGCGCGACGCCGAGCGCGTCCGGGCCCTTCAGCCATTCGAAGAACGGTGTCGGCTCCATCGGCGCGGTCAGGCTTTTTCCGCCGCCTTCAGCGCGCGCTTCAAGTCATCGATCAGGTCGGCCGGATCTTCGAGCCCGATCGACAGGCGGATCGTGCCTTGCGAAATGCCCGCGCCCGCCAACGCCTCGTCGGTCATGCGGAAGTGCGTGGTGCTGGCCGGGTGGATCACCAGGCTGCGGCAGTCGCCCACGTTGGCCAGGTGGCTGAACAGCTTGAGCGCCTCGATGAAGGCCTTGCCCTGTGCGCGGCTGCCCTTGATGTCGAAGCTGAACACCGCGCCCGCGCCGCGCGCGCCGTGGCGCAGCAGCTTCTGCGCGAGCGCATGGCTCGGATGCGATTCGATCAGCGGGTGGCCCACACGGGACACGAACGGGTGCGTGGCCAGGAACTCGACCACCTTCTGCGTGTTGTCGATGTGGCGCTCCATGCGCAGCGGCAGTGTCTCGATGCCTTGCAGGATGAGCCAGGCCGTGTGCGGGCTCATCGAGGCGCCGAAGTCGCGCAGGCCTTCGCGGCGTGCGCGCAGCAGGAAGGCGCCGACGGTGCTTTCCTCGCTGAACACCATGTTGTGGAAGCCGTCGTAGGCCTGCGTCAGCTCGGCGAATTTGCCGGACTTTTCCCAGTCGAAGCTGCCGCCGTCGACCACCACGCCGCCGATGACGGTGCCGTGGCCCGACAGGAACTTGGTGGCCGAGTGGTAGACCAGGTCGGCGCCCCAGTCGAAGGGTTTGATGAGGTAGGGCGAGGTGAGCGTGGAGTCGACCAGCAGCGGCACGCCGGCTTCGTGGGCGATGTCGCTCACGGCGGGGATGTCGAGCACGTCCAGGCCCGGGTTGCCCACCGTTTCGCCGAAGAAGAGCTTGGTCTCGGGGCGCACCGCGGCGCGCCAGGCGTCGAGGTCGCCGGGCTTCACGAAGGTGGTCTCGATGCCGAAGCGGCGCATCGTGTAGTGCAGCAGGTTCTGCGAGCCGCCGTACAGCGCGGTGCTGGCGACGATGTGCGAGCCCGCGCCCATCAGCGTGGCGATCGACAGGTGCAGCGCGGCCTGGCCGCTGGCGGTGGCGATGGCGCCGATGCCGCCTTCGAGCGCCGACACGCGCTGCTCCAGCACCGCGTTGGTCGGGTTGCTGATGCGCGAGTAGACGTGGCCGGCGCGTTCCAGGTTGAACAGCGCGGCCGCGTGGTCGCTGGATTCGAAGACGAAGGAGGTCGTCAGATGGATGGGAACGGCCCGCGCGCCGGTGGTGGGGTCGGGGGCGGCGCCGGCGTGCAGCGCGAGGGTGTCGAAACCGGGGTCGGAATAACCGGGCATGAAGGCCTTTCTGTTGTCTCTTCGCAATGCCCCGTGACACCGGCAATGCTTGCACAGGCGACAGGGGCGTTCGGGTCGGCGTCGATTGTGGGCTATATTCAAATCGGCACGACGCCGAGAACGACGAATCCCCGAGAGGAGCACCACCATGAAAGTCAGCGACATTCTTCGCGTCAAGGGCAACACGCTCTTCACCATCACGCCGGACGACCCGCTGGCGGAAGCCGCCCAGACCATGGCGGACAAGGACATCGGTTCTCTGGTGGTCATGGAGCACGGCGACCTGGTCGGCATGCTCACCTTCCGTGAAGTGATCGTGGCGGTCGTCAACAACGGCGGCCAGGTCGGGACCACGCTGGTGCGCAAGGCCATGGACGACGCGCCCGTCACCTGCACGCTCGAAACCGACCTCGACGAAATCCGCCGCATCATGCTGGAGCGCCACGCGCGCTACATGCCCGTGATGGACAAGCGCATGCTCATGGGCGTGATCAGCTTCTACGACGTGGCCAAGGCCGTGGTCGACGCGCAGAACTTCGAGAACAAGATGCTCAAGGCTTACATCCGCGACTGGCCGGAAGACGAGAGCAACGAAAAAGCCGGCTGAGCCTGTTCAGCCAGCCACTGACCGACTCTGCGTCGGGCCCTTCAAGCGAACACCGAGGAGCCGGCTTTGCCGGGCCTCAGGTGTTGCCCCCGGTAGGGGGTTGGCGAAGCGACACGAAGTGCGCGCAGCCTGGGGGCGAGCTTCTTACTCTTTGATGTTGGCGGTCTGCACGATCTTCTGGTTGCGTGCGTATTCAGCCTGCACGAACTTCCCGAACGCCTCCGGCGTTCCGCTGCCCGGCAATGCGCCTTGCTCCGCCAGCTTGGCGCGCACGCCTTCCTCCTGCAGCACCGCATTCAGTTCCTGGTTGAGCCGCGCCACCACGGCCGGCGGCGTCTTCGCGGGCGCGAAGATGCCGGTCCAGCTCACCATGTCGTAGCCCTTGAGGCCGGGCATCTCGTTGAAGGTGGGCACCTGCGCGAGCGCCGGCAGGCGCTGGCTGCCGGTGATGCCCAGGGCCTTCAGGCGCTTGCCGTTCACGTGAGGGATGGCGCTGGTGCTCACCAGCATCGCGAGGTCGACCTGGTCGCCGATCACGTCGGTGGCGATCTGCGCACCGCCGCGGTAGGGCACGTGGGTCACGAAGATGCCGCTGCGTTCCTTGAGCAGTTCCATCGCCAGCTGCAGCACGGTGCCCACGCCCGAGGTGGCGTAGTTGTAGTGGCCCGGCTGGGCCTTGGCGAGCTTCACGAAGTCGGCGTAGCTGCGCACGTCCAGGCCGGGGCGCGCCACCAGCACCATCGGTGCGGTGTTGAGCAGGCCGACGGGCGCCAGGTCTTTCAGCGGATCGAAGCGGAAGGCCGAGGGGTTGACCAGTCGGCCGATGGCGATGGCGCTGTCGGGGCCGACCACCAGCGTGTAGCCGTCGGGCGTCGCGCTCACGGCCTTGGCCACGCCGATGGCGCCGCCCGCGCCGCTCACGTTGTCGATGACGACCGACTGCTTGAGCCGCTCGCCCAGGCGCTGCGCCACGAGGCGGGCGTTGACGTCCACGCTGCCGCCGGCCGTGAAGGGCACGATCAGCGTGAGGGGCTTGGCGGCGGGCCAGGCGGGTTGCGCGAGGGCACCGGTGGGCAGGGCGGCGCAGAGTGCGGCGGCAGCAAGGATCAGGCGGCGGTTCGTGGTCATGGCGGGGTTCATCCGGGGAAGGGAGTGGCGGAGGGCGTGGGTTCGGAAGGCAGGCGGGCGCGCAGCGCGTCGAAGTCGGCGCTCCATTCGGCGCGCCACTGGCGGCGCTGCGTGTCGTCGATCCACGCGCCGTCCAGGCCGTTGTGCATGAAGCCGCGCAGGTCGTCCAGGCCGAAGCCGAAGTCGCGCACCATCATCAGCCACGCGCCCGTGGGCGTGACCTGGTGCAGCGTCGGGTCGTCGGTGTTCGGGTGGATGCGCAGGCCCAGGCCGGGCATGCGGCGGATCGGGTGGTCCAGGGCCCAGCGCTCGGGCGGCAGCGTGCGCAGGTAGTAGGAGTTGGTCGGCACCACGGTGAAGATCACGCCGCGCTCGGCGCACTGGCGCGCGAAGTCGGGCTGGTCGACCACCGTGTAGCCGTGGTCGATGCGGTCGACCTGCAGCAGCTCGAGCGCGGTGCGCACGTTGGTCCAGGGCATGCCGAACTCGCCGGCGTGCGCGGTGGTTTTCAGGCCGGCCTTCTTCGCATCGGCGTACGCGCGGGCGAAGAGCTCGGGCGGCCGGTCGTTCTCGCGGTAGTCGATGCCGATGCCGATCACCTCGTCGCAGCGGTGGGCCTGGACCCACTCGACCATCTCCACCGCCGCCTCGGCACTGGCCTCGCGGTCGATGGCGGCAATGAGCCGTCCGGCGATGCCGAACGCCTGCTGCGCATCGTGGATCGCGCGGACGATGGCGCCCTGCGCCAGCGGGTAGGCAATGCCCGAGCCGTGCACCGTGCCGGTCGGGTTCCAGAAGAACTCGGCGTAGCGCACCTGGTGCGAGGCCGCGTCCTGCAGGTATTCGAGGGTGAGCTGGTACAGGTCGTCGGCGCTGCGCACGAGCTGGGCGTCGAGTGCGCGCAGCACGCGCAGCACGCCCACGGGCTTTTCACCGCGCGTGTAGAAGCCGTCGATCTCCGCGTCGGCCAGTGGCGCGCCGGCGCGCCGGTTGAGCTGGCGGAAGGTGTGGTGGCGCACGGTGCCGAAGAGGTGGCAGTGCAGCTCCACCTTGGGAATGGCGCGCAGCATCGCTTCGAGCGTGAAAGGAGCGGCGGCGGGCGCAGGTGCGGCAAGGGTCATGCGGCGCAGTCTAGGCAGTGCGTGCTCATAAGGAAAATTTTGAATTTCTATAATTTGATTCATTGAATCGATAACCAGGACGCCCATGGCCGCCTTGCCCCTGCGTGCGCTCACGCTGCGCCAGCTGCAGTGTTTCTCGGTGCTGGTCGAGGAAGGGCACTTCGGCCGCGCGGCGCGCCGGCTCGCCATCACCCAGCCCGCGCTGAGCAACGCGATCAAGCAGATGGAAAAGCTGCTCGGCGCCGAGTTGCTGACCCGCTCCACCCACCGGCTCGAACTCACGCCCGTCGGCGCCGAGGTGCTGGCGCGCACCGACTTCCTGGTCCACACCTTCGAGGTGGCGCTGCGCGACATCGAAAGCACGGTGCAGCGCGGCCGGGCCTATGTGCGCGTGGGCGTGATTCCCTCGGCCAGCGCGCGCGTCGCGGCGGCGGCGGCCGGCTTCCTGCAGCAGCGCGGCGAGGTGGAACTGGCCTGGCGCGACGCGCCCTCCACGGTGCTGCTGGCCGAGCTGCGCAGCGGCCAGCTCGACATGGCCGTGGCCGCGATCACCGAGCCGCCGGGCGGACTGACGTGCATCGACCTGTTCCGCGACCCGCTGGTGCTGGTGGTGCGCAGCGACCACGCGCTGGCGGCGGCCGGCGAGGCGCGCTGGGAGGCCATCGGCAGCGAACGCCTCGTGCTGTTCGAAAGCGGCAGCATGCCGGCGCTGGGCGACCCGGCGCGCGCGCAGTTCGCGCAGGGCGCGCAGCCGTACCGCGTGAGCTATTCCGAAACACTCTACGCGCTGGTGCGCAGCGGGCAGGCGCTGGGGCTGATGCCGCGGCTGTACACCTCGTCGCTGCGCGACCCCGAGCTGGCCGTGGTGCCGCTGTCGGCGCCGCGCATCGAGCGGCGCGTGGTGCTGGCCTACCTGCCGGGGCCGATGCGCAACGTGGCGGCGCAGGAACTCATCGGGTTTTTGCGCGAGTGGTTGCCGCAGGCTTAGGCAGTCTCCAGCACCGCCATGCGCGTTTCGCTACTGAAACGCTCTAGCGTCCAGCCTTCGCCGAGCATGAACATGCGCGTGTGCAGCTGCGAGAGCGTGTCGCCGTCCACCTCGTCGCCGAGATAACTCAGGCGCTTCTCGCGCAGGTCGACGAAGCCCGTCGTGTAGTCACGCCCGAGGCGCAGCCACAGCGCGTGCGCGCCCGGCGACTGCCGCGCGCCGCTCATCAGGCACATGCCGCTGCCCAGTGCCCAGCGGTACACGGCCGTGGCCAGCCCGCGCCGCTGGTAGGCGGGGTCGTACTGCGAATGCGGCGCGCGGATGTGGCGGTCGGCGCGGCGGTCGAGCTCGATCAGGCGGTTGAACACGGTGTAGCCGACCAGCCGCTGGTGGCGCACGTCCTCGATGTACACGTAGGTCTCGCCGTCGGCTTCGCGAAAGCGCGCGCGCAGGTCGGGGTCGTCCAGGCGCAGCGCGGGCAGGTCCTGCACGCGCTCGCCCATGGCGCGCATGCGCTCGTACACGGGCGTCAGCGGCTCGCTCGGGCGGCCCTTCTTCGGATCGACGTCGATGCGCAGCTCGGCCGGCCGCAGAAAGCGGCGGCGCAACGCGTCGAACGAGAGCCATGCGGGCCAGGGCGGCAGGGCAGGCGAAGGCGAAAAAGGGACGGAAGGGGAGCAGGCAAGAGCCACCACGGGGAAATCCTCACGACGAAACACGACGGCGAAGCGGGCGAGGTCCTTCCGCGCGGCACGGGGCCGGAGGCGGGAAGAAGGTCGGACGCTGGGGGAAGTGGTGCGTCGCCCGGGCGGATCAAAGCCAGGACGCGCGACCGCGCGGGGCGGGTGCCCGACGGTCGATGTGCGCTGAAGAAAAAAGGAGGCTGACCGCCGGGCTCAGGGATGTGCGAGGGTCTGCTGCGACCTCGCCGTCATCGCCGCGGGTGCGCGCACGCGCGCGTCGCCCGGGGCCGCAGAGGCCGCCGCGCGATCGAAACCGGGGATGAAAACTATGACGTTCATAGGGTCGATTGTAGGAAGCCGGGGGTGTTCGGGCAACCAAAGCCCCCGCGGTCTCTGCCAGATTGGCTTGCGCTCAGTGCAGTTCGTCGGCCGCGTGGATCGTCTCGCGCACGCGCGGGTAGATCTGCGTGTTCCATTTGCTGCCGCTGAACACGCCGTAGTGCCCCACGCCGGCCTGCAGGTGGTGCGTCTTGAGGTAGGGGCGGATGCTGCTGCACAGGTCTTGCGCGGCCACGGTCTGGCCGACCGCGCAGATGTCGTCGCGCTCGCCTTCCACCGTGAGCAGCGCGGTGCGCCGGATCGCCGCGGGGTTCACCGTGCGCCCGGCCACGGTGAGCACGCCGCGCGGCAGGTCGTAGGTCTGGAACACGCGCTCGACGGTCTCCAGGTAGAACTCGGCCGGCAGGTCGTTCACCGCCAGGTACTCGTCGTAGAACTCGGCGATGGTGCGGGCCTTGTCGAGCTCGCCCTCGACCAGCAGGCGCTCCATGTCCTCGAACTGCTTCTTGTGGCGCTCGGGGTTCATGCTCATGAAGGCCGTGAGCTGCAGGAAGCCCGGGTACACGCGCCGCATCGCGCCCGCATGCGGCCACGGCACATGGCTGATGAGGTTGCGGCGGAACCAGTCGATGGGCTTGCTGGTCGCGAGCACGTTCACGCCGGTCGGGTTGATGCGGCAATCGACCGGCCCCGCCATGAGCGTGAGGCTGCGCGGCGTGGCCGGGTGGTCGTCTTCCGCCATGAGCGCGGTCGCGGCCAGCGCGGCCACGCAGGGCTGGCACACGGCGACCATGTGCGCGCCCGGGCCCACGGCCTCGACGAAGCGCATCAGCTGCAGCGTGTAGTCGTCCAGCCCGAAGCGGCCCTGCCACAGCGGCACGTCGCGCGCGTTGTGCCAGTCGGTCAGGTACACGTCGTGGTCGCGCAGCAGGGTGCGCACGGTTTCGCGCAGCAGCGTGGCGAAATGGCCCGACAGTGGTGCGACCAGCAGCACGCGCGGGTGCACCGCTTCGGTGTGTGCCTTGCGAAAGTGCAACAGCGTCCCGAAAGGCGAGACCAGCGCGGCCTCTTCGTGCACGGGCACGTCGGCGCCGTCGACCACCACGCTGTCGATGCCGTAGGCCGGCCGCGTGTGGGTGAGCCGCATGCGCGAGAAGACCTCGCAGCGCGCGGCCATGCGCCGCAGCGCGGTGCGCTCGGTGCCGTCCTGCCAGAGGGCGCGGCCCAGGTACTGCGCGGTGAGCCGCCATGGCGAGAGCAGGTCGGCCTGGTTCTGGTAAGCGCGGTACAGCATGCCCCAGCTGCAGGCAAGTTGCGGGCCAACCGTGTGGCACGGCGCTTGCACACACCCCGCATCGTCCAAGGAGTGTCGCGATGGCCAAACCCGTTCTCACGATCAGCAGCAAGAACTACGGCGCCTGGGCGCTGCGCGGCTGGCTGATGTGCAGGCTCGCGGGGCTGGACTTCAGCGAGAAGGTCATCCCGCCCGACGACCCGGCCATGAAGGCCGAGATGCTGCTGCTGTCGTCGTCGATGCTGGTGCCCTCGCTGCAGCATGGCGGCATCAAGGTGTGGGACACACTGGCCATCGGCGAGTACCTGAACGAGATCAAGCCCAAGGCCGGCCTGCTGCCCGCCGACGCCGCGGCGCGTGCGCACTGCCGCGCCATCTGCGGCGAGATGCATTCGGGCTTCGCCTCGATGCGTGGCGCGCTGCCGATGAACATCAAGGCCCGCTTCAAGAACTTCAAGGTGTGGTCGCGCGCGCAGGGCGACATCGACCGCATCGTCGCCATCTGGCGCGACTGCCTCAAGGCCTACGGCGGCCCCTTCCTCTTCGGCAAGCAGCCCGGCATGGCCGACGCGATGTACGCGCCTGTGGTCACGCGCTTCCTGAGCTACGACGTGGCGCTCGACAGCGTGTGTGCCGCGTACTGCAAGCGCGTGATGGAGCTGCCCGCCATGAAGGAATGGGTGGCCGCCGCGCTGCAGGAGCCCGACGAGATCGACGAGCTCGACGCGGAGTTCTGACGCTGCTTCTTCACGCGCTCGCGGGCGGCAGGCCGAGGCCGTCCTGCCGCAGCCGGCGCTCGATGCTTTGCGCGGCCTGCTGCAGGTCGCCCAGGTGCGCCGTCACGATCTCGCGCTCGCTCTTCACCGCCGGCAGCCATGCGCAGCTGAGACAACCCACCACCTGCTCGCCCAGCCGCACCGGCACCGACACCGCGCCGAAGCGGTCGGGTGAGTCGAGGCTGGTGGAGGTGGGGTCGCGCGCCGCGTAGCCCTGGTCGCGCGCATGCGCCACCATGCGGCGGATGCTGTCGGGGCGCCGCGCGCCGCGGTCGAAGTCGTTGGGTGAACGCGCCAGTGCGGCGAGGATTTCTCGCCGTTCGTCTTCGGGGCAGAACGCGAGGTAGCAACGCCCGAGCGACGACAACAGCATCGGCGGACGAAAGCCCAGCGCGCGGTAGTTCACCGCGAGGCCGTTGCGCGGCCGGTCGGTGTCGAGGATCAGCATCGCCGTGCCGTCGCGCACGCCCAGGTCGATGGGCCACGGCACCAGCCGCTGCAGCGTGGCGCGCGGAGATGCGGCCAGGGCCGTGAGCCGCGTGCGCCATGCTGCAGCGGCGCCCGACTGGCCGGTGGCCGAGGTGGGCACATAGCGCTTCTCCAGCTCGTTGCGCTCCACCCATCCGGCCTGCTGCAGCGTCTTCAGGATGCGCAGCAGCGTGGCCTTCGACAGGCCGGTCTGCCGGTGCAGCTCCTGCAGCGTGACGGCCGACGAACGCTGGATCGCCAGCATCACGTCGAGCCCGCGGCGCAGGGCGTCGATCGACTTCACGCTGTGCGCGCCGCTGGTGTCCGACATGCCGCCTCCGAAGAAAAAAGGTTCACTCAGTGAAACTATATCTTCTGGCCGCGCGGCGCCATTCCTACAGTCCGACGACACCCCCACGTCGTCCCACCGAGAAGGAAAACGCAAGATGTTCCACCAAAGAAACATGGTCCGTGCCGCTGCAGGGGCCATTCTTTTGCTGTGCGCCGCGACAGCGGCGCTGGCGCAATCGTGGCCCGCGAAGCCGGTCACGCTGGTCGTCGCCTACCCGGCCGGCGGCGACACCGACGCCATCGCGCGCACCTACGCCGAGAAGCTCGCGCAGCGCCTGGGCCAGCCGGTGCTGGTCGACAACCGCCCCGGCGCGAGCGGCATGATCGGCAACGCCTGGGTCGCGAAGGCGCCGGCCGACGGCTACACGCTGCTCTTCACGCCCAGCACCTTCCCCATCGCGCAGCACGTGCTCAAGGCCGGCCCCGGCGTGGCGCACGACGTGGTGAAAGACTTCACCCCGATCGTCAAGACCGGCAACATCCCGGTGCTGATGGTCACCGCGCCCACGAGCGGCATCCAGACCGTGGCGCAGCTGGTGGCCGGCGCCAAGGCCGGCAAGGCCTTCACCTACGGCACGCCGGGCGCGGGCTCGCCGATGCACATCGCGGGCGAGCTCTTCAACAAGGACGCCGGCGTGGCCATTGCACACGCGCCGTACCGCGGCGTGGCGCCGGTGGTCAACGACACGCTGGGCGGCCACGTGAGCGTGGGCTGGATCACGCCCGGCGCGGTGGCGGCCCACATCGCCGCCGGCAAGCTGGTGCCGCTGGCCGTGGCCGAGCGCCAGCGCACGAAGCTCATGCCCAACGTACCCACCTTCCTGGAGCTGGGCTACCGCGACATGGACGTGAGCGCCTGGATGGGCCTGCTCGGCCCGAAGGCCCTGCCGGCCGAGGTCGTGCAGACGCTCAACCGCCACGTCAACGAAATTTTGAAGATGCCCGACGTGCAGGCCCGCATGGCCGCGCTCGGCATCGAGCCCGTGGGCGGCGAGCCGGCCGTGCTGGCCCGCCAGATCGCCGACGACGACCAGCGCTTCGGCAAGCTGGTGCGCGAGTTCGGCATCCGCGCCGACTGACCCTACACACCCGCAGACAAGGAGACGATGCATGTTGAGCGAAGAAAAGAACCGCCTGCTGACCGAAGTGGGTCCGGGCAAGCCCATGGGCGATTACCTGCGCCGCTACTGGCACCCGATCGCCGGCGCCAGCGAGTTCGACGACAAGGCCGTGAAGCCGCTGCGCATCCTCGGCGAGGACCTCGTGCTCTACAAGGACCTGAGCGGCAACTACGGCCTCGTCGACCGCCGCTGCCCGCACCGCAATGCCGACATGTCGTACGGCTACGTCGAGAAGTGCGGCCTGCGCTGCAGCTACCACGGCTGGCAGTACGACACCAGCGGCCAGTGCATCCACCAGCCCTTCGAAGAAACGCTGGACCCCGACGCGCGCATGCGCAAGAACACCAAGATCAAGGCCTACCCCGTGCAGGAAAAGGCCGGCCTGCTGTGGGCCTACATGGGGCCGCAGCCCGCGCCGCTGCTGCCCGACTGGGAGCTCTTCAACTGCAAGAACGGTTTCGCGCAGGCCGTGTTCGCCGAGATTCCCTGCAACTGGTTCCAGTGCCAGGAGAACTCCATCGATCCCGTGCACTTCGAATGGACGCACAACAACTGGACCACGCGCCTGCAGGGCGACGAAGGCCCCTACGTGCCCACGCACCTGAAGCTGGCCTTCGAGGAGTTCGAGCACGGCTTCGTCTACAAGCGCCTGCGCGGCGGCGAGCGCGAAGACAACGTCATGTGGACCACCGGCCGCGTCACGCTGTGGCCCAACGGCTTCTTCCTCGGCCACCACTTCGAATGGCGCGTGCCCATCGACGACCACCACACGCTGAGCGTGCTGTGGGTGCTCAGCCGCGTGCCCACCGAGCAGGAGCCCTATGTGCAGGAACGCATTCCCTCGTGGTACGGCCCCATCAAGGACCCGGCCACCGGCCGCTGGATCACCAGCCACGTCGCCAACCAGGACTTCGTGGTCTGGGTCGGGCAGGGCACCGTGACCGACCGCACGCGCGAGAAGCTGGGCCAGAGCGACAAGGGCATCGTGATGATGCGCCGGCGCTTTTTCGAAGAACTCGAGTCGATGCAGTCCGACCCGTCGCACGAGCCCAAGGGCCTGATCCGCGACCCCGGGAAGAACCGCGACGTGTTCCTGCCCTCGGCCTGCCGCGACGAGATGCTGCACGGCCTGCCGCGCGAGGAGCTGGCCGCGCATCCGCTGCTGGGGCCGTACCTGAAGGACTTCTTCGGGCAGGCCGGGCAGCCTGACGACGTGCGCGCGGCGTATGAGCAGGCCATCGGGCAGAAGGTCGAAGGGGCGCAGTTCTTCAAGGTCCACGGCGGCACATCGGACGCCGAGGTGGAAGCGCAAGAGGCTGCGTAACGCACGCCACGATCCGGGTCTTTGCGCCGGGGCTCGCCTCGACGCGAACGGCGTGTGAACATCCCCTATCGGGAGCACACGCCGTGAAGTTTCGTGATCGCGCACACGCCGGCCGCCAGCTCGCTGCGTTGCTGCAGCGGCGCGGCGGTTTTGCGGACGCCGTGGTGCTGGCGCTGCCGCGCGGCGGCGTGCCGGTGGCCTTCGAGGTGGCCCGCGTGCTGCGGCTGCCGCTCGATGTGCTGGTGGTGCGCAAGCTGGGCCTGCCCGAACAGCCCGAGTACGCCTTCGGCGCGCTCGCGGGCGACGGCGTGCCCGAGATCGACGAACACCTGGTGCGCACGCTGGACCTGCGGCCGTCGGAGATCGATGCCGTGGTTCGTGCCGAGCGCGCCGAGTTGGCGCGCCGCACGCAGGTCTACCGAGGCGATCGCCCAGAGTGCGAGGTGCAAGGCCGCACGGTGCTCGTGATCGACGACGGACTCGCCACTGGCGCCACCATGCGCGCGGCCGTTCGCGGGCTGCGACGGCAGAGCGCCGGCAGCGTCATCGCCGCCGTGCCCGTGGCGTCACCCGAGGCCTGCGAGGCCTTGCAGCGCGAAGCCGACGATGTGCTGTGCGTGCGCTGCCCCACGGTGTTTCGGGCGGTCGGTGCCTGGTATGAAGATTTCTCGCAGACGACCGATGAAGAAGTCTGCGCGCTGCTCGCGCAGGCGCGCGGCGAACCTTGAATCAGAGCGTGGCTTGCAAGGCCTTCAGCATCACGGCGGCACCGCACTGCTGAGAGACGCTGTTCGGATCGAACACGTGGTCTTCGACGAAACGACCCTTGGTGTAGTGAGTCGAGAAGCTCCAGAGGTACGCAGACGGAACACCACGGGGCCGGTAGCCGAAGCCGTTGTAGGCCTCCCAGCGGTAGAGCATGCGGGCCGTGCTCCAGTCGGACTGCTGGTCGAAGCCCTTCATGCGCAGCGCATCCTTGGCGCTGGCTTCCCAGGAAAACGGAGGGTCTCCCTGCACCGGGCGGCCGGCCGGCACGCGGACCGTTCGCTGGGTGAGGGGATCGCCGTTGTGCAGGTGCTTGCCGAAGTGGAAGTTCGACTCCAGCGAATGGATGATCCCGATGAAGAACCAGGGAATGCCTCCCAGCGCGTTGCCCACCGCCCTGTAGATGGCTTCCCCCGCCCGCAGCTTCTGCAGGCGCGCGTCGACGAGCAGGCGCTTGTCGGGGCGGATCGTGCAGCTTTCGAAGTAGGCCAGGTACTCGCCCGACAGGTCCGCGAACGCGGTCGAATTCCGGGGCGGCGGCATGGCTGTGGACGGCGCGATGGCCGCAACGGCAGCGGTGACCTCCGCAGGGTTCTGCGTGGCGAATGGCGAAAGATGCACCGGTTGGTCGAAGGTCGCGATCACCGTGAACATGTTCCCGCCCTGGGGAACGACCTGGGTGGTGGCACCCAACGCATGGAAGTCTTGCAGCACCTGTTCAAGCTTGTTGAACGGGATGTCTCGAAGTTGCTCTTGCGTGCTCATGGCGGCTCCTAGAGGGGAAGGCTCAGAAACGCGATGGCGCGCTGGCGCTCATCGGCGAAGGCGGCGTCGTTCAGGAAGCTGGCGATGCTGACCTTGATCTGGCGCGCCTGCAGATAGGCCTCGAGGCGCTTGCGGTTCGCGGCATTCGCAACGCCCCCGGGCAATGCGAACGTGCGCAGCACGTCGGAGCTGTTGTCGCTTCCGAAGCGGCCGCTGGGCGCCGCGGCGGGGATCGCGTTGGTCACGGAGGGCGGCTGCCCCTTGGCGGGGTCGGCCGCGGTAGTGCCGGGGACCGCCTTCTTGACCGAGAGGTTGACCTCGGCTTCGATGTTGGCGGGAACGCACAGCACCGAGTAGCTGCGGATCACGGCGGAAGCCGCCGGCCAGTTGGTATAGCCCTTCGGGTTGGCCTGGCGAAACTTGCTTTGAAGCTCCTTCACCAGGGCGCGCACCGACGACGGATCGAGGTCATACAGCAGGTTGCTGCTGAGCGTGTCCACCGACGAGCCCGCGAGGCCGAAGGCGATGGCGACCATCGAGACGTCCTTGGCCGCGGATTTGGCCGCGGCCATGAGGCCTGCCGCCGCGCCCCCGAGCAGGCCAATTTCCGCGACGACGGTGTGGCGGTTGCGGTTCAAGCGAAACAGCGACTGCATGTAGGCCTCGCAGCGAGAGTCGGCGTAGCCCATGCCGGCTTCGATGATCTGGTCCCAGTCCGCGGTGCTGTTGGCCGCACTGCCTTGCAAGGCCAGTGATCGCAGTGTGGTCTGTACCAGGGCCTGGTCTCGCGCAAACGCCGCCACTTCGGTGGGTGCAATGTCGACGCCGGGACCGGACTTGAGCCGGGACATGCTCTCCAGCGTCGAGCATGCCGAGAGCAGGCACGCAAAACCCAGCAGCACCCCGCGGGTGCCGATCCGTCGCAACGAAACCATGGTGATCCTCCTCGTTGGCGACCTTCTCGCCTGACGCTTCGAGCGAGCGGTGCGGAGGCCACAACGATGATGCGCCGCGTCGGGCGCTTTGAGAACAGCGGGCCGTCAGATGTTCTCGGGAGGACAGGAGGCTTCTTTTCTGCTATCGCCGGAACATCCGCAGGTCGAGCGCGCTCTCTTCGCCCAGCCACATCGCATGCGCCGTGTGGTCCGCGAAGTCGTCGCCGGTCACGCCGTGCACGAACACGTCCAGGCCGTTGCGGTTGGCGTCGAGCCAGCCGATGACCTCGTCGAACTCGGCGGCGTCGAAGGCGAGCTGGCAGCTCCAGTGCGGGTGCGGGCCGACCAGGCGTTCGTGCACCCGGCCCACCACCACCATCAGCTCGCGGCCGGCGCGCTCGCTGAGCTCGCGCGCCTGCGCCAGTGTGGCGGGGGCGAAGTAGATGTGGGCGTGGTACTGGGCGTAGAGGTTTTCGGGGCGGCGCGGCATGGTGGGCTCATTGTGAACCGAGGCGGAAGCGTCCGCTGTAGCGAAACACATCGCCGAACCAGCGGTGGCGCAGCAGCATCTTCATCGTGAAGTGGTCGGGGTCGGACGGATCGGGCCGCTCCTCGACGTAGGCGGTGCCCAGAAAGAGGCCCAGTGGCAGCGGAATGCGCAGCCCCGCGACGCGCCAGATGTAGCCCCGGTCGCGAAACACCAGCGCGCCGTCTTCCGCGCTCACCGCCAGGCGCATGCCGATGCCGAAGCGCACGTATTCGATCACCTCGCTGCCTTGCGCCGCGTCGTGTTCCATGTGCGAGCGGAAATGAAAAGGCGGCCTGCCCGGGAAGTGGAAGACGCGGTCCCAGTAGAGGTGGGCGTTGTCGGGGCGGCAGCGGTAGTGCACCTCGATCGGCACGTGGGTACCCTGGTGCGGAACCAGCGCGCCGAACAGCCGGCCGAAGGGCATCAGCAGCGCGGCCCAGGGGGCGTGCCAGACCTCGCTCATCGCGCCGCGCACGCAGACGTAGTCGTCGGAGAACGGCGCCATCGTGTAGTGCCGGCGAATCACGTCGCCGAGCCGGTCCCATGCGGCGCCGAGCGCCTGCTGGAAGACGGGCGGCGCGCTCATCCCGCCACCGCCTGGGGGGCTTCGCTGCGCGCCTTGTAGAAGCGCAGGATGTTCTCGGAGGCGTCGCCCAGCAGGAACTGCATGACCGGGTCCGCATACCAGTTGAAGCGCGTGCTCAGCCGCCACGACACCGCGACGCGCAGCTCGGTGCCGCCGTCGCGCGGGGTCAGGGTGTAGGTGGCGTCGCGCAGGTCGAAATACTGGCCGCCGATCATCACGTGGTCGTCGAGCGCGCCGGAGGGGAAGGAGTCGGGCGTGAAGCGGAAGCGCCACTTCAGCAGGCGATCGGGCTGCCACTCGGTGACGATCTCTTCGAAATGCACGTTCTTCTGCCACTGCACCTGGCGCACGCGGCCCTCGGGCGTGTCGACGGTCACGCCCGACACCGGCATCGGCACGCCGGCGCGGTAGGCCCACGCGTCGCCGACTTCGCTGGGGCGGATGTCGCGCGCGGCGTTGAGCTCGTGCCACACGCGCCCGGCCGGTGCCGCGATGAAGAGCGTGCGCGAGGTGTTCGAGAACTGGTCCGGGTTGGGCCATTGCGGCTCGATGCCGCCGAGCAGCAGCGGCACCAGGGCAAAGCTGTAGAGCGCGGGCTTGGGCCAGTTGGTGATGCGGCACACGATGCCCATGGCCAGTCCGCCGACGCTGCCCATCACCGCGAACAGCGGCACGATGAAGGCGGCGCAGATGATGCCCTCGATGAACACCATCAGCGTGCCGCCGACGAACAGCGCGGTGGCCACCCACGGCGCCCAGAGGTAGTAGCCCCAGCTGCGTCGCTCGATGCGCTCGGCCATGTACACCGTGACCGCGCCGCACGCCGCGGGCGCGAAATGGACGAAGGAGCCCAGCATGGCCGAGAAGGGCTGGCCGGGGCCACCGCCGAAGACGATGCGCAGCACGAACGCGATCGCCGCGCCGGCGAACATGGGCCAGAACCAGCCGAAGGGCATGCCGCGCACGGGCTTGGGGGCCGGCACTTCATCGTTGGCTGGCAGGGCGGCGAGTTTGCTTTCTTCGGGCTCGGTGCGCATGGACATCGCTTCTCCTCTTCTTGTGGGTCTCAGCTGGCGCTGCGCCGGGCCGTCACCATGGCGTAGTCGAAGTCGCGCCAGAACATGCCCAGCGCGAGCGCGCAGTAGCTGGCCACGATGTGCTTGCGGCGCCAGGGGCTGAGCCTGCCGCGCGCCTTCCACAGTTCGGCCAGCGTGAAGCGGGTGGCCAGCACGGGGATGTGCAGCGCGCTCGGCGCCACGCGCCAGCGCAGCGAGGTGAACGCGATGTCCTCGAAGCCGTGCGCGCGCAGCGCGGCCGTGAAGTCTTCGCGCACCGCCAGCGTGGGCACGGCCCAGCTGTCGGCCCACAGGCGGTGCAGCCAGCCCGCGAGGCGGCCCGGCCGGCGGCGCAGCAGGAAGCCGTCGACCACCACCAGCCGCGCGCCGGGCTTGAGCAGCCGCGCGGCCTCGCGCACGAAGTCGGCCTTGGCGGTGCCCTCGGCGTAGCAGGCGCTTTCGAGCGCCCAGGCACCGTCGGCCTGGGCGGCGGGCAGTCCGGTGCGGGTGTAGTCGGCTTCGACGTGCGCGACGCGGTCGGCCACGCCGGCACGGGCGTCGAGCCGCGCGGCGATGCCGTTCTGCACCGGCACGTTGGTCACGGTGACGGCATGCAGCGCGGGGTCGTCGCCGACCAGCGTGCGCGAGGTGGCGCCGGCGCCGCAGCCCAGGTCGAGCACGCAGCGCGGGCCGGGTGTGGCCGTGTCGAGCCGCAGTGCGCGGCCGACGGTGCGGTTCATCTCGATCAGCATGCCTTCGCGCCGCAGCGGGTTCAGGCCCAGGCGCCAGAAGCCGAAGTGCATGTTGTAGCTGGGGCTCCAGGCGCGGTAGTCGTCGGCGACCTCGGTGAAGTAGTCCTGCGTGTCCTCGCGGCTCACGTGGCCTTCGACGGCAGGCGGCGCAGGCCGTGCGGTGCCGGGCAGGCGGAAGTCGGGCTGGAAGACGTCGGGCATCGAAAACTCCTTCAGGCGTGAGCGGGTGATGTGTGACAGCGTGAGTTTCTTTAGAGCTTGCAGTGGTCGTCGGCACAACTGGCCGGCGCGATCGCACCGTGCCCCGCGAGCCGCAGGACCAGCCAGCGCGGCAGCCGGTAGCGGTTGCGGGCCAGCACCGCATACGCGCGGTCGGCCAGCCGGCCGACCACCGGCAGGTCGAGCACCGCGCCGCCGGCCGGCAGGCCCACCGCGGCGCGGCAGGCGCGGATGGCGTCGACGCCCACGCGCAGCCGGCCCGCGGCATCGACCGCGTGCAGCGAACGCATCAGCGCCTCGCGCGGCGCCGGGCCGCTTGCGAAACCGGCGGGCGAGCAGTCGATCAGGCGCAGCCGCTTCGCGGCGTCGCGCGCTTGCATAGCGCCCATTTCGGCCGTGCACAGCGGGCAGGTGGCGTCGAAATAGACGGTGAGCGGGTAGGTGGCGGGGGCGAAGCGGGGCATGGTGCTTTTGGTTCTCGATATTTCAGTCAAAACAGAAATAAGAAGGCAAAAAAAGATGCGGCCTTTCTCAGATCATGGGCAGGCTGGCGTGGTGTGCGTCGGGGTCGTCGCCCTTGCCGGCGCCAGGAGGGGCGGGTGGCGGTGCGGTGTCGCCGCGCACGAACTTCTGCACGCTGGCGCCGAGCGTGAGCACCTTGTCGAGCGTGCCGGGCGACAGCCGCAGCATTTCGTCGGCCCAGGTGGCGAGCTTGGTCATGAGGTCCATGGTGGAGCGGATGCGGTCTTGCGCGTCGGGCGGCTCCTTCTGGAAATCGGGGCTGGAAACGATCTCGCGCAGCACGCGGATGGTGGGGTCGAACTCGCGCTCCTTGCGCTCGCGCACCACGGTGCGGAACAGCTCCCACACGTCGACGCTGGTCTCGAAGTAGTCACGCCGGTCGCCCAGCGTGTGGGTGACGCGCACGAGGTTCCAGGCCTGCAGTTCCTTCAGGCTGTTGCTGACGTTGGAGCGGGCCACGCCCAGGGTTTCCGACAGCTCTTCGGCGTGCATCGGCTTGCCGTGCGCGAAGAGCAGGGCGTGGATCTGCGAGACCGTGCGGTTCACGCCCCACATGGAGCCCATCTCGCCCCAGTGCAGGACGAACTTGCGTTGAATGTCGGTGAGTTCCATGGCGCCGAGTTTAGGAATTCCTGAATTTCTGTCAATGCAGAAATAAAAAACTGTGCATGCCGGGATCAAAAGTGAAATACTGTATGAATAAACAGTTGTTAGCCTTGTTTCCTGTTTCCTTCCAAGGACTCGCCATGCCCGCCGCCCAGGTTCCCATCCACATCATCAAGGGCCGAGGCGCGGCCACGCGGCTCGCGCACCGGTTCTCCAAGGACGAGCGCAACGCCTTCGACGACGGCTGGGGCACGCTGGAAGAGGGCGAGGCCGAAGCCGCCGAACTGCTGCCGCTGGCCACCGAGGTGCGCTTCGAAGACGTGAAGTCGGTGCTCAGCAGCAACGAGTCGCCCGATATCCCGTTCGACCGTTCGCTCAACCCCTACCGCGGCTGCGAGCACGGCTGCATCTACTGCTTTGCGCGACCCACGCACAGCTACCTGAACCTCTCGCCCGGCCTCGACTTCGAGACCAAGCTCATCGCCAAGCGCAACCTCGTGGAAGTGCTGCGCGCCGAACTCGGGCGCAAGGGCTACCGCCCCAGCAACCTCGCCATCGGCACCGCCACCGACTGCTACCAGCCCATCGAGCGTGAGCTGCGGCTCACGCGCGGCGTGATCGAGCTGCTGAGCGAGGTGCGGCATCCGTTCGCGCTCATCACCAAGTCGAGCGCGGTCGAGCGCGACCTCGACCTGATCGCGCCCATGGCCGCCGACCGGCTCGCGGCCGTGTACGTCACGATCACCACGCTCGACGGCGAACTGGCGCGCAAGCTCGAGCCGCGCGCCGCCGCGCCGCACCGGCGGCTGCGAACCATCCGCACCCTGGCCGAGGCTGGCGTGCCGGTGGGCGTGAGCGTGGCGCCGCAGATTCCGTTCATCACCGAGGACATGGAACAGGTGCTCGAAGCCGCCTGGGAGGCCGGTGCGCGCAGCGCCTTCTATACCGTGGTGCGCCTGCCGTGGGAGGTGGCGCCGCTCTTCAAGGAATGGCTCGAGCTGCACTACCCGCAGCGCGCCGAGCGCGTGATGGCGCGCATCCACGAGATGCGCGGCGGCAAGGACTACGACGCCGACTTCGCCACGCGCATGAAGGGCAGCGGCCTGTGGGCCGACCTGATCCACCAGCGCTTCCAGAAGGCGACGCACCGGCTGGGCTTCAACCGCGAGCGGATTGCGCTGGACACCGGTGCGTTCCGCCCGCCCGGCGCCGTGGGGCAGGGCAGCCTGTTCTGAACACCGCGCAGACGCGGTAGATTCGTGGCCGTGCCGGCCTCGGCACGCATTCGGCATCGGCTGCTTCAAACAAGGTCAAGGGCGCGCATGAACAGGGTCTGGCTCGTGGTGATGGGGGTTTCGGGCTGCGGCAAGTCCAGCATGGGCGCGGCGCTGGCCACCGCGTTCGGGCTGCCGCTGATCGAGGGCGACGACCACCACCCGCCCGCGAACGTCGACAAGATGAGCCGCGGCATCGCGCTCACCGACGCCGACCGCACCGGCTGGCTGGCCACCTTGGGCCGCGCCCTGGCCGACGCGCCGCAGGGCGCCGTGATGACCTGCTCCGCGCTCAAGCGCAGCTACCGCGACCAGCTGCGCGCCGCCGCGCCGGGCCTGCGCTTCGTGTTCATGCAGATCGACCGCGCCGAGGCCGAGCGCCGCGTGGCCGCGCGCGCGGGCGCTGGCCTGCACATGTTCCCGGCCAGCCTTGTGGCCAACCAGTTCGCCACGCTCGAATCGCCGGTCGGCGAGGCGGGCGTGCTGGCGGTGGATGCGACGGTGCCGCTGGGAGTGCTGGTCGGGCAGACGACGGACTGGCTGGCCGCGGGCTGATCTCCCGTTCCGGGCGTGCCCGTGTCGCCGCGATGCGGCGTTCTCTCCCCGTTCAGGGAACGAGGAATGAATGCACCAGCGTCAGCTCGCCGGGCTTGCGCAGCGGCACGCGAAAGACCTGCTGCTTTTCCTTGGGCGTGCCCTCGTCCTGCAGGATCGCCACCTGCGCGGTCGTGACCTCCTCGCGCTGTTCGCCCGCGCCGAAGTAGTTCACGAACACGTGGTACGCCCCCTGCACCGGGCTGGGCGTGGCGAAGATCTCGGGGCCGAAGCCGGTCGTCACGTCCACGTCCAGCGCGCCGCCGTTCGGTGCCACGCGGGCGCCGTAGAACACATGCTGGCCGTCGGGCGAGACCACGTGCAGGTCGAGGTCGGTGCTGTCGCTGTCCCAGCTGAGCACGACACGCAGCTTCACGGGCACGCGGCTGGCCTGCGTCTCGTAGAACTGGGAGCGCGCCACCTCGCCGTTGGGCGAACGCACTTCCACGCCGTGGCTGCCGCTGCCGAACGACCAGGGCCGCGCGAAATTGCCCTTCTCGTCGGTCAGCAGCGGAATGGCGATGCCGTCCACGATGAGGCGCGCGGGCGTGCGCGGGGCCGTGTCCTTTGTCTTGGGCGTGGCCGCGATGCGGCCACGGATCAGCGAGGCCTCGGAGCGCCCGTTGGCGTTCACGCTGCTGGCCGGGTAGTGCACTTCCTGCACGAAGTCCTGCTGCCGGGCCGGGGCGTTGCGCCAGCCGCCGCGCGGCGTGTCGAGCGTGGTCTGGGCGTGTGCTGCGACGCCGGCAAGGCAAGAGAGCAGGCCGATGGCCGCGAAGGCGGCGCGGTGCGCCAGAAAAGAGTGGTTCATGAGTCTGCCAGTTGCTGCGCAAGCCGTTCGATGAAGGTTTCGTCCTGTCCGTGCGGATGGTCGCGGAAGGCCAGGTGCAGGTATTCGTGGATGAGCGAGACGCGGCCTTCGCGGCTGTGCCACTCGCGCACCCGGATCACCAGCCGCCGCTGGTCGGAATGGGGCACGCCCATGGCGAGCTGGCACACACGCAGCGTGTCGTCCACGGGCTGGAAGCCGGCCTCGGCGCGCAGCACGCGGCGCCAGCGCTGCTGGCGTTCGGCCAGCCATTGCTGCGCCTGCGGCAGGGGCGTGCAATCGGCCTCGGCCCGGAACGACGCCAGGCTGCCGCGCGGGTACGCCGTGCGCAGGATGGCGGCAAAAGGCTGCCCCTGGCGCCCCGCGGCGACCGCGGCCTGCCACGACATGACGCCGGGCGAGGCCTGGTCGCCGTGGTAGCGCACCGCCTGTCCGTCGACCACCAGGCCCTCGGTGAAAGCGGCCACGGCACGCGCCGACGCGCTCGGCGGGTTGGGGCTCACGCGCTGCGTGCGGCTGTCGTCGGCGATCTGGCGGCAGCCGCCGGTTTCGGTGGCGTTCTGCAGCACGTAGGTGCGCGCCGCCACGGCGAGGGCGCGGGCGGCTTCGGTTTCGCGTGCATCGCCTTCGCGATCGAGCACGCGCGCCACGTAGTCTTCCAGCGGCAGGCGCGCGGCGATGCGCGGGCCGTCCGCGCCGTAGCGCAGCACCTGGGCCGGCACGGCTTCCATCACCAGCTGCGAGCCGTTCTGGAACGCGATGCGGTAGCGCCCGCGCAACGGGCCGGCCGGTGCGGCGGTGGTGTTGCCGGCAACCGCGCGCTGCACGCTGGTGATCGGGTAGCGCTGGAAGAAATCGACCGCGATGCAGGGCTGCGCGCTGACGGCCGCGCCGTCCGGCACGGGCGTGGCCAGGCCATGGGCGGCCCACTGTGCGGCCATCCATGTCGCGTCGGCGCGCAGCGCACTGCGGCTGGTGCCGGCATCCCCGAACCAGAAGGGCGTGCCGTCGGCCAGCCAGCCCGCGGCGCCGCCGACGGGCTGTGTGCCTTCGCGCCATGACCAGGTCTTCAGGCGCGGCCCGCCGCCGAGCGCGGCGAGCACCTCGTCGTCGCGCACCGTGACGGGCTGCAGGGCCTGGCGCGCGGCCGTGCGCGCGGACGCGGGCACCTGCCGCAGCGCGGCCAGCAGCTCGGACACCGGCACCCGCGTGTCGGGCTGCATCGCGTCCAGGCGCAGCAGCCAGGCGGGGGCGTCGTGGTCGCGCCAGAAGCGTGCCCAGTCGGCGGCATGGATGCCGAGGCGCGCGGGCTCGAAGTAGGGGCCGCAGGATTGGGCCAGCGCCTGCGCGCGCCCGATGCTGGCGCCGGGGTCGCAGCAGTACTCGTCGTCGGTGCGGCGCTGCGCGCTGGCGCAGCGGTAGGTCGGCTCCTGCGTGGCGTTGACGCTCAGGTAGCTGTAGACGAAGAGCTTCCACACGCTGCCCAGCGGGGCCTGCAAGGTATCCGATGCGGGAAGGCGCGCAGTCGTGCCTTGCGGCGTGCGTTCGAGCGCGACCATGCCTTCGTCGGTGAGCCAGGCCATGCGCGGTTGAACCTTGGACGGTGCCGCCGCGAGAGCGGGCAGGGCCAGCGCGGCGGCAAGCGCGACCGCACTGGCGCCAGTCGCAGCCAGTCGCGAGAACACCCGTGCCGCTTTCATGAAGGCCTTGCCGTTCGCGTCTTCAGCGCACTTCGACACCGGCCCAGCGGCCGTTGCCTTCGAAGGCCTTGGCTTCGGGCTCGTACATGCGCAGCAGGCGCGCCGGCGGCAGCTTGAAGGTGCCGCGCTGCGAGAAGCGGACCAAGTGGCGCACGGTCAGCGGCGTGCCCGCCGCCAGCGTGTCCAGCGGCACGGCGTAGCCCTGCGCGGTGGCCTGGCTCTGTGCGCGCTCCATCGGCTGCAGCTTGCCGGCGCTGTCGGCCATGTCGATGCCCCAGGTGCTTTCTTCCACCGCCGCGCCCGGCGGCAGCGCGGCCTCCGCGAGGCTCCAGCGCATGGCTTTGGGGGCCGTGACGGTGAGCTGGTCGAGGTAGAGCGTGTTGGTGTCCAGCGGCGTGCCGGGTTTCACGGCTTCGAGCTTCACCGTGATGCGGCCGTCGCTGACCACGGGGAGCGGCGCCGGTGCGGGCTGGCCCGGTGCGGCGGCGGCCGGCGGCTCCGGTGCGGGACGCGGCTGGGTGACCACGCGCCACAGCGTGCGCTCGACCTTCGCGTCGAGCGCGGGCGCCTGCGCTTCATTGCTCTCGTAGCTCACGAAGGCCCAGGCCGCCTTCTGCCCGGCGGGCAGTTCCAGCGTGGCCGGTGCGGCGGTGCCCGGGGGCAGGCGCCAGCTCGTGCCGGTGCCGTCGGTGGCGCGCACCCAGGGCGCGCCGAGGGACGGCGTATCGGTGGCGGCGAGCCGGCTGCCGCCCAGCGCGCGGTGCAGCCACAGCAGCGTCTGTGCGCGGTCGATGGAGGGCGTGTCGGCGCGGATCTGGCCCAGCACCGCCGCGGCCTTGTCGGCGCTCGCGCGCTGCGTGGCCATCAGCAGTGCCTGCACCAGCGGCGCGTCGACGCTGGCCAGGCGCGTGGCGGCTTCGTCGGCGGCGGCGCGCGCCTTGGCGCTGGCGACCGTCGGGCCGGCGGTCTGCACGGCCAGCACGAGCGCCATGTCGCGGGTGTCCGGGGCGCTGGGCAGCGTGGCGTCCACCATCGCGAGGCTGCCGCGGCGCTGCGCCAGCTGCGCGGCGTCGCTGGCCGGCAGTGCGGCCAGCTGGTCGGCGAGGCCGCCGGCCATCGAGCCCACGGGCAGGCCCATCTCCTGCATCCACGACAGCGCCAGCGCGCGCTGCAGCGGCGGCAGCTTCTGGCCGTCCTTGGCGTAGACGTCGAGCAGGCGCTGCCAGTTCGAGGCCGGCAGCGTCACGCGCAGCGCCTGGGTGGCGCGCCAGTCGGCGTAGTAGGCGTAGGCGGTCAGGAAGGCATCGTTGGGCATGCCGCGTCCCCACCAGCCGAACTGCGCCTGCGGGCCGGCCATCTGCGCGATCGACAACCGCGCCGTGGCCAGGCGCTGCATCAGCGCCGGCGCCATCGGCTGCTGCGCCGTCGACAGCGATTGCAGCGCGAGCGACAGCGGCAGCATGCGGCTGGCGGTCTGCTCCACGCTGCCGCGCGGGGTGTCGATGAGGGCGTCGATCTGCTGGCTGAAGGCGCCGGCCGCGGCGTCCTGTGCGAGCGAAACGCGCACGCGCGATGCGTCGGCGGGCAAGGCCAGCGGTGCACTGCCCGCCGCGAGATCGAGCGTCTTGTCGCGCGGCGCACGCCACGCCACCGGGAGGCGGCGCACGGGCACGTCGAGCGTGTCGACCACGCGGGCGTCCTGGCGCAGCGTGACGCTGACCGCGCCCGACTTGTCCGCGTCGCCCGCGGCGAGCGGCAGGGCGATGAAGTTGACGCCGGGGCGCACCGTGACGGTGTCCTTGCGCTCCACGCCCGCGCCGCTGGCGCTCCATTCGACCTTGGCTTCGCGCCCGGTCTGGTTGAACAGAGCCAGCGAGGCCTGCGCCTTGTCGCCCTGGCGCTGCCAGTCGGGGCTGGTCCACTTGGCGTAGAAGGCCTTGTCCGAGCGCACCCAGCCCACCTGCTGGCCCACCGCGCCGCCGGCGCTCATGGCGCGGCCGGTGATGCGCCAGCGCGTGAGCGAGTCGGGCATGGTGAAGCTGAAACGCGTGTGGCCGGAGGCGTCGGTCGCCAATCGCGGCTCCCAGGCGGCGGTGTCGATGTTGTCGCGGCGCGGCCGCTCCAGCACCTTCACCGCGCGGTCGTTGACCTGGCGCGCGCCCGGCAGCGTGCCCAGCTTGCTGGTCGCGAGGTCGTAGCCGATGAAGGACAGGCTGGCGCTGGTGCGCACGTTGTTGCGGCGCGGGTGATAGAAGAAGTCGCCGATGGCCGGCGCGATCTCGGGCTGCAGCACGTAGATCATTTCGTCGACCACGCCCACCGCCAGGTCGGTGGCCACGGGCTTGCCCGCCAGCGTGGCGCTCACGTCGATGGTGACGGTGTCGCCGGGCGCATACACCGCCTTGTCGGGCGTGAAGGCCAGCGCGATGCGCTCCTGCTCGACCATGATCCCCTGGTTCTGGAACACGTAGTCGCCGTTCTTCACGTAGGCCACCGACAGCGTCATGTTGGGGCTCATGACATCGCGCACGGGCAGCGTGAACTTCCACTGCGTGGGGGCGAGGCGCTCGCTCTGGATCCAGTCGGTGTTTTTGCCCATCAGCGCGGTGGCTTCGACGCGGTCGCGCTCCAGCGTGAGCAGGGCGTTGTCCACCGGCTCGGGAAAGCTCACCAGCACCTGGGCCGTGTCGCCCGCGCGGTAGCTCGTGCGGTCGAGCACCATGCCGACGCTGCCGGCGGGCGCCTTCACGCCATCGCCGCTCACCCAGTGGCTGGCCGCGCCGACGATGCGGCCCTTGTCGTCCAGCAGCGAGAGCGTGTAGCTGCCCGGCGTCGGGAAGCTGACCGACAGCGTGTCACCGGCCGGCAGGGGGCCGGACTGCTTGGTGCGGTCTTCCAGGCGCACCCATTGCCAGGTGGCGGGGCGCGCGGGCGTGGCGGGTGTTTCGGCTGCCGCCGTGGCGCCGGCGCGCTGGCTGGCCGCGAGCTTGAAGCCCACCGCCTGTCCCGGCTGGGAGAACTGGCGGTCGGCCGCGAGGCGGAACGAGGCCGCGCCGCGCTCCACCAGAATCTCGCGCGAGGTGCGCACGCGGTAGGCCGCGCCGTCGGTGGCCAGGGCAGTGAGCAGGTAGCGGCTGGGCTCGGTGGCCGCGGGCAGCGAGAACTTCGCGATGCCGTCGCCGTCGGTCTCCAGCTCGGCCTGCTGCAGCTTCACCGGGAACTGGCCGGCGTAGTCGAGTTCGCCGTTCACCATGGCCAGCTTCTGCGAGCGCGCCGTGAGGCTCACGCGCGCACGCGCCACCGGCTTGCCGTCGGGGTAGTTCAGCTGCAGCTTGCCGCCGACGGCCTCGCCGGTCTTGAAGTCGGCCTTCTCGGGCAGCAGCACGATGTCGAAATGCGGCTTCTGGTAGTCGGCCACGCGAAAGGCCGCGGTGTAGGTGTCGCCGCCCATGGCCAGGCGCAGCTCGTAGCCGCCGGCCACGGCGTTGTCGGGCAACGGAAAGCGCGCGTCCGCGCCCTTGGTGCCGGAGAAGGCGAGCTTCTGCGCATGCACCACCTGGCCGGCCGGGTCGAGCACGGCGAGCGCCAGGTCGGCGTCTTTCAGGGCGACGGATTCGCGGGCGCTGCGGAACTCGCGCCCGCTCACCTTCACGTTCACCCAGTCGCCCGGGCGGTACAGCGGGCGGTCGGTCACGGTGTAGACCTTGGCGTTGTAGATCTCGCTGTCGTAGTAGAAGTTTTCGGAGATGAAGACACCGCCTGCGGGGTCCTGCCCGAACACGTAGGTCTGCTCGGGCGATTGGCGCTCGAGCTTCACCAGGCCCTGGGCATCGGCCTCGCCGCTCTTGAGCACGCCGACGCCGTCGGTCCAGACCACCTTGGTGCCCGCCACCGGCGCGCCGGCTGCGCGCTGGGCCGCCCACACCAGCATCTGGTCGCCCGAGACCTTGGTGATGGCCACGGTGTCCGACACGAACAGCAGCGTGGTCGCGCGGAACTGGCCGCTGATGGCTTCCACCAGGTACAGCCCCGGTGCGCGCTTGCCCACCGGCACGAACACGTTGCCTTGGGAGGCGTTGATGAATTCGCTGCTCGAGCCTTCCAGCTTCACGCCCTTGGGCAGGCCGATCGGCTGCGCCTTGTGCACCGGGTAGCGAAAACGCTCCACGACCGGCAGGCCCGGGATCGGGCGGAACTGCCGGGGCTCCTCGAAGACCGAGGGCTGCTTGAGCTTGGCGGGCGTCTTCAGTTCGGGCGCCTGCTGCGTCACGGCGCGGCGCGCGTTGACCGAGAACATCTGCTGCCAGGCCAGGCGCGCCTTGACGACCCAGCTGTCCCACAGGTGGGTGAGCGTGTTGGCCAGGCCTTCGTCGGCGGCGCGCGCACCCACCTGCACGCGGTGCAGGTTCTTCTGCTTCTGCAGGAAGGCGAGGGCGTCGGGAATCCTGTAGACCAGCACGTCCACGCCGCCCACCTGTTCCAGCGCCGAAGGCTGGTTCACTTCCAGGCGCACGCGGGCCGTCTGGTCGCTGGCGAAGGTGGCGTCGGAGAGCAGGAAGAAGGGCTCGCCGGTGTAGGCCGAGCGGCTGTTCTCCAGCGGCTGGGGTGGTGGCTCGTCCGCTGCGTTCGTCGCCAGCGGCTGCATCGCCGTGAGCGCGGTGGCCGCTGCGAGCGCCAGTGGAACAAGACGCCGCCACAGGGGCCACGGGGACGGGACAGGTGTGTGCATGGTCATCGTGCGAGAAAGGCGAGCCGGTAGACACCGGCGAAATTGGGGTTGTCGTCGGTGGGGCGCCAGCGCGTGTCGCTCCAGCCGAGCAGCTGGGTGGCGCGCACGGCGCGCAGGCCGTTGTCGCCGGGCAGCACGCGGCCCGTGTGATAGGCGATGTAGTTGCCCATCCACACCATGAGGTGCTGCTCGTCGCCCTGGTCGTAGAACAGCATGTCGCCCAGCAGCGCCTGCTGCAGCTGGCGCGTGACGAAGCGCGTGTTCTCCTGCACCAGCTCGAGCGCGCCGACGTAGGCGTCGCGCGTGCCGTCGGCGCGCCGCCACGTGTTGCGCAGCGGCGTGGCGGCGGCCGGGTCGATGTCGGGTGGCAGGCGGCGCGCGAGCAAACCGTTGGCGCGGCGCCAGGCCACGTCGTGTTCGCGCAGCGACTCGGCCACCGAGAAGCGCACCAGCCCCGCGCAGTCGCGGTGCGTCCAGCGCGGCGTGGGGCCGCGCTCGATCTGCTCGTGGATCAGCAGCGTCATCCAGTCGCGAAAGTGTGCGGACTGTTCTCGGTTGAGCGCGGGTGTATCGGCTGCCAGGACGGGCAGCGCCGGCATCGCGGACGCCAGCGCCAGCGCCGCGCCACGGCCGAGTGCCGTCCGGCGATCGATGCCGGCGGTGGTGGCGCGGTGCGTCACTTGGACTGCGGCGCCGCCGACATCGCCTGCCACTCGACCGGCACCCAGCCGTTGCCGTCGCCTGCGCCCTGCGCCACGGCCCGTGCCGGCGGCAGCTTGCGCAGCGCGTTCAGGCGCGGCACCAGGTGCTGCTGGGCCGCCTGGCGCAGGATCTCCTGGTCGGCGGGCAGCACGGCCATGGCCTCGCGCTGCAGCAGGTCGGCGATCTGCGTGGGTGCGCCGACCACCAGCGTGGTACCGCCACCTGCCGGCGGTAGCGTGTCGGCCACGCCCGGGTAACGCTTGGCCTGGGTGTTCAGCGCCAGCTCGACCAGCTTGTCGTCGGGCGAGAACGCGACCCAGCGGCCTTGCCGGGCCAGGGTGGGCCGGTAGGCCTTGTCGTCGCCGTCGGCATACGGCCCCCAGGGGCCGGTCACCTGGCTTTGCCACTGGCCGACGCCGGGTTTGGCCGCCGGGTCGGTGCGCGTGGCGTCGGTCGAGATCAGCCACTGCGCCAGGCCGGCGAGCGTGGCATCGGTCTCGGGGCCGGCCGATGCTTTCATCTGCGCGACGAACAGCGGCGTGTGCAGTTGCGAGCGGGCGTACCAGCAGACGGCGGCGGGGCCGTCGAACTGCGCGGCCAGGGCCTTCATCGCCTCGGCGTCCGGCGCCGCCGGGGCGTCTTTCATCAGCGGGACCATCTGCGCCCATTCGACCGGCAGCATGACGCAGGCCGCGGGGTTGGCCGGCAGGGCGGACCACAGCTCGCGGTCGCCCGGTGCGGCGGGCAGGGTGCCGGCCGCCTTCACGCGCACGGCCGTGCGCAGCGCGGCGCCATTGGGTGCGACGTCGAAGCGAACGGCCTGCACGCCCGGAAAGAAATGCTGGTAGCCGAAGGACAGCAACCGGGCATCGGCCACGATCGCCGAGCTGCCCGGGGCGGCGGCGCCTTCTTCACCGAGCCCGAAGCCGCGGCGCCAGGCCGATTGCGAACGGGTGTCGCCCGACAGCAGGCCCTCGACCACCTCCAGGGCCGGTCCGCTGGCCTGGCTTTCGTTGTTGAACAGCAGGCCCGGGTCGCTCAGCACCACCACGCGGTTGCCCTGCGACAGCAGCACCAGCGTGCGGCGGGGCGACAGCACCAGCGCGTAGGCGTTGACGTCATGGCCGTTGGCGCGCAGCGTGCCGATGATGCTCAGTTGCGAGTCCTTGGCGGCGATGCCCGCCAGGCCCTGCAGGGCGGTGGCCACTGCGCCGCGGGTCATGGTCAGTGCCCAGTAGCGCGGGGCGCCCTTGGCATCGGGCCACCAGGCCATTTCGGCGGGCTCGTCCAGGGCCGTGGCCAGCAGCTGGTCGGTCCAGGTGGTGTCGCGCTCGTACGCGATGCGCTTGATCGCGCCGCGCAGGCTCAGCCGGTCTTCCTGGTCTTCGTAATAGAAGGCGAAATCTTCGGTGAGCACGTCGCGCACCACCGGTGCCTGCACGATGTCGCGCGGCAGGCGCGAGAGCGCGGGGGTGGCGATGTAGGCATACGGTGCCGACAGGTCCACGTTGAGGGCGTTGATGTCGCCGTCGAAGTGCGAGCGCCGCATCTTGACGAAGGCCACGCCCGCACCCACCAGCACGATGGCCGCGACGCCCGCGACCATCCATTTTTTTCTTGTGTCCATGAATCCCTACCCTGCATGAAGGCAGCGCCGCCCCCCGGCGGCGCATGGCCTTGATTCTGGCAGGGTCCATGGGGGCATCCCATGAAGTCCGGGTGAAGTCGCCGTGAAGCGACGCCACCGCGGTCACCGGCGCGCGTTCAGCCGATGACTTCGGGCCAGTCCGTATGGAAGAACTGGCCTTCGGGCTTGTCCACGCGCTCGTACGTGTGCGCCCCGAAGAAATCGCGCTGCGCCTGCAACAGGTTCGCGCTCAGGCGGGCCGTGCGGTAGCTGTCGTAGTAGGCCAGCGAGGCGCTGAAGGCCGGCACCGGAATGCCGTTGCTCACTGCCAGCGCCACCACCTCGCGCCAGTTCTGCTGCGTGCGGTTCAGCAGGTCCTGGAAGAACGGGTCGAGCATCAGGTTGCCCAGCGCCGGGTCGGTGCGGAAGGCGTCGGTGATGCGGTTCAAAAATCGTGCACGGATGATGCAGCCACCGCGCCAGATCGACGCGATGCCGCCCAGGTCGAGTTTCCAGCCCTTCTTCTCGCCCATCGTCTGGATGAGGTCGAAGCCCTGCGTGTAGCTGATGACTTTCGAGGCGTAGAGCGCGTCGTGCACCTTGGTCACCAGCGCCTTTTTCTCCAGCGACAGTTCGATCTTCGGCCCCTGCAGCAGCTGGCTGGCCGCCACGCGCTGCTTCTTCTGCGACGACAGCACGCGCGCCTCGACCGCGGCGTTGATGGTGCTGATGACCACCGCGTTCTCGGCCGCGTTCAGCAGCGTCCACTGGCCCGTGCCTTTCTGGCCGGCCTTGTCGAGGATGAGGTCGACGATCGGCTGGCCGGTTTCCGGGTCTTTCTGTTCGAGCGCCTTGGCGGTGATCTGGATCAGGTAGCTCTGCAGCTCGCCCTCGTTCCATTCGTTGAAGATGGCGGCCATCTCGTCGGTCGTGAAGCCGGCGGCCTTGAACAGGCTGTAGGCCTCGCAGATCAGCTGCATGTCGCCGTACTCGATGCCGTTGTGCACCATCTTCACGTAGTGGCCCGCGCCGCCCGGGCCGATGTGGATCACGCAGGGCTCGCCGTCCACCTTGGCCGCGATGCTCTCGAAGATCGGCTTCATCACCTCCCACGTGGAGAGCGGCCCGCCCGGCATGATCGACGGCCCCTTGCGCGCACCTTCCTCGCCGCCCGACACGCCCGCGCCGATGAAGCGCAGGCCTTTGCTGCTCAGGTAGGCGTCGCGGCGCTCGGTGTCGGTGTACAGGCTGTTGCCGCCGTCGATGACGATGTCATCCTTGTCGAGCAGCGGGATCAGCTGTTCGATCACCTGGTCGACCGGCGCACCGGCCTTCACCATGATCTGGATCTTGCGGGGCTTGGCCAGGCTCTGGACGAACTCCTCGAGCGTCTTCGCGCCCACGAGCTTCTTGCCGGGGTTGGCGGCAAGGAAGGCCTCGGTGGTGGCCTCGGTGCGGTTGTAGACGCTGACCTGGAAGCCGCGGCTTTCCACGTTCAGCACCAGGTTCTGTCCCATCACGGCCAGGCCGATCAATCCGAAATCGCTTTGCTTGCTCATGTGTGTCAGGCCCTTCGTGCGTGTGCGGTGGATGAAGCGGGCCATTGTGCCGGGCACCCGCGCGGTGCGGCGTCGGAGGGCGTCTATACCCGCTTGGCAAACGGGCCCGGGCTGGCTATGTTGGCGGGATGACTTCCGCCGCCATGCCCGCAGCCCCTGCTGCGATCCACACCTGGTCGACCGACACCGTGCCGCCGCCGCAGCGGCTGGACTACTGGATCGGCGCGGTCTGCGAAGGCTTTCTCGAGATGGACGTGACCAGCCCGCTGGCCGGCCGATTCGGCGCCTCGCTCGAATCCGCGCCGCTCGGGCCGCTGCACGTGAACCGCGTGCGCGGCAGCGCGCAGGACGTGTACCGCACCCGCCGCGCCATCGCCCACAGCCGCCACAACTTCTACTACCTGCTGTGCAAGGCCGACTCGCCCTGGGTCGCGGTGCAGGAAGAGCGCTCGGCGCGCCTGCTGCCCGGCGACGCGGTGCTGGTCGATTCGCGCCGCTGCTACGCCTTTCACCTGCAGCAGTCGGCCGACACCGTGTCGATCGAGCTGCCGACCGCGTGGGTCGAGTCGTGGCTGCCCGATGCCGGCGACCACGTGGCGCGCCGCATCGACGGCCACAGCGGCTGGGGCGCGGCGCTCAGCGGCTTCGCGCAGGCGCTGTCGCCCGAGGTGGCCCTGCGGCCGCCGCTGCCGGCGGCGCTGCTGGCCGACCAGCTCGGCGGCCTGCTGGCCTTAGCGCTCGGCCCCGGCGTGGCGGTGCCCGACGCCTGTGGCCGCGCCGCCTTGCGCCAGCGCGTGCTCGACGCCACGCGCGAGCGCCATGCCGAGCCGGGCCTCACGGCCGCGGCCGTGGCGCAGGGGCTCGGCATTTCGGAGCGCAGCCTGCACCGCTGCCTCGCGGAAGGGGCAGGGGATGGCACCACCACTTTCGCCAACGCGCTGGCCGCCTGCCGCATGCAGGTGGCGCAGCGCATGCTGGCCGATGCGCGCTTCGACCGCCTGAGCGTGGCGCAGATCGGCCTGCGCGTCGGGCTGGCCGACGCCTCGCATTTCGTGCGCTTGTGCCGCCGCCATCTGGGCGGCACGCCGGGCGCGCTGCGGCAGTCGCGCGGCTGAACTACGTCTCGAACCAGTCGCGCGCCGACCGCCCCTGGTCGGGCCCCAGCATCGAGAAGCCGCCGTCGACCGGGATGTCCGCACCGGTCACGAAGCGCGCCGCGTCCGAGCACAGGAACAGCACCACCTGCGCCACGTCGTCGCCGTCGCCCACGCGGCCCAGCGGGTGCATCGGCGCGCCGACGCGGTCGGCGCGTGCGCGGTCGCCGTCCGTCATGCGCGACAGCGCGTCCGACCACGTCCAGCCCGGCGACACCGAGTTCACCCGCACGCCTCGCGGCGCCAGCGTGGCGGCCTGGTTGCGCGTGAGCTGCAGGATGGCGGCCTTGGCCGCCGGGTACAGCGCCCGGCCCGCCGCGCCGAACTTGCCGCCGACGCTGCCCATGTTCACGATGGCGCCGCCGTGCGCGGCCAGCGCGTCGGCAGTCTTCTGCACCAGCATCGCGCCGGAGACCAGGTTGACGTTCAGCGCGGCCAGCCAGTCGGCGCGCGCGGCATCCAGGCCTGCATCGCCGTAGACCACGGCGTTGTTGATGAGGAAGTCGATGCGGCCTTCGGAGCGCAGCGTGCCGGCCACGAGCGCATCGAGCGCGTCGTCCGAGGCGATGTCGCAGGCGACGAAGCGGCAGCCCGCGCCCACGTCGGCGGCCAGTGCGGCGCCGCGCGCCGTGTCGATGTCGACCGCCACCACGCGCGCACCGGCCTGCACGAAGGCGCGCACGATGGCGCTGCCCAGCAGCGCGGCGGCGCCGGTCACGACCGCGACCTTGCCTTGCAGCGGGGTCATGCGCGGCCTCCCATCTGCGCGACGGCATCGTCGACGCGCACCACGTCCGCGAGCATCGCCAGGGTTTCCAGGCTCGCCGCCTGCAGATGCGCCTGCGCGGTGCTGCAGGCGTCGGCGACCACCGCCACGTCGTAGCCCAGGTCGCTCGCATGGCGCGCGCCGTGCTCGACGACGTGGTTGGTGGCGATGCCGGCCACGTACAGGCGACTGGCGCCGGTGGTGCGCACCGCCTCTTCGAGCCCGCTGGCCCAGAAGGGGTTGTTGCGCTTGTGGGTGACGACGGCCTCGCCCGGTCGCGGCGCGAGTTCGTCGTAGAAGCCCGCGCCCCAGCTGCCCTCCTGCACCGCGCCGCTCTCGGCCACGCGGCGGAACAGCGTGCAGTTGCGCAGGCAGTCCGCGTAGTCCGGCGCGAAGGCGATGCGCACGAAGATCACTGGCACGCCGTTCGCGCGTGCCCCGGCGATGAGCCGCGCGGCCGAGGCGATGAGGCGCGGGCGCGCCGGGTCGTCGGCGGCCACGCCCACGCGCACCTTGCCGTCGACGTGCAGCACGTCGTTCTGGTAGTGCATCGCCAGCAGTGCGGCCTTCACAGGAACACCTGCAGGGCTTCGTGCGGCGCGTCGCAGTTGACGAGGTCGACGCGCTTGGTCTGGATGCGCCAGCCGTCGTCGGCGCGGCGCAGCGTGTGCAGCACGCTGCCGCCGAAGGTGCGCTGCTCGGTCTTGCGCCACTCCAGCAGCAGGAAGGTCGAGCGCACGGTGCAGCCCGCGTCGTCGCGTGCTTCGAGCGCGATGTTGCCCAGCACGTGCACGGTGCGCGTGGGCGGCTGTTGCGAATAGGCGCGGGCCTGCTCGAGCCGCCGCGCGCGCATCGAGCGCAGCAGGGCGTCCTCGCAGAACAGCGAGGCGTGGTTCAGGTGGTCGGCCTGGCCGTGCACCAGCGGCACCCAATACAGGCCGTCGGGCGTGAAGAGCTTCTGCCATTCGTCCCAGCGGTGCTCGTCGAGCAGGCGTGCTTCGTGGTGCAGGAACTGCGTGAGGTCCTGCTGTTCGTTCCAGTCGCGGAAGTTCATTCGGCGCTCCCGGTCTGTGCACCCGTGTCGACGCCCATGTAGCCGGCCCACGCCGCGAACATGTTGCGCGAGGGCATCTCGCTGTTGCCGTTGGACGCGCGCCCGCCCGGCAGCGGCTGGTCGCGCCCCGCAGCGCGGTGCATGCTGACCCAGTCGCCGCCGTCGGAGCCCAGGCCTTCCTGCACGCGGTTGTAGGCCTCCAGGTCGTCGGGCATCACGTTCGACGAGGGCGAGTTGACGATGTTGGTGTACTTGAGCGTGCGCTGGAAGGTGGCCTCCGGTGCGCCCTTGAGCCGGAAGCTGAAGATCTCGACCAGCGTGCGGTCCACCGACAGCGGCCGGATCACGCGGATCTGCTGGAACGAGGTGTGCGGCGAGCAGCTCGGGTAGACGATGGTGTTGTGCCGGTTCACGCGCAGGATCGCATCGGCCTCTTCGGCGCCCTTCGCGGCTTCGAGCGAGGCCACGTAGGCCAGGCTCACCGGGTCGGTCGGCGGCACGAAGATGCCTTCCATGAAGCCGTGGCCGTGGTCGTAGCCCTTGAGCTCCAGCTTCTCCCAGAACTCCAGCGGCTCGCCGTTGCCGTCGACGATCACCACCTCGAAGGGCTTGGGCGTGCCGGCCGGCATGGCCTCGTGCTCTTCCTTGGCCGCGCGCCACGACGACTCGTGCGTGGCCACGGCATGGATGGTGTCGTGCAGGTTCTCGAAGAAGATCTTCCAGTTGTTGCGCTGGATCACGCGCTGAACGCCCCCGGCCACCTCCACTTCGCCCTCCGGCGCGCGGTCGCAGAAGTTATCGAGCGACGTGGCCACGCCGCCCAAAAAGTCTTTCAGCTCGGGCCCGTCTTCCGACAGGCTGGCGAACACGAAGCCGCGGTGCGAAGCCACGCGCGCCACCTTGCGCACGCCGTACTGCGGGTCTTTCAGGTCGAGCGCGGTGCATTCGTAGCCGCTGCGCAGCGGCACCGACAGCAGGCTGCCGTCGCACTTGAAGGTCCAGCCGTGGTACAGGCAGCGCAGGAACTTGCCGGCGCTGCCGCTGCCGTCGGGCACGAGCTTGGCGCCCTTGTGCGGGCAGCGGTTGAACATCACGTGCACCTGGCCGTCGGTGTGGCGCACCATCACCACGGGCTCGCGGCCCAGGCGGGTGGTGAAGTAGTCGCCGGGCTTGGGCACCTGGCTTTCGTGGCCGACGTAGATCCAGGCCTGGCCGAACACGCGGTCCATTTCCAGCTCGAAGATGGCGGGGTCGGTGTAGACGCGCTTGTGCACGCGGTCGGGCTGCACGAGCGACTGGATGTCGATCGGGCTTGTCGCCGCGATGGGGATGATGGGGATCACGGAATTCATCGGGTGGGTCTCCTGAAACGTCATCAGATGTCGAGCACCAGGTGCGGCGTCTTGGCGCGCGACACGCAGGTGCACAAGGTCTTGCCGTCCGCCTTCTCGCGCGGACTGAGGTTGTGGTCGCGGTGGTCGGGCACGCCCTCGACCACGTCCACCACGCACACGCCGCAGTCGCCCTGGCGGCAGTCGTACAGCGGGTCCAGGCCGGCGGCGATGAGCACGTCGAGCAGGCTCTGGTCGGGCGCCACGGTCAGCGTCTTGCCCGAGCGCAGCGTGCGCACCTCGAAGGGCGCATCGCCCGCCTGCTCGATGGCGCCGGCGAAGAGTTCGAAGTGCACGTGGTCGTCGGGCCAGCCGAGCGCGCGGGCGGTGTCGACCACGGCCTGCACCATGCCGCGCGGGCCGCACACATGCAGGTGGCGACCGGGCACGGGCGCGGCCAGCAGCGCGCGCAGGTCGAGGCCGCGCGCCGGGTCGCCGCCGTCGTGCACCACCATGCCACCGAGCGCGCGCACCTCGTGCAGGTAGGCCGTGGCTTCTTCGCTGCGCGTGGCGTAGACGAAGTCGAAGGGGCGGGCTTCGGCCGCGAGCGAGCGCGCCATGCACAGCAGCGGCGTGATGCCGATGCCGCCGGCGATGAGCAACGGCGGCGCGCTGCCCGCGTGCAGTGCGAAGTCGTTGCGCGGCGCGTGCGCGGCCAGCGCGGTGCCGGGTTGCAGCGCGTGCATCCAGGCCGAGCCGCCCGCGCCCTGCGGTTCGCACAGCACGGCGATTTCGCAGCGGTCGGAGCCGTCGTGCGGCTTGGCGAGCGAATACGCGCGCTGGCCCGGATGGCCGTTGGCCTGCACCACCTGCACGCCCAGGTGCGCGCCCGGCGTGAACGGCGGCAGCGGCTCGCCGCTGGCCGAGCGCAGCACGAAGGCCTTGATGGCCGGGGTGAGCGGCGTAACCGCGTCCACGACCAGCGCCAGCATGTCGGAGGCGCTGCTCATCCCAGGGGAAGCGCCGGGTCGGCGATGGTGAGGCCGGTCGATTTTTCCCAGCGCGGCATCAGCGTGTTCGACGGCTGCGTTTCGTCGACCAGCTTGCGCGCCGTCTCGGCGCCGGCCACGGGCAGGCCCTTCGGATCGAGCAGGCCGATCTGCACCAGCACGCTGGCCTGGTCCCAGTAGATGTGCTCGTGGTACAGCTTGTCGCCGCGGAACTTCACGATGGCCACGAGCGGAATCTCCACCGGCTTGCCGGTGGGCGCGATGCCTGGGAGCAGCCAGTCGATCTCGACCGTGTGGGTGAAGCTGAACAGCATCTCGTCCACGATCTGCGTGGCGCCCACGGTGCGCGAGATGGGCGTGAGCCGCGTGTCGGGCGGCGTGCTCGGAATGAAGTGGTGCTTGTAGAAGCGCGACAGCTCCTTGGCGCCCACGCCGCCGGTCATGGTCGGGATGTGGTTCACGTAGGGCTCGCTCACCATCGTGGCCATGGTGGCGACCACGTCGCGCGTGGCGAACTCGTACTCGCAGTGCTTGTCCCACAGCGCCGAGAGGTCGTACACAGGGCCGATCGCCTCCTTGAACAGCGCCATCGAGCGCTGGTGCGCCATGAGCGTGGAGGGCTTGTCGAAATGGTCGCCGCCGGTGCGTGCAAACGCATGGTCGACGCCGGGGTAAACGTACATCTGCGCATCGGGCTTGCCGGCGAAGGCTTCGAGCACCTGGGCGCGGGCCTCGGGCGGGCAGAACTGGTCGAGCTCCGCGAAGTGCAGGGCGATCGGGCATTTGATTTGCGGCACGAGGTCGAGCGCACCTTCGATGCCCACGCCGTAGTAGCCCACGGCCGCGTCCACGCCCGAGTGGGCGGCGGCCAGATAGGCCAGCTTGCCGCCGAGGCAGAAGCCCAGCGCGCCGACCTTGCCGGTGCAGGCCGGGTGCGCGCGCAGCGCCTTCACGCTCGCCGTGACGTCGGCCACGCCGGCCTCGATGTCGAACTTCTGGAAGAAGCCGAAGGCGCGCTGCCAGTCTTCGGGCGAGTAGCCCAGATCGACACCGGGCTCCATGCGCCAGAACAGGTCGGGCGCGAGCACCACGTAGCCTTCCTGCGCATAGAGGTCGGCCACCTCGCGCACGTAGGCATTGACGCCGAAGATCTCCTGGCACAGCACGATGCCGGGGCCGCGCCCCGAGGCCGGCAGGGCCAGGTAGCCGCGAAAGGTCTGGGTGCCGTCGCCGGCCGGGATGTCGATGGTGTCGCTCATCGGTTCGTCTCTTGAAGTGGTGGGGTCGGCGGCGATTCTGGGGAGCGCGCCGGCCTGTTGTCTGTCCATTTCGTGCAGCGGTTTGCGCCGCACGAAACGGATAGCGGGGCGTCGCTGCCGCACAGAGACTGCGCCCTGCATTTGCTGCCCCCCCCACGTTCAACGAACTCACCCCGAGGAGACCTTTCATGTCGCAGGCCACGCCCCGATCCGTCTTGTGCGCGCTCACCCTTCTGGTGGGCGCGCTGGCTTTACCCGCGCAGGCGCAGACCGCGCAGACCGTGAAAGTCGGCCTGGCGATGGACCTGTCCGGCCCCTTCGCCGTCGGCGGCGCCGAGGCCAAGGCCGGCTTCGCCGTGGCGATGAAACAGCTGGGCGGCAAGCTCGGCGGCGTGCCGGTGGAGTTCGTCGAGGCCGACACGGCCGGCAACCCCGAGATGGCGCGCCAGGTGGTCGAGCGCATGCTGCTGCGCGACAAGATCGATTTGTTCACCGGGCCCGTCGGCTCGTCGGTCGCGCTGGCCGTCGGCCCGCCGCTCTTCGCCGCCAAGGTGCCCTACCTGTCGAGCAACACCGGCCCGAGCGACTATTCGGGCGCGCGCTGCAACCCGTACTTCTTCGGCGCCTCGTACCCGAACGACGCGTACTACGAGTCGGCCGGCAAGTTCGCGAGCGACAAGGGCTTCAAGAAGGTCGCGATGATCGCGCCCAGCTACCCCGGCGGCAAGGACGCCATCAACGGCTTCAAGCACACCTTCAAGGGCGCCGTGGGCGACGAGCTGTACACCAAGCTCGGTCAGCTCGACTACTCGGCCGAGCTGGCGCAGATCCGCGCCTCGAAGCCCGATGCGCTGTACTTCTTCCTGCCCGGCGCGATGGGCGTGAGCTTCATCAAGCAGTTCGTCGGCGCGGGGCTCTCGAAAGACGTGGCGCTGATCTCCACCGCCTTCTCGGCCGACGAGGACATGATCCCCGCCGTCGGCGAGCCGATGCTGGGCCTGTTCAACACCGCGCACTGGTCGTTCGACCTCGACAACCCGGCCAACCAGCGCTTCGTGGCCGCGTTCCGCCAGCAGAACAACGGGCGCAACCCGTCGTTCTATGCCGGCCAGGCCTACGACGTGCTCATGGCGATGGATGCGGCCGTGCGCGACGTCGGCGGCAAGGTGGCCGACAAGCCCGCGCTGCTCAAGGCGATCAAGGCGGCCAACTACAAATCGGTGCGCGGCGATTTCCGCTACGGCCCCAACAACTTCCCGATCCAGAACTACTACCTGCGCGTGGTCGCCAAGGACGGCAGCGGACGCATCGCCAACAAGGTGATCGGCACCGTGCTGGAGCGCTACCAGGATCGCACCGCCGCGCAGTGCGCGATGAAGTCCTGAGGATGCGTGTTCAGTGCCGCGCGGCGGGCAGCCGCGCGGGGTCGCGTGAGGTGTCGCGCGGCAACTGCCCGAAGCGCTCGCGGTAGCAGGCGGCAAAGCGGCTCAGGTGCGAGAAGCCGCAGTTCAGCGCCACCTCGGTGACGCTGGCGCCGTCGTGCCGCGTCAGCAGTGCGTGCGCGGCATCGAGCCGCATGTTGCGCAGCACCTCGCCGGGCGACAGGTCGCGGTGGCGCCTGAAGAGCAGGGCGAGGCCGCGGCGCGTGACGCCCGCGGCCTGTGCCACGTCTTCGAGCGAGAGCAGCGAGTCGAGCCGCTCGCGCATGAACTCTTCGGCCCGCCGCAGCTGCCGCAGGCTGGTTTCCTCGGTGCCGCGCTGCGCGTCGGCGTGCCGCTGCAGCACCGAGTTGGGCCGGTGGCACAGCAGGTAGAGCATGAGGTTGTCTTCGCAGTGCGCGAGCCAGCGCGGGTCGTAGCGCTCGAACTCGGTGGGCGGCAGCAGCGAAGCCAGGCTCGCCACCATGCGGCACCACTGCGTGCCCGCCGCGTCGTCCAGGCGCAGGGGCATGTCGAAATCGATCTCGCCCACGGTGTCGCCGCCACGCAGCGCGAAGGCATGGCGCGCCACCTCCTGCAGGCGGCTGAGCTCGATCTTCAGCATCAGCTGTTCGCAGTCGGCGTGCCAGCGCAGTCGCACCGGCTTGTGGGCGGAAATGATGGCGCCCTGGCCGGGGTGGATCTGCAGAGTCTGTCCGCCGGTGTGGATGTCGGCGCGGCCGCGCAGCGGCATCTGCACCAGCACGAAGTTGCCGAGCGCGTCGGGCTCGATGTCGACGTCGCAGCCATAGCGCAGGATGCACAGCGACAGTGCGCTCATCTCGGCGCGGCAGAAGATCGCGTCGACATCGCCCGAGCGCCACACGCTGCGGTGCGGCTTCAGCTCATGGGCCACGCGCGCGTGCGTCTCTTCGGCCTCGCGCGAGCGGAAGACCTCGCGCCTGTACAGCGGGGACAGTTGCTGACTCGACCATGCGTCCATGGACACTCCTGCGGGGCCAAAGTGGGGAAAGCGACGGAAACGGACGCTCTTTTCTACGCTGGAATCTACGTGGGTGCGCCGCGCGCCGCCATGGGAGTTGCCCGGGCAACGGGCGTCCCCGTTGCAAGAAGCTTGCCGGCCCTGTGTCTAAATGCTGCGCAGGTTGACCCGCTTGGACAGGGCCTCCGCACTCTCGCGCCGCTCGCTGTAGCGGTCGACCAGGTGGTCCGCGCAATCGCGCGTGAGCAGCGTGAACTTCACCAGCTCTTCCATCACGTCGACCACGCGCTCGTAGTAGGGCGAGGGCTTCATGCGGCCCGCGTCGTCGAACTCGAGGAACGCCTTGGCCACCGACGACTGGTTGGGGATGGTGATCATGCGCATCCAGCGGCCCAGCACGCGCAGCTGGTTCACCGCGTTGAACGACTGCGAGCCGCCCGACACCTCCATCACCGCGAGCGTCTTGCCCTGGGTGGGCCGCACCGAGCCGACGGCCAGTGGAATCCAGTCGATCTGCGCCTTCATGATCCCGGTCATCGCGCCGTGGCGTTCGGGCGAGGTCCACACCATGCCCTCGGCCCACTGCGCGAGATCGCGCAGTTCCTTCACCTTCGGATGGTCTTCGGGTTCGCCGTCGGGCAGCGGCAGGCCGCGCGGGTCGTAGATGCGGGGCTCGGCGCCCATCGCGCGCAGCAGGCGCGCGGCCTCTTCGGTCAGCAGGCGGCTGTAGGAGCGCTCGCGCAGCGAGCCGTACAGCAGCAGGATGCGCGGCGCGTGCGTGGCGCGTTCGGCGGGCAGAAGCTCCTGCAGGCGGGGGACATGGAACGCATCGGCGTCGACATGGGGCAGATCAGGGCTTGGCGACACGCTGGCCTTTCGCGTCGATCACGGCTTCGCCGTCTTCCTTGGCGAACGCGCCTTGCTGCGGCTTGGGCAGGATGTCGAGCACGGCTTCCGAAGGGCGGCACAGGCGCGTGCCCAGCGGCGTGACGACGATGGGGCGGTTGATGAGGATCGGGTGCTGCAACATGAAGTCGACGAGCTGGTTGTCGTTCCACTTGGGATCGCCCAGGCCCAGCTCGTCGTACGGCGTGCCCTTCTGGCGCAGCACCTCGCGCACGGGCACGCCCATCGCCGCGATCAGCTGCGTGAGCGTGGCGCGGTCGGGCGGGGTCTTCAGGTACTCGATGACGGTGGGCTCGTCGCCCGTGTTGCGGATCAGCGCGAGCACGTTGCGCGAGGTGCCGCAGGCGGGGTTGTGATAGATGGTGATGTCGCTCATGGCAAGCTCTTTGAGAAGAAAAAAATGGGTCAGCCGAGGCTGAGCCGCAGCGCCAGCGCGGCGAGCGTGGCGGCCAGCACGGGCAGGGTCAGCACGATGCCGATGCGGAAGTAGTGGCCCCAGGTGATGGTCATGCCCTTTTTAGAGAGCACGTGCAGCCACAGCAGCGTGGCCAGGCTGCCGATGGGCGTGATCTTCGGGCCGAGGTCGCAGCCGATCACGTTGGCGTAGACCATGGCCTCCTTCACGAGGCCCACCGCGCCCGAGGCCTCGATCGACAGCGCGCCGACCAGCACGGTCGGCATGTTGTTCATGACCGAGGAGAGCACCGCCGCGAGAAAGCCGGTGCCCATGGCCGCGCCCCAGACGCCGCCTTGCGCGAACAGGTTCAGCAGCGTGGCGATCTGGCCGGTGAGCCCGGCGTTGCGCAGCCCGTAGACCACGAGGTACATGCCCAGCGAGAAGACGACGATCTGCCAGGGTGCGCCGCGCAGCACCTGGCGTGTGCCGATCACCGGGCCGCGCGCCGCCACCGCGAGCAGGATCACAGCGCCGAAGGCGGCCACGGCGCTCACCGGAACGCCCAGCGGCTCCAGGCCGAAGAAGCCCACGAGCAGCAGCGCGAGCACGACCCAGCCGGCGCGGAAGGTGTCGCGGTCGCGGATCGCATCGGCGGGTTGCTTGAGGCGGGCCATGTCGTAGTGCGCGGGAATGTCGCGCCGGAAGCACCACAGCAGCACGCCCAGGCTCGCGAGCACGGCCGCGACGTTGACCGGCACCATCACCGAGGCGTAGGCGTTGAAGCCGATGCCGAAGAAGTCGGCCGACACGATGTTCACGAGGTTCGACACGATCAGCGGCAGGCTGGCCGTGTCGGCGATGAAGCCCGCCGCCATGACGAAGGCCAGGGTGGTCGCCGGCGTGAAGCCGAGCGCCACGAGCATCGCCATCACGATGGGCGTGAGGATCAGCGCCGCGCCGTCGTTGGCAAAGAGGGCCGAGACCGCGGCGCCCAGCAGCACGATGAAGGCGAACAGCCGCCGGCCGTTGCCGCGCCCCCAGCGGGCCACGTGCAGCGCAGCCCACTCGAAGAAGCCGGCCTCGTCGAGCAGCAGGCTGATGAGGATGACGGCAATGAAGGTCGCGGTGGCGTTCCAGACGATGGCCCAGACGACGGGGATGTCGGTGAGCTGCACCACGCCGAAGAGCAGGGCGATGACGGCGCCCAGCGAGGCGCTCCAGCCGATGCCGAGGCCGCGGGGCTGCCAGATGACGAGCAGCAATGTGCCGGCGAAGATGAGGAGGGCGGTGGTCATTTTTTCAGGGCGCGTGCACAGGCCACCGGGTACTTCCCTCCGCGAATGTCCCCCGCCTTCGGCTCCTCCTTGATTTCGCTGCGGGAAGCACCCAGTGCCCTGTGCACAGGGGCACGCTGCTGGTAGTGCTCGCCGATCAACGACTGCACTGCCCAACGCTCACGTCGATGGGGTGCCTTGCGCAGCGAAATCAAGGGGGAGGCCGCAGGCCGGAGGACATTCGCGGAGCAAGGTGCCCCGTCGGCGGGAGCACGCCAGAGCACACGCACTCGGCGTGCAACAGCACAAGCTTTCATGGTCAGCAGTCGCAGGTGCTCGCCGGAAGACAAGGCTCCCCTTGGCAGCAGTTCTCGGTGAGGTAGCCGAGCAGGCCGTTCATCCGCTCGAACGACGCGCGGTAGATGAGGTTGCGCCCCTGGCGCTCCTGCGAGACGAGGCTCGCGTTCACCAGCTCCTTGAGGTGAAAGGACAGCCCCGTGGCCGACACCGCCAGCGCTTCGGTCAGCGCACCCGGCGTCAGCCCGTCGGGCCCGGCGACCACCAAGGCACGGAACACCCGCAGGCGCACGGGTTGCGCGAGTGCGCCCAAGGCGCGTACCACATCGTTTTCTTCCATTATTCAAGTATCTTTGAATTATTGAATCGAGGCAACCCACGGCACAGAAAGACCGGTGGCGCGAATCGGCCATCGCCCTGGCAGGCAACGGCCATCCGCGATGCATCGCTTTTTCTACAGTCGCCCTCGGCTCATCCCCCAACGAAGCATCCAACGAAGGAGACACCCATGTCCGACACCTATGTTCTGGTTCACGGCGCCTGGCACACCGGCGCCGAAATGGAGGCCGTGGCCGACGGCCTGCGCGCGGCCGGCCACACCGTGCATTGCCCCACCGTGGCAGGCAACAACCCCGGCGACGACCGCGCGAGCACCGGCCTGGCCGACGCCATCGCCTCGGTGGTCCGCTTCATCGAGGGCAAGGACCTCACGCAGGTGCGGCTCGTGGGCCACAGCTACGGCGGCATGGTGATTTCGGGCGTGGCCGACCGCATCGCGGCGCGGCTGCGGCGGCTGGTCTACATCAACGCCTTCGTGCCGCTCGATGGCGAAGCGCTCAACGACATGGTGCCGCCGCACTACGTGACCATGTTCGACGCGGTGGCGGCCGCCAACAACAACGCCGTGATGCTGCCCTTCGAGATCTGGCGCGAGGCCTTCATCAACGACGCCGACCTCGCGCTGGCGCAGTCCGCCTACAACAAGCTCAACCCGCACCCGTACCGCACATTCACCGACAAGATCCAGTTGAAGCAGCCGCTGGCGGCGCTGGCGCTAGGCAAGTCGTACGTCAATTGCCAGCAGGACACGGCGCTGCCGCACAGCCTGCCGTGGCATCCGCGGCTGTCGGAGCGGCTGGGGTTGTTCCGGCTCGTGGAGTGCCCCGGCAGCCACGAGATGTTCTTCTCGAACCCGCTGCGGCTGGCGCAGGCGATCCTCGAAGCGGGGCGCGACTGAGGGCGGAGGTTCAGTCGTTCGGAAAGAGCGCGTCGAACACGCGCAGCGACGCATAGGCGTCGTTGGCCGCGTAGCGGATCTGCGACTCGGTGAGCTGCTTGTGCGCCCAGTTCGAGGTGGTCGCCTTGCGCGACTTGGCAAAGCGTCGGTTGAACATCAGCGCCACCGCCGTCTTCACGCCCACCGAGCGGCGGTAGCCGCGCCGGCGGAACTCGTCGTCGATGTCGAACACGGCCTGCGGCGCAATGGCCAGCCGCAGGCGGATCAGCGACAGGTCGCTCGAAAGCCCGAAGCCGACCTTGCGCAGTTCGGTGGACGCGAGCAGGCCCGCGACCACGGGGTTGCATTCGTCGCGGTGCAGCTGGAACAGCCAGGCCGTGTCGCGCGTGGCGAACTGCACCACGTGCGGGCCGGTCGACACTTCGTTCTTCGCGAAGGTGGGGCGCGACTCGGTGTCGAAGCCCGCCACGCCGGCGTCGAGCAATTCGTCGGCGGCGCGCTCGGCTTCGGCGAGCGAACTGACGACCACGATGTCTTTCAGGTCGAGGCTGTCGAAGGGGGCGAGCAGCGCGATCTGTTCACGTTCGGGAAGGGGCGGGAGCCGGTGGCTGTTGTTGTGGGGGGCGTTCACCGGGTCTTCGCTTTCGCGGCCTTGAGAGTTGTCTTAGGTTTGGGCTTCTTCGGCTTCGGCGGCTGGCCCGAACGCAGCGCGGCCTCGTAGGCCAAGCGGCCCCAGCGCGCCGCTTCCTCGCGGTCTTCGAACAGGTCGGCCGGCGCCAGTCGGTACGACATCGGCATCTCCTTGCCCGCGCGCACGTAGGTGAAGGGCGGCAGGTTCAGTGCATCGAAGTGCGCGGCGCTGCCGGCATCGGACTTGAGGTACAGCGTGTCCTTGGCGACGAGCGCGATCATGCGGCCCTCGTGCCACACGCCGTGGCCGCCGAACATGCGACGGGTCTCGATGCGGCCGAGGCGTTCGAAGGTCTCGTGCAGGCTCTGGACGAAAGCGCTCATGACGTGATCTCGATGCGGTTGCCGTCCGGGTCGAGCACCACGCTCTCGTAGTAGCCGTCGCCGGTGCGGCGCGGGCCGTCGAGCAGCGGATAGCCGTCGGCCTTCAGCCGCTGCGTGAGCGCATCGACCTCGGCGTCGGAGCCGACCGAGATCGCGAGATGCGTCCAGCCCATGCGCTGCGCGCCGGCCTCGGCGACCACGGGCGATTGGGTGCTCGTGGTCATGGCCTCGATGCGCGCGCCGTCGCCCAGGCTCAGGAAGCACGAGGCGAAGCCCTTGGCCGGGTTGACGTAGCCGGCGCCGGCGGTGGCGCCGAAGTAGTCGACGTAGAAGCGCTTGCAGCGTTCGAGGTCGGTGGTCCAGAGGGCGATGTGGTCGATGCGGATGCGCATGGGGCAGGAAGGAAGTGCGGAGGGTGTCAGCCCGTGCGCCAGGGCGCGCGGCTGGGCGACCAATGGTAGGCGATGCGTTCGCGTCCGCTGCCGGGGTGGCGGTCGACCGCGCCGCGCACGAGGCCGTAGCGTTCGTAGAAGCGCTGCGCCTCGGTGTTGGTGACGGCCACGTGCAGCCGCCAGCCGTGCGGCATGCGCACGCAGGCCTCGTCGAGCAGCGCCTTGCCCAGGCCCTGGCTGCGCAGGTGCGGTTCGACGAACAGCTGGGCCACGTACTCGCGCGCCGTGAGCAGCACCATGAAGGCCAGCACCTGGCCGTCGCGCTCGGCCAGCACCACGTCGGCGGGCGGGATGAATTCGGTCTGCACGCGCCGCAGCCAGTGGCCGATGGGCTCGACGTGGACGGCGCTGCGGTTGGCCGACACCCAGGCACGGCGCCAGATGCCCGCGAGCACCATGTTCTCTTCGGCGCCGCCATCGCGCGAGCGCAGCTGGAAGGCAGGAATCTGGGCGGCGGGCATGCGGACCATGATAGCCACGCGCAGCGGTTCCGTCCGGCGACAGCGCGGGTCCGCGGGGCGGTAGACGTCGCCGCCACGCCTTTTGACACTGCCTCGCACTCGCCCGTTTGAGGCGAGGTTGGAGACACGGATGACCGACACCTCGACCGCCAGCCGGCGGCATTTTCTTTCGCGCGGCGGCGCCGCGCTGCTGGGCGCCGCCGCCGCCGGTGCGCTGAACGCCTGCGGCGGCGCGTCCGCCGGCGAAAACCCGATATGGATCGCGCCCGTCAACCCGCCGGTGGTTCAGCCGCTGCCCGACGGCGGCCTCGTGAGCGGCCATGTGGCGCCGGCCTACCAGCCGGTGCTCGACGCTTTCGTGGCGAACTTCCGCGACCGCCGCGAGATCGGCGCCTCGCTCGCCGTCACCGTCAAGGGCGTGCCGGTGGTGGACCTGTGGGGCGGCCACTCCGACACGCTGGCCGCCAGGCCCTCGGTGCCCTGGGCGCGCGACGACGTGTCGCTGGTGTTCTCGTGCACCAAGGGCGCGACGGCGTTGTGCGCGCACATGCTCGTGACGCAGGGCCAGCTCGATCTCGACAAGTGGGTCGCCTACTACTGGCCCGAGTTCGCCGAGAAGGGCAAGGATGTCATCACGGTGCGGATGCTGCTGCAGCATGCGGCCGGGCTGGCGGCCATTCCGTTCAGCACCCCGGTGCGGCCCGGCGGCTGGGCCGATCCTGACTACATGAGCGGCCTGCTCGCGGCGGCCACGCCCTGGTGGGAACCGGGCACGGCCCACGGCTACCACGGCATGACCTTCGGCTGGCTGGTCGGCGAGCTGGTCAAGCGAGTGAGCGGCCTGTCGCTCGGCACCTTCTTCGCCAGGCACGTGGCGGCGCCGCTGGGGATCGACTTCTGGATCGGCACGCCGGAAGCCGTGCTGCCGCGCGTCGCGCCGATGATGGCGGCCACTGAAGTGCTGCCGGTCGATCCAGTGGCCCAGGCGATCGCGCGCGACCCGGCCTCGATGCAGGCGGCCATGTTCTTCAATGTCGGCGGCTGGCTCGGCCTGCCGCCCGACACGCCGCCCGCGTACAACACCAAGGCGTCGCTGCAGGCCGAGATTCCCGCGGCCGGCGGCGTGACGAACGCGCGCGGGCTCGCCACGATGTATGCGGCGCTGGCCAACGGCGGTGCGTTGAACGGCGTGCGCCTGCTGCCGGAGGACTACACGGCCCAGCTGGGCATGATCCAGTCCGCTGCGCCGATCGAGCGCATGGCCTTGCTCGCGAGCCGCTTCGGGCTGGGCTTTCATGGCGGCATGGACAACCGGGCGAGGGCGCCCGGCAACTCGGCGATCCTGGGGCCCCAGGCCTTCGGCCACGCCGGCTTCGGCGGCAGCCTGGGCTTTGCCGACCCGCAGGCGCAGATGTCGTTCGGCTACCAGATGACGCGCATGGGGCCGGGTACGCTGCTGAACGACCGGGGCCAGTCCCTGGTCGATGCCGTCTACGGGGTGCTGGGCCGCACCTCGAACCGGTACGGCTTCTGGGTGTGACGCAGGCGACAGCGGCGGTGGCCTGGCGCATTGACGCCGGCGGGCCTGGGGATCAGCATGCGCCTGTTGCCATCCCCGGCCTCCGCCCGCCATCGCCATGCCGTCGCCCCTGCCGTTGCCTGTCGCCGCCGAAGGACCGCCGCCCGGACGCTGGCGCGCCGCGTTCCGCACGCACGACCCCGATGCGGCTCGCCAGCATGTGGCGCAGCTCTACGGCGCGCATGCGCTGGAGCTGCGCCCGCGCGCCGAGATCGACCTGCGGCTGTCGGGCTTCGACCTCGGCGGGTTGAACGTCTCGCGCATCCAGTACGGCTGCCCGGCGGTGGCCCGCAACATCACGCAGCGCGACTTCTGGGCCTTTGCGCTGCTCGTGCAGGGCCGCAGCGCGGTGGGCAGCCAGCCGGCGCAGGTCGGCGACGCCAGCGCCCTCGACCCGGACGACCTGCGGCGGATTCCGATGTCGAGCGACATGCGGCTGGTCAACCTGCGCGTCACGATGGCCGACATGGACGAGGCCTGCCGCGTGCTGCTCGGCAGCGACCGCCCGCAACGCCTGCGCTTCGACGCCTACGTGCCCGGCGGCAGCCCGGCCGCGCAATGGCTGGCCGGCCTGGCGCCGCGGCTGGCCGCCGTGCCTGCCGTCGCGCACCCGATGCGTGCCGTGCTGGAGCGTCGCTGGCAGGAGGCGGCATTGCTCGAGCTGCTGATGGTCTGGCCGCATGCGCAATCGCCGCAGCTGGCCCGCACCCAGGAGGCGCCCGGGGCGGTGCAGCGCGCCATCGACTACATCGAGGCGCACCTCGACCAATTGCCCACGCTGGGCGACATCACGCGGGCGGTGGGTGTCGGGGCGCGTGCGCTGTCGCGCGGCTTCGACAAGCGCCTGGGCGTGTCGCCGATGCGCTTCGTGCTGCAGCGCCGGCTCGACCGCGCGCGGGACGAGCTGCTCGATGCCGTGGGCGGCGCGAGCGTGGCCGACATCGCCTGCCACTGGGGCTTTGCCAACCTGGGCGACTTCGCGGCGCACTACCGTGAGCGCTTCGGCGAGTTGCCGCGCGAGAGCCTGGCGCGGGCGAAGTCGCGCCGCCCCTGAGCCGGTCGCTCGCGGTCAGGCGTTCAGCCGTTCAGCGTCTGCGCGTGGTGCGCGATGTGGTCCGCCATGAAGCTCTGGATGAAGTAGTAGCCGTGGTCGTAGCCCGCGTGGCGGCGCAGCGTGAGCGGCTGGCCGGCGGCGAAGCAGGCGGCCTCGAAGGCCTCGGGGTGCAGCTGCTCGGCGAGGAATTTGTCGGCCAGGCCCTGGTCGATGAGGATGCCCTGCGGATAGGGCGCCACGGTCTGCGATTGCATCAGCGCGCTGGCGTCGTGCGCGAGCCATTGCGCGCGGTCGTCGCCGGGCTCGCCCAGGTAGCCGGCGAAGGCCTTCTGGCCCCACGGGCACTGGGTGGGCGCGCAGATCGGCGCGAAGGCCGAGAGCGACTTGAAGCGCCCCGGGTGCCGCAGCGCCAGCGTGAGCGCGCCGTGGCCGCCCATCGAGTGGCCGAAGATGCCGATGCGCTCGCCATCGATGGGAAAGTGGCGGGCCACCAGAGGCAGCAGCTCGTGGACGATCCAGCTTTCCATGCGCCAGTGCATGGCCCAAGGCTCGGCGGTGGCGTCGAGGTAGAAGCCGGCGCCGATGCCGAAGTCCCAGCTGTCCTTGGCGCCCGGCAGGCTTTCGGGTTCGGCGCCGCGCGGGCTGGTGTCGGGCGCGATGAGCGCAACGCCTAGGCTGGCGGCCATGCGCTGCGCGCCGGCCTTCACCGCGAAGGTCTCTTCGTTGCAGGTCAGGCCTGCAAGGTAGAGCAGGGCAGGCACGCGCGTGTGCGCGGCCTGCGGCGGCAGGTAGACCGAGAAGCGCATCGGCAGGCCGATCTCGTGCGAGCGGTGCTCGACGAAGCGCTGCACGCCGCCGAAGGCGTGGTGTTCGGAAAGAAGTGTCGGGGTGGTGTCGGTCATGAAGAAGAGGTCGTCTGGCCGCGCAGCGCGGGCACGAGTTCAAGCACGGCGTCCGCGAAGGTGCGCGGCGCTTCCTGCGGCAGGTTGTGGCCTGCGCCGGGCACGAGGCGGTGCGAACGCGGTCCGCTGAAGCGGTGCGCGTGGGCCGAGGCATCGGCGGGCGGTCGCACGCCGTCGTCGATGCCGTCGAAGGTGATGGCGGGCACGGTGATCGTCGGTTGCGCGGCGAGGCGGCGTTCGATGTCCGCATAGGCCGGGTCGCCGGGCACGAGGCCGAAGCGGTGGCGGTACGAATGGATCACCACGTCCACGAAGTCGGGGTGGTCGAAGGCGGCGGCGCTGCGCGCGAAGGTGGCGTCGTCAAATTGCCATGTCGGCGACCACAACTGCCACAGCAGTTTGGTGAGGGCCTTGCGGTCCTTCGCGAGACCGGCGCGCCCGCGTTCGCTGTGGAAGTAGTACTGGTACCAGAGGCTGTGCTCGTTGGCGGGCGTGTCCGGTTCCATCGCCTTGGCGATGTTCTGGATGTTGTAGCTGTTGAGCGAGACCAGCCCCGCGCAGCGCTCGGGCCACAGTGCCGCGACCACGCAGGCGGCACGGCCGCCCCAGTCGTAGCCGGCCAGCACGGCGCGGTCGATCTTCAAGGCGTCGAGTAGCGCGAGCAGGTCGGCGCCGAAGGCCGCCTGTTCGCCCGAGCGCGGCGTGGCCTCGCTCAGGAAGCGTGTGGCGCCATAGCCGCGCATGTACGGCACGATCACTCGGCAGCCTTGGGCGGCCAGCATCGGCGCGACCTCGGCGTAAGTGTGAATGTCGTACGGAAAGCCGTGCATCAGCAGCACGGGCGGGCCGTCGCCGGGGCCGGCTTCGTAATAGGCGATCTCGAGGACGCCCGCTTCGATGGTGCGCAAGGGTTCCATGCGGTTCATGGCGGGCGCCTCCTCGGCCTCAGTACAGAACGACGCCGCGGATGGACTCGCCGCGCTTCATCAGGTCGAAGCCCTTGTTGATGTCTTCCAGCGGCATGGTGTGCGTGATCAGGTCGTCGATGTTGATCTTGCCTTCCATGTACCAGTCGACGATCTTCGGCACGTCGGTGCGCCCGCGCGCGCCGCCGAAGGCCGAGCCTTCCCACTTGCGGCCGGTGACCAGCTGGAACGGGCGCGTGCTGATCTCGGCGCCGGCCTCGGCCACGCCGATGATGATGCTGCGGCCCCAGCCCTTGTGCGTGCACTCGAGCGCCTGGCGCATCACCTGCGTGTTGCCGATGCACTCGAAGCTGTAGTCGGCGCCGCCGTCGGTCAGCTGCACGATGGCGTCGACCACGTTCTCGGTGGTCTTGGGGTTGATGAAGTGGGTCATGCCGAACTGGCGGGCCATGGCCTCGCGCTCGGGGTTCAGGTCGACGCCGATGATCTTGTCGGCGCCCACCATCTTGGCGCCCTGGATCACGTTCAGGCCGATGCCGCCCAGGCCGAACACCACGACGTTCGCGCCGGCCTCGACCTTGGCCGTGAAGATCACCGCGCCGATGCCGGTGGTGACGCCGCAGCCGATGTAGCAGACCTTGTCGAAGGGTGCGTCTTCGCGGATCTTGGCCAGCGAAATTTCGGGCGCGACCGTGTAGTTGCTGAAGGTGCTCGTGCCCATGTAGTGGAAGATGGGCTTGCCGTCGAGGCTGAAGCGCGAGGTGGCGTCGGGCATGAGGCCCTTGCCCTGCGTGCCGCGGATCAGCTGGCACAGGTTGGTCTTGCGGCTCAGGCAGAACTTGCACTGGCGGCATTCGGGCGTGTACAGCGGAATGACGTGGTCGCCCTTTTTCAGGGTGGTGACGCCGGGGCCGACGTCGACCACGATGCCCGCGCCTTCATGGCCCAGGATGGCGGGGAAGATGCCTTCGGGGTCGGCGCCCGAGAGCGTGTAGTAGTCGGTGTGGCAGATGCCGGTGGCCTTGATCTCGACCAGCACTTCACCGAACTTCGGGCCTTGAAGGTCCACGGTTTCGATGGTCAGGGGTTGGCCTGCTTGCCAGGCGACGGCGGCTTTGGTTTTCATGGGATTCGGTTCTTCAGAGAGCGGAAGGGGACAAGGATACTCAGGCGAGCCTTCAGGCGGGGCCAGCCGGGAAGATACCCGACATGCCCACAAAGCCCGGCAGGTGACGAAAGTCCCAGACCCAGCGGCGCAGCGCGGGAAACTCGTCGAGCGAGATGCCGCCTTCGCCCGCCAGCGCCACGTACGGAAAGCAGGCGAGGTCGGCAATGGTCGGCTCGGGCGCGGCCACGAGCCAGCGCAGGCCGGTGGTGGCGTGTTGCTCGGCCAGGTGGTCGTCGAGCACGCGGAAGGCCGCGCGCGCGCCGCGCCGGCAGGCGTCGATGTCCAGGTGCGTGTAGCCCAGCGCGTCGTGCAGCCGGGCGGCCGAGGCGGTGCGCGTGATCTCGTCGGCCATGGCGAGCCACATCGCGACCTGGCCGCGCAGCTTCGGGTCGGCGGGGTACCAGCGCTGCCGTGCGTCGTCGTAGCGGCTCGCCAGGTAGACCAGGATGGCCTGCGCGTCGCGCAGCACGAAGCCCTCGTCGTCGATCACCGGGAGCTGGCCGAGCGGGTTGACCTGCTCGAGGAATCTGGCGGACTTGTGTTCGCGGCCCGGATGGAAATCGACCGGCACGCTTGCGTGGTCCACGCCGAGCCACAGCAGCATCTGCCGCACCTTGAAGCAGTTGCCCGAGAGCGGGTAGTCGTAGAGCCTGACGGTCATGCGGCGGCCCTCGCGGTGCCGAAACGCATGCCGCGCTCGCGCAGCCAGCGGCGGTAGGTGACGGAGGTGGTGTCGCCGCGCGTGGGCGTCTCGGCGCGGCCTTCGAGCGGCATGCGCTTGAAGGCGTGGTTCTCCAGGATCGGCTTGTCCTGCCCGAAGATCGTGTGCTGGAAGGCGATGAGCTCGGCGTCGCTCGACACGTCGTCGAAGTAGGCCAGCAGCGTGTGGGCGATGACGTGCTCGTCGTCCACCGGCTGCAAGAAGAGGCCGATGGCGTCGAGCTTGTCGGGCCGGTGGCTCGACTTGTAGAGCATGGCCGAGAAGGGCTGCATCACGCGGTACTTGTAGAACACCTCGCTGCCCGTGTCGTGGGCGGCCGAGGCGCGCGGCTGCCAGAAGCGGCAGTCGGTGGCCCAGATCTCGTCGGTGGCGGCATCGACCTCGACGTTGTACTTGGCCACTTCGGTGTGCGGCACCTTGCCGAGGTAGTCGGGGTGCACGAAGGGAAAGTGCGCCATGTCCAGGAAGTTCTCGATCACGCGCAGGCCCGACACGGCCACGCCGAGCCCGCCGCAGTCGACGATGCGGCGGCCGGGTTCGTCGTATTCAGGGAAGGCGAACAGCGGCCGTGCGGGGCGACCGCTGGGGCAGACCCAGAGGAAGCCGTAGCGCGATTGCACGGTGAGTGCGTCGTTGCCGAGCAGGGCGTGCGGCGTGCCGTCGGCGTCGGTGTGCAGCTGCAGGGTTTCGCCGAGCAGCCGCGTCGTGCGCGGCAAGCCGCTGGCGGGGCCGACGACGAGCCAGTCGTCGAGCATGTTGGGATCGTCGGTGACGAAGGGCATGTTGCTTCTTTCTTCTTGTTCAGTGCGATGCAGCGGCTTCGATGTCGCTGCGCAGCTGGCGCGCCGCGCGGTGCACCCGGGCCATCGCGTCGGAGCCGGGGGCCGCGTCGGTCCACAGGTGCAGGAAGCTCAGCTGCGGCTGGGCGTCGAGCAGCAGCGCGGCGACGGGCGATTCGCCCAGCGTGCCTTGCCATGCATCGGGCGTTCCCGTCGATGCGAAGCCATGCGGCGCCAGCGCAGCGCGCACCTCGGACGCGGCCACGCGCAGGGTCAGCGTGCGGGCGAGGTGCCAGCCGGCGGGCACGGCGTCGGCCAGTTCGGGCGGCGCCTCTGCGCCGTCGGCCGCGAGGCGCACCCACAGCATGCCCGCGGCATCCGCCGTGGCGAACACCTTCGCGCAGACGTTGCGCGGCGCGGGCATCGCCGGGTGCGCCGGGATGCGCACGCACGCGCCGCTGCCGGCCTCGTACTGCCAGCCGTGGTACGCGCAGGCCAGGCGGTCGCCGCCGGTCACCTGGCCGAGCGTGAAGCGCACGCTGCGGTGCGGGCAGCGGTTCTCCCAGGCCTGCGGCGAGCCGTCGGCCGCGCGCCACAGCGCGAGCTCCTGGCCTTGCGCAAAGCCGGCGACGATGTTGGCGCCGGGGCGCACCTCGGCGGAGGGGGCGACGGGGTGCCAAGCCTGTGATGCGGCGGAAGGATTCATGGGTCTTGATCGTGGGGCAGCGGGGAAGGGCGCCGCGAATCGGCATAGCATCGGCCATGCCCTTGTCGGCGGTGCCGCCTACCGTAGCGTGTCCGCCGCACCGATGAAAGCCCCATGCCAAGACGCTCCTTTTCATTCCTGCAACGACGACTTCCACAGCGGGGGCATTCATGAGCGCAGGGCGCATCGACCTCGCACTGGTCGAGGCCTTCGTGCTCGTGATGAAGAGCGGCAGCCTCACCAAGGCCGAGAGCTTGTCGGGCGTGTCGAAGGCCACGCTGAGCCGGCAGCTCACGCGGCTGGAGGAGCTGCTGGGCGCCCAGCTGCTGCTGCGCAGCTCGCGCCGCATCGCGCCCACGGAGGCCGGGCGGGCGTTCTTCGCACGCTGCGAGGGGCTGCTCGGCGAGGTGAGCGGCCGGCTGGAAACGGCGCGCACCGAGGTGCAGGAGCTCACGGGCGGGGTGTCGGGGCGGCTCACGCTGCTGTCCGACACGCAGTTCAGCACCTCCTTCGTCTGCCATGTGGTGCGGATCTTTCTCGAATCGCACCCGAACGTGCGTTGCCAGCTCGACGTGGCGAACGGCTTGCAGGCCCCGCGGATCGGCGAGGTCGACTGCTATGTGGGCTCGGCGCCGCCCGACCTGCCGGACCTGGTCGCCAAGCTGCTGGGCCGGCTGGCCTACGGCTTGTACGCCAGCCCGCAGTACCTGGCGCGGCACGGAACGCCGCAGACGCCCGAGGCGCTGGCGCAGCACCGGATGATTGCGATGCGCGAGCCCTCGGGCCCGCCGTCGCCGCTGCGGCTGGTGTCGCAGCAGGCTTCGGGGCGCCATGTGGTGCGCACGGAGCCGGCCTTCGAGACCAACGACCACTGGGTGATGAAGACTTTCTGCATCGACGGCCTGGGCATCGCGCCGCTCCCGGTGTTCTTTGCCGGCCCCGAGGTGGCGCAGGGCGTGCTGGTGCCGGTGCTGCCGCAATGGCCGCCGGAGGCGCGGCGGCTGTACTGCGCCTACCAGCGGCAGCGCTACATGGGGCAGAAGCTCCGGGCCTTCGTCGACCTGATGGCGCGCTGCGTGGCGGACATCGGGTCGTACAACCATTACGTGGGGTCGACGGCGGCGTCGTCACCTGCACGGCGGGCGCGGTCGGCGGCGCGCCCATAATCTTGGCCATCTGCCGGTATCCGGTTGCTTCCTTCTCCGATCCATCATGAAGAAAATCCTCGTCCTCAACGGCCCCAACCTCAACCTGCTCGGCACGCGCGAGCCCGAACAGTACGGCCGCGACACGCTCGCCGACGTCGAACGCCTGTGCAAGGAGACGGGCGCGAAGCTCGGTGTCGAGATCGAGTGCCGCCAGTCGAACCACGAAGGCGTGCTGATCGACTGGGTCCAGGAAGCGGGCCGCGAAGTGGCCGCCGGCAACATGCTGGGCGTGGTGATGAACCCGGGGGCCTACACCCACACGTCGATCGCGCTGCACGACGCCATCAAGGGGGCGAGCGTGCCGCTGATCGAGCTGCACATCTCTAACGTGCATGCGCGTGAGGAGTTCCGCCACCACTCGTACATCTCGCCTGCGGCGCGGGGGATCATCGTGGGGCTGGGGGTGAAGGGGTACACGCTGGCGATTGCGGCGCTGGTTCCCTGAGCTTGTCTTCGGGGGGGCGTGCGCAGGACACCGGGTACTTCCCTCCGCGAATGTCCCCCGGCCTGCGGCCTCCTCCTTGATTTCGCTGCGGGAAGCACCCAGTGCCCTGCGCACGTGGTCACGCGTCGGGTGAACGGCTGATCAACAGCCGCTCTGAGCAGCTCAGTAGGTCTGCTTCGGGGCTGCAGCCTTCCAGCTGCGGCTGACCCGGCCTGCGCTGTCGACGCTTTCCAGGTGCACGTCGAAGCCCCAGAGCCTTGCGACGTGCTTCAGCACTTCTTCGGCGTTGTCGTTCAGCGGCAGGTTGTTGCGCTGCGTGTGGCGCAGCGTGAGCGAGCGGTCGCCGCGCGTGGCCACGCTCCAGACCTGGATGTCGGGCTCGCGGTTGCCGATGTCGTACTGGCGTGACAGCGACTCGCGCAGCGCCTGGTAGCCGCTGTCGTCGTGGATGGCCGACACCTCGAGCTCCGATTCGCTCTGGAAATCGCGGATCGAGAACAGGCGGAAATCGCGCATCGTCTTCGGGCTCAGGAACTGGCCGACGAAGCTCTCGTCCTTGAAGTTGCGCATCGCGTAGTCGAGCGTCTTGACCCAGTCGGTGCCCGCGAAGTCGGGGAACCAGCGGCGGTCTTCCTCGGTAGGCTTTTCACAGACGCGGCGCAGGTCGGTGAACATCTTGAAGCCCAGCGCATACGGGTTGATGCCGCTGTAGGCGCGGTGGCCCACGGGCGGCTGGAACACCACGCTGGTGTGCGAGCTGAGCCACTCCATCATGAAGCCGTCGTCCAGCTGGCCGCGGTCGTACATGGTGTTGAGCAGCGTGTAGTGCCAGAAGGTGGCCCAGCCTTCGTTCATGACCTGGGTCTGGCGCTGCGGATAGAAGTACTGCGCGATCTTGCGCACGATGCGCACCACCTCGCGCTGCCACGGCTCGAGCAGGGCGGCGTTCTTCTCGACGAAGTAGAGCAGGTTCTCCTGCGGCTCCGACGGAAAGCGGCGCGCGGATTCCGACTCGGCCGTCTGCTCGCTCTTGCGCGGCAGCGTGCGCCAGAGGTCGTTCACCTGCTGCTGCATGTGACGCTCGCGCTCGGTGCGCTGCGCGCTCTCTTGTGCCAGCGAACGCTTCTGCGGACGGCGGTAACGGTCGACGCCGTAGTTCATCAGCGCGTGGCAGGAGTCGAGCAGGTCTTCCACCGCATCGAGGCCGTGGCGCTCCTCGCACTCGGCGATGTAGTGCCGCGCGTAGACGAGGTAGTCGATGATCGACGACGCATCGGTCCACATGCGGAACAGGTAGTTGCCCTTGAAGAAGCTGTTGTGCCCGTAGGCCGCATGGGCGATCACCAGGGCCTGCATGGCCATGGTGTTTTCTTCCATGAGGTAGGCAATGCACGGATCGGAGTTGATGACGATCTCGTAGGCCAGCCCCATGTGGCCGCGCTTGTAGTTCTTCTCGGTGGAAATGAACTGCTTGCCGTACGACCAGTGCCTGTAGATCATGGGCATGCCCACGCTGGCGTAGGCGTCCATCATCTGCTCGGCCGTGATCACCTCGAGCTGGTTCGGGTAGGTGTCCAGGCCGAAGCTCCTCGCGGTCTTGGCGATCTCGGTGTGGTACGTCTCGATGAGCTCGAAGGTCCAGTCGGAGGGGCTGGGCAGGCGTTCGAGGCGGGAGGTGGGGAGGTCGGTGCTGCGCGGCAGGACAGGCGCCCCGGGCGCGCGTTCGGTGGTGGTGATCATGCGGGCACCCCTTCCTTCTTGAACAGGTCGCGGAACACCGGGTAGATGTCCTGCGCGTCCGATACCTTGCGCATCGCAAAGTTGGGCGCCACGCCTTCGAGCTGCTGGTACTCCTGCCACAGGTTCTGCTCGGTCTCGGCCACCTGCACGTAGGCGTAGTAGCGCACCACCGGCAGGATGTTGTCGACCAGCAGTTCGCGGCAGCGTCCGCTGTCCTGGTGCCAGTTGTCGCCGTCGCTGGCCTGGGCGCCGTACACGTTCCATTCGCCGCTGGCGTAGCGGGCCTTGACGATCTCGTCCATGAGCACCAGCGCGCTCGACACCACGGTGCCGCCGGTTTCGGTGGCGTGGAAGAACTCTTCCTCGGTCACTTCCTGCGCTTGCGTGTGGTGACGCAAAAACACGAGGTCGATGCGCTCGTAGTGCCGCGTGAGAAACAGGTACAGCAGCATGAAGAAGCGCTTGGCCATGTCCTTGCGCGCCTCGTCCATCGAGCCCGAAACGTCCATGAGGCAGAACATCACGGCCTTGGCGCTGGGCACGGGCGTCTTCACGCGGTTGCGGTAGCGCAGGTCGATCGGGTCGATGTAGGGCACGTGCCGCATGGTGCGGCGCAGCTCGGCGATGAGGTCCTCGGTCTCGCGGATTTCCTTCTGGATCAGCGCGGTCTCGGCCTGCGGATGCGCTTTCAGGACCAGGAGGTGCGCCTCCAGGCGCTTGAGCTCCTTGCGCGGTTCGCCTCCCAATGCAATGCGCCGCGCGAGCGCGCCGCGCATGGAGCGCACCACGTGCAGGTTGTTGGGCGAGCCGTCGCTGGTGAAGCCGGCGCGGTGGCTCTTCCATTCGGGCACTTCGGCGATCTGGGTGCGGATGAGGTGCGGCAGCGCGAGGTCGTCGAAGAAGACGCGCATGAACTCCTCGCGCGTGAGGCGGAAGACGAAGTCATCCTCGCCTTCGCCGCTGTCGCTGGCCTCGCCGCTGCCCGAGCCACCGCCGCCCTGGCCCTCGGGGCGCGCGATGCGGTCGCCCTTGAGGTATTCCTGGTTGCCGGGGTGCACGTACTCGCGGTCGCCGCCGCGCGCATGGCCGAACACCGGCTCGGAGACATCGTGGCGCGGCAGGGTCACGTCTTCGCCTTGCTCCAGTTCGCGGATGTTGCGCCCGCTGACCGCGCGCCGCACCGCCTCCTGGATCTGGCCCTTGTAGCGCCGAAGGAAGCGCTCGCGGTTGCCGATGGACTTGTTCTTGCCCGAGAGCCGACGATCGATGATCTGCTGCAGGATGGCCACGATGTTTTCAAAGCTCCTTGCAAAACGGTGGACGGTGCGTTGGTTGTTAGGTTCTTCGCACGCGCCCGTTGTTCCCGCTGTCCGCTATGAACTCTTGCGCACGCGCAGGTACCACTCGCACAGAAGCCGGACCTGCTTGGCCGTGTAGCCCTTCTCGACCATGCGGGTCACGAAGTCTTCGTGCTTCTTCTGCTCGTCGGCACTGCTCTTGGTGTTGAAACTGATCACCGGCAGCAGCTCTTCGGTGTTGGAGAACATCTTCTTCTCGATGACTGCGCGCAGCTTCTCGTAGCTGGTCCACGCCGGGTTGCGCCCCGCGTTGCCGGCCCGTGCGCGCAGCACGAAGTTGACGATCTCGTTGCGGAAGTCCTTCGGGTTGCCGATGCCGGCGGGCCGCTCGATCTTTTCGAGCTCGCCGTTGAGCGAGGCCCGGTCGAACACTTCGCCGGTGTCCACGTCGCGGAACTCCTGATCTTGAATCCAGTAGTCGGCGTAGGTCACGTAGCGGTCGAAGATGTTCTGGCCGTACTCGCTGTAGCTCTCGAGGTAGGCGGTCTGGATTTCCTTGCCGATGAACTCGGCATAGCGCGGCGCCAGCAGCTCCTTGATGTAGCTGATGTACTTCTGCTCGGTTTCCGGCGGAAACTGCTCGCGCTCGATCTGCTGTTCGAGCACATACATCAGGTGCACCGGGTTGGCGGCGACCTCGGTGCTGTCGAAGTTGAACACCTTGGAGATGATCTTGAAGGCGAAGCGCGTGGAGACACCGCTCATGCCCTCGTCGACGCCCGCGTAGTCGCGGTACTCCTGGATCGACTTGGCCTTGGGGTCGGTGTCCTTCAGGTTCTCGCCGTCGTACACCTGCATCTTGCTGAAGGTGCTGGAGTTCTCGGGCTCCTTCAGGCGCGTGAGCACCGACAGCTGCGCCATCATGCGCAAGGTGCCGGGCGCGCACGGGGCCTTGGCCAGCGACGAGTTGCGCACGAGCTTCTCGTAGATCTTGATCTCTTCGGAGGCGCGCAGGCAGTACGGCACCTTGACGATGTAGATCCGGTCGAGGAAAGCCTCGTTGTTCTTGTTGTTGCGGAACGCCTTCCACTCGCTCTCGTTGCTGTGGGCCAGCACGATGCCGTCGAAGGGAATGGCGCCGAAGCCCTCGGTGCCCTTGAAGTTGCTTTCCTGCGTGGCCGTGAGCAGCGGGTGCAGCACCTTGATGGGCGCCTTGAACATTTCCACGAATTCGAGCAGGCCCTGGTTGGCCAGGCACAGGCCGCCGGAGTAGGCGTAGGCGTCCGGGTCGTCCTGGGCGTAGGTTTCGAGCTTGCGGATGTCGACCTTGCCGACCAGCGAAGAGATGTCCTGGTTGTTCTCGTCGCCCGGTTCGGTCTTGGCGACCGCGATCTGGCGCAGCACCGAGGGGTAGCGCTTGACCACCTTGAACTGGCGGATGTCGCCGCCGTACTCCTCGAGCCGCTTCACGGCCCAGGGCGACAGGATGCGGTTCAGGTAGCGCACGGGGATGCCGAATTCCTTCTCGAGGATCTCGCCGTCCTCGAGGGTGTCGAACAGCCCGAGGGGCGATTCGTTCACCGGGGAGCCGTGGATCGCATAGAAGGGCACGTGCTCCATGAGCTGCTTCAGGCGCTCGGCGATCGAGCTCTTGCCGCCGCCGACGGGGCCCAGCAGGTAAAGGATTTGCTTCTTTTCTTCCAGGCCCTGTGCGGCGTGGCGGAAATAGGACACCACCTGCTCGATGGCATCTTCCATGCCATAGAACTCCTTGAACGCCGGATAGATCTTGATGACCTTGTTCGCGAAGATCCGCGAAAGCCGGGGGTCATTGCGGGTATCTACCAGTTCGGGCTCGCCAATGGCCTGAAGCATTCGTTCGGAGGCCGTTGCATATGCCGTCGGATCGCGTTTGCAGATATCCAGATATTCCTGCAGCGAGAGAACTTCCTCGCGGGTGCGTTCGTAGCGGGCTGCAAAGTTGCTGATCACGTCCATGGTCGCGCCTCCTTCAGGTCGGCGGGGCTTTTGACCCCGATGCCTACAGCCAGAGACTGCGTCGCTCCTCTTGGAAGAGGGGCCCCGCCCATGGCCGTATGCCGTGGAAAACTCCCTTACACACTATCTACACAATCGGTTCAATCAGCATAAAGCAAAGAATGAACCGGGCAAATGTTTTATTTATTCTGAACCCCTCTGCCGAGTAAAGTTCCTCGGAAAACAAGGAACTTCTATTCGTGTTTCTGTTAAATTGAAAAGCTCGCGCTCGCGTAATTGTCCCCGGATGAAATGACTATGCCGAATGGCTATCGTCCTCATTGAAATTCTGTGGCGAACACCTTTCCTAATTGAACCCGGGTTCAATAAAGCCGATGCCTTTCAGCAATAACGCGCGACCTGTCGTTTGGTTTATTGCATATCCAAAAAAACATTAAAGCAATCCCCGCGCCACTCCTGTGGCGGGTGGCTGGCGCATGGCAACGTGGGAAGGCAACGCGGGCGCCGGTCGGCGGCGTTCCGCAACGGTGCGGGGAGCACCGTTCGCGTGCCTGGCGCGCCGCCGGAGGGCGGAGGCGGCCGAAAGAGGGCACGCTGCGGGCCGACAGGGCGTCGGCCCGGCGCTGACGAAGGCCGTCAGCGCGTCAGCATCATCATCAGCTGAAGAATTCCTTGGCCTTGTCGAACCAGCCCTTGTCGGTCGGGCTGTGCTTCTCGCCACCCTTCTTGAGCGATTCGTCGAGTTCCTTGAGCAGCTTGCGCTGGTGCTCGGTGAGCTTCACCGGCGTTTCCACGCGCACGTGGCAGTACAGGTCGCCCGGGTAGCTCGAACGCACGCCCTTGATGCCCTTGCCGCGCAGGCGGAACTGTTTGCCGCTCTGGGTGCCGTCGGGAATGTCGATGGCGGCCGCGCCCTTGAGCGTGGGCACGTTGATCTCGCCGCCGAGCGCCGCGGTGGTGACGCTCACGGGCACCACGCAGTGCAGGTCGTCGCCGTCGCGCTCGAACAGGTCGTGCTTCTTGAGGCGGATCTCGATGTACAGGTCGCCGGGCGGCCCGCCGTTGGTGCCGGGCTCGCCGTTGCCAGTGCTGCGGATGCGCATGCCGTCGTCGATGCCGGCCGGAATCTTCACTTCGAGCGTCTTGTTGTTCTTGATCTTGCCCTGGCCGTGGCACACGGTGCACGGGTCGGGAACGATCTTGCCGCTGCCGTGGCAGGTCGGGCAGGTCTGCTGCACGCTGAAGAAGCCCTGGCGCATCTGCACGGCGCCCGCGCCGTGGCAGGTGGTGCAGGTGATGGGCTTGGTGCCGGGCTTGGCGCCGGAGCCGTGGCAGGTGCCGCAGTCGTCCCAGCTCGGGATGCGGATCTGGGCGTCCTTGCCTTCCGCGGCTTCCTCGAGCGTGACTTCCATCGCGTAGCTCAGGTCGCTGCCGCGGAACACCTGGCGTCCGCTGCTGGTGCGGCCACGGCCGCCACCGCCGAACACGTCGCCGAAGATGTCGCCGAAGGCTTCCGCAAAACCGCCGAAGCCTTCCGCGCCCGGACCGCCGTGCATGTTGGGGTCGACGCCGGCATGGCCGTACTGGTCGTAGGCCGCGCGCTTCTGGCCGTCCGACAGCATCTCGTAGGCTTCCTTCACCTCCTTGAACTTGGCCTCGGCGTCCTTGCTGGTGTCGCCGTGGTTGCGGTCGGGGTGATGCTTCATCGCAAGCTTGCGATAAGCCTTCTTGATTTCGTCCTCGTTCGCGTTCTTGGGAACGCCGAGGGTTTCGTAGTAGTCGCGTTTGGTGGCCATGGCAGCAGATTCGGTCGGGCGGCGGGAACTCGGGGAACTGGAAGCGAGAAAGGCTGGAGCACCTGTTCAGGTGTTCCAGCCTTGCATGAAGGGCAGGGGATCAGCCCTTCTTCACTTCCTTGACTTCGGCGTCGACCACGTTGTCGTCAGCCTGGGCATGCGCCGCAGCTTCCGCGCCTGCCGGGCCGGTGGCTGCCGAGGCGCTGGCCGCGGCGGCCTGCGATTCGGCATACATCTTCTCGCCGAGCTTCTGGCTCGCGGTCATCAGCGTGTTGGTCTTTTCCTCGATCACGGTCTTGTCTTCACCCTTGAGGGCTTCCTCGACGTCCTTGATCGCGGCTTCGATCGCGTCCTTCTCGGCGGCTTCGAGGCTGGCCCCGTGCTCGCCGAGCGACTTCTTCACGCTGTGCACCATGGCTTCGCCCTGGTTGCGCGCCTGCACGAGCTCGAGCTTCTTCTTGTCGTCTTCGGCGTTCAGCTCGGCGTCCTTCACCATCTTCTGGATCTCGTCTTCGCTCAAGCCCGAGTTCGCCTTGATGGTGATCTTGTTTTCCTTGCCGGTGCCCTTGTCCTTGGCGCCCACGTGCAGGATGCCGTTGGCGTCGATGTCGAAGCTCACCTCGATCTGCGGCGTGCCGCGCGATGCCGGCGGAATGCCCTCGAGGTTGAACTCGCCCAGGGCCTTGTTGCCCGAAGCGATTTCACGCTCGCCCTGGAACACCTTGATCGTCACGGCCGGCTGGTTGTCTTCGGCGGTCGAGAAGGTCTGCGCGAACTTCGTCGGGATCGTGGTGTTCTTCGTGATCATCTTGGTCATCACGCCACCCATGGTCTCGATGCCCAGCGACAGCGGGGTCACGTCGAGCAGCAGCACGTCCTTGCGGTCGCCCGAGAGCACTTGCCCTTGAATGGCGGCGCCGACAGCCACGGCTTCGTCGGGGTTCACGTCCTTGCGCGGCTCCTTGCCGAAGAAGGCCTTCACCTTTTCCTGCACCTTGGGCATGCGGGTCATGCCGCCGACCAGGATCACGTCGTTGATGTCGTTCACGCTGATGCCGGCGTCCTTGATGGCCAGGCGGCAAGGCGCGATGGTGCGCTCGACCAGCTCGTCGACCAGGCTTTCCAGCTTGGCGCGGGTGAGCTTGATGTTCAGGTGCTTCGGGCCCGACGCATCGGCTGTGATGTACGGCAGGTTGATGTCGGTCTGCGCGCTGTTCGACAGCTCGATCTTGGCCTTTTCAGCGGCTTCCTTCAGGCGTTGCAGGGCGAGCACGTCCTTGCCCAGGTCGACGCCTTGTTCCTTTTTGAACTCGCCGATGATGTAGTCGATGATGCGCTGGTCGAAGTCTTCGCCGCCCAGGAAGGTGTCGCCGTTGGTCGACAGCACTTCGAACTGCTTCTCGCCGTCGACGTCCGCGATCTCGATGATCGACACGTCGAAGGTGCCGCCGCCCAGGTCATACACGGCGATCTTGCGGTCGGCCTTGTCCTGCTTGTCCAGGCCGAAGGCCAGGGCAGCAGCGGTGGGTTCGTTGATGATGCGCTTGACGTCCAGGCCGGCGATGCGGCCGGCGTCTTTCGTGGCCTGGCGCTGTGCGTCGTTGAAGTACGCCGGCACCGTGATCACGGCTTCGGTGATGGTTTCGCCGAGGTAGTCTTCGGCGGTCTTCTTCATCTTGCGCAGGATGTCGGCGCTGACCTGTTGCGGGGCCATCTTCTTGCCGCGCACTTCCACCCATGCGTCGCCGTTGTCGGCCTTGGCGATGGTGTAGGGCATCAGGTCGATGTCCTTCTGGACTTCCTTTTCCTCGAACTTGCGGCCGATCAGGCGCTTGATCGCGTACAGCGTGTTCTTGGGGTTGGTGACGGCCTGGCGCTTGGCCGAGGCACCGACCAAGACTTCACCGTCTTCCTGGTACGCGACGATCGACGGCGTGGTGCGGGCACCTTCCGAGTTCTCGATCACACGCGTGGTGTTGCCTTCCATGATCGACACGCACGAGTTGGTGGTGCCGAGGTCGATGCCGATGATCTTTGCCATGTTCTTACTCCTGAAATTCGGAAAAATATGTTGTTATGAACTTGTGGATAACCCGGCGTGATTCAAGGGATGACGCGGGGATTTCCTGTGGGAATCTTGTGGGCCGATGCCGCTTTACTTGGGCGCGGCCACGGTGACCAGCGCCGGGCGCAGCACGCGCTCGTTGATGGTGTAGCCCTTTTGCAGGAGGCCCACCACGGTGTTGGCGTCCTGGTCGGCGGGCACCATCGAGATGGCCTGGTGCAGGTGCGGGTCGAACTTGTCGCCGGCAGCGGGGGCCACTTCGATCACCTTGTTGCGTTCGAGCGCGCTCTTGAGCTGGCGCAGCGTGGCCTCGGCGCCTTCGCGGATCTGCTCGGGCGTGGCGTCCTTGATGGCCAGGCCGGCTTCGAGGCTGTCGGTCACCGGCAGCAGGCTCTCGGCAAAGGCTTCGACCGCGAACTTGCGGGCCTTGGTGATCTCGTCGTCGGCGCGGCGGCGGGCGTTCTGCACGTCGGCTTGCGCGCGCAAATACTGGTCGGCCAGTTCGGCATTCTTGGTCTGCAGGGCAGCCAGCTCGCCTTGTGCCACGGCCAGCGCGTCGAGCGCCTCGGCTTCGTTGGCGGCTTGCGCGGCCTCCAGTTCTTCGGGACTGGGCTCGCCTTGCAGCATTTGAGAATTCTGTGCGGATTGTTGCGGGTCAGACATTTTTCAAAGAACCGGCGTGCGCCGGAAAACAAACACAGCCAGCCACTTGGGGCTGCTCTAGGGCTTTTCAAGCGTAAAAATGCGGCCAAAGCGGCCGCAAGAGGGGTGCGAAGTGGCTTTCGCGAGAGACACCGCGGAACCGGCTTCGCCGGGCCGCAGGTGTCGCCCCCGGTAGGGGGTTGGCGAAGCGGACACGAAGTGCCGCGCAGCCTGGGGGCGAGCCTCAATGTGCGTCGAGGAGCTCGACGTCGAACTTCAGGGTGGCGTTCGGGGGGATCACGCCGCCAGCGCCGCGGGCGCCATAGCCCAGTGCTGCGGGGATGACCAGCGTGCGCTTGCCGCCGATCTTCATGCCGGCGACGCCTTCGTCCCAGCCCTTGATGACCTGGCCGGCGCCCAGCGAGAACGCGAAGGGGTCGTTGCGGTCGCGGCTGGAGTCGAACTTGGCGCCTTGCACGCCGTCGTTGAAGAGCCAGCCGGTGTAGTGCACGTGCACGTGGTGGCCGGCCTTGGCTTCAGCGCCGGTGCCGACTTCGGTGTCTTCGTATTGCAGGCCGGAGGGGGTGGTGGGCATGGGAAACGCTCCTTGCGTCGATGAAATGGGAGAGGAATCGGAGGCGCGGAGTTTACCGAGGCTCGGAGCGCCCCCGCTTCAGCCCTGGTTGTCGGAGCCGGACGGCGTCGTGGCAGGAGGTGTTGCTTCAGGCTCGGAAGGCGCCGGTGCCGCAGGCGAAGCTGCCTCGGCAGCGGCCGGTTGGGCGGTGGCCGGCCCCGCGGCCTTCTTGCTCTGCCCCAGCTGCCACTTGGCGGCGAAGGCCTGCAGGTCGGACAGGCGCTTGAGCAGGTCCTGCCCGCTCAGCGTGAGGCAGTAGCCGTCGCTGCCGTGGCTCACGACGCCGGCTTCGCGCAGCTCCTTGATGCGGGTGTTGAGGGTGTTGGGAGTGATGCCGCCGACGCTGTCCTGCAGCAGCCGGAAGGTCTGGGCGTGGCCGTCGCGCAGGGCCCACAGCACACGCAGCGCATAGCGGGCTTCGAGCAGGGCGAGCAACTGGCTGATGGCTGCGTTTTCCTTGGTACTCATCGACATCATCTCCTCGAAGCTGGGCGGACCGTCGGCCGGGGGCAGGCCGGGGCGGCGCACTCTTGTTTGTGATTGGTCGTCATGGACCGTCTGGCTGGCCGACGACTATAGCGCGAAGGATCAGGATGCTACTGGTTTTATAGCTGTGCAGGCATGCAGCATGCGGGTTTCGAGACAAAGCTTCACAAATCAGGCGTAGTTGGCCATGGCTTCGCCCAGGCGGATCGCGCGGGTGGGCGACCAGTCCGGGTTGAAGGCCAGCGCGGGCGCCGGGAACAGCATGACGACGGTGGAGCCGAGCAAGAACCGGCCCATCTCGTCGCCCTTCTTGATGTCGATCTGCTGGTCGTTGTAGTGCCACTCGCGCAGCTCGCCCACGCGCGGCGGGTTGACCACGCCGTGCCACACGGTGGCCATGCTGCCCACGATGGTGGCGCCCACCAGCACGAGCACGAAGGGGCCGTGGGCCGATTCGAAGACACACACCACGCGCTCGTTGCGCGCGAACAGGCCGGGCACGCCGCGCGCGGTGGTCGGGTTGACCGAGAACAGGTCGCCGGGCACGTGGATCATGCGCACCAGCCGCCCGTCGCAGGGCATGTGGATGCGGTGGTAGTCCTTGGGGCTCAGGTACAGCGTGGCAAAGCTGCCGTGCGCGAACTTGGCGGCCAGCGCCGCGTCGCCGCCGACCAGCGCGGTGGTCGTGTAGTTGTGACCCTTGGCCTGGAAGATCTGGTCGCCCTCGATGGCGCCGAACTGGCTGATGGCGCCGTCCACGGGGCAGACCAGGTCGGCCTGCGCGAGCGGGCGCATGCCGGGCTTGAGGGCGCGCGTGAAGAACTGGTTGAAGCTCTTGTAGTGATGGATGTCGGACTCGAGCGCCTCGCCCATGTCGACGTTGTACTTGGCAACGAAGCGGCGAATGATCCAGGTGGTGACCGCGCCTCGTTCCTTGCCTGCGACCCAGCCGGCGAACTTGGTCAGGGCCTGCTTGGGGAACAGGTATTGGGGCAGAACTGCGGAGCGATCGGACACGTTGTGAAAGGCCTGGAATGCGGAATCGGACGGGCATTCTATAAAGCGCTTCTCTGGGGGGACGTAGGAAGCTTCCCTTGGTTCGCGAGGGTGGGCGCTCTTTGCGGGGCACGCGCCCGGCGGGCGGCGCGGCGCGGGCGGCCCCACTGTGCCGGCCGCTTCGCGGCTGCCCTGCGGTGCTCGCGTTTCGCGGGGTCTCGCAGAACTCGCCTTCGGCTCAAACAGCTGCGAGCCCTGATCCGCGAAACGCTGCGCGCCTCGGCGGCACAGAGGGGCCGCCCGCACCACACCGCCCACCGGGCGCTTGTGGGGGTGTGGATGCTGTCGGATGCGGGGGAGGGGGAGGTCAGTCGGCCTTGATGCCCGCGGCCTTGATCACCTGCGCCCACTTCTCCACTTCCGTCTTCTGGAAGGCGGCGATCTGCGCGGTTGTCAGGTCGGCGGGCTCCATTCCGAAGCCCTTGAGCTTGTCCTGCATCTCGGGCGTCGCGAGGATCTTGCGGATCTCGGTGTGCAGGCGCTCGACCACGGGGGCGGGCACGCCGGCGGGCACGAAGATCGCCTGCCACGACACCACTTCAAAATCCTGCAGGCCGGGCACCCCCGACTCGGCGACCGTGGGCACGTCGGGCATCGAGGCCAGGCGCTTGGCCGAGGTGACGGCGATGGCGCGCAGCTTGCCGCTCTGGATGTGCGGGCCCGCGACCACGGTGGTGTCGAACATCATGTCGACCTGGCCGCCGATCACGTCCTGGATCGCGGGGCCGCTGCCCTTGTACGGGATGTGCGTGAACTTCACGCCCGACTTGTAGCCCAGCAGCTCCAGCGCCAGATGCTGCGAGGTGCCCGTGCCCGCCGAGGCCGACGAGAGGCCGCCGGCCTTGGCCTTGCTCGCGGCGATCACGTCCTTCAGCGTCTTGTAGGGGCTGGCCTGGTTCACGACCAGCACCACGGGGTTGGTGCCGATGAGCGTCACAGGCGCGAACGACTTCTGCGGGTCGTAGGCGAGCTTGGGGTACAGGCTCACGTTGATCGCGTGCGAGCTGATCGTGCCGCCCACCAGCGTGAAGCCGTCGGGCGCGGCGCGCGCGCCGATCTCGGAGCCCACGCTGCCGCCGGCGCCGCCCTTGTTGTCGATGATCACGCTCGTGCCCAGCACGGTGCCGAGCTTCTGGCCGATGAGCCGGCCCAGCACGTCGGTGGTGCCGCCCGCGGGGAAGGGCACGAGGTAGGTGATGGCCTTGCCCGTGGGCCAGGTGGTGCCGCCCTGCGCGAAGGCGGGCAGGGCCGCCGCCAGCGAGGCGGCGAGGGCGGACTGGATGAGTGTGCGGCGTTGCATGGTCGTGCTTCCTTGTCGTGTCGCGCTCACGGCTTGATGTTGAGCTTGGTGATCAGCGCCCTGAAGTAGGCGTTGTCCTTGGCCAGCGTTTCCTTGAACACGGCGCCGTCGGTGTAGACGTAGCCCAGGTTCTGCTTGTCCATCACCTCGTGCATGAGCGGCTCGGCGGCGGTCTTGGCGGTGATCTCGCGCAGCTTGGCCATCACTTCGGGTGGCGTGTTCTTCGGTGCGCCCAGGCCGCGCCACGTGCCGATCGACAGGTCGATGCCGCGCTCCTTGGCGGTCGGGATCTTCTCGAAGCCCTTCACGCGCTTGTCGGCCATCACCATCAGCACCTTGAGCTTGCCGCCCTGCACGTGCGTCGTGACTTCGGCGGGGCTCACGGCCACGGCCTCGATGTGGCCGCCCAGCAGCGCCAGCACGGCGGGCGCGGCGCCCTGGAACGGGATGTGGCCGAACTTGGTGCCGGTCTTGTCTTCGAGCGCGGCGGCGGCCAGGTGCCAGATCGAGCCGTTGCCCGAGTTGCCCACGCGGATGCCCTCCGGCGACTTCTTCGCGGCGGCGAGGAATTCTTCGATCGTGTTCCACGGCGCATCGGCCTTCACGGTGATCGCGGCCGGGTCGGCGTTGAGCTGTGCAATGGGCTGGAAGTCGTCGTAGTTGAACTTGGCCAGGCCCAGGTGCGGCAGCGTGAGCAGCTCCACCGTGAGCACCGCGAGCTTGTAGCCGTCGGGCTTGGCGTTGATCACCTCGGTCCAGCCGATGGCACCGCCCGCGCCGGGGCGGTTGACGATCACTATGCTCTGCGAGATGTGCTTGCGGCTGGCTTCCGAGAATGCGCGCGCCAGCCCGTCGGTGCCGCCGCCGGGCTGGTAGGGCACGAGCAGCTCGATGGTGCGGTTCGGGAAGTCGTTGGCTTGCGCCGCGGCGGGCGCGGCCCCGCCGAGCGAGAGGGCAGCAGTGGCCGAAAGGGCGGCAAGGCCGCGGACGAACTGGCTTCTTTGCATGGTGTCTCTGTCTCCGTTGTTGATCTGTTCTGTCTGTGGTGTGGCGCCGGCGAGGGCTCAGGGCATGTACTGCCCGCCGTTCACTTCGAGCACCTGCCCGGTCACGTAGCCCGAGAGTTGCTCGGAGGCGAGGTACAGGAAGGCGCCCACGCATTCGTCGGCCGTGCCCAGGCGCCCCATCGGGATGCCGGTCCTGAAGGTCTCGAGCATCGCGGGCGTCGAGAAGCGGTCCTGGAACGGCGTCTGGATCACGCCCGGCGCGACCGCGTTCACGCGGATGCGGTCGCCCACGAGTTCCCGGGCCAGGCCGTGCGTCGCGGTGCTCACGAAGCCCTTGGCGCCCGCATACAGGTAGGCGCCGGGGCCGCCGCCGGTGCGCGCGGCCACCGAGGTCACGTTGATGATGGCGCCGCTGCCTTGCTTGCGCATCTGCGGCACCGTCTCGCGGCAGAAGGCCAGCACCGAGCGCGCGTTGATGTGCATCACCTCGTCGAACAGCGCATCGTCGAACTCGGCGATGGGCATGCGCTTGACCAGGCTGCCTGCGTTGTTCACCAGCACGTCAATGCGGCCGAACTGCGCCGTCGTTTCCTGCACGCAGGCGCGGATCGCGGCCGTGTCGCGCACGTCGGCCTGCAGCGCGAAGGCCGTGCCGCCGGCGGCGCGGATGGTGTCGACCACGCGGGTCGCTGCATCGGCCGAGCTGTTGTAGTGCACGGCCACGCGCATGCCGCGCGCGGCAAAGGCGATGGCCACCGCGGCGCCGATGCCGGTGCTGGCGCCGGTGACGAGGGCGGTCTTGTCCTTGAGGTCTTCCATGGCTGTGCTCCGTGTGGGTGAGTCGATCAGGTGACCGGTGCCGGGTTGAACAGCACCAGCGCGTTGTGCAGCTTCCAGTGCTCGGCCCAGGTCTTCTTGCGGCCGCTGGCCACCTCGAGCATCAGGCGGAACATCTCCCAGCCGATGTCCTCGATGCTGGCCTCGCCGTCGGCGATGCGGCCCGCGTTCACGTCCATCAGGTCGTGCCAGCGGCGCGCCAGGTCGCTGCGCGTGGCGACCTTGATCACAGGAACCTCGGCCAGCCCGTAAGGTGTGCCGCGGCCGGTGGTGAACACGTGCAGGTTCATGCCGGCCGCGAGTTGCAGCGTGCCGCAGATGAAGTCGCTGGCCGGCGTGGCGGCGTAGATCAGGCCCTTCTGCTTCGCCTTCTCGCCGGGCGCGAGCACGCCGGTGATCGGCGCCGAGCCCGACTTGACGATCGAGCCCATCGCCTTCTCGACGATGTTCGACAGCCCGCCCTTCTTGTTGCCCGGCGTGGTGTTGGCGCTGCGGTCGACGCGGCCCTTGTCGAGGTAGGCGTCGTACCAGGCCATCTCGCGGATCATGGCGTCGGCCACTTCGGGCGTGGACGCGCGCGAGGTGAGCTGGTCGATGCCGTCGCGCACCTCTGTGACTTCCGAGAACATCACGGTGGCGCCCGCGCGCACCAGCAGGTCGGTGCAAAAGCCCACGGCCGGGTTGGCGGTGACGCCCGAGAAAGCGTCGCTGCCGCCGCACTGCACGCCCACGACGAGTTCGCTCGCGGGCACGGTCTCGCGCCGGCGCTGGTTCAGGCGCGCGAGGTGCGTTTCGGCCTGGCGCATCACCGAATCGATCATCGACATGAAGCCGACGTGCGCGTCGTCCTGCAGGCAGACCACGTCGAGATCGTCGGCGGGCGCACCGCGCTGGTCGGCGATGGGAATGGTGCCGGGCGGCAGCAGGCGTTCGGGCTGCAGCTTCTCGCAACCCAGGCTCACGACCATCACCTCGCCGCCGAAGTTCGGGTTGAGGCTGATGTTGCGCAGGGTGCGGATCGGCACGATGGCGTCGGGCGCGTCGATGGCGACGCCACAGCCGTAGCTGTGTTCGAGCGCCACCACGTCGTCCACATGCGGGTACTTCGGCAGCAGCTCGGCCTTGATGCGCTGCACGGCGAACTCGGTCACGCCGGCCACGCACTGCACGGTCTGCGTGATCGCGAGGATGTTGCGCGTGCCCACCGAGCCGTCGGCATTGCGGTAGCCCTCGAAGGTGTAGCCCTCGAGCGGCGGCAGGGCAGGGGGCTTGACGGTCGCGATGGGCAGGCCGTCGAGTTCGGGTGCGACCGGCATGCGCATCACGCGCTCATGCACCCAGCTGCCGCGCGGCAACGCCTTGAGCGCATAGCCGATCACCACGTTGTAGCGGCGGATGGCGTCGCCTTCGGCCAGGTCGACAAGCGCCACCTTGTGGCCCTGGGGCACGGTGTCGACCAGCACGAGGCCGTCGTCGAAGGCCGTGCCTGCCTTCAGGCCGCCGTCGTTCGCGACGATGGCGACGTTGTCGGCCGCGTGGATGCGGATGTACAGCGGCGGTCGGGTGTTCGCATCGGCCATCGGGAGGCCCTTTCTCTTTTCTTTACTTCACCACCATGAAGAGGCTGGGCAACCAGGTGGAAAACGCCGGCACGAAAGTAACGACCCCGAGCGCAAAGATCAACGCGCCGTAGAAGGGCCAGATGGTCTTCATCACCGTGCCCACCGACACCCCGCCGATGGCACAGCCGACAAACTGGGTGGTGCCCACCGGCGGCGTGTTCAGGCCCAGCGCGCAGTTGATGAGCATCACCACGCCGAACTGCACCGAGGTCATGCCGTACTGCTGTGCAATGGGCAGGAAGATCGGCGTGCACAGCAGGATGGTCGCGGCCATGTCCAGGAAGGTGCCCAGCACGAACAGGATGATGTTGATGAGCAGGAAGATCATCCACGGCGTGGTCGTCACCTGCGACAGCATCTGGCCCGTGAGCTCGGCCACGCCGTACAGGCTGATCAGGTAGCCGAAGGTGCTCGAGATGCCGATCAGCAGCAGGATCACGCCCGTGGTGCGCACGGCCTTCGAGGCGGCCTTGATGAAGTGCTCCCACTTCAGCGTGCGGTACACGAAGATGGTGAGCGCCAGCGCATAGAGCACCGCCACCGCCGCCGACTCGGTCGCCGTGAAGATGCCCGACAAAATGCCGCCGAGGATCAGCACCACGATGAACAGGCCCGGCAGCGCTGCCGCGAACGAACGCGCCACGATGTCCCAGCCGGGGAACTTGCCGGCCGGGTAGCCGCGCTTCACGGCCACGAGGTAGGCGGCCGCGAGGTTGCTCAGCGTGAGCACGGCCGCCGGCAGCAGCGCCGCCAAAATCAGCGCCGCGATCGACACCTTGCCGCCTGCTGCGAGCGAATAGATGATGAGGTTGTGGCTCGTCGGCATCAGCGCGCCGACCAGCGCCGCGTGGGTTGTCACGTTGACCGCGTAGTCGGCGTGATAACCCTCCTTCTTCATCATCGGGATCATCACGGCGCCCATGGCCGAGACGTCCGCCACGGGCGAGCCCGAGACGCCACCGAACAGAGTGCAGGCCACCACGTTCGACATGCCGAGGCCGCCGCGCACATGGCCCACGAGGTTGCGCGCGAAGTTGACGATGCGGTCCGCGATGCCGCCGTAGAGCATGAGCTCGCCGGCGAAGATGAAGAAGGGAATGGCGAGGAACGAGAAGATGCCCATGCCCGAGGTCATCTGCTGGAAGCCCACCGCGAGCGGCAGGCCTTCGTACAACAGCGTGGCCAGGGCCGACAGGCCGATCGAGAACGCCACCGGCACGCCGAGCAGCAGGAACAGCGTGAACGAGATGCAAAGAATGAGAAGAGGGGTCGTCATGATGAGGTTCAGCCCCAGGCGGGTTCGACTTCGCGGCCTTGGGCCAAGGCGATGATGTGTTCGATCGAGAACATCACGATGAGGACGCCCGACACGGCGGCGGGCACGTACTTCCAGCCTTCGGAAATCCAGAGCGTGGGCAGGCGGTAGTCCCACACCGATTCGGCGAGCGAGGCGCAGTTCCAGGCCATGGCCAGGCCGAACAGCAGGATCAGCGCGTGGATGAGGTATTCCATCTTCAGGCGCAGCCAGTCGGGTGCGAGCACGAGGAACGATTCGAGCCCGATGTGGCCCGCGTCGCGCACGCCCACGGCCACGCCCAGCATGGTCACGTAGAGCACCAGCAGCAGCGCGAGGCTTTCGGCCCAGGTGGGGGTGTTGTTGAGCACGTAGCGGCCGAACACCTGCCAGCTCACGGCGCAGATCACCGCGACGAGACCGAGGATGCCCAACCACATGCAGGCACGGGCGAGCGTGCGGCAAAGTTTGGTGTACATGAAGGTTCTTCTGTGTCTTCCTCCCTCCCCCTCTGGGGGAGGGTTGGGGTGGGGGCACGCGGCGTATGCATGAGCGCCGTCGTGCCCCCATCCCGGCCTTCCCCCAGCGGGGGAAGGAGCCAATCCGGCGCGGGGCTTACTTGGTGTCCTGGACGCGCTTCACGAGGTCCTTGAGCTTCGCGTCCGTGATGAACTTGTCGTACACCGGTTTCATTGCGGCCTGGAACGGGGCCTTGTCGACGTCGATGATCTCGGCGCCGCCGGCCTTCACCGTGGCCAGCGACTTCACTTCACGCTCCTGCCACTGCTTGCGCATGTAGGGCACCGATTCCTTGGCGGCCTGGCGAATCCAGCCTTGTTCTTCGGCGGAGAGCTTGTCCCACGCGCGCTTGGAGAACAGCAGCATCTCGGGCGCCATCGAGTGCTCGGTCTTGCTGTAGTACTTGGCGACCTCGAAGGCGCGCGCGCTTTCGTAGGTGGGGTAGTTGTTTTCGGCGGCGTCGATGAGGCCGGTCTTCAGGCCCGTGTAGACCTCGCCCATCGGCATCGGCGTGGCGTTGGCGCCCATGGCTTCGAGCATCGACACCCACAGGTCGGACTGCTGCACGCGCACCTTCAGGCCCTTCATGTCGGCGAAGTTGCGCACCGGTTTCTTGGCCGTGAACATCGAGCGCGCGCCGCTGTCGTAGTAGGCCAGGCCCACGAAGCCCTGCTTCTCGCACGACTTCAGGATCTCTTCGCCGATCGGGCCGTCGAGCACCTTGTGCAGGTGTTCGACCGAGCGGAACAGGAAGGGCATGGTCGGCACCTGCGTCTCGGCGCAGATGTTGTTCATGGGCGCGATGTTCACGCGCACCATCTGCAGCGCGCCGATCTTGGTCTGCTCGATCGTGTCTTTCTCGTTGCCGAGCGCGCTGTTGTTGAAGACCTTGATGCTGTGCTTGCCCCCGGACAACGCCTTGAGCCGTTCGCTCATGAACTTCACGGCAGTCACCGTGGGGTAGTCGTCGGGGTGGATGTCGGCCGAGCGGAACTCGGTGGCGCCTGCAGCCAGCGTGGTCAACGCGGCTGCAGCGCCGGCAGCAAGTGCGATGAGTGTTTTGTAGAGCTTCATTTGTCTCGTCCTCTTGGTGGTTGTCGTAAACAGAAAGAAAGGGGTCAACCGAACGCCGGCTCGGGCACGCCGGCCACGCCGGGGCGCAGCGCGAACACGCCGCCGGCCAGCGGCTGGTCCGACAGGTCGATGCCGCCGGGGCGGATCGAGGTGACGAACAGCGTGTCGAGGTTCGGGCCGCCGAAGGCGCACATGGCGGGCTTCTTCACCGGCACGGCGAGCGAACGGTCGAGCCGGCCGTCGGGCGTGAAGCGGTGCACCAGGCCGGCGTCGTTGCCGCAGATCCAGTAGCAGCCGTCGACGTCCATCGCCGCGCCATCGGGGCGGCCGGGCAGGGGATTCATGTCGACGAAGAGGCGGCGGTTGCTCGGCGTGCCGGTGTCGGTGTCGTAGTCGAAGGCCCAGACGGTCTGCACGCTCGGGTGCGAGTCCGACAGGTACATCGTGCGGCCGTTGGGGCTGAAGGCCAGGCCGTTGGGCACGATCAAGTCGTCCAGTTGCAGCGTCGCGCTGTCGTCGCCGGTGCCGTAGCGGTACAGGCGGCCGACGCGTGCGCCCGCGGCCATGTCCAGCAGCATCGTGCCGGCCCAGAAGCGGCCTTGCCGGTCGCAGCGGCCGTCGTTGAAGCGCATGCCCGGCGCGGCATGCGCCACCGGGGCGAGCGGCGTGGCCGCGAGCGTGCCGTCGGTGCGCTCGCGCAGCGAGAACAGGCCGCTTTCCATGCCGGCGATCCACTCGCCGGGGCGGTCGGCGCGCGGCGCGATGCAGGCGATCATTTCGTCGGCGCGCCACTGGGCATGGCCTTCGCCGGCGTGCCAGCGGTTGAGCGTGCGCGCGGGGATGTCGACCCAGTACAGCGCCTGCTGTGCGGCCAGCCACACCGGGCTTTCGCCCGTGCCGTTGCGCGCGTCGAGAACGAGTTCGGCTTGCATGGTGTGCAGCGTGGTCAGTCGCCGAAGGGGCCTTGTGCGGTGAACGCGCCGCCCTGGTAGATGGCGTTCGGATCGGTGGGCGCCACCTTCGGCTGCGCCTCGACCTTGTCGCGGAACACCTCGGAGCTGTCTTGCGGCACGAAGCCCAGGTGCGCGGCGGCGGCGTTGTCCCACCACAGGTCGCGGTTGGCCGACATGCCGTAGACCACCGTGTGCTTCACGTCGGGCGTGAAGAGCGACTTCTGGATCAGCGTCGTGAGGTCGCTGTAGCTGAGCCAGGTGCTCATCATCCGGCGGTTGAGCGGTTCGGGGAACGACGAACCGATGCGGATGCTCACCGTCTCGATGCCCCAGCGGTCGAAGTAGAACTGCGCCATGTCCTCGCCGAAGGACTTCGACAGGCCGTAGTAGCCGTCGGGCCGGCGCGCGGCGTGCGCGTCGATGTGTTCGTCCTGCTTGTAGAAGCCGATCACGTGGTTCGAGCTGGCGAACACCACGCGCTTCACGCCGTGGCGGCGCGCGGCCTCGTACAAATTGAACACGCCCTTGATGTTGGCTTCGAGCACTTCCTCGAACGGGCGCTCGACCGACACGCCGCCGAAATGGGCGATGGCGTCGCAGCCGGCCACCAGCGCGTCGACCGCGGCCTTGTCGGACAGGTCGCAGGGCACGACTTCTTCATGCGCGCCCGTGGCCGGCGCGATGTCGGCGATGTCAGAGAGGCGGATCACGTTCGCAAAAGGCGCGAGCCGTTCGCGCAGCACGTGGCCCAGGCCGCCGGCGGCGCCGGTCAGCAGCAGGCGGCCGAGCTGGGGGGAGGGGGCTTCAGGCGTCGACATGTCTTCGGGATGTGTGAGGGGAAGCAGAGGAGGTGGACAACGTCGTCACCGTTTTTAGGTGATAAGTTATCTGTTGTCGTACAACTGTGAGGGGATTATGATCGTCGTCATGGCCTCAACGACTGCGGGTAATCCCGAAGTTCAGACAACGACCGCTGACAACCCGGCGGGCAACGCCGCTTTCGTGGGGCGGCCGCGCCAGCGCGCGCGCGGCCTGGCGCACGGGCTGGTGGAAGACCTGGGCGAGAAGATCCGCAGCCAGTCGCTGCGGCCCGGCGACAAGTTGCCGACCGAGTCGGCCATCATGCAGGCCTACGGCGTGAGCCGCACCGTGGTGCGCGAGGCGCTGTCCAAGCTGCAGGCGGGCGGGCTGGTCGAGACGCTGCACGGCGTGGGCACCTTCGTGCTGCAGCCGCGCCCCGGTGGCATGGGCGGCGTGTTCCGCCTCGATCCCGGCGAGATCGCGACCTCGGTCGACGTGCTCGCCGTGCTCGAGCTGCGCATCAGCCTGGAGACCGAATCCGCCGGGCTGGCCGCGAGCCGGCGCACCGACGAGCAGCTGGTCGCGATGCGCCAGGCGCTCGACACGTTCGAGCAGAACGTCAAGGTGGGCGGCGACACCGTGGGACCCGACTTCGCCTTCCACCTGGAGATCGCGCAGTCGACCGGCAACCCCTACTTCGCCGACATCATGCGGCACCTGGGCACGACGATCATCCCGCGCACGCGCATCAGCGCGATCCGCGTGCAGGACGGCAGCTACCTGAGCCGCGTGAACCGCGAGCACGAGGAAATCTACGCGGCCATCGCGCGCCGCGATCCCGAGTCGGCACGCGCCGCGATGCGCATCCACCTGACCAACAGCCGCGAGCGGTTGCGCATGGCGCAGGAAGCCGCGCAGCAACAGAAAGCCAGGACGGAGGCGGCCGGCCGCGGCGCCGCCTCGTCCGACAACACCCCTTCGCGCTGAGTTCGCCCCGGGTTTTCGGGGCTCAAGTCTGGACAAGCTGATTTTCTAGTTGTACGATGACTGATAACATGCGGCGCCATCGCGGCCCCGCATGCCCGGATCGAACCTCAGGAGACAGCCCTCATGACCGTCAACCGACGCGGCGCGCTCGGCGCCGCCCTCGCCACCACACTGGCCGCCAGCCTGCCCCTGCACGCGTTCGCGCAAGGGGCGGGCGGCACCTGGCCTTCCAAGCCCATCCGTCTCATCGTGCCGTACCCGCCGGGCGGCTCGTCGGACATCATTGCGCGCGCCATCGGCCAGCCGCTGTCCGAGGCGCTGGGCCAGCCCGTGGTCATCGAGAACCGCGCGGGCGCCAACGGCAACCTCGGCGCCGACATGCTGGCCAAGGCGCCGGCCGACGGCCACACGCTCATGCTGTGCGACCTCGGCGCGCTGGCCATCAGCCCGTCGCTGTACCCCAAGCTGCCGTTCGATCCGTCGAAGGACCTGCGCAGCGTGGCCATGCTGGCCTACTCGCCGCACCTGCTGGTGGTGCACCCGTCGGTGCAGGCCAACACGCTGAAGGAACTGGTCGAGCTGTCGAAGAAGAGCGATCTCAACTTCGCCGTCACTGCCAGCGGCAGCACCGCGCACCTCGCGGGTGTCGAACTGCAGCGCAAGAGCGGCGCCAAGTGGGAGTACGTGCCCTACAAGGGCGGCGTGCAGGCTGTGCTCGACACCGTCGCCGGCCAGACGCAGGTGCTCATGAACGGCATGCTGGCCACCTACCCGCATGTGCAAAGCGGCAAGCTCAAGCTCATCGCTGTTTCGAAATCGACGCGCATGCCGCTGATCGGCAGCGTGCCGACCATCGCGGAGCAGGGCGTTCCCGGCTACGAGTCGGGCACATGGCAGGGCATGGTCGCGGCGCGCGGCACCCCTGACGCGGTGATCGCCCGGCTCAACAAGGAACTGGTCCGCATCATCCGCACGCCCGACATCCGGGCGCGGCTGGCGGGGCAGGGCGCCGAGGTCGTGACCATGACCGCGCCCGAGCAGGACCAGTTCTTCGCCAAGGAGCGCGCGCGCTGGGCGCAGGTCATCCAGCAGGCCAATCTCAAGCTCGACTGAGCGGCCCCTTCTTCATTTCTCTTTTCCTCATTTCTCTTTTTCACTGGACGACTTCCGATGAACCCGCAAGAACTCAAGACCATCATGGGCTCCGGCCTGCTCTCGTTCCCGCTGACCGACTTCGACAGCAACGGCGTCTTCAACAAGAAGGGCTACATCGAGCGCCTCGAATGGCTGGCGCCCTACGGCGCGAGCGCGCTGTTCGCCGCGGGCGGCACGGGCGAGTTCTTCTCGCTGACCGGTGACGAGTACCCCGGCATCATCCAGACCGCGGTCGACACCTGCCGCGGCGTGGTGCCGATCATTGCCGGCGCCGGCGGCCCGACGCGCTTCGCCATTCAATGCGCGCAAGCCGCAGAGAAGGCCGGCGCGCACGGCATCCTGCTGCTGCCGCACTACCTCACCGAAGCCGGCCAGGAAGGCCTGGCCGCGCACGTCGAGGCCGTGTGCAAGAGCGTGAAGTTCGGCGTGATCGTCTACAACCGCGCCTCGAGCCGCCTCAAGCCCGACACGCTGGCCCGCCTGGCCGAGCGCAACCCGAACCTCGTCGGCTTCAAGGACGGCGTGGGCGACATCGAAGCCATGGTCGCGATCTTCCAGAAGATGGGCGACCGCTTCGCCTACCTGGGCGGCCTGCCCACGGCCGAGGTGTATGCCGCGGCCTACAAGGCCATGGGCACGCCCGTGTACTCGTCGGCGGTCTTCAACTTCATTCCAAAGACGGCGATGGACTTCTATCACGCGGTCGCCAACGACGACATGGCCACGCAGCACCGCCTGCTGAAGAACTTCTTCATGCCCTACCTGGAGCTGCGCAACCGCGTGCCCGGCTACGCCGTGAGCATCGTGAAGGCGGGCGCCAAGCTCGTCGGCCACGACGCCGGCCCCGTGCGCGCGCCGCTGACCGACCTGAAGCCCGACGAGATGGACGCGCTGAAGGCGCTCATCGACACGCTCGGCCCGCAGTAAGCCGGCACTGATCGCAGTAGTCGCCAGCACCACAGAACAACAGGAGACAACGACATGCTCATCAGGAAATTTCTGCTCGCCGCTGCAGCGACCGCCGTGTTCGCGGGTTGTGCCGCCAGCGGTGGCGGCTACAGCGCGTCGGACGAACCCGCCGTGGCCGCAGCCGCCGAGCGGCTGCGCGTCGCCATGGTCGACCCGACGCCCGCCGCGCTGCGCGCGCTGGTGTCCGACGACCTGAGCTACGGCCATTCGGGCGGCAAGGTCGACACGCAGGCCAGCTTCATCAGCGACCTGCTCGACGGCAAGTCCGACTTCGTGGCCATCGCCATCACCGACCAGACCGTGAAGATCGTCGACGGCCGCACGGCCATCGTGCGCCACACGCTCACGGCCGACACCAACGACTCGGGCAAGCCCGGCAAGGTCGCGCTGAAGATCCTCGGCGTCTGGCAGAAGCAGGGCGGCGAGTGGAAGCTGCTCGCGCGCCAGGCTGTGCGCCTTCCTTCCTGAACGGACCACCGCGCATGAAGAGAACGCAATTCCTGGCGACGGGCCTCGCGCTCGCCGCCGCCGCGCTGCTGTCGCCGCTGCACGCCTGGGCGCAGGCCGATGCATGGCCGCAGCAGAAGCCCGTGACGATCATCGTGCCGTTCCCGGCCGGTGGCTCCACCGACATGGTGGCGCGCGCATTGGCGCAGCAGCTGCAGGGCAAGCTCGGCGGCAGCTTCGTGGTCGACAACCGGCCCGGCGCCACCGGCACCATCGGCACCGGCTTCGTGCGGCGCGCGCTGCCCGACGGCTACACGCTGCTGGTGTCGTCGCTCGGCGCCTTCGTCGTCACGCCGCACCTGCAAAAGAGCGTGCCCTACGACGCCACCAAAGACTTCGACTACATCAGCGTGCCCGTGCAGGCGCCCAACGTGCTCGTGGCGAATGTCGCGCGGCCTGAACACACCGTGGCCGACGTGCTCGCGCTCCTGCGCAAGACGCCCGGCAAGGTCTCGTTCGCGAGTTCGGGCAACGGCTCGTCCGACCACCTGTCGGCCGAACTCTTCTGGCAGCAATCGAAGACCGAAGGCGTGCACGTGCCCTACAAGGGCGGCGCGCCGGCGGTGAACGACCTGCTGGGCAACCAGGTTGACTTCTCGTTCCAGAACGTGAACGCCGTGCTGCCGCACATCCGCGCCGGCAAGCTGCGCGCGCTGGCCGTCACCGGCGACAAGCGCTCGCCCGTGCTGCCCGACGTGCCCACGCTCGCCGAGGCCGGCGTGAAGGGCGCCGAGGTCTACTCGTGGCAGGGCATGGCCGCGCCCAAGGGCCTGCCGCCCGCCACGAAGAAGAAGCTGAGCGACGCGGTCATCGCCGCCATGCAGGACCCCGAGACGAAGAAGCGCATGCTCGACCAGGGCCTGGAAATCGTCGCCAGCACGCCTGAGGACTTCACCGCCTTCCAGTTGCGCGAGTGGGCGCGATGGAAGACATTGATCGACACCCGTCACATCACCGCAGACTAAATGGTTCTCCCCCAGGCTTCGCGCACTTCGTGTCGCTATGCCAACCCCCTCGCCGGGGGCAACACCAGCGGCCCGGCAAAGCCGGTTCCGCGGTGTTCCCCGAAGGGACTGGCGCAGTTTTGGATTGATTAGAGATGACACTTTCAGATTCCACTTCTCCTCTCTCTGGTGCGCCCGTCGTCACCGGCATGCGTGTGGTCCCCGTCGCGGGCCACGACAGCATGCTGATGAACCTCAGCGGCGCGCACGGCCCGTTCTTCACGCGCAACCTGCTGATCCTCACCGACAGCGCCGGCCACACCGGCGTGGGCGAGGTGCCGGGCGGCGAGAAGATCCGCCAGACGCTCGAAGACGCGCGCGACCTCATCGTGGGCCAGCCCATCGGCAACCACAACGCCGTGCTCAACCGCATGCGCAGCGCCTTTGCCGCGCGCGACAGCGGCGGGCGCGGCCTGCAGACCTTCGACCTGCGCGTGACCATCCACGCCGTGACCGCCGCCGAAGCCGCGCTGCTCGACCTGTTGGGCCAGCACCTGGGCGTGCCCGTGGCCGCGCTGCTCGGCGAAGGCCAGCAGCGCGATGCGGTGCAGATGCTCGGCTACCTCTTCTACGTGGGCGACCGCACCAAGACCGACCTGCCGTACGAGACCGACCCCGGCGCCGACAACGACTGGTTCCGCCTGCGCCACGAAGAGGCGATGACCCCCGAGGCCATCGTGCGCCTGGCCGAGGCCACGCATGCGCGCTACGGTTTCACCGACTTCAAGCTCAAGGGCGGTGTGCTGCGCGGCGAGGAAGAGGTCGAGGCGATCCGCGCGTTGCACGCGCGCTTTCCGCAGGCGCGCGTCACGCTCGACCCGAACGGCGGCTGGCTGCTGGCCGACGCCATCCGCCTGTGCCGCGACCTGCACGGCGTGATGGCCTATGCCGAAGACCCGTGCGGTGCCGAAGGCGTGTTCTCGGGCCGCGAGGTGATGGCCGAGTTCCGCCGCGCCACCGGCCTGCCCACCGCCACCAACATGGTCGCCACCGACTGGCGCGAGATGGTGCACAGCCTCTCGCTGCAGTCGGTCGACATTCCGCTGGCCGACCCGCACTTCTGGACGATGCAGGGCTCGGTGCGCGTGGCGCAGCTGTGCCAGGCCTGGGGCCTGACCTGGGGCTCGCATTCGAACAACCACTTCGACGTGTCGCTCGCGATGTTCACGCACGTGGCCGCGGCGGCGCCTGGCAAGGTCACGGCCATCGACACGCACTGGATCTGGCAGGACGGCCAGCGCCTCACGAAGGCGCCGCTGCAGATCGAGGGCGGCCTCGTGCAGGTGCCCACGCGCGGCGGCCTTGGCATCGAGCTCGACATGGCCGAGGTCGAGAAGGCGCACCAGCTCTACCTGAAGCACGGCCTCGGCGCGCGCAACGATGCGCAGGCAATGCAGTACCTGATTCCCAACTGGACTTTCGACAACAAGCGCCCGTGCATGGTGAGGTAACGGCTCACCCCCAGGCTTGCCCACTTCGTGTGGCCTCCAACCCCCTTGCAGGGGGCAACACCAGCGGCCCGGCAAAGCCGGTTCCGCGGTGTTTCCCGAAGGGGCGGCGACTCTTTCAATCGCATCCAAGGAACTCCTCATGCAGAACTTCGACAATCTCATCAACGGCGAATGGCTGGCCGGCCACAGCTACAGCCCCAACATCAACCCTAGCAACCTGGCCGACGTGCTGGGCCAGTACACGCAGGGCGACAAGGGCCAGGTCGACGCCGCTGTGGCCGCCGCCACCGCCGCCTTCCCCGCCTGGGCGACGGGCAGCATCCAGGCGCGCTCCGACGCGCTCGACAAGATCGGCACCGAGATCCTGGCGCGCAAGGAAGAGCTGGGCACGCTGCTGGCGCGCGAAGAGGGCAAGACCAAGGCCGAAGGCATCGGCGAGGCCACGCGCGCGGGGCAGATTTTCAAGTTCTTCGCGGGCGAGTGCCTGCGCCTCGCGGGCGAGGTGCTGCCGTCGGTGCGCCCGAACATCGGCGTGGAGATCACGCGCGAGCCGGTCGGTGTGGTGGGGCTCATCACGCCGTGGAACTTCCCCATCGCGATTCCTGCGTGGAAGATCGCGCCGGCATTGGCCTTCGGCAACTGCGTGGTGCTCAAGCCCGCCGACCTCGTGCCGGGCTGCGCGTGGGCGCTGGCCGAGATCATCAGCCGCTCGGGCATTCCGGCGGGCGTGTTCAACCTCGTGATGGGGCGCGGCAGCGTGATCGGCGATGCGCTGGTCAACCACCCCGGCATCCATGCGATCAGCTTCACAGGCTCGGTGGGCGTGGGCCGCAACATCGCGATCCAGTGCGTCACGAACCACAAGAAAGTGCAGCTCGAAATGGGCGGCAAGAACCCGCAGGTGGTGCTCGACGACGCCGACCTCGCACAGGCCGTGGAGCTCAGCGTGCAGAGCGCGTTCTACTCGACGGGCCAGCGCTGCACGGCGTCGAGCCGACTCATCGTGACCGAAGGCATCTACCCGAAGTTCATCGAGGCGATGAAGGCGCGCATGGCGAAGATCAAGGTCGGCGATGCGCTCGCGCAGGGCACCGACGTGGGGCCGGTGTCGTCGAAGTCGCAGCTCGACCAGGACATGGAATACGTCGCCATCGGCAAGGGCGAGGGTGCCACGCTGGCAGCCGGCGGCGAACTGCTGAAGCTGGAGACGGACGGCTACTACATGTCGCCGGCGCTGTTCAGCGAGTCTGCGGCAAACATGCGCATCAATCGCGAGGAAGTGTTCGGCCCGGTGGCGAGCGTGATCCGCGTGAAGAACTACGAAGAGGCGCTGGCCACGGCCAACGACACCGAGTTCGGGCTCTCCGCCGGCATCGCGACCACTTCGCTGAAGTACGCGACGCACTTCAAGCGGCACAGCCAGGCGGGCATGGTGATGGTGAACCTGCCGACGGCGGGGGTGGACTATCACGTGCCGTTTGGTGGGCGCAAAGGATCGAGCTATGGGCCACGTGAGCAGGGCAAGTACGCGCAGGAGTTCTTCACGACGGTGAAGACGGCTTACACGCTGGCCTGAGAACCCGTCAGGTGGGTGGCAGCGAGGCCGGTGGCGCCCGACGACGGCGCCGCATCCAGAGTTCGATCAGCTCGAACAGGCCTTCGCTGACCAGCGCCATCGCCGCAGCCGGCAGTGCACCGGCCATCAGCAGCTCGCGATCGTTGAGCGCCAGTCCCGTCACGATGCGCTCACCAAAACCGCCCGCGCCGATGAAGGCCGCGATGGTCGCTGTGCCGATGGCGATCGCAGTGGCTGTTCTCACGCCCGCCAGCAGCGTGGGCAACGCGAGAGGCAGCAGCACCAGCTGAAGGCTCTGCGGCGGCGTCATGCCCAGCGCGGTGCCGGCCAGTCGCAGGCCGTTGGGCACTTCGGTCAATCCGGTCACGGTGTTGCGCATGATCGGCAGCAGCGAGTACAGCGTGAGCGCGATGAGCGCGGGCAGGGCACCGATGGCGCCGAGCAGCGAGATCAGCACCGCGAGCAGCGCCAGCGAGGGCACGGTCTGCATCACGCTCGCAAAGCCCAGCACCACGGCGCGCAGCCGCAGGTGCGGAAACACGAGGATCGCCAGCGGCACGCCGATGAGGATGGCCACGCCGACCGACACCGCCACCAGCAGCAGGTGCTGGCGCGCGAGCGGCCAGAGGTCGGGCCCGAAGAGCTTGGCCGTGAAGCCGCGCGCGGCGCTCGGTGGTGTCTTGCCGTCTTTCGTGGCGCCCGCGAGGAAGTCGCGCGCGATGGTGTCGAAGCGCACGCCCTGCAGTTCGGCGCGCGCGTTCATCGCGATCATGGCGTGCTCGTCGATCTTGCCTTCGAGCGCCTGCAACGCAGCCCACGCCTTCGGCAGCCGCGCAGGCAGGTCGAGCTTGTAGAGCACCACCGCGTCGTAGCGCGGAAAGTACTGCTTGTCGTCCACGAGCACGCGCAGGCCGAGGTGGTCGATCTTGGCGTCGGTGGTGTAGATGTCGATGGCGTCGATCTGCTTGGCCGTCATCGCCTCGTAGGCCAGGCCATGGTCGAGCCCGGTCGGCGTCTGCGTGAAGCCGTAGCTTGCCGCCAGGCCTTTCCAGCCGTCGGCGCGGCCGATGAATTCGTTCGACAGCCCGATGCGCAGCTCGGGGTGTTTGGCCAGGTCGCTCAGCGTGCGCAGCCCGAGCTTGTCGGCATCGGCGGCGCGCACGGCCAGCGCGTAGCCGTCGTTGAAGCCCAGCGGAATCGCCACGCCCAGCCCGAGCGGTGCGAGCGCGGCGTTCATCGCCTCGCGCGTGTCGGCGGGCGAGCCCTTGAGGATCTCGAGTGCGATGGTGCCGGTGTATTCGGCGTACAGGTCGATGGCGCCCGAGCGCAGCGCTTCATACACGATGGCCGTGTTGCCCAGCCCCTGGCGCACGACGGGCGGCGATGCGGTGTGCGGTGCGGCGGTCTGCGCCAGCACCTCGGCCAGGATGTACGACTCGGTGAAGCGCTTGGAGCCGACGCGCAGCGTCTCGTCGGCGGCCTGCGCGCGGGGGGCGGCGGCGGCCAGCCAGAGCATCGCGAAAAGCCACAGGGCGGGGTGCCAGAAGCTGCGAGGCAGGTGCATCCGGGTCAGTGTATCGGCATCGCCGCGCCCGCCGTACCCGTCCGTCTCCTACACGCCGTGGTGCGCGAAGCCGATGCGCCACGGCCTTGCGGCGGCCCATAGTGGCCGTCATGAAAAAAACCAGGCATGCGCCCCCCGGTCCCGACATCCACGGCCTGCGCGAGCTGCCCGGCCTGCGCGTGGACGGCTACAGCCTGCAGCTGCGCGACAAGGACGGCTTCGTCGGCGACCAGGCCAGCCAGACGGCGTTTCGCGAACTGCTCGAGCGATGGCGCAAGCGGCGCCGCAAGACCGGCCGTGACCCGCTGGGCGCGGCCCATTCGCGCGACCTGAGCAAGAAGCAGCTCGACCGCGCGTTGCAGGAGAAAACCGCCACGGCCGCCGGCGACGTGATGCATGGCGCCATCGAGGAGTTCGCGCAAGAGCTGGCCTTCGTGGTGCAGCGCTTCGTGCGCCAGCCCTCGTGGCGCAAGGTGCAGCGCATCGTGGTCGGCGGCGGCTTTCCCGAGAGCGATGTGGGCGAGCGCGCGATCCTGGAGGCGGGCGCGATGCTCGAAGACCTGGGCGTGCACGTGCAGCTGGGCCGGCTGTCGCACAACGTGGACGACGGCGGGCTGATCGGCTGGGCGCACCTGACGCCGCCGCCGCTGCTGAAGGGGCACGACGCCATCCTGGCCGTGGACATCGGCGGCACCAACGTGCGCTGCGGCATCGTGAAGACGCGCCATCGCAAGGCGCCCGACTTCTCGCGCGCGAAAGTGGTCAAGCGAGAAAAGTGGCGCCACGCCGACGACGGCCCGAACCGCAGCCACATGGTCGAACGCATCGCCGACATGCTCGAGGACATGGTGATCTACGCCGAGCGCCGCAAGATCCGGCTCGCGCCCTTCATCGGCATCGGCTGCCCGGGGCTGATCCGCGCCGACGGCTCGATCGCGCGCGGTGCGCAGAACCTGCCGGGCGACTGGGAGAGCCCCGCCTTCCACCTGCCGGCCGCGCTGTGGCGGCGGCTGCCGATCATCGGCTCGGGCGCGACGCTGGTGCTCATGCACAACGACGCGGTGGTGCAGGGCCTGAGCGAGCTGCCGTTCATGCGCGACGTGCGCCGCTGGGGCGTGCTGACCATCGGCACCGGGCTGGGCAACGCCAGCTTCACAAACCGGCGCTGAGTTCGGCTTTACAGATCCTCGGGTCGCAGTTCCGCGCCGACGCGCGCGGTGGCCGAGGTGGTGGCGACGTTGCCCGCCGCATCGGTGGCGCGCAGCTCGATGTTCGCCAAGCCGGCGCGCGCGGGCGTCCAGCTGCAGGTGTAGGGCGCGGCGCGCAGCGCGCAGACGGTCTTGCCGTCGACGATGAAGGCCAGCTCGGCCACGCCGGTGTCGTCGGTCGCGCTGCCCGTCAGCCGCACCGGCAGGCCTGCGGCCGACGCCGCCATGGGCGGCACGTTCAGCGTGACGGTCGGTGCGGTGGTGTCGGCCGGCGCGCGCACGATCACCTGCGCCGACGCGACCTCGGCATTGCCCGCGGCGTCGATGGCGATCACGCGGACGATCTGCACGCCCGGCGCGGTCGGCGTCCAGTGGCAGGTGTAGGGCGGGGCGGTGAAGGTGCAGATCGGCAGGCTGTCGGTGCCGATCACCTTCACGCCGAAGACGCCGACGTTGTCGACCGCCACGGGCGCCAGCGCCACCGGTTGGCCCACGGTCGCCATCGCGGGCGCGGCCAGGGACACGGCCGGCTTCTGGCTGTCGGGCACGCCCAGCGGCAGGTCGATGGTGAAGGCCGCCTGCCCCTGCACCGCCTTCTGCTCGAAGGCGTCGAAGATGGTGAGCCACGTCGCGCCCGGTGCGCGGCCCGGGGCCTGGGCCTTCACGAGCAGCGTGGTCTTGCCGACGGCGAAGCAGCTGAAGCCGCAGCGCCAGTCGAACACGAAGCGGCCTTCGGCGTTGGTGCTGCCCTGCGCGATCGGCTCCAGCGGCTTGCCGGCGCCCGGGTCGCGCCACACCGAGACGGGTGCGCCGGCCAGCGCGGCGCCGCTCTCGCGCTCGGTCACGCGCACCTGCGTGGCGGTGGTCGCGGCCATGAACTTCGAGCTGCCGAGCTTGGGCCAGTCGCGCCAGTCGGTGTTGATCTGTGCCTTGGTGCCTTCGGTGAAGCGGATCAGGCCGAGCGTGGCGACGCGGTTGGCGGCCGGGTCGTAGCGCTGCTCGAACACGGTGCCCAGCAGCGGGTCGAGGCGCCAGTGCTGGCGCGTCCACCAGTAGCGGTCGGTGTGCTTCACGAGGGCGAGGTCGCTGGCGGGCGCGGTCTCGGTGGTGTCGGCGACGGCGATGGCGTTGTAGTACTCGCCGGAGCCGGCGCCGAACACGTGCTCCAGCTCGTGCAGCAGGGTCTTGAGCTGGCGCCCGAGGTAGTCCTTCTCGGTGGACTCGGGCGCGGCCGGCGTGATGGCGCGCGACAGGCGCAGCGGGTCGTGGATGGCGGTCCAGTTCAGGTTCCAGGTCACGCCGGTGGGCGGGAAGGTGGTGCTGGTGGTCAGGCCGCCGTGGCTGTAGCCGCGCTTCGAGGGGCCGACGCACAGCACGATCTCGCCGCCGGCCACGCCGCTGAAGCCGCAGGGCGGCGCCGCGCCGGGCGCGACGATCTGCAGGTCTTTCGCGGGATCGAAGGTGAAGCTGCGCACGGTCTCGCGCTGGAACACGGTGTTGAGGTCGGCCACGTACTGCGCGAGCCGGCGGCCGGCTTCGGGCGCGCCGATGTCGGCCGCCAGTTGCGGGTCGATGAAGAAGCGCAGGCGGTGCACGCTCGGCGTGGCGCGGCCGACTTCGTTCATGGCTGCCCAGGTCGGGGCGGCGGACAACGGCAGCAGCAGGGCCCAAACGACAGGCAAGGCTGCGCCCAGCCGGCGCGCGAGCGCCAGCAGCGAATCAATGAAAGGCATCGATTTTTTCCCCGTGCTCAGGGGAATCCGGCAGTGATCGACAACAAAGGGGACCGCTTCGGGCCGCGCGAAGGTGTCGCCCGGCGCCCAGCGCACAGACCCCGCGGCGACCGCCTTTGCCGGTCACGCTCCTGCATCGCATCGAGGTCGCCGAAGGCGATACGCCCTGACGGGCGCCGATGCTTCTGAAGTGCGGGGGACTACTGGTTGCTCATTCAGTGCGGAGGGCGGGCGGACCGCTCATTCCTCCACACGATGTGGCAACAATCAGTGAACCTTTATCTTAATTTCTGGGCTCGTAGGAAGGGAACTTGCCTCGCTGTAGTGGTGCCTGTTATTTGGGCACTTTCTCACGACAACGGCGGTACGAATGGCGCTTCGGTGGGCCCCATGAGGCCGGGCCGGAGCGGGCTGCCCCGCGATGCAGGGGGCTCCGAAGGAACATTCATCCACCGGAACCGGTGGCGATTCTAGTGTGAATGTTCAATTGGTTGCAATTGTGTTGCATTCGTGCATCTTGGGCGATGCACTGCCCGCCTACAGCTGGAAGGCGACGGTCAGCAGCAGCCCCTCTGCCACGTCGCGCAGCAGCCCCGGGCGCCGCGCGCGGTAGGGCTCGCCGGCCGAGGCGGTGGTCTCGATCCATTCGGCCAGCCATTCGATGTCGTCGTGGCCGTAGAACACCACCGCCGCCTCGTGGTTCAGCAGCAGGCTGCGCAGGTCGAGGTTGATCGAGCCGCACATCGCCAGTTCGTCGTCGACCACCACGGCCTTGGCGTGCGCCATGAAGGGCAGCATGCGAAAGCTCACGCCTGCGCGCGCGAGGTCGCGCATGGCGCGTGCGCGCACGAAGTCGGCCAGCCGGTGGTTCGACTGCGCGGGCATCGCGATGGTCACCTGCACGCCGCGCCGCGCGGCGAGGCGCAGCGCATCGCGCAGGCCGTCGCCCGGCACGAAGTAGGGCGTGATCGCGAGGATGCGGTGCTCGGCGCGAAAGCAGGCGTCGATGAGCAGCGCGTGCGCCGTGTCCTCGGTCTGGTCGGGGCCGCTCGGCAGGAACTGGGCCATCGCGCAGCCGGGCCCCGCGGGCACGTCGGCGGCGGTGATGGCGCGCGCCTTGCGCCCGCGCACCGAGCTCCAGTCGTGGTCGAACTGGCGCGCGGCGGCGGCAGCCACGCTGCCGTGCAGGTCGAAGGACAGGTCGTGCCAGGCTTCGGGGTGCTTGTCGTTGCCGGAGAAATACTCGCCCGCGAGGTTGCGCCCGCCCGACCACAGCCAGCGGTCGTCGGCGATGGTGAGCTTGCGGTGGTTGCGCAGGTTGCGCGGACCGATGCGGCGCAGGCTGAAGAAGGGTCGGAACACCGCCACCTCGCCCCCCGCCGCGCGCAGCCGGTCGAAGTGATGGCGCGGCAGCGAGAGCGCGCCGAAGCCGTCGAGCAGCACGCGCACCTTGATGCCTTCGCGCGCGCGCTGCGCGAGCCGCGCCAGCACGGCGTGGCCGAGCGCGTCGTCGCCGATGATGAAGGTGCACACGTCCAGGCGCTGGCGCGCGCCGTCGATCACCTCGAACAGTGCCTCGCGCGCGGCCTCGCCGTCGGCGTGCATGCGGATCGCGCAGCGCCCGGGCGGCGCCAGGCCGAAGCTCTCGATCAGGTCGGCCGCCCAGTGGCCCGGCGGCAGCGAACGCGGCGGCCGGGGCGCGCCGGCCGGGCGCAGCTTGCGCTGGCCGAACAGCAGGTACATCGGCAGGATCGCGTAGGGCATGAGCACCAGCCCCATGACCCACGCGATGGCGGTGGTGGGGGCGCGCTGCTCGCGGCGCGTGCGCGTGGTCAGCACATAGACCAGCAACGCGAAAGTGACGGCAAGAAAATGCTGCGAAGGGGAGGGCAGCCAGTCGAAGAGGGTGTCCGGCATGGGCGGGTGATGCCTCGGTGCCCGCTCAGCGCTGCAGGAAGGCCGGCACGCCGCGCCCTTGCGAAGCCAGGAACCGCATCATCGGATCGACCACCGTGCGCACGGCGGGCCGCGCGCCCACGCGCTCGCGCCAGGCCACGAGGCGCGGCGTGGCGTCGGTCATGCCGGCGCCCTTGCGGTCGGCGAACACATGCGCCATGTAGAAGGCGATGTCGGCGAAGGAGTAGGGGCCGGCCAGGTGTTCGCGCGTGGCGAGCAGGCCTTCCATCTCTTCGTAGAAGCGCGCGCAGGCGGCACAGGCCGCGACCGCCGGGGCGCTTTGCATGGCGTCCTGCAAGCCGAAGAGCTTGATGACGTTCGGGAAGAACACCTCGTCCGACTTCTGCTCCAGCTGCCGCGCGCGGGCCCGGTCGGCGATGCCCTCGGGCCACAGCGCGGGCTGCGGGTAGCGGTCTTCGAGGTACTCGAAGATCTGCGTCGAGTCGAACAGCGCGACCTCGTCGTCGACCAGCACCGGCACCTGCTGCTTCACCGGGTTCACGCGCAGCACCTCGGGGTGCTTGGGCTCGTAGGCGTCGTCGGTGGTGAACGGCACCATGGTGAGCTCGAAAGTGATGCCTTTTTCGTACGCGGCGATCTGCACCTTCGCGCCGAACATGCTGAGGGGGCCGGAGTAAATCTGCGTCGTCGTCATGCCCCCGACTTCAACAGAAAGCGCGCGTCAGGTCGAGCCCCAGACTTCCTGCGCTGTCTCGACCACGAGGCGCAGCTTGTTGCGCTGCGCTTCGACGGCGATGTTGTTGCCGTGCACCGTGCTGGAGAAGCCGCACTGCGGCGACAGCGCGAGCTGGTCGAGCGAGGCGTACTTGCTGGCGTCCTCGATGCGGCGCTTGAGCTCGTCCTTGTCTTCCATCTCGCCGAACTTGGTGGTCACGAGGCCGAGCACCACGGTCTTGCCCTTGGGCAGGTAGCGCAGCGGCTTGAAGTCGCCCGAGCGGGCGTCGTCGTATTCCATGAAGTAGGCGTCGAGGTCCATCTCCTTGAGCAGCGCCTCGGCCACCGGCTCGTAGTTGCCGGCCGCGGCGTGCGTGCTCTTGAAGTTGCCGCGGCACAGGTGCATGGCCAGCAGTATGCCCGGCGGCTTCTGTGCCACCACCTTGTTGATGAATGCGGCGTAGCGGTGGGGCAGCTCGTTCGGGTCGTCACCGCGCTTGCGGGCGGCTTCGCGCATGTGCTCGTCGCAGAGGTAGGCGAGGTTGGTGTCGTCCATCTGCACGTAGGTGCAGCCGGCGGCGGCCAGCGAGCGCAGCTCGTCGCCATAGGCCTTGGCCACGTCGTCATAGAACACCGGGTCGAGCTCGGGGTACGCGTCCTTGCTGATGCCCGCGCGCCCGCCACGGAAGTGCAGCATCGTCGGCGACGGGATCGTCACCTTCGGCGTGCGGCCGGCCGACACCTGGCTCTTGAGGTACTGGAAGTCGGCGAGCTGGATGTCCTTCACGTGGCGCACCTTGTCGATCACGCGCATCGCGGGCGGCGCCAGTTCCTCGGTGCCGTCCGGGCGGCGGATGGTGACCGGGATGTCGGTCTTCACGCCGCCGAGCTGGTCGAGGAAGTCGATGTGGAAGTAGGTGCGGCGGAACTCGCCGTCGGTGATGCTCTTGAGGCCGATGTCTTCCTGGAAGCGGACGATCTCGGTGATGGCCTTGTCTTCGACCTCGCGCAGTTGCTCGGGCGTGATCTGGCCCTTGGCTTTCTGCTCGCGGGCTTCGAGCAGGTACTGCGGGCGCAGGAAGCTGCCCACGTGGTCGTAGCGGGCGGGCAGGGCGGCATGCTGGGACATGGAATGAACTCCGTCGTGACTGTGAACGAGCGGAATCCTAGCGCCTTCGAGAAAAGCCTGTTTGTATACGTAGTCGTCAGTGTTTACCCTTGAATAGGGGGTTTTGCGCTGGAATTTCTCTCTGTTCTGTATACATTGCGTATTCATGAAGACGCCCACGACCGCCTTTCCGCTCAACGCCTGGTATGCCGCCGCCTACGACGTCGAAGTGCGTCACGCGCTGCTGCCACGCACCATCTGCAACCAGAAAGTGGTGCTGTTCCGCCGCACCGACGGCCAGGTGGCCGCGCTCGAAGACGCCTGCTGGCACCGGCTGATGCCGCTGTCGCTGGGCCGCCTCGAGGGCGACGAGCTGGTCTGCGGCTACCACGGCCTGGTCTACAACAGCCAGGGCCGCTGCACCCACATGCCGAGCCAGGAAACGCTCAACCCCTCGGCCTGCGTGCGCAGCTTTCCGGTGGTCGAGAAGCACCGCTTCGTGTGGATCTGGCCCGGCGACCCGGCCAAGGCCGACCCGGCGCTGGTGCCCGACATGCACTGGAACGACGACCCGGCCTGGGCCGGCGACGGCAAGATGATCCGCGTCCACTGCGACTACCGCCTCGTGGTCGACAACCTCATGGACCTCACGCACGAGACCTTCGTGCACGGCTCGTCCATCGGCAACCGCGAGGTGGCCGAGGCGCCCTTCGTGGCCACGCACGGCGACCGCTCGGCCACCGTCACGCGCTGGATGGAGAACATCGACGCGCCGCCGTTCTGGGGCAACCAGATCCGCCATGCGCGCGGCTACACGGGCAAGGTCGACCGCTGGCAGATCATCCGTTTCGAAGGCCCGTGCACGGTGAACATCGACGTCGGCGTGGCCGAGGCGGGCAGCGGCGCGGTGCCGTCGAACGACAACCCCGGCGACCGCAGCAAGGGCGTCAACGGCTACGTGCTCAACACCATCACGCCCGAGACCGACAAGACCTGCCTGTACTTCTGGGCCTTCGCGCGCAACTACTGCCTGGGCGAACAGCGCCTCACGCACGAGCTGCGCGAGGGCGTCTCGGGCATCTTCCGCGAGGACGAGATCGTGCTCGAAGCGCAGCAGAAAGCCATCGACGAGCACCCCGACCACCAGTTCTACAACCTCAACATCGACGCCGGCTCGATGTGGGCGCGCCGCCTCATCGACCGCATGATCGAGAAGGAGCGGCCCGCGCGCGCCGCGATCCCGATCCGTCCCGCCCCAGAGAGCCAGGCCGCGTGATGAAGGTCGCCACCGTCTCTCCCGCCGAGCCCGGCGACAGCGGCAGCTCGCAGGCCGTGAAGGCGCAGCTGCGGCTGCGCGAGATGATCCTGGCGGGCGAGCTGCCCGGCGGCGCACGCATTGCCGAGGTCGCCATCTCCGAACAGCTCGGCGTGTCGCGCACGCCGGTGCGCAGCGCGCTCATGCGGCTCGAACAGGAAGGCCTGCTCGAAGCGCTGCCCAACGGCGGCTATGCGGTGCGCACCTTTTCCGAACGCGATGTGGCCGACGCCATCGAGCTGCGCGGCACGCTCGAAGGCCTCGTGGCGCGGCTGGCGGCCGAGCGCGGCGCGGCGCCCGTGGTGCTGCGCGAAGCGCGCGCCTGCCTCACGCGCATCGACGAGCTGCTGCGCGAGCCTGCGCTCGACGACGCGGCGTTCTCGCGCTACGTGACGCACAACGAGAAATTCCATGCGCTGCTGTGCGAGATGGCGGGCAGCCCGGTCATCGCACAGCAGCTCGAACGCGTGGTCAACCTGCCGTTCGCTTCGCCCTCGGGCTTCGTCATCGTGCAGGCCAATTCGCCGGCCGCGCGCGACATGCTCGTGATCGCGCAGGACCAGCATCTGCAGGTGCTCGACGCCATCGAGTCCGGCGAGGGCTCGCGCGCCGAGGCGCTCATGCGCGAGCACAGCCGCATCGCGCGGCGCAACCTGCGCGAGGCGCTGCATGGCACGCCGAGCGCCGAACAGCGTCCGCTGCCGGGCGTGCAACTGATCCGCCGTCGCGGCTGATCGACGACTTCTTTTTCTTCTCTTTCCCCGCTGGTGTTCCCCGATGAAAAGCGATCTTCAATGGATGCAGGCGCAGGTGGTGGCGCTGCGCGACGTCACGCCCACCGTGCGCGAGTTCACGCTGCGCCCCGACACCGACTTCGTCGCCGCGCATGAGCCCGGCGCCCACCTGCAGGTGCAGGTGATGACCGAGCAGGGCCGCGTGCAGACGCGCTCCTATTCGCTGGTGGGCGAGGGCGACGGCAGCTGCTGGCGCATCGCCGTCAAGCGGCTGGACGACGGCCGGGGCGGCTCGCGTGCGATGTGGCGGCTGGCCGAGGGCGACCGGCTGCAGGTGAGCGCGCCGCAAAACCACTTTCCGCTCGACCTCGCGGCGCCCGGCTACCTGCTGGTGGCCGGCGGCATCGGCATCACGCCGCTGGTGCTGATGGCGCAGCGCCTCGGTGCACTGGCGCAACGTCGCGGCGTGCCGGTGGCCATGCTGTACGGCGCGCGCCATGCGGGCGAGTTCGGCTACCTCGACACCCTGCGCGACGCGCTGGGCGAAGCCGGCGTGCAGGCGCACGAAGGCGCCGCGCCCATCGACTTCGACGCCGCCATCGCCGCGCTGCCGCCCGGCGGCCAGCTCTACACCTGCGGCCCGGTGCCGATGCTCGAAGCCGTCAAGCGCGCCTGGGCCGCGGCGGGCCGGCCGCTCGCCGACCTGCGCTTCGAAACCTTCGGCAGCAGCGGGCGGCTTGCGACGCAGGCTTTCACCGTGCGCATTCCGCGTCACGACCTGTCGATCACCGTGCCGGCCGACTGCACGTTGCTCGACGCGCTCGATGCGGCCGGCGTGCAGACCCTGTCGGACTGCAAGCGCGGCGAGTGCGGCCTGTGCGCCATGGACGTGCTGGCCGTGGACGGCGAAGTCGACCACCGCGACGTGTTCCTGAGCCCGCACGAGAAGCAGGCGACCACGCGCATCTGCGCCTGCGTGTCACGCGCCGTGGGTACGCTCACGCTCGATTCCGCGTACCGCCCGGACCTGTGAAAACATCGGTTGCGCGATCATCGCGCAACCATTCGAATGATCGCGCAACAAAGACCCGTGCGGCGGGCGGGTAGGTGGTTGCCTGCTCCGTCAATTGTTGCGAATTGTTCAAAATACGCCCGGTTTCGCGTTCCGTCCCTCAAAGGAAAAATTCCATGCAAAGACGCCATCTCATCCAGACCGCCGGCCTTTCGGCGATTGCGCTCGCCACCGCGCTGTCGCTGCCCGTGGCCAGCGCCCAGGACAACAAGTTCAAGATCGGCCTGATCCTGCCGATGACGGGGCAGTCGGCCTCCACCGGCCGCCAGATCGAGGCCGCCGCGCGCCTGTACATGGCACAGAACGGCGACACCGTGGCCGGCAAGAAGGTCGAGCTGATCGTGAAGGACGACACCGGCCTGCCCGACGTGACCAAGCGCCTGGCGCAGGAACTCATCGTCAACGACAAGGTCAACGTGATCGCCGGCTTCGGCATCACGCCGGCCGCGCTGGCCGCCGCGCCGCTGGCCACGCAGTCGAAGACGCCGCAGGTCGTGATGGCCGCCGCCACCTCGAGCATCACCGAGGCCTCGCCCTACATCGTGCGCAGCAGCTTCACGCTGCCGCAGGTGTCGGTGGTGATGGGCGACTGGGCGCCCAAGAACGGCGTGAAGTCGGTGGTCACGCTGGTCACCGACTACGGCCCGGGCAACGACGCCGAGAAGTTCTTCAGCGACCGCTTCCAGCTCAACGGCGGCAAGGTGCTCGAGAAGCTGCGCGTGCCGCTGCGCAACCCCGACTTCGCGCCGTTCCTGCAGAAGGTGCGCGACGCCAAGCCCGACGCGCTGTTCGTCTTCGTGCCCTCGGGCGCGGGCGCTGCGGTGATGAAGCAGTTCCTGGAGCGCGGCATGGACAAGGCCGGCATCAAGATGATCGCCACCGGCGACGTGACGGATGACGATCAACTGAACGACATGGGCGACGGCGCGCTGGGCGTGGTCACCTCGCACCACTACTCGGCCGCGCACCCCTCGGCGCTGAACAAGAAGTTCGTCGAGGCCTTCCAGAAAGCCAACCCCAAGATGCGCCCCAACTTCATGGCCGTGGGCGGCTATGACGGCATGCGCGTGATCTACGAAGCCCTCAAGACCACCAAGGGCCAGGGCGGCGGCGAAGCACTGCTGGCAGCCATGAAGGGCCAGGTCTTCGAGAGCCCGCGCGGCCAGGTGCTGATCGATGCGCAGACGCGCGACATCGTGCAGGACGTGTACCTGCGCAAGGTTGAAAAGAAGGACGGGCAGCTCTACAACGTCGAGTTCGACGTGATCAAGGGCGTGAAGGACCCGGGCAAAGCCAAATAATTTGGCGCTTTGTCGGTTGGGGCGCTGCCGTTCAGGGCGGCGCTCCCGCCGACGGGGCACCTTGCTCCGCGAATGTCCCCCGGGGCTTCGCCCCTCCTCCTTGATTTCGCTGCGCAAGGCACCCCATCAGCGTGATCGTTTTCAGAGCACGGGTTGATCGGCCGCAAACCGACAGCGTGCCCTCGTGCACAGGGCACCGGGTGCTTCCCGCAGCGAAATCAAGGAGGAGCGAAGCGGGGGACATTCGCGGAGGGAAGTACCCGGTGTCCTGTGCACGCACCCTGAATAGCAGCATCCTGAACGAACGCACCAGACTCAGACAACCGACATGCTGACCATTCTTTTCGACGGCATCGCCTACGGCATGCTGCTCTTCGTCCTCGCCGTGGGGCTGGCTGTGACGCTCGGGCTGATGAACTTCATCAACCTCGCGCACGGTGCCTTCGCCATGGCGGGCGGCTATCTCACCGTGTTCGCGATGCAGAAGTTCGGCGTGCCGTTTCTGGCCTGCCTGCCGCTCGCGTTCATCGTCGTCGCGCTGGCCGGCGCGCTGCTGGAGCGCACGCTCTACCGGCCGATGTACGGCAAGCCGCACCTGGACCAGGTGCTGTTTTCCATCGGGCTGGCGTTCATGGCCGTCGCGGCCGTCGACTACTTCGTCGGCTCGTCGCAGCAGAACCTGCAACTGCCCGAGTGGCTGCGCGGGCGCAGCGAATTCGGCGACGGCGCGTTCCTGCTGGGCATGGGCCACTACCGCATCTTCATCATCGCCGTGTGCGCGGTGCTCACCGTGGTGCTGCAGCTCATCCTCTCGAAGACGCGCTTCGGCAGCCGCCTGCGCGCCGCCGTCGACGACCCGCGCGTGGCCGCCGGGCTGGGCATCAACGTCAACATCGTGTTCCTGCTGACCTTCGCCGTGGGCTCGGGCCTGGCCGGGCTGGGCGGCGCGCTGGGCGCGGAAATCCTCGGGCTCGACCCGACCTTCCCGCTCAAGTACATGATCTATTTCCTTATCGTGGTCTCGGTCGGCGGCACCTCGTCGATCACCGGGCCGCTCGCCGCCGCGCTGCTGCTCGGCATTGCCGACGTGGCCGGCAAGTACTTCATTCCGAAGATGGGCGCGTTCACCGTCTACCTGCTCATGATCCTGATCCTCATGTGGCGGCCCCAGGGCCTGTTCACGCGCAAGGGAGGCCGCTGAGATGAGCGCGCCTGCCTATGAATCGGCCCTGCTGCGCACCGCGCGCTGGCGCCCCTGGGAGTTCGTGGTCTGGGCCGTGGCCTTCGCGCTGCCGCTGGCCATGCCCTCGCACTCGCTGCTGGTCAACGAGATCGCCATCGTCGCGCTGTTCGCGATGTCGCTCGACCTGATCCTCGGCTACACCGGCATCGTGTCGCTCGGACACGCCGCCTTCTTCGGCTTCGGCGCGTACGCCGCCGCGCTGTTCGCCAAGCTCGTCATGCCCGACCCGACCGTCGGCCTCGTGTTCGCCACCGTGCTGTCGGCCGTGCTGGGCCTCGTGGCCAGCGTGACCATCCTGCGCGGCAGCGACCTCACGCGGCTCATGGTCACGCTGGGCACCGCGCTGCTGCTGCTCGAACTCGCCAACAAGCTCGACTGGCTCACCGGCGGCGCCGACGGCCTGCAGGGCGTGGTCATGGGGCCGGTGCTCGGCCTCTTCGAGTTCGACCTGTATGGCCGCACGGCCGCCTGGTACTCGCTGGCCGTGATGCTCGTGCTGTTCCTCGTGATGCGCCGCATCGTGCATTCGCCCTTCGGCGCCACGCTCAAGGCCATCCGCGACAACCGGCTGCGCGCCATGGCCATCGGCATCCCGGTGGTGTCGCGGCTCGCCGTGGTCTACACCGTGGCCGCCGGCATCGCGGGCGCCGCGGGTGCGCTGCTGGCGCAGACCACCGGCTTCGCCTCGCTCGACGTGCTGGCCTTCGACCGCTCGGCCGACGTGCTGCTGATGCTGGTCATCGGCGGCGTGGGCTGGCTCTACGGCGGCGTGGCGGGCGCCATCGTCTTCAAGCTGCTGCAGACCTGGCTGTCGTCGGTGACGCCGCAGTACTGGATGTTCTGGATCGGCCTCATCCTCGTGCTGCTGGTGCTCGTGGGACGCGACCGCCTGCTCAAGCCGTGGACCTGGTTCGGCGCTGCAAAGAAGAAGGGCGGTGCGGCATGACCACCGACACCGTGCTCTCGACCCAAGGCCTCGTGATGCGCTTCGGCGGCATCACCGCCACGAACAACGTCACGATGGAACTGAAGCGCGGCGCGCGCCATGCGCTCATCGGCCCGAACGGCGCCGGCAAGACCACGCTGATCAACCTGCTGACGGGCGTGCTCACGCCCACCGAAGGCCGCATCTCGCTGCTCGGCGAAGACATCACCACGCTCGCGCCGCACAAGCGCGTGGCGCGCGGGCTGGTGCGCACCTTCCAGATCAACCAGCTCTTCGACTCGATGACGCCGCTGGAAACGCTGGCGCTCGTGGTGTCGCAGCACAAGGGCATCGGCGCGCAATGGTGGCGCCCGCTGGGCGCGGACAAGCGCATCGCCGAGCGGGCAGGACAACTGCTGGAGCAGTTCCACCTCGCCGACGTTGCGCAGCAGCAGACGAAATTCATGGCCTACGGCAAGCGTCGCCTGCTGGAGATCGCCATCGCGCTGGCTTGCGAGCCGCGCGTGCTGCTGCTCGACGAGCCCGTGGCCGGCGTGCCTGCCGGCGAGCGCGAAGAGCTGCTGCAGACCGTGGCCGCGCTGCCGGCCGACGTGTCGGTGCTGCTCATCGAGCACGACATGGACTTGGTGTTCAGCTTCGCCGACCGCATGACGGTGCTGGTCAACGGCGCGCTGCTGACCGAAGGCGACCCCGAGACGATCGCCAACGACCCGAAGGTCAAAGAGGTCTACCTGGGCCACGGAGAACATGCCCATGTCTGAACTGCTGCGCATCGAGAACCTGAGCGCCGGCTACGGCGAGGCCGTGGTGCTGCACGACGTGGCGTTCACGCTCGGCGAGGGCCAGACGCTCGCGCTGCTGGGCCGCAACGGCACGGGCAAGACCACGCTCATCAACACGCTGGCCGGCGCCACGCGCCAGCACGGCGGCACCATCGCGCTCGGTGGGCAGGCGGCGCTGCACAAGCTGCAGCCGCACCAGCGCGCGGCGGCGGGCATCGGCTGGGTGCCGCAGGAGCGCAACATCTTCAAGTCACTCACGGTGCATGAGAACCTCACCGCCGTGGAGCGGCCGGGCCAGTGGAGCCCGCAGCGCGTCTACGAGATGTTCCCACGCCTGGCCGAGCGCAAGACCAACCTGGGCACGCAGCTCTCGGGCGGCGAGCAGCAGATGCTGGCCGTGGGCCGCGCGCTGGTGCTCAACCCGAAGCTGCTGCTGCTCGACGAGCCGCTCGAAGGCCTGGCGCCCATCATCGTGGAAGAGCTGCTGCGCGCCATCCGCCGCATCACGCAGGGCGAAGGGCTGGCCGCGATCATCGTGGAGCAGCACCCGCAGGCGATCCTCGCGATTTCCGACCAGGCCGTGGTGCTCGACCACGGGACCATCGTGCATGCCGACACTGCGGCGGCGCTGCGCGCGCAGCCGGAGGTGCTGGACCGGCTGCTGGGCGTGGCGCGGTAGCGGCTGGTCAGTCACAACGAACTACTAGGAGACAGACAGATGGCGATCCCCCAGACAGTGTTCAGCGGGGGCGCCATGCTGGCGACCGCCGCCTTGCTCGCCGCATGCGGCACGGCCCCGACCGGCCCCACGCGCCTCGGCCTTGGCGCCGATCCGGCCCAGGCTTGCGCGGCGCTCACCGCGCCGGTGACGGCCAGCGCCATCGGGCTGCCCAGCGGCGCGGCGACGATCGACTCGGCAGCGCTCGTGCCGGCGTCTGCACTGGCCGTGGCCGAGCGCGGCCCCAGCCCCGCGTCGCGCATCACGCCGGCGATGCCTGCGTACTGCAAGGTGCTCGGGCGCATCGCACCGGTCGACGCGAGCGCGCCGCCGATCCTGTTCCAGGTCAACCTGCCGCTCGCGTGGAACGGACGCAGCGTGCAGTACGGCGGCGGCGGCTTCAACGGCACGCTGATCACCGGTCTGGCGCTGGTGCCTGCCGCGCGCTTCGACCTGCCCACGCCGCTGGCGCAAGGCTACGTGACCTACGGCACCGACTCCGGCCACCAGAACGTGCAGGGCCAGCCGCCGCAGGCCTTTGCGCTCAACGACGAGGCGCTCGTGAACTTCGCGCATGCCTCGTACAAGAAGGTGCGCGACGTGGCGGTGGCGCTGACGCAGCGCGCCTACGGCCACGCACCGCAGAAGCTCTACTTCATGGGCAGCTCCGAAGGCGGGCGCGAGGCGCTCACGATGGCGCAGCGCTATCCGCAGGACTTCGACGGCATCGTCAGCCGCGTGCCGGTGATCAACTGGACCGGTCTGCAGCATGCGGGCACGCGCAACGGCATCGCCACCTTCGGCGAAGGCTGGCTGCGGCCCGCGCAGGTGCAGCTGGTGCACAACGCGGTGCTCGCGTCGTGCGACGCCACGGATGGCGTGGCCGACCGCATCGTGTCGAACCCGGTGGCCTGCCTGCAGCGCTTCGACCCGGCCACCTTGCGCTGCGCGTCGGGCACGAGCGGCGACAACTGCCTCAACGACGCGCAGGCGCAGGCGGTGCGCACGCTGCGCTCCTCGTGGCGCTCGCCCGTGCCGCTGGCGCATGGCGTCACCGAGTACCCGGGCTGGGGCATCGGCGGTGAAGGCACGCCGGCCTTCGCATCGATGGGCGGATGGAACGCGTGGTGGACGGGCACCGCCGCACCGACCGTGCCGCCGCAGCCGAGCAACGGCATCGCGTGGTTCTATGGCAGCGGGGCGCTGCAGTATTTCTATGCGCGCAATCCGTCGCTCGACGTGCGCAACTACCGCGCCGAAGACTTCGCGGCCCGCATCGCCACCGTGTCGCAGCTGATGGATTCGACCAACCCCGACCTGAGCGCCTTCCATGCGCGCGGCGGCAAGCTGCTGATGCTGGAGCACATGGCCGACTACGCGCAGAGCCCGTTCGCGGGCATCCGCTATTACGAGTCGGTGGTGGCACGCATGGGCCGCGAGAACGTGGACCGCTTCATGCGCCTGTACACCGCGCCCGGTGTCGACCATGTGGGCAGCGGCGCACCGGCCAACGTCGACATGCTCGGCGCGCTGGCCGACTGGGTCGAGCGCGGGCGTGCGCCGTCGGGGCTGCAGCTGCTTGAACAAGAAGTGCAGCCGCCGTTCAAGACCACCCGCGCGCGTCCGCTGTGCGAGTGGCCGCTGTGGCCGCGCTACGTGAATGGCGATGCGTCGCAGGCGGCGAGCTTCCAGTGCAGCCGGTAGCGCGCGCTTGAAGCGGTCGCGATCTTCAAGGGGCGATTGAAAGAGTTCCGGGCCGAAGGGGCTTTTTCATGTGCGAGGGTCGCCGCAGACTGCTGGCATCCGAACTTCACAACGACCCATGAGCACCACGCCCCTCATCAGCATCGCAGTCCTGAAGGCCAAGACCGGCCAGCGCGAGGCGCTGCGCGACGCCTTGAGCGCGCTGGTGGCGCCCACGCGGCAGGAGCCCGGCTGCCTCGACTACACCTTGTTCGAATTGCGCGACGAGCCCGGCAGCTTCTACATGCGCGAGTCGTTCCAGGACCAGGCCGCGCTGGATGCGCACTTCGCCACGCCGTATTTCCAATCCTTCGAAAAGCGATTCGACGAATTGCTGGACGCGCCGATCCGGCTGGTGTTCCTGGAGAAGGTTGCCTAGATCGCGCAGCCGTCGGGGCCGCAGGCTTCGGATGCCGTTGCAGAAGGCGCCGGCGCGACGAAGGTGGCGAGCTGCGCCTTCCAGTCGTCCGCACGCCCCAGCCACGGTCCGATGTCGATGCGCCCCGCGTTGCCATCGGCCTGCGCCAGCACGAAGGTCGGGAAGCCCTGGCCGCCCGCGCGCTGCAGCAGGTCGCGGCTCGCGGCGATGTGGCGTGCGGTGACGTCGCCCGTGTGCTGCGCGAAGGCCGCAGCGAAGGCTTCGGCGTCGAAACCGAGTTCGGCCGCCAGTTCGGCGAGCACGCCGGCCTCCGCGATGCGCCGGCCCTCGACGTAGTGCGCTTGCTGTACGCGGTGCGCCATGTCCAGCCCGCCGCCCGCACGCAGCGATTCGGCGGCGAGGATGGCGGTGATCGGCGGTTCGGAGTCCATCACCGCGCCGGTGTCGCGCAGCAGGCCTTCGAAGTAGGCCTCACCGAAGGGCTGGCCGGTGAGTTCGGCGATGCGCCTGTCGTGCGGGATCACGTAGTCGCGCCACTGCGGCGTGATGGGGCGGCGGTTGGCGCCGGTCATCATGCCGCCGGCGTGGAGTTCGACGCGCAGGCCCGGCACGGTGCGCGCGGCCTCGACCAGCGGCGCGGCGGCGTAGCACCAGCCGCACAGCGGATCGAAGATGCAGTGCAGGGTGGCGGTATCGCCGTTGTTGTCGGTTATTGCGGCCACTTCATTTCTCCCTTGATGACCTTGGCGCCCAGTTCGAGCGACGAGGCGTCTTCGAGCTTCGGGTAGCGCTGCTTCATGGCGGCGATCAGTGCGGCCGAGTCCTTGGCCTTGGCGGCTTCGGTCTCGAAGGCTTTCAGGTAGTCGCGCGTGAACTTCACCGAGGCCACGGTGTAGGGCGCCGAGCCGTCGGCGTTCGGCAGGTAGTGGCCGGGCACCACGGTCTTGGGGTGCAGCGCGGCGATGCGGTCGAGCGTCTTGACCCAGTCGCGGCGCGACTGCTCCGTCTGCGTGTCGGCCACCCAGACGTGGATGTTGGCCGACACCGGAATGCCGCCTACCACCGCCTTCAGCGAGGGAATCCACGCGAAGGTGCGTGCGGGCGAGGGGCCGTCCAGGCCGACGACCTGGATCTTCTTGCCTTCGAGCACGAGGCTGTCGCCGGCCAGCGGCTCGGGCACGACCAGCGCCTGGGGCGCGTTGTCCTTGAGGATCGGGCCCCAGTGCGCGAGCTTGCCGTCCTTGGAGGCCTGGATGGCGGCGACGGTCTGCGGCGTGGCGACGATCTTCGCGTCGGGGAAGGCGGCGCGGATCACGTCCAGGCCGAAGTAGTAGTCGGGGTCGCTGTGGCTGATGTAGACCGTGGTCAGCTTCTTGCCGCTGTCCTTGATCTTCTGCACCAGCGCCTGCGCGTCGTTGCGCTGGAACTGGGCGTCGACCAGCACGGCGTCGGTGGCGCCGGCGACCAGCACCGACGACACGGGGAACATCGACTTCGTGCCGGGGTTGTAGACGTCGATCTTCAGCGGCTGGGCGGCCTGGGCGGCGAAGGGCGCGAGGGCGAATGCGGCGGACAGGGCGGCGGCGGCAACGAGGGTTCTGCGGAACATGGCGGTGTCTTTCGGTCGATGAGGTTGAGGGTGACAGCGTGAACAGAGCGGATGTTAGGTTGCGCGAAACGAAACAAAAACCACCGCCAGCACAATGGATCGTTTCTGATATCGGACGAATCAGGTGGCTTCCGAGCGGTCCGTGGCACAGCGCTCGAGGTGCGCGACCAGCAACTGGGCCGAGGGCGACAGCGCCGCCTCGCTGCGAAAGCAGATCGCGAAACGCCGACGCGCCCAGTCGTCCGTGAGCGGCATCAACCGCAGCCCGAAGGCCTCGGTGAAGGGCCGGGCGACTTCCGCCGGCACCACGCTGATGGCCAGCCCGGCGCGCACCACGCGCAGCGCCGCATCGAAGTTGGACACCAGCACGCGGTACACCAGCGGCTTGCCGGCCACGGCCGCCTCGCGCGCGAGCATCAACTGCACGGCACTCAGCGCGGGCATGCCGACGAATTCGTGGTCGAGCACCTGCTCGAAGCGCACCGCGTCGTGGCGGGCCACGGGGTGCGACGGGTGGGCCACGATGGCCAGGTGGTCCGAGCGGTAGTCGCGCCGCTCCAGCCCGTCGAGGTCGGCCGCGTCCCAGCACAGGCCGATGGACGCGATGCCCTCGCGGATGCCGCGCACGATCTCGGGACTCACGCGCTCTTCCATGTCGACGCGGATGTTGCGGTGCGCCGGGTCTTGCAGAAAGCCCGCCACGTCCTCGGCCAGCGACTCGGCCATGACCGACGCCGACGCCAGGATGCGCACATGCCCGCGCGCACCGCCGGCATAGGCGGCCATGTCGCGCTCGATCCGGGTGGCGCTGCCGAGCATCGCGCGTGCGTGTTCGAGCAGCGTTTCGCCGGCCGGCGTGGGCACCACGCCGCGGCGCTTGCGCAGCAGCAGCGGCGTGCCGACCGTGTCTTCGAGCTGCGCGAGGCGCTTGCTGATCGCCGAGCCGACGATGTTGGCCTGCTCGCCCGCGCGCGCGATGCTGCGGCTGTCGCAGACGGCGACGAACAGGCGCAGGGTGGTCAGGTCGAGGTCTCTCATGAAGTTCCAATCAGGAAGCAAACGGCTTCCAAAATATACCTTCAGGACCGAATCGGAACTTCTACGATCGACGTCATTCCCTCACGACGGAGACACGCTCTTGATTCACGCCTTCCTGCCGCCGCGCGCGGTCGTCCGCGAAGTGGGCCTGCGCGATGGCCTGCAAAGCATTGCCCGCGTGCTGCCCACGGCGCACAAGCTCGAATGGATTCGCGACGCGCACGCGGCCGGCCAGCGCGAGATCGAGGTCGGCTCGTTCGTACCGGCGCACCTGCTGCCGCAGCTGGCCGACACGGCCGAGCTGCTGGCGTATGCGAAGACGCTGCCGGGCCTTTTCGCCTCGGTGCTCGTGCCCAACCTCAAGGGCGCCGAGCGCGCCATCGCCGGTGAAGCCGACCTGATGATGGTGCCGCTGTCGGCCAGCCACGCGCACAGCCTGGCCAACCTGCGCAAGACGCCCGACGAGGTGGTGGCCGAGGTCGGCCGCATCCGCGCGGCGCGCGACGCGGCGGGCTCGAAGACGCTGATCGACGGCGGCGTGGGCACGGCCTTCGGCTGCACGCTGCAGGGCCATGTCGACCCCGACGAGGTGCTGCGCCTGATGCAGGCGCTGCTCGATGCCGGCGCCGACCGCGTGAGCCTGGCCGACACGGTGGGCTACGCCGATCCGGCCATGGTGCGCAGCCTGTTCGAGCGCGCGCTGCGCATCGCAGGCGACCGCCTGTGGTGCGGCCATTTCCACGACACGCGCGGGCTGGGCCTGGCCAACGTCTACGCCGCGCTGGAGGTCGGCATCACGCGCTTCGACGCCTGCCTGGCCGGCATCGGCGGCTGTCCGCATGCACCGGGCGCGAGCGGCAATGTCGACACCGAAGACCTCGTCTTCATGCTCGAGAGCATGGGTGTCGCCACCGGCGTTGCTCTGCCGAAGCTGCTCGATCTGAGGAAGCGCGTGGCCGGCTGGCTCGACGGCGAGACGCTGCAGGGCACGGTGTGGCGCGCGGGCTTTCCGAAGACCTTTGCACCGGCGGAAGGCGTCGCCGCATGAGCACCGAAGCCAAACGCCTGCCGCTCGCGGGCATCCGCGTGGTCGAGTTCACGCACATGGTCATGGGGCCGACCTGCGGCATGGTGCTGGCCGACCTGGGCGCCGAGGTCATCAAGGTCGAGCCCATCGACGGCGACCGCACGCGGCACCTGCTGGGCGCGGGCGCGGGCTTCTTCCCGATGTTCAACCGCAACAAGAAGAGCATCGCGCTGGACCTGCGCCATCCGCAGGGGCTCGAGGCTGCGCTGCGCCTGTGCGCCACGGCCGACGTGGTGGCGCAGAACTTCCGGCCCGGCACGATGGACAAGTACGGCCTGGGCTATGCCGCGCTGGGCAAGCTCAATCCGCGCCTCGTGTACGTGAACCACACGGGCTTCCTACCCGGTCCCTACGAGCATCGCACCGCGCTGGACGAGGTGGTGCAGATGATGGGCGGGCTCGCGTACATGACCGGGCGCCCCGGCGATCCGCTGCGTGCGGGAACGAGCGTGAACGACATCATGGGCGGCATGTTCGGTGCCATCGGCGCCATCGCCGCGCTGATGCAGCGCGCCGAAACCGGCCGGGGGCAGGAGGTGCAGTCGGCGCTGTTCGAGAACAACGTGTTCCTGGTCGGACAGCACATGCTGCAGTACGCCATCACGGGGCAGGCGGCGGCGCCGATGCCCGAGCGCATCTCGGCCTGGGCGCTGTACGACGTGTTCACCGTGAAGGACGGCGAGCAGATTTTCCTGGCGGCCGTGAGCGACGCGCAGTGGAAGACCTTCTGCGACGCGCTGGGTTTCGACGACCTGAAGGCCGACGCCACGCTACAGACCAACAACGACCGCGTGCGCCTGCGCCCGACCTTGCTGGCCGCGTTGCGCACGCGCCTGGCCGACCGTTCGGCCGCCGAGCTGTCGGCGATCTTCGAAGCGCGCGGCCTGCCGTTCGCGCCGATCACGCGGCCCGAAGACCTGTATGCCGATCCGCACCTGCAGGCCACCGGCGGCCTCGCCGACATCCGCCTGCCCGACGGCAAGCGGGCCGGCGAGATGGCGCAGACGACGCTGTTCCCGATCACGCTCGGCGGCGAGCGGCTGGGCGTGCGCCTGCATCCGCCGACGCTGGGCGAGCACACGCGCGCGCTGCTGGCCGAGCTGGGCTATGCCGGCGCGCAGGTGGATGCGATGCATGCCGACGCGGCCATCGCCTGATTGCTTCCTCAAAAACAAGACGAGAGACAAGACCATGACCACGAACCTCTTCCCGATGAACCGCCGCGCGATGCTGGGCTTCAGCGCGAGTGCCGCCGCGCTGGCCGCATTGCCTTCCTTTGCGCAGGGCTCCGACAAACCGATCCGCTTCATCCTGCCGATCAGCGCCGGCTCGGGCGTGGACAACATCGTGCGCGCCGCCTCGGTGGCGCTCGGCAAGGCCTTCGGCCAGCCGGTGGTGATCGAGAACATGCCGGGCGCGGGCGGTCTCACCGGCACGTCGGCCATCGTGAAGGCGGCGCCCGACGGGCTCACGCTCGGGATGGTGTCGAACAACCATGTGATCAACCCGAGCGTGTTCAAGAAGATGCCGTTCGATGCGATCAATGACATCACGCCGATCAGCGTGGTGGGCGCAACGCCGCTGGTGCTGATGGTCAACCCCAAGCTGCCCGCGAAGAACGTGAAGGAACTCGTGGCGCTGCTGCGCGCCAGGCCCGACGGCTACAACTACGCCTCGTCGGGCAACGGCACCATCATCCACCTGGCCGGCGAGATGTTCATGGACGAAGCTGGCGTGAAGGCGCGGCACATTCCGTACAAGGGCACGGGCCCGATGGTGACCGACATGATGGCGGGCCAGGTCGAGATCGGCGTGGTCGCACTGCCGGCCGTGCAGCAGCACATCAAGAGCGGCGCACTGCGCGCCATCGGCGTGTGCGGACCGGCGCGCTCGCCGGCCGCGCCGGACATTCCGACGATTGCGGAGCAAGGCTTGCCGAACTACGCGGTCGAAGGCTGGTTCGCGGTGATCGGCCCGCCGAAGATGCAGGCCGCCGACATCAAGCGCGTGCACGACGCCGTGGTGGCCGCCTACACCAGTGCCGAGGTGCGCGAGGCGATGGACCGGCAGGGCAATGTCATCAAGCCCACGTCGTCCGAAGAGGCTGCGAGCTACTTCCGCAGCGAGGCCGCGCGCTATGCGGCGCTGGTGAAGAAGGCGAACGTCGTTTTGGAATGAATGTCTTGCCCCTTCCCCTCCCGGGGGAAGGCTGGGATGGGGGCAAGCGGCCTTCGATGAGGCGCCGCGTCGTTGTGGACGCCGTCGTGCCCCCACCCCGACCCTCCCCCGGTAGGGGAGGGAGAAACACACGGGCGAGGCCTACGCCGGGCTCACCGCGCGGTACAGCGCCCGCACGAAATCCGACTGCGTGATCATCCCCGTCAGCCGCTTCTCTGCATCGATGATCGGAATGTGGTGGTGTCCGCCTTCGGAGAACAGCGGCACCAGCTCGACCACCGGCCGGTCGGCGCTGGCCACGCGCACCTGGCGCGTCATGATCTGGCCGACCACCTCGGGCTTGTTCGACATCACCGTGCGCGTGGCGCGGATCAGGTCGCGCAGCCGGCCGGCGATACCGTCGTGGTGCTGCAGGTCGAGCTGGCGGAAGAAGTCGGCCTGCGTGACGATGCCGACCACGCGGCGCGTGCGGTCGGTCACCGGCAGCGCCTTGATGCGGTGCTGGTGCATCAGCGTCCAGGCTTCCTGCAGAGGCGTGCCGAACTCCACCGAGATCGGCGTGCGCGACATGATGTCGGCGCAATGCAGCGTGCCCAGGCGGCGCTTGTACGACTCGAGCTCGGTCTGCTGGATCAGCGACTCGAGGTCGTCGCGGCTGATGTCGAGCACCTGGTTGTAGCGCGCCAGCACGGCGTCGATGTCGGCCTGGCTGAAGCGCGCGTCGGGCGAGGGCGGGCGAGCCACCTGCACGTGCGGATAGCGCCGCCCCGTGAGCGTGTTGTAGGCCACGCCGGCCAGCACCAGCAGCAGCGAGTTCACGAGCACCGGGAACAGCGCCGCCGAAAAATCGGTGGTGTGCGTGAGCACCGCCAGCAGCGCCGCCGCGCCGCCGGGCGGGTGCAGGCAGCGCGTGAAGAACATCAGGCCGATGGCCAGCGCCACGGCCACGGCGGCGGCCACGGCGGTGTCGGGAATCCAGCTGGCGCAGGCGATGCCCACCAGCGTCGACAGCGTGTTGCCGCCGATCACCGACCAGGGCTGGGCCAGCGGGCTGGCGGGCACGGCGAACACCAGCACGGCGGTGGCGCCCATCGGCGCGACCAGCCACACGGCGTGCTCCAGCGGGACGGCCAGCCAGCGGCACAGCAGGCCGGTGATCAGCAGCCCGATGCCTGCGCCGCCCACGGCGCGCAGGCGCTCGCGCGCGTTGACGTTGGATGGGCCCGGGAGCCAGGCGCGCAGATAAGTCCACAGTGCGGCGAATCGCATCCCCCGTCCCCCTCAGGCTTCTTCGTGCGCCACCCGACGCCCGATGTCGGGCCAGCGGTGGTGCAGCCAGACCCAGGCGACCAGCCCGATCGTGAGCATCAACGCAGAGGTGAGGGCCAGTGCCAGCGTGGAGTGCATCACCAGCGGCGCCACCGCGCCGGCCACGACGCCGTTGGCGGTGGAGCCGATCACGGCCTGCAATGACGAGGCCATGCCGCGGCGCTCGGGGTGCAGGTCGAGCACCAGCAGCGTGACCACCGGCACCATCAGCGCCCAGCCGAAGGCGAACACCGCCAGCGGCCACACGGCCCAGGCCACATGCGCCTGGAAGAAGATGTTGGCCACCACGTTGACCACCGAGGTGACCATCATGATCAGGAAGCCGTCGCGGATCTGCCGCTTGGGCGCGACCTTGCCGGCCATGCGACCGCTGGCGCGCGCGCCGAGCATGATGCCGCCGATGGTCAGCAGGAAGAACCAGAAGAACTGCTGCGGCTGCAGCGCCAGGTGGTCGCCCAGGAACGCGGGCGCGGCCAGCACGTAGAGGAACATGCCGTTGAAGGGCACGCCGCTCGCGAAGGCCAGCAGCAGGAAGCGCGGGTCGGAGCACAGGTCGCGGTAGCCGCGCATCAGGTGGCGCACCTGGAAGGGCTGGCGGTGGTCCTTGTGCAGCGTCTCGGGCAGCAGCTTGTAGTTGGCGACGAACAGCACCACGCCCACGGCCACGAGGAACCAGAAGATCGAGTGCCAACCCGCGTGCACGAACAGGAAGCCGCCCACGATGGGCGCGATGGCCGGCGCCACGCCGAAGTAGATCGTGACCTGGCTCATCACCCGCTGCGCCTCGGCCGGCGGGAACATGTCGCGGATGACGGCGCGCGACACCACGATGCCGGCGCCGGTCGACAGGCCCTGCAGGCCACGGAACAGCACCAGCTGCGTGATGTTCTGCGACAGCGCGCAGCCCAGCGAGGCCAGCGTGAACACCGCCAGCCCCCACAGCACCACCGGCCGGCGCCCGAAGCTGTCCGACAGCGCGCCGTGGAACAGGTTCATGAAGGCAAAGCCGAACAGGTAGGCCGACAGCGTCTGCTGCATCTCGGCCGGCGTCGCGCCGATCGATTTCGCAATGCCCGAGAAGGCCGGGATGTAGGTGTCGATGGAGAAGGGCCCGAGCATGCCCAGCACGGCGAGCAGCACGGCAAGCGCCCAGCGCGGGGCCTGCCAGAGTTTGTCTGCGTCGGGATTCATGGAAAGGCGGCTCCGTTGTACTTGTGTGTTGTGTGTCGGTGGAAAAACGAGAACGCCCGCCGCCCGGGTGAGGGGCAAGGCGGGCGCTTGGGCTTCAGCGAACCTGGATTACAGGGTGTCGATGAAGCTGCGCAGCTTGTCGGAACGCGACGGGTGCTTCAGCTTGCGCAGCGCCTTGGCTTCGATCTGGCGGATGCGCTCGCGGGTCACGTCGAACTGCTTGCCGACTTCTTCCAGCGTGTGGTCCGTGCTCATCTCGATGCCGAAGCGCATGCGCAGCACCTTGGCTTCGCGCGGCGTGAGGGAGTCGAGGATGTCCTTGACCACGTCGCGAAGACCCGCCTGCATCGCGGCCTCGATGGGGGCCGTGTTGCTGCTGTCCTCGATGAAGTCGCCCAGGTGCGAATCGTCGTCGTCGCCGATGGGGGTTTCCATCGAGATCGGCTCCTTCGCGATCTTCATGATCTTGCGGATCTTGTCTTCCGGGATCTCCATCTTGGCGGCCAGGATGCCGGCGTCAGGCTCGAAGCCGAACTCCTGCAAGTGCTGGCGCGAGATGCGGTTCATCTTGTTGATCGTCTCGATCATGTGCACCGGGATGCGGATGGTGCGCGCCTGATCGGCGATCGAGCGGGTGATGGCCTGGCGGATCCACCACGTCGCGTAGGTCGAGAACTTGTAGCCGCGGCGGTATTCGAACTTGTCGACCGCCTTCATCAGGCCGATGTTGCCTTCCTGGATCAAGTCGAGGAACTGCAGGCCGCGGTTGGTGTACTTCTTGGCGATGGAGATCACGAGGCGCAGGTTGGCCTCGATCATTTCCTTCTTGGCATCGCGCGAGGACGATTCGCCCTCGTTCATGCGCTTGTTGATGTCCTTGAGCTCGGTCAGCGGCACCACCACGCGCGACTGGATGTCGGTGAGTTTCTGCTGCAGTTCCTGCACTGGCGGGATGTTGCGCGCGAGCACGGCGCTCCAGGGCTTGCCGGCGGCGGCCTGCTTCTCGACCCACTTGAGGTTCAGCAGGTTGGAGGCGATGCGGTTGCCGTTCTTGTCGAAGCCGCTGAAGTCGCGGATGAACTCGTCCTGTGGGAAGCCGCACTTGTCCACGATGATGCGGCGCAGTTCGCGTTCCTTCTTGCGCACGTCGTCCACCTGCGTGCGCACCAGGTCGCACAGCTTCTCGATGGTCTTGGCCGTGAAGCGGATGGTCATCAGCTCGTCGGACACGGCCTGCTGGGCCTTGGTGTACGCGGGGGTGCCGTAGCCTTCCTTCTCGTAGATCTTGTGGATCTTCTCGAACATCTCGGCGATGCGGTCGAAGCGCGAGAGGGCTTCGTTCTTGAGTTCTTCGAGCTTCTTGGTCAGGGCCTTGGAGCCGCCCTTGCCGTCGTCGTCGTCTTCTTCGTCGAATTCGTCGAAGTCTTCTTCGGCCACGTAGTCGTCGGCCTCGTTGGGGTTCGAGAAGCCGTCGACGATGGTCGAGATGACGACCTTGCCTTCACGGATGGTCGCGGCCATTTCGAGGATCGCGGCGATGGTGGCGGGGGAGGCCGAAATGGCTTCCATCATGGCCATCAGGCCGCCTTCGATGCGCTTGGCGATTTCGATTTCGCCTTCGCGCGTCAGCAGCTCGACCGTGCCCATTTCGCGCATGTACATGCGGACCGGGTCGGTGGTGCGGCCGAATTCGCTGTCCACCGTGGACAGGGCCGCTTCGGCTTCTTCCTCGGCTTCTTCCACCGTGGTGGCGGTGGGCGCGGTGTTGTTCAGCAGCAGGGTCTCGGCATCGGGCGTCTGCTCGTACACCGCCACGCCCATGTCGTTGAGCATGGTGACCACGACTTCCATGGTCTCGGCGTCGACCAGCTTGTCGGGCAAGTGGTCGGAGATTTCGCCGTGCGTGAGGTAGCCGCGGGTCTTGCCCAGCGTGATCAGGGTCTTCAGGCGCGAGCGGCGCTTGGCCAGGTCTTCTTCGGAGAGCACGGTCTCGTCGAGGCCGAACTCCTTCATCAAGGCGCGTTCCTTCGCCTTGCTGATCTTCATGCGCAGCGGCTTGACCTTCTCTTCGGTGGTCGCGGCCACCGCCGGCTCGTCACCGGCCAGGTCTTCTTCGATGTCCGACAGGTCGATGTCGCTCTCGCCGGCTTCCTTGGCTGCCTTGGGCTTGCGCCCGCGCTTGGCGCCGGTGGCGGGCGCAGCTGCAGCGCTGGCGGCCTTGGGCGGACGGCCAACTTTCTTGGCAGCGGGGGCAGCCGTGGCAGTGGCCGCGGCTTTTTTGGGATCGTCGAGAGAGGTCGATTTCGTGGGCACGGTTTTCACTTTCGTTGCGGCTGCCGTTTTGGACGCGGCGGCAGCCGTCTTGGTTGCCGGTTTGGCACCGGCTTTCAGCGGTTTCTCTGCTGCGGGCTTGGTGGCGACGCTTTTGACGTTTTTGGCAAGTGAAGGAGCAGGCTTCTTTGAACTGGGCATACGACCTCGTTACGACAAGAAAAGACAAGCGGGATCACAGGCGCGCTGCCACGCGGACAGCACCACCATGCCCGTGCACAGGCACGGACAAAACAATTGGGAAACGAGGAATTAATTCCTCACCAGGCAAGATGTCGGGCGAACATTTGGTGTGCAGTCCTTGCGGTTATTGACCCTTTCCGCCGGAATTTACCGTTGGAGTGCGTTGCGCTAGGGGTCGGCCCGGAGGTGCTGCTGTCGCTCTTGCCTAATTTCGCCAGTTGCGAAGCCCTACATTATAGCCTGTTGCGCAAATTTCAAGCAGTATCTGTCCCCGACGCGCGAATGCGGTCCCGCAATTCGAGCCGGCGGGCTTCCAGTGCCTTGTAGCGTTCCAGGGCTTTTGGGTCTTTTCCAACCGAAGCGATGGCCTCGCTCTGCTGGGCTTTCAGGCGGTCGTCGAGCATGAAGTCGAGCACGCTCCCCAGCTCCTTGGCGGCCTCGGCCAGGTGCTGTTCTTCCTCGCCTTCGGGCACCGGCCCGGCCTCGGAAACGCTCATGAGGCGCTCGGCCAGCGGCGCGAAATCGAGCCCGCGCAGGCCTTCGCGCAGCGCCGCCCAGGGTTGTACGCCGTGCTCGTGCAGCTGGCTGTCCAGCCAGGTGAAGAGAGCGCCGTGTTCGCCCGGCAGGTCGCACAGCATCACGTGCAGCTCGTGCGACAGCGCCTCCCACTGCGCCATGTTCGACAGCACCAGCCGCACCGCCACGTCGGGCCGGCTCGGCGGCTTGCCGCGTCCGCGCAGCGGCTCGATGGGTTCCTCGAACTTGCCGCCCCAGCGCTTGCCCTTGGTGAACTTGCGCGGCTGGAACTTGGGCTTGCTCTCGTTTTCGTAGCGCGGCGGCTCGTAGTCCTGTGTCGGCGGCAGGTCCGGGTAGTAGTCACCGGGGTCGTTGCCGTAGTGGTCGGGCTCGCTGTGGCGCTGCGGGGCCTGGGACGGCGCACCGGCGCCCTTGCGCGGGCCGGGCGCGGCGGTGGCCCACAGGTCGGACAGCGCCGCGGCGTCGAGCTGCACCAGCGTGGCGATCTCGCTGAGCAGCTGCCGCTTGAGCGCGCCGTCGGGCATGGCGCTCCAGAGCGGGCGCACGTTGCTGGTCATGTGGGCGCGGCCCTCGGCGGAGCTCAGGTCGCAGCCTTCGCGGGCGGCCTCGAGCATGAAGCGCGACAGCGGCGTGGCCTCGGCCACGAAGCCCGCGAAGGCCTCGGCGCCGTGCGCGCGGATGTAGCTGTCGGGGTCGTGCTCGGCCGGCAGGAACAGGAACTTGATGCTGCGCGTGTCGGTGGCGTAGGGCAGGGCGCCGTCGAGCGCCTTGCGCGCGGCGCGGCGACCGGCGGCGTCACCGTCGAAGCTGAACACCACCGATTCGGTGAAGCGGAAGAGCTTTTGCACATGCTCGGTGGTGCAGGCCGTGCCGAGCGTGGCGACCGCGTTCGGAAAGCCGAGCTGGGCCAGCGCCACCACGTCCATGTAGCCCTCGGTGACGAGCGCGTAGCCGCGGTCGCGGAAGGCGGCGCGCGCCTCGTACAGGCCGTAGAGCTCGCGGCCCTTGCTGAAGACGGGCGTCTCGGGCGAGTTCAGGTACTTGGGCTTTTCGTCGCCGAGCACGCGCCCGCCGAAGCCGATGCACTCGCCCTTGACGTTGCGGATCGGGAACATCACGCGGTCGCGGAAACGGTCGTAGCGCTTGGCTTCCTCGTCGCTGAGCTTGCCTTCCTCGTTGTTGACGATCACCAGACCGCTCTCGGCGAGCAGCGGATCGTCGTAGTCGGGAAACACGCTGGCCAGCGCGCGCCAGCCGGCCGGCGCATAGCCGATGCCGAACTGCTTGGCGACCTCGCCCGACACGCCGCGACCCTTGAGGTAGTCGATGGCGCCGGGTGCCTGGCGCAGCGCCTTGCGGTAGGCGTCGCCGGCCTTTTCGAGCACGTCGGTCAGCGTGGCCTGCTTCTGGCGCTGGCTGGCAGCACGGGCGCGTTCGGCGGGCGAGACGTCGTCCTCGGGCACGACCAGGCCGTACTGGCCGGCCAGGTCATGTACGGCCTCGACGAAGCCCATGCCCGCATGTTCCATGAGGAAGCCGATGGCGTTGCCGTGCACGCCGCAACCGAAGCAGTGATAGAACTGCTTGGTCGGGCTGACCGAGAACGAGGGCGACTTCTCGCCGTGGAAGGGGCACAGCCCCATGAAATTGGCGCCGGCCTTCTTGAGCTGGACGTAGCGGCCGACGATTTCGACCACATCGGCGCGCGCGATGAGTTCCTGGATGAATGAAGCGGGGATGGTCATGGCTGCGGGGAGCGGCAAATCATACGCAAGCGCGCGGGCGGCATACTGAACCCCGCCGCAAATCCACATCACGCATGAAGACGCCCCTGCCTTTGCAACACGCCGCGCCGCTGCTGCGCCATCCGCTGCGCTTCGTCTGGGGCGCGCTCAAGGACTTTCGCGCCAACCAGGGGTTGCTGCTGGCGGGGGCCGTCGCCTATTACGCGCTGCTGTCCATCGTGCCGCTCTTGATCGTGAGCGTGATGGCGCTGTCGCACGTGATCGACCAGGGCGAGTTGCTGCGCACCATCGGGCGTTATCTCGAATGGCTGCTGCCGGGGCAGTCGAAAGCGATCGTGGCCGAGCTGTCGAGCTTCCTGGACCACCGCTCGGTGCTCGGGCCGGTGCTGTTGGTGACGATGATTTTCTTCAGCTCGCTGGCGTTCAGCGTGCTCGAAAGCGCGATGGCGGTGATCTTTCACCACCGCAAGGACGACCACAAGCGCCACTTCCTGGTGTCGGTGGCGATGCCGTACCTCTACATCCTGAGCCTGTGCGCGGGGCTGCTGCTGGTCACGCTGGTGTCGGGGGCGCTGCAGCTGGTGGGGCAGGAAAGCGTCGACCTGCTGGGGCGCAGCTGGTCGCTGTCGGGCATTTCGGGCCTGCTGCTGTACCTGCTGGGGCTGGGCGGCGAGATCTTCATGCTGACCTCGCTCTACCTCGTGATGCCGGCGGGGCGCATGTCGCTGCGGCATGCGCTGCTGGGCGGGGTGACCGCCGCGCTACTGTGGGAGGCCACACGGCGCGTGCTGATCTGGTACTTCTCGACGCTGTCGCAGGTGAACATCGTCTACGGCTCGCTCACCACGGCGATCGTGGTGTTGCTGAGCCTGGAAATCGCCGCCATGCTTGTGCTGATCGGGGCCCAGGTGATCGCGAACTACGAGCGCCTGGACCGCACCGGCAGCACGAAGCTGCCGGCGTCCGAGATCAGCGAGGGGCCAATCGAATCGCTCCGTCCAGACGAATCACCTCGCCGTTGAGCATGTCGTTCTCGATGATGTGCTTGGCCAGCTTGGCGTAGTCCTCGGGCGTGCCCAGGCGCGAAGGGAAGGGCACGCTGGCGGCCAGCGCGTCCTGCACTTCCTGGGGCATGCCGAACAGCATGGGCGTGCCGAAGATGCCGGGGGCGATGGTCATGTTGCGGATGCCGCTGCGCGCGAGGTCGCGGGCGATGGGCAGGGTCATGCCGACCACGCCGCCCTTCGAGGCGCTGTAGGCGGCCTGGCCGATCTGGCCGTCGTAGGCTGCGACCGAGGCGGTCGAAATCAGCACGCCGCGCTCGCCGGTGGCTTCGGGCTCGTTCTTGCCCATGGCGTCGGCCGCCAGGCGGATCATGTTGAAGCTGCCGATCAGGTTGACCGTGACGGTCTTGCTGAACACGGCCAGCGCGTGCGGGCCGTTCTTGCCCACGGTCTTCTCGGCCGGTGCGATGCCGGCGCAGTTGACCAGGCCCATCAGCTTGCCGAGCTTGAGCGCGGCGGCCACCGCGGCCTGGCCGTCGGCTTCCTGGCTCACGTCGCACTTGACGAACACGCCGCCGATCTCGCGGGCGACGGCTTCGCCCTTGTCAGCCTGCATGTCGGCGATGACCACCTTGGCGCCGTTGGCGGCCAGCATCCGCGCCGTGCCTTCGCCGAGGCCCGAAGCGCCACCGGTCACGATAAAAACCTTGCCGTCGATTTGCATGAAAAGTCTCCAGAGATGAGACCCGCATTATCGAAGACGTCGCCGGGCCAAAAAAAAGGCCTCATCCGAAGATGAGGCCCTGAATTGGATCCGTGAGGACCCAAGGAGACAACTGGTGGTGGTCGGTGCTTAGCGCTTGCGCGAAGCGGTGGCCGTCTTGGCAGCGGCGACGGCTTGGGTCGACACGGCGTTGAAGTTGGCTTCGGCGACGTCCGACGCTTGCTTGACGGCCTTCTGGACCGATTCGAAAGCGTTGTTGGCGGCAGCCACGGCGCTCTTCAGCACGGCGACGGCAGTTTCCGAACCGGCGGGGGCGTTCTTGGAAGCGCTGTCGACGAGGCCGACGAAGGCTTGCTGGGCTTCAGCGGCCTTGGCTTCGAAAGCCTTCGAGAATTCGGCGTTCGTGCCTTGGGCGATGTCGTACAGGTGACGGCTGTAGGCAGCGGTCTTTTCAGCCAGGGGCTGGAACAGGCTGGCTTGCAGCGTCAGCAGCTCTTGGGCGTCCTTGACGCTCAGGGCGGCCTGGACGGTGCTCTGGGCTTCGGTCAGGGCGGCCTTGGAAGCGGTCACGTTCAGTTCGACCAGCTTTTCAACGCCTTCGAAAGCCTTGGAGGTCAGGCCGAACAGGGTTTCGAGGTTTGCTTTTTGAGCGGCGAGGATTTGGTCAGCGGTCAGGGCCATTTGAGATCTCCAGAAAGGATGATGGGGTGGTCGATTCACGTTGCGCTGCGCCTCGTCGTTCATGTTGCGGTGCAGCATGACCTGAAGTATAGGCAGCTGAACGCAGCGATCAAGCGGTTTTTGCTGCTGTGCAGCAATTTAGAAGCGGCCTTCTAAATTCGGCAACTTTGGGCGCGCCGCCAGAATGAAGGCCATGCGTGCTTTCTATTCCGGGCAGTTCGTCCTGCCCCTGCCGCCGGGCCACCGCTTTCCCATGTCGCGCTACGCGATGCTTCGCGATCGCCTGCAGGAGCAGCTGCCGGCCGTCGAGATGGACGCGGCTCCGCGCGCCACCGACGACGAGCTCATGCTGGTCCACACCCCCGAATGGATCGCCGCCGTCAGCGAAGGCCGCGTGAGCCCGCAGGCCATGCGCGAGATCGGCTTCCCCTGGAGCGAGGCGATGGTCGAGCGCTCGCGCCGCTCCACCGGCGCCACCATCGCCGCCTGCCGCGCCGCCTTCGCGGGCGGCGTGTCGGCCAACATGGCCGGCGGCACGCACCACGCCTATGCCGACAAGGGCAGCGGCTTCTGCGTCTTCAACGACGCGGCGGTGGCCGCGCGGCTGATGCAGGTCGAGCAGGCCCGCGCCGGCCGGCTGCTCAGGGTGGCCATGATCGACCTCGACGTGCACCAGGGCAACGGCACCGCCCGCATCTTCCAGGGCGACCCGAGCGTGTTCACGCTGTCGGTGCACGGCCAGAAGAACTTCCCGTTCCGCAAGGAGGCGAGCGACCTCGACGTGGAGCTGCCCGACGGCTGCGGCGACACCGACTATCTCGCGGCGCTGGAGCACGCGCTCGACGAACTCGACCGGCGCTTCTCGCCCGGCCTCGTGATCTACCTGGCCGGCGCCGACCCCTTCGAGCGCGACCGGCTCGGGCGCCTCAAGCTGAGCTTCGACGGCCTGGAGGCGCGCGACCGCCGCGTGTTCGACTGGACCTGGCAGCGCCGCATCCCCACGGCCTTCGCGATGGCCGGCGGCTACGCCAGCGACATCGCGGAGACGGTGCAGGTGCAGCTGGGCACCTTCCGGGTGGCGCTCGATTACTGGCGCCGCTGGCAAAATGCCGCGCGATGAGCGCCCCCACACCACCCATCCCAACCCCCAAGCCCACGCCCCACACCCGCAGCGCCTACCGGGCCTTCCGCAGCATCCCGACGCGCTGGGCCGACAACGACATGTACGGCCACGTCAACAACGTCGTCTACTACAGCTGGTTCGACACCGCGGTGAACGCGCTGCTCATCGAGCGCGGCGCGCTCGACATCCACGGCGGCTCCACCATCGGCTTCGTGGTCGAGACGCAGTGCAACTACTTCGCACCGGTGGCCTTCCCGCAGACGGTGGAGGCGGGCATCCGCGTGGCGCAGGCGGGCCGATCGAGCGTGCGCTACGAGATTGCGCTGTTCGCCGAGGGTTCCGACACTGCCGCTGCGCAGGGGCACTTCGTGCATGTGTACGTCGACCGCGTGACGCAGCGGCCGGTGCCGTTGCCCGAGGCGCTGCAGCAAGTGGTCGATTCGCTGCGCGCCTGAGCGCTTGCCCATGAAAAACGGCGCCCGCAGGCGCCGTCCGTGAGTGGGGCCGCAGCCCCGCTTACATCGTCTTCTTCATGGCCTTGATGTCGGCCTTGCCCTGGGCTTCATCAGCCTTGGCCTGCTTCACGCAAGCGTCCTTGGCTGCGCCGGTCTGGTCGTCGCACTTTTCCTTCGCGACTTCATAGGCAGCCTTCACCTTCTCTTCGGCCACCTTGCGGGCATGGCTGTCGCTCGGCTGGTACTGCTGCTCCAGCTCGGCCTTGGCCACTTCTTCCTTGCCCTTGGCTTCCTTCTGGCAGACGTCCTTGGCGTTGTCCTTCATCGTGTCGCACTGGGCCTTGGCGACCTTGTAGTCGGCCTCGACCTTTTCCTTGGCGACCTTGTACTCGTCCTTGGTCATGGCACCGGCCTGGCCGGCGACGAAGAAGGTGGAGGCGAGGGCGAGCATGACGAGGTGCTGTTTTTTCATGGTGTGTGTCCTTTGCGGTGAGCGTGAGTGACAGAGGAGGGCGCAGGGCGCGTTCTTTCTCAGTTCTTCTCGAACCAGAGCGCGTCCGGCGAGCGGCCGTCGCGCGATTCCCAGTCCTTCACCTGCTTCTCGGCCTCGTCGCGGCTGATGCCGTGGCGTTCCTGGATGCGGCCCAGCAACTGGTCGCGCTTGCCGGCGATGACGTCGAAGTCGTCGTCGGTCAGCTTGCCCCATTGCTCGCGGACCTTGCCCTTGAGCTGCTTCCAGTTGCCTTCGATGGTGTCCTTGTTCATGCGAATCTCCTTGCGTAAGAGTGATGACCCGGCGGAACATGCCGCCGCCGTGAAATCAATGTCGCGTGCGTGATTCCCCCTGCCGGTAGGACGTGCAGTCCGACCCTCGTAGGCACAGGCCGACGCAGGCCGTGATAATGGAACGGACGCCGACGCCAGAGACCCGAGACACCGCGCACCGCACCATGATCATTCACAGCCTGCTCGACACCGACCTCTACAAGTTCACGATGATGCAGGTGGTCCTGCACCACTTTCCGGGGGCGCGGGTCGAGTACCGCTTCAAGTGCCGCAACCCGGGCGTCAACCTCGCGCAGTTCGCGGGCCAGATCCGAGACGAGATCCGCAGCCTGTGCTCGCTGCAGTTCCGCGACGCCGAGCTCGCCTACCTGCGCTCGATGCGCTTCATCAAGAGCGACTTCGTCGACTTCCTGGGCCTGTTCCGGCTCAACGAGAAGTACATCAACGTCATTCCCCAGCCCTCGGGCGAGCTCGAGATCCGCATCAAGGGCCCGTGGCTGCACACCATCCTGTTCGAGATTCCGGTGCTTGCCATCGTGAACGAGGTCTACTTTCGCAACACGCAGAAGAACCCCGACTTCGAGGAAGGCCGCCGCCGCCTCGACCTCAAGATCAGCCAGCTGCAGGAAGCCGGGCTGGGCGACCTCAAGATTGCCGACTACGGCACGCGCCGCCGCTTCTCCAAAGACTGGCACGAGGAAGTGCTGCGCACGCTGACGCAACGGCTCGGCGCCGTGGCCTCGCCGCCGGCGAAGTCGCCCGCCGGCGAGCACCTGCCGCAGCTGGCCGGCACCAGCAACGTGCTGTACGCCATGAAGCTCGGGCTCATTCCGCTGGGCACCATGGCGCACGAGTACCTGCAGGCCTGCCAGGCGCTGGGTCCGCGGCTGCGCGACAGCCAGATCTTCGGCTTCGAGAGCTGGGCCCGCGAGTACCGCGGCGACCTGGGCATCGCGCTGTCCGACGTGTACGGCATGAGCGCCTTCCTGCGCGACTTCGACCTGTACTTCTGCAAGCTCTTCGACGGCGCGCGCCACGACAGCGGCGACCCGTTCCAGTGGGGCGAGCGCATGCTGGCGCACTACCACGCGAACCGGGTCGATCCGCTCACCAAGACGCTGATCTTCAGCGACGGCCTCACGGTGCCGCGCACCATCGAGCTGTACCAGCAGTTCCGCGGCCGCTGCCTGCTGGCCTTCGGCATCGGCACCAACCTCACCAACGACCTGGGCTACGAGCCGCTGCAGATCGTCATCAAGATGATCCAGTGCAACGACCAGCCGGTGGCCAAGCTGTCGGACACGCCGTCCAAGAACATGTGCGAGGACGAGAAATACCTGGCCTACCTGCGCCAGGTGTTCGAGATCGAACAACCCCCCGTTTGAAGGCTGTACTGACCTGTCTGGTACGGTACAGCTCCCATGAAGAAAACGATCCGACTGACGGCAGCCGCGGCGCTGCCGATGCTCTTTCCCGCCCTGGCCTTCGCCGCCGATTTCGACGGTGCCGCGCTCTCGCCGCTGTGGGGCGTGCCGTTCGCCGGCATCCTGCTTTCCATCGCGCTCTTGCCGCTGGCCACGCCCTCGTTCTGGCACCACCACTACGGCAAGATTTCCGCCGCCTGGGCGCTGGCCTTCCTGCTGCCCTTTGCCGCGACCTACGGCGCGGGGCTGGCGGGCGTGCAGCTGGTGCATGCGCTGGTGGCCGAGTACATCCCGTTCATCATCCTGCTCACGGCGCTGTTCACCGTGGCCGGGGGCATCCACATCCGCGGCAACCTGCACGGCACGCCGGGGCTCAACACGGCGATCCTGGCCATCGGCGCGGTGCTCGCGAGCTTCATGGGGACCACGGGCGCCTCGATGCTGCTGATCCGGCCGCTGATCCGGGCCAACGACAACCGGCAGCGCAAGGTGCACGTGATCGTGTTCTTCATCTTCATCGTGTCGAACGCGGGTGGCTCGCTCACGCCGCTGGGCGACCCGCCGCTGTTCCTCGGCTTCCTCAAGGGCGTGGGCTTCTTCTGGACCGCGCAGCACATCCTGCCCGAGACCATCTTCATCCTGGCCGTGCTGCTGGCGCTGTTCTATGCCATCGACCGCCACTTCTACCGCAAGGACGGCGTGCTGCCCGTCGACCCGACGCCCGACACCCCGCGCCTGGGCTTCGACGGCGCGGCCAATTTCTGGCTGCTGGGCGGCGTGGTCGCGCTGGTGCTGCTGAGCGGCTTCTGGAAATCGCCCGTGGTGTTCGACGTGTTCGGCACCGAGGTCGGCCTGCCGGGCCTGGTGCGCGACGTGGGGCTGGCGCTGATCGCCATCGTCTCGTACAAGCTCACGGCGCCCAAGGTGCACGCCGACAACCAGTTCGAGTGGGGCCCGATGGCCGAGGTGGCCAAGCTCTTCGCCGGCATCTTCCTGACCATCATCCCGGTGATCGCCATGCTCAAGGCCGGCACGCAGGGCCCGTTCGGCGCCATCGTGGCGGCCGTGACGCGCGCCGACGGCCAGCCCGACCCGGCCATGTACTTCTGGGCCACCGGCATCCTGAGCTCGTTCCTGGACAACGCGCCGACCTACCTCGTGTTCTTCAACACGGCGGGCGGCGACCCGGCGGCGCTCATGACCACCTATGCCAGCACGCTGGCCGCCATCTCGGCCGGCGCCGTGTTCATGGGCGCCAACACCTACATCGGCAACGCGCCGAACCTGATGGTCAAGGCCATCGCCGAAAGCCGCGGCGTGCGCATGCCCAGCTTCTTCGGCTACATGGCGTGGTCGGGCGCGATCCTGATCCCGCTGTTCGTCCTGTGCACCTTCATCTTCTTCCGTTGATCCTTCCAGCCCTTCAAAGAAAGAGACACGTTCCATGAGCAGCAGCAAGCCCAAGATCCTGGTCGCGCGCGCGGTGTTCCCCGAGACCCTCGCGCGCCTGGCGCAGCATTTCGAGGTCGAGTCGAACCAAGCCGACGAGACCTGGAGCAAGGACCAGCTGATCGCGAAGCTACAAGGCAAGCAGGGCGCCTTCACCACCGGCAGCGAGCGCATCGACGCCGCGGTGCTCGACGCCTGCCCCGAGCTGAAGATCTGCGCCAACATGGCCGTGGGCTACAACAACTTCGACGTCGACGCCATGGCCGCGCGCGGCGTGCTGGGCACCAACGCGCCCGACGTGCTGACCGAGACCACGGCCGACTTCGGCTTCGCGCTGCTCATGGCCACCGCGCGCCGCATCACCGAGAGCGAACACTTCCTGCGCGCGGGCAAGTGGGAGAAGTGGAGCTACGACATGTTCGCCGGCTCCGACATCCACGGCGCCACGCTCGGCATCATCGGCATGGGCCGCATCGGGCAGGGCATTGCCAGGCGCGGCGCGCACGGCTTCGGCATGAACGTGATCTATCACAACCGCTCGCGCCTCGATGCCGCGCTCGAGGCCGAATGCAAGGCCCGCTATGTCGGCAAGGAAGAGCTGCTCAAGACCGCCGACCACGTCGTGCTGGTCGTGCCGTACTCGCCGGCGTCGCACCACACCATCGGCGCGGCCGCGATCGCGCTCATGAAGCCGACCGCCACGCTGGTCAACATCGCGCGCGGCGGCATCGTCGACGACGCCGCGCTGGCCGTGGCGCTGCGTGAAAAGCGCATCGCCGCCGCCGGCCTCGACGTGTTCGAGGGCGAGCCCAAGGTCCACCCCGACCTGCTCACCGTGCCGAACGTGGTGCTCACGCCGCACATCGCCAGCGCCACCGTGCCCACGCGCCGCGCCATGGCCGATCTGGCGGCCGACAACCTCATCGCCTGGGGCACCGGCAAGGGGCCCTTGACCCCCGTCACGCCGGTGCCGGCGGCCACGAAATAACCTGACAGCGAGAGCGACACGCCCCCCACCTTGGAACTGACGGATCTGATTCTTCTCGCACTGGCCGCACTCGCCGTGGTGCAGCTGGTGCTGGTCATCTGGCTGCTGGCCCGCCGGCCACCCCCCCCTGATCACAGCGAAATGCTGGGCGTGCTCGCTGCCATGGGCCGCGCCCACGAGCGCACCGAGCGCGAACTGCGCCACGAGATCGGCGAAAGCTCGCGCGGCGCACGCCAGGAAACCACGCAGGCCTTCGCCACCTTCCAGCAGTCATTGACGCAGCAGGGCGCCGAGGCCACACGCACGCAGAACGCGCAGCTCGATGCCTTCTCGCTGCAGCTCGCGTCGCTGCAGAAGACCTTGGCCGACACGCTGAACACCCAACTGCAGGGCCTGAGCGAATCGAACGCGCGCCGCCTCGCCGAGGTGCGCATGACCATGGAAACCCAGCTGGCCCAGCTGCAGCAGAGCAACACCGCCAAGCTCGACGAGATGCGCAAGACCGTCGACGAGAAGCTGCAGAGCACGCTCGAGGCGCGCCTGGGCGAAAGCTTCAAGCAGGTGGCCGACCGGCTCGAGCAGGTGCACAAGGGCCTGGGCGAGATGCAGACGCTGGCCGTCGGCGTCGGCAGCCTGCAGCGCGTGCTGACCAACGTGAAGACGCGCGGCGTGTTCGGCGAAGTGCAGCTCGAAGCGCTGCTCGAGCAGGTGCTCACGCCCGAGCAGTACGCGCGCCAGGTCGAGACCAAGCCGCGCAGCGGCCAGCGTGTCGACTTCGCGATCCGCTTTCCGGGACGCGGCGACGACGGCGCGCCGGTGTGGCTGCCGATCGACGCCAAGTTTCCGCGCGACGACTACGAGCGTCTCATCGACGCCCACGAGCGCGCCGATGCGGCCGGTGCCGAGGCCGCGGCCAAGGCGCTCGAGACGCGCATCCGCGTCGAGGCCAAGTCGATCGCCGAGAACTACCTCGCGGCACCGCACACCACCGATTTCGCGATCCTGTTCCTGCCGGTCGAAAGCCTCTACGCCGAGGTGCTGCGCCGCCCCGGCCTGATGGACGCCATCCAGCGTCAGCACCGCGTGACGCTGGCCGGCCCGACCACCTTGCTCGCCATGCTCAACAGCCTGCACATGGGCTTTCGCACGCTGGCGCTGGAGCGCCAGGCTTCCGAGGTCTGGAAGGTGCTGGGCGCGGTCAAGACCGAGTTCGAGCGCTACGGCGAATGGGTGGCGCGCATCAAGGAGCAGGTGGCCAAGGCCTCCGACACCATCGACAAGGCCGACACGCGCGCCAAGCAGATGCGCCTGGCGCTGCGCAAGGTCGAGGCCTTGCCCGAGGCGCAGTCGCAGGCGCTGCTGCCGCCCACGGCCGACACTGACAGCGAGGCCGACGACACCCCGTGAAAGGTTCTGAATTGCTGCGCGTCATCGTGGCGCAGGTCTGTTTGCACGCCACGATGGCGGGCATGCGGCTCGCCACACCGCTGCTGGCGCTGCAGCAAGGCTACAGCGCAGCGGCCGTCGGCCTGCTGATCGCGCTGTTCGCGCTGACCCAGGTGTTTCTTGCATTGCCGGCCGGGCGCTTCGCCGACCGGCACGGGCTCAAGCGGCCGCTGTGGCTGTCGGTGATCGCGGCCTCGGGCGGGGCAGGGCTGGCGCTGGTTTTTCCGGTGTTTCCCGTCATGTGCATCGCCGCGCTGTTGACCGGCGGCGCCACCGGCGCGACCGTCATCGCGCTGCAGCGGCACGTGGGGCGCTCGGCCACCGACCCGACGCAGCTCAAGCGCGTGTTCAGCTGGCTGGCCATCGCGCCCGCCGCGGCGAACTTCGTCGGGCCCTTCCTGGCCGGCATGCTGATCGACCACGCCGGCCGCGCGCCGGCCGACCTGCTGGCCTTTCGCATCTGCTTCGCCGTGATGGCCTTTTTGCCGCTGCTGTGCTGGTTGCTGGCACGCGGCGCGCACGAGCCGCCGCGGGTGGCGCCGGTGCCGGGCGCCGCGCCCACGCGGGCTTGGGACCTGCTGCGCGAGCCGATGTTCCGCCGCCTGCTGTTCGTGAACTGGCTGCAGTCGTCGAGCTGGGACGTGCACGCCTTCGTGCTGCCGGTGCTGGGCCACGACCGGGGCATCAGCGCCTCGGTGATCGGCTCCATCCTCGGCGCCTTCGCGATCGCCGCGGCAGTCATCCGCATCGTGTTGCCGCTGATCGCGTCGCGTGCGTCGGAGCGCAGCGTGATCCTGAGCTCGACCGTCGTCACTGCGGCCGTGTTCGCCATCTACCCGCTGCTGAATTCACCGTGGACCATGGGCATCTGCTCCGTGGTGCTGGGCTTCGCGCTCGGCGCGGTGCAACCGATGGTGATGAGCATGCTGCACCAGATCACGCCGCATGCCCGGCACGGCGAGGCGCTGGGGCTGCGGCTGATGACCATCAACGCATCGAGCGTCGCGATGCCGATGCTGTTTGGCTCGCTCGGTGCGCTGATCGGCATTGCCGGCGTGTTCTGGGTGGTGGGCGGCGTGCTGGCGCTGGGCGCCAAGGCGACCTGGGGATTGAAGCTGTGACGGCGGTTTGAATCCCACGTTGCAAATGACAGTAATTCTCATTTGATTGACAGAATACTGACTTGAAGTCAGTATCGACGCCTTCTTTCTTCCTGACCCGAAGGCGTCCATGGACTCCCATTCCCCGTCGGCCGCTGCCGACCCGCGCCGCCGCCTGGCCTTGGTGGCGGCGGTCTACCTCGGCAGCTTCATCGCCACGCTCGACGTGAGCATCGTCAACGTGGCGCTGCCCACGCTGCAGCGCGCGCTCGCCACCGACCTGGCCGGGCTGCAGTGGGTGATCGACATCTACGCGCTGTGCCTGTCGGCCTTCATGCTGTCGGCCGGCCCGATCGGCGACCGCTACGGCCGCAAGCGCGCCTGGCTGGCCGGCGTGGTGGTCTTCACCGTGGGCTCGGCGATGTGCGCGATGGCGTCGGGCCTGCCGATGCTGCTGGCGGGCCGCGCGGTGCAGGGCGTGGCCGGCGCGCTGATGATCCCGGGTGCGCTGTCGCTGCTGGCGCACGCCTTTCCCGAGCCGGCCAGCCGCGCACGGGTGATCGGCGGCTGGTCGTCGTTCACGGCGCTGTCGCTGATCCTCGGGCCGATGCTCGGCGGGCTGCTGGTGGACCACGCGGGCTGGCAGAGCATCTTCCTCATCAACCTGCCGATCGGCGTGCTGACCGTGGCGCTGGGGATGTGGGGCCTGCGCGAGTCCTCGCACCCCGAGCACGCGGCGCTCGACCCGGCGGGCCAGGTGCTCAGCGTGCTCTGGCTGGGTGCGCTGACCTACGGGCTCATTGCCGCGGGCGAACACGGCTGGGGCTCGCGCCACGCGGTGGTCGCGCTCGTCGCGGCGGGTGTCGGGCTGGCGCTGTTCCTGGCGGTGGAGGCGCGCGTGGAACGGCCGCTGCTGCCACTCGCGCTGTTCCGCGACGCACGTTTTTCGGTCACCAACTTCGCTTCGTTCGTGCTGGGCTTCTCGACCTACGCCAGCCTGTTCTTCTTCTCGCTGTTCCTGCAGCAGGTGCAGGGCTGGTCGGCCAGCGAGACCGGCTGGCGGCTGGTGCCGCAGTTCGTGGCGACCGGCCTCGTGGCCTCGCTGTTCGGCCGGCTGGCGCGCCGCTTCGAGGTGCACACGCTGATGGTCGCGGGCTACGGCCTGATCGGCGTGGCGATGCTGCTGCTGACGCTGTTCTCGGCCGACACGCCGTACCTGCCGCTGGCGCTGCTCTTCGTGGCGCTGGGGGCGGGCGCGGGCCTGGCCGTGCCGGCCACGAGCACGGCGGTGATGGCCTCGGTGCCCGCGCAGCGCTCAGGCATGGCCTCGGCGACCATGAACGCGCTGCGCCAGGGCGGCATGCTGATCGGCATCGCGTTGCTCGGCACGCTGATGCGCACGCGCGCCACCGCGCTGATGGCCGAATCGCTTGCGCGTGCCGGCGTGCCCGATGCATCGCAGGCGGCGGTGGCCGCGGTCTCGCGACACGACCTTGGCGCGCTCGCAGCGCTCGACGCCGGCACCGCGCAGCGGCTGTTGAGCGATGCGCTCGCGGGCGGCTTCCATGCGGCGATGGCCTGTGCCGGCGTGGCGGGCCTGGTAGCGGCGGGGCTGCTGCTGCGCGTCAGGCCGCGTGCCGCCGCACTCGCAGCCGCCACGCGCGCCTGAGCTGTTCGCCATGCCCGCAGTCCGCATTCCCTTCCTGCGCCGCAGTGCCCGGCGCCTTCCGGTTATCTACAAGGAGTCTTTCATGATCCGTCACGAACTCAGTCAATGGCCGCTGGTCATCAGCGTGTCCGCAGGCCTGCAGACGCTGGAAAGCCTGCAGGCCTTCACCGAGGACTGGAACCGCTGGCTCGACCGCGGCGAGCCCTTTGTCTCGCTGCGCGTGTTCGCGGACGCCGATGCGCTGGTGCATCCTGAGGGCAGCGCCCAGAGTGCCAAGCAGTGGCTGCAGGCGCGCGGCGCCGACATCCGCCGCCATATGATGGGCATGGCGAGCGTGGTGCCCGCCGACCAGTTCGAGAAGATCAGCAAGATGAACGTCGAAAAACTCTTCGGCATTCCCGCCAGCACCTTCGCCCGCACCGACGAGGCCCTGGCCTGGCTGCGCGAGCGCGTGCTGGCCCCGCGCGGCCTGCGGCTCGATGCGGCGGCCGTGCACGCCGCCATCGACACGGCACGCGCCGGTACCTGAGCATGACAAGCAGCAGCCCCGACGACGCGCTCGCCAGCACCGCACGCCGCCGCACCAAGGCGCCGCAGACCCGTGCCGTCGCGTTGATGGACGCCGCCGAGCAGCTGTTCATCGCCAAGGGCATCCCCGCCACCAGCATCGACGACATCGCCGCCGGCGCGCAGGTGGCCAAGGGCACCTTCTATCTGTACTTCCCGTCGAAGGAGGCGCTGCTCGGTGCGCTGCAGCAGCGCTTCGTCGACACCTTCTGCGCCCGCCTGCAGGAGGCGATGGACCGCCACGCGCCGGGCAAGTACCGCGCGCGGCTCAAGGCCTGGGTGGAGACGGGGCTGGAGACTTACCTCGACAACGTCGCGTTGCACGACGTGGTGTTCCACGAGTACCGGCCCGAGGACCGGCGCATGCGCAACGACAACGTCGTCATCACGCAGCTGGTCACCCTGCTGAAGCAGGGCGACGCCGCGGGCGTGTGGGAGGTCGAGGACGCGACGCTGACGGCCGTGATCCTCTTCAATGCGCTGCACGGCGTGGCCGACGATGCCGTGGCCATGGGACCGCACGCGAACCCCGTGGCCGACCGCCGCCGCCGTGCCCGCGCGCTCACGCGCTTCTTCGAGCAGGCCCTGCGGCCCGACGACAGCGACGACGCCTGAAAGGGGTTTGCGGTTTTTTCGCGGAACACCGCGGAACCGGCTTTGCCGGGCCGCTGGTGTTGCCCCCGGTAGGGGGTTGGCGAAGCGACACGAAGTGCGCGTAGCCTGGGGGCGAGCTCTACAGCTTGTAGAAACGCTTGATCGCTTCCCAGGCGTCTTCCGGCGCGTCGACGTATTCGAAGAGCTTCACGTCGCCGGGCGAGATCACGCCTTCGTCGACCAGGAAGTCGAAGTCGATCAGCTTCTTCCAGTAGTCCGAGCCGAAGAGCACGATCGGCACCGGCTTCGACTTCTTGGTCTGCACCAGCGTGATCACTTCGAACAGTTCGTCGAGCGTGCCGAAGCCGCCCGGGAATGCGACCAGCGCCTTCGCACGCATCATGAAATGCATCTTGCGGATCGCGAAGTAGTGGAACTTGAAGCTCAGCGCCGGCGTGACGTAGGGGTTGGCTTCTTCTTCCATCGGCAGCGCGATCGCCAGGCCGACCGAGAGGCCGCCGGCTTCGTGCGCGCCGCGGTTGGCCGCCTGCATGATGCCGGGGCCGCCGCCGGTGCACACGAAGAGCTTGTCCTGCGGCTCCTTCTTCTCGCTGTACTGCGCGACCAGCTTGCCGAAGGTGCGGGCCTTCTCGTAGTAGTGCGAGTTGCGCGAGAGCCGGCGCCAGCGCTCGGCCAGGGCCGTGTCGCCGGCTGCCTCGGCCTGCGCGACCAGCGCGGCGGCCTCGTCTTCGCTGCGGAAACGCGCGCTGCCGAAGACCACCACCGTGTTCTCGATGCCGTGGGCGCGCTGCTCGAGGTCGGGCTTCATCAGCTCCAACTGCATGCGGATGCCGCGCGTTTCGCGGCGCAGCAGGAACTCGGGATCGGCAAAGGCCAGGCGCGAGGGATCGGGGTCCAGGGGAAGGCCCCGGTCGGAGTGGGACTGCAGCGTGGCCCAGGCATCGGCCAGGCGCTTGTCGTGAATGTTGTGCGTGTTGTTCATGGAGCTGTCGAGCTGAATTGACTTGGCATTGTGCGCCGACGCAAGCGATGTGCCCGCCAACGAAAAAGGCTCCTTGCGGAGCCCTTTCGTGGTGGCGGTCAACCGGGTGCGAACGCGTTCAGACGCGCTTGCGGTATTCGCCGGTGCGGGTGTCGATTTCGATCTTGTCGCCTTGCGACACGAACAGCGGCACGCCGACTTCGAAGCCGGTGGCGATCTTGGCGGGCTTCATGACCTTGCCCGAGGTGTCGCCCTTGACGGCCGGCTCGGTCCAGGTGATTTCGCGCTCGACGCTGGTCGGCAGTTCGACCGAGATGGCCTTGCCGTCGTAGAACACCACTTCGACGGCCATGCCGTCTTCGAGGTAGTTCAGGGCGTCGCCCATGTTCTCGGCTTCGACTTCGTACTGGTTGTACTCGGCGTCCATGCAGACGTACATCGGATCGGCGAAGTAGGAGTAGGTGCACTCCTTCTTGTCCAGCACGATCTGGTCGATCTTGTCGTCGGCCTTGAAGACCACTTCGGTGTTGAAGTTGGCGATCAGGCTCTTCATCTTCATGCGCACGGTGGCGCTGTTGCGGCCGCCGCGGCTGTATTCGGTCTTCAGGACGACCATCGGGTCCTTGCCGTGCATGATGACGTTGCCGGCGCGGATTTCTTGAGCGATTTTCATATCAGGTTCTCTGGATGTTGGCCGCTCGGTGCGCGGGGCCCTCGGCGCTGCATGCCGTCGTATCTGGCCCCGCCGTACATGTCCCGCGGCAGGTTTGGCGAAAGGCGTCCCCGACCGTGGCGGCCAGGGCTGAATTCCGCAAAGCCCGCTATTTTAGCTTTTTCCGGCGACCAGCTGCCGCAACTGGGCCAGCAGATCGTCCTGCGCGAGCAGCCTGCCGCGCGCCGCACGGGCGGTGTCGCGCCAGGCGTCCAGCGGGCCGGGCGCGGGCAGGGGCGCGTCGCCGAAGCCGTTCCAGGCGTGGTGAAAAAGCCGCAGCTCCGGCGGGGCGCCGAGCCAGTCGAGCCAGGCGTTGAGCTTGACGTGGTGCGCGTCGTCGTCCTGCGGGTAGATCTGCCACACGAGCGGCGCGCCGGCCCAGAGGGCGCGCACCAGCGAGTCTTCGCCGCGCACGAAGTTGAGGTCGCAGGCCCAGAGCAGGTGGTCGAAATCCGTCTGGCTGAGGTAGGGGAGGTATGAAATTGATAGCGAACTTTGGGCGCCCATCGGGCGATCGAGTGCATCAAGGCTCGCCTGCACGGCGCGCGCGGCCCGGCCTGCAGTGACCAGCAGGCGCGTGGGCACCGGATCGGCGGCCAACTGGGCGAGCAGGGCGGCCAGCGCCGGGGGCTCGTAACAGAAGAGCGACACGAGGCGCTCGCCTTCCTGCCAGGGAATCTGCTGCGCCTCCAGCCAGCGCGCCCGGTCGAAGCGCGCCTGGCGCGCCATCAGGTCGGGCTCGCGCAGCAGGCCGCCGGTCGCGGGCGTGAAGCCCGGGTAGAAGAAACGTTTCGTCAGCCCGGCCCCGGGGCCCTTGAACACCGGCGAGGGCAGCCGGTGCAGTTTCTCGACATAGGGCTCGGCCGACAGGTACTCGAGGTTGATCCAGGCCCGCGCATCGCTTGGGGCCTGTGCGAAACGCGCGACGAGCTCGGGTTCCGGGTCGCAGCCGAAAGCCTCGACCAGCACGTCAGGCGCCGAATCGGCGACGGCGCGGCGCACGGCTTCGGCGTCGGACCAGTCGATCACCTGCACGCCGTCGCAGCCGGCCGGCGCCATCCAGTGCAGCGCCGTCGGGTCGTCGACCCACAGCCGCGCGCGCTCGCCCGCCGCCGCCAGCTGGCAGGCCAGGCGCCAGCAGACGCCCAGGTCGCCGTGGTTGTCGATGACCTTGCAGAAGATGTCCCATTGCATGCGCGTGCCCATGGCCGCGAGTGTGCCTGTCTTCGCGGTCGCTCAGGCGCGGGCGAAAACGCGGCCCGCTTGCTATGCTGCCCTCGCCACAACAACCATCGGAGAGAGCCAGACCATGAGGATGCAGACCCGTCGCCGTTCGTCGTTTTCTTCTTCGCCCTTGAGCACCACCAAACGCGGCGTGCTCGCGCTCTCGCTGGCCCTGGCCGGCATCGCCGGCGCCCAGGCGCAGACCGCGCCGCTCACCGCGCAGCAGCAGCGCTTTCGCGAGATCTACAAGGAACTGATCGAGATCAACACCACCCACTCGGTGGGCGACAACACGGTCGCGGCGCGGGCCATGGAGAAACGCCTGGTCGACGCGGGCTTCGCGCCCGGCGACATCCAGATCTTCGAGCCCTTCCCGAAGAAGGGGAACCTGGTGTTGCGCTTCAAGGGCGACGGCAGCAAGAAGCCGCTGCTGCTGCTGGCCCACATCGACGTGGTCGAGGCCCGCCGCGAAGACTGGAAGACCGACCCCTTCAAGCTGCAGGAAACCGGCGGCTACTTCACGGCGCGCGGCGCCATCGACGACAAGGCCATGGCCGCGGCGCTGGTCTCCGTGCTGGGGCAGCTCAAGCAGGAAGGCTTCAAGCCCAAGCGCGACATCATCCTGGCGCTCACGGCCGACGAGGAGCGCGGCGACGCGCTGAGCAACGGCGCCTTCTGGCTCATCAACAACAAGCCCGAGCTGCTGCAGGCCGAATTCGGCATCAACGAGGGCGGCGGCGGCGAACTGCGCGGCGGCAAGCCGAACCTGCACCGCATGCAGGTGGCCGAGAAGATGTACACCACCTACATGCTCGAGGCGCGCGACGTGGGCGGCCACAGCTCGGTGCCGACCAAGACCAACCCGATCTACGCGCTCTCGGCCGGCCTGGAGCGCCTGGGCAACTACGCCTTCCCGATCAAGCTCGCGGACGTCACCAAGACCTACTTCGCGCGCAGCGCCCCCTTCGCCACCGGCCAGCTGGCCGACGACATGCGCGCCATCGGCAGCGGCAACCCCGACGCCGGCGTGCTCGAGCGCATGACGGCCAACCCGGCCTACAACGCGCAGCTGCGCACCACTTGCGTGGCGACGATGGTGCAGGCCGGCCATGCCGAGAACGCGCTGCCGCAATCGGCCAAGGCCACGGTCAACTGCCGCATCCTGCCGCACGACGATCCGGAAGAGGTCGAGCGCCTGCTGACCCAGGCGGTGGGCAACGACAAGATCGTGGTGCGCAACATGGGCAAGCCGCTGCGCAGCCCGGCCTCGCCGCTCAACGGCGACCTCGTGAAGACGGTCGAGACGCTCACGCAGCAGATGTGGCCCGGCGTGCCCGTGGTGCCCGCCATGAGCACCGGCGCCACCGACAGCCGCTTCCTGCGCAACGCCGGCATCCCGATGTACGGCGTGACCGGCATGTTCCTCGAGCCGGCCGATGCGCGCGCGCACGGGCTGGACGAGCGCATCGAGATCCAGCGCCTGTACGACGGGCGCGAGTTCCTGTACCGGCTGGTGTCGGAAGTCGCGAAGTAAATCAACAGGTGATCAGGCAAGGGGGCTGGCGCGGCGAAGGCGGCGCCAGCTCCCTTGTCGTTCAGGGCGTGAAGGTGTCGCCCAGCACGATGCCTTCGCGGCGCGGGTCTGCGCCACCGGTCAGCACGGGCTTGCCGCCGACGTTCGTGCGGATGATGGTGCTCACGCCGCTGGACTGCGGTGTCACCGACACCTTGTGACCCAGCCCGATCAGTCCGGCGACCAGCGGGTCGTTGAGGCCCGAGTTGGTCTCGTCGACATTCGGGTGCTCGCCGCCGACGTTGGTGGTCACGGAGTTGGGCGCCCCGAAGTCGACCAGCGACGTGGCTTGTTGCGCATCCAGCCCCCAGTCGAGCGCGCCGACCAGCGTCTTCACCACGTACTGGATGATGTTGCTGCCGCCGGGCGAGCCGGTGCCCATCACGAACTCGCCCATGCTGCCGTCGGCGTTCTTTTTGAACACCAGCGTTGGCGCCATCGAGCTGCGCGGACGCTTGCCTGGGGCGACGCGGTTGGCAACCTTGTAGGTCTGCGTGGGCCTGCCGTACGGTTCGTCCGAGAAATCGGTCAGCTGGTTGTTCAGCAGGAAGCCCTGCGTCATGTGGGCCGACCCCATGCCGCCTTCCACCGTGGTAGTCATCACGACCACGTTGCCCTGCTTGTCGACGATGGTGAAATGCGTGGTGCCGTGCTCTTCGGTCTTGTCGATGCCGAGCGGAACGTCGCCAAGATCGCCGGGCTGGGCGGTGCCCATGCTCTTCGCCAGACTGATGAGGCTGGCACGGCCCTGCAGGTAGGGCTTATTGATCAGGGAATCGATCGAGCCGTACGGCAGCGGGACGAAGTCGGTGTCGGCCACGTACTTTTCGCGGTCGGCGTAGGCCAGGCGCTCGGCCTCGCTCACCAGGTGCACGCCCATCACGCTCGGCTTGCCGCCTTCGAGGTCGATGGCGGTCGGCTTGTGCAGGCCGAGATTGAAGGTCTCAAGGATGCCGAGCGTCTGCATCACCGCAATGCCGCCCGAGGACGGCGGCGACATGCCGCACACGTAGTAATCGCGGTAGGTGCCGCAGACCGGGTCGCGGCGCTTGGCCTTGTAGCTGGCCAGGTCGGCCAGCGTGGTCTTGCCGGGCGTGATGGCCGAGCCATCGACAGCGGCGCTGACCCCGATCTTGTCAACGATGCCCTTGGCGATGTCGCCCGCGTAGAAGACGTTGGCGCCTTGCGTGGCGATGGCGTTCAGCGTCTTGGCGTAGGCCGGGTTCGTGAGCTTGGTGCCCAGCGCCTTCGGCGTGCCGTCGGCGTTGAAGAAGTAGGCCGTGGCGTCGGCGTCGCGCTTCAGGTGTGTCGCGGAGCCCGCGATGGCGGTCGCCATGCGTCCGCCGATCAGGAAGCCGTCGGACGCGAGCGTGATGCCGTAGCCGAACAGGTCTTTCCAGGGCAGCTTGCCGTGGTCTTGATAAGCGATGTCGAGCATGCGTACGGCACCGGGCGTACCGATGGAACGGCCGCTCCAACGGGCGCTGGGCACGGGCGCGCTGGTGTCGGTGGCATCGTCCACATAGCGCAGGTAGTTCTCGGTGGCAGCCGCAGGCGCCGTCTCGCGCCCGTCGTACGCCTGCACCTTCTTCGTCGCCGCGTCGTAATGGAGCATGAAGGCGCCGCCGCCCAGCCCGCTCGATTGCGGCTCGACCAGACCGAGCACGGCCTGCACCGCCACCGCCGCATCGACCGCGCTGCCGCCGGCCTTGAGCACGTCGCAGCCGGCGCGCGTGGCCAGTGGGTGGTTCGCGACCACCATGTAGTTCTTGGCATACACCAGCTTGTGGCCGGGCACGTAGCCCGACGCCGGTTCCGGCGCGGCCGGATCGCCCGGGTCGCCCGAGCCGACGACCACGGAGGTGCCGCTGCTCGGGATCTGGCAGCCGTTGTCGGCGGCGGGCGGGGCCGTGGGGGTGGGCTGGTTGGCCGCGTTGATCGCGGCGATGGCCGCGACCAGTGCGGCGTTGTTCTGCGCGTTGTTGTTGCTGTTGCCGCCGCAGCCGGCCACGGCCAGGGAGAGCGCGAGGGGCGTCAGGGCCCACCACGCGCGCGTGGAGTTCTTGTTCATGGAGAGTGCTTCCCGAGTGGTGTTATTCGAAGGACAACGGGCGCTCCTCGCGCCCGCGTCCATGATGAGCACATTTCATTCCCGTGCGTGTCGCGTTCGTGCCGGGGTGCCGCAAGGGCCCGCGCCGCGCGCCACAATAGCCGCCATGTCCGACGTGCATTCCGATCAATTGCTCAGCGAAGTCGCGGCCCTGCCGCAGCTGCCGGGCGTCTACCGCTATTTCGACGCGGCCGGCGCCGTGCTGTATGTGGGCAAGGCGCGCAACCTGAAGAAGCGGGTCGCCAACTACTTCCAGAAGAGCCACGGCGGCACCCGCATCGGCCACATGATCTCGAAGATCGTGCGCATGGAGACCACGGTGGTGCGCTCCGAGGCCGAGGCGCTGCTGCTCGAGAACAACCTGATCAAGACGCTCAAGCCGCGCTACAACATTCTGTTTCGCGACGACAAGAGCTACCCCTACCTGAAGATCGCCTCGCACGGGTTTCCGCGGCTGGCCTACTACCGCGGCGCGGTCGACAAGAAGCACCGCTACTTCGGGCCGTACCCGAGCGCGTGGGCGGTGAAGGAATCGATCCAGCTGCTGCAGAAGGTGTTCCGCCTGCGCACCTGCGAGGACACGGTCTACGCCAACCGCACGCGGCCCTGCCTGCTGTACCAGATCAAACGCTGCAGCGGCCCCTGCGTGGGCCTCATTTCGCCCGAGGCCTACGCGCAGGACGTGGCCAGCGCCGAGGCCTTCCTGCTCGGCGACACGCAGGGCGTGCTCTCCACGCTCGAACAGCGCATGACGGCGCACGCCGAGAAGCTCGAGTTCGAGCAGGCGGCCGAGTTGCGCAACCAGATGTCGGCGATCTCGCGCGTGCTGCATCAGCAGTCGATCGAGGTGGTGTCCGACAAGGACGTGGACATCCTCGCGGTCAAGGTGCAGGGCGGCAAGGCCTGCGTCAACCTCGCCATGGTGCGCGGCGGGCGCCATCTGGGCGACCGCGCGTACTTTCCGGTGCACGTGGACGACGCGGCGCAGATTCACCACGGCGAGCTCGATGCCGAAGAGGGCGCCGACCCGGTGGTTGCCGACCCGATCGAGGTGCAGGTGCTCGAAGCCTTCATCGCCCAGCACTACATCGACGTGCCGGTGCCCGCCACGCTGGTGCTGGGCCGGCAGGTGAGCCGCGCGCTCATCGAGGCGATTTCGCAGCAGGCCGGCGTCCGCGTGACGGCCGTATTCCAGCCGCACGAACAGCGCCGCCACTGGCTCGAGATGGCCGAGACGAATGCCGGCCTGCAGCTGGCGCGGCTGCTGGCCGAAGAGGGCTCGCAGCAGGCGCGCACCCGTGCGCTGGCCGACGCGCTCGAGCTGGCATCGGACGACCTGGAGAACTTCCGCGTCGAATGCTTCGACATCTCGCACACGGCGGGCGAGGCCACGCAGGCCTCGTGCGTGGTGTTCGCGCACCACACGATGCAGAACCGCGAGTACCGCCGCTACAACATCGACGGCATCACGCCCGGCGACGACTACGCCGCCATGCGCCAGGTGCTGCACCGCCGCTACGGCAAGCTGGCCGAGGCGATGGCGGCCGAGACCGAGGCCCTGGCCCCGGGCGACGCGGAAAGCGAAGGGGCCGAGGGCGTCGAGGCGCCGCCGCCCAGGACGCCGGCCGCGCGCATGCCCGACCTGGTGCTGGTCGACGGCGGCAAGGGTCAGGTGTCGATGGCGCGCGAGGTGTTCAGCGAGCTGGGCCTGCCGCTGTCGCTGATCGTCGGCGTCGAGAAGGGCGAGGGCCGCAAGGTCGGGCTCGAAGAACTGGTGTTTGCTGACGGCCGCGAGAAGGTCTACCTCGGCAAGGATTCGGCGGCCCTGATGCTCGTGGCCCAGATCCGCGACGAGGCGCACCGCTTCGCCATCACCGGCATGCGGGCCAAGCGCGCCAAGGTGCGCGTGGGCGGCAGCCAGCTCGAAGACATTCCGGGCATCGGCCCGAAGCGCCGGGCGCGCCTGCTGCAGCGTTTCGGCGGCATCCGCGGCGTGGCGGCGGCGAGCGTGGAAGACATTGCGTCGGTCGAAGGCATCGCCACCGAACTGGCCGAGGAAATCTATCGCGCGCTGCGCTGAAGACGGGATTGCCCCCGTCCTTCCGGCGCTTCACGCGTGCATGACACAATCGCCCGCATGTTCTGGACCCTACCGACCATCATGACCTGGACGCGCATCGTCGCGATTCCGTTGATCGTCGGCGTTTTCTACCTGCCGATCAGCGAACCGACGCGCAACCTGATCGCCACGGTCATGTTCATCGTGTTCGCCGCCACCGACTGGCTCGACGGCTACCTGGCACGCAAGCTCAACCAGACCTCTTCCTTCGGCGCCTTTCTCGATCCGGTGGCCGACAAGTTTCTCGTCTGCGCCGCGCTGCTGGTGCTGGTGCATCTGCAGCGCGCCGACGTGTTCGTGGCGCTCATCATCATCGGCCGCGAGATCGCCATCTCGGCGCTGCGCGAATGGATGGCGCGCATCGGCGCCGGCAAGAGCGTGGCGGTCCACATGATCGGCAAGGTCAAGACGACCGTGCAGATGGTCGCGATTCCCTTCCTGCTCTATGACGGGCACCTCTTCAAGGTGATCGACACCGGCCTGTGGGGCCAGTGGCTGATCTGGATCTCGGCGGTGCTCACTGTCTGGTCGATGGTCTATTACCTGCAAAAGGCCATTCCCGAGATCCGGGCCCACTCCAAATGACCGCGGCCGTCTCGGTCCGCAACGCAGGCTGGCTGCGGGCGATGCCGGCGGTCTTCGTGCTGATCTGGAGCACGGGTTTCATCGTTGCGCGCTATGGCATGCCCTATGCGCCGCCCCTCAAGTTCCTCGCCGTGCGCTATGCGCTGTCGCTCGCCTGCTTCGGCGTGTGGGTCATGCTCGCGCGCGTGGCGTGGCCATCGAAGCGCGCGCAATGGGGGCACCTGGCGGTTACGGGCGTGCTGATGCAGGCCGGCTACCTGGGCGGCGTCTGGGCGGCGGTGCATGCGGGCATGGGCGCGGGGCTTGTCGCGCTGTTGGTCGGCATCCAGCCGGTGCTCACGGCGGTCTGGCTGTCTTTCAACGGCGGGCGCATTTCGGGACGGCAATGGACCGGGCTGGCCCTGGGTTTCGCCGGGCTGGTCTTGGTGGTGTCGCGCAAGCTGGGGCAGGGCACCGAGGTCAACGCGCTGACGATGGGGCTGGCCGTGATGGCGCTGCTGTCGATCACGGCGGGCACGCTGTACCAGAAGCGCTTCGTCGCGCCTTGCGACGTGCGCAGCGCCAGCGCGGTGCAGATGGCCGCCGCGCTGCTCGTGACCCTGCCTTTCGCCGCGCTCGAGGCGCAGGCCATCGAATGGAACACGCACTCGATCGGCGCCATGGCGTGGTCGGTGCTGGCGCTGTCGCTGGGCGGCAGCTCGCTGCTCTATATGTTGATCCAGCGCGGCACGGCCACCGCCGTCACCAGCCTGCTGTACCTCGTGCCGCCGTGCACGGCGCTGATGGCCTGGCTGCTGTTCGCCGAACCGATCACCTGGACCACGGTGCTGGGCATCGGCCTGACGGCCGTCGGCGTGAGCCTCGTGGTGCGCGCGGAGCGCTGACGGCGCTTTCTTTTTCTTTCAGCGCCCGCCCGGCTTGACCGGCTTCCAGGGCTCCGAGCGGAACTGCTCGACCAGGTGATCGACCAGCAGGCGCACGCGGCGCGGCGTCTTCGGCCGCCACGGCGCGACCCAGTGGATGTCGGCGTCGGGCATGCTGTACGACGGCAGCACGCGCACCAGCTCGCCGCTCGCGAGCTGCGGCGCGATGTCCCAGAGGCTGCGCAGCATGACGCCGTGGCCCGCGAGGCACCAGTCGCGCACCATCTCTCCTGAATTGCTCGTGAGCGGGCCCTGCACCCGCACGCGCGCCGTGCTGCCGTCGCGCGCGTGGCGCAGCGTCCAGAGCGCGAACTGGCGCGACTGCGCGGCGTCGCCGTTCTCGCGCGCGATCAGGCAGTCGTGCGTGGCCAGCGCTTCCACCGTGGCCGGCGTGCCGCGGCGTGCCAGGTAGTCGGGCGAGGCGGCCAGCACGCGCTGGTTGCGCGCGATGCGGCGCGTGGTCCAGTCGGCGGCGCGGTGCTGCTGCACCGCCCACAGCCAGACCGCGCCGTCGTAGCCTGCCGCGCCGAGGTCGGGCAGTTGCTCGGTCAGCAGCAGCTCGATCTGCAGGCCGGGATGCTGCGCCTGGAAGTCCGCCAGCGCCGGGCCGAGCCAGCGCCGGCCGAAGCCGAAGGTGGCCGCGAGGCGGACCGTGCCGATCAGCGCGTTCTGCCGTTCGCCGAGCTCGCTTTCGAGCGCCGCGAAGCCTTCGAGCAGCGTGCGCGCATGCAGGCACACGGCCTCGCCCTCGGCCGTGACGCTGAGCCGCCGCGTCGTGCGGTCGAACAGCCGCTGCCCGAGCCGGGCTTCCAGCGCGCCGAGCCGCTTGGTGACGACCGAGGGCACCACGTCGAGCGTGGCGGCCGCCCCGGCCAGGCTGCCCTGGTCGCGGATGGCCAGCACCAGTTCGAGATCGCCGCGTTCCATCGCGTGGGGATTCATGCCAAATCGGAAAGTATGAATTGGCTGATTGTTGCTTGATGGCCGCCAGGGTGCAACGCACAATCGCGGCGTGACGGCTTCCTTCCTCGACTTCCCCCGCTTCGACATCGCCCGCGATGGCGTGCGCATCCACGGTCGCATCGGCGGGCAGGGCGCTCCCTTGCTGCTGTTGCACGGGCATCCGCAGACGCATGCGATCTGGCACCGCGTGGCACCCGCGCTGGCCGAGCGCTTCACGGTGATCGCCGTGGACCTGCGCGGCTACGGCGACTCGGGCCGACCGGCGGCCGACGCCGAGCATGCGGTCTACAGCAAGCGGGAGATGGCGCGCGACGCGCTGGCCGCCATGGGCCACCATGGTTTCGAACGCTTCGCCGTGCTCGCGCACGACCGCGGCGCGCGCGTGGCCCACCGGCTCGCGGCCGACCATCCCGGCGCGGTCGAGCGCATGCTGCTGCTCGACATCGCGCCGACGCTGGCCATGTATGAACGCACCTCCGAAGCGTTTGCCAAAGCTTATTGGCACTGGTTCTTCCTGATCCAGCCGCCGCCGTTGCCCGAGGCGCTGATCGCCTCCGACCCGGTGCGTTACATCCGCAGCGTGATGGGTGGGCGGCACGCGGGGCTCGCGCCGTTCGCACCCGAGGTGCTGGCCGAGTACGAGCGTTGCATCGCCATCCCGGGCACGGCCGAATCCATCTGCGAGGACTACCGCGCCTCTGCCACCATCGACCTCGTGCACGACCGCGCCGACATCGCCGCTGGCCGCCGCCTCGCGCAGCCGCTGCGCGTGCTGTGGGGCGAGCACGGGGCGGTGGGGCGCGCGTTCGATGTGCTCTCGCTGTGGCGCGAACGGGCCGACGACGTGTCGGGCCGCGCGCTGCCCTGCGGCCACTACATCCCTGAAGAAGCGCCCGACGCCTTGCTGGCGGAGGCGCTGAATTTTTTCGTTTCCCCCGAACACCCAGGAGCCACTTCATGAGCACCCACAGAATCGCAGTCATCGCCGGCGACGGCATCGGCAAGGAAGTCATGCCCGAGGGGCTGCGCGTGCTCGATGCGGCGGCGCGCAAGTTCGGCATCGACCTGAAGTTCGACCACTTCGACTTCTCGAGCTGGGACTATTACGAGAAGCACGGCCAGATGCTGCCCGACAACTGGAAGGACCAGATCGGTGGCCACGACGCCATCTTCTTCGGTGCGGTCGGCTGGCCCGAGAAGATTCCCGACCACGTGTCGCTGTGGGGCTCGCTGCTCATGTTCCGCCGCGAGTTCGACCAGTACATCAACCTGCGTCCCGCGCGCCTGATGCCCGGCATCATCGCGCCGGTGGTGCGCCGCGACGGCACGCCGCGCCAACCCGGCGAGATCGACATGTACATCGTGCGAGAGAACACCGAGGGCGAGTATTCGAGCATCGGCGGGCGCATGTACCAGGGCACGCCGCGCGAGATCGTGGTGCAGGAAACCGTGATGTCGCGCGTGGGCGTCGACCGCGTGCTGAAGTTCGCCTTCGAACTCGCGCAGTCGCGGCCGAAGAAGCACCTGACCAGCGCCACCAAGTCGAACGGCATCTCGATCACCATGCCGTACTGGGACGAGCGCGTGGTGGAAATGGCCAAGGGCTACCCGGGCATCACGCTGGACAAGTTCCACATCGACATCCTCACGGCGCACTTCGTGCAGCGACCCGACTTCTTCGACGTGGTGGTGGCGAGCAACCTGTTCGGCGACATCCTGTCCGACCTGGGCCCGGCCTGCACCGGAACGATCGGCATCGCACCCAGCGCCAACCTCAACCCCGAACGCACCACGCCCTCGCTGTTCGAGCCGGTGCACGGCTCGGCGCCGGACATCGCCGGGCGGGGCATCGCCAACCCGATCGGCCAGATCTGGTGCGGCGCGATGATGCTGGAGTTTCTCGGCCACAAGGACGCGCACGACGCGATCCTGGCGACCATCGAGAAGGTGCTCGCGCCCCAAAGCGGCGCACCGCGCACGCCGGACATCGGCGGTCGGGCGGGCACGGCCGACCTCGGGAAGGCAATTGCCGAGGCCCTTTGAAAAGTACGTCGCGAAACGCCCCTAAAATCGCGCGCTCCGCTGGGCTGCAGTGCGTTGTGTCTTATTGACACCCCGCAGACCAGTGGTTGTAATCCTCGCTGGCAGTGCGCTGCCGAGGCGTCAGGCCTGCCATGTTCTTGAGTCGCTCCCGTCGCGGCCAGGTCGCAGCTGACGAAAGCCGACCAACTTTTTTTCGACAAGGGGCCCTTGTGAACAAGACCGAACTGATTGAGCACATCGCAAAGAACGCCGATATTTCCAAAGCCGCAGCGACCCGTGCGCTCGAATCCACCATTGGCGCCATTCGTACCACGCTCAAGAAGGGCGGTTCCGTGTCGCTCGTCGGTTTCGGCACTTTCGCAGTCGGCAAGCGCGCAGCCCGCACCGGCCGGAATCCCCGCACCGGCGACGCGATTAAAATCAAGGCAGCCAAGATCCCGAAGTTCCGTCCCGGCAAGGCGCTCAAAGACGCGCTGAACTGAGGCTGTAGACTCGGAGAGTATTCCAGGTGGGGTGCTTAGCTCAGTTGGTAGAGCGGCGCCCTTACAAGGCGTAGGTCGGGGGTTCGAGCCCCTCAGCACCCACCACCACCCGATGCAAAGGCGAACACCGGTTCGCCTTTTTTATTGCCGTCCGGCGCCCGTCGAAAAAGAGTGTTCAAGCATGTTTGATACCTTCCGCAAGTACAACAAAGTCGTGATGATTTTCTTGTTCTTGCTGATCATTCCCTCGTTCGTCTTCTTTGGTGTCGAGCGCTACCAGGGCATGGGCGGCGACGAGAAGGTGGCCCGCATCCAGGGTCACGACATCACCAAGCCCGAGTGGGACCAGCAGCACCGCGTCGAGACCGACCGCATCCGCCAGCAGTCGCCCAACGTCGATCCGACGCTGCTCGACTCCGACGCGCTGCGTTACGCCACGCTGGAACGCATGGTGCGTGATCGCGTGCTGGCGGCGGCAGCGGTCAAGTCCAACGTGTCGGTGTCGGAAGACCGCCTCTCGCGCATGTTCGCGCAGGACGCCGGCCTCGCCGCGTTCCGCACGGCCGACGGCAAGTTCGACCGCGAAGCCTTCCTGCGCGCCACCGGCCGCACGCCCGAGCAGTACGAAGCCTCGGTGCGCGCCGACATGGCCTCGCAGCAGGTGCTGCTGGGCGTGACGGGCACGAGCTTCGCGCCGGCGGCACTGACCGCGGCCACCGTCAATGCGTTCTATGACCGCCGTGAAATCCAGGTGGCGCGTTTCGCGCCCGAAGGCTTCGCGTCGAAGGTGACGGTGAGCGACGCCGACATCGAGACCTATTACAAGGACCACACGGCACAGTTCCAGGCGCCGGAGCAGGCCAGCATCGAGTACCTCGTGCTCGACCTCGAAGCCGCGAAGAAGAACATCGTCGCGAACGAAGCCGACCTCAAGACCTACTACGAGCAGAACACCGCGCGCTTCGGCACCAAGGAAGAGCGCCGTGCGAGCCACATCCTGATCACTGCGCCGGCCAGCATGTCCAGCGGCGACCGGGCCAAGGCGAAGGCCAAGGCCGAACAGCTGCTGGCCGACGTGAAGAAGGCACCCGCCACCTTCGCCGACGTGGCGCGCAAGAACTCGCAAGACCCCGGCTCGGCCGAGAAGGGCGGCGACCTCGACTTCGTCACGCGCGGCGCGATGGTCAAGCCGTTCGAAGACGCGATGTTCGCGCTCAAGAAGGGCGACATCAGCGACCTCGTCGAGACCGAGTTCGGCTACCACATCATCCAGCTGACCGACATCAAGCCGGCCGTGGTGCCGCCTTTCGAGAAGGTGCGCGCCACCATCGAGAGCGAAGTGCGCGCGCAACAGGCCACGCAGGAATTCGCGAAGGCTGCGGAAATCTTCACGGACACCGTGTACCAGCAGCCCGAGAGCCTCAAGCCGGCCGCCGAGAAGCTCAAGCTCACGATCCAGACCGCGACCAACGTGCCGCGCACGCCCGCACCGGGCGCCACCGGCCCGCTCGCGAGCCGCAACTTCCTGCAGGCGCTGTATGCCTCCGACGCACTGGAGCGCAAGCAGAACACCGAAGCCATCGAAGTCGGCCCGAACCAGCTGGCATCGGGCCGCGTGACGCAGTACACGGCCGCGCATCCGATCCCGCTGGCCGAGGTGAAGGACAAGATCCGCGCACAGCTCATCACCGAGCGCGCTGCTGCACTTGCCAAGGCCGAAGGCGAAGCCAAGCTCGCCGCCTGGAAGGTGAAGGCCGATGGCGCCACCTTCGGCGCGCCGGTCACGGTGTCGCGCATCGACGCGCAGTCGCAGCCCGCACCGGTGATCGACGCCGCGCTGCGCGCCGACGGCGCCAAGCTGCCTGCGCTGCTCGGCGTGGACCTGGGCACGCAAGGCTACGCCGTGGTCCGCGTGACCAAGGTCGTGCCGCGCACGCCACCGACGGCCGAACAGGCGCAACAGGAAAGCATGCAGATCGCCCAGTCAGTAACTGCTGCCGAAGCCGCTGCGTACTACGAGCTGCTGAAGCAACGCTTCAAGGTGGAGATCCTCGTGCCGAAGCCGGCCGACACGCTGCCGACCGCTGCTGCGGCTCGCTGATACAGCCGAGCGACTGCTGCTCGCAACAAGCCCGGGTCCGACGACCCGGGCTTTTTTTGGTCGCACGAGGGACAAGCGCGTGTCGCGCTTCTTGCCAGAATCTGGCGCATGGGAACCCTTTACCTCGTGCGCCACGGGCAAGCCAGCTTCGGTGCTGCCGACTATGACAACCTGAGCGAACTCGGCCACCGGCAGTCCGTGCGCCTGGGCGAATACTGGCGCGAGCGCGGCATGCGTTTCGATGCCGTCATCACCGGCACGCTGAAGCGCCACAAGCAGACCTGGGAGGGCATTGCGCAGGGGCTCGGGCTGTCGCGCGACGACGTGCTGCCATGGCCGGGGCTCAACGAGTACGACAGCGAGGCCGTCATTGCCACGGTGCACCAGGGCAAGCTCGAGAAGCCCGATTCACCCGAGATGTACCGCCATCACTTCCGCCTGCTGCGCGATGGGTTGGGTGCATGGATGCAGGGGCGCACGGCACCGGTCGGCATGCCGAGCTACGTCGACTTCCTGGCCGGCGTGACCACGGCGCTCGACCATGTGCGCGAGCGGCACCACGGCGCGAAGGTGCTGGTCGTGTCGAGCGGTGGGCCGATCAGCACTGCGGTCGGCCATGTGCTGGGCACCAGCGCCGAGACGACCATCGAACTCAACCTGCGCATCCGCAACAGCTCGGTGACCGAGTTCGCCTTCACGCCGAAGCGGCACATGCTCGTGACCTACAACACCTTGCCGCACCTCGATGGCCCGGCGTACGAGGACTGGGTCACGTATTCCTGAACGGCGTCAGGCCTGCCAGACGCCGTAGCCGGCGCGGCGCAGGGCGATGCCCAGGTCAACCTCCATCAGCCGCGCATCGTCATACGGCATCGGGTTGTAGCGCTCGTAGAGCGCGGGCAGCAGCCGCAGGCCGAATTCCTGCACGAAGCGGTTGGCCTGGATGCCGGCCTTGTGCTTGTCGAAGCGGATGTCGGGGTCCAGCCCGGTCATGCCGACATAGACGAAGGGCTTGCCGAGTTGGTAGTCGGGGTTGGCGCGCCGGAAGCGGCCGTTGTTCCAGACGCGATCGTCGAGTTCGACCACATAGACGTGGTGACGGGCGCGTGGTTTGCGGGGCATCGGCGGGGAGGCCTCGCGAGGCTGGCTGAAAGGAATGCGGTGGCTCAGTCAGCCGGGGCCGCCGGCCGCAGGGCGCGGCACGGCGGCGGGGCGTCATCAGCTCTTGCGCTTGATGAGGCCGTAGAGAATCAGCAGCACGATCGCGCCCAGCACGGAAGCGATGAAGCCGGCGCCCTGGCCGGCGGTGTACCAACCCATCGCCTGGCCCAGATAGGTCACGCCGAGCGAACCCGCGATGCCGATCAGCGTGGTGACGATGAAGCCGGCGGAGTCGTCGCCCGGCTTGACGGCCCGCGCCACGAGACCCACGACGAACCCGATCAGGATAGTCCAGACGATGCTCATGAAGAAGTTCCTTTGATGAAGTGAAGTGGCGAAAGCCGGGCCCGGTCGGGCCGCTCGCATTCATGATAGCGGAGCCATTCGCGCGTCGGCGTCGGCCTGGCACATCGAACGGGCGACTGCGAAGTTATGCCCACAGGGCAGGGCGCATGTGTGGCGGCAAGCCATCGCGGGCGGGCTCTGGAGGCGTTGGGCCGGACGTCGATGTGGCATTTCAGCGTCTTTGGTGATCGCGGGAGCGAAAGCCGCGATTTTTAACGCTACAATCAGAGGCTCTACGGTGGCTGTAGCTCAGTTGGTAGAGTCCCAGATTGTGATTCTGGTCGTCGTGGGTTCGAGTCCCATCAGCCACCCCAAAAAATTCAGTCCCAGCGCTATTTCTCAATAGCACCCAAGGGATTCCAACGCCGGGCTTGCCCGGCGTTGTCATTTCTGGCTTCGCCGTCGCTTCAAGCGCCAGGTTGCAAGCCGCATTCTTTCCCCCGCCGCCCCGATTTTGAAAGTACCCAAAATGGTGCGCGTGTGTTGCGGGTTGTTGCATTCAACCAATGCGTCTGCATTTTTCTGCTGAAAAGGCGCTTGTGGCAAAAGTGGTTTGAATTAGAATTCAGCCGTTTTCAATTCACAACAGGAGTCCAACAATGGCTTCGTCACTCGCCGATATCAATTCCCAGATCCAGAAGCACGACGAGCAGATTGCCCAATTGCGCAAGCAGGCCGAAGACCTGCGTAACCAGGAACGGGCCGGCGTGATCGAAGAAGTGCGCAGGAAGATTGCGGAATACGGTTTGACCGCTTCCGATCTGAAGCTGGGTGGCGGCCGTGCGGCTGCAACCAAGCGCAGCGCAGGTCCTGCAGCCGCCAAGGCCGCCGCCAAATACCGCGGCCCGACGGGCGAAACCTGGTCCGGTGGCCGTGGCCGTAAGCCGCGCTGGGTCACGGAAGCCCTGGCAGCCGGCAAGTCGCTCTCCGATTACGAGATCAAGTGATTGCCTGCAGAATCAGTTGGACATTCGCCCAATAAAAAAGCCCGCTTCGGCGGGCTTTTTTATTGGGTGGCGCGCACGGCGATGTGCGCGCGTGCGATCAGTTCACCATCACCAGTTTTCCCTTGACGCCGCGCGATCCCATGTGCGCATAGGCGGCCTTCAATTCGGCCATCGGCATCGTGCTGTCGATCACTGGCTTGATTTTTCCCTGGCCGTACCACTGGGCCAATTCGGCCATCATCTGTGCATTGGCCTTGGGTTCGCGCTTGGCGAAATCGCCCCAGAACACGCCCACGAGCGACGCGCCTTTGAGCAGCGTCAGATTCAATGGCAGCGACGGGATCGGGCCCGACGCAAAACCGACCACCAAATAGCGACCGCGCCAGCCAATCGAGCGGAATGCCGGTTCTGCGAAATCGCCGCCCACGGGGTCGTAAATCACATCCGGGCCTTTGCCGTCGGTCGCGGCTTTGATGGCATCGCGGAAACCATTGGGCAGGGCGTGCGTCGTGTAATTGATCGTCGCGTCGGCGCCAATCGAGCGGCAGAGTTCGCACTTCTCGTCGGTCGATGCCGCAGCAATCACTTTGGCGCCTGCCGCCTTGGCGATCTGGATGGCCGCGGTGCCCACGCCGCCAGCGGCGCCGAGCACCAGCACGGTTTCGCCGGCCTTGAGCTGCGCGCGGTCCATCAGTGCGTGCCACGAGGTGGCGTAGATCATGATGAAGGCGGCAGCATCCACGTGGCCGAAACCTTCGGGCAGCGGCATGCACAGCGCAGCGGGTGCCAGCGTGTGGGTGCCGAAGCCGCCGGTGCCCGACAGGCACGCCACGTTCTGGCCGACCTTGAGGTGCGTGACGCCTTCGCCCACCGCCTGGATCACGCCTGCATATTCCGATCCGGGAACGAAGGGCAGTGGCGGCTTGATCTGGTATTTGTTCTGCACGATCAGCAGGTCGGGGAAATTCAGGCTGGCCGCCTTGATTTCGATCAGCACCTGGCCCGGGCCCGGCGTGGGGGTGGGCAGTTCTTTCCAGGTCAGCGCGTCGACGCCGGTGGGGTTTTCGCAAAGCCATGCGTGCATGCTCGGGGTCTCCTTCGAATGAGTCGTGTGGGCAATGAATTCGGGGCGATGATAGGCGGCGCTGTGGTGCGGCGTTGTCCCTGCTGCGACGCACCCCGCACCTACAATCCGCTGCACCCAGAAGCACCATGAAGATACTTATTTCCAATGACGATGGCTTTCAGGCGCCGGGCATCGTCGCGCTGCATGACGCGCTCAAGGACATCGCCGACGTCGAGGTCGTGGCCCCCGAGCACAACAACAGCGCCAAGTCGAACGCACTGACGCTGGCCGCGCCGCTGTACGTGCACAAGGCGCACAACGGCTTCCGCTATGTGACGGGCACGCCGGCCGACTGCGTGCACATCGCGCTCAAGGGCCTGCTCGACTACCGCCCCGACCTCGTGGTCTCGGGCATCAACAACGGCGCCAACATGGGCGACGACACCATCTATTCGGGCACGGTGGGCGCGGCGATGGAGGCCTACCTGTTCGGCATCCCGGCCATCGCGTTCTCGCAGATCGAAAAGGGCTGGGCGCATGTCGATGCGGCGGCCCAGGTGGCGCGCCGGCTCGTGCAGCAGATCGAACGCGAAAAGATGCTCGGTGGCCCCGCCTTCCTGCTGAACGTGAACGTGCCGAACCGCCCGTTCGACGAGCTGAAGCCGGTCAAGGTGTGCCGTCTCGGCCGCCGCCACGCCGCCGAAAAGGTGATCACGCAGGACAGCCCGCGCGGAGAAACCATGTACTGGATCGCCGGTGCGGGCAGTGCCAAGGACAGCGGGGAGGGCACCGACTTCCACGCGACCGCCGAAGGCCACATCGCGCTGACGCCCCTGCAGATCGACCTGACCGACCACGCCAACCTGGGCCAATGGCGCGAGACGGTGGCCCGTCTCGGCAATTGACGACATGGCGACCCCTCCACGGCCCAGTTTCCCGGTTCGACTGACTCCCACCGCCTCGGCCGCCACGCGCGGGCGCATGCCCGCCGTGCCGGTCAAGCCGATGGTGCCGTCCACGCCCTCGATGGCCTCTGATGCCGTGCGGGCGCGCATGGTGCAGAGGCTCGCGGCCCAGGGCATCAGCGATGCGCGCGTGTTGCGTGCCATGGGCGCGGTCGAGCGGCATCGCTTCGTCGACAGCGCGCTGGTCAACCAGGCCTATGAAGACACCAGCCTGCCGATCGGGCTGGGGCAGACCATTTCCAAGCCCAATGTGGTGGCCCGCATGATCGAGCTGCTGCTGGGCGCGCCGGCGCTGGTCGGTAAGCCGCAGGAACGGCTGGGCCGCGTGCTCGAGATCGGCACCGGCTGCGGCTACCAGGCCGCGGTGCTGAACGAAGTGGCCACCGAGGTCTACAGCATCGAGCGCCTGCGTGGGCTGCACGAGCGCGCGCGCACCAACCTGCGGCACTTCCGGCTGGCCACCGTGCACCTGATGTTGGGCGACGGCATGATCGGCTACGCCAAGGGCGCGCCGTACGCAGGCATCATCGCTGCGGCAGGCGGCGAGGCCGTGCCAGAGGCCTGGATCACGCAGCTCGCGGTGGGCGGGCGCATCGTCGCGCCGACCCATTCCGCCACCGGTGGACAAGCCCTTGTCGTGATCGACAAGACCCCCCGTGGGCTCGAGCGGCGCGTTCTTGAGGCGGTTCACTTTGTCCCCCTAAAATCGGGCATCGCTTGAAGGAATAACAAATGCAGGGTTTTGGCAATCGGAGTTTGTTCGCAGGCATCACGTTGGCAGTTGTGCTCGTGATCGCGGGCTGCTCCGCACCGCGGGGTCCCGCGCCGGTCGAAGACCGGGGCACGATGACGCGCGCACCCGGGGCAACAACGCCCGGTGGTCCCCCCATCACGACCGATGCGTCCGGCAAGCCGCTCGCCGGTATCGAGAACTACGGCAAGCCTGGCTACTACGCCGTGCGCCCCGGTGACTCCATCCGCCGTATCGGCAGCGAAACGGGCCAGCGTTGGCAGGACATCGTGCGCTGGAACAACCTCGACAACCCCGACCTGATCGAGGTCGGCCAGGTGTTGCGTGTGATTCCGCCGACCGGCGCCAGCAGCAGCACGGCCGTTGCCACGGCACCGTCCTCCTCTTCTTCTTCCAATGAAGGTGCGACAACGAAGCCGGTGGCCCCGCAAGCCTCCGTCACGCCGGCTGTGCCAGCCAGCGGTGCGAGCGGCACCAAGTCGCCAGCGCCTGTCACGGCCTCGCCCTCGGGACCGAGCAGCGGCAACTCGGGCGACGACGACCTGGGCTGGATCTGGCCCGCGAGCGGTTCGCTGATCGCCGGTTTCGACGAAGCCAAGAACAAGGGCTACGACATCAGCGGCAAGGCCGGCGACCCCGTGCTGGCCGCGGCTGACGGTCGTGTCGTCTATGCCGGTGCCGGCCTGCGCGGCTACGGCAACCTGATCATCCTGAAGCACAACAACACCTACCTCACGGCGTATGCGCACAACCAGACGCTGCTCGTGAAGGAAGACCAGTCGGTTCAGAAGGGCCAGAAGATCGCCGAAATGGGCAACAGCGATGCCGATCGCGTGAAGCTGCATTTCGAGATCCGCCGTCAGGGCAAGCCCGTCGACCCGTCGCGCTACCTGCCCAATCGGTGATGCCATGGCTGCCTCCCGCCCTCGCCGCACACTGCCCGTGCGCGGGCTGGCGGGGCAGGGCAGCCCTTCGCCTCGAAGCAACGGGGGCCGCAATGGCTACCAGGACGGCGGCGACGAGCCGCTGAGCGCAGACTCCCTTCCCGAAGACGCCGACCACGGCCTGCCGATCGCTTCTGCAGCGTCGACTTCGGCTCACGGTGCCGCCGCCGAAGTCATGGGCGGCGAGGGGGCCGATGCCCTGACCATCTACCTGCGCCAGGTCCGGCGCACCGAACTGTTCACCCCGGCTGAGGAATACGCCGCCGCCTGCGCAGCACGTGCCGGCGACTTCGCGGCGCGGCAATCGATGATCGAGCACAACCTGCGGCTCGTGGTCAACATCGCCAAGAACTACCTGGGGCGCGGCATGCCGCTGTCCGACCTCATCGAGGAAGGCAACCTGGGGCTGATGCACGCCATCACCAAATTCGAGCCCGAGCGTGGGTTCCGCTTCTCCACTTACGCGACTTGGTGGATCCGCCAGTCGGTCGAGCGCGCCGTCATCACGCAGTCGCGTGCGATCCGCCTGCCGGTGCATGTCGTGCGCGAGCTGCAGCAGGTCCTGCGGGCGCGACGCACGCTCGAGGGCGACGCGGAGTTCCTCGCGAGCCGGCCGGACGGCGTGCGCGTCGAGGACGTGGCCGCGCTGCTCGGTCGCGAGGTGCAGGCGGTGGCCGACCTGCTGGCGTTGGCTGAGGCGCCGCGTTCGCTCGATGCGGGCGACGCGCGCGGCGAAGAAGGCTTCACGCTGGCCGACACCGTGGCCTCCGACGACGAGCAGGGCAACCCCGCCGGCGTGACGCACACGCACGAGGTCGAGCGTCTGCTCGACCAATGGGTGCAAGCGCTCAACGCGCGGGAGCGCGAGGTGCTTGAAGGCCGCTACGGCCTGCACGACCGGGAGCCTGAGACGCTCGAGGTACTGAGCGTGCGGCTGGGCCTGACGCGCGAGCGCGTGCGGCAGATCCAGAACGAGGCGCTGGCCAAGATGCGCAAGCAGCTGGCGCGCTCCGGCGTCGGCCGCGACGCGCTGTTCTAGGGGTCTGAAGAAAAGAAGGTAACCCGTCGCGGCCGGACCGCCCCGGCCACGCTGAGACAATCGGGGGATGACGGAATCCATCGAAGAAAAGAAAGTCCCCGCGAACCCCGCCGATGAATGGCTCCTGGTCGAGTCGCTCGACCTGGACGCGCAAGGCGTTTCACACAAGGCCGACGGCATGGTCGTGTTCATCGAAGGCGCGCTGCCCTTCGAGGAAGTGCAGTTCAACGTGCATCGCCGCAAGAACAACTGGGAGCAGGGCACGGTCACGCAGATCCGCCGTGAATCCTCGCAGCGCGTGCGCCCCGGCTGCCCGCACTTCGGCCTGCACACGGGCGCGTGCGGCGGCTGCAAGATGCAGCACCTGGACGCCGCGGCCCAGGTGGCGGTGAAGCAGCGGGCGCTGGAAGACAACCTCTGGCACCTCGGCAAGGTCAAGCCCGAGAACCTGCTGCGCCCGCTCGAAGGCCCGGCCTGGCACTACCGCTACCGGGCGCGCCTGTCGGTGCGCCACGTGGTCAAGAAGGGCACGGTGCTGATCGGCTTCCACGAGCGCAAGAGCCGCTACCTGGCCGACATGCAGGTCTGCCCCGTGTTGCCCAAGCAGGTCAGCGCCATGCTGATGCCGCTGCGCGCGCTGATCGGTTCCATGGACGCGCGTGACACCTGTCCGCAGATCGAGCTGGCCTGCGGCGACGCGCCGGATTCGACCGCGCTGGGCACCATCGCCCTGGTGCTGCGTCACCTGGAGCCGCTGTCGGGCGCCGACATCGGGCGGCTCAAGGCGTTCGCCGCCGAGAACGAGGGCGTTCAATGGTGGCTGCAGGCCAAGGGCCCGGACACCGTGAAGCTGCTGGAAGAGGGCGGCACGCCGTTGGCCTACCGCCTGCCCGCGTTCGGCGTGACGATGCCGTTCAAGCCCACCGATTTCACTCAGGTCAACCCGCACATCAACCGTGCGCTGGTCGGCAAGGCGCTGCGCCTGCTCGACGTGCAGCCCGAGGAGCGCGTGATCGACTGGTTCTGTGGCCTGGGCAACTTCACGCTGCCGCTGGCCAGCCAGGCGCGCGAGGTGCTGGGCATCGAGGGCAGCGACACGCTGGTGGCACGCGCCACCGACAATTTCCAGAGAAACCAGCCTGCAACGCCCGAGCGGCGCGCGCTGTCGGCCACCCGGTTCGTGGCGCGCAACCTGTTCGACATGACGCCGGAGATGCTGGTGGCCGACGGCAGTGCCGACAAGTGGCTGGTCGACCCGCCGCGCGAAGGCGCCTTCGCGCTGGCCAAGGCGATGGCCGACCTGCACCAGCAGCCTGAACTGCGCACCGGCGGCTGGACGCCGCCGAAGCGCATCGTGTACGTGAGCTGCAACCCCTCGACGCTGGCGCGCGATGCCGGTCTGCTGGTGCATCAGGCGGGCTACCGCTGCACCTTCGCGGGCGTGGTGAACATGTTCCCCCACACGGCACACGTCGAGTCGATCGCGGTCTTCGAGCTGGAATGAAAAAAGGCCCCTCGGGGCCTTTTTAATTGGGTTCGAGGGGAGCCGCTCAGTCGCGCTCGCCGCCGAAGATGCCCAGCAGGGCCAGCAGGCTCTGGAACACATTGAACATGTCCAGGTACAGGGCCAGCGTGGCGCTGATGTAGTTGGTTTCGCCGCCGTCCATGATCTGCTTGAGGTCATAGAGCATGTACGCAGAGAAGATGCCGATGGCCGCCACCGAGATCACCAGCATCCCGGTGCTCGAGCCCACGAAGACGTTGATGACGGCGCCGAGCATCAGCACCAGCGCGCCGACGAACAGGAACTTGCCCATGCCCGACAGGTCGCGCTTGATGACCGTGGCCAGCGAGGCCATCACGAAGAACACACCGGCGGTGCCGCCGAAGGCCGTCATGATCAGTTCGGGGCCGTTCTTAAAGCCGAGCACCATCGCGAGCAGGCGCGACAGCATCAGGCCCATGAAGAAGGTGAAGCCCAGCAGCACCGGCACGCCGGCGGCCGAGTTCTTGGTCTTCTCGATCGCGAACATGAAGCCGAAGGCGCCGCCGAGGAAGACCATGAGGCCGAGTCCGCCGGTGAGCGAGCGGGTGATGCCGGTGCTCACGCCGATCCAGGCGCCCAGCACGGTGGGCAGCATGCTCAGCGCCAGCAGCCAGTAGGTGTTGCGCAGCACGCGCTGGCGCTCGGCCTGCGGCAGTGTCTGGCCGTAGCCGGTGGAAGTGTCGAGGGTGGTCACACGGTCGTTCATGGCCGAAGCTCCTGAGGTTGCTGCATGCAATGACACGCAGTTGGGCGCATTCTAGGGGGCTGCAAGAGGGGGTATTGCAAAGACCGTATGCCCGATGTTCTTAAGCCCCCGTGGGACGCTGCGGCGCCCCGCCGTTATGCTGTCGGGTTTCGACGCAACCTGAGCTTATCCATGAAGACCAAATCATTCCTCGAACTCGCCGACGTCAAGGCCATCGCCGCTGCAGCGGAAGCCGAGGCCCTGAAGAACAACTGGGCCGTGACCATCGCCATCTCCGACGACGCCGGCAACCTGCTCTGGCTGCAGCGCCTGGACGGCGCCGCCGCGCTGTCCTCGCACATCGCCCCCGCCAAGGCGCACACCGCCGCCATGGGCCGCCGCGAGAGCAAGGTCTATGAAGACATCATCAACGGCGGCCGCACCGCGTTCCTGACGGCACCCCTGGTGGAAGGCCTGCTCGAAGGCGGCGTGCCGATCGTGAAGGACGGCCACGTCATCGGTGCCGTGGGCGTGAGCGGCGTGAAGTCGAACGAAGACGCGCAGATCGCCAAGGCCGGCATCGCCGCGCTCGGTCTGTAAGCCTTTTCATTTCGCCCAAAGCAAAACGCCGACCATCTGGTCGGCGTTTTCTTTTTCGGGGCTTCAGCGTGAAAAAAAGCTTGGCTAGTCGGCGAACCGTTGGCTAGCAAAAAACGACCCTTCGGAGATGAATCTCCTTGAGTCGCCCCACGATGAAACTTGCGCGAGGGGCGGGCTGAGCGACCTACTTGGTCAGGATCAGCTTGCCGAGTTTGGTGGCTTGAAGCCGGTAGAGCGAGCCGTTGTGCATGATGCCCACGGTCTTGCTTCCTTTCAGAAGCTCCGTGCTTTCGACCATCGGCGCCGGACGCGCCACCTGGATCGATGCATGACCGCCACCCGATTGGTCGAGCGAAGGGTGGTTCAGGACGGAAAAGGCATTCGGGGTGGCTGGCATCTGGAGTTCCCTTTATGGAAGCGATGAGTGAATGATAATGATTCTCAATAAAAAGTCAATCGTCGCGATCAACTTTTTTTCGATCCGTCATTCACCCGTTCAGATCACTTCGTGTCGGGCTCGGTGATGAAGCCGATCTTGCGCACGCCGGCTTCACGCGCCTCGGCCATGGCCTTGGCCACGCGCTCGTAGCGCACGGCCTTGTCGCCGCGGATGTGCAGCTCGGGCTGCGGTTCCTTGGCGGCTTCGGCGGCCAGGCGGTTCGGCAGTTGGCTGTCGTCGATCTTCTCTTCGTTCCAGTAATAGGAACCGTCGGCCGTGACGCTGAACAGGATGTTCTGCGGCTTGGGCTGCTCGGGCTCGCTGCTGGCGCGGGGCAGGTCGATGTTGACCGCGTGCTTCATGACCGGCACGGTGATGATGAAGATGATCAGGAGCACCAGCATGACGTCGACGAGCGGCGTCATGTTGATCTCGTTCATCACCTCATCGGGTTCGTCTTGGGTTCCGAAAGCCATGATGCTGCTCAGCCCTTCTTGAGCGGAACCACGATCGCTTCATTGCCGCCGCTTTGCACGCGGGCGCCGGTCACGAAGTAGGCGTGCAGGTCGTGGGCGAAGCTGTTGAGCTTGGTCAGCACGAACTTGTTGCCGCGCACCAGGGCGTTGTAGCCCAGCACCGCGGGAATGGCGACCGCCAGACCCAGGGCCGTCATGATCAGTGCTTCACCGATCGGGCCGGCCACCTTGTCGATGGTGGCCTGGCCGGCCGAGCCGATGCTCATGAGCGCGTGGTAGATGCCCCAGACCGTGCCGAACAGGCCGATGAACGGTGCCGTCGAACCCACCGAAGCGAGGATGGCGAGGCCAGTCTGCAGGCGGGCCGTGAAGGCGTCGATGCCGTTGCGCAGGGCGCGCGTGATCCAGTCGCTCACGTCGAGCGCGTCATGCAGGTGCGCCTTGGTGTTGCGGTGGTGGGCGGCGGCTTCGCGGCCCTCGAGTGCCAGGGCGCGGAAGGGGTTGCCGTCGCCGGTGCCCAGCTTGTTCAGGGCGGTGGCGAAGTCTTCGCTGTGCCAGAAGTCCTGCGAATGCTTGGCAAAGCGCTTGTAGCGGATGACGTCGAGCGCCTTCACGATGATCACGATCCACGATGCGAGGGACATGCCGATCAACAGAATCGCGACAGCCTTGGTGACGAAGTCGCCCTGATTCCAGACGTTCATCAAGCCAAAATGGGAATCCATACGAAGTTGCTCCAGAGAAAAATTAGTTCAGGACGTAGTTGACGGGGGCGTCGTAAGACATGGCCTGCACCACGCCGTTGACCTTGCCGGGCACGAACCGGCATTTCATGATGTATTCCACGGCCGCCTCGTCGAGGCGGTCGAAGCCGCTGGATTTCTTGACCTCGGCACTCTTGGGCAGGCCGTCGGCGCCCACGAGCACGCGCACGATCACCTTGCCCTGCTCGCCGAGCCGCTTGCTCATGGCGGGGTAGACCGCCTTCGGGTTCTGCAAATAGTCGGCATTGCTCGACGGCAGCTGCACGGCGGGCGGCGCCGGGGGCGACGGCGGCGGTGCGGGTGGGGCTGGCGGCGCGGGCGGTGCTGGTGGAGCGGGCGGGGGCGGCGGCTCGGTGGTGCCCGAGGGCGCATTCGGCGCAGGCGTCGGCTTGGGTTCGCGGATGGCCTGCGGGCGCGGCGGCGGCGGTGCCTTGCTCACCTTGGGTTGCGGCGGCGGAGGAGGCGGGGGCGGTGGATCGGCCTTGGGTTTCGGCGGTTCGACGAACTGGCTCAGGATCTCGACGGGAATCACCACTTCGGCGGCCCGGCGCAGCAGGCCGCTTTGCAGCGCCCACAGCGCAGCGCCGTGAAAGAGGATCACACCGCCGGCAATGACGACAGTGCGCGACAGGCCGAGAAAGGAGGGAGGGGGGGCAAAGCGGTCAGACACGATCAACCATTCGAATGCGGGCACTACAAATCGTGCCCCGATTGCAGCAAAACCGCTACAGAGACGCTACTTGCGAAAAATCCACCAGACAGAGCCGGCGACGAGGATCAGGCTGCCGCCGAGAGCCGAGACGAGTTCCATGCTTTGCTTTCCTTGATGGAGTTGGCAAGCTGGATCGCTCTCGGCGCCGATTCGCAGTTCAAGGCGGCGACCGGGTGAGAGACACTGCACTGCGCCACGATGTCGCGGGCACAACCTTCACACTGGCCACACTGGGTGGCCACGCCGAGTTCGAACTGGACTTCGTCGAAAGTCATGCCCGCGCGCACATGACGTGCGATTTCACGGTCAGAGACTCGGCGGCAGACGCAAACGATCATGGCAGTGAAAGCGGCAGTTGGCTGGCTGTTGGATGTGACTCATTATAAATAAGAATCCATCGCATTTGCAATCACTATGACCGACATGCGGTCGGAGTTTGCAAGCCGGTGTTACACCTCGGCCCAGAGGCGCAGCAGGTTGTGATAGTGGCCGGTGAGCGCCACGGTTTCCTCGCATTCGCCCAGGCGGGCGCGCAGTTTCTGGATCGTCTGGTCAAGTTCGAACAGCATGCCGCGCTGGGCGTCGCTGCGCACCATGCTCTGCAGCCAGAAGAAGGAGCACACCCGCGCCCCGCGCGTGACCGGGTGCACGCGGTGCAGGCTGCTCGCCGGGTAAAGGATCAGGTCGCCGGCCGGCAGCTTCACTTCGTGCGAGCCGTAGGTGTCGATCACTTCCAGCTCGCCGCCCTCGTAATCTTCCGGATCGCTCAGGAAGAGGGTGCACGACAGGTCGGTGCGCAGCTGCTGGTTGCTGCCCGGCACCGCGCGCACCGAGCCGTCGACGTGCACACCGTAGTGCTCGCCGCCCTCGTAGCGGTTGAACAGCGGCGGCACGAAACGCGCCGGCAGCGCCGCCGAGAAGAACAGCGCGTGGCGCGACAGCGCGGCCAGGATGGTCGCGCCGAGTTCGCGCGAGACGGGCGAAGACTCCGGCAGCTGGCGGTTGCGCTTCACTTGCGCGCCTTGGTCTCCCACGGTTTCGCGGCCATCGACCCACTGGGTGGCGTCGAGCGCGGCGCGCATCTCGCGCACCTGGTCCGGGCTCAGCACGTCGGGCGCATGCAGCATCATTTCGGTGAACTCCACAAGAAAAAAGCCCCGGCGCGGGCCGGGGCTCGAGTGTCGCACCGCGCCTGCCGCAGGGGCCAGCGCAGAGGCGACGCGGTCGTCGGGATCAGAACGCGAAGTTCGCGGTGATCTTGGCCGAGCGAGGGATGCCCGGCGTGTAGCGGTAGCCGCTCTTGTTGATGGCAGCCGCGTACTGCTTGTCGAACACATTGGCGATGTTCAGCTGGATGTCGACGTTCTTGTTGATGCGGTACGACGCCATGGCATCGAACACCCAGTAGGCGTCGATGTAAGCCGGTGTGCCCACGGCGCCGTCGGTGCCGCGGTGCAGCTTGCCGTTGTAGCGCGCGCCGCCGCCGACCGTCAGGCCGAACGGGAACTGGTAGGTGGTCCAGGCCGTGAAGGAGTTCTTCGGCGTGTAGGTCAGCACGTTGGTGCCGTCGGCGGTGACGTTGGGGCCACTTTGCACCTTGGTGTCCATCGTTGTGAAGCCGGCGCTCATGCCCCAGCGTTCGGTGATGGTGCCCGCCACGCCCAGCTCGATGCCCTGCACGCGCTTCTTGCCGCTCTGGTAGTACAGCGCGGTGTTGGTCGGGTCCTGCACGACTTCGTTGGTCACGTCGGTGCGGTAGACCGCGCCGGTCAGCGACAGCTTGTCGTCCAGCACGTCCCACTTCGTGCCGACTTCGAAGGTCTTGGCCTTTTGCGGCAGGAAGTCGGTGCGCGCCGCGCTGCTGCCCGTGCCGGCGGCCGACAGCGAGAAGTTTGCGCCGCCCGGGGGCTGGGCCGAGGTGCCGTAGGCCGCATAGATGCTGCTGTTCTTCGCGGGCTTGTAGACCACGCCGATCTTGCCGGTGAACAGGTTGTCGGAGAGCTTGAGCGACGAGGGCACCAGCGTGCCGACCGGCAGGCCGGGGTTGGTCGCTGCGGTCGACAGCGTCGCGCTCTGGAACGAGGTGCTGTAGTGGTCGAAGCGCAGGCCGCCGGTGATCTGCCATTGCTCGTTGAGCTTGACGGTGTCGAAGGCGTACAGGCCGACTGTGTTGGTCACGCCCTTGCTGTCGGCGCCGCTGAGCATGCGGTTGTAGCCGTTCACGTAGGGGTTCGGCGCGTACAGGTTGGCCACGGGCCAGGCGCCGTTCTGCACGACCTTGCCGTTGAACGTCGCGCCGGGGCTGAAGTAGCCCAGGCTCGACTGCTCTTCACGGATCAGCTCGACGCCCGCGCTGAGCGAGTGGCTCAGGCTGCCGGTGTTGAACTTGGCGGTCACGTTCGTCTGGTTGACGAAGATCGTGTTTTCCTGGTTCTTGTTGGTCGGCAGGTTGCGCGTGGTCGTCCAGGTGGACGGCAGGCCCGGGATCGGCGTACTGAGGAACGCGGTGTTGCCCGAGGGCGGCGGGTTGCCGTTGGTGCCCAGGCCGCCGAGCATGAACGCCGTCAGCATGTAGTCCTGCTTCGTCTTGCCGTAGCGGGTGGTGTTGCGCAGCGTGACGTCGGGCGTGAAGTCGTGCTCCACGCGCGCGGTGAACATGTCGGCCGTCACCTTGTTGAAGTCGTAGGCGGTGCCGTAGAAATTCTTCGGATCAACCGGCGCCGCGTAGTTCAGGAAGCTGCGGCGACGTGCGCCGAGAGCGACCGGATCGGGGTTCGAATAGCTGGGCAGGCCGATGGTCGGCACGCCGCCATCGGGCACGTTGTCCTGGTCGACGTGCAGGTAGTCGAAGTAGAAGCGCGTGGGCGAATTCAGGCCGAGGGCGATCGACGGTGCAATGGCGGTGCGCTTGTTCTTGACGAAGTCGCGGCCGGGCACGCCCGAGTCTTCCATCGCCGCATTCAGGCGGAAGGCGGCGCCGATGCCGTTGGCGCTGCTGAGCGACTTGTTCCAGTCGATGCTGCCGCGCTTGTAGTCGGCGCTGCCGAAACCGAGCGAGCCCAGGAAGCTGTCTTCGAGCTTCGGCTTCTTGGTGACGAGGTTGATGTAGCCGGTGGGCGAGGTGCGGCCCACGTCGGTGCCCGACGGGCCCTTCACGACTTCGACCTGCTCGATGTTGAACATGTCGCGCGAGACCGAGCCCAGGTCGCGGATGCCGTCCACGAAGATGCTGCTGGAGCTGTCGAAGCCGCGCATGAACACGGCGTCGCCGGTGTTCGTGTTGCCGTTTTCGCCCAGGAAGAAGGTGCCGACGCCGGCGGTGTTGCGCAGCGCTTCGGTGAGCGTGGTCGCGCCCTGTTCGCGAATGATCTGTTCCTTGATCACCTGGATGGTCTGCGGCGTGTTCACCAGCGGGGCCGTGAACTTCGGGTTGGCCGAGGTGTCGGTCTTGTAGTCGGCGGCAGTCGAATCCTGCACGCGGACTTCAGGCAGGGCCCGCCCGGTCTGGGCAAAGGTGGCGGGGGCTGCGATGGCCAGCAGCGTGGCTGCGGCGGCACCCGACAGGTGAGGAACGGCGCGGGCGACGGCGTGTTTGCGGCTCTTGATAAAGGCCATGTTGTTTTCTCCAGAAAGGGCGGGCGGACAGGGCTCGGCTGGCTGGGTCCGCGTGGCGCGCTCTCCAGGGAGAAAAGGGCGGCAAGACTGGCTGGGTGAGCTGATTTGCGAAGGGTTTGCAAATCGATGCAAATGATATTGCTTCTCAATACCAAGGTGCTCGAAAGTGAATTTTTAACCTAAAAGTTTCTTTCGCCCCGTTGCCGGGACGCAACTGACGAGGCCGCGCGGGCCGTTCAGTAGACGTCGCGGCGGTAGCGCCCGTTGGCCGACAGTTCGGCCCAGAGGTCGTCGCCGGCGATCTGCCGCAGCGCCGCGTCCACGCCCGACGCCATGCCCTGCAGGCTGCCGCAGACATAGACGGCGGCGCCGTCGTGCAGCCAGGCCTGCAGCGTGTCGGCCACCTGCAGCAGGCGGTGCTGCACGTAGGAGCGCTCGGCTTGGTCGCGCGAGAACACCATGTCGAGCCGGGCGAGCGTGCCGTCGGCCTGCCAGGTCTCGATTTCCTTGCGGCAGAGGAAATCGTGGGCGGACTGGCGCTCGCCGAACACCAGCCAGTTGTCTTTCCGACCGGCGGCGGCGCGTGCGCGCAGGTGGGCGCGCAGGCCGGCCAGGCCGGTGCCGTTGCCGATCAGGATCAGCGGACGGTTCTCGTTGCCTTCGAGCCGGAAGCCGCGATGTGGCCGCAGGCGCAGCGCGACGGAGTCGCCGACCGAGAGCGTCGAGGTGAGCAGGCCCGACGCGGCGCCCATCGAGCCATCGGGATGCTGCTCCTGCCGCACGAGCAGTTGCAGCTCGCCGTCGGCGGGCAGGGAGGCGATCGAGTAGTCGCGTGGCCGCGCCGGATCGCTCGCGACGGCGACCTGAACCAGGTCGCCCGACGCCCAGTGCGGCAGGGTGCCGGCTTGCGGTGTGAGGCCGAGATGAAAGACGGGGCCGCCCGTGCTGCCGGCGTTGAGCAGTTCGCGCCGCGTGAGCCGCCAGGGGGCGAAGCTCGCCGGGGCATCGTCGCCGCCCTCCGGCGCATCGCCCCAGCGGGCGTGCCAATCGGCGAGCGCGGCGGGATCGCTGTTGTCGACCTCGATGGGATCGAAGTCGCGCACGGCGCCGGCCGAGTGGAGCCACGCATCGAGCGCGCGGCCGAAGCCGCAGAAATGGGCGTATTGGCGATCACCCAGCGCCAGCACGGCGTAGCGCAGCGAAGGCAGCGCCAGCGGCGCGCCCATCACACGCTCAGCGAACACGCTGGCGCCGTCGGGTGCATCGCCTTCGCCGTAAGTGCTGGCCACGAAGAGGGCGCGGCGGGCCGAGGCCAGCGTGGCGCTGTCGAGGGCGTTGAGGGCCATCACGCGCACCGCGGTGCCCGCTGCGCGCAGCCGTCGCGCGGTCTGCCACGCGATGGTTTCCGCCTGGCCGGTCTGGCTGGCGAACAGCACGAGGGTGGGTGACGTTTGCTCGCCGTCACCGGCCGAAAGTGCCGCGGCTTCGCGGGCGGCCGTGGCGTGCAGTCGTCGCTGGCGTGCGTAGATGCCCAGGCACAGCGCGGCATAGGCCGCGACCGTCGCGCTGGCCCCCAGCGCACGCCACAAGGTCTCGGTCATGCGCCGGTCTGCGCCTGCCACGCGCGCGTGGCGCGCTCCGTGAGCGCTCCGTCGTCGGCGCGGGAGATGAACAGGGCCGCGATGTCGCGTTGCTGCGCGAAGGCCAAGCCCTCGTCGGGGCCGAGCACGGTCAGCACGGTGGCGAGCGCATCCGCCTGCATGCACTGCGGGTGCAGCACGGTGACGCTGGCCAGCGGATGCGCCACCGGCTCGCCGTCGCGCGGATCGATGGTGTGCGACCAGCTGCGGCCTTCGATGGCGCGCCGGTGCCAGCGGTCGCCCGAGGTGGCCACGGCCATGTCGGCCAGCGCGATGCGTTGCGGGGTTGGCATCTCGGTGTCGACCTGCACCTGCCACGGCGCACCGCCAGGCCGCCGGCCGATGCCGCGCAGCTCGCCGCCGATCTCGAACAGCAGGTCGGTGAAGCCGAGCGCGCGCAGCGCGTCGACGCCATGGTCCACCGCGAAGCCCTTGGCGATGCCGGACAGGTCGAGCTGCGCGCCGCCGGGTTGCAGCAGCGTGTGATCGGTGGCATCGAATGCCAGCCGTTGCCAGCCGACGTTCGAATGGATCGTGGCCAGTGCGTCGGGCGACGGCAGGGCGTTGTCCTGCGCCGCCGCAGGTCCGAAGCCCCAGCGCGCCACCAAGGCACCGATCGTCGGATCGATCGCGCCGTCGCTGGCCTGTGCCCACGCGAGCGCGCACTGCATCACCTGCGCGAACTCCGCCGGCAGCGCATGGCGCGAACCGGCGGGCGCGGTGTTGAAGCGGCTGATGAGGGAGTCCGGCTCCCAGTGGCTCATCTGGTCGATCACGCGCGCGAGCGCGGCCTCGACCGCCTCGCGCACTTGCGCGAGCGGCAGCATCTGCGGGTTGTCGAAGCGCAGCGACCAGGTCGTGCCCATCGTCTGCCCGCCGAGCTGCTGGAGGCTGGCGGGATCGGCGGGACGAGGAACGGCTGCGTTGGCGTAGCCGCCCGCGCGCCAGGTGCTGAAGGAAAGGCCCAAGGAAAAACGCAGGGTCAGGGCATCACTTCCAGGGTGGCCGCGTAGCTCAGGCGGCGTTCCTTGGCTTGGGGCACGGTGGTCTTGCTGTCCTTGGTGCTGGCGTCGAGCCAGTACATGCCGGCGCTCGGCCAGGTCACGCTGAACTCGCCCTTGTCGTCGGTCTTGAGCTTGATCTCTTCGAGCTTGTCGCGGTACTGGGTGTTGCCGGCGGTCACGGTCACTTCGAGGTCCTTGGCGGGCTTGCCGTCCAGGTGCAGCGTGAAGGTGGCCTTCTCGCCCTTGGCCAGGTCGGTCGGGCTGCCGGCGGCAATCAGTTCCAGGCCCTGGCCGATGGGCTTGAGTGCCGAGGGCTTGCCGACGGTCACGAAGGTCTCGATGCGGCCGGCCGATTGGGTGATGGTCACGTCCTGCGCGTCGGCCGGGATTTCCTTGGCGATGGTTTCGGCGGTGCCGCGGGCGCGCTTGTTCTGGCCCGTGGCCTTGTCCTTCCAGGCGGCGAACGCCCCGTTGTTGACCACCGCGATGCGGTAGGTGCCCGGCTGGGCGACGTTCACGTCGAACACGTTGCGCAGCTTGAGCTTGGCCTCGGATTCCGGCTTGACCGCGCTGCCGTCGGGGGCGGTGATCTGCAGGCCATCCAGGCGCAGCGGCGCGTGGTTGGCGACGAACAGGTCGTTCGACACGGCCGCGTCGACGCTCACAGTGTCGGCCTTCGACAGCACGGTGGTCGAGGGCAGCAGCCAGGCGTTGTGCGCCTGGGTCACGGAAGCAACGGCCGAAAGGGCGAGGGCGAGGCCGGCGGCGCGCAGGGTGAAGCGGGTCATGGTTGTCCTTGGAATGAGAGAGGGGGGCGGATCGGTCGGAAGTCAGGGCTTGAGTTCGAGCTTGATCTCGCCGAGCTCTTCCTTGCCGGCGGCAACCGGTTGCGCGGCGGCGGTGGGCGGCCATTGGAACGGGATGGTCACGACCTCGCGGCCGCCGACTTCACGGGCGGCTTCCACCACCAGCTTGTAGGCGCCGGGCGCGAGCTTGGGCATGGCGCCCGAGCCTTCGGTGAAGCTCAGCTGGTGCTTGCCGGCAGGCTTGGAGGCGCCGGTCACGCCGTCGACCGGCACGGCCAGTTCACGGCCGCCGCGGCGCCACCACTGGCGCATGTCCTTGAGCCACTTGGTGCCTTCGCCTTCGGGGTTGTTGGTCTTGGTGCGCACGTCGTACCAGACGGCCAGCGTGCCGGCCATCGTGCTGTCGGCGCGTTCGATCCAGGTCGCCACGTAGGGGCGGTGGTACTCCGACACGTTGAGCCGGGGAATCTCGATGTTGACCGACAGGCCAGCGGCGATGGCCGGGGCCGCGAACAACGCCGACATGGCGATCGGTGCGAGCGAGTAGCGAAGGTGCACGGGAAAACCTCTTTCTTCCTGAATCAGCAAAGACAACGCACGGTCCGATCCGTCGATCGGACCGGTCAGTGAATGAACAGCAACGCGAGCAGCACCGGCACCACCAGCCCCATGCCCACCATGGGCCAGGTGAAGGGGCGGTTGCCCGCATGCATCTTGAGAATGAACAGCCCGGTGACCGAGAAGACCAGCGTGGCCGCCGCGAAGATGTCGATGAACCAGCTCCAGGCCGTGCCGGTGTTGCGGCCCTTGTGCAGGTCGTTGAAGTAGGAGAGCCAGCCGCGGTCGGTGCGCTCGTACTCGACCTCGCCCCCGGGCAGGCTCAGGCGCAGCCAGGCGTCGCCGCCGGGGCGGGGGAGCGACAGATAGATTTCGTCGTCGGACCACTCGGCCTGGCGGCCGGCGGTGTCGATGTCCCACTGCTTGCGCAGCCAGGTTTGCAGCTCGGCAGGAAGCGGGGCCTTGCCCTGCTGGGCCTTGGCGGCCGGCAGCTGTTGTTCGAGGCGGGCGCGCAGCGCATCGTCGACCGTGCCGTTGTGCGTGGTGACGACCGGCTTGGCCTCGATCTGGCCCGCGTGGTTGAGCGTGAAGCCCGTGACGCTGAACAGGATCATCCCGACGAGACAGATGGCGGAACTGACCCAATGCCACTCGTGGAGGGTCTTGAGCCAATAGGCGCGGCGGCGGTTGTCGGAACGGGCGGGGGCAGTCATCGAAAGCGCGAATTGTAGTTGCGCGAATGAGAATGACTGCTATTCAGTGGGTATAAAGTTAAGTAAAGGGCAATAAAAAACGGGGCCGAAGCCCCGTTTGTTTGCAATGCGGTTGCAGCGCTTACTCGAGCTCGCCCACCTGCAGCTGCAGGTAGTTCTGCAGGCCGACGCGGTCGATCAGGTCGATCTGCGTCTCGAGGAAGTCGATGTGCTCCTCGGTGTCGTCCAGGATCTCTTGCAGCAGGTCGCGCGAGACATAGTCACGCACCGATTCGCAATGCGCGATGCCGTCCTTGATGGTCGCTTGTGCGCCGGTTTCGGCGCCGAGGTCGCAGCGCAGCAGCTCGGGCACGTCTTCGCCGATGTTCAGCTTGCCCAGGTCCTGCAGGTTGGGCAGGCCGTCGAGCATGAAGATGCGGTCCATGAGCTTGTCGGCGTGCTTCATCTCGCCGATGGATTCCTCGTATTCCTTCTTCGCCAGCTTGTCCAGGCCCCAGTGCTTGAGCATGCGGTAGTGGAGGAAGTACTGGTTGATCGCGGTCAGCTCGTTCTTGAGCTGCGCCTGCAGGTGTTCGATGACTTTGGGGTCGCCCTTCATGATTATTTTCCTTGTTCTGAAAGCGGTGATTGTCGGAGGGGCGAACACACGCTTGCAAGCAAACCCATGCTGCGCCGGTCTGCATGCGTGTGATGGTGATACACGTTCGTATTGACCTGGCGCAAGGCGACGCGCGAGGCGATGGCAAACATAGCGGGTTCCAATACTTTCAATAGTTGATATCTATCAAAAATGATATATTGGTAGTTATACTCATGGCTCACGCTTATTTTTCCAACCGCAGCATCCAAGGAATCACATGTCCCTGATCAACACCGCAGTCCAACCTTTCAAGACCCAGGCTTACCTCAACGGCAAGTTCATCGATGTGTCCGACGAGACGCTCAAGGGCAAGTGGTCTGTGCTGATCTTCATGCCGGCGGCCTTCACCTTCAACTGCCCGACCGAAGTCGAAGACGCGGCCGACCACTACCCCGAGTTCCAGAAGCTGGGTGCCGAGGTCTACATCGTGACCACCGACACGCACTTCTCGCACAAGGTCTGGCACGACACGTCGCCGGCCGTCGGCAAGGCCAAGTTCCCCCTGGTGGGCGACCCGACCCACACGCTGACCAACGCGTTCGGCGTGCACATCCCCGAAGAAGGCCTGGCACTGCGCGGCACCTTCGTGATCAACCCCGACGGCATCATCAAGACCGCCGAAGTGCACTCCAACGAAATCGCCCGCGACGTCAAGGAAACCCTGCGCAAGCTCAAGGCAGCGGTCTACACCGCCGAGCACCCGAACGAAGTCTGCCCGGCCAAGTGGAATGACGGCGACAAGACCATCGCTCCGTCCTTCGACCTCGTCGGCAAGATCTAAGCGCCCCGCGCAAAGCCCGGGCGCTCACGAGGCCCCGGGCTTTTTTGTCCCCAGTTGATAGTTTCCAGTTATCGAAAGAGAGTCCGCCATGCTTGACGCCAGCACCAAAGCCCAATTGAAGAGTTACCTCGAACGCGCCACGCAGCCGATCGAGATCGTTGCCTCGCTCGATGACAGCAAGGCTTCGGGCGAAATGCTGTCGCTGCTGAAGGACGTGGCCGAAGTCTCGCCGCTGGTCACGCTGACCGAAAGCCGCGACGACAGCCACCGCAAGCCCTCGTTCTCGGTCAACCGCCCGAGCGAAAACCACGGCCCGCGCTTTGCCGGCCTGCCGATGGGCCATGAATTCACGTCGCTGATCCTTGCGCTGCTGCAGATCGGCGGCTACCCCCCGAAGGTCGAGCAGGCCGTGCTCGACCAGATCAAGGCGCTCGACGGCGACTTCGAGTTCGAGATCTACGTCTCGCTCACCTGCCACAACTGCCCCGACGTGGTCCAGGCGCTGAACCTGATGGCCATCCAGAACCCGCGCATCCGCACCACGATGATCGAGGGCGGCACCTTCCAGGACGAAGTCAAGGAACGCCAGATCATGGCCGTGCCGACCGTGTTCCTGAACGGCACCGAGTTCGGCCAGGGCCGCATGAGCCTGGAAGAAATCCTGGCCAAGATCGACACCAGCGGCGTCGAGCGCGAAGCCGCGAAGATCGCCGCCAAGGACGCCTTCGACGTGCTGATCGTCGGCGGTGGCCCCGCCGGTGCCGCAGCCGCGGTGTATGCCGCGCGCAAGGGCATCCGCACGGGCGTCGCCTCGGAGCGCTTCGGCGGTCAGGTGCTCGACACGCTGGGCATCGAGAACTTCATCTCGATCAAGGAAACCGAAGGCCCGAAGTTCGCCCACGCCCTCGAAGAGCATGTGCGCGACTACGACGTCGACATCATGAATCTGCAGCGCGCCAAGGCGCTGGTGCCGGGCAAGGACCTGATCGAGGTGCAGCTCGAAAGCGGCGCCTCGCTCAAGAGCAAGACGGTCATCATCTCGACCGGTGCCCGCTGGCGCAACATCAACGTGCCGGGCGAGCACGAGTTCAAGAACAAGGGCGTGGCCTACTGCCCGCACTGCGACGGTCCGTTGTTCAAGGGCAAGCGCGTGGCGGTGATCGGCGGCGGCAACTCGGGTGTCGAGGCGGCCATCGACCTGGCCGGCATCGTCGGCCACGTGACGCTGATCGAGTTCGACACGCAACTGCGCGCCGATGCCGTGCTGCAACGCAAGCTCAAGAGCCTGAAGAACGTCGACATCTTCACCAACGCGCAGACCACCGAGATCACCGGGGACCAGAAGGTCAACGGGTTGGTCTACAAGGACCGCGCATCGGGCGAGCTGAAGAAGGTCGAGCTCGAAGGCGTGTTCATCCAGATCGGCCTCGTGCCCAACACCGACTGGCTCAAGGGCACGGTCGAGCTCACGAAGCACGGCGAGATCGTCGTCGACGCGCGCGGCCAGACCTCGGTGCCCGGCGTGTTCGCGGCGGGTGACGTCACCACGGTGCCGTTCAAGCAGATCATCATCGCGGCCGGCGACGGCGCGAAGGCGGCGCTCGGTGCGTTCGACCACCTGATCCGCACGACGGCCCCTGCGTAAAGTAAGCCTTTGGCAAGCATTGATATCTTTCAATTGAGAATTATTCTCATACAATAAATGACCGGGCAATCACTGCCGATTGCCCCTCATTGCCAGCCAGGTCGCACACGCGCAGTGTTCTCTCTGCGCCTCAAGGTCCAGCAAGCAGTTCATCAACTGTTTTCTGGACCTTTTTCGTGGCCGCTCATTTCCCTCGACCGTCTTCCCCTCGACCCGCGCTGCTGCCCTGGCTGATCGCCTGCGCCTTCGGCATGGCCGCCGCGCCCGCGTGGTCCCAGCAACTCGCGGCGCTCGGCGAAGTGGTGGTGAGCGGATCGCGCTCGGAGCAGGCCAGGGACGACCTGCCGCTGAGCATCGAGGTCATTAACCGCCAGGACATCGAGAGCAAGCAGATCCACGACATCCGCGATGCCGTGCGCGACCTGCCCAACGTGTCGGTCAAGCGTTCGCCGGCGCGCTTCGGGCTGGCGCAGGGCAACACCGGCCGCGACGGCAACGCGGGCTTCAACATCCGCGGCCTGGACGGCAACCGTGTGCTGCTGCTGACCGACGGCATCCGCACGCCGCGCAGCTACGTGTTCAGCGCCAACGCGTTCGGGCGCGACTACTTCGACATCAGCCTCGTCGAGCGCATCGAGATCATCAAGGGCCCGGCCTCGGCGCTCTACGGCTCGGACGGCCTGGCCGGGTTGGTCAACTTCATCACCCGCGAGCCCTCGTCCTTCCTGCGCGAGGGCAAGACCTTCGGCGGCAGCGCCAACATCGGCTACAGCGGCGAAGACAACGGCGTGCGCGGCGGCGTCACGCTCGCGGGCAAGGCGAACGACGTGCTCGAGTGGCTCGTGTCCGCCAACCTGGGGCACGCCAGCGAACTCGAGAACCGGGGCTCGCTCAACGTGCCCAACCTCGACCGCACCACGCCCAATCCGCAGCGCGACCAGACCCGCTCGCTGCTGGCCAAGGCCATCCTCACGCCCAACGCCGACCAGCGCCACGCCTTCACCTTCGAGCACGTCGAGAAGAGCAGCCGCTACAACCTGCTGTCGGGCGTGGCCAAGCCGCCGTACGCGTCCACCTCGGTGATCGGCCTCAACGCCAAGACCGACCTGGACCGCGACCGCCTGACCTACGAAGGCCGGCTGCGCCTGAACAGCGTGGTGGCCGACAACCTGCTCGCCGTCGTGAGTTACCAGAAGGCCGGCTCGCGCGAGTACATCTACGAAGACCGCTTCACCGCGGCCGATCGCACGCGCGACGTCACCTACGACGAGAACACCTGGCAGTTCGGTCTGCAGGCCGACAAGACGATCCGCATGGGCAGCTGGGCCCAGAAGATCACCTACGGCCTGGACTACACGCGCACCAACGTCGAGAACCTGCAGACCGGCCTCGTGCCGCCGGCCGGCGAAAGCTACCCGCTCAAGCGCTTTCCCGACACGCGAGAAACCTCGAGCGCCTTCTACGTGCAGGACGAGTTCATCCACGACCGCTGGAGCATCACGCCCGGCATCCGCTTCGACCGCTTCTCGCTCGACGCGAAGCAGGCGGGCTTCAACGCGCAGGCCGTGTCGCTGTCGGGCTCGGCCGTGTCGCCCAAGCTGGGCGTACTGTTCCGCGCCACGCCGCAGTTCAGCGTGTACGGCAACTACGCCTCGGGCTTCAAGGCGCCCAATGCGTTCCAGGTGAACAACTTCTTCGAGAACGTGATCTCCGGCTACAAGACGATCCCGAACCCCAACCTCAAGCCCGAGAAGAGCCAGAACATCGAGCTGGGCGTGCGCGGGCGCACCGGCGTCCTGAGCTTCGACGTGGCCGCCTTCACCGGCGACTACAAGGACCTCATCGAGAACGACAAGCTCGTGGGCGGGCGCGGCATTCCGCGCATCGACCCGTTGATCTACCAGACCGTCAACGTCGGGCGCGCGCGCATCAGCGGCTTCGAGATCAAGGGCGAGCTCGACTTCACCGAGAACGGCAACGGCTTCTCCGTGCCCTTCGCCTACGGCCGCACGCAGGGCCGCGACCGCACCAACAACCGGCCGCTCAACTCGATCGATCCGCAGAAGTTCAGTGCCGGACTCAAGTACCAGGCGCCGGCCTGGAGCGTGCGCCTCGATGCGGTTCATCATGGCGCCAAGGAGTGGGAAGACGTCGATCGCAGCGAAGTGACCACGGGCCTGCAGTTCCGCACGCCGGCGGCCACCACGCTGGACATCAGCGCGCAGTGGCGCATCCGCAAGGACCTGCGCCTGAACGCGTCGGTGACCAACCTCACCAACAAGCGCTACTGGATGTGGAGCGATGTGCGCGGCGTGACGACCACCTCGGCCATCCGCGACGCCTACACCCAGCCGGGCCGCAGCTTCAACGTCTCGCTCGTGGCGGACTTCTGACGCGCACCGCCACTTCTCTCCAAACAAAGGACACCCGATGAATGCCGAAGACATCCGCACCCGTTTTGCCGAACTGCGCGCCAAGGGCATGCGCCACAAGGACGCCGCCGCGGCCCTGGGCCTGAGCGAAGGCACCGCCATCGTGGCGCACACGGGCGCACACGACAAGGCGCTGCGCGCCACGCGGCTGAAGGGCCCGTGGGTCGAGCTGCTGCAGGCGCTGGAGCTGTGCGGCCCCGTGCTGGCGCTCACGCGCAACGAGACCACGGTGCACGAGAAGACCGGCGTCTACGAGAAGGTGTCCGGCAGCGACGCGATGGGGCTCGCGCTGGGCGAGGCCATCGACCTGCGCCTGTTCTTCAGCCGCTGGCATGCGGGGTTCGCGGTCAGCGAGGCGGCGGCGAATGCCGGCGTGCCGCCCTCGCTGAGCCTGCAGTTCTTCAACCCGCAGGGCGTGGCGGTGCACAAGATCTTCGTGCGCGACGCGACCGACCGCGATGCGTTCCAGTCGGTCATCGACAGCTACACCGCCACACCCGACGAACCGGTGCAGTTCGTGCCCGTCGAGAAGAAGGCGGCGCCGCGCGACGACGCTGCCATCGATGCGGTCGCACTGGCTGAGGCCTGGCGCGGCATGCAGGACACGCACGAGTTCTTCGGGCTGCTCAACAAGTTCGACGTCGAGCGCCAGCAGAGCTTTCGCCTCACCGAGGGCGAGTTCACGCAGCGGGCCGAGACCGGCGCGGTGCGCGAGCTGCTGCTCGAGGCTTCGTTCGACGGCACGCCGATCATGGTGTTCGTCGGCAGCCCCGGCTGCATCCAGATCCATTCCGGGCCGGTCGTGCGCATCGAGCCGATGGAGATGCATGGCATGCAGTGGCTCAACGTGCTCGACCCCGGCTTCAACCTGCACCTGCGCGAAGACCGCATCGCGAGCGTGTGGATCGTCCAGAAGCCGACCAGCGACGGCATCGTGACCTCGGTCGAGGCCTTCGACGGCGAGGGCGAGTTGATGGCGATGTTCTTCGGCGCGCGCAAGCCGGGCGTGCCCGAGCGCGCCGAGTGGCGCCAGATCGTGGCCAAGCTCTCGCGCCTGGTCACTTCTGAGGTGCAAGCGCGATGAGTACCGAGGCCGTTCCGGGCGTGGTCGAGATCAAAGCCTTCGTGCCGGCGAAGGACTTCGCGCTGTCCGTGGCCTTCTACCAGGACCTGGGCTTCACGCTGGCCTCGAACGAGGACGGCATTGCGTACTTCTTCTGCGGCCAGAGCAGCTTCCTGCTGCAGGACTTCTACGTCCAGACCCACGCGGAGAACTTCATGATGCATCTGCTGGTCGACGACGCGCTGGCCTGGTGGGCGCGCGTACAGGCGCAGCGGCTGACCGAACGCTACGCCGTACAGACCACGCCACCCGCCGAACGCCCGTGGGGCATGGTCGATTTCACGTTGACCGACCCGAGCGGCGTGCTCTGGCGCATCGCACACAACATTCCCCGGCGCGGCTGACGCGCGTCTTTCTCTTTCGCTGTCCGTGACCCATGACTGAACCACGCGATTCCTCTTTTCTTTCTTCTTCCATGCCGCGTCGGCGTGATGCGCTGCGCCTGCTTTCTGCTGCAGCGCTCGGCGCGGGCGTGTGGCCCGCGTTCGCACAGGACAGCAAGCGCCTGCCGCGGCTGGTCACGGTCAGCGGTGCGATCACCGAGGTGGTCTATGCGCTCGGCGCCGAAGGCCAGCTGGTCGGCACCGACACGACCAGCCTGTTCCCCGCTGCCGCGCGCGCCACGCCCAAGGTGGGCTACATGCGCCAGCTGTCGGCCGAAGGGCTGCTGTCCCTGAAGCCCGACGCGATCATCGCGACCAACGAGTCGGGCCCGACCGTCGTGCTCGACCAGATCCGCACGGCCGGCGTGAAGGTCGAGATCATCGAGGCCGACCACAGCTGGGGCGAGGTGCAGCGCAAGGTGCAGGCCGTGGGCCGCGCCGCGGCCAAGGAGGCGCAGGCGCGCGAACTGCAGGCCCGGCTCGATGCCGAATGGGCGCAGGTGCTGCAGCGCATCGGCGGCGCGAACGGCCGCAAGCCGAAGGTGCTGTTCGTGCTGTCGCACAGCGCGAGCCCGCAGGTGTCCGGCGAGAAGACCGCAGCGCATGCGGTGATCGGTTTCGCGGGCGGCGTGAATGCGCTGGGCGGCTTCCACGGCTACCGGCCGATGACGGCCGAGGCCATGGCCAGCGCGGCGCCCGACATCATCCTCACGAGCACGCAGAGCATCGAGGCGCACGGCGGCGTCGAGCGCTTCTGGCAGCGGCCCGAGCTGGCGCTCACGCCGGCGTACAAGAAGCGTGCGCTGATCACGCAGGACGCCTTGCTGCTGCTGGGCTTCGGCCCGCGCCTGCCGGTCGCCATCGGCGAGCTGCACGACAAGTTCCAGGCCGCATTGGCATGAGCCAGCGCTTGGGGGCGCGGGCCGTGCTGGGCGGCAGCGCGGTGCTGCTCGTCGCAGCCTTCGCGGTGGGCGCCGTGTCGGGCGCCTACGCCATCAGTCTTTCGCAGCTCTGGAATGTGTTGACCTCGCTGGGGCAGGGTGCAAGCGGCCAGTCGCCCGAGCACCTCGTGTTCCTCAACATCCGCTTGCCGCGCCTGGTTCTCGGCGTGGCGGCGGGTGCGGGGCTCGGCATGGCGGGCACGCTGATGCAGGGGCTGTTCCGCAATCCGCTGGCCGACCCGGGGCTGATCGGGATCAGCAGCGGCGCGGCGCTGGCGGCCGGCGTCACCATCGTGCTGGGCGCCTCGTTCTGGCCGATGCTGCCGCGCACGCTCGGCAGCTGGACGCTGGTGCTCATGGCTTTCGGCGGTGGCTTCGTCGTGACCTTGTTGATCTACGGCCTGTCGCGCAGCGACGGCGGCACGCGCATGGCGCTGATGCTGCTGGCGGGCATCGCCATCAACGCGCTGGCCGGCGCCGGCCTCGGCTTGCTGAGCGTGATGGCGACCGACGAACAACTGCGCAGCCTGCAGTTCTGGTTGCTGGGCAGCCTGGGCGGCGCGCGCTGGAGCGCGGTCATCCTGGTGGGCGTGGCGGTGTTTCTCTCGTGCTGGGCCGCGGCATCGCTCGCCTCGCCACTGAACGCCATCGCGCTCGGCGAGGCGCAGGCGGCGCTGCTGGGTGTGGACGTCGAGCGCACCAAGCGACGCGCCGTGGTCATCACCGCGGTGGCTGTGGGCGCGGTGACGGCCACGACCGGGATCATCGGTTTCATCGGCCTGATCGCGCCGCACTGGGTGCGCATGGTGGCCGGGCCCGACCACCGCATCGTGCTGCCGGCATCGGCGCTGCTGGGCGCGGCGCTGGTGCTCGCGGCCGACACGGTGGCGCGCACCGTGATGGCGCCGGCCGAGCTGCCGCTGGGCGTGCTCACGGCTTTCATCGGCGTGCCGATGTTCCTCGTGATGCTGCGGCATTTCAGGGGGCGCATATGACGACGGCGAGGGGACACGGAGCGCTGGCGTGTGCCGCTGTCGAGGTGCGCATCGGCGCGAAGACGTTGCTGGCGAATGCATCGGTCGAACTGGCGCCGGGCCGCGTGACCGCGATCCTCGGCCCGAACGGCGCAGGCAAGTCGACGCTGCTGTCGGTGCTGGCCGGCCAGCGTGAGCCTACGCAGGGCAGGGCGATGCTCGACGGCCGGCCACTGTCAGACCACGGCATGCCCACGCTGGCATTGCGCCGGGCCCTGATGCCGCAGGAAAGCGCGGTCGCCTTCGACTTCACGGCGCAGGACATCGTCGCGCTCGGCCGCTACCCGCACCGCCGCGCACCGACCCGCGACGAGGACGCGATCATGGCCGAGGCGATGGCGCTGACCGACGTCACGGCGCTGGCGCCGCGCATCCTCAACACGCTGTCGGGCGGCGAGAAGGCGCGGGTTCACCTGGCGCGGGCGCTGGCCCAGCTCTGGCATCCACGCCCCGACGGCGCGAGCCGCTGGCTGCTGCTCGACGAGCCGACCGCGGCACTGGACCTCGCGCACCAGCATTCGGCGATGCGCCTGCTGCGCGCCTGGGCGGCGCGGGGTGTGGGCGTGGTGGCTGTGCTGCACGACCTGAACCTCGCGCGGCGCTATGCCGATGAGGTCGTGGTGCTGGGCGCACCCGGCGGCCTGCGCCAAGGGGCGACCGCCGACGTGCTGCAGCCCGCGCTGATCGAGGCCGTCTGGCGCATGCCCTGCCAACCGGTGACCGGCGCGGACGGCGTCACGCAGTATCTGTTCGGATAGCCCGTCGGGCGGGCGGTGCTTGCTACTGAAAAGCTAGCAGATCAGTAGACCAACCGCTCCGGCCGCAGCTCCTGCAGGATCGTCGTCGCGATTTCCTCGATCGACTTGGTGGTCGTCGAGAGCCAGCGGATGCCGGCGCGCCGCATCATGGCCTCGGCCTCGCTGATTTCGTGGCGGCAGTTCTCCAGGCTGGCGTAGCGCGAGTTGGGCCGGCGTTCGTTGCGGATTTCGCTCAGCCGCTCGGGCTGGATCGTCAGGCCGAAGATCTTCTTGCGGTGCGGGCTCAGCGCCGGCGGGAGCTGGCGGCGGTCGAAGTCTTCGGGAATCAGCGGGTAATTGGCCGCCTTCAGGCCGTGCTGCATCGCCAGGTAGAGCGAGGTGGGCGTCTTGCCGCTGCGGCTCACGCCGACCAGGATCACGTCGGCGCCTTCCAGGTCGCGGTGGCTCTGGCCGTCGTCGTGCTGCAGGCTGAAGTCGATGGCCGCGATGCGGTCGTTGTAGGCCTTGCTCTTGCTGACGTCGCTGAAGCGGCCGATGCGGTGGTTCGACTTCATGGCCAGCTCGATTTCGAGCGGCCGAACGAAGGTGCCGAACATGTCGAGCAGCATGCCCTTGCAGCCGGTTTCGATCACGCCCAGCACGTCCATGTTGGCCAGCGTGGTGAAGACGATGGGCCGAACGCCCTCGACTTCGGCCGTGTGGTTGATCTGCCGCACCGCCTGGTGCGCCTTGTCGACCGTGTCGGTGAACGGCAGCCGCACGTGGCGCGGCTTCATCTCGAACTGGGCCAGAACGGCGTTGCCGAAGGTTTCGGCGGTGATGCCGGTGCCGTCGGAGACGAAGAAAACAGTGCGTGTATGCATGGTGTTGCTTTTGCGGCGGAGTCCTGCGGCGCGCGCGACCTGCCACGCCTACAATCCGGGCCATTATCGGGAATCCGCTTTCCCCACCCCCTCGAATTCTTTCCATGCACACCGCGACCGCACCCAAAGCAACGACAACGATCGTGCTGCGCCGTCTGCATGCAGCGCCGGTTTCAACTTCTGGAGCTTCCCCATGTCTGCACTTTTCGAGGCGACCGCACTGGTCGTGCCATTTGAAAACCTGAGGATGACCGACGTCGAGTCGGTTGGCGGCAAGAACGCCAGCCTCGGCGAAATGATCTCGCAGCTGCCACAGGGCGTGCGCGTGCCGACCGGTTTTGCGACCACGGCCCACGCGTTCCGCCAGTTCCTGGCGCACGACGGCCTGGCCGACAAGATCAGCAAGCGCCTGGCCGCGCTGGACACCGAAGACGTGCGCGCCCTGGCCACGGCCGGCGCCGAAATCCGCGCCATGGTCGAGGCCCAGCCATTCCCGGCCGACCTGCAGAAAGCCATCGGCGAGGCCTTCGCCACGCTGAGCGCCGGCAACCCCGCCGCCTCGTTCGCCGTGCGTTCCTCGGCCACCGCCGAAGACCTGCCCGACGCCTCGTTCGCCGGCCAGCAGGAAACCTTCCTGAACGTGGTCGGCATCGACGACGTGTTGCACAAGATGAAGGAGGTGTTCGCCTCCCTCTACAACGACCGCGCCATCAGCTACCGCGTGCACAAGGGCTTCGAGCACGACGTGGTGGCGCTCTCGGCCGGCGTGCAGCGCATGGTGCGCTCCGACCTCGGTGCCGCCGGCGTGATGTTCACCATCGACACCGAGTCGGGCTTCGACCAGGTCGTGTTCATCACCTCGAGCTACGGCCTGGGCGAGACGGTGGTGCAGGGCTCCGTGAATCCCGACGAGTTCTACGTGCACAAGCCGACCCTCAAGGCCGGCAAGAAGGCCGTCATCCGCCGCAACCTCGGCTCCAAGCTGATCCAGATGGAGTTCGCCACGCCTGAAGAGAAGAAGGCGAGCGGCAAGCTGGTCAAGACCACCGACGTCAAGGCCGAGCAGCGCAACCGCTATTCGCTGAGCGACGCCGACGTCGAGCAACTGGCCCGCTACGCGCTGGTGATCGAAGAACACTACGGCCGCCCGATGGACATCGAGTGGGGCAAGGACGGCACCGACGGCCACCTCTACATCCTGCAGGCGCGTCCCGAAACGGTGAAGAGCCAGCAGCAGGGCAAGGCCGAGCAGCGCTACAAGCTGCTGGGCAAGGGCGCCGTGCTGGCCGAAGGCCGAGCCATCGGCCAGAAGATCGGCACCGGCGCCGTGCGCATCGTGCACAACATCAGCGAAATGGACCAGGTGCAGGCCGGTGACGTGCTCGTCACCGACATGACCGACCCCAACTGGGAACCGGTGATGAAGCGCGCCGCCGCCATCGTCACCAACCGTGGCGGACGCACCTGCCACGCGGCCATCATTGCGCGCGAACTCGGCATTCCGGCCGTGGTCGGCTGCGGCGACGCCACCGACCTGCTCAAGGACGGCACGCTCGTCACCGTGAGCTGCGCCGAGGGCGACACCGGCTTCATCTACGACGGCCTGCTCGAGACCGAAGTGACCGAAGTGCAGCGCGGCGTGATGCCCGAGATCGACCTGAAGATCATGATGAACGTGGGCAACCCCCAGCTCGCCTTCGACTTCGCGCAGCTGCCGAACCACGGCGTGGGCCTGGCCCGCCTCGAGTTCATCATCAACAACAACATCGGCGTGCACCCGAAGGCGATCCTCGACTACCCGAACGTCGACAACGACCTGAAGAAGGCCGTCGAGTCGGTGGCCCGCGGCCATGCCTCGCCGCGCGCGTTCTACGTCGACAAGGTGACCGAGGGCGTCGCGACCATTGCCGCCGCGTTCTGGCCCAAGCCCGTCATCGTGCGCCTCTCGGACTTCAAGTCGAACGAGTACCGCAAGCTGATCGGCGGCAGTCGCTACGAGCCCGAAGAGGAAAACCCGATGCTGGGCTTCCGCGGCGCCGCGCGCTACCTGAGCGCCGACTTCGGCGAGGCCTTTGCCATGGAATGCGAGGCGCTCAAGCGCGTGCGCAACGACATGGGCCTGACCAACGTGCAGATCATGGTGCCCTTCGTGCGCACGCTGGGCCAGGCCGAGCGCGTGACCACGCTGCTGGGCGAGCACGGCCTGAAGCGCGGCGAAAACGCGCTCAAGCTGATCATGATGTGCGAGGTGCCGAGCAATGCCGTGCTGCCGGAAGAGTTCCTGAAGTTCTTCGACGGCTTCTCGATCGGTTCGAACGACCTGACCCAGCTCACGCTGGGCCTGGACCGCGACTCCGGCCTCGAGCTGCTGGCAGCCGACTTCGACGAGCGCGACCCGGCCATCAAGGCGCTGCTGAGCCGCGTCATCAAGGCCTGCAAGGACCAGGGCAAGTACGTCGGCATCTGCGGCCAGGGCCCCAGCGACCATCCCGATTTCGCACTGTGGCTGGCGGAGCAGGGCATCGAATCGATCTCGCTGAACCCGGACAGCGTGATCGACACCTGGCAGCAGCTGGCCCAGCGAGGCTGAGTCCACGCGCGGCGGGCATGCCCCAAGGCATGCGCCGCCGCGTGATGCACCGCGGCGAATGGCGGAAATCCCCATGGGGGATTCCCCCGTGCCCGCTCGTGCAAATGAAACAAAGTGCGTTTCCGGTGTCAGACTCGTGACATTCGCAGGCGGCGCACCCCGGCTGCCTGCCTGAGGCGACGCCGGCCCATCAGGGCCCGTGTCAGCACTTCGCCGGAGACCCCCATGATTCTTGTCAAGACGGAAGCCGGACAGCAGGTCCTCAAGGACCGCTCGGTGCCGTTGACGCCGCGCCAGCGCTCGGCGTTCATCCAGTTCGACGGCAAGCGCTCGATCGACGACGTGCTGGGCTCGGGCCTGGGCATCGGGCGTGAAGAGGTCGATCAGATGATCGCGCTGGGCCTGCTGGCGCCCCTGGACGGCCAGCCGGCTGCGGCGCCCGCAGCCGTGGCGGCGGCCCCGGCGCCTGCTGCATCTTCCTCCGGCCGCAGCCGGCAGCAGCGCTACAAGGATGCGTACCCGATCGCCACCCAGCTGACCGGCAGCCTGGGCCTGATGGGCTTCCGGCTCAACCTCCAGGTCGAAGGCACGACCAGCTACGAAGACCTCCTGGCGCTGGCGCCCAAGATCCGCGCCGCCGTCGGCGCGGAGAAGGCCGCCGCTCTCGACAAGGCCCTCAACGACTGAGGCTCCTTGCCGGATCGCGCAAGACAGGGCTATAATCGCCGGCTTTGCCTTGCCATACCGCGCCCGACGCTGCGGATGGCTTTTCCTCTTCTACGGAAGAATCCACAAGGAGTGCCATGCGTCACTACGAAATCATCTTGCTCATCCACCCGGATCAGAGCGAACAAGTTCCGGCCATGCTGGAGCGTTACAAGGGCCTGATCACGGCCGGCGGCGGCAAGGTCCACCGCGTTGAAGACTGGGGCCGCCGTCAGCTGGCTTACCAGATCAACAAGCTCAACAAGGCCCACTACCTGTGCGTCAACATCGAAGCTGAACAAGCCGTGATGGGTGAACTGGAACACGCGTTCAAGTTCAACGATGCCGTGCTGCGTCACCTGACCGTTCAGAAGAAGAAGGCCGACACCGGTCCTTCGTCGATGATGAAGACGGTCGAGCGCGAAGAGGCCCGCAAGGCCCAGCAGGCCGAATACGCCGCCAACAACAACTGATGGCGTGACGGCTGCCGCTGCGGCGACCGGGGTCAACCAGCTTCTGCTGACCGCCTCTGTCGCCGAACTCGGAACCCTGCGATACACGCCAGCCGGCCTGCCCGCCCTCGATCTGAAGCTCGACCATGAGTCGACGCTCCAGGAGGCGGGAAAGCCCCGGCAGGTGAAGACGGCCCTCAAGGCCGTTGCGTTCGGCGCCATCGCCGAGCGGCTCGCAGCGCAGTCGATGGGAAGTCTCTGGCGATTCCAGGGGTTTCTCGCGACACCGGGCAACGGCAAGCATCCGGTCCTGCACATCCAGGATTTTCAGCAAGATTAATTTTCGACAAGAGGTCCCCCAATGGCCACGTTCAAGAAATTCAACAAAGACAAGCGCCCGAAGCGCAACACCCAGTCGCTGCTGTTCAAGCGCAAGCGCTTCTGCCGTTTCACCGTCGCTGGCGTCGAAGAAATCGACTACAAGGACATCGACACGCTGCGTGACTTCATCAGCGAAAACGGCAAGATCATCCCCGCACGCCTGACCGGCACGCGCGCGATCTACCAGCGTCAGCTGAACACCGCCATCAAGCGCGCGCGCTTCCTGGCCATGGTGCCGTACAGCGACCAGCACCGCGTCTAAGAAGGAGCACACACCATGCAAATCATTCTTCTGGACAAGGTTCTGAACGTCGGCGGCCTGGGCGACATCGTCAAGGTCAAGGACGGTTACGCACGCAACTTCCTGATCCCCTCGGGCCGCGCCCGTCGCGCCACCGCTGCCAACAAGGCCGAATTCGAAGCCAAGCGCGTCGAACTCGAAAAGGCTGCCGCCGCCAAGCTGGCCGAATCGCAAGCCCAGGGCGAGAAGCTCGCCGGCTCGACCGTCAAGCTGACCCAAAAGGCTGGCGTGGACGGCCGTCTGTTCGGTTCGGTCACCAACGGCGACATCGCCGAAGAGCTGAACAAGCAGGGCTACAAGGTTGCCAAGTCGCAAGTGCGCCTGCCCAACGGTCCGATCAAGATCGTCGGCGACAACACCGTGAGCGTCTCGCTGCACACCGACGTGGTCGTCGAGATCACCGTCACGGTCTACGGCGAAACCGCCTGATCGTTCGCAGCGCCCGGTGCGCTGACGCAAGAAAGCCGCCTTCGGGCGGCTTTTTCTTTTCTGCGCGCGAGTTGTCCACCTCGCCGCACCGGAAGTTCACTGTTTATTAACAACCTTGTCCACACACGCCGCGCCCTGCGCGGCTTAGCATGCAGGGTTGCAAGGGAAGTCCATGTCCGCCGTTTTCTCCTATGCCGACAATGATTCGTCGGCCGACCGCCAGATCGCGCAATTGCGCATTCCGCCTCACTCCATCGAGGCCGAGTCCAGCGTGCTGGGGGGCTTGTTGTTGGACAACGGCGCCTGGGACCGCATGGGCGACCTGCTGGTCGACGGCGACTTCTATCGCCACGAACACAAGCTGATCTACGCGGCCATCGGCGGGCTGATCAATGCCAGCAAGCCGGCCGACGTGATCACGGTCTTCGAGCAGTTGCAGAACCTCGGCAAGGCCGACGACATCGGCGGCCTGGTCTACCTGAACTCGCTCGCGCAGTACGTGCCGAGCGCGAGCAACATCCGGCGCTACGCCGAGATCGTGCGCGAGCGCTCCATCCTGCGCAAGCTCGTGTCCGCCGCCGACGAGATTGCGACCAACGCCTTCAATCCACAAGGCAAGCCAGTCGACAAGATCCTGGACGAAGCCGAGCAGAAGATCTTCAACATCGGCGAAGAAGGCACGCGGATGAAGCAGGGCTTCCAGAGCATGGATTCCCTGGTGGTCGAGCTGCTCGACCGCGTGACCGAGATGGCCGAGAACCCGAACGACATCACGGGCGTGCGCACGGGCTTCAACGACTTCGACAAGATGACCTCGGGCCTGCAGCCGGGCGACATGATCGTGCTGGCCGCGCGTCCGTCGATGGGCAAGACCTCGCTCGCGATCAACATCGCCGAGCACGTGGCGCTCGAAGAGGGGCTGCCGGTGGCGGTGTTCTCGATGGAAATGGGCGCCGCCCAGCTGGCGGTGCGTATCGTGGGCTCCATCGGCCGCATCGACCAGGGCCACCTGCGCACCGGCAAGCTCAGCGACGAAGAGTGGCCGCGCCTGACCGAAGCCATCGAGAAGCTGCGCACGGTGTCGCTGCATATCGATGAGACGCCGGGTCTCTCGTCCAGCGAGCTGCGCGCCAATGCGCGCCGGCTGGCGCGCCAGTACGGGCGCCTGGGCCTGATCGTGGTCGACTACCTGCAGCTCATGTCGACCAGCAGCTCGGGCGACGAGAACCGCGCCACGGCCGTGGGCGAAATCTCGCGCGGCCTGAAGATGCTGGCCAAGGAACTGAAGTGCCCGGTGATCGCGCTGTCGCAGCTCAGCCGCGGCGTGGAAGCGCGTACCGACAAGCGCCCCATGATGAGTGACTTGCGCGAATCCGGCGCCATCGAGCAGGACGCGGACATCATCATGTTCATTTACCGCGACGACTACTACAACAAGGAGTCGAAGGAGCCGGGCGTGGCCGAGGTGATCATCAGCAAGCACCGGAACGGCCCGACCGGCACGGTCAAGCTGGCCTTCCTGAAGCCGATCACCAAGTTCGAGAACCTGGTGGGCTACAGCAACAACGACGAGTACTGACCGCAGGGCGGCTCGTCAGCTGGTTTCGCTGTCGGGCCCGGGCGTCGAGGCCGGCGGCTTCTGCGCCCACTCCTTGTGCCGCGCCGCCTCGGCCTTCACCTGCCGCAGCAGGTCGGCCAGCGTCTTGCCGGGTTCATCCTGGAAGCGCGTGGTGAGCACCTCCACGGCCTCCATGCGGTCGACCCGGAAGCCGCGGAAATCGTTGCGCAGCTCGCACCACGTCGAGAGCGTCCAGACCTTGCCCCAGTAGAAGCAGCCCAGCGGTCGCACCGTGCGCTCGCTGGCATCGCCCGAGACGTCGCGGTAGTGCAGCTGCAGTTTCTGGTGGGCCTGCACGGCCTCGCGCAGGGTCTGCAGCCGGGTGCGCAGGGCGTCGTCGAGGCCGAGCGCGGGCGCATACAGCGCCAGCGCCTCGGCCGAGACGCGCGCCGCCGGCGGCAGCACCGACAGGATCTTGCCCAGACCCGTCTCGATGTTGCGCGCCATCGCCGGATCGACCCAGCTCTGGGTCATGCGCGCGGCGGCCACGAGCGCCGATGCCTCGTCCTGCGTGAACATCAGCGGCGGCAGCTCGAAGCCTGCGCCCAGGCGGTAGCCGACGCCGGCCTCGCCTTCGACCGGCACGCCCTGGTGCTGCAGGTCGGCCACGTCGCGGTACACCGTGCGTTCGGACACCTCCAGGCGCTGTGCCAGGAAGGCGGCCGTGGTGAGCCGGCGGCCGCGGATGAGCTGCACGAGCTGGAAGAGGCGGTCGGCGCGTCGCATCAACGCGTTCCGACGAGCTTCCGGGCGAAGTCCTCGACAAAGTAGCGCTTGCCGCGCTGGACCACCGTGTGGCCTTCGGCCTCGAGTCGCGACATCTGGGCCTCGATGCCGCCCGGGTACTTTGGGTTGAGCTCGCCGCCGATCTTGAGCGTGCGCCAGTACGGCGTGCCTGGCGTGCGACCGGCGCCCGTCGTCATGGCTTCCTCGGTGGCGTGGGCCACCATGTGGGCGAAGATGGCCGTGGTCACGGTGCAGCCGATGGTGGCCTGGTGGCGCGCCGCGATGTCTTCGCCGATGCCGAGCACGGTCGCGAGCCGGCCTTCGGGCACGCCGCGCATGGCCTCCTCGACTTCGGCGGGCGAAGGCGTGGCGATGGTGCCTTCGCCATGCCGCGCGCGCATGGCCGGGGGAATGGCCTTCACGTTCGGCAGGTTCGGGTAGCCAGCCAGCCTGTCGCGCCAGCCCTTGCGTGTGCTCATGAGACTCCGATATGGATCGCCACGGCGTCCGGCCCCTCGTAGGCTTCGAAATCGCTGCGGTAGCGGCGCACGATTTCCGGGTGCGCCTCGAAATACTGCCAGATGCGCTGCCAAGTGGCGATCACCATCTGCGGCATCTCGCCGCGGCCGGTGAACACGAGGTAGTCGCCGGCTTCGATGGCGACGCTGTCCGCGCCATCCGAGACGGCGACGCCAGCCGTCACGTCGAAGGCGCCGTGCGCATCCGATTCGTAGGCGGAGTAGATGCTGAAGATGCGCGTATCGCCGGTGCGGTGTGGCGTCGCGTCGTAGGTCTGCTCGCCGAAGAAGCGGTTCCACAGTGCGCCGATGCGCGCGGTGGCGGGGTCGTTCTCTTCGCGGTTGGTGGTGCGTGCCGTGAGGCCGGAGACCCGGAAGGCGTCGTGGTGTTGGCGGATGGGGTCCATGCGTTGTTTCTCCGGAAGTGTTGGATGAGGAGGGCGAAGGCGCTCAAAACAGGAGCGCCTTCGGCTCGGCCTTCATCGTCTGCGCGATCAGTTTCATGTCGATGTCGGTGATGTCGAACAGGCCGAAGCGGAACTTGTAGCCCCATTGCTTCGGGGTTTCGATGAAGGCGAGGCGTTCGATCAGCGGGGCGATGGGCGCCTCGTGCGCGGCGACGTAGGCCACGTCGCGACGCCACGGGACGAAGCCGTTGCCCATGTCGAATTCGTAGGGCTCGCCAGGCTGGACGATGCCGAGCGACACGAAGCTTTGCAGCTTGTCCGTGCCGCCGAACACCGTGGCCGGCGCATAGTAGGCCACGCGGTCGCCTGCTGCCACGCGCTTGAGCGGCGCGAGCTTGCCGTGGCCCACCTGCATGAACCCGAGCGGCCGGTGGTCCCGGCCGCGCCGGGCATGCTCGGCGCTGGCGACCGCAATCCAGTTGCGTTGTGCCATGGTGTCTCAGGCCGGGGCGTGCAGGCCGACTTCGTTGCCTTCGGTGTCGCGCAGGTGGGCGATGAAGCCCATGCCCGGCGGCAGCGCGGACTTGGGTGCCACGATCTGCCCACCGGCTGCTTCGACGCGTGAGAGCACGGCATCGATGCTCGGCATGCAGTCGAGGTAGACGCGGATGCCGCTGCCGGCCTGCGCGCTGGTGTTGGCGCCGGGCTTCAGCGCACCGCCGGTGGCGGGGTCGTCGTAGGGAAACACGGCCAGCGGGTTGCCGCCGAAGTCTTCGCGGCGCAGCTTGCGCGCGAGCACGGTTTCGTAGAAGGCCTGGGCGCGGTCCAGGTTGGCGACCGGAATCTCGAACCAGGTGATGGCATGGGTGGTCATGAAGAGCTCTCTTTCGTTCGTTGCGTTGGAAGGAGCCTGGATGGTGCGAGCCGCCTCCTGACAACGTCTTGTCAGTAGCCTGTCATGACGGACGAAAAAAAGCCCGCGATGCTCCAGGCGCATGCGCGGGCTTGTGTCGGCCGGAGCCGGCGAACTTAGAGCACGTCGCTTGCGAAGTCGGCCAGCCGCGAGCGTTCGCCGCGCGCCAGCGTGATGTGCCCGCCGTGCGGCCAGCCCTTGAACTTGTCGACCGCGAAGGTGAGGCCCGACGAGCCTTCGGTGAGGTAGGGCGTGTCGATCTGCGCGAGGTTGCCCATGCAGATGATCTTCGTGCCGGGGCCGGCGCGGGTGATCAGCGTCTTCATCTGCTTGGGCGTGAGGTTCTGCGCCTCGTCGATGATCACGTACTTGTTCAGGAAGGTGCGTCCGCGCATGAAGTTCATGCTCTTGACCTTGATGCGGCTGCGGATGAGCTCGTTGGTGGCCGCGCGGCCCCACTCGCCGGCACCGCCGCCGTCGCCCTTGGCCAGGAACTCGAGGTTGTCGTCGAGTGCGCCCATCCAGGGCCCCATCTTTTCTTCCTCGGTGCCGGGCAGGAAGCCGATGTCTTCACCCACGCTCACCGTGGCGCGCGTCATGATGATCTCGGTGTAGCGGCGGTCGTCGAGCACCTGCGTGAGGCCGGAGGCCAGCGCCATCAGCGTCTTGCCGGTGCCGGCCGTGCCGGTCAGCGTGACGAAGTCGATCTCGGGGTCCATCAGCAGGTTCATCGCGAAGTTCTGCTCGCGGTTGCGCGTGTTCACGCCCCACACCGCGTTCTTGCCCGAGCTGTAGTCCTTGAGCGTCTTGAGCACCGCGGTCTTGTCGCGGATTTCAGTGACGCGCGCGTACATGCTCGGCTCGCCGGGCGCCTCGAAGAAGACGAACTGGTTGATGTACAGGTTGGGCACCAGCGGGCCGCTGATCCGGTAGAAGGTGTTGCTGCCGCTCTGCCAGCTTTCGACCGTCTTGCTCTGGCGGGTCCAGAAGTCGGGCGGGAGGGCGAGCGAGCCGGCGTAGAGCAGGTCGCCGTCTTCCAGCGTCTTGTCGTTCTGGTAGTCGTCGGCGGCCAGGCCCAGGGCGCGCGCCTTGACGCGCATGTTGATGTCCTTGGACACCAGCACCACTTCCTGCTTCGGCTTGCCCGGGCGGTCCTTGGCGTACTCGTCGCGCAGCGCATGCACGACGCCGAGGATCTGGTTGTCGGCTTTGCCCTGGGGCAGGCTGATCGGCAGCGAGTAGTCGAGTGGCGCGGTCTGGAAGAAGAGGCGCCCGCCGGCTTCGCGGTGGCCGGTGGTGTCCAGCTTCAGGCCCTTGTCGATGTCGGCGTCCTGCGCGGCGGCCAGCGCGTCGAGCGTGCGGCTGGTCTGGCGGCCGTTGCGCGCGACTTCGGTCGTGCCCTTCTTGTGGCCGTCGAGCTCTTCCAGCACGATCATCGGCAGGAAGATGTCGTGCTCCTCGAAGCGGAACAGGCACATCGGATCGTGCAGCAGTACGTTCGTGTCGAGCACGAACAGCTTGGCCGGGCCGGTGGATTTGCGCTTGGGGCGTGCCGGGGGCTGAGGCGCCGCGACGGGTGTAGCGGCTGGGGGGGCGGGCGTGGGCACGCGCGTCTCGACCTGCACCATCGCGGGTTGTTGCTGCTGCGGTGCGCTCACCGGTGCCGACGTAGGTGCCGGGGCGGGCGCAGCCTTGGTTTTCGAGCGGCGTGCCGGACGCGCGGCCGGCGCATCGCCGCCGCCTTCCGTGCCGAGGTTGTCGAACAGCTCCAGCGGCTGCGGTCCGCTCTTGGCGGGGGCGTCGTCGCGCGAATCGCCGGAACGGCGCGAGTTTCTGTGCGAGGGACGGGCGGGTGCGTCGATGGCGTCCGGCGAGAGCAATGCGGCGCGTTTCGTGGGGGCGGGAGGCAATGGCATGGGTCAGGTCGCTCGCAAGGAAGAAAGAGGAAGGCCGGAAAACGAAAAAGCCGCCTGTAGACCCAGGCGGCTTCGTTCGGAGGATGCGGTCGTGGAGCTCAACGGCATGAGGCCATTATGCACACCGCAAAAGACGCACCAGAGGCTCTTTGCACGCTGCGTGGGGCAATTCCCACGGCTTGATGCAAAAGCGCACGCCCGGTGCCTTGCGGCGCTGTCAGGCAGCCTTCTTGAGTGCCTTGACGGCCTTGAGGACGTCTTCGACATGGCCTGGAACCTTGAGCCCGCGCCATTCGGCCTTCAGGATGCCGTCGGCGCCGATCAGGAAGGTGCTGCGCTCGATGCCCTTGACCTTCTTGCCGTACATGATCTTGTTCTTGACCACGCCGAACATGTGGCACATTTTTTCTTCGGTGTCGGCAATCAGTTCGAAGGGGAGTTCGAGCTTGGCCTTGAATTCGTCGTGCGACTTCATGTTGTCGCGCGACACGCCGAAGACGGTGGCGCCGGCTTTTTCGAAGTCTTTGTAGTGGTCGCGGAACTGCATCGCTTCGGTCGTGCAACCCGGAGTGTTATCTTTCGGGTAAAAATACATGACCATGACGTGGCCGAGGTGCGAGGTGTTCGAAACCTTGATGCCGCCCGTGGCGTTGGCGTCGAATTCAGGAATGGGTTTGTTGACAACGATCGCCATGAAACTTGTTTTCTCCGTTAGATTCCGTTCTCCGAGCCCTCTCAGCCCTTTTCAGGCTTGCTCGATGAACGGAGGATTGGTCGTTGCTAACTTTGGGTAGCTGGCCGGTTCGCAACCCGCTATTTTACCTCGAAAACCCCTCTCTCAGTCAGCCGCCGGGCTCTCGACCAGCAAGGCGGCGATCACGTGCCGTCCTTCGCCGGCCAGGATGTTGTAGGTTCGGCAGGCCGCCGGGGTGTCCATGGTCTCCACGCCGGTGCGTTGAGCCATCAGGGGCTGCAGCCATGCGGGCTGGGGAAAACGGATGCGGGTTCCGCTGCCGAAAATGACCAATTCGGCGCCCAAAGAGGCCAATTGCGCGAAATGTTCGGGGCCCAGCTGGTCGAAACGCGTGCAATCCCAGGCAAAGCGTTCGCCGCGCGAACCGACGACCACGCTGCCCTCGATCTTTTCGTTGTTGATCGCGACCCAGCCGGGGCCGTGTGCGGTGAGGGTCTGGGCGTCGGATTTGTCGGGCTGGAGCTTCATCGGGGCACTGGGAACTGTGGTCAAATTATAGGTTTTCCCCAGTGACACGAGGCCCTCAGGGGCCTTTGACCTTCGAGTAAACCCGCCCGGGAGGGCCCCTTTGAAGCAGCTCAAGAAATCGGCCAAGCTGGCCAACGTCCTCTATGACATCCGCGGTCCCATCATGGACGCTGCCAAGCAGATGGAGGAAGAAGGCCAGAAGATCATCAAGCTCAACATCGGCAACCTGGCCGTGTTCGGGTTCGATGCGCCTGAGGAAATCCAGCAGGACATGATCCGCAACCTGCCGACCTCGGCGGGGTACTCGGACAGCAAGGGTGTTTTCGCGGCGCGCAAGGCCGTGATGCACGAGACCCAGAAGCAGGGCATCGCGGGCGTCACGCTCGACGACATCTACCTGGGCAACGGCGCCAGCGAGCTGATCGCCATGTCCACCAACGCGCTGCTCAACGACGGCGACGAGCTGCTGCTGCCGGCCCCCGACTACCCGCTGTGGACCGCCTCCACGAGCCTGTCGGGCGGCACGCCGGTGCACTACCTGTGCGACGAGGACAACGGCTGGATGCCGAACCTGGCCGACATCCGCGCCAAGATCACGCCGCGCACCAAGGGCATCGTGGTCATCAACCCGAACAACCCGACCGGCGCGCTGTATTCCGACGAGCTGCTCAAGAGCCTCGTCGAAATCGCCCGCGAGCACGGCCTCGTGATCTTCGCCGACGAGGTCTACGACAAGGTGCTGTACGACGGCGTCAAGCACACGGCCATCGCCAGCCTGTCGACCGACGTGCTCACGCTGACCTTCAATTCGCTGTCCAAGAGCTACCGCTCGTGCGGCTACCGCGCCGGCTGGCTCGTGGTGTCGGGCGACAAGCGCAGCGCACGCGACTACATCGAGGGCCTGAACATGCTCTCGAACATGCGTCTGTGCGCCAACGTGCCGGGCCAGTGGGCCATCCAGACGGCGCTCGGCGGCTACCAGAGCATCAACGACCTCGTGTGCGAAGGCGGGCGCCTGCGCCGCCAGCGCGACCTGGCCTACGAGCTGATCACCGCCATTCCGGGCGTGAGCTGCGTCAAGCCCAGCGCCGCGCTCTACATGTTTCCCAAGCTCGATCCCGAGGTCTATCCGATCGCGGACGACCGCCAGTTCTTCCTCGAGCTGCTGAAGGAAACCCGCGTGATGCTGGTGCAGGGCACCGGCTTCAACTGGGCCACGCCGGACCACTTCCGCATCGTGTTCCTGCCCCACGAAGACGACTTGCGAGAGGCCATCAACCGCATCGCCAAGTTCCTGGAGCAGTACCGGTTGCGTCGCAAGACGGGGCCATGAAATCCGCCTGCGTCGCTGCCGCGCTGTTGCTGGGCGCACTGTCTGTCGGCGCGGCCGGGAAGAAAGAGCCGGTCTCGTTCTCGCACAACGACTGGGAGTTGGTCTGCGACAACACGCTGACCTGCCGCGCCGCCGGCTACCAGGCGGACAGCGGGGAACACCAGCAGGTGTCGATGCTGATCACCCGCGTGGCCGGGCCGAACGCGGCCCTGGACATCCAGCTGCAGATCGGCGATGACGGCGGTGCCAAGGGGCCGCTGCGCTTCAAGGTCGGCAAGGCCGCTCTGTCCGGCCTCGACGCGGGAACCGCCAGCTTCGACCAAGGCCAGATCCGCGCCGTGCTGCCCGAGCTGCTCAAGAGCGACGACGCCACCGTCACGGCCAACGGCGGCAAGAAGTGGACGCTGTCGCTCGCCGGCCTCAACGCCGTGCTGCTGAAAATGGACGAAGCGCAGGGCCGCGTCGGCACCCCGGGCGCACTGGTGCGCAAGGGCACCAAGCCCGAGTCTTCCGTGCTGCCGCCGGTGCCCATGCCCGTCGTCCAGGTGGTCAAGCCGCCCAAGGCGAAGCCCGGCGACGCCGCGCTGCCCGCGCGCATCTTTGCGTCGCTCGACATTGCCGCAGTGAAGGAACAGTGCAACAACAGCACCGACTTCAGCGCCAAATCGCTGGAGGTTTTCCGCCTGAGCAGCAGCAAGGTGCTGCTGTCCATGGGCTGCGGCATGGGTGCGTACAACTATTCGAGCCTGCTCTGGATCGCCAACGACAAGCCGCCCTATGCGCCGGTGTCCCTCGAGGCGAACGGCGACTTCGACGACAAGGACGCCAGCGTCACCTCGGCCATGAAAGGCCGCGGGATCGGCGACTGCTGGTCGAGCGAAACCTGGCACTTCAACGGCACGAGCTTCGTGCGCACTAGCGCGACCGGCGACGGCATGTGCCGCGGCTTCGCCGGCGGCGCCTGGAGCCTGCCGCGCTACGTCAGCCGCATCGTGGACGCCGCACCGTCCGCCACCCCATCCAAACCATGAACGCCATGAGCGCGACTCTCCCAATGAAATCCATCCAAGTAGGCCTGCTCGGCGCAGGCACGGTCGGCAGCGGCACCTTCAAGGTGCTCCAGCGCAACCAGGAAGAAATCAAGCGCCGCGCAGGCCGCGGCATCGAGATCACCATGGTGGCCGACCTCGACACCGCCCGTGCTCGCGAAGTGGCCGGCGAAGGCGTGACCGTGGTCGCCGATGCGCGCGAAGTCATCGCCAACCCCGACATCGACATCGTCATCGAGCTGATCGGCGGCTACGGCATCGCCAAGCAGCTCGTGCTCGAAGCCATTGCGGCCGGCAAGCACGTGGTCACGGCCAACAAGGCGCTGCTCGCCGTGCACGGCACCGAGATCTTCGCGGCCGCGCACGCCAAGGGCGTGATGGTGGCCTTCGAGGCCGCGGTGGCCGGCGGCATCCCGATCATCAAGGCGCTGCGCGAAGGCCTCACGGCCAACAGCATCCAGTGGCTGGCCGGCATCATCAACGGCACGACCAACTTCATCCTGTCCGAGATGCGCGACAAGGGCCTGGACTTCGCCACCGTGCTGAAGGAAGCCCAGCGCCTGGGCTACGCCGAAGCCGACCCCACCTTCGACATCGAAGGCGTCGACGCCGCGCACAAGGTCACGCTGATGAGCGCCATCGCGTTCGGCATCCCGGTGCAGTTCGACAAGGCGCACATCGAGGGCATCACCAAGCTCGCTGCACAAGACATCAAGTATGCCGAGCAGCTCGGCTACCGCATCAAGCTGCTGGGCGTGACCAAGCGCACCGCCCAGGGCATCGAGCTGCGCGTGCACCCGTCGCTGGTGCCGTCCAAGCGCCTGCTGGCGAACGTCGAAGGCGCGATGAACGCCGTGGTCGTGCACGGCGACGCCGTGGGCACCACGCTGTACTACGGCAAGGGCGCCGGCAGCGAGCCGACCGCCAGCGCCGTGATCGCCGACCTCGTCGACATCACCCGCCTGCACACCGCCGACGCCGCGCACCGCGTGCCGCACCTGGCGTTCCACCCCGACGCCATGAGCGACCTGAAGGTGCTGCCGATGTCGGAAGTCGTCACCAGCTACTACCTGCGCCTGCGCGTGGCCGACCAGGCCGGCGTGCTCGCCAAGGTGACGGGCCTGCTGGCCACCGCCGGCATCAGCATCGACGCCGTGCTGCAACGCGAAGCCGACGAAGTGGGCGGCGAAGGCTCCACGCAGACCGACCTCATCATCCTCACGCACGACGCGCGCGAAGGCACCGTCAACGACGTCATGGCCGAGCTGCAGGCGCTGCCGACCGTGCTCGAGCCCATCGTGCGCATCCGCAAGGAAGAGTTGAAGTGAACTACCTGAGCACACGCGGCCACGCCGACCGCAAGCGCTTCTGCGAAATCCTCCTCGAAGGCCTGGCGCCCGATGGCGGCCTGTACCTGCCTGAGACGTACCCGCAGGTCGACACCGCCACGCTCGCCAAGTGGCGCACGCTGCCCTACGCCGAGCTGGCCTTCGAAATCCTCTCGCTGTACATCGACGACATTCCTGCGGCCGACCTGAAGGCGATCTGCGCGAAGACCTACACGGCGGAAGTGTTCGGCACCGACGAGATCGTGCCGCTGCGCGAGCTCGAAGATGGCGTGTACCTCGAAGCCCTGTCCAACGGTCCCACGCTGGCCTTCAAGGACATGGCGATGCAGCTCTTGGGCAACCTGTTCGAGTACGAACTGGCCCGCCGCGGCGCCGAGCTCAACATCCTGGGCGCCACCAGTGGCGACACGGGCAGCGCGGCCGAGTACGCCATGCGCGGCAAGAAGGGCGTGCGCGTCTTCATGACCTCGCCCGACGGCCGCATGAGCCCGTTCCAGCAGGCGCAGATGTTCAGCCTGCAGGACGCCAACATCCACAACATCGCCATCACCGGCGTGTTCGACGACTGCCAGGACATCGTCAAGGCCGTGTCGAACGACCTGGCCTTCAAGCGCAAGTACCGCATCGGTACGGTCAACTCGATCAACTGGGCGCGCCTGCTGGCGCAGGTCGTCTACTACTTCGCAGGCTACTTCCAGGCCACGGCGAGCAACGACAAGCCGGTGAGCTTCACGGTGCCTTCGGGCAACTTCGGCAACGTCTGCGCGGGCCATGTGGCACGCATGATGGGCCTGCCGATCCAGACGCTGGTGGTCGCCACCAACGAGAACGACGTGCTCGACGAGTTCTTCCGCACCGGCGTGTACCGTGTGCGCGCGGCGGTCGACACGCACGAAACCTCGAGCCCGTCGATGGACATCAGCAAGGCCAGCAACTTCGAGCGCTTCGTGTTCGACCTGGTCGGTCGCGATCCCGCCAAGCTGCGCCAGCTGTTCGTGGACGACCTGGGCCTGACGGGCAGCTTCGACCTGAGCGCCGACCCAGCGTTCAAGCAGGCCGCCGAGCGCTTCGGCTTCCGCAGTGGTCGCAGCACGCACGCCGACCGGCTCGCGATGATCCGCGACACCGAGAAGCGCTTCGCCACGCTGATCGATCCGCACACCGCCGACGGCCTCAAGGCCGCGCGCGAGCAGCTGGTGCCCGGCGTGCCGATGGTGGTGCTCGAGACCGCGCTGCCGATCAAGTTCGCGGCCACGGTGGTCGAGGCGCTGGGCGAGGAGCCCGCGCGCCCGAAGAAGTTCGAAGGCATCGAAGCCTTGCCCAAGCGCGTGGTCCAGCTGCCGGCCGATGCCGAGGCCGTCAAGGCCTACATCGCCCAGCACTGCGACTGACCGGGGCGCCCGCGGCATGAAGGTCGTCGGCTTCGCCGGGTATTCCGGCGCAGGCAAGACCACGCTGGTGGAGCGCCTGATTCCCGTGCTCAAGCAGCGCGGGCTGCGCGTGTCGGTGGTCAAGCATGCGCACCACCGCTTCGACATCGACCACGTCGGCAAGGACACCTGGCGCCACCGGCAGGCCGGGGCCTTCGAGGTGGTCGTCGCGTCCGACCAGCGGCTCGCGCTGATGCGCGAGTTCGAGGTGCCGGTCGAGCTCACGGTGCACCAGCTGCTCGCCGAGCTGCATCCGGCGGTCGACTGGGCGCTGGTCGAGGGCTTCCGGCACAGCGACGTGCTCAAGATCGAGGTCTGGCGACCGAGCGGCGACGGCGAGGCGCCGCGCCCCGCGCTCTACATCGACGACCCCTTTGTCACCGCCATCGCCACCGATGTGCCGGCCGGCCTGCCCGAGGCCACGGCGCGCCCGGTGCTCGACCTCAACGACGCCGAGGCCATTGCCACGTGGTTGATCGACAGCGGCGAGCGCTTCGACTACAACCCCGGACACCATGGCTGATTCCTCTCCCGTTCCCTTCGCCGCCTCGTCCTCGCGCCCGCCGCTGATGCCGCTCGATGAAGCGATCGCGGTGCTGCTCGCCAAGGCCCGGCCGCTGCTGCCGGCCGAAAGCGTCGGCACCTTCGACGCCGACGGGCGCGTGCTGGCGCAGGACCTCGTCTCAGGCCTCACCGTGCCGCCGCGCGACAACAGCGCGATGGACGGCTACGCCGTGCGCGCGGCCGATTGCGCCACGCCCGGCACCGAGCTGGCCGTGACGCAGCGCATTCCCGCCGGCACCGTCGGCACCCCCCTCGCGGCCGGCACGGCGGCGCGCATCTTCACGGGCGCGCAGATTCCCGAAGGCGCCGACGCGGTCGTCATGCAGGAAGACACGGCCGCCACGCCCCAAGAGGGCGGCCTGGGGGCGGTGCGCATCGCCATCGCGCCGGTGGCCGGCCAGTGGGTGCGCCGCGCAGGCGAAGACGTGGCCTCGGGCGACGTGGTGCTCCAGCGCGGCGAACGCCTCACGCCCGCCGCGCTCGGCCTGGCCGCCAGCGTCGGCTTCGACAAGCTGCAGGTCGCGCGCAAGCCGCGCGTGGCCATGCTCTCGACCGGCGACGAGCTGGTGATGCCTGGCGAGGTCGCGCCCGACGCGATGAAACCCGGCGCGATCTATAACTCGAACCGCTTCTTCATGCGCGCGCTGCTGCACCGCCTGGGCTGCGAGGTGAACGACCTGGGCATCGTGCCCGACAACCGCGAAGCCACCATCGCCGCGCTGCGCGAGGCGGCCGAGGCAAACGACCTGATCATCACCACCGGCGGCGTCTCGGTCGGCGAAGAAGACCACATCCGCGCCGCGCTGCAGTCGCTGGGCGAGCTGCAGCTGTGGTCGCTGTCGATGAAGCCCGGCAAGCCTTTCGCCTACGGCTCCATTGCGCGCAGGAACGGGCAGGGCGCCTGCCACGTCACGGGGCTGCCCGGCAACCCGGTGTCGAGCTTCCTGACCTTCCTGATGCTGGTGCGGCCCTTCCTGCTCGCGCTGCAGGGCGCCACGCGCGTGGCGCCGGCGGCCGTGCCGCTGCGCGCCGATTTCGACTGGCCGCGCGCCGACAAGCGCCGCGAGTTCCTGCGCGTGCGGCGCAACGCGGCGGGCGGGCTCGACCTGTTCGCCAACCAGAGTTCGGGCGTGCTCACCTCGATGGTCTGGGGCGATGGCCTGGTCGACAACCCGGCGGGCCGGACGATCAAGACCGGCGACACCGTGAACTTCATTCCCCTCGCATCGCTGCTCGGCTGAATCTCCCCATGAAGGTCCGCATCCGTTATTTCGCTTCCGTGCGCGAGGCGCTGTCCAGCAGCGGTGAAACCGTCGACACGGCCGCCGGCACGCTGGCCGCCCTGCGCGACGAACTCATCGCCCGCGGCGGCGCCTACGCCATTGCGCTCGCACGCGGCAAGGCCGTGCGCATGGCGCTCGATCAGGCCATGAGCGACGAAGCCGCCGCCCTGCGCGACGACTGCGAAGTCGCGTTCTTCCCGCCCGTCACGGGCGGCTGAGCCGCGCGTCCAGCGCCACGAGGCGCTCGCGCAGGCCGTCCGACGCGCGGGTCATCGGCGAGCGCAGCTCGTCACGCAGTTCGCCCGCATGCGCCAGCAGCGCCTTCAGCGGGCCCGGGTTGGGTTCGGCAAACAGCATTTCCAGCAGCGGTTGCAGCGGCTGCCATTCGGCGCGCGCCTCGGCCAGCCGGTTCTCGGCCAGCAGGCGCACCAGCCGCACGAGGCGCTTCGTCTGCACATGGCCGCTGGCCGCGATGGCGCCCACGCCGCCTTCGGCCATGGTGGCGAAGATCTGGTGGTCTTCGCCCGTGAGCACCTGCAGCCGGCCGTCGGCGATCACGGCGCGGGTCTTGGTCATGTCGCCGCCGCAGTCCTTGATGCCGCGGATGCGTGGGTGCTCCGCCAGCGCCAGCATCGTCTCGCGCGAGATGGTCACGCCCGTACGGTAGGGAATGTCGTAGACCAGCACGGGCACCGTGCTGGCGTCGGCGATGGCGTGGAACCACTCGAGCACGCCGGCCTGCGACGGGCGGATGTAGTGCGGCGCGGCCACCAGCAGGCCCGCCAGCGGGCGTTCCGAGAGCTTGCGCACCCACGCCGTGGCCTTGCCCAGGTGGTAGCCCGACACGCCCATCACGACCGGCAGGCCGCCCGCGGCGGTCAGCACGGTGTCGAGCACGGCGAGATGTTCGGCCTCGTCGAGCGCGGCGGCCTCGCCGGTCGAGCCGCAGGGCACGAAGCCGGTCACGCCGTCGTCGGCGAGCCGGCGCACGAGCGCGGCCAGGGCGGTGTGGTCGACGGCGCCGTCGCGGAACGGGGTGACGAGGGCGACCCACAGGCCCGAGAAATCGGGGGTGTCGGTGGTTGGTTGTTGTTGTGGCACGCAGGCTTCCTTTCAGGAATCGACCGATGGAAAGAACCACCGTCCGATGCGCGCGCAACCCGAGAGGGGCCAAAGCCTTGGCAGGTTCCGTCGCTCATCCGACGACGGAACCTCGGCTCCGGTCAGACGAGCTTTGGTTTTTTGGCTTTGTTGCCTTGGCGCGCGCAGCGGCTCTCGGGCTGAGACAGCAGCGGGGAGAACGTGGCGAGACAAGGCATTGCCGCAGTCTAGCGCGATGCCACAATTCGGACATGAGCGTTGCACGTGTTTCGATCCAGACGGCCGATTTCGATCTCGCGACCGAGGTCGCCGCGTTGCGCGCGGGCGACAAACGCGTGGGCGCCGTCTGCAGTTTCGTGGGCACGGTCAGGGACCGCAACGACGGCAGCACCATCGCTTCGATGGAGCTGGAGCACTACCCCGGCATGACCGAAAAAGCCATCGAGGCCATGATCGACGAGGCTCACAAGCGCTTCGACATCCTCGGCGCGCGCGTGATCCATCGCGTGGGCCTGCTGCAGCCGCTGGACCAGATCATGATGGTGGCGGTGGTGTCCGCCCACCGCGGCCAGAGCTTCCAGGCCTGCGAATTCCTGATGGACTACCTGAAGACGCAGGCGCCGTTCTGGAAGAAGGAGCAGACGCCCGAGGGCGCGCGCTGGGTCGATGCCCGCGTGACCGACGACGAAGCGCTGGCGCGCTGGGGCATCGCCGCCTCGAACAGCGCCACCTGAACGGCGCGTTCGAGACTTACGGCGCGATCAGCGCCGAGGTTGCCAGTGCCTTGGCTTCCGCACTGCAATCCTGAGCCGGCACCGCCCCTGCCGCACGTGCCTTCGCAATCTCCGACCGGGCGCCCGCCATCTGCGCCTGGAACACCGGGTTCACGTGCAGCCTGGCCACGGTCGCCGCGCCGACCAGCCGGCCGTTTTCGATGTCGCTCTGCCAGTGCACGCCGCAGATCGCGCGGCTTTGCGAGAAGGCCCGGCCGCGCTGCAGCAGCGCATCGGCGCGTTCGGGCGCGAGTTCCGTCAGCACCAAAGCCCAGGCCCAGCCCACGGCCGAGTGGCCTGAGGGGTAGGAGCCGTCCTTGGCCAGCGAGGCTTCTTCAGCGGGCGTGCAGCTGCCGGTCTTGAAGGCTACGAAGGGGCGCGTGCGGTTGTAGGTGTTCTTGGCCTTGTAGGTGGCCGTGCCGGCGTCGGCCAGCGTGCGGCGCAGCAGCATGTTCAGGTTCGGCGTGGCCTGCTCGGAGATGGGCATGCCCAGCGCGCACGAGAACACCTCGGCGGCTTTCGGAAACTTGAGGTTGGCGTCCTGCACCGCCAGTGCGCCGCGCGGCGTGCCCTGCAGGGCCGTGAGCGCGCGGAAGGTGGCGCCGTCGGCCGCCAGCGCGGCCGAGCCCTCGGCCGGGGGCGCCGGCAGCAGGGCGAGGCTGTCGGGCAGCTCGGCGGCGGGCAGGTAGCCCTTGAGGTAGCCCGAGCCCGGGCGCAATTCGCCGACTTCGGCGGGGGAGATCGGCGCGGTGCTGCCGCAGGCGCCAAGCAGCAGCGCGGCGGCCAGCGAGGCGGCGAGGGTCGTGAATCGCATGAGGGATGTGTCTCCGGCTTTGTTGTTGGAAGGCGAGGGCCCATCGTAGAGGGGCCTCGCCGGGCCGGAAGATCACCCAGGTGACGGCCGTCTCAGGCCGTACCCGGTCGCGCAGCTCAGGGCTTGAAGCCGCTCGCCTGGATGATCTTTTCCCAGGTCTGCGTGTAGGTGCGCACGCGGCCCGCGAACTGGCCCTGGGGCTCGTAGCCGACCGTCAGGCCCATCGTGGTGAGCTTCTGCTTCACGTCGGGCATGGCCAGTACCTTCTGCAGCGCGTCGCCGTACTTGTCGATGATCGGCTGCGGCGTGCCCACCGGCGCGAAGATGCCGTAGTAGGGCAGGTCTTCCAGGTTCGCAAAGCCCAGCTCGGTGAAGGTCGGCACGTTCGGCAGCAGCGCCTGGCGCTTGGCGCCGATGGAGGCCACGATGCGCACCTTGCCCGCGCGGTGGTTCTCGATGAAGTCGGGCACCGAGGCGATGCCCGCCGTGATCTGGTTGCCCAGCATGTCGGCCGTCATGGGCGCGCTGCCGCGGTAGGGCGCGGGCTGCACGTCGATCTTGTACTTGTCCGAGATCATCTTCACCAGGAACTCGGGGATCGACGCCGGTGCCGGCACACCGATGGTTTCCTTGCCGCCCTTTTGCGTGCGGATCCACTTCACGTACTCGTCGATGCTCTTGGCCGGCGTGCCGCCCGACACCGCCAGCACGTTGGCGAAGGTGGCAAAGCCGGCCACGGGCACGAAGTCGGTGGCGGGGTTGAAGCCCGGGTTCTTCACCACCTGCGGCAGGATCGAGATGGAGTGGTCATGCGACAGGAACAGCGTGTGGCCGTCGGCCGGCGCGGCCTTCAGCGCCTGCGCCGCGATCTGGCCGCCCGCGCCCGCACGGTTCTCGACCACCACGGGCACGCCCAGCACGTCCTTGAGCTTTTCGCCCAGGGTGCGGGCAATGGCGTCGGTGCCCGCGCCGGCGGGAAAGCCCACCAAGAGACGCACCGGCGTGCCGCTCTGGGCCTGCGCCAGGCCGGCCATGCCCAGGGCCGCTGCCAGGAGACCCACGCTGAACGCGCGGCGCATCGGTTGGACGCGCTGCATTGAAAAAACCATGATCGACTCCATTCGAAGAAAGAAAGAGAGAAATGCCTACGGCGGGACGGTGCGGGGCCCGGTGCAATACCCGTGCCCAGGGTGCAAATCCGATTCGCAACCTTGAATCGTGCCCGAACAGCCCTATTTTGGATGCAGGAATACCACCATGCGACAAGACAAACTCACCACCAAATTTCAGGAAGCACTGAGCGACGCCCAGACGCTGGCGCTCGGTAACGACAACGCCTACATCGAACCGGCCCACCTGCTGGTCGCGATGCTGCGCCAGGACGACGGCCCGCGTGCCCTGCTGGAGCGTGCCGGCGTCAACGTGCCCGGGCTGCTGCAGGCCGCCGAGGGCGCCATCAAGAAACTGCCCCAGGTGCAGGGCCACGACATCGTGCAGGTCGGCCCCGAGCTGGGCAAGCTGCTGCAGGCGACCGAGAAGGAAGCCATCAAGCGCAATGACCAGTTCATTGCAGGCGAACTCTTTCTGCTCGCCGTGGCCGACAGCAAGGCCGACATCGGCAAGCTCGCCAAGGACAACGGCCTGAGCCGCAAGTCGCTCGAGGCCGCCATCGAGGCCGTGCGCGGCGGGCAGGGCGTGAACAGCGCCGATGCCGAAGGCCAGCGCGAAGCCCTCAAGAAATACTGCCTGGACCTCACCGAGCGCGCCCGCCTGGGCAAGCTCGACCCGGTCATCGGCCGCGACGAGGAAATCCGCCGCGCCATCCAGGTGCTGCAACGCCGCACCAAGAACAACCCCGTGCTCATCGGCGAACCCGGCGTGGGCAAGACCGCCATCGTCGAGGGCCTGGCCCAGCGCATCGTCGCGGGCGAAGTGCCCGAGTCCCTCAAGGGCAAGCGGGTGCTGTCGCTCGACATGGCCGCGCTGCTGGCCGGTGCCAAGTTCCGCGGCGAATTCGAGGAGCGCCTGAAGACCGTGCTCAACGAACTCGCGAAGGACGAAGGCCAGACCATCGTCTTCATCGACGAGCTGCACACCATGGTCGGCGCCGGCAAGGCCGAAGGCGCGATGGACGCAGGCAACATGCTCAAGCCCGCGCTCGCACGCGGCGAGCTGCACTGCGTGGGCGCCACCACGCTCGACGAGTACCGCAAGTACATCGAGAAAGACGCTGCACTGGAGCGCCGCTTCCAGAAGATCATCGTGGGCGAGCCCAGCGTCGAGGCCACCATCGCCATCCTGCGCGGCCTGCAGGAGAAGTACGAAGTGCACCACGGCGTGCAGATCACCGACCCGGCCATCGTGGCCGCGGCCGAGTTGTCTGATCGCTACATCACCGACCGCTTCCTGCCCGACAAGGCCATCGACCTCATCGACGAGGCCGCAGCCAAGATCAAGATCGAGATGGACTCCAAGCCCGAGGTCATGGACCGCCTGGACCGCCGCCTGATCCAGCTGCAGATCGAGCGCGAAGCCGTGCGCCGCGAAAAGGACGAAGCCTCGCAGAAGCGCTTCGGCCTCATCGAGGACGAGATCACCAAGCTGCAAAAAGAGATCGCCGACTACGACGAGATCTGGCAGGCCGAGAAGGCCCAGGCCCAGGGCAGCGCGCACGTGCGCGAAGACATCGACAAGATCAAGTTCCAGATCGAGGAATGGAAGCGCAAGGGCGACTTCAACAAGGTCGCCGAGCTGCAATACGGCCAGCTGCCGGCGCTCGAGAAGCGCCTGAAGGAAGCCGAAGAGAGCGAGGCGAGCAAGGGCAAGTCCAGCGCGCCCACGCTGCTGCGCACGCAGGTCGGTTCGGAAGAAATCGCCGAGGTCGTGGCGCGCGCCACCGGCATCCCGGTCGCCAAGCTCATGCAAGGCGAGCGCGACAAGCTGCTCGTCATGGAAGACAAGCTGCACGAGCGCGTGGTCGGCCAGGACGAGGCCATCGGTGCGGTCGCGAATGCGATCCGCCGCTCGCGCTCGGGCCTCTCCGATCCGAACCGCCCCACGGGTTCGTTCCTGTTCCTCGGCCCCACGGGCGTGGGCAAGACCGAGCTGTGCAAGGCGCTCGCGGGCTTCCTGTTCGACAGCGAAGACCACCTCATCCGCATCGACATGAGCGAGTTCATGGAGAAGCATTCGGTCGCCCGCCTCATCGGCGCGCCGCCGGGCTACGTGGGCTACGAAGAGGGCGGCTACCTCACGGAAGCCGTGCGCCGCAAGCCCTACAGCGTGGTGCTGCTCGACGAGGTCGAGAAGGCCCACCCCGACGTGTTCAACGTGCTGCTGCAGGTGCTCGACGACGGTCGCCTCACGGACGGCCAGGGCCGCACCGTGGACTTCAAGAACACCGTGATCGTGATGACCAGCAACATCGGCTCGCCGATCATCCAGTCGATGGTGGGCCAGCCGAGCGAGGAGATCAAGGAAGCGGTGTGGGACGAGCTGAAGAACTACTTCCGCCCCGAGTTCCTGAACCGCATCGACGAGACCGTCGTGTTCCACGCGCTCGACGCGAAGAACATCGAATCGATCGCCGCGATCCAGCTCAAGGTGCTGCAGGCGCGCCTGGCGAAGATGGACCTGGGCCTGCAGGTGTCGCCTGCGGCGCTGGCCGAGATCGCCAAGGTCGGCTTCGACCCGGTGTTCGGTGCGCGTCCGCTCAAGCGTGCCATCCAGCAGCGCATCGAGAACCCGCTCTCGAAGCTGTTGCTGGACGGCAGCTTCGGGCCGAAGGACACGATCGAGGTCGAAACCGACCCGATCCAGTCGCCGGGCCAGTTCTCGTTCCGCAAGGGCGGGGAACCAACGGCGGCTGCATCGGCCTAAAGTCGGATGATGAACTTCATTCTTCGCGTCATTCTTCTGCTCCTGGGGCTGGTCTTCGCGGCCAGCCTGGCCGTGGCGGCCCTGCTGCTGGCGGCGGTGTGGGGTGTGCGCTACGCCTGGGGGCGCCTCACGGGCAAGCCCGTGACGCCCTGGGTCATGCGTTTCAACCCGCGCTCGGGCTTCGACCGATTTCGCCATGCGGCACAACAGCCGGCCGAGCCCACGGCGGCCGATGTGGTCAGTGCCCGTGCGCGCGGCGAATCGGTGCGCAGCCCGGTCGTGCTGGGCCCCGCCGACGATGTGACCGACGTGCGGGCCCGGCCCGTGCGCGGCGACTGAGCCTCTTGCTTCCCGATCAGGCGCTGTACAGCGCCTCGATCTCGTTGGCGTAGGCCTTGTAGATGCTGGAGCGCCGCACCTTCATGGTCGCGGTGACTTCACCGTCGTCATGGTCCAACTCTTTGGTGAGCAGATGAAAACGTCTGATCTGCGACACCTGCGCCAGCTTCCCATTGCCGCGCGCCACTTCGGCCTCGATCAGCGCGCGCACCTTGGGTTCTTCCACCAGCGAACGGAAATGCGTGAAGGGCAGGCGCTGCGCCTCGGCCCATTTGCCGACCGTCTCGTAGTCGATCTGCAGCAGCGCGCCGACGAACTTGCGGCCGTCCGCCACCACGATGCATTCCTTGATGAAGGGGCTGCCCTTCATGGTGTTCTCGATCTCCGAGGGCGTGAGGTTCTTGCCGCCGGCGGTGATCATGATGTCCTTCAGCCGGTCGACGATGCGCAGCTGGCCGCCGGCTTCCTCGCGCACCACGTCGCCCGTGTGCAGCCAGCCATCGCGGATCGATGAGGCCGTGGCCTCGGGGTTCTTGTAGTAGCCCTCGAAGACCATGTCGCCGCGCACCAGCAGTTCGCCGGCTTCGCCCACGCGGTGCTCGGTGCCCAGCGTGGGCGGGCCGACGGTGCCGATGGTCACGGCATCGGCGCGGTGGCCCGAGACCATGCCGGTCGATTCGGTCAACCCGTACACCTCGACCAGCGGCACGCCCAGCGTGCGAAAGAAGCGCACCACGTCCGCCGGAATCGGCGCCGCGCCCGTGAGCGCGATGCGCGCGCGGCGCAGGCCGATGAAGTTCTGCAGCGCGCGCAGCACGGTCCAGTAGGCGAGGGCGAAGCGGCCGCGCTCGGCCAGCGTCCAGGCGCTGCGCGGTTTCTCGGCCAGCGGCGCGCAGGCCTCGATGGCCTTGCGGAACAGCGCGCGCTGCAGCCGCCCGGTTTCCTGCATCTTGATGCTGATGCCCGCGTGCAGCTTCTCCCAGATGCGCGGCACGCCGAGGAACATGGTGGGCGCGACCTCGCGCAGGTCTTCCTGCACGGTGCGGATCGATTCGCCGAAGTTGACCTGCGAGCCCAGGTACAGCGGCACGAAGGCCGTGAGCATCTGCTCGGCCACGTGGCACAGCGGCAGGTACGACAGGTGCGTGGTGCCGCCGTCGAGCCCGAGCCGCTCGACGATGCCGGGCACGACGCCGCGGATGTTGCGGTACGAAATCATCGCGCCCTTGGGCTTGCCCGTGGAGCCCGAGGTGTAGATCATCAAGCCGATGTCGGCCAGTGTCTGGCGCTGCAGCGCGGCGTCGATGCGCGCGGTGCCGTCGCGTGCCAGCACCTCGGCACCGGCCTGCTCGACCTCCGCAAAGGTCGCGATGCGCTCGCGCACGTCGGGCGGGTAGCTCGCGAGGCCCTTGGTCTCGATCACGACGATCTTGCGCAGGCGCGGCAGCTGGTCGAGGGCGTCGAGCACCTTGTCGGTCTGCTCCTGGTCCTCGCAGACGATCACTTCGATGTCCGCATGACCGACGACATACGCAACCTCGTTGCTCGGGCTGGTGGGGTACACGCCCACGGTCACGGCGCCGATGAGCCCCGCGCCCATCTGCGCGAGCAGCCATTCGACGCGGTTCTCGGAGATCACGCCCAGGTGCCCGCCGGGCGCGAGGCCCATCGCGTGCAGGCCCAGGCCGAAGCGGCTGGCGCGCTGGAGGTAGCCGGCCCAGTCCAGCGGGTGCCAGATGCCGAAGTCCTTCTGCCGGATCGCGATGCGCTGCGGCTGCAGGCGCGCCTGCTCGCGCAGCATCTGCGGCAGTGTGAGCGAAGGGAGCGCGTTCATCGTCGGGGTCGTCATGACAGCCAGCGCTTGCGGCGCTTGTAGTGCTTCAGCTCGCGGAAGCTGCGCGATTCGCCGCTGCCGCCCACGCCCAGGTAGAACTCGCGCACGTCGGGGTCGGCGGCGAGGCGCTCGGCGCTGCCGTCGATCACGACCTTGCCGCTTTCCATGATGTAGCCCGTGTGCGCGATGGCCAGTGCCACGCTGGCGTTCTGTTCCACCAGCAGCATCGAGGTGCCGCGCTCGGCGTTGATGCGCGCGATGATCGTGAAGATGTCCTCGACCAGCTTGGGCGAGAGACCCAGCGAGGGTTCGTCGAGCAGGATCAATTGAGGCTGCGCTACCAGCGCACGCCCGATGGCGAGCATCTGCTGCTCGCCGCCCGAAAGGTAGCCCGCGAGGCCCTTGCGGCGTTCGTGCAAGCGCGGGAAGTAGGCGTAGACGTCATCGAAGTTGCGCGATGCCGGCGCGGCGCCCGTGCGGCCCGTCAGCGCGTAGGTCGCGGCCACCAGGTTCTCTTCGACCGTGAGGTCTTCGAACACGCGCCGGCCCTCCATCACATGGCTCAGGCCGCGCCGCACGAGCTGCTGCGGCGCGAGCCGCTCGGTGGGGGCGCCGTCGAACACGATGCGCCCGGCCTCGACCTCGCCATCTTCCAGTGCGAGCAGGCCCGACACCGCCTTCAGCGTGGTCGACTTGCCCGCGCCGTTGCTGCCCAGCAGCGCCACGATCTGTCCGCGCGGCACGGCCAGCGACAGGCCGCGCAGCACCTGCACGACCTTGTTGTAGACCACCTCGATGTTGTTGACCTCGAGTACGAGGTCGGGCGGTGCCGCGCGCGCGTCCATCGTGTCGGTCAGTTCAGCGCGATCCAGTCCGACGCCGGCACCATCTTCTGCGCCTTCATGTCGGCCTTGTAGACGCGGCCCACGGGAATGGAATTTCCCTTGATGGTGATCGGCGTGCCGATGATCCCGCCGGTGTCGAAGTCCTTGATGGTGTTGAGCGCGGCCTTCAGGTTCTTGCCGTCCAGCGGCTTGCCGGCGTCGAGCGTGCGCTTGGCGGCCTCGGTGAACAGCATCGCCGTGAGGAAGCCCTGCGTGTAGGCCGTGCTCTGGTACTCGGGGCGCAGCGCGCGGATCTTGTCGAGCATCGGCGCCTTGGCCGAGGTGTCGTAGTAATAGCGGTAGGGCATGACGCCCATGAAGCCGTCGCCGCCTTCGCCCATCTTCATGACGGTGGAGCTGTCCATGGTCCAGAAGGTGCCCATCCACTTGCTGGTCATGCCCATCTGCTTGCCCTGCTGCACGAACTCGGGAATGGGCGCGAGGATGTAGCCGTGGAAGATCGTGTAGTCGGGCGCGGCGCGGCGCAGCTTGATGACCTCGGTCGACACGTCGACGCTGCCCGCGGGCGTCATGAGCTTCACCGGCACGCTCAGGCCCAGCTTCTTGGCAGCGGCTTCGCTGGCCTCGATGGGGTCGCGGCCGAACTCGGAGTCGGAGTACACGAAGGCCACCTTGGCACCCGGCTTTTCCTTGGCGATGTGGCGCAGCAGGATGCCGATCTGCTCGGTGTAGTCGGGGCCCACGAGGAACTGGTTCGGGTACTTGGCCGGGTCGTTCAGCTCGGTGGCGAACGAGGCGCCCGCCATCAAAATCTGGCCGCCGCGGTCCAGCTCGGGGTTGATGGTTTTCGAAAAACCGGTGGAGTCGCCGTAGTAGAGGTTGACCTTGTTCTGGCTCGTGATCTTCTTGAAGGCCGCCACCGACACGTCGACCTTGTAGCCCGTGTCTTCCGGCACGTAGCGCAGCTTGCGGCCCTTGATGCCGCCCGCGTCGTTGACCATCTTCACGTAGTCGGCAATGCCGGCGTTGATGCCCACACCCGCGAAGGCGAACACGCCGGTCATCGGGATCGAGCCGCCGATGACGATGTCCTCGTTGCCTTGCGCGTTCGCCGCGAACGGCACGGTGGCGGCCAGGCCCGCGGCGATCAGCAGGGCGCGGCGCTGGGGGGAAAGCTTCTTCGTTGTCTTGGGCATGTGTGTCTCCTGGTTCTATCTAGTTACGAAACGGCCATAGATGGAAAAAGCGGCGCAGGCGCCGCCACACTTCTGCGAGCCCGTGCGGCTCGAACACCAGAAATCCGACGATCAGCAGGCCGAAGACGACGGTGCGCACCGGCGAGAGGAACACGGTCATCTCGACGCCGCCCGGCAGCAGGTCGACCACCAGCTTGAGCAGCTCGGGCACCATGGTCATGAACACGGCACCGAAGATGCCGCCCAGGATGGTGCCCATGCCGCCGACGATGATGGCGGCCAGGAAGAAGATCGACATCAGCAGCGGAAAGCTCTCGGGCGTGACCACGCGGAAGAAGTAGGCCCACAGGCCACCCGCCACGCCGGCGTAGAACGACGACAGCCCGAAGGACAGCAGCTTGTAGCGCAAGAGCGGAATGCCCAGCACCTCGGCCGAGATGTCGCGGTCGCGGATGGCGATGAAGGCGCGCCCCACGCGCGTGCGAAACAGGTTGGCCGCGCCGAGCACCATGAGCACCATCACGGGCACGATCACCCAGTACAGGCGAAACGAGGTGTCCAGCGGCAGGCCGAAGAGCTGCGCGGGCGGCAGCGAGATGCCCGTGGTGCCGCCCGTGAGCTTGAGGTTGGCGAACAGGAAGTGCGTGATGAACGACGCGGCGATGGTCGCGATGGCCAGGTACAGGCCCTTCACGCGCAGCGATGGGATGCCGACGACCAGCCCACCGAGCATCGCGACCACGCCGCCCGCGAGGATGTTCAGCAGGAAGGGCGTGCCCAGCCGCGTCTGCATGATCGCGACGGTGTACGCACCCAGGCCCATGAACGCGGCTTGGCCCAGGCTCACGAGGCCCGTGTAGCCGGTGAGGATGTTCAGCCCCGTGGCGCTCGCCACATTGATGGCGACAAGGCATGCGAGGTACAGCCAGTAGTCGCTGGCCATGAAGGGGAACAGCACGAGCAGCGCCGCGCCGATCGCGAGCCACACCTTCTGCGTGCGCGAATCGAACAGCGCCGCGTCGGCGATGTAGCTTTGCTTGAGGGTGCCGATGCGCATGGCTAGAGCCTCTCGATCTCGTGCGTGCCGAAGAGACCGTACGGCCGCACCATCAGCACGAACACCAGCACGATGAAGGTGGCGAGCAGCTTGTATTCGCCGCCGAGGTAGGAGCCGGCCAGTGCTTCGATCAGGCCGATGAGCACGCCGCCGACGAGTGCGCCGAGCACGCTGTCGAGCCCGCCGACGATCACCACCACCAGCACCGACAACCCGAACACACCCATCGACGACGAGATGCCGCCGATGGCGCCGACGATGATGCCGGCCACCGCCGCGATCATGGCCGAGGCCACCCAGGCCAGCGAGAACACGCGCGGCACGTGGATGCCCATCGAGTAGGCGGCCGCCTGGTCCGAGGCCGTGGCCCGCAGCGCCACGCCGCCGCGCCAGAAGCGGAACAGCAGCAGCACCAGGCCGATCAGCACCACGGCGATCAGCGCGCCGTAGGCGATCTTGGGCGCCAGGAAGGCCTCGCCGATCATCACGGGCGTGTTGGGCAGAAACTCGGGCAGGCGGCGCTGGTCGGCGGTCCAGATGATCTCGACCAGCCCGACGAGGATCGACGCCAGCCCCACCGTCACCATGAACACCGAGATCGGCGGCTCGCCCAGCAGCGGGCGGATCATGGTGCGCTCGATCACCGCGCCCAGCAGGCCGGTGCCGATCACCGAGCCCAGCACCGCCATCCAGATCGGCAGCGAGAAGCTCGCGGCGAAAGTGAAGAACAGGTAGGCGCCGACCATCAGCATCTCGCCGATGGCGATGTTGACCACGCGCGTCGCCTTGTAGACCAGCACGAAGGCCAGCGCCGCCAGCGCATACAGGCCGCCGCCGGCAATGCCGGTGAGCGCGATCTCGAAGAGGTAGGCCCAATCCATCAGGCGGCTCCCACGGCAGCTTCGCCGCGCAGCCGGCGGCGCAGCTCGCCCACGTCGCCTGCGCCGAGGTAGGCGCGGATCACTTCCGGGTCGGCCTGCACCTGCGCCGGCGTGCCTTGCGCGATGACCTGGCCGAAGTTGAGCACCACCACGTGGTCCGACAGGTCCATCACCATGCCCATGTCGTGCTCGACCATCAGCACCGTGATGCCCCATTCGCGCCGCACGTCGAGGATGAAGCGCGCCATGTCTTCGGTTTCCTCGCGGTTCATGCCGGCCACGGGTTCGTCGAGCATCAGCACCTTGGGCTGCATGGCCAGCGCGCGCGCCATTTCGACGCGCTTCTGCAGGCCGTAGGGCAGGGCGGCCACCGAGGCGTGGCGGATGTGGTCGATCTCGAGGAAATCGATGATGCGTTCTTCCACGTCGCGGCGCAGCTCGGCCTCTTCGCGGCGCGCGCGGCCCAGGTAGAAGAGGGCGTCGAACACGTTGCTCTTCAGGTGCGCGTGGCGCCCGAGCTTGATGTTGTCGAGCACGGTCATGCCGCGGAACAGCGCGATGTTCTGGAAGCTGCGCGCCAGGCCGAGCGCGGCGCGTTTGGGGGCGGGCAGGCGGGTGATGTCCGCGCCCTCGAACAGCACGCGGCCCTGCGAGGGCTTGTAGAAGCCCGAGATGGTGTTGAACAGCGAGGTCTTGCCCGCGCCGTTGGGCCCGATCACCGCGGTGATGGAGCCGGGCGCGACGCTGAAGCCGACGTGGGTGAGCGCCTTCACGCCGCCGAATGCCAGCGTCAACGCCTCGGCCTGCAGCACCGGGGCCGGGGCTGAAGGTGCCGAAATGGAGGGTTCCCGTCGAGTCTCGTCAGGCATGGCTAAGGGGCGCGCCGCAAGGTCAGGGTTTGTGTCCAGCAGCGAAATGCTACTGGCCCGTAAAATTCCTACTGGCCGGTAATGTCCGTGTTCGCCGCAGTTCGCGGCATCGGGACTTTCCCCGCCCGCACAAACCCCATGCCCCGTTCCACCGCCGTTCCTGCTTCAGCCTCTCCGTGGGCGCCTGCCGACCGCCGTGCGCAGCAGCGCGAGGTCAAGCGCATGGCCGTGTTGCGCACGGCCGCCCAGCTGTTCAACGAGCGCGGCTTCCATGCAACCTCGCTCGACGACATCGCCGAGCGGCTCAACGTGAGCAAGCCCACGCTGTACTACTACATCGAGAACAAGGACCAGATCCTGCTCGAGTGCGTGAAGATGGCGCTGGACCTCATGCAGACCGGCATCGGCGAGGTGCGCGCCGCGGGCGGCAGCGCCATCGACCAGCTCAAGGCCTGCATGCGCATCTACTCGGGCGTGGTCACGCAGGACTTCGGCATGTGCGTGATCCGCATCGGCGAAGACCCGCTGCCCGATCCGCTCAAGAAGGAACTGCGCCGCCTCAAGGCCGGCATCGACGGGCATTTCCGCCGCCTCATCGAAGAGGGCGTGGCCGAAGGCGCGCTGGCGCCCTGCGACCCGAAGATGGCGGCCTTCATGCTGGCCGGCGCCCTGAGCTGGATCGGCCGCTGGTACCGCCCCGACGGCGACCTCACGCCCGACCAGATCGCCGACCAGGGCATCGAACTGCTGCTCAACGGCGTGCTGCAGCGCGCCCCGACGAAAGTGAATCCATGACCCAAGAGACCTCTTCTTCTCCTCTGCTGGTGGGCCGCGAAGGCGCGGTGGCCACGCTGCGCTTCAACCGGCCCGCCGCGCTCAACGCCATCGACGTGCCGATGGCCACCGCCTTCCTCGCCGCCGCGCGCACTTTGGCTGCCGACAAGAGCGTGCGCGCCGTGCTGCTGAGCGGCGCGGGCAAGGGCTTCATGGCCGGCGGCGACCTCGGCGTGCTGAGCGCCGACCCGAAGCAGGGCGCGGCCGACCTCATCGGCCCGCTGCACGAGGCGCTGACCGTGCTCGACGCCATGGACGCGCCGCTGGTCGCGCAGGTGCACGGCGTGGCGGCCGGCGCAGGGCTGAGCCTGATGCTGCAGGCCGACTTCGTGCTCGCGGCCGAGGGCACGCGCTTCAACCTGGCCTATGTGAACGTCGGCACCAGTTGCGACGTCGGCGCCTCGTGGGCGCTGCCGCGCCTCGTCGGCATGCGCCGCGCGCTGGAAATCGCGATGCTCGGCGACACCTACGACACCGCCGCCGCCGAACGCCTGGGCCTCATCAACCGCGTGGTGCCCGCGGCCGAGCTCGAATCCGAGGCGATGGCGCTCGCGCAGCGGCTGGCCAAGGGCCCGACCGTGGCGCTGGGCCACCTGCGCCGGCTGATGCGCGGCTCGCTCGACCGCGACCTGGCGAGCCAGCTCGATGCCGAGTCGGCCGCGTTCCAGTCGTGCGCGGCCACCGCCGATTTCCGCATCGGCCTCGATGCCTTTTTTGGCAAGAAGCCCGCAGCCTTCACGGGCCGCTGAAGAATTCCTTGTTTTCGTTTTTTCAATCCAGGAGATCCATCCCATGACTTCACGCGACATCTTCGTGGTCGGCACCGCCCGCACCGCCATCGGCACCTTCGGCGGCGCGCTCAAGGACGTGCCCAATACGCAACTGGCCACCACCGCCGTCAAGGCCGCCATCGAGCGCAGCGGCGTGGCCGCCGACGCCATCGGCCATGTGGTCATGGGCAACGTGATCCCCACCGACGTGAAGGACGCCTACCTGAGCCGCGTGGCCGCCATCGACGCGGGCTGCCCGATCGAGACGCCGGCCTTCAACGTGAACCGCCTGTGCGGCTCGGGCCTGCAGGCCATCGTGTCGGCGGCGCAGGCCATTGCGCTGGGCGACTGCGACATCGCCATCGGCGGCGGCTCCGAATCGATGAGCCGCGGCCCGTACTTCGACACCTCGGCCCGCTACGGCGCACGCATGGGCGACGCGGTGCTGGTCGACTACATGCTGGGCATCCTGCACGACCCGTGGGAGAAGATCCACATGGGCATCACGGCCGAGAACGTGGCCGCGCGCTACGGCATCACGCGCGAGCAGATGGACGAACTGGCCGTGACCAGCCAGCAGCGCGCCGCCGCCGCCATTGCCGCGGGCCGCTTCAAGGAACAGATCGTTCCGGTCGAGGTGAAGACGCGCAAGGGCGTCGTGCTGTTCGACACCGACGAGCACGTGCGCGCCGACACCACCGTCGATACGCTCGCGAAGATGAAGCCCGCGTTCAAGAAGGACGGCCTCGTGACCGCCGGCAACGCCTCGGGCATCAACGACGGCGCCGCCGCCGTGGTGCTGGCCGAAGGTGGCCGCGTGAAGGCGCTGGGCCTGAAGCCGCTGGCACGCCTCGTGGGCTACGCGCATGCGGGCGTCGAGCCGGCGTACATGGGCATCGGCCCGGTGCCGGCCACGCGCAAGGTGCTGGAGCGCACGGGCCTGAAGGTCAGCGACTTCGATGTGATCGAGTCGAACGAAGCTTTTGCGGCGCAGGCTTGCGCCGTCATCAAGGAACTGGGCTTCGATCCGGCCAAGGTGAACCCCAACGGCTCGGGCATTTCGCTGGGCCACCCGGTGGGCGCGACCGGCGCGATCATCACGACGAAGGCGATCGCCGAACTGCACCGCACGGGCGGCCGCTACGCGCTGGTCACGATGTGCATCGGCGGCGGCCAAGGCATTGCCGCCGTGTTCGAAAGGGTCTGAGCTCGCCCCCAGGCTTCGCGCACTGCGTGTCGCTTCGCCAACCCCCTACCGGGGGCAACACCAGCGGCCCGGCAAAGCCGGTTCCGCGGTGTTCCTGGAGAATGGCCGGATGAGTCTTCGTTCACTGCCTGTTGCCATCGACCCCGACGAGGTCGACTTCAGCGCCATCCGCGCGCAGGGGGCGGGTGGGCAGAACGTCAACAAGGTGTCGAGCGCGGTGCACCTGCGCTACGACATCCATGCCAGCTCGCTGCCGGCCGACGTGAAGGAGCGGTTGCTCGCCCTGCGCGACAGCCGCATCACGCAGGAAGGCGTGTTCGTGCTCAAGGCGCAGCAGCACCGCACGCAGGAGATGAACCGCGCCGACGCGCTCGCGCGGCTGCAGGCGGTGATCGACAGCGTGGCCACGCCGCCGCGCGTGCGGCGCGCCACCAAGCCCACCTACGGTTCGAAGCAGCGCCGGCTCGAAGGCAAGAGCCAGCGTTCGCAGATCAAGAGCCTGCGCGGACGGGTGCAGGACTGACCGGCTTGTCGCCGCGCAGCCGCTTGATCTGCAGCGTGACGCCGACCACGTACAGCGCGCCGAGCACCGCGGTGATCGCCTTCAGTTCGGGCGCGTCGGCGTTCGGCAGCAGCGGTGCGCCCAGCGGCAGCCGTGTCAGCGTTTCGGTGAAGGCCGGAATCCAGTGGAAGAGAAAGCTCGCCGAATAGGCGACGGCTTCGATATAGCGCGACTTCGGCCCGAGCCGCCCATGCCCCGCCAGCGCGCCGACGGCCAGCGCCACCAAAGTGATGATGCCCAGCGCATGCGGCTTGCCGAAGCCGCCGTGCTGGAAGATGCCGAAGCCCGTGAGGCAGGTCAGCACCGTGGCCCAGACGAAGACCTGGCCCAGGCCGGTGCGCAGCGTGATTTCCTTGTAGCGCAGCAGGGCCCAGATGCCTGCGAACACGGCGATCAGGCTGATCGCGGTGTGAACCGTGCCGAGTGACGTCAATCCAAGCCATCCTGTGGGTGCCATGCGGATCTCCTCGTGGTCGTGGTGCGGCATTCTGGTGCTGTCTGTAACTTGTGTCATCTGTTTCAAACAAACAGCAAGTCCCGGTTTGCACGCCTGAAACATGCGGCAAGCACAATGGGGGCATGAGTGCTTTCGTTTCGCGCGTCGTGTCGGCGTTGCTAGTGACCTTCGCGTGCATCGGACTGGCCGGCTGTGGCCAGGAGGGGGCGGGCGGGCAGGCCGCGGTCTCGCCGGCCGCGCCAGAGCTTTCGTGGGAGGCGCTGATTCCCAAGGAGTGGGACCCCACCAAGCGCTACCGCAACATCAGCCTCGAAGCGCTGCGCGACAACGACCCGCGCGCGATCCAGATGCTCGACGAGATGCGCGCCGTCTGGGACAACGCGCCGGTCAACGTCTCGCTCGACGGCAAACCCGTGAAGCTCTCGGGCTTCGTCGTGCCGCTCGATGCCACGCAAGACGGCATCCGCGAATTCTTGCTGGTGCCGTACTTCGGCGCCTGCATCCACACCCCGCCGCCGCCCGCCAACCAGATCGTCCACGTGATCGCGCCCGCGCCCGTGAAGGGGCTGCACGCGATGGACACGGTGCGCGTGAGCGGCACGCTGAAGGCGGCGCGCTACGCATCGGCCGACATGGGCGTGAGCGGTTATGAGATCGCGTCGGCGGCGGTCGAGCGGTTGGTCGTCACGCAGGGGCCGTGAAGGCCGCCAGCTCGCTCAAGGCCGGCTGCAGCAGCCGGTAGCTCAGCCGCTCGGTCACCCGGAACGCGCCGAGCCCTTCGTAGAACGCAATGCCCCGCGCATTCGTCGCCTTCACGGGCCAGTCGATGCGGTGGCACCCCTGGGCGACGGCACGTGCCGCCACCCAGGCCATGAGCGCGCGACCCGCCCCGGCGCTGCGGTGGCCCGACTTCACATAGAGCTCCTTGAGCTGGCAGTGCCTGCGCTGTTCAGGCGCGAAGTCGACCAGCGAAAAAACCCAGGTGATCGCGGCCAGGCCGACCACGGTGCGCGCGTCTGTCGACGCCACCACGAGCTGGTGCGGCGAGCCGGGCGCCAGGAGATTGCCCAGCAGGTGGTCGCGCACCCACTCGCGCGGCACGTGCGTGCCTTCGTTGTAGAAGGCGTGCAACTCGGCCAGCAGCTCGATGAGCGAGTCGTGTTGGGCTTCGGACACCAGGTCGACGTGCATGGCATTTCCTTGGGATAGGGCTGCGTGACTGCCGGATTCTGGCGCGTCCCGGATTCACGACGATCTTGTTACTCCCTGCTCCAGTCCTTGCGCGACTAGATTGCCCTTCACCACTTCGAAAGGACAAGAACCATGAACCCGGCCTACACCGGCGGTTGCGCATGCGGCGCCATCCGCTACGAGATTTCAGGGGAACCCGTGTACCAGAACGACTGCCAGTGCCTCGACTGCCAGCACAAGAGCGGCACGGGCCACGGCTCGTACCTCAGCTTCGCGGGTGCCAAGGTGAAGCAGACGGGCGCGGCCACGCTGTGGAGCCTCAAGGGCGACAGCGGCAACATGAAGACACGCGCGTTCTGCCCGACCTGCGGCTCGCCCGTGTACATGACCTTCGCGGCGATGCCCGGCGTCTTCACCGTGCATGCCGCCAGCCTGGACGACCCGGGGCGCTACCGGCCGCAGGCGGTCACGTACGCGGTGCGCGGGCACGCCTGGGACTTCCTCGACCCGGCGCTGCCGAAGTTCGAGCGGATGCCGCCGGGCTGAACCCGGCCGGTCAGCCCATGCGCTGCGACAGAAAATCGAGGAACGAGGTGATGCGCGCCGACAGCTGCGTGTTGCGGTAATACACGGCGTTGACGGGCTGGCGCACGTCGACCGTGTCCTTGGGCAGCACCTGCACCAGCGCGCCGCTGGCGCGGTCGGCGGCGGTCATGAAGTCCGACAGGCAGACGATGCCCACGCCGGCCAGCGCCAGCTGGCGCAGCGTCTCGCCGCTGGACGCGACCACGGTGGGCGCGATGGTCCATTCGTCGCCGTGCACGCCGCGCAGCGGCCAGCGGTTCAGCGACTCGGGCTGGGTGAAGCCCAGCAGCGCGTGCCCGGCCAGTTCGTCGACCTTGCGCGGCTTGCCGTGGGCGTCGAGGTAGGCGGGGCTCGCGAGCACGCGCAGCCGGTGCGTGCCGAGCGGGCGCGCATGCAGCGTGGAATCGCGCAGCGGGCCGATGCGGATCGCCACGTCGGTGCGCCGCTCCAGCAGGTCGATGGGCAGGTCGTCGGTGTCGAGTTCGAGGCTGATCTGCGGGTAGAGCCGGCGGAACTCCGGCACCAGCGGCACGATGGCGTGCAGCATGAAAGGCGAGGCCGCGTTCACGCGCAGCCGGCCGGCGGGCTGCTGACGGCGCGCGGCCATGTGCTCCTCGGCGTCGTCGATCGCGTCGAGGATGGCGCGCGTGCGCTGCAAAAAGGCAGCGCCTTCCTCGGTGAGTTCGAGCCGCCGCGTGGTGCGGCGCATCAGCGTGGTGCCGAGCTTCTGCTCGAGCCGGCTCAATGCGCGGCTGATGCCCGACACGGTCTGGCCCAACTGGTCGGCCGCGGCGGTGATCGAGCCGGTATCCACCACGGCGCGGAAGGCGACCAGTTCTTCGATGGTGGTTTTCATGGCGCCCGTGTGGGGGAAGAGGCGCGCGCGGTCAGGCCGCCGCTTCGGCTTCTTCGGGCATGTCGATGCGCGGCATCAGCGCGGCCAGCGCTTCGGCGTCGGTGCGATAGCTGAAGAGCATCGGCCCCGGCGCCAGCAGGCCGGCGCGTTCCAGCACCTGCATGGCCGGCAGCTTCATGCCGCTCAGGTGCAGGCGCACGCCCTTGGATTCCATCATCCGGCGGATCGAGCCGAACACCTCGGCGCCGGTGATGTCGATGCGGTTGATCGGCTGCGCGAACAGGCACACGTCGGTCAGGTCGGGGCGCTCGGCCAGTGCGACCGTGAGCGCGCGCTCCAGCGTGGAGGCGGAGGCGAAGTCGAGTTCGGCGTCCATGCGCACCGCATACAGCTGCGGCGCGAGCGGCGGCAGCTTCCAGAGGTGGCGGTCGCGCAGGCTGCCGTCGGGGTGCAGGCCCACTTCGATGATGCGCGGGTGCAGGTGGCGGTACATGTAGTGCGCCAGGCTGGCGAGCAGGCCGCCCAGCACGCCCCAGTAGATGCTCGGCGCGGTGGCGATGGTGAGCACGAAGGTGCCGAAGGCGATGCCGGCCTCCAGCTTCGAGATGCGCCACAGCGCCGTGAAGCTCGACGGCTTCACCAGCCCGAGGATGGCCGTGACCACCACCGCCGCCAGCACCGCCTGCGGCACGTGGTACAGCAGCGGCATGAGCCACAGCAGCGCACCGGCCACCACGGCCACGCTGAACAGCGTCGCCCAGCCGGTCTGCGCGCCTGCGTAGAGCGTGATGGCCGAGCGCGAGAACGACGAGCTGGTGGGGAACGCGCCCGAGAAGCCCGAGGCCAGCTTGGCCAGGCCCTGGCCGATCAGGTCCTGGTTTTCGTTCCACAGCGTGCCGGCGCGGCCGTTGTCGACCTTGGCGCTCGAGGCGGTTTCAAGAAAGCTCACCAGCGTGATCATCAGCGCCGGCAGCACCAGCGCGCTGAAGGTGTGCGCCGGCAGCAGGCCGGGCCAGTAGAACGAAGGCAGGCCCGAGGGCAGGGCGCCCACCACGGCGCCGCCGCGCAGCGCGTAGTTGATGCTCCAGCTGATGGCCGCGGCGCCAGCCACCAGCGCCATCGTGGTCGGGAAGCGCGGCACCCAGCGCTTGCCCAGCCACAGCACGGCGATGCTGCCCAGGCCGAAGGCGATGGCCGTGAGGTCGGGCAGTGGCCCGCCCTGCAGCACCTGCGGGATGGTGCGGCCCGTGAAGCCCAGCAGCGCGGGCAGTTGCGAGATCGCGATCAGCACCGCCGCGCCCTGCGTGAAGCCGATCAGCACCGGCGAATTGACCAGCCGCAGCAGCCAGCCGAAGCGCCCCGCGCCGAGCACGATCTGGATCGCGCCCGACATCAGCGTGAGCCACACCGCCATCGCCACCCATTCGTCGCTGCCCGCCACCGCCAGCGGCGCGAGCGACGCGCCCACCAGCAGGCTGGTGAGCGCGGTCGGCCCCACCGACAGCCGCTGCGACGAGCTGAACATCACGGCGATGAGCGCCGGAAACAGCGCCGCGTACACGCCCGTGACCAGCGGCATGCCGGCCAGCGCCGCATAGGCCACGCCCTGCGGCAGCACCATCAGCGCGACGGTGATGCCGGCCATGGCCTCGTTGCGCAGCAGCGCGGCGGAAGGTCGGGGCCAGCCAAGACAGGGAACCCAGCGTGCGAGGCGCTGGCGAAGAGACGGTGCGGGGGAAGAGGAAGGGGAAGCCGGATTCATGAAGCGGGGCGCGCGCACGGCGGACACGCCGCGCGCGGAGAGCGGGAGAGAGAGAAAGAGCCTAGATCAGTGAGGTCGCGTTCTTCAGGACGTAGTCGCAGGCCTTTTCCTTGACCTTCGACGACAGCCCCTTGAGGTTGAGCGACTTGCCGTCGCCGCCCTTGAGCAGGCCCTTGGCGCCGCTCGCGAAGTCGTTTTCCTGTTTCTTCTGGCCGGTGATCTTGGCCAGCAGCTTGTCCTTGACGGAGGCGGCATCGCCGCCGAGGTAGTTGTTCTTGACGCAGTACTCGAGCACGCCGGCCGCGCTGCCGACGGTGCTGGAGCCGATGGCGGGCATCTTGAAGCCGCCGAGGCTGAGGTTGCTGAGCGCGGAGCCGCCGGCGCCGCTGTTGCTGCTGCCTTGCGAGTTGACCGCCGCGCCGGCCTGTTCTTTCAGCTGGTCGAGCAGGTTGTCGGCCTGCACCGAGGCGCCTGCGACGAGCAGGGCGAGGGCGATGAATGTGGAGCGAACGTGCATGGTGGCCTCCTTGGACGGACATGGGGGGAGAAGCGCCCACCAGCATACCGGAGAGCCCGGAATGTCTCTATCGCGCGGGGCACAGCGCCACGGGGTGCGCACGGCCCGCAAAAGCACGCAGTTCAGCCTTGGCGGAACAGCAGCACGGAGTTCGTGCCGCCGAAGGCGAAGGAGTTGCTGATGGCGGCCTCGAGCGCGGGGGCGGCGCTGTCGCCGGGGGCGACGAGGTTCATCCGGCAGTCGGGATCGATGTCGTGGCAGTTCGCGTTGGGCGGCAGCTCGCGCCGGTGCAGCGCCAGCACGGTGATCAGCGCCTCGATGGCCCCGGCCGCGCCCAGCATGTGGCCGTGCAGCGCCTTGGTCGAGCTGACGCGCAGGGTGTCGAAGTCGGCGCCCCAGACCTCGGCCAGCGCGTTGCGCTCGACCACGTCGCCGATGCGCGTGGCCGTGCCGTGGGCGTTGCAGTAGCCCACGTCGCGCGGCTGCAGGCCGGCCTGGCGCAGCGCGGCGCGCAGGGCGCGGGCCTGGCCCGGTGCGTCGGGCTTGGTGAGGTGGGTGGCGTCGCTGCTCAGGCCCCAGCCGGCCAGCGTGGCGTAGCGGCGGGCGCCGCGCGCGCGGGCGCGCTCGGCCGATTCGAGGATGAGGAAGGCCGAGCCTTCGCCCAGTGCGAAGCCGCTGCGGTCGGTGGCGAAGGGGCGCACCGCGCCGGCCGCTTCGCCGGGCTGGAAGCCGGCCAGCGTCTGCATGGCCTGCCAGGCCAGCACCACGCCTGGGACGATCAGCGCTTCGCTGCCGCCCGCGATGGCGATGTCGACCTCGCCGCGCTGCACCGCCTTGGCGGCCTCGGCGATGGCCACCGACGACGAGGCGCAGGCGACCGAGTACGTGAGCACCGGGCCCAGCACGCCGTTGCGCATCGCCACGTGGGCGGCCGGCGCGTTGGGCATGAAGGCGGGAATGGTGAGCGGCGAGACGCGCCCGTTGCCGCGGTAGGCGGCTTCGAGTGCGGCGGCGCCGCCCATGCCGCAACCGGCGTAGACGCCGACGCGCTCGGCATCGATGCCGGCATCGCCCAGCGCCAGGCCGGCATCGCGCAGGGCGAGGTCGGCGGCGGCCACGGCCAGCTGGCTCACGCGGTCGACGCCCGCGAGCTGCAGCTTGGTGAACCAGCGCGTCTCGTCGAAGGCGACCGTGGCGGCGGCGGCGGGTTTGGGGAGTTCGGGAAAGACCGGTGCGATGGCGGAGCGGCCCTGCAGCAGCGCGTCGAACAGCGCGTCGGGCGCGTCGCCATGCGGCGCCATGACGCCCAGTCCGGTGACGGCGACTTCGTGCGTGCTCACGCTGTCTTGGCGGCCCGGACCTTGTCGACCAGCTGCGCGAGCTCGGCCAGGGTGTCGATGCTCGCGTCTTCGTCGGGCATGGTGATGCCGAAATGGTCTTCGATGGCGAACAGGAATTCGGCCAGTGCCAGCGAATCGAGTCCGCCGGTTTCACGCATCGAGGCGTGCGGGTCGAGCTTGGACGGTTCGATGCCGTACTTCTCGTGGATCAGGTCCTGCAATTCCTTCAGCGAACTCATCTGCGATGCCTGTCGTCTTGTGCCGCCGTTGATCGATGGGCTGCCTGTCCCTTGCGGGTGGCGGGCCACGGGTCGATCCCTTCCTCGTTCGGCCTGTGTTGATGATCAATGGTGATTGATGATATCCGCTTCGACCTTAGGGAAATCCTCGGGTCGGCCCCGGATCAACGGCGACCGGGGCGCCAGCGCAACGAGGGCAGCGCAAAGGCCAGCCCGAGCAGCGCGCCGGCCACCGCGTCGAGCACCACATGCTGCTTGACGGCCAGCGTGGAATAGGCAATGGCGGCAAACCAGGCCCAGTTGATCGCCTGCAACAGCCATGGCGTGCGCGCCGCGCGCAGCACGTCGGCCAGGCGCACGGCCGTGAAGATGGCGACCGCCACATGCATCGAGGGGCAGGCGTTGCCCGCCGCGTCCACGCCCTGCAGCATCGCGAAGCCGGGGTAGCCCGAGACGTCGATGTCCATCGGCGGGATCTGCGTCGGCCAGAAGTAGAAGAGGCCCAGGCCGCTCAGGCACAGCGCGCCGATCCACAGCCCGTAGACCACCAGCTCGCGAAAGGTGAGCTGCAGCCCCGGCGCGAAGCCCACGTACACCCACAGCGACAGGTAGGCGCCGAGCGTGTAGGGCTGGAACGGAATCAGGTGGTCCAGCGCCGTCAGCGGCATCACCGTGACCGGAAAGGCCGGGTTGCGCAGCAGGTGGAAGTAGCCGATGAAGAACAGCCAGGTGAAGGCCGTGGTGCCGACCGCCTTCAGCAGGAAATGGCGGCGGATGCGCAGCCAGATGTCGGCGGTCCACGTTGCAGGCCTGGCCTCGGCCGCGATGTGCAGGGGGATCGGTGAGTGCATGGTGTCGGTGTCGGTCGCCGATCTTGCCAGAGCACCATGGCGTGCCCCGTCCATGCCCTGCGGCATCAAAGGGTGGCCGGTCGCTTGCGGTGCTGGAACGAGGTGGGCGAGCGCCCCGTGGCCGCCTTGAACATGGCGCAGAAGGCGCTGTCGGTGGCGTAGCCGCTGGCCGACGCCACCTGGCTCACGGCCATGCCGCGCGCCAGCAGCGGCAGCGCGTGCGCCATCACGGCCTGCTGGCGCCATTGCTGCCAGCTCATGCCGAGCTGGTCGCGAAACAGCCGCGCCACCGTGCGCTCGCTGGCGCCGATGGCGGCGGCGCGTTCGGCCAGCGTGGCGCGGTCGGCCGGGTTGCGCAGCAGCGTCTCGCACAGCTGGCGCAGGCGCTTGTCGGAGGGCAGCGGCACGTCGATGCGGATCTGCGTGGCGCGCTCGACCTCGTCGACCAGCAACGGCGCGATCATGCGTTCGCGCTGCGGCGCGTGCGGGTCGGCCGGGGGCAGGCCGTCGGGCGTGGTGTCGAGCGCGAGCATCAGGGCGCGCAGCAGCGGGCTGATCTCGAGCACCTCGCACTTCTCCCAGGTGGGCGCGATCCAGGCGTGCAGGTAGACGGTGCGCAGCTCGGCGTCTTCGATCAGCGTGATGCTGTGCGGCATGTTGGCCGGCACCCACAGCGCGCGCGACGGCGGCACGATGTAGCTGCCGTCCTGCGTGCTCAAACGGATCACGCCGCGCGTGGAGAACGTGAGCTGCGGCCACGGGTGCTCGTGCAGTTCGACCAGCGTGTCGGCGCTCAGGAAGTGTTCCTTGGCGCGCAGCGGGCGCACCGCGTCGGGGGCGTACAGGTGCGGCGTGAGCGGGCCCACGCTGTTGGTCGGCGCGGTGGGCGTTCCGCGCGCCTTGGCGGGGGAGGCTGGCTCGGGAGCGGGCGGAGCGTGGGGGGGAACGGCGCTTGGCATGGTTTCGACAAATGTTGTCGCTGTATCGCCATTCTGCCGCGTCGGCGCCGCATAGCATCGGTGCTCCCCCCGGTTTTTTGTAGCAATCCATGTCATCCACTTCCACGCCGAATGCGGCCCCCGCCCCCTCCTTGCGCAGCGACGCCCAACTGATCGGGCTGGTCGGCCTGGCGCATGCGGTGAGCCATTTCAGCCAGCTCATCCTGGCGCCGCTGTTCCCGTGGCTGAAGGACGCGTTCCAGGTGAGCTATGTCGAGCTCGGCGCGGTGCTCACCGTGTTCTTCGTGGTCTCGTGCATCGTGCAGGCGGCCTCGGGCTTCATCGTCGACAAGCTGGGCCCGCGCCCGGTGCTGTTCGTCGGGCTGGGCGCGCTGGGGCTCGCGGCCTTCGGCTATGCCATGGCGCAGAGCTACTGGATGCTGCTGGCGTGCGCGGTGGTCGGCGGCATCGGCAACGGCGTGTTCCACCCGGTCGACTACACGCTGTTCAACCGCAAGGTCGCGCCCACGCGGCTGGGCCATGCCTACAGCGTGCACGGCATCACCGGCAGCCTGGGCTGGGCGCTGGCGCCGGCCTTCGTGGTGCCGATCGCCATTGCCTTTTCGTGGCGCGTGGCGCTGGCCTCGGCCGGCGTGGTGGCGATCGTGGTGCTGCTGATCCTGTGGATCTACCGCGGCGTGCTGGCGCTCGACGCAGCGGCCGTGCACAAGGCCACGGGGCACGGCGAGCCCACGCCGGTCGGCGGCGAGTTCGACTTCCTGCGCATCCCGGCCGTGTGGATGTGCTTCGGCTTCTTCTTTTTCTATGCCGCCGTGATCAGCGTGGTGCAGACCTTCGCGCCCGTGGCCGCCGGCCACCTGCACGCGGTGCCGGTGGCGCTGGTGGCGGTGTGCCTCACGGTCTACATGGTGGCGAGCGCGGCCGGCATGGTGGTGGGCGGCTTCCTGGCGTCCGATCCCTCGCGCTGCGAGCGCATCGTGGGCGCGGGCTTCGGCGTGGCGGCGGCGCTGGCGCTGGTGCTGGCCTTTGCACAGTTTCCGCCGGTGATGGTGCCGGTGCTGTTCGGCGCGATGGGTTTCGTCTCGGGCATCGCCGGGCCGTCGCGCGACCTGCTGGTGAAGAAGTCGACGCCGCCCAATGCGACCGGGCGCGTCTACGGCGTGGTGTACGCGGGCCTAGACATCGGCCAGGCCGTGGCGCCGCTGGTGTTCGGTCGCCTGATGGACCACGGCCAGTACACGAGCGTGATCGTCGGGCTGGCGCTGGTGCAGGGCGTGCTGATCGCCAGTGCCTTCAATGTGCGGCGCGTGCGTCGCACGGCGCTGGTGCCTGCGTCGGCATAGATCTCCTCCGGGCGTGAGAGCTTCTGCATGCGGCCCCTATCATCGGCCGCATGCAAGCCTTGTATGTCTATGTGATCGTCGGCGCTGTGCTGGCGGGTTTCGTGCAGGGCCTGTCGGGCTTTGCGTTCGGCATGGTCGCGATGTCTGTGTGGGCCTGGACGCTGGAGCCGCAACTGGCCGCCGTGCTCGCGCTGTTCGGCGCCCTCACGGGGCAGGTGATTGCGGCGCTCACGGTGCGGCGGACTTTCGACAAACGCATCCTCTGGCCCTTCGTGCTCGGCGGCCTGGTCGGCGTGCCCTTCGGTGTCTGGCTGCTGCCGCACCTGGACATCGTGCTGTTCAAGGTGTGCCTGGGCACGCTGCTGGTGCTGTGGTGCCCGGCCATGCTGATGTCGCAGCACTTGCCGAAGATCACTTTTGGCGGTCGCGCGGCGGACGGCGTTGCGGGGGCCATCGGCGGTGTGATGGCGGGCATCGGGGGCTTCTCGGGTGTCGTGCCTACGTTGTGGTGCACGCTGCGGGGCTTCCAGCGCGACACGCAGCGCGCTGTGATCCAAAACTTCAATCTCTCGATGCTGGCTGTGGCATTTGCGGTGCATGTGGCTAGCGGGAGCATTGGGCGTTCTGTGGTGCCTCTTTTGGCATTGGTCGCGGCGGCTGTTGCAGTGCCGGTGTTGTTGGGTGCGCGGCTTTACATCGGGATCAGCGAAGCGGCGTTTCGCAAGATCGTGCTGAGCTTGTTGACTCTTTCAGGGGTTGCTATGTTGGCTTCTGCGGTGCCTGCTTTGTTGGCACGCTGAGCCCTGGGGCTGGTTTGTTTTCCGAGGCCGGGTCTCGCCCCGGCGGGCGACTCACTTTCTTTTGCTTCGCCAAAAGAAAGTAAGCAAAGAAAAGGCGACCCCACTGTCTGCGACCCTCCGCTTCGCTGCGGGCAACCTGCGGTGCTCGCGTTTCGCGGGGTCTCGCAGAACTCGCCTGCGGCTCAAACAGCTGCGAGCCCTGATCCGCGAAACGCTGCGCTCCTCGGCGCAGCCAGAGGGGATTTGGATACCAGCGGGCCGTCGCTTCGCTCGGCCCGGGAACTTCCAACAGCCGCATGCCACGAGCTGTGCTCGTGCTCACAGTCACCTCTGCATTTGCACTAGCGCTGGCGCCTGCGCTCACGCAACGACCAACGCCACTACCGATCCCCGCCGCAGCAGGCGCGCAGCGCCTGCTGCGGCCCACTGGCCGAGCGAAGCGATGGCCCGAGGGGTTCCCCAATCCCTTCTGTATGCGCCGAGGAGCGGAGCGTTTCGCGGATCAGGGCTCGCCCTTGTTTGAGCGAAGCGAGTTTGGGCGAGACCCCGCGAAACGTGAGCACCGCAGGTTGCCCGTAGCGAAGCGGAGGGACGCAGACAGTAGGGTCGCCTTTCTTTTGCCTACGTTTCTTTGGCGAAGCAAAGAAAAGTAGGTCGCCTGCCGGGGCGAGACCCGGCCTCGGGAAGCAAATCCCTGAAGACGTCCAACTACCGAGGTAGCGCCAATGCAAACGGCAAACTAACCACCCCAAGGATGGTCGACAGCGTCACCAGCCCCGCGACGTACGGTCCGTTGTAGCCCATCCGCGCCGCCAACACATAGGCACTCGACGCGGTCGGCACGGCTGAGAAGGCCATCAACACCGAAGCCTGCGTAGCGTCCAGCTTCAAAGCCAGCGACAACCCCCAAGCCACGAGCGGCAAAAAGAAATGCCGTATCGCCAACACAGACACCGCCAACACCTTCCCCCTCCCCAACGTCGCGAACTGCATCCCCGCCCCCGCCGCCAGCAGCCCCAACGCCAGCGACGCAGCCCCGATCCGCGTGAGCGTCGGCGTCAACCAGCCAGGCACCGTGAGCCCCAGCACATTGGCCAGCAGCCCCGCCAGCGTCGCCACGATCAGCGGGTTGCGCACCAGCTGCCGCACGAAGCCGGTCTGCGCGTGCCGCGTCATCGGCCACACGGCGGCGATATTGAACATCGGCACGCACACGCCGATCAACACGGCAATCAGCAGCAGGCCTTCCGGCCCGGCCAGCCGCTCGGCCAGCGCCAGGCAGATGAACGAGTTGAAGCGGAATGCGATCTGCGCGCTCGCGGCATGGTCGTGCCGGTCGATGTGCGAGCGCAGGCCCGGCACGAAGGGCAGGGCGTAGGCCATCGCGATGCCGGCCAGCCCGACGCCGACGCCCGCGGTCAGCAGGCTCGAGGTCGCGCCGAAGTCGAGCGGGCTGCGCACGATCGAATGGAACAGCAGGACGGGAAATAGAAAGTAATACACCAGGCTCTCGACCTGGTCCCACACGCGGCGGTCGAGCGCGGTGTAGCGGCACAGGAGCCAGCCGATGGCGATGAGGGAGAAATCGGGGAAGAGCAGCTGCGCGTAGTTCACCGCTTCGAGCATAAACCGGCACAACCGTGGGTATTCCACAGCATGACGGAAAGCCCCGACCCGCTAGCATCCGGGCTTCGCTTTTTTCCGGCCGCCTCGGCCGGTCCCGTCTAGTCAAGGAGTTATCGATGCAACGTCGTCAATGGAGCGCGCTTGCGGGCGCCGCCGCGCTGGTCGCAGTGGCAGGTCAGAGTTTCGCGCAGGGCTATCCCACCAAGCCGGTCGAACTGAGCGTGCCGTTCGCACCCGGCGGCACGACGGACATCGTGGCGCGCGTGATCGCCGACCCGCTGGGCAAGGTGCTGGGCCAGCCCGTGGTGGTGATCAACCGCGCCGGTGGCGGCGGCATCGTGGGCGCGGCCGAAACGGCGCGCGCACCGGCCGACGGCTACAAGCTGGGCGTGGCCACGGTGTCGAGCACCGCCGCCAACCCGGCCATCAACCCGAAGACGCCGTACGACCCGATCACCGACTTCACGCCGATCATCAACATCGCGGCCACGCCGAACGTGATCGCCGTGAACCCGAGCTTCCCCGCCAAGAACTACGCCGAGTTCGTGGCCGAGCTGAAGAAGAACCCGGGCAAGTATTCGTACGCCTCGTCGGGCACGGGCGGCATCGGCCACCTGCTGATGGAGCTGTACAAGAGCCTGACCACCACCTTCGTCACGCACATCCCGTACCGCGGCGCGGGCCCGGCGCTGAACGACGTGGTGGCCGGCCAGGTGCCGATCATCTTCGACAACCTGCCCTCGGCGATGCCCTTCATCCAGAGCGGCCGCCTGGTGCCGATCGTGGTGTCGGCGCCGACGCGCGTGGCCGGCCTGCCGAACGTGCCGACCTTCAAGGAAGTCGGCCTGGAGCCGGTCAACCGCATGGCCTACTACGGCATCCTCGGCCCGAAGGGCCTGCCGAAGGAAGTGGTCGACAAGATCAACGCCGGCGTGAAGAAGGCGGTGGAAGATCCGGCCGTGAAGAAGCGCATCGAAGACACCGGTTCGCTGATCGTGGCCAACACGCCCGACCAGTTCGCCGCGCAGATCAAGGCCGAGTTCGACGTGTACAAGCAGGTCGTGAAGAAGCAGAACCTCAAGCTCGACTGACCGGCTTCGCTTCCCCCGAAAGCCGCCCGCGTTCCGGGCGGCTTTTTCTTTTGTTATCTTGCACCGCATGACCGAGGCCGCCGCCGCTCCCCCCACCGCCGACATCGACACCTTCATCGACGCCCTCTGGCTCGAGGACGGGCTGTCGAAGAACACACTGGCCGCCTACCGCCGCGACCTCGCGCTGTTCGCGCAGTGGCTGCGCGAACAGCGCGACGGCATGGGGCTCGACGCCGCGCGCGAGACCGACCTGCAGGCCTACATGGGCGTGCGCCTGTCCACCAAGGGCAAGGCGACGTCGGCGAACCGGCGGCTCACGGTGTTCAAGCGCTACTACCGCTGGGCGCTGCGCGAGCGCCGCATCACGGCCGACCCGAGCATCCGCCTCATGCCGGCGCGCCAGATGCCGCGCGCGATCAAGACGTTGTCCGAGAAGCAGGTCGACGACCTGCTGGCCGCCCCCGATGTCGAGAGCCCGCTCGGCCTGCGCGACCGCGCGATGCTGGAGCTGATGTACGCGAGCGGCCTGCGCGTGAGCGAGCTGGTCGCCCTGAAGGCCATCGACATGAGCCTCAACGACGGCGTGCTGCGCGTGCTCGGCAAGGGCAACAAGGAGCGCCTCGTGCCCTTCGGCGGCGAGGCGCGGCGCTGGATCGAGCGCTACCTCGACGAGTCGCGCCCCGTGATCCTCGACGGCCAGCAGACGCCCGACCTGTTCGTGACCGCACGCGGTGCGGGCATGACGCGCGTGATGTTCTGGGTCATCGTGAAGAAGCAAGCCGCGGCTGCCGGCATCCACGTGCCACTGTCGCCGCACACGCTGCGCCATGCGTTTGCCACGCACCTGCTGAACCATGGCGTCGACCTGCGCGCGGTGCAACTGCTGCTGGGCCATGCCGACATCTCGACCACCACCATCTACACGCACGTGGCGCGCGAGCGCCTGAAGCAGCTGCACGCGGCGCACCATCCGCGCGGCTGACGCGGCCTTCGTTCTCAGCTCTTGCGCTTGCGCGCCTCGATGGCGGGCACCAGCGTGTCGTAGAAAGCGCTCACCATGCGCATCTCGCGCCGCTCGGCCAGGCACAGCACGTGGGCATAGGTAAAGATTTCTGCGTCGCTGAAGCCGACCATGTGCAGGTTGGGCCCCGGCACGAACTCCACGCCCGACACGGCCGCGATGCCCAGGCCTTGCGCCACGGCTTCGCGGATCACTTCGCGGCTGCTGATCTCCATCACCACGTCGACCTCGACCTTGGCTTTCGCGAGCGCCAGTTCGAGCGCCTTGCGCGTGGTCGAGCCTTGCTCGCGCAGGATGAGCCGTTCGCCCTGCAGCTCGGCGAGGCGGATGTTGCGCCGCTTCGCGAAGCGGTGCGTGGAGGGCACGAACATCACGACCGGGTGCTGGCTGAAGGGCACCGACAGAAAGCGGTCGTCGCGCACCAGCTGCGCGAGCACGCCGACGTCGGCGCTGTAGTCGAGCAGGCGGTCGAGCACGTCCTGTGAATTGCCGGTGCTCACCGTGACCTTCACGTCGGGGTAGCGCAGGCTGAAGTCGACCAGCATCTTGGTCACATGGTACGGGCCCACGGCCGCCACGCGCAGGTGGCCGGTGCGCAGCTTGCCGGCGTCGCCGAGCAGCGCCACCGCATCGCCTTCGAGGCTGAAGATCTGCTGCGCGAGCTGCATCAGCTGTTCGCCGATCTCTGTGAGCTGCACGCGCCGGCCGCGCCGGTGAAAGAGCTCGACCTGGTAGGCCTCTTCGAGAAAGCGCACCTGCGTGGTGATGGTGGGCTGGCTCACGTGCAGGTGCTCGGCGGCCCGCGTGAAGCTGCCTTCGCGGGCCACGGCATAGAAGGAACGCAGCTGGGTGAGGCGCATCGCGGGAGCCTTTCTGATCTATAGGTTCAGTATATAGATCATCGAAAAAATTTGAATTTGATCGATATGAGTACCAGTGATGTACTCGCGCTCAAGACGGACCAGGCCTCGACAGAAACACGCCGGACGTCCCGAATCCTCACGTTGTCATGACCATGACACGCACGACTGGAAGACTCGAGACGGGTACTTTTGCCCTTCGAAACGACCTGAGGATTCCATGCAACGCAGACCACTGGAGACAACCATGATGAAGCGTAGAAAGCTGCTGCTCGGCACTGCCGCCGTGACAGCGTCCGCCTTCGTGCCGATGGCACGGGCACAGCAGGTTCTCACTGTCGGGCTGATTCCTTCCGAGGACTCGCGCGCCATGATTGCCAACAGCCAGGCCATGATGGACATGCTGTCCAAGGCCCTCGGTTTTGCGGTCAAGCCCTTCGTGGCGGCCGACTACAACGGCGTGATCGAGGCGCTGCGTTCCAAGCGGCTCGACGTGGCCTACCTCGGCCCCTTCTCGTATGTGCTGGGCACCACGGTGGCCGACATCGAGGCCTTCGCGGTGGCCGAGACTAAGAAGGCCGGGCGCACCTCCTATCACAGCCAGATCGTGACCCACAAGGACACCGGCATCAAGACGGTGGCCGACCTCAAGGGCAAGACCTTCGCCTTCGTCGATCCGAGTTCCACCTCGGGCCATCTGTTCCCGAAGGCCGGCCTGCTGAAGGCGGGCTTCAACCCCGACAAGGATTTCGGCCGCGTGATCTTCTCGGGTTCGCACGACTCGAGCGCGATCGCGGTGCAGAACAAGAAGGTCGATGCCGCGGCCATCGCCGACCGCATCCTCGACGCTGCCGTGTCCAAGGGCCTGGTCAAGCGCGAAGACCTGGTCGAAGTCTGGAAGTCGGACCCGATCCCCGAGTCGCCCACCGTGTGGCGCAAGGACCTGCCCGCCGACCTGAAGACGCGCGTGCAGGCCGCCTTCCTGCAGGTGAAGGACATCCCCTGGTCCGACCAGGGCCTGCTCAACGGTTTCCACCCGACCAACGATGCGGCCTACAACATCATCCGCGACACGGCCAAGGTGCTGAACCTCGACCTGAGGAAGATGAAATGATCGAAATCCGCGGGCTGTGCAAGCGCTACGGCGACTTCACCGCGCTTCACCGTGTCGACCTCACGGTGGCCAAGGGTGAGTTCGTCGTCATCCTCGGCGCGTCGGGTGCGGGCAAGTCGACGCTGCTGCGTTGCATCAACCACCTGGCCGAGCCGAGCGAAGGCGAGATCCACGTGGACGGGGAGCGCTCGCGCGGTGACCGCGCCGGGCTGCGCAAGGTGCGCCGCGACGTCGCGATGATCTTCCAGCACTACAACGTGGTGCCGCGCCTGTCGGTGCTCAAGAACGTGCTGACGGGGCGGCTGGGTTCCATGCCCGCGCTCTTGTCGTGGTTCCAGGTGTTCCCCGCGAAGGACATCGCCATCGCCCGCGAATGCCTGCGCCGCGTCGAACTCGACCCCAAGGCCGACCTGCGCACCGACACGCTCTCGGGCGGGCAGAAGCAGCGCGTGGGCATCGCCCGCGCGCTGGCGCAAAAGCCCAAGGTGATCCTGGCCGACGAGCCCGTGGCCAGCCTCGACCCGAAGACCTCGCGCAAGGTGCTCAATTACCTGAAGCAGGCCAGCCGGCAGGACGGCATCACGGTGATCTGCAACCTGCACCAGGTCGACTACGCCCGCGAGTTCGCGCAGCGCGTGATCGGCGTGGCGGCCGGACGCATCGTGTTCGAAGGCCGGCCCGACGAGCTGACCGACGAGGTGCTGCACCTCATCTATCCGGGCGGCGTGGAAGAGGGCACCGACGCTGCGGCTGCCGGCGCAGAGCCCGACACCGCAGCACCGAGCGTGCCCGCCGCGGCCCTTCATGCGGCGCCGGTGCGCACCGCCACGCAACTCGCCATGGAGCAATCATGATCGCCCTCGGACGCTACAACCTGCTGATCGCCCGAAGCGCCGGCAACCCCGGCTGGTGGAAGTACGCCGTGGCCGTGCTCGCCGGATTCGGCGTGTTCTGGTGGGCCGCCATCGGCAGCCAGGTGAGCTTCAGCGAACTCGGCAAGGGCATGCCCTGGATCGCCGACTTCCTCGGGCGCATGCTGCCGCCCAACTGGGAGTTCATGGGCAAGCTCGTGAAGCCGGCCATCGAGACCGTGCAGATCGCGCTGTGGGGCACGCTGCTGGCGGTGATCCTCGCGGTGCCGCTGTGCTTCTTCGCGGCGCGCAACATCTCGCCGAACGTCGCCGTGTTCCATGCAATGCGGCAGGTGCTGAACATCACGCGCGGCATCAACGAGATCATCCTGGCGCTGATCTTCGTGGCGGCCGTGGGACTCGGCCCGTTCCCCGGCGTGCTGGCGTTGGCATTGCATGGCGCGGGCATGCTCGGCAAGTTCTTCGCCGAGTCGATCGAGGAGATCGACCAGGGCCCGATCGAGGCGCTGCGCGCCACCGGCGCGGGACCGATCCAGACCATCATCTTCGGCGTGATTCCGCAGGTGGTCACCGCGTGGATCGGCGTGATCGTCTACCGCTTCGAGACCAACCTGCGCCAGGCCACGGTGCTGGGCATGGTGGGCGCGGGCGGCATCGGCTTCGAGCTCGTGGGCAGCATGAAACTGTTCCAGTACCAGGACACGGCCACCTGCATCCTGGTGATCGTCGTGATGGTCATGACGGCCGACTACCTCTCGACCCGGCTGCGCGGCTGGATCCAGCAGGGCGCGCGCTGATGGCCCGCTCCTTCCCTGCGGCGTTCGCCGCCTCCTGAACCCACTTTCCCATGAGCGCCAACTACCACAACCCCGTGCACAGCGTGTACGGGGCAGGGGCCCTGCTGTCCCTGCCGAAGCTGCTCGAAGGCCGGCGCGCCGCGCTGGTGACCTTTCCCGAGGCGCGCGCACTGGGCCTGCTGGACCGGCTGGCGTCGGTGCTAGGCGACGCGCTGGCCTGCACGCTCGACCAGACGCGGCCTAACCCCGACGTGGCGGAACTGGCCGAGACCTACGAATGGTTCTGGCGCACGCATGCCGACGTGGAGGTGATCGTCGCGGTCGGCGGCGGCAGCGCCATCGACACGGCGAAGGCGCTGATGGTGGCCGACGACCACGGGCGCTTCGCGGACCTGGTGGCGGGGCTCGCGGGCGAGCGGCCCTTCGTGGCCACGCGCCACAAGACGCTCATCGCCGTGCCCACCACCGCCGGCACCGGCAGCGAGGTCACGCCCTGGGCCACGATCTGGGACCGCGAGCGGCAGAAGAAGTACTCGCTGCACCTGCCGCAGACCTGGCCGACCTATGCCGTCATCGACCCGGAGCTGATGCTGTCGCTGCCCGCGGCCGTCACGCTGCAGAGCGGGCTCGATGCGCTGTCGCACGCGCTCGAGGCGATCTGGAACGTCAACGCCAATCCGCTGTCCGACACCTTCGCCGTGGCAGCGGTGCAGGACACGCTGGAGGTGCTGCCGCAGCTCATGGCCCGGCTCGACGACGTCGACCTGCGCGGACGCATGGCACTCGCGGCGCTGAAGGCGGGCATGGCGTTTTCCAACACCAAGACCGCGCTCGCGCATTCCATCTCCTACGAGATGACGCTGCGCTACGGCCTGCCGCACGGCATCGCCTGTTCGTTCCCGCTGCCGATGGTGCTGGCGCGCGCCATCGGGCGGCGGTCTGACCGCGACGCGGTGTTGGCGCAGGCGCTGCGCATGCCGCTGGCCGACGCGCCGGCGCAGCTCGCGGCCTTCATCGAATCGCTGGGCGTGAAGACGCGCTTCGCCGACTACGGCGTGGGCGAGGACGAGGCGCGCGAGATGCTGCGCCATGCGCAGGGCGGGGCGCGCGGGCGCAACTTCATCGGCAACGACGTACAGGTGCAGGAAGCCTGAGCTGCGCAGGGGCCGCGAGGGCCCGGGATGTTTCAAAATGGACGCTCCCATTCAAGAGAGATCCAGAGACATCCATGAACCTTCGCAGACTCTGCACCGGCCTCGCACTGGCCACGACCGCCGGCCTCGCCATGGCCCAGGGCTTTCCCACCGCCAAGCCCATCCGCCTGATCGTCGGCTACCCGCCCGGCGGCGGCATCGACTTCGCGGCGCGCACGGTGCAGGTGCCGCTGCAGGAAGCACTCAAGCAGCAGCTGGTGGTCGACTACAAGCCGGGCGCCAGCGGCATGATCGCGGCCACCGAGCTCACGCGCCAGCCAGCCGACGGCTACACGCTGCTGCTGGCCAACACCGGCCCCTTCGCCATCGCGCCGTACCTGCAGAGCAAGCCGCCGTACGACCCGATCAAGCAGTTCACCTACATCGGCCAGATCAGCCAGGGCAGCTACATCGCGGTGACGCGGCCCGACCATCCGGCGAAGAACCTCAAGGAGTTCGTGGCGTGGGCCAAGGGCCAGCCCGGCAAGGTCAATTTCGCCTCGGGTGGCAACGGCACCTCGACGCACCTGAACGGCGAGCTCATGAACCAGGTGACGGGCCTGGACATGACGCACGTGCCGTACAAGGGCAGCGCGCCGGCCGTGCAGGACCTGCTCGGCGGGCAGACGCAGATCCTCATCGACGCGGGCAGCGTGCTGCTGCCGCAGGTGAAAGGCGGCAAGCTCAAGGCGCTGGCCGTGACCGGCCCGGTGCGCGACCCGCAACTGCCCGACGTGCCGACCGTGAAGGAGCTGGGCCTCGCAGGCATGGAGGCGGTCGGCTTCCAGGGCCTGGTCGGCCCCGCCAACATGCCCAAGGAGGTGGTCGATCGCCTGTCGGGTGAACTTGCGAAAGCACTGGCGACGCCCGAGATCAAGGCCAAGTTCGCGGCGGCCGGCGCCGAGGTGCATCCGCTCGGCCCGGCGGCCTTTGCGGCTTTCGTCAAGGCGGACAATGAGAAATGGTCCAAGCTGATCCGCGAGCGCAAGCTGCAGCTGGACTGACCGATCTTCTATCTCATCGACGCATGCCTTTCATCGACACCATGAACTTCCTCGCCGCCTCCAAGCACTCGCGCCGCACCACGACCCGGCTGCTCGCCGCCGCGGCGCTGTGCGCGGCCAGCGGCGCGCATGCGCAGGCCGTGCCGCGCACGGTGCGGCTCATCGTGGCCTACCCGGCGGGCGGCGTGAGCGACGTGGTCGCCCGCGCGCTCGGCGACCGGCTCGCCGCGCAGCTGGGCACCACGGTGATCGTCGACAACCGCGCGGGCGCGAGCGGCGCCATCGGCATGGACGCCGTGGCCAAGGCCGCGCCCGACGGCGCGACGCTGGGCTTCTCGGCCATCAGCCCGCTGGTGCTGAGCCCGCACCTGGGCAAGCTGCCGTTCGATCCGCTGAAGGACATCGTGCCGGTGGCCAGCGTGATGTATTCGCCCGTGCTGCTGGTGGCCACGCCGGCCAGCAAGGCGAAGGACTTCCGCGCGCTGATCGCCGAGGCCAAGGCGCAGCCCGGCGCGGTGCGCTGGGCCACGTCGGGGCCGGCCTCGCTCGGACACATCGTGCTCGAGCAGGTGCGCGCGGCGGCCGGCGTGGACATCACGCACGTGCCCTACAAGGGCGGCGGCCAGCAGCTCAACGATGCACTGAGCGGGCAGTTCGAAATTTTGTCGACCAACGCCAGCCCGACGCTGTCGGCGCACATCCAGTCGGGCAAGCTGCGCCCGCTGGCGGCGGGCGCGCCCGCGCGGCTCGAGAGCCTGCCGCAGGTGCCCACGCTGGCCGAACTGGGCTACAGCGCGGCCAACATCCATTCGCTGTTCGGCGTGTTCGCGCCCGCGGGCACGTCGGCGGCGCTGGTCGCGAAGTACAACGCCGAGATCAACAAGGCGCTCGCCAGCCCCGAGCTGCGCGCCAAGCTCACGGCCACCGACAACGTGCCCGCCCCGGGCACGCCGGCCGCCTTCGCCAAGGAAATCGCCATCGAGTTCGAGAGCAACGGCCGCATCGTGAAGGCCGCGGGCATCAAGGCCGATTGACCCCGGCGCTTGCAGGGGCGGGTTTCCCTACCTTATAGTAGGTAGATGCATGACGCTTCCACCCTGGCCCCCGGCGGCACCCGCGATCAGATCCTCGCGGTGGCGCGCGGGCTCATCGAAACCCGTTCGTACCTGGGCTTCAGCTTCCAGGACGTGGCCAACGCGGTGGGCGTGCGCAAGGCGAGCCTGTACCACCACTTTCCCACCAAGGAAGCGCTGGGCATCGCGGTGATCCAGGGTGCCACGCAGGGCTTCAAGGACTGGGTGGCGGCGCGCGCGCGCGAGCCCAAGGACGCGCTCGAATCCTATTTCCGCATGTACCGCAACACGCTGAAGGCCGGCTCGGGCCTGTGCCCGGCCGGTGCGCTGGCGCCGGGCTGGGACTGCATCAACGAAGACCTGCGCCAGGCCGTGCAGGCCCTGCGCAACACGCAGGTGATGTGGCTCACCGGCGTGCTCGGCGCACTGGTGCCGGCGCAGGCGCAGAAAGACAACCCCGTGGCCTCGCTCGCGGCCTTCGTGTTCTCGTCGTGCCAGGGTGCGCTGCTCGCGTCGCGCATGACGGGCCGCGTCGAAGACTTCGACGACGCCATCGCGCAACTGCGGCGCGCACTGCCGCTGGACTGACCGATCCGTTTCACCACGGGCACGCCGGACGTGCCTTTTTTTGAACCCCGAAGCCTACCGATTGGAAGGTAGTTTTTCCTCAAGGAGTGTTCCCATGAAAGCCGTGATTTCCGCCTACGCCCGTTCCCCGTTCCACTTCGCCAAGAAGGGCGCGCTGGCCGAAGTGCGCCCCGACACGCTCGCCGCCGGCGTGGTGCAGGGCCTGCTGCAGCGCACCGACCTCGACCCGGCGCTGCTCGAAGACATCATCCTGGGCTGCGCCTACCCCGAGGCGTCGCAGGGCAACAACCTCGCGCGCATCGTCGGCCTGCTGGCCGGGCTGCCGCACGAGGTGGGCGGCATGACGGTGAACCGCTTCTGCGGCTCGTCGATGCAGGCGGTGCACATCGCCGCCGCGCAGATCGAGGCGGGCATGGGCGAGGCCTTCCTGTGCGTGGGCGTGGAGTCGATGACGATGGTGCCGCAGGGCGGCTTCAACTTCTCGCCCAGCCCCGAGCTGCTGGCCAGCACCGATGCCTACATCTCGATGGGCGAGACCGCCGAGAACGTCGCGCAGCGCTGGAACGTGAGCCGCGCCGACCAGGAAGCGCTGGCCGTCGAATCGCACCGCAAGGCGACCGAGGCGCGTGCGCAGGGCCGACTGGCTGGCGAGATCGTGCCGGTGCGCCTGGCCTCCGGCGAGGTGGTCGATGCCGACGGCTGCATCCGCCCCTCGACCTCGGCCGAGGCGCTCGCCAACCTCAAGCCCGCGTTCCGCCCCGACGGCGTGGTCACGGCGGGCACCTCGTCGCCGCTGACCGATGGTGCGGCTGTCGTGCTGGTCACCAGCGACGCCTTTGCCGCGAAGCACGGCCTGAAGCCGCTGGCGCGCATCCGCTCGTTCGCGACCGTGGGCGTCGACCCGGCCGTCATGGGCATCGGCCCGATTCCCGCCACGCGCAAGGCGCTCGCACGCGCGGGCCTGAGCGTGGCCGACCTCGACGTGGTCGAGATCAACGAAGCCTTCTCGTCGCAGGCGCTGGCCAGCATCCGCGACCTCGGGCTCGACCCGGCCACCGTCAACCTCGACGGCGGCGGCCTGGCCATCGGCCACCCGCTGGGCGCCACCGGCGCGCGCATCACGGGCAAGGCGGCGGCGCTGCTGGCGCGCGAGAACGGCCGCTATGCGCTGGCCACGCAATGCATCGGCGGCGGGCAGGGCATTGCCACCATCCTCGAGCGCGTCTGATCGCCCGAGAATGACGGGCAACGCAACAAGGAGACTCCCATGGACAAGCTGTATCTCGAAGACCTGAAGGTCGGCGACCGTTTCCAGAGTGGCGAACACCTGCTCGACGCGGCACAGATCAAGGCCTTCGCGCAGCAGTTCGACCCGCAGCCCTTCCACACCGACGAAGAGGCCGCCAAGAACACCTTCTTCGGCGGGCTGGCCGCGAGCGGCTGGCACACGGCGGCGCTCACCATGAAGCTGCTGGTCGACAGCGGCATTCCGCTGGCGGACGGCATCATCGGCTCGGGCGGCGACCTGCAGTGGCCCAAGCCCACGCGGCCCGGCGACGTGCTGCATGTGGTGAGCGAGGTGGTCGACATCACGCCCTCGCGCTCCAAGCCCGGCCGCGCGATGGTCTCGATGCGCTGCCAGACGCGCAACCAGCGCGGCGAGGTGCTGCAGTACTTCACGCCGAAGCTGGTGGTGCACAGCCGCACCGCGACGTCCTGATCCTCGGGCGACTCAGACGACGCGCAGGCCCAGTTCCTCGACCAGCGCGGCGGCCTGGCGGTGGGAGATGGTCGCGCCCTTGAACGGCGCGGCGTTGGCCAGCCGCAGGCCGCCCAAGTCCACGTCGCGCAGGTCGGCGCCTTCGAAGCGAGCGAGCTTCAGGTGCGCGTTGCGCAGGCTGCCGCCTTCGAAGATGGTCTCGCGGAAATCGCAGCCCGACAGGTCGGCCTCTGACAGGTCGAGCTGCGCGAGCGTCTGCTTGCGGAACGACAGGCCGCGCAGGTGCGCGTCGATCAGCAACGAGTCCTTGAACACGACGCCCAGCGCCGACACCTCGCCGAGGTGCGCGCCCGTGAGCTTCACGCCCGTGAAGAGCGCCGAGGCCAGCTTGGCGCGCGCCCATTGCGTGTTGTTGAGGTCGCAGTCCTGGAAGCGCGCGTTCGTGAGGTCGGCCAGACCGAAGTCGGCCTGGCGCGCGCGGCAGCCGACCCAGCGCGTGTCCGCCAACTGCGCGCGCTCGAACGAGGTCTCGGCGAAGCTGCACAGGGTGAACTGCGCGCCGCGCAGATCGAGGCGCGACAGGTCGGCCTCGTCGAAATGGCAGCGTTCGAAATGCGGCGGCGTGTCGCGGCCTTGCAGGCAGGCTTGCAGCTCGGCGCGTGACCAGGTCTGGTCGGAAATCACTTCGGTCATTCGGGACGGGAGTCGGTCAGCGCGCGCAGCTCTGCGGGGCTGAAGCCCGCCCGGCCGCGTGCTTCGAGGTTGAAGGGCGGCTTGTGGCGCGGCGCGTCGTAGCGCGCGACCAGGGCCGGGTAGTTGGCTTCGGCGTCGAGCCCGGCGCGCTCGCACAGCCAGCGGTACCAGTGGTTGCCGATGGCCACGTGGCCCACTTCGTCGCGCAGGATGATGTCGAGGATCTCGACCGCCCGCAGCGCGTCGGGCGTGTTCACGCGTTTCAGCTTGGACTGGATCAGCGGCGTGGCGTCGAGCCCGCGCGCTTCGAGCGTGCGCGGCACCAGCGCCATGCGCGCGAGCACATCGTCCTTCGTCTTCTCGCACATGTTCCACAGGCCGTCGTGGCCCGGAAAGTCGCCGTAGCGCCAGCCCATGGCCTGCAGGTGCGTGTGCAGCAGCGTGAAGTGCTGCGCCTCTTCGTCGGCCACGCGCAGCCAGTCGCGGTAGTAGGCCTCGGGCATGCCGTCGTAGCGCCACACGGCGTCCAGCGCGAGGTTGATGGCGTTGAACTCGATGTGGCAGATCGAATGGATCAGCGCGGCGCGGCCCTCGGGCGTGAACGGCGAGCGCTTCTGCACGGCGGTGGCGGCCACGCGCAGCGGGCGCTCGGGACGGCCGGGCACGCCCTCATCGTCGCCGGGCGTGCGCAGGGGCTCGAGTGCTATGAAAACAGTAGCTGCCTGTGCAGCTGTGGTGCGCGTGGCGGCCACCTTGTCGTCGGGGTCTGTCAGGCGCAGCGCGGCCAGCGCGCTCAATCGGGGGTGCATCCCTACAATTCTAGTTTTGCCCCTCCGGAGACAACCACGATGGCGATTTACGAATTGGATGGCATTGCACCGCGCCTTGGCGAAGGCGCATGGGTCGCGGACAGCGCCCAGGTCATGGGCAATGTCGAACTGGCCGAGAACGCGAGCGTCTGGTTCGGCGCCGTGTTGCGCGGCGACACCGAGGTGCTGACCATCGGGCGCAACAGCAACATCCAGGACCTGTCGGTGCTGCACGCCGACATCGGCTGCCCGCTGACCATCGGCGACAACGTGACGGTGGGGCATCAGGTGATGCTGCACGGCTGCACCATCGGCGACAACTCGCTGATCGGCATCCAGGCGGTGGTCTTGAATAACGCCAAGATCGGCCGCAATTCGATCGTTGGCGCCGGCAGCGTCGTGACCGAGGGCAAGGAGTTTCCCGACAACTCCCTCATCATCGGCTCGCCCGCCAAGGTGGTGCGCACGCTCGACGATGCCGCCGCCGCCAAGCTGCGCCAGAGTGCGGAGCACTACGTAGAAAACGCCCATCGCTTCGCGAAGGGCCTCAAGAAAATCGCCTGACCTGCGCAGGCACACAGAGAAAGATTCCGTTTTGAGCGAGCTGCACAAATTCCTGTTCGATGGCCTGCCGGTGCGCGGCATGATCGTGCGCCTGACGGATGCGTGGCAGGAGATCCTTGCGCGGCGCGCCTCCAACACCGCCACCGGCCCGTACCCACCGCCCGTGGCCGAACTGCTCGGCGAGATGACGGCCGCGGCCACGCTGATGCAGTCGAACATCAAGTTCAACGGCGCGTTGATCCTGCAGATCTTCGGCGACGGCCCCGTGAAGGTGGCCGTGGCCGAGGCCAAGCCCGACCTGAGCCTGCGCGCCACCGCCAAGGTGATCGGCGACCTGCCGGCCGACGCGCGCCTGCCCGACATGGTCAACGTGAACAACAAGGGCCGCTGCGCGATCACGCTCGACCCGAAGGACAAGCTCCCGGGTGCCACGCCGTACCAGGGCGTCGTGCCGCTGTTCGGCGACGACGGCGAGAAGCTGGGCAAGCTCAGCGACGTGCTGCAGCACTACATGCTGCAAAGCGAGCAGCTCGACACCACGCTGGTGCTCGCGGCCGACGACAAGGTGGCGGCCGGCCTGCTGATCCAGCGCCTGCCGGTGAAGGGCGAGGGCAACCTCGAAGGCACCTCCGACAAGGACCGCGACCAGGCCAGCGAAGACCGCATCGGCCGCAACGAGGAATACAACCGCATCTCGATCCTCGCGTCGAGCCTCACGCGCGACGAGCTGCTCACGCTCGACGTCGAGACCATCCTGCGCCGCCTGTTCTGGGAAGAGAAGCTGCTGCGCTTCGAGCCGCAGGCCGGCCTGCTGGGCCCGCATTTCGCGTGCACCTGCGGCCGTGAGCGCGTGGCGCAGATGATCCGCGGGCTCGGCGTGGAAGAGGCCGAGGAAATCCTCGCCGAGCGCGGCGACATCGAGGTCGGCTGCGACTTCTGCGGCAAGCAGTACCGCTTCGACGCGATCGACACCGCGCAGCTGTTCAAGCCGCTGGGCGACCAGCTGCCGGGCAGCCCGGTCGTCCAGTAAGCGCGACGCGGTTCAAGCGGGCTGCGGCTGCTGCCGCAGCACCTTGACCATCGCGGCCAGGCGTTCGTTGCCCAGGCCCGCGCCCAGCGCGCGGTCGAACATCCCCATCAAAAAGTCCGGAAAGCCCGCGTCGAGCTGCGCCTCGCGCGCCTGCTTCACGAACAGCCGGCCCGAGCCCGCGCAGGTGGCCATCGAACTCTCGGGCTCGCCGTACTGGCCGGCGTGGATGGCTTCGCCCTCGGCCTGGATCATTTCTCCCAGCACTGGCGAGATCGCGCCGATCATCTGCGAGAACCCGTCCACCGGAAGCCCTTCGGCTTCGCAGATGCGCACGCCGTGAAAGAACCCGCTCATCGCGCCGAACATGCATGACAGCGTGGCCAGGTCCCAGGCCGCCGCGTTGCCGATCGGTTCGCCCATGTGCTGGATGTTCCCGGCGATGGCTTCGAGCAGCGGCCGGCAGGCGGCGAGGGCGCGCGCTTCGCCGGAGATGAAGAGCGGCGTGTCAGGCCGGCCGATCTGGCCCGGCGTGGCGAGCAGGGCGCCGTCGAGATACGCCACGCCGCTGAGCGCGGCCCAGTCGTCGCGCGCGTCCTGCGGCGTGCCGGTGCTCAGCTGCACCAGCACCTTGCCGCGCAGCGCATCGTGAACGCCGGGCGCGGCGAGGATCGCGCGCGACGCCGGGTAGTCGGCCACGCAGACCAGCACCACGGGGCTCGCTTGCACGGCGGCCAGGGCCGTGGGTGCGAGCACCGTGCCTTGGTTCAACAGAGGCCGCGCGCGCTCGGCCGTGCGGTTCCACACCGTCAGCGTGAATTTAGATTGAAGGGCGCGCGCGAGGGCCAGGCCCATGGGGCCGAGGCCGATAAGGGAAACGTCGGTCATGTGAAGTCCTTGTTCGGAAATGGGATCAAGCGGCGCCCGGCGTCAGGCCCTGGCCCAGCCCGCCGTCGACGGTGAGCCGCGCGCCCGTCGTGAAGGTCGCCTCGAAGGCGAAGAAGAGCACCGCGCGCGCGACTTCGGCCGAGGTGCCGTGGCGCCGCATCGGCGTGATCTGGTCGCCCAGGCGCATGAACTCGGCGCGCTCCTCGGCGCTCGCGTCGGTCACGCCCAGCGTGGGCGTGTCGATGAAGCCGGGGCTCACCACGTTCACGCGGATGCCGCGCGTCACCAGCTCCGCCGCGAAGCCCGAGGCCATCGAGCGCAGCGCGGCCTTGGTGGCGCTGTACACGCTCATGCCGTGAATGCCGCCTTCGTCGGCAATGGACGAGGTGAAGACGATGGCGCTGCCCGCCGGCATCAGCGGTGCGAGGCGCTGAACCGTGAAGAACGGGCCTTTGGTGTTGACCGCAAAGGCGCGGTCGTAGCCGGCCTCGGTCACCTGCTCGAAGGGCTCGAGCGACGCGATGCCCGCGTTGATGTGCAGCAGGTCGATGCGGCCGAAGCGCTCGCGCGCCGTGGCGGCGAGGGCGTCGATATCGGCCAGCGAGGCCGCGTCGGACGCCAGCACATGCGCGCGCGGGCCGAGCACGCGGCGCGCGGCCTCCAGGTTCTGCGGATTGCGGCCGGTCACGAGCACGTCGGCGCCGCCGTCGAGCAGCGCCTGCGCGGTGGCCAGGCCCATGCCGAGGGTGCCGCCGGTGATGACGGCTTTCTTGCCTGCGTAGGGGGTGTGGGGTGTGGTGTTCATGGCCGTCGATGATCCGGATCGCACGGCTTGCGGTCGCGCACGTTCAGCCGTGGGGGAGCACAAACGGTCGACAGCATGCAGGCCGCGCGCGGCCCATAATGTTTCGATGAGCGATACCGATCTGGACACCGATCTGCGCGGGCACGGTGGTGTGGCGTGCGAGGTGGCGCTGTCGGCCGACAGCTTCGTCGCACCGCCCGCCACCGACAGCCTGCGCGTCGACGTGCGCCAGACCCCCGGCGGGGTCGTTGGCTACGAGGCGCTGCCCGACCACCGCCTCAAGCTGCACGCGGGCGCACCGGTGGCAGGCGCCTGCCAGTTCCATCGCTTTCTCTACACGCGCGGCGACCTCGACATCCTGCCGGCCGGCAGCACCGACATCTGGCATGAAGAGTCGCCGAGCACCTCGGTCGTGGTGCGCATGGCGCCCGCGCTGCTTGTGCGCACGGCCGACGAGATGGGCCTGCCGGCCGAGCGCGCGGTGCTCGGCGAGCGCCACCAGTTCCGCAACCCGCAGATTGAGCACATCGCCTGGGCGCTCGACGCCGAGCGCCGCGCGGGCTTTCCCAACGGCCGTCTCTACACCGACAGCCTCGGCACCGCGCTCGCGGTGCAGCTGATCGCGGCCGGCCCGCAGGTGGCGCCGTCACCCGCGCAGGGGCTGACGCGGCTGCAGCTGAAGCGTGTCACCGAGTTCATCGAGGCGCATCTGGATCGCGACCTGTCGCTGGCCGCGCTGGCCGAGGTCGCAGGCCTGAGCGCCTCGCACCTGAAGACGCAGTTCAAGCGCTCGACCGGCCAGGCGGTGCATGCGTATGTGGTGCACCGCCGTGTCGACCGCGCGCGCAGCCTGCTGCTGAACAGCGAGATGCCCGCGAGCCTCGTGGCGCTCGAGAGCGGCTTCTCGCACCAGAGCCACATGGCGCGCTGCATGCGCCGCGTGCTGGGCCTCACGCCCGGCGAGGTGCGGCGCGCAGCGTAGGGTTCAGCGCGCTTCGTCGTCGAAGCCGCTGAATGCGATGTCGGGCGCGCTGGTGTTGTGTTTCGAGGGCAGGCTGCGGCCGAAGCGCACCTGCGTGGCGTTCAGCGTCTTCACCTCGGGCAGCGGCAACACCTGCTCGGCCGCTTGCGGCGAGGCCTGCCAGCGCACCTCGCTCATGTCGGCGTTGTCGGGCGTCACGTACATCGAACGCAGCACCGCGAAGGGTTGCTTCGCACTCGCCGTGGGCTTGGAGAGCGTCACGTCGAGCGCGGTGCGGGTGCGGCTGATCTCGGTCACGCGCGCCACCGCCTTGCCGCCGTCGGTGAAGCGCAGGTGGATGGCGAGGGGCTTCGGCACCACGCGGATCGACGCGATGTTCACCACCGGCCGCCCGGCCTGCACGACCGGGCCGAGCAGGAACGACGAGCCGTACACGCCGTCGCCGAAGCGCGCCTCGGGCAGCGGCTTGAGGCGCCAGTAGCCGTCGGACGGGTACAACACGATGGCCTCGAGCGCTTTGCCTTTTTCCTTCTTGAACACCTGCAGCAGGTGAAAGCCGCGGTCGTGGCGCATGCCGACCTGCACCGGCACGCGCGCTGGCCGCCAGAAGGTCGGCAGCGTCATGCCGACGATGCGCCACTGCGCGTTGTCGAGCAGCACGACGGTGCGCTTCCTGAAGCGGTGCGCGGGGTCGGTGGGGTGCGCGCCGCCGTCGAAATTGCAGCCCGAGAAATCGGGCGCGGTGACGTCGTTGCCGATGCTGCCGAGGTAGCTCGGCTGCAGCGCTTCGATGCGCAGGCGGCGGATGCCGTCGCCGCGTAGCACCATCGACACGTTGTCTTCCTCGGCGCAGGCCGTGGAGGTGGTGGCGTTCTCGACGGTGGCAGCAACGGGCGCTGCAGAAGCGGCACCGGCGGCCAGCAGCAGGGCGAGGAAGGCGGCGGCGGGAGCGCGGCGCGCAGCAATCGAAACGGGCATCGGGTCTCCGGTGAAGGGGAGAGGGCGCGCGAACGCGCAAGAACCGGAAGGCTCAGGTGGGGTCGCGGCGCGCCATCAGGTCGCTGAAAAGCTTATGTTCGCATTCCGGGTCGGAACACTTCTCGCAAGGCCATGTCCACGAGGCGGGCTTGGCATCGCGGCGGGTGCGCGTGCGGGCGCGGCCTTCGTTGCCGGCGATGGTGTTGATCGCGTTCCAAGCGTTCGCCAGCCGTTCGCCGCCGCTGCCGTGCACCACGGCATACGAGAGCCCCGCGCGCGAGAGCGCGGCGCGCACCAGCGTGTCGGTCGGCTGGCGCGCGTGCGGGCCGTCGCGCATGTCGTCGGCCACCCAGGGCAGGTCGAGCGCGGTGAGCAGCGTGATGGCATAGCGCCGCTGCGCGGCCAGGGCGCTGTCGTAGAGCGAGGTGTCGGCGAACAACTGCTCGCTGTAGACCGCCGTCATGAGCGCCGTGGTGTCGGCCACCACCACGCCCGTGGCGGCAGCGGCGTCGATGCGGCGCCTCTGTTCGTCGGCGATGGCTTGCTGCTCGTCGGGTCGGGGCGTGCGGCCCTCGCGCTCGCACCATTCGCGCAGGTACTCGCCCACGAGCGTGACGGGCGTGCCGCGGTCTTGCAGGCGCTGCGCGATGGCGCGCGAGAGTTCGGTCTTGCCGGTGCTCTCGGCACCCACGAGCGCGATGACGCAGCCGGTCGGCAGGTTCGGTGTCATGCGGGCACCGCCTTCGTGGTGGCCTTCGGCAGGCGTCGCTGCCATGCCAGGAAGCCGGCCACGCTGAGCACGGCGAACACCGCGTACAGCGCCGTCGTGAGCCACAGGCCCTTGTGGATGAACAGGCCCACGCTGACCACATTCACGGCCAGCCAGATGAGCCAGTTCTCGATGAACTTGCGCCCGAGCAGGAACTGCCCGACCAGGCTCAGGCCGGTGACAAAGCCGTCCCACCAGGGCACGTCGGTGTTGGTGAAGCGGCGCAGGAAGAGGGCGACCACGGGCCACGCAATCGCGCAGGCCGCGAGGGCGTACATGGTGCCGCGCGGCGACAGCCGGCTGACCCGCAAGGCGCTGCCGTCGGCGCGAAAGCCGCGCAGCCATTGCGCCCAGCCCCACAGGGCGACGAAAGCGAAGAAAACTTGAAGGGAGGCGTCGCCATAGATGCGTGCGTTGGCGAACACCACCACGTAGAGCAGCGAGCTGACGATGGCCAGCGGCCAGCCCCAGTGGATCTCGCGCATGTTGCAGCCGACCATCGCGAGCGCGAGCACGGCGGCGACGAGTTCGAGCCAGGTGACGGGAGAACCCCACAGCGCAAAGGCGGAGGCCGAGAGAAGCTCTGGCATCGAGAAGCGGTGGCGAAGGAAAGGGTCAGTGCGCGATCTGCACGAAGACTTCGTTCGGTTTGACCATGCCGAGTTCCGCGCGGGCGCGTTCCTCGACCATCTCGAGGCCGTCTTTCAGGTCATTGACTTCGGACGCAAGCCGCTCGTTGTTGAGGGCGGCCTTGGCGTTGGCGTCCTTCTGGTCGGCCAGCTGGGTTCTGAGCTGGGCGACCTCGCGCACGCTGCCGCGCCCGTTCCACAGCTGCCACTGCAGGATGACCAGCAGCAGCACCAGGATGAGAGGAGGGACGAAGCGCGCGCGCATGCAGGCTGCGAGGCGCTACTTGAGGTTGTAGAACGCGCCGCGGCCCGGGTAGACGGCGATGTCGCCGAGGTCTTCTTCGATGCGCAGCAGCTGGTTGTACTTGGCGATGCGGTCCGAACGCGACAGCGAACCGGTCTTGATCTGGCCGGCGTTGGTGCCCACGGCGATGTCGGCGATGGTGCTGTCTTCGGTTTCGCCCGAACGGTGCGAGATGACGGCCGTGTAGCCGGCACGCTTGGCCATCTCGATGGCGGCGAAGGTTTCGGTCAACGTGCCGATCTGGTTGATCTTGATCAGGATCGAGTTGGCGATGCCCTTGTCGATGCCTTCTTGCAGGATCTTGGTGTTGGTGACGAACAGGTCGTCGCCCACCAGCTGCACGCGCTTGCCCAGGCGGTCGGTGAGCAGCTTCCAGCCGTCCCAGTCGCCTTCATGCATGCCGTCTTCGATGCTGATGATCGGGTACTTGTCGACCCAGGTCGCCAGCATGTCGGCCCAGTTGCCGGCCGACAGCGTGAGGTTCTCGCCCGACAGCACGTAGTTGCCGTCCTTGTAGAACTCGCTGGCCGCGCAATCGAGGCCCAGGGCGATCTGTTCGCCGGCAACGTAGCCGGCCTTGTCGATGGCTTCCAGGATCAGCTGGATGGCCGCTTCGTGGCTCTCGACGCTGGGGGCGAAGCCGCCTTCGTCGCCCACGGCCGTGCTGATGCCGCGGTCGCCCAGGATCTTCTTCAGGGCGTGGAACACTTCAGCGCCATAGCGCACGGCCTCGCGGAAGCTCTTGGCGCCCACGGGGATGATCATGAACTCTTGCAGGTCCAGGCTGTTGTTGGCGTGCGCGCCGCCGTTGATGACGTTCATCATCGGCACCGGCAGCTGCATGCCGCCCATGCCGCCGAAGTAGCGGTACAGGGGCAGGCCCGACTCTTCGGCCGCGGCGCGGGCCACGGCCATCGAGACGGCGAGGGTGGCGTTGGCGCCCAGGCGGGCCTTGTTGTCGGTGCCGTCCAGGTCGATCATCGTGCGATCGAGGAAGGCCTGTTCGCTGGCGTCCAGGCCCAGCACGGCTTCCGAGATCTCTGTGTTGATGTTTTCGACGGCCTTCAGCACGCCCTTGCCGAGGTAGCGGCTCTTGTCGCCGTCGCGCAGCTCGATGGCCTCACGCGAACCGGTCGAAGCGCCCGAGGGCACGGCCGCACGGCCCATGGTGCCCGATTCGAGCAGCACGTCGCACTCGACGGTGGGGTTGCCTCGGCTGTCGAGAATTTCGCGGCCGACGATGTCAACGATTGCACTCATCTCTATCTCTTTCTCTGGGTCTCTTGGTGGAGTGGACTGGCAAAAAACGGAATCAAAGGCCTTCGACCGCGATCATGTTCATGATGGCGGCGCCGGCACGCGCTTCACGCGCCTTCAGGTATTCGGGCGTTTCGTAGAAGGCCTTGGCCTGCTCGAAGCTGGGGAATTTGAGCACGACCACGCGGGTGGGCTTCCAGTCGCCTTCGAGCGGCTGCACCTGGCCGCCGCGCACGCAGACTTCGGCGCCGTGCGCCTGCATCGCGACGCTCGACCACTTCTTGTATTCCTCGTACTGCGTCGGATTGGTGACCTCGACGTGCGCAATGACGTAACCGCTGCTCATGCTTGAAAACTGTCCTCTAGGAAAGCGTTTTTCTTGGTGACCCGGTCGAGCGCGACGAGCGTCTCGAGCAGGGCCTTCATGTGCTTGAGCGGCACGGCGTTGGGGCCGTCGCTCAGGGCTTTGTTCGGGTCGGGGTGGGTCTCCATGAAGAGACCGGCCACGCCCACGGCCACGGCCGCGCGCGAGAGCACTGGCACCATCTCGCGCTGGCCGCCCGAGCTGGTGCCCTGGCCGCCGGGCAGCTGCACCGAGTGGGTGGCGTCGAACACGACGGGCGCTTTCGTCTCGCGCATGATCGCCAGCGAGCGCATGTCCGAGACGAGGTTGTTGTAGCCGAAGCTGGCGCCGCGTTCGCAGGCCATGAAGCTGTCTTCGTCCAGGCCGGCTTCTTTTGCAGCAGCGCGGGCCTTGTCGATCACGTTCTTCATGTCGTGCGGCGCGAGGAACTGGCCCTTCTTGATGTTCACCGGCTTGCCCGACTGCGCCGCGGCATGGATGAAGTCGGTCTGGCGGCACAGGAAGGCGGGCGTCTGCAGCACGTCGACCACCTTGGCGGCCTCGGTGATGTCTTCGTGGGTGTGCACGTCGGTCAGCACCGGCAGGCCGAGTTCGCGCTTCACCTTGGCCAGGATTTCGAGGCCCTTGTCGCGGCCCGGGCCGCGAAAGCTCGTGCCCGAGGAGCGGTTGGCCTTGTCGAAGCTGCTCTTGAAGATGAACGGGATGCCCAGCGACGCCGTGATTTCCCTCAACGTGCCGGCCGTGTCCATCTGCAGCTGCTCGGATTCGACCACGCACGGGCCGGCGATCAGGAAGAAAGGCTGGTCCAGCCCGATGTCGAACCCGCAAAGTTTCATGCCACGGCCTTGAGCGTCTTGTTGGTGCTGCCCGCGCCCTTGTCCTTGTGGTCGAGCGCCGCCTTGATGAAGGCGTTGAACAACGGATGGCCGCCCCACGGCGTTGACTTGAACTCGGGGTGGAACTGCACGCCCATGAACCACGGGTGCACGTTCTGCGGCAGCTCGACGATCTCGGTCAGGTGCTCGCGCTGCGTGAGCGCCGAGATCACGAGGCCGGCGTTGCGCAGCTCGTCCAGGTAGTTGACGTTGGCTTCGTAGCGGTGGCGGTGGCGCTCGGTGACCACGTCGCCGTAGATGCTGTGCGCCAGCGTGCCGGGCGTGACGTCGGAGCTTTGCGCGCCCAGGCGCATGGTGCCGCCGAGGTCGGACTTCTCGTCGCGCGTCTTCACGGTGCCGTCGCGGTCCTTCCACTCGGTGATCAGCGCGATCACGGGGGTGGGCGTTTCCGGGTCGAACTCGGTGCTGTTGGCGTTCTTGAGGCCGGCCACATGGCGGGCGTATTCGATGGTCGCGACCTGCATGCCCAGGCAGATGCCCAGGTAGGGCGCCTTCGATTCGCGGGCGAAGCGGGCGGCCGAGATCTTGCCTTCGACGCCGCGCTGGCCGAAGCCGCCGGGCACGAGGATGGCGTCGTATTTCGCCAGGCGCGACACGTCTTGCGCGGAGATGGTCTCGGAGTCGATGTAGTCGATCTTCACGCGCGCATGGTTCTTCATGCCGGCGTGGCGCAGTGCCTCGTTGAGCGACTTGTAGCTGTCCGACAGGTCGACGTACTTGCCGACCATGGCAATCGACACTTCCTGTTGCGGATGTTCGACCTCGTACACCAGGTCGTCCCAGCGCGTGAGCTTGGCCGGCGGGGTGTTGATGCGCAGCTTGTCGCAGATCAGGCCGTCCAGGCCCTGTTCGTGCAGCATGCGGGGCACCTTGTAGATGGTGTCCACGTCCCACATCGAGATCACGCCCCATTCGGGCACGTTCGAGAACAGCGAGATCTTGGCGCGCTCGTCGTCGGGAATCGGGCGGTCGGCGCGGCACAGCAGCACGTCGGCCTGGATGCCGATGGCGCGCAGTTCCTTGGCGGTGTGCTGCGTGGGCTTGGTCTTGAGCTCGCCGGCGGCGGCGATCCAGGGCACGTACGAGAGGTGCACGAAGGCCGAGTTGTTCGGGCCGTTGCGCAGGCTCATCTGGCGCACGGCTTCGAGGAAGGGCAGCGATTCGATGTCGCCCACGGTGCCGCCGATTTCGACGATGGCCACGTCGACTTCGTGCGGGGTGCCGATGCCGGCGCCGCGCTTGATGTATTCCTGGATCTCGTTGGTGATGTGCGGAATGACCTGGACGGTCTTGCCGAGGTAGTCGCCGCGGCGTTCCTTCTCGAGCACGGTCTTGTAGATCTGACCGGTCGTGAAGTTGTTGGCCTTGCGCATGCGCGTGTTGATGAAGCGCTCGTAGTGGCCGAGGTCGAGGTCGGTCTCGGCGCCGTCATCGGTGACGAACACTTCGCCATGCTGGAACGGTGACATCGTGCCGGGGTCGACATTGATGTACGGATCGAGCTTGATGAGGGTGACTTGGAGGCCGCGCGATTCGAGGATCGCGGCGAGCGAGGCGGAGGCGATTCCCTTGCCAAGGGAAGATACGACACCACCGGTGACGAAGACAAATTTGGTCATGCCAGTTCCGGACGCGTGAATCCGGGCAGTGGGAAATTGCGATTATAGGTGTCCCCTTTGTGCCTCCACGGCCGAAGGCCATCCCATTCCTGATCTTGTCGGTATGTGAGCAACAATATGACTCATGCAAGATCTCGCCGGCAAACACATCGTCCTCGGACTCACAGGGGGCATCGCCTGCTACAAATCGGCCGAGCTGTGCCGACTGCTCGTGAAGGCGGGCGCCACCGTCCAGGTCGTGATGACCGAGGCGGCCGAGCAGTTCATGACGCCGGTCACGATGCAGGCGCTCTCGGGGCGCACGGTCTACACCTCGCAGTGGGACGCCCGTGAGTCGAACAACATGCCGCACATCAACCTCAGCCGCGAGGCCGATGCAATCGTGTTGGCGCCCTGCAGCGCCGATTTCATTGCGCGGCTGGTGCAAGGGCGTTCCGACGAACTGCTGAGCCTGCTGTGCCTGGCGCGTCCGACCGACCGCGTGCCGCTGTTGATCGCCCCGGCCATGAACCGCGAGATGTGGGCCCATCCGGCCACGCAGCGCAACCTGATGCAGGTGTCGGCCGACGGCGCGACCGTGCTGGGCGTGGGCAGCGGCTGGCAGGCCTGCGGCGAAACCGGCGACGGGCGCATGCTCGAACCGGCGCAACTGCTCGAGGACATCACGGCCTTCTTCCAGCCCAAGCTGCTGGCGGGGCAGAAGGTGCTCGTCACGGCCGGCCCGACCTTCGAGGCGCTGGACCCGATCCGCGGCATCACCAACCATTCGTCCGGCAAGATGGGTTTCGCCATCGCCCGCGCGGCGCGCGAGGCCGGTGCCGAGGTCACGCTGGTGGCCGGTCCGGTGCACCTGCCGACGCCGCGCGGCGTGAGCCGCATCGACGTGCTGTCGGCGCAGGAGATGCTCGAAGCGACGACGCGCGCTGCGCAGGCAGCTAGCATTTTTGTAGCAACAGCCGCCGTGGCCGACTGGCGCCCGGCGACGCACAGCGACCAGAAGATCAAGAAGGACGGCAGCGGCCAGACGCCCGTGCTGCACTTCGTCGAGAACCCCGACATCCTGCTCACCGTGGCCAAGAGCGAGCGCGCCCAGGCCAAGCAGTTGTTCTGCGTGGGCTTCGCCGCCGAGAGCGAGAACCTCGCCGAACACGCCAAGGCCAAGCGCGAGCGCAAGGGCATTCCGCTGCTGGTGGGCAACATCGGCCCGCTGACCTTCGGGCAGGACGACAACGCGCTGCTGCTGGTGGACGCGAAGGGTGTGCGCGAGCTGCCCCGCGCGCCCAAGCTCCGGCTGGCGCGCGAGCTGATGACGGAAATTGCCGCGCGACTTCCCGATTGGAGGGCCTGATGAACACCGAATCGAACACACCACCCAATGGTGACTTCGCTCGCTATGTGGAGCAGTTGTCGGCGCGGGCCGGCCAGTCGGCGCGCGTTCCCGGCAAGGAATCCGAGCACGGGCTGGACGTCGGCATGACGCCTTCGCCCGGTGCGCAGGGCACCGTGGCCACGCGGCGTGAATCGGCCAGTGGCGAGGCCGCGAAGGCGGACGGCACCAAGGCCATCCCCCTGGGCACGCTCAAGGTGCTGGCCGGCATGGGGGCGATGGTGTTCCTGGTGCTGTGGGCCATCGGCGTGCCGCTCTCCGTGCTGGTCCTGGGCGCCGCCGCGGCGGCCTGGTTCGGCAAGCGTTTTCTCAAGGGGCTCAATCTGAGGCCCGGGGTCGCCAAGTGGCAGCAGGTGCTCGAAGAGGCCGCGCGCAGGCAAAAAGAACAGCAACAGAAATAAACAAGGCAGCAAGTCAGTGAAAGTAGACGTCCGAATCCTCGATCCGCGCATGGTGGATCAATTGCCCGCGTATGCCACCCCCGGAAGCGCCGGCCTCGACCTGCGGGCCTGCCTCGACGCCCCGGTCACGCTCGAACCCAATGCCTGGCAACTGGTGGGCACCGGCATCGCGATCCACCTGGCCGATCCGGCCTACGCCGCATTGATCCTTCCTCGCTCGGGCCTAGGCCACAAGCACGGCATCGTGCTGGGCAACCTTGTCGGCCTGATCGACAGCGACTACCAGGGCGAGCTGAAGGTCAGCGCCTGGAACCGCAGCAACACGCCCTTCGTGCTGCAGCCGATGGAGCGGCTCGCGCAGCTGGTGATCGTGCCGGTGGTGCAGGCGCAGTTTCAGGTGGTCACCGAATTTGCAGCCTCGCAACGCGGCGAGGGCGGCTACGGCTCGACCGGCAAGCACTGAGCCTTTGCCCCCGGCAAAGCTGAAGGGCACCTGAGTATCCAAGGCGTAAAGAGCGGAACTGCCGGCGCGCGGTTCGCCTCGAAGGTTTCAGCGTGTGTCTTTCGTCATCGCGGCTTCGGCTGAGGCGTTAGGCACAGGCAGGCATGCGGCCCGTCCGGGCGCGTGCTGTTTTCTTCGAGGAGCCTCTTTCATGAACATCTCAATGCGCTTCATTTCCGTCACTGCGTCCGTGCTCGCACTGGCCACGCTCACGGCCTGTGTCGCGCCGGCCCCGGTCTACCAGACCTCGCGCTACCCCTACCAGGCCCCGCCACGGGCGATCCAGTACCAGGAAGCGGCCTACGTCGAGTACGGCCACGTGGCCAACATCGAGGTGCTGCGCAGCGAAACCGCAGGCGTCGGCACCACGGGTGGCGGTGCCATCGCGGGCGGCCTCATCGGCGGCGTGGTGGGCAACCAGTTCGGCCGCGGCAACGGCCGTGCCGCAGCCACTGCGCTCGGCCTCGTGGGCGGCGCCTTGCTGGGCAACACCATCGAGGCCCAGCAGAACGGCCCACGCGCCTACGAAAGCTACCGCGTCTCGGTGCAAACCGACCGGGGCGGCTACCGTGCCTTCGACGTGCAAAACCCGGGCGACCTGCGCATCGGCGACCGCGTGCGCATCGACAACGGGCACATCTCGCGCATGTAAGCGGTCGGCCGCGCGCACCAAGAAAAAAGCCGGGCAGTGCCCGGCTTTTGCTTTGTGGGGTGGCAGGTGTCAGTGCAGCATCTGGCCGCCCGGCGCCATCGGCGGGACCTTGAAGAAGGCGGTGCCTGCCGTACCGCGGCCGACTTCTTCTTCGGTGGCTTCGCGCACCGAACGCACCGTGATGTCCAGGCGGATCGCGATGCCCGCCAGCGGGTGGTTGCCGTCGAGCACGAGGTGGTCGGGGTAGATCTCGGCCACGGTGTAGATCGCGTCCTTGGGGATGCCGTCGCTCACGCCCTTGGGCAGGGCGGAGCCGTCGAAGGTCATGCCTTCTTCAGTGCCTTCGGGGAACAGCGTGCGCGGCTCCAGGAAGAGCAGCTGGTCGTTGAAGTCGCCGAAGCCCTGCTCGGGTTCGATCTGCAGTTGGACGCGCGCGCCAGGCTCATGGCCCTGCAGGGCGGCCTCGATCACGTCGAAGAGGTCGTCGCCGCCCACCATGAATTCCACCGGCTCGTCGAGCACGTCCAGCACATCGCCGAGCGTGTCTTTCATGGTCCAGGTCAGGCCGACCACGCATTGTTCAGAGATTTCCATTGCAGAATTCTCCCATGGAGATCAATCAACCGCTGCCCTTGCTTGGCGGCCTGAGTCCCGCGCAGTTCATGCGCCGGTACTGGCAAAAGAAACCCCTGCTGATCCGGCAGGCCGTTCCCTCGATGGTGCCGCCGATCGACCGCCCCGCGCTCTTTGCGCTGGCGGAGCGCGAGGGGGTCGAGTCGCGCCTGATCCGGCATGGGAAGGCCGGCTGGTCGCTCAAGCACGGCCCGTTGCCCCGGCGCGCGCTGCCGCCGCTGAAGCAGCCGGGCTGGACGATGCTGGTGCAGGGCGTCGACCTGCACCACGACGGCGTGCACGACCTGCTGCGGCAGTTCCGCTTCCTGCCCGACGCGCGCCTGGACGACCTGATGATCAGCTACGCGAGCGACACCGGCGGCGTCGGCCCGCATTTCGACAGCTACGACGTGTTCCTGCTGCAGGCGCAGGGCCGGCGCCGCTGGTCCATCGGCAAGCAGTCCGATCTGCGGCTGCAGCCCGACGTGCCGCTCAAGGTGCTCGAGCACTTCGAGCCCGAGCAGACCTTCGTGCTCGAGCCCGGCGACATGCTGTACCTGCCGCCCAAGTACGCCCATGACGGCGTGGCGGTGGGCGACGACTGCATGACGTACTCGATCGGGCTGCGCTCGTCCGCCGTGGGCGAGCTGGGCGCCGACCTGCTGGCGCGTGTGGCGCAGGCCTATGCCGAAGACCTCGAAGACGCGGGTCCGGCCGAACTCGCGCGCTACCGCGATCCGTCGCAACCTGCCGTGGAAGCCCCGGCCGCGATGCCGGCTGCGCTGCAGGACTTCGCTCGCAAGGCGGTCGAGGCCGCGCTGCGCGACCCCGACGCCATCGACCGCGCGTTGGGCGAATCGCTCACCGAGCCGAAGGCCAATGTCTGGTTCGGCGAGGGCAATGAAGTGCCGGAGGTGCTGCGCGAGGTCGCGCTCGACCGCCGCACGCGCATGCTCTACGACGCGCGGCACGTCTACATCAACGGCGAGAGCTTCCGCGCGGGCGGTGCCGACGCCACGCTGATGCGGCGGCTGGCCGACCAACGTGCGCTCGGCGCGCGTGACCTGGCCCGTGCCAGCGAGGGCGCGCGGGCGCTGCTGGGCGATTGGTGCGAGGCGGGCTGGCTGCATGCCGGGTGACGGCGCCGTCCCGGTCCTGATCGAAGGCCGCTTCGATGGCCGGGAGGCGTTTGCCGACCTCGTTCGCAACGCCTTGTCTGCCGCCGCGCACCAGGGCTGGAACGAGATCGTCTTCAGCGACCCCGACTTCGCCGACTGGCCCCTGGGCGAGCGCGCGAGCATCGAGGCGCTGCAGGCCTGGTCGGCCAGCGGGCGCCGCCTGTTGCTGCTGGCAGGGCGCTTCGACCTGATCGAGCGCGGCCACGCGCGCTTCGTGACGTGGCGCCGCACCTGGGACCACATCGTCGAATGCCGCGCGGCAGGTCGCTCCGGCACGGCCGAGGAGGTGCCCAGCGCCTTCTGGACGCCCACCTGGTGCCTGCACCGCATCGACCCCGAACGCAGCCGCGGCGTCTGCAGCAGCGATGCGCGTGCGCGGCGCGACCTGCGCGAAAGCTTCGACGAGCGCTGGCGCCAGGGCCGGCCGGCCTTTCCGGCCTCCACGCTCGGCTTGTAAGCCAATGCCGCAAATACACCCCGCGACATATCTAGGCGGGGTTGGCGGTCTAGAATTTTTTGGTTCCAGACCTTCATTGCCAAAGGAGTCCTCATGAAGAAGTCGTCGTCCGTCCTGATTGCCTCGCTGATCGCCGCTGCCGCCCTGGTGGCCTGCGGAAAGAAAGAGGACGCCGCGCCTGCGGTCGTGACCCCGCCGCCCGCTCCCGTGACCGAACCCGCTGCACCACCGGCCGCCGCGCCTGCATCGGCACCGTCGGCAGCCGCTTCGTCGGCCCTGGACGCCGCCAATGCCGCGACCGAAGCCGCCAAGAAGGGCGAGGCACCGAAGCAGTAATTCCGCTGTACGGTCCGCACCATGCAAAAAGCCGCCTCAGGGCGGCTTTTTCATTGGGGGAGGGCGAAGCTCAGACGTCGAGCCAGGGCGAGCCCTCGGCGGCGGTGGCCGTGAGCATCTCGGCTTCGTCGCCGCCCAGCGCATCCGCCATGAGGCGCCGCACGATCTCGGGCCGGTTGTTCTGTTCGCTCAGGTGCGCCGCGACCACGTGGCGCAGGCCGTCGTGAAGCACGGCACGCGCGATCTCGGCCGCCGCGGTGTTCGACAGGTGGCCGTAGTTGCCGCCCACGCGCTGCTTCAGGAATGACGGGTAGGCCGAGCCGGCGAGCAGGTCGCTGTCGTGGTTGAATTCCAGCAGCAGCGCATGCGCGCCCCGCAGCCGGGCCAGCACATGGCTGGTGGCGTGGCCCAGGTCGGTCAGCACGCCCAGCGTGCGGTTGCCGTCGGTGCAGCGCAGCTGCAGCGGCTCGCGGGCGTCGTGGGGCACGGTGAAGGGCTGCAGGCAGAGGTCGCCGACCGTGAACTCGGCGTCGTCGCGCGCCAGGTGCAGGCGGCCTTCGTAGTCGCGCCCGCCGGTGGCAAGCCACGTGCCTTCGCTCATCCAGACCGGGATGCGGTCGCGCAGCGACAAGGCATGGGCGCAACCGATGTGGTCGCCATGCTCGTGGGTGATGAAGACGGCGTCGAGGTCTGCGGCGGCCAGGCCCGCCTGGGCCAGGCGCCGGTCGAGCTGGCGGATGCCGAAGCCGCAGTCGACGAGGAGGCGGGTGGTGCGGCCGGCGCTGGTCGTTGCTTCGACCAGCGCGGCGTTGCCCGTGCTGCCGCTGCCGAGGCTTCGGAAGCGGAGCATGGGGCTTACTTCAGGTCGTCGGCGATGACCTTGACGATGCGCTGCGCGTTGGCCGAGGTTTCGGGCGCGCCGGCGTCGTTCAGGACCGAGACCGTGGTGGCTTCGCCCTGGCTCTTGACCGAGATGCGGAACTTGATCGGTGCTTCGTCCTTCTTGGAGCTGCTGAACAGCTTGCCGAAGAAGCCGTCGTCCTTCTTGTCGGGGTTCGGCGTCACATAGCGCACGAAGTAGATGCCGGCGCTGCGGTCGCGGTCTTCGACGGTGAAGCCGGTGCGGTCCAGGGCCAGGCCGACACGGCGCCATGCGCGGTCGAAGCCTTCGTTGATCTGCACGATCGGCTGGTTGCCGATGGTGGACACGGTGGCGGTCTTGGGCGTTGCGGTGGTCGCGGCGAGGATCTTCGACTGCTCTTGCGTCACGCCGAGCTTGACCATCAGGCGGCGCAGGAATTCGGTCTCGAGTTCAGGATCGCTCGGGCGGGGCTGCCACACGGTCTGGTCCTGGCGGGAGTTGTTGTAGACCTCCTGCATGCCGCGGTGGCTGATGAAGATCTCGGTGCTGCCGTTGGGGTTGCGCTCCAGGCGGGTGCGGAAGCGGTCGAGTTCGCCGGTCGAGTAGACCGAGTCGACCAGCTTGCCCAGCGTGCCGCGGATGATGTCCTGCGGCAGCTTGGCGCGGTTCTCGGCCCAGTCGGTTTCCATGATGCCCAGGTTGCGCTGGTCGGTGGTCAGCAGGAAGCCGCTTTCCTGCCAGAAGTCTTTGACCGGCTCCCAGAGCTGGTCGGGCGTGCGGTTGATGACGATCCAGCGCTGCGTGCCCGAGCGCTCCATGCGCACGTCGCCGATGTTGGCCACGGCCGTGGGAATGCCCGGTGCGTTCGCGACGCCTGCCTGGTAGGCGTTGGCGGTGACGGCACCGCCCGGCACCGCGTAGCGGTTGTCACGCGAGAGCTGGGAGAGATCGGGTGGGACTTCGAGCGTCGGGGCCTTGCCTGCGCTCTTGTAGTCGATCTTGTCGCTCTCGAGGACGGAGCAGGCGGCGAGGCTGGCAACGAGGGCCAGCAGTGCGAATCGCGAAATGTTCTTCAACGTCGTCTTCCTTGGTGGAATGGTTCGGTCAATCGATGGGCCCCAGCGCCCCGCCCTCTCTGAGCACTGTTGCGGCAAAAGGTTGCTTGACCTTGTTGCGAACAGGGAGAAGGGCAGGCGGGAACCGGTGTGATCGGTGGGGAGCTCGGTCAGTCCTTGAGCAGGCCGGTGGCGCGCAGGGCGCCCTCGACCGCCGGGCGGCTCGCTTCGCCGAGTTCCGTGAGCGGCAGCCGCAGGGCGCCGCCGCACAGACCCAGGCGGGCCATGGCCCACTTGAGCGGGATCGGGTTGGGTTCGACGAACAGGTTGCGGTGCAGCGGCATCAGTTCGAACTGCAGCTGCATCGCGCGCTTGACGTCGCCGGCCAGCGCGGCCACGCACAGCTCGTGCATCTTGCGCGGCGCCACGTTGGCCGTGACGCTGATGTTGCCTTGGCCGCCGCACAGCATGAGCGCGACCGCGGTCGGGTCGTCGCCGGAATAGACGGCAAAGTTCTTCGGCAGGTCGCGGATGAGCCACTGGGCACGCTCGATGTTGCCGGTGGCTTCCTTGATGCCGATGATGCCGGGCACCTGCGCCAGGCGCAGCACGGTGTCGTGCGCCATATCGGCGACGGTGCGGCCGGGCACGTTGTACAGCACCACGGGCAGGTCGCCGACCGCTTCGGCGATGGCCTTGAAGTGCTGGTACTGGCCCTCTTGCGTGGGCTTGTTGTAGTAGGGAACGACCTGGAGTTGCGAGTCGGCGCCGACGCCCTTGGCGAACTTGGCGAGCTCGATGGCTTCCTTGGTCGAGTTCGCGCCGCAGCCGGCCATCACGGGCACGCGGCCCCGGGCTTGCTCGACGGATACGCGGATGATTTCGCAGTGCTCTTCCACATCGACCGTCGGCGATTCGCCGGTGGTGCCGACCACGCCAAGGCAGTCGGTGCCTTCGTCAATGTGCCAGTCGATGAGCCGCCGCAGGGCGGGGTAGTCGACACTGCCGTCGTCGTGCATCGGCGTGACGAGCGCGACGATGCTGCCTGTCAGTTGCTCCAAGGGAATCTCTTTGTCGGTGGACGAAAGCGGCCATTCTACTGACTCCGGCCGGGCCGGAGACAGTTGTGTCGGCGCGCTCAGCTGGCCTTCAGGAAGTGGCGCGGCGGGGCGCCCGCGGCCGCTTCGCCGGGCCGCACGGCGGCGATGCGCTGGACGAAGCGCGCCGGCTCCGGCAGGAAGCCGTCTTCATAGGCGATCACCTGCAGGCTGGCGCAGGCCCCGAGCAGCTCGCCCGGCTGCAGCAGGAAATCGGGCCGCGAGGGCTTGCCGACGGTCTCGTTGCCGGCCGCGAAGGTCTCGTACAGCAGCACGCCGCCCGGCGCCACGGCGGCCACGACGTCGGCCATGCGCGGGCGCCAGAGGTAGTTGGTGACGACCACCGCGCCGAAGCGCTGGGCCGTGAAGGGCCACGGGCCCGATTCGATGTCGGCCGCCACCACGCGCCCGAAGGCGCCCGCCGCCTCGACGGCTTCGGGCGACCGGTCGACGCCGGTCGCCGCATGCCCGCGCCCGGCGAACCACTGCATGTGCCGCCCGGACCCGCAGGCCACGTCGAGCACCGTGGCGTTCGGGGCGAGCAGGTGCGACCAGCGCACGATCCATTCGGAGGGTGCCGTGTTCGTGTGCACGGGAATTGCTGCATCTTTCATAGCTGCCTGGGCCCGGCTTGCGGGCGGTTCGGGGCGACGTTGTTCAGAAACAGGACCACACCTGGTCGACCAGCGTGACCAGGAACGCGGGATGCGCATACAGCGCGAACACGCCGCCCAGCGCCGCCAGCACGGCGGCGAGCCAGGCGGCCTGGGCCAGGTAGTGGTTGCGTGTGCGGGGCGTCATGGCGATGGCTCCTTGCAAACAAGACAGAAAGCGCGGGCCGTCAGCCCGCCACGGCGGCCGGCCGGACCGCGCGCGCAATGGCGCTTTCCTTGACCGGCAGGTTGATCAGCGCCGCGAACACGCCCAGCGCGATCGAGATGTACCAGACGATGTTGTAGCTGCCCGTCGTGTCATACAGGAAGCCGCCCAGCCACACGCCCAGGAACGAACCCACCTGGTGGCTCAGGAACACGAAGCCGCTGAGCATCGACAGGTGGGCCACGCCGAAGATGCCCGCGACGATGGCGTTGGTGGCCGGCACGGTCGACAGCCACAGGAAGCCCATCGCCGCCGAGAAGACGTACACGCTGAGCGGCGAGATCGGCACCAGCAGGAAGAGGGCGATCGACACCGCCCGCGCAAAGTAGATGGCCGCCAGGATCTTGGGCTTGGACAGCTTCTGCCCCAGCAGGCCGACCGTGTAGGTGCCGAACACGTTGAACAGGCCGATCAACGCCAGCGCGTAGCCCGCCACGTCGGCCGACAGGCTCTGGTCGCGCAGGTAGGTCGGCATGTGGATGCCGATGAAGGCCAGCTGGAAGCCGCAGACGAAGTATCCCGCCATCAGCAGCCCGAAGCTCGGGTAGCGGAAGGCCTCGCCCACGGCCTGCAGCACCGACTGGTCGCGGTGGCCGGCCAGCGCCGCGGTCTTGGGTTCGCGCAGGCCGAAAGCCAGCGGGACGATCACGAGCACCACCACCGCCAGCACCGCCAGCGCCGTCTGCCAGCCGAGGGCGCCGATCAGGCGGCCTTCGATGGGCGCCATCAGGAACTGGCCGAACGAGCCGGCTGCCGCCGCCACGCCCATGGCCCACGAGCGGCGCTCGGCCGGAATCTGCCGGCCGATCACGCCGTAGATCACCGCATAGGTCGAGCCCGCCTGCGCCGCACCGATCAGCACGCCCGCGCTCAGGGTGAAGAGCAGCGGCGTCGGCGAATGCGCCATGCCGAACAGGCCAAGCGCATAGAAGATCGCGCCGCCGATCAGCACGCGGAACGCGCCGAAGCGGTCGGCCAGCATGCCCGCGAACACGCCGAAGATGCCCCACGACAGGTTCTGCACCGCCAGCGCGAACGAGAAGGTCTGCCGGCTCCAGTCCTGCGCCTGCGTGATGGGCTGCAGCCAGAGGCCGAAGCCGTGGCGGATGCCCATCGAGAGCGTGACGATCATGGCGCCGCAGAACAGCACCTGCTTGATCGAAAGGGTGGGAGCGGGGGAGACTTGCATCCTTCGAATGTAGCGAAATGCCTGCTGCGGCAGGTGGCGTGGCGGCCATGGCCATTGATGATTTGTGGGCGCGGTTTCGATGCGTGTACCGCATCAAAGAAAGAAGGCAGGCGCGTGGCCTGCCTTCGGGGTCAGCGCGCCGGTGCCGCCGCCGCGCCGCGCGCGCCCGGAAAGCCGTGCTCGCAGGCCCGCCACGCCAGCACCAGCCCCGGCACGAGCAACGCCAGCAGCGACCAGGGCAGGCTGCCCGCGCCGCCGCCCTGCAGCAGCAGGCCGCCCGCCAGCCCGCCGCCCGCGATGGCGAGGTTCCAGGTCGTCACCACCATCGACTGCGCCACGTCCGCCGCGTCGCCGGCGGCCTGGGCCGAGGCGGTCTGGAACAGCGTCGCCGCGCCGCCGAAGGCCAGGCCCCAGACCGCGACCGCGAGGTACACGCCCGCCGCCGATCCGCCCGCCGCGGCGAGCATCAACGCCGCCAGCGCGAAGGCGGCCGTGCCGGCCAGCACCAGGGTACGCAGCCAGCGGTCGATCAGCACGCCCGTGAGCCAGATGCCGCCCAGCGACGCGGCACCGAACACCAGCAGCACCCGCCCGACCTGCGCGCCGAGCCCGGCGTGCGCCAGGAAGGGCGCGATGTAGGTGTAGAGGATGTTGTGCGCCAGCACGAAGGCGAACATCACGGCCAGCACCGGCCGCACGCCCGGCAGCAGGAACACGCGGCGCACGCTCTGTTGGCGTCCGGCGTCCTGGCCCGGGAAGTCGGGCACCTGCCAGCGCACCCAGCCGAGCAGCAGCACCGACAGCGCCGACATGATCAAAAAGGCCGGCCGCCAGCCGACGCTCGCGCCCAGCAGCGTGCCCGCTGGAATGCCCAGCGACAGCGCCAGCGGCGCGCCCAGCATCGCGACCGCAATGGCGCGGCCCTGCTGCGACGGCGCCACCATGCGCGCCGCGTGCCCGGCCAGCAGCGCCCACAGCAGGCCCGCGAACACGCCGGCGAAGAAGCGCGCGACCAGCGTCAGCGTGTAGTCGTGCGACAGCGCCGTCACCGTGTTGACCAGCGCGAAGCCGCCGATCGCGCCCATCAGCAGCGGCCGGCGCCGCCAGCCGCGCGTGAAGGCCACCAGCGGAATGGCCGCCACCAGCGAGCCCAGCGCATACACCGTGACGAGCTGGCCGACCAGCGCGGGCGCGACGCCCAGGTCGGCGCCGATCTGCGGCAGCAGGCCGGCCGGCATCGCCTCGGTGAGGATGGTGATGAAGCCGCCGGCCGCCAGCGCCAGCAGGCCGGACAGAGGCAGCGGTGAAGAAGAGGTCGTGTCACGCATAGACGGCGTCCCGGAGGTCGGTGACGAAGCGGCCCGACATGCCTTCGTAGAGCGTGTTCGTGAAGGCCACCACGCTGAGCCCGCGCGCCCGGTCGACGAACCAGGCGTGGCCGTAGGCGCCGCCCCAGCGCCAGGTACCGGGCGATTCGGGCGTCTGCATGGGCTGCGGGTCGTGCAGCACCGAGAAGCCCAGGCCGAAGCCCCAGCCCGGCGCGTCCGCCGGCCCCCAGGCGCCCGTGTGGTTGCGGCCCATGGCGTCGACGGTGGCGGCGCCCAGCAGCGGGGCGCCGCCGGTGCGCAGCGTTTCGAGCAGGCGCAGGAAGTCGCCCGCGCTGCCGACCATGCCGGCGCCGCCCGAGGGCCAGGCGTTGGCGTCGAAGGCGCGTGCCGGGTCGAAGCGGATGCCGACGGCGCCCTCGAACGACGTGGCGACGACGGGGCCGTCCATGCGCCGCGGCGGCGTGGCGCCGGGGCCATTCACATAAGGCGTGGCGAGCCGCGGGTCGCCGGGTGCGGCGGCGAAGCCCGTGTCGTGCATCTGCAGCGGCCCGGTCACCAGCGTGCGCACCGCCTCGGGCAGCGGCAGGCCGCTGGCCGCCTCGACCACCGCGCCGATCACGTCGATGGCCAGCGAATAGAGCCAGCCCGTGCCCGGCGGGTACAGCAGCGGCACGCCGGCCAGGCGTTGCAGGTTGCCGGCCGGCGTGAGGCCGTCGTCGCGGTCCATGCCGTCCGACACGCCGGCGCGTGCGTACGGGCCGTCGTCCGAACTTTCGAAGAAGCGGTAGCCCAGGCCGGCCGTGTGGGTCAGCAGCTGCCGCAGCGTGATGACCGCTTCGCCGCCATCGGGCAGGCGCGGGCGGAAGTCCGGCAGCCAGCGCGTCACCGCGTCGTCCAGGTCGAGCCGGCCCTGGTCCACGAGCACCATCGCGGCGGTCGAGACGATGGGCTTGGACACCGAGGCCAGCCGGAACAGCGCGTCCTCGCGCATCGGCCGGCCGGCCTCGCGGTCGGCCAGCCCGGCGGCGCGCCGGTGGACGAGGCGCCCGTCGTGGCGCACCAGCACCACCGCGCCAACCAGCCGCTCTTCAGCGAGCGCACGGTCGATGGCGGCGTCGATGCGCGACGGGGCCGGGCCCGGCCAAGCCGGGGTGAAAGTGGGGGAAATGTCGGGGAGAAAGGTCATGCGTCCCACGATAGGAAGAAGCCGACTTCGGATAAAGACGGCTACAGTTCCGATAAATGCGGACATCAAAGTCCGTAATGGAGATTCCCCATGGACAGCCTCAGCGGCTTTGCCGTCTTCGTTCAGGTCGCCGAGACTCGCAGCTTCGTCGCGGCCGGGCGCGCGCTCGGCGTGTCGGCCTCGGCCGTGGGCAAGCGCGTGGCGCGGCTCGAGGAACGGCTGGGCGTGCGCCTGTTCCACCGCAGCACGCGCAGCATCACGCTCACCGCCGAGGGCGCGCTGTTCCTAGCGCGCAGCCGCCGCGTGCTGGCCGAGATCGAGGCCGCCGAGCAGGAGCTGTCGCACGCCGCCGAAGCGCCGCGCGGGCGGCTGCGCGTGAGCCTGCCGCTGGTCAGCTCGCTGGTGCTGCCGGTGCTGGCCGATTTCATGGCCGCCTACCCGGCGATCGAGCTCGACCTCGATTTCAGCGACCGGCTCGTCGACGTCATCGAGGAAGGCTTCGACGCCGTGGTGCGCACCGGCGAGCCGGCGGATTCACGGCTGTCGTCGCGCCAGCTGGGCGAGTTCTCCCAGCTGCTCGTGGCCTCGCCCGCATACCTGGCGCGCCACGGCACGCCCGCCTCGCCGGACGACCTGGCCCGCCACGCCTGCCTGCATTACCGCTACCCGGCGACCGGCAAGGTGGAGGTCTGGCCGCTCGCGCCCGGGCCCGACGGCAGCGAGGTGCGCCCGCCGGTCTCGATGATCTGCAACAACATCGAGACCCGCCTGTGCTTCGCCCTGCGCGGGCGCGGCATCGCCTGCCTGCCCGACTTCAGCGTGCGCGCCGCGCTGGCCGAGGGCGCGCTGCAGCCCGTGCTGGCCGACCATCTGCGCCGGCCCCGTACCATCGCGTTCCGCGTGCTGTGGCCTTCGGGGCGCCATCCGTCGCCCAAGCTGCGGGCGTTCATCGATTTCCTGGGCGCGCGGATGTTCGGTCCGCCCGCAGAAACTCACGCCTGATGTGCGAAAAGACCGAAGCCGGTGCCTGTATGGGTATCCAGTCATTTCAACCCAACTGACTACAATCCGCCCCCATGGCGACTTCCCCCAAGACATCTTCAGACTCCGCTTCCGGCTATTCGGAAGGCTCCATCCGCGTGCTCAAGGGCCTCGAGCCCGTGAAGCAGCGCCCGGGCATGTACACCCGGACCGACAACCCCCTGCACATCATTCAGGAAGTGCTCGACAACGCCGCCGACGAAGCGCTGGCGGGCTACGGCAAGAAGATCAAGGTCACGCTGCACACCGACGGTTCGGTCAGCGTCGAGGACGACGGCCGCGGCATTCCCTTCGGCCTGCACCCCGAGGAAAAGGCCCCCGTGATCGAGCTGGTCTACACCCGGCTGCACGCCGGCGGCAAGTTCGACAAGGGCTCGGGCGGCGCCTACAGCTTCTCGGGCGGCCTGCACGGCGTGGGCGTGTCGGTGACCAACGCGCTGTCCAAGCGCCTCGAAGTCAGCTCGCACCGTGAAGGCTCGGTCGCGAAGCTGGCCTTCAGCGCCGGCGACGTGATCGAGGCGCTCGAAATCCGCAAGCTCGAAGCCGGCGAACGCAAGCAGGGCACCACCGTGCGCGCCTGGCCCGACGCCAAGTACTTCGAGACCGCCGCGCTGCCCATGGGCGAACTCACCCACCTGCTGCGCAGCAAGGCCGTGCTGATGCCCGGCGTGAGCGTCACGCTGGTGAATGAGAAGACCGGCGAAAGCCAGCAGTGGCTCTACAAGGGCGGCCTGAGCGACTACCTCATGCAGACGCTCAATGGCGACCCGGTCATTCCGCTGTTCGAAGGCAGCGGCCATGCCGACAAGAACGCCGACAACTTCGCCGAAGGCGAGGGCGCCGACTGGTGCGTGGCCTTCACCGAAGACGGCCAGCCGGTGCGCGAGAGCTACGTCAACCTGATTCCCACCAGCGCCGGCGGCACGCACGAAAGCGGCCTGCGCGACGGCCTGTTCACCGCGGTGAAGAGCTTCATCGAGCTGCACTCGCTGCTGCCCAAGGGCGTGAAGCTCCTGCCCGAGGACGTGTTCGCGCGCGCCTCGTACGTGCTCAGCGCCAAGGTGCTCGACCCGCAGTTCCAGGGCCAGATCAAGGAACGCCTGAATTCGCGCGACGCCGTGCGCCTGGTGTCCAGCTTCGTGCGTCCCACGCTCGAGCTGTGGCTCAATCAGCACGTCGACTACGGCAAGAAGCTGGCCGAGCTGGCCATCAAGGCCGCGCAGACGCGCCAGCGCGCCGGCCAGAAGGTCGAGAAGCGCAAGGGCTCCGGCGTGGCCGTGCTGCCCGGCAAGCTGACCGACTGCGAGAGCAAGGACATCAGCCACAACGAAGTGTTCCTGGTCGAGGGCGACTCCGCCGGCGGCAGCGCCAAGATGGGCCGCGACAAGGAAAGCCAGGCCATCCTGCCGCTGCGCGGCAAGGTGCTCAACACCTGGGAAGTCGAGCGCGACCGCCTGTTCGCCAACACCGAAATCCACGACATCTCGGTGGCCGTGGGCGTCGATCCGCACGGCCCCACCGATTCGCCCGACATGAGCGGCCTGCGCTACGGCAAGATCTGCATCCTGTCGGATGCCGACGTGGACGGCTCGCACATCCAGGTGCTGCTGCTCACGCTGTTCTTCCGGCACTTTCCCAAGCTCATCGAAGCCGGCCACGTGTATGTCGCAAAGCCGCCATTGTTCCGGGTCGATGCGCCCGCGCGCGGCAAGAAGCCGGCCTCCAAGGTCTATGCGCTGGACGAGGGCGAACTCACCGCCACGCTCGACAAATTGCGTAAAGATGGCGTGCGCGAAGGCGCCTGGAGCATCAGCCGTTTCAAGGGCCTGGGTGAAATGAACGCGGAACAATTGTGGGAAACCACGCTCAATCCGGACACCCGTCGCCTGATGAAGGTCCAATTGGGCCGGTTCGACTTTTCGTCCACCCAGGGCGAGATCACCAAGCTGATGGGCAAGGGCGAAGCGGCTGCGCGGCGCGAGCTCATGGAATTGCGCGCCGACGACGTCGACATCGACGTCTGACCTTTTCTTTCTTTTTCCTCACACGCATGTCGGTTTTCAAGCGTTCGCTGTGGTTGGCCTTTCTGTTGTGCACGCAGCAGGGGCTCGCGCACGCGGCCGACATCTACGGCTACATCGACAGCAACGGCGTGGCCCACTTTGCGGCCGAGAAGGTCGACGAGCGCTACAAGATCTTCTTCCAGGGCGGCCAGAGCTTCGACACCGCCAAGGGCATTTCGCCGCTGGGCCGCGGCGGCGGCATCAACCGCCGGCTCGACGGCAAGGTGTCGCCGGCCTCGCAGAACCTGCTGGCCATGTTCGAGGCCTCGCCCGGCTACAAGACCGCCAAGTCGGCGCTGCGCGATGCGTCGAGCAAGCACGCCATCGACTACGAGCTGCTGCAGGCGCTGGTCGCCACCGAATCGGGCTTCGACGCCAAGGCCGTCTCGCCCAAGGGCGCGATGGGGCTCATGCAGCTCATGCCCGCCACGGCGCAGCGCTACGGCGTGGCGACGGACAAGCGCGGCACGATCGAGAAAAAGCTGTTCGATCCGCACATCAACATCGCCGCCGGCTCGCGCTACCTGCGCGACCTGATCGCCATGTTCCCGGGCCAGATCGAACTCGCTTTGGCCGCCTACAACGCGGGCGAGGGCGCGGTGCAGCGCGCGGGCAACAAGATCCCGAACTACAAGGAAACGCAGAACTACGTGCAGACCGTGCTGCAGCTGTACGCGTACCTCAAACCCTCGGCCGTGACCGTGGGCGGCAACCTGCGCAGCGGCAGTGGCAGCAGCGGCGGCAAGACGCCGGGGCGCATCCGCATGGAGATGTCGGTGCCCAAGGGCGGTGCGATCGGTCGCGGCAACATGCCGTCCGAGTCGCCGCGCAACGTGCCGACGATGCCCGAGGTTCCCGAACTGTCCGACGCGCCGACCCGTGCGGCGGAGCCGGGCGATGCGTCTCCGTTGTCCTGACGCCGAAGACCGCGATGCACCCCTCTTTCACTTCGGGCTGAGCGCACCACGCACGCAGCCCCACGCAACTGTTTTCTTTCTCTCTTCTTCATGGACGACTCTCAACCTCCGCTCGACCTTGCAGGCCCCACCGACGGCGACACCACCCTCACGCTGGCCGACTACGCGCAGACCGCCTACCTCGAATACGCCCTGAGCGTGGTCAAGGGCCGCGCGCTGCCCGATGTGTCCGACGGCCAGAAGCCGGTGCAGCGGCGCATCCTCTACTCGATGTCGCGCATGGGCCTGGGCTTTGGCGGCACCAACGGCACCGTGGGCGCCAAGCCCGTGAAGAGCGCGCGCGTCGTCGGTGACGTGCTCGGCCGCTTCCACCCGCACAGCGACCAGGCCGCGTACGACGCGCTGGTGCGCATGGCGCAAGATTTTTCGCAGCGCTATCCGCTGGTCGACGGCCAGGGCAACTTCGGCAGCCGCGACGGCGACGGCGCCGCGGCCATGCGCTACACCGAAGCGCGCCTGGCGCGCATCACCAGCCTGCTGCTCGACGAGATCGACGAAGGCACGGTCGACTTCATTCCCAACTACGACGGCAGCACCGAAGAGCCGCGCCTCTTGCCCGCGCGGCTGCCGTTCACGCTGCTCAATGGCGCCAGCGGCATCGCCGTGGGCCTGGCCACCGAAATCCCGAGCCACAACCTGCGCGAAATTGCCGACGCCTGCGTGGCGCTGATCAAGTCGAACGGCAAGCTCAGCGAAGAGGAACTGCTGGCGATCGTGCCCGGCCCCGACTACCCGGGCGGCGCGCAGATCATCAGCGGCGCCAGCGACATCGCCGATGCGTACCGCACCGGCCGCGGCTCGCTCAAGGTGCGCGCGCGCTGGACGATCGAAGACCTCGCGCGCGGCCAGTGGCAGCTCGTGGTCAACGAACTGCCGCCCGGCGTCAGCACGCAGAAGGTGCTCGAAGAGATCGAGGAAATCACCAACCCGAAGGTCAAGGCCGGCAAGAAGGCGCTGAGTGCCGACCAGACCCAGCTGAAGGCAGCGATGCTGTCGATGCTCGACGTGGTGCGCGACGAGTCGAGCAAGGACGCCGCCGTGCGCCTGGTGTTCGAGCCCAAGACCTCGCGCATCAGCCAGGACGAGTTCGCGACCACGCTGCTGGCGCAGACCTCGCTCGAAACCTCGTCGTCGATCAACCTCACGATGGTCGGCATCGACGGCAAGCCCACGCAGAAGTCGCTGCGCCAGATGCTCAACGAGTGGATCGCGTTCCGCGAGATCACCGTCGAGAAGCGCTCGCGCCATCGCCTGGGCAAGGTGCAGGACCGCATCCACATCCTCGAAGGCCGGCAGCTGGTGCTGCTGAACATCGACGAGGTCATTGCCATCATCCGCGCGGCGGAAGACCCGAAGGCGGCGCTCATTGCGCGCTTCAACCTCAGCGACCGGCAGGCCGAGGACATCCTTGAAATCCGGCTGCGCCAACTCGCGCGGCTCGAAGCCATCAAGATCGAACAGGAGCTGGCCGGCCTGCGCGACGAGCAGAAAAAACTCGAAGACATCCTCTCCAGCCCGGCCGCGCTGCGCCGCCTGCTGGTGAAGGAAATCGAAGCCGACGCCAAGACCTTCGAAGACCCGCGCCGCACGCTCATCCAGGCCGAGAAGCGCGCCGTGGCCGAGGTGAAGGTGGTCGACGAGCCCGTCACCGTGATCGTGTCGCAGAAGGGCTGGGTGCGCGCGCAGAAGGGCTGGGCCAGCGAGAAGGCTGCAGGCAATGGCGGCACCGCACCCGAGTACAGCTTCAAGTCGGGCGACACGCTCTACGGCGCCTTCGAATGCCGCAGCGTCGACACGCTGCTGGTTTTCGGCAGCGCGAAGGACAAGAGCGTGCGCGTGTACACCGTGCCCGTGGCCTCGCTGCCCGGCGCGCGCGGCGACGGCCAGCCCGTCACCACGCTCATCGAACTCGATGCCGGCACGCACGTCACGCACTTCTTCGCGGGCCCGGTGGGCGCCTGCGTGCTGCTCGCCAACACGGGCGGCTACGGCTTCATGGCCACCGTCGAGAACATGATGTCGCGCCAGCGCGGCGGCAAGGCCTTCATCGACGTGGGTGAGGGCGAGCAGCTGTGCCGTCCGTCGCTGGTGGGCGGCGCGAGCGGCGCCGAGCCGATGCCGGCCGCCACGCACGTGGCCTGCGCCTCGAGCGGCAAGCGCATCCTGACCTTCGACATCACCGAGCTCAAGAGCCTGCCCAAGGGCGGTCGCGGCCTGACGCTGATCGACCTGGAGGCCAAGGACACGCTGGCCGGCGCGGTGGCCTACACGCGCTGCGTGCGGATCGAAGGCGTCGCCCGCGGCGGCAAGGAGCGCGAGGAAACGCTGGAGATCCGCTCGCTCAACAACGCGATGGGGACCCGCGGGCGCAAGGGCAAGGTGGCCGACCTCGGGTTCACGCCGGCGAGCGTCGTGCGGGTGCTCTGATGCTGGGCGGCATCGACATCAGCATCCTCGGCGTGATCCTCGCCGTGGTCACGGGCTTCGGCAGCTACATCCTGGGGCGCCGCATGCGCGAGAAGCGCCAGGGCAAGCGGCGCGCGAAGGACCGCGCCATCGCGCAGGCCAACGAGACGCGCCAGGTGCGGCGCGCGCGCGAGCGGCGCGAGCAGGAAGGCAAATAAGCGGGCGGCCTCACCAGCCGTCGTAGCCGCCGACGTTCTCGCGCGTCACGAGCTTCGACGGCAACAGCAGCACGCGCTGCTGGGGGTGCTGGCCCTTCAGGAGCTTCATCCCGATCTGCGCGGCCCGTCGGCCCATCAAGGTGGGTGATTGCGTCGCGCTGCCGGCGATCAACGTGGTCGGGTCTTGCAGCCGTTGCGCCACCTCGGGCGAACCGTCCATCGCCGTGATGACGATGTCGCGCCGCCCAGCGACCTGGGCCGCCAGTTCCGCGCCGATACCGCACAGGTCGTTGATGGCGAACACCCCGGCCAGCCGGGGGTGCAGGGCGAGCAGTCGCGTCATCTGTTCCACGCCGCCGTCCTTGGTGGCGCCGCCGTTCAATGCCATCGGCACGACGCGCACGCCGGGTGCGGCGTTCAGTGCTTCGCGACAACCGCCGACGCGGCCCACTGCGGCCGTGTTCGGCGGACCGTCGATGATCGCCACTTCGCCTTTGCCGCCGAGCCTGCGCACCAGGTGTTCGCAGGAGAGCTTGCCGGCCGCGCGGCTGTCCGTCACCACGGCCGCGTCCGCGCCCTGCACGAGCGCATCGACCGCCACCACCTTGATGCCGGAGGCGCGCGCCTCCGCGACGCGGGCGTGCAGGCTGGTCGAATCGACCGGTGTCACGATCACCAGCTGCACGCGCTGGCGGATCATTTCCTTGAGCTGCTCGTCCTGCCGCTGCGGATCGAACCCGCTGGACACGACCGTGATGTGCGCTGCGCCGCGACTGTCTTCGGCCAGCGTGCTTTCCACCGCGCGCGCGATGTAGGCAAAGAAGGGGTTGCGCAGGTCGCTCACGAGCACGCCGACGTGCGGGCCCTTGCCATGGTTGGCATGTGTCGCGAGCGCGCTGCCCGCGGGGCCTGCGGCGAGGAGGAGGGCCAGCAGCCAGGTGCGCCAGGGACGTTTCATGGGCATGGGTGCGAGGGCCTCGTTGCGAGAGGGGGCCGGTGAAGGGGTGGGGATGATGACATGTTCCGCACCGCCTCGCATCCGCGATCTGCGGCGGCAAGCGCGAGTGAATGGACGGACCTACCAGCCCCGGTAGGTGCCGATGTTGTCGCGGGTAGGCAGCGTGGGCGGCAGCAGCGTCAGACCTGGAGGCAGAAGGGGTTGCCCAGGTCGCTGACGCTCAGGCCGATGTGCGGCGCATGGGGGGCGCCCCCTTCGCTTTGCCCCTGTGGCCCGCGATCGATGCCAGCACGCGCCCCGCGGCGAAACCCCTGGCGATACGCGCCAGGCGGCGCCTTGGGGCGCGTGTCGAGATGGCGGGGATGCCGCCTCCTTTCTTGCCGGGTCTTCTTGTGATCACCTTGCTCCCTGTGGCTGCTGCCTTGCAGATGACGATGTCGTCCGCGATCGGCGTCCGGTGAGGGATTCGTCGCGGCGACACGGCGATTGAACCGGCCGCTGGTTAACTGTCTGTAAACCTTCCAAAAGTGGCGCGCAACATTTGATACGCACACCGCCGCGTGAACGGTGCGCTCCTCACTTCAGCCCGGCCCACCAACGCACATTGGTGCGCGCCTGGCCCACCGTGAGCACCTCGCCGATCACCGGCGTGGCCAGGTCGATCTTCTTGGCCTGCGCCAGGTCGGCGATGCGGTCCAGCGGGTCGTGCCAGGTGTGGAAGGCCAGGTCGAAGGTGCTGTTGTGCACCGAATAGAGCACCTTGCCGCGCAGGTCTTCGAAGGCTTGCACGCTCTGCTCGGGCGTCATGTGCACGCCGGGCCAGTAGGCGTCGGAGGCGCCGTTTTCCATCAGCGCGAGGTCGAAGCCGCCGAAGCGTTCGCCGATCTGCTTGAAGCCGGGGAAGTAGCCCGAGTCGCCGCTGTAGAAGATGCGCTGGTCGCCGCTTTGCACCACCCACGAGGCCCACAGCGTGCGGTCGCGGTCGGTCAGCGTGACCGCGCGGCCCGAGAAATGCTGCGCGGGCGTGGCGGTGAGCTTCACGCCCGCATGCTCGCCGCCTTGCCACCAGTCGAGCTCGGTCACGCGCTCGGCGGGCACGCCCATGTCGATCAGCCGGGCGCGCACGCCCAGCGGCACGAAGTAGCGCTGCACGCGCGTGGCCAGGTACTCGATGGTGGCGACGTCGAGGTGGTCGTAGTGGTCGTGCGAGAGGATCACGGCCTCGATCGGCGGCAGCTGCTCCAGCTGGATCGGCGGCTTGTGAAAGCGCTTCGGCCCGACCCACGTGAAGGGCGAGACGCGCTCGCTGAACACGGGGTCGATGAGCCAGTACTTGCCCTTGAGCTTCAGCAGGTGCGACGAGTGGCCCAGGCGCACCACATGGTTGGCGTCGGCCGCGAGCGCGTCGAGCGCCTGGGGCGTCAGGGCGCGCACCGGAATGGGGTCGACCGGCACGGTGTCGACCTTGCTGCCGACGATGAAGCGCGACCAGATGCGCCAGGTGCTGGCGGCGGGCTGCAGCTCGGGGTTGGGCATGTTCTGGAACACGCCGCCCTTGAACTGCGGCGAGTTGTCGTAGCGCGTTTCCCCGCCGCCGGCGCTGCTGCAGCCGGCCACGAACGCGCAGCCGGCCGTGGCGAGCACCGCGCTGCGGCGCAGCAGCCGGGGTAAATAAGCGCCTTGCGAATCCGATTCGTCAGCCATGGGAAGCCCTCTGCGTGTGTGTTGGTCTTGAGGCGCGAGACTAGCGGGAGTTGGCTTTTCAATGGTTTCAGCGACAGAAACATTCGGCGGGCGGGGGCAATGCGCGGGCCGGCGGCATACTCCGGCGATCCACGTCCACAGCCTTTCATCGCCATGAAAACTGCCATCCTCGTCATCGACATGCAGCGCGGCCTTTGCGACGATCCGCCCCGGCCGTACGAGGCCGAAGCGGTCATCGGGCGCATCAACGCGCTCACGGCACGGGCCCGCGCGGCCGGCGTGCCGGTGGCCTTCGTCCAGCACGAGAACGCCATCGATCTGGAATTCGATTCCGAACGCTGGCAGCTGGCCGATGCCTTGCAGGTGGTGCCGGCGGACGCGCGCCTGCGCAAGACCACGCCCGACGCGTTCCTGCGCACGCCGCTCGAAGCCTGGCTGTCGGGGCAGGGCGTGCGGCGCGTGGTGGTCTGCGGCTATTCGTCGGAGTTCTGCGTGGACACCACCGTGCGCCGCGCCGCCGCGCTGGGCTACGAGGTGGTGCTGGCGGCCGACGCCCACACCTCGCACGACAAGCCGCATGCCAAGGGCGCCTTCATCCGCACGCACCACAACGCGACGCTGTCGGACATAACGAGCTTCGGCGTGCCGATCCGCGCGATCGACAGCGCGGACGTTGTTTTCGGCGATTGATCGGGTTGGGGACGGCCTTCAGGGCGCGTGCACAGGCCACCGGGTACTTCCCTCCGCGAATGTCCCCCGGCCTGCGGCCTCCTCCTTGATTTCGCTGCGGGAAGCACCCAGTGTCCTGCGCACTGGACGCGCTGCTGGTGCTCGCCGATCAACGACTGCACTGCCCAACGCTCACGTCGATGGGGTGCCTTGCGCAGCGAAATCAAGAGGGAGGCCGCAGGCCGGAGGACATTCGCGGAGCAAGGTACCCCGTCGGCGTGAGCGTCGCCCTGAACCAGACCCTCAGTCCGCCCCCGCCCGCCACACCCGCGCGAGCGCAGCCAGCTTGCCCCTGAAACTCAGCTTGTCATTCGACAGCGCATCGATGAAGTCCGACAGCCGCTGCGACTTCACCATCGTGTAGATCGTGAGCCAGGTGGTGAGCACGAACACCACGCCGAACCAGATCGCCTTGCGCCACAGCGGCGCATCGGCTTCGGCCAGCAGGTTCATGCCGAGGAAGCCGGTGGTGACGGTGCCGATGAGGCCGAACAGCGTGACCACCGTGAGCCGCACGACGGTGCTGGCCTGCCGGCGCAGGCTGTCGGCATCGAGGTAGGTGTTCATGTCGGCGATGCGCGCCTTGACCTCGTCGTACAGCGGGTCGAGCCCGAGGTGCGCGGCGCACATGTGCGAGAGCGCGCGCACCTGCGCCTGCTCCGAGATCTCGTGGAACCAGTAGCGGTGCGTGAAGCGCAAAAAGCGCTCGAAGCTCGCGCGGATGGCGCGCTTGAACTGCTTCACGCTCGGCGTGCTGCGGATGTCGAGCTTCTTCAGCGCTTCCACCAGCTGGTCCGAGAACATGAGCAACGAAGCCTTCTGGAAATGCGCGATGAGGAACAGCAGGAAGTGCTGGTGCCTGAACTGCGCGAGCACGCCGCGGTCGCGGCAGCAGAAGAACTCGGAGCGCGCGTCGCCCACCACGATGAGGGCGTGGCCGTTGCACAGGTAGCGCGTGTTGGGCGCCGCGCCCGCGTTCACCCAGAAGCGGTCGTAGCAGTACTTGTGCTCGAAGTCGGCCAGGTGGTGCTCGGCATAGGGCAGGTGGGCGTCGGCGCCGCCCGCGCCGGTGACGAGCGCGAGCCGCACGAAGTCGTCGCGCGTGAGGCGGCGCGGATCGTCCATCGACAGGTACGCCATCACCGGCATGCGGTAGTACTCGATCTGGCGGTAGCGCAGCACACCGGGGTCGTCCGAATGGTCGCTCACCAGCGGCTGCATCAGGTAGGCCCAGTGCGCGGCGATGCGCGGCGCGCGGTGCTGGGCCACGTGCGACAGGAAGGCGTCGCGCTGCTGCGCGTCGGAGGCGGCGAGCACGCGGCCGTCGGCGTCCAGCCACTCGACGCTGGCCATGCAGTGCAGGGCGGCGCCGTCGGGCTCCCAGCCCGAAGGGTAGGCGCGGCCGAAGCGGTAGAGGATGTCCTGCGCCTGCGCCAGGCTCAGGTGGTCGGTGCCGACCTCGAGGTTGAGCAGCACCACGTCGATGTCGAAGAAGAAGTACAGGTCGCAGTGAATCACGTCGAGGGTGATGGGCGCCTCGCCGGGGTGCGCCACCAGCCGCACGGACGCGATGTCGCGGCGGCGGAACACGCGCATCGGCGAATCACCGTCGCTGCCTGTGCCGTCGCTGGTGCTGCCGCGCGATCGGCCTTCGCCGTACAGGAAGCGCTGCACGTAGGGCAGGAAGCTCACGAACTCGTTGTAGTGGCGCTCGTGGAAGCGGCCGCTGTCGCCGGTGTACTCGTCGACTTCCTCGCGCCAGGGCGAGGCCTCGCCCAGGTCGCGCAGCACGTGCCAGGGGCCGTGGTGCGTGGGCGCCGCGCCAGGCGCCGGCACGAGGCGCAAGGGCCAAAGCAGCGCCTGCCGGAAATGCTGCACGACGGGGCCGGTGGCCGGGGTGCCTGCCGGGGAAGAAGTGGGGTCCGCGTGGGGGTTCGGCATCGCGCCAGTGTAGGCAGGCGGGTGAGTCAAAACGCCCACCTAGGGGAATCCCTAGCTAGGTCTGAAACCGGTTTCATTTAAGCTGCAAGCATTCCTTTCAGGGTCTGCGCACGGCCTGGCCGTGCACGCTCCGCCATGAACTACCAGTTCCAATTCGACGCCGTCTTTGCCGCCTGGCCGCTGCTGCTCAAGGGCACGTGGATCACGGTGCAGCTCTCGCTCACCGCCACCCTGCTGGGGCTGGTGGTGGCCATCTTCTGTGCCTGGGGCAAGACCTCGGGGCCGGGCTGGCTGCGCTTCATCGTCAATGCCTACATCGAGGTGATCCGCAACACGCCGTTCCTCGTGCAGCTGTTTTTCTTCTTCTTCGCGCTGCCGGCCATCGGCCTGCGCTGGTCGCCGCAAACGGCCGCGCTGGTGGCGATGGTGGTGAACCTGGGCGCCTACGCCACGGAGATCATCCGCGCGGGCATCGAGTCAATTCCCAAGGGCCAGATCGAGGCGGGCCGCGCGCTCAACCTCAAGCCCTGGGAAATCTTCCGCTTCGTGATCATCAAGCCCGCGCTGAAGGCGATCTACCCGGCGCTCACGAGCCAGTTCATCTTGCTGATGCTGAGTTCGGCCGTGGTGTCGGTCATCTCGGCCGACGACCTGACCTCGGTGGCCGCCAACCTGCAGTCGCAGACCTTCCGCAGCTTCGAGATCTACATCGTCGTGGCCGGCATCTACCTCGCGCTGGCGCTGGCCTTCTCGGCCATGTTCAAGCTGATCTACAAGCGCACGCTCAACTATCCGGACCGCCGGTAACTGACCACGACGGACGGAGCACACACCATGCGCACCTTCGGTTTTCCCGAATTCCTTTTCATCCTCGAAGCGGCCCAGTGGACGCTGGCGCTGTCGGCCATCGCCTTCGTGGGCGGCGCCGTCCTGGGGCTGCTCATCGCGCTCATGCGCACGTCGGAATCGACGTGGGCGCGCGCCGTGTCGACCACCTTCATCCAGATCTTCCAGGGCACGCCGCTGCTGCTGCAGCTGTTCCTGGTGTTCTTCGGCGCGCCGGTGCTGGGGCTGGACATCAACCCGTGGGTGGCCGCGGGCGTGGCGCTGGTCCTGAACAGCGCGGCCTTCCTGGGCGAAATCTGGCGCGGCTGCATCCAGGCCATTCCGCGCGGCCAGTGGGAGGCGGCGCAGGCGCTGAACCTGCACTACGTGGCGCGCATGCGCGACGTGGTGCTGCCGCAGGCTTTCAAGATCGCGCTGGCGCCCACGGTGGGCTACCTGGTGCAGATCATCAAGGGCACGTCGCTCGCGGCCATCATCGGTTTCGTCGAGGTCACGCGCGCCGGACAGATCGTCAACAACGCCACCTTCCAGCCGCTCATCGTGTTCTCGGTGGTGGCCGCCATCTACTTCGTGATCTGCTGGCCGCTGTCGCTGCTGGCGGCGCGCATGGAGCGCAAGCGCGCCCAGGCGCTCGCACGTTGACCCTTTTCGCTTTTCCTTTCTCGTCGCTTCCTTTCTTTCTTCAGGAGACACATCCAATGACCGTTACCACCACCCGCCGCGCTGCCATCGCAGCCCTGGGCCTCGGCGCCGCGCTGACCGTGTTCGCTCCCTTCGCTTCGGCACAAAGCATGGCCGACATCAAGAAGAAGGGCGAGATCACCATCGGCATGCTGGTCGACTTCCCGCCCTACGGCACCACCGACGCCAAGAACCAGCCCGACGGCTACGACGCCGACGTGGCCAAGCTGCTGGCCAAGGACTGGGGCGTCAAGGCCAACATCGTGCCGGTCACGGGCCCGAACCGCATTCCGTTCCTGTTGACCAACAAGGTCGACCTGCTGGTGGCTTCGCTGGCCGTGACGCCCGAGCGCGCCAAGCAGGTGCAGTTCTCGCAGCCCTACGCGGCCGCGACCATCGTGCTGTACGGCGCGACCAAGACCTCCATCAAGGCAGCAGGCGACCTGAAGGGCCTGCGCGTGGGCGTGGCCCGCGCATCGACGCAAGACGTGGCCGTGACCAAGGCCGCACCGGAAGGCACCGAAATCCGTCGCTTCGACGATGACGCCTCGGCCATGCAGGCGCTGATCTCGGGCCAGGTCGATGCGATCGGCTGCTCGGTCACCGTCGCGGCGCAGATCGCCAAGCGCGTGCCGGCCAACACCTTCGAAAACAAGTTCACGCTGGTGCAGCAATCGATGGGCATCGCGATGCGCCCGGGCCAGGAAGAACTCACCAAGGCCGTGAACGCCTTCGTGCAGAAGAACACCGCCAACGGCGAGCTGAACAAGCTCTATCAAAAGTGGCTGCAGGCCGACCTGCCCAAGATGCAGTGAGCCCCCGCGGCTGAAGAAGAAGGAATCCTGGCATGACGACGGAATCGATCATCCGCATGGAAGCGGTCAACAAGTGGTACGGTGAATTCCAGGTGTTGACCGGCATCGACCTGTCGGTGCGCCAGGGCGAGCGCATCGTGATCTGCGGGCCCTCGGGCTCGGGCAAATCGACGCTCATCCGCTGCATCAACCGGCTCGAGACGGTGCAAAAGGGCCGCATCGTGGTCGACGGCATCGACCTCACGGCCGGTGGCAAGAACGTCGATGCGGTGCGTGCCGAAGTCGGCATGGTGTTCCAGCAGTTCAACCTGTTCCCGCACCTCACCATCCTGGAGAACTGCACGCTGGCGCCGATGCGCTCGCGCGGCATGACCAAGGCGCAGGCGGAAGAGGTGGCCATGAAGTACCTCACGCGCGTGCGCATTCCCGAGCAGGCCAAGAAGTACCCGAGCCAGCTCTCGGGCGGCCAGCAGCAGCGCGTGGCCATTGCGCGCGCGCTGTGCATGTCGCCCAAGATCATGCTGTTCGACGAGCCCACCTCCGCGCTCGACCCCGAGATGGTCAAGGAAGTGCTCGACACCATGATCGGCCTGGCCGAAGACGGCATGACCATGCTGTGCGTGACGCACGAAATGGGCTTTGCCCGCAGTGTGGCCGACCGTGTGATCTTCATGGCCGACGGCAAGATCGTCGAGCAGGCACCGCCGCAGGAGTTCTTCGGCAACCCCAAGGACGAGCGCACGCGGCAGTTCCTCGGGCAAATCCTCAGCTCGCACCAAGCCCACTGATGGCCTTCGAAGTCCTGATTTCTCTGTCGTCCTTCGGTGCGGCCGAGGTGGGGCGGCACGGCCAGCTCTGGTGCTCGCAACTCTCGCGCGCGGCCGGTGCCGATTCGGTGGAAGTGCGCGGCGAAATGCTGCGCGACGCCGATGCGGAACTGCCTGCGCTCAACGGTCTTGCTTCCGTGTACTCCAGCCCCGAGGGCCTGTGGGCCGAAGGCGGCTGGCTCGACAGTGCCGCGCTGCAACGCGGCATCGCCGCCGCCACGCGCGTGGGCGCCAGGCGGCTCAAGATGTCCATCGGCGACTTCCAGGCTTCGTCGCACGGCTCGCTCTGGGGCCTGAAGGTGGCGCTGGCCGAAACGCGCGTCGAGCTGCTGATCGAGAACGACCAGACCGTGCGCGCCGGCACGCTGGCCGCGCTGCAGACCTTCTTCGACGTGGCTGACCGCGCCGGCGTGCCGCTCGGAATGACCTTCGACGTGGGCAACTGGCACTGGCTCGGCGAGTGCCCGCTGCAGGCCGCGCAGGCGCTCGGCCACCGCGTGCGCTACGTGCATTGCAAGGGCGCGCAGCGCCTGCCGCACAAGTGGGTGGCGGTGCCGCTGGGCGACTCGGTCGCGCCGTGGCGCGCGGTGCTTCGCGCACTGCCGGCCGACGTGCCGCACGCCATCGAATACCCGCTCGTGGGCGACGACCTGCTGGCCGTCACCCGCACGCAGATCGACTTCATCCGCGCCGCACGGGCGTAGGAACACACACATGACGCAACCCACCGCCTTCGACGTCGCGCTGTTCGGCGAAGCCATGCTGCTGCTCGTGGCCGACCGGCCCGGCCCGCTGGAAGACGCCCAGTCCTTCCACAAGCGCACCGCCGGTGCCGAGACCAACGTGGCCATCGGCCTGTCGCGCCTGGGCCTGAAGGTCGGCTGGGCCAGCCGCCTGGGCACCGACTCCATGGGCCGCGCGCTGCTGGCCGCGATGCGCGCCGAAGGCATCGACTGCTCGCACGTGATCACCGACGCGACGCAGCGCACCGGCTTCCAGTTCAAGGGCCGCGTCACCGACGGCAGCGACCCGCCGATCGAATACCACCGCAAGGGCTCGGCCGCCAGCCACATGGGCCCGGCCGATGTCGACGAAGCCTGGCTGCGCTCGGCGCGCCACCTGCATGCCACCGGCGTGTTCGCCGCCATCTCCGAGACCAGCCTGCAGGCCGCGCTCAAGTCGATGGACGTGATGCGCGCCGCAGGCCGCACCATCTCGTTCGACACCAACCTGCGGCCCACGCTGTGGTCGTCCACCGAGACCATGCGCCACTGGGTGAACGAGCTCGCCTCGCGCGCCGATTGGGTGCTGCCCGGCATCGAAGAGGGCCTGCTGCTCACGGGCCACGACAAGCCCGAAGACGTGGCGAAGTTCTACCGCGAGCGCGGTGCGAAGCTGGTCGTCGTCAAGCTCGGCGCGGCCGGCGCCTACTACGACAGCGACCTGGCCGGCACCGGCCACGTCGACGGCTTCCCGGTGAAGGAAGTGATCGACACCGTGGGCGCGGGCGACGGCTTTGCGGCCGGCGTGGTGAGCGCGTTGCTTGAAGGCCGCAGCGTGCCCGACGCGGTGCGCCGCGGCGCCTGGATCGGCGCGCGCGCCGTGCAGGTGCTCGGCGACACCGAAGGCCTGCCGACGCGGGCGCAACTCGAAGAAGCGGGACTGTGATGACGACCAAGAACGTGCTGGTGTTCCGGCCGCTGCCCGACGACCAGCTCGCGCGCCTGCAGGCCGCGCATCACGTCACCGTGGCCGATCCGCGCAAGGAGCCCGAGGCCTTTGCGGCCGCGCTCGCCACCGCGCACGGCCTGATCGGCTCCAGCCATCCGGTCGATGCCGCGCTGCTCGATGCGGCGCCGCAGCTCGAGGTGATTTCGAGCGTGTCGGTCGGCGTCGACAACTACCCGCTGGCCGAACTGCACCGCCGCGGCATCCTGCTGTGCCACACGCCCGACGTGCTCACCGAGACGGTGGCCGACACGGTGTTCGCGATCCTCATGGCCACGCAGCGCCGCGTGGTCGAGCTGTCGACGATGGTGCGCGAAGGCCGCTGGACGAAGAACATCGGCGAGGAACTCTTCGGCACCGACGTGCACGGCAAGACGCTGGGCATCCTCGGCTTTGGCCGCATCGGCCAGGCCGTGGCGCGCCGCGCCGCGCTGGGCTTCGGGATGCCGGTGCTCTACCACGCGCGCCGTCCGGTCGACCTGGCCGCGCAGGCGTCCGAGCTGCAGGGCCGCGCCACGCACACGCCGCTGGACGACCTGCTTGCGCGCGCCGACATCGTGCTGGCGATGCTGCCGCTGACCGACGCCACGCGCGGCATGATCGACGCCGCGTTCTTCGCGCGCATGAAGCCGGGCGCGTCGTTCATCAACGGCGGCCGTGGCGCCACCGTGAACGAAGCCGCGCTGCTCGACGCGCTGGACCACGGCACCTTGCGCGCCGCCGGCCTCGACGTGTTCGCGAAGGAGCCGCTGCCGGCCGACTCGCCGCTGCGCACGCACCCGCGCGTCACGCCGCTGCCGCACATCGGCTCGGCCACGCACGAGACGCGCCACGCGATGGCCGAGCTGGCCACGACCAACCTGCTGCAGGTGCTGGCCGGCCAGAAGCCCACGGCCCCCTACGACACCGCCGCCTGACATGAAGCCCACAGGCCGCGCCACCATCGCCGACGTCGCCGAAGCCGCGGGCGTCTCCAAGGCCACCGTCTCGCGCTTCCTGAACCACCGCGAGCGGTTGTTGAGCCCGGACATCGCCGCGCGCGTCGAGGCTGCCATCGCCAAGCTGGCGTACTCGCCCAGCCCGATGGCGCAGGCGCTGAGCCACGGCCGCTCGCGGCTCATCGGCCTGATCGTGGCTGACATCACCAACCCGTACTCGGTGGCCGTGCTGCGCGGCGCCGAGAAGGCCTGCCAGGACGCCGGCTACCTCGTGATGCTGTTCAACCTCGGCAACGAGAGCGAACGCGAGCGCGAGGCCATCAATGCGCTCGCGGGCTACCAGGTCGACGGCTTCATCCTCAACACGCTGGGGCGCGGCAGCAACGTGGTCGATGCGGTCACGCTGCACGGCAAGCCGGCCGTGCTGGTCGACCGCCGGCACACGGGCATGCACACCGACTTCGTCTCGCTCGACAACCACGCGGCGATGCGCGACACCTGCGGCCACCTGGTCGAGGGCGGTTACCGCGAGCTGCTGTACGTCACCGAGCCGCAGAAGGGCGTGAGCTCGCGGCGCGAGCGCACGGCCGCCTTCGGGGCCTGCGTGGCCGCGCACGAGCCGCGCGTGGCGGGCGAGGTCTTCGAATCGGTCGAGGGCGAGAACGACGCGCTCGACGAGGCCTTGCGCGCGCTGCGCCAGCGGGCCAAACGTGGCCGCCGCGCGGCGGTGGTCGCGGGCAATGCCGTGGTCACGCTGCGCGTGGCGCAGGCCATGGCGCGGCTCGACTGGCGCTTCGGCGCCGACCTGGGCTTCGTGGGCTTCGACGATCCCGAATGGGCCTCGCTGATCGGGCCGGGCCTGAGCACCGTGGCGCAGCCCACCGACGAGATCGGCCGGGCGGCGGCCACCTGCCTCATCGAGCGCCTGCGTGGGCTCGACGCAGCGCCGCGTCAGCTGCTGCTGCCGGGCGAACTCATGGTGCGAGGCTCATCGACGGCACTGCCGTAGCGGATGCCGCGAAGGAGGCCGGCCCGCGCATCCAGCCGGCCGCGCGCTCCGCGATCATGATCGTCGGCGCGTTGGTGTTGCCGCCGATCAGCGTCGGCATCACCGAGGCATCGACCACGCGCAGGCCCGCGATGCCGTGCACGCGCAATTGCGGGTCGACCACCGCCATCGCATCCACGCCCATCTTGCAGGTGCCCACGGGGTGGTAGATGGTGTCGGCGCGCGCGCGGATGTGCTCTTCGAGCTGCGCGTCGGTGTGGGCGTCGGCGGTGTAGACCTCGCGGTGGCGGTATTTTTCGAGCGCGGGCGCGCGCATGATCTCGCGCGTCTTCTTCACGCCCTGCAGCAGCAGCGCCATGTCTTCCGGGTCGGCCAGGAAGCGCGGGTCGAGGCGCGGCGCCGAGTCGGGGCTGGCGTCGTTCAGCCGCACGTCGCCCCGGCCCTTGGGGCGCAGCACGCACACATGGCACGAGAAGCCGAAGCCCGCGTGCAGCTTGCGCGCATGGTCGTCGGTGATCGCGATCACGAAGTGCAGCTGCAGGTCGGGCCGGCGCAATTCGGGCGACGACTTGATGAAGGCGCCGCCTTCCGCGAACGGCGTGGCGACCAGGCCCGTGCCGTCGCGGCGCCACTGGTTGATGGCCTTCAGCAGGTGCAGCACGCCGACCGGGCCGATGCCGAACATGTCGGTCTGCTTGGACTTGTAGGCGACGATGAAGTCGCAGTGGTCCTGCAGGTTCTGCCCCACGCCACGCAGCGCGTGCCGCACTTCGATGCCGTGGCGCGCGAGTTCGTCGGGGTCGCCGATGCCCGAGAGCATCAGCAGCTGTGGCGAGTTGAAGGCGCCGCCGCACAGCGCCACCTCGCGGCGCGCGCGAATGGTTTCGACGTTGCCGCCGCGCCGCACCTCGACGCCGACCGCGCGCCGGTCTTCGAGCACCACGCGCAGGGCCTGCGTGCCGGTCATCACGGAGAGGTTGGGGCGCTGGTCCATCACCGGGTGCAGGTAGGCCGCGGCGGCCGAGCAGCGCTCGCCGTTCTTCGCGCCGCCGTGGAACTGCGTCACCTGGTAGAGCCCCGCGCCTTCCTGCTCGGGACCGTTGAAGTCGTCGTTGCGCGCAATGCCGCACTCGGCGGCGGCGCGCACGAAGGCCTCGCTGATGGCGCGCGGGCTTTGCTGCTCCGACACCTGCAGCGGGCCGTCGGCGCCGTGCAGCGCGCTGGCGCCGCGCTGGTTGCCTTCGGCGCGCAGGAAGTGGGGCAGCACCTCGTCGAAACTCCAGCCAGCGCAACCTGAACGTGCCCAGTCGTCGTAGTCCTCGCGGTGGCCGCGCACGTAGAGCATGGCGTTGATCGCGCTGGAGCCGCCCAGGCAGCGCCCGCGCGGCTGGTAGCCGCGCCGCCCGTTGAGGCCGGGCTGCGGCACGGTCTGGTAGGCGTAGTTGTTGATGCGCGGACGGCCCGGCAGCATCGCCACCACGGCGGCCGGCGCCCGCACGAGGATGCCGCGTCCGTCGCCGCCGGCCTCGATGAGGCAGACCGTCACCGACGGGTCCTCGCTCAGGCGCGAGGCCAGTGTGGCGCCGCCCGAGCCGCCGCCCACGATCACGTAGTCGAATTCCGCCATGGCATCTGGTCCTTCTTGTCGTTGGATGTTGGGGGGCGCGGAAGCGCCGATGCGCGCACCGGCATTGTGGCCAGCGTCCCCGGGGTCGGGCCCAGCGGGTTTCCCCTGCCGTGAGCGCACCCCGGGGCTTTACTGCGGCTTCACCCAGCGGACAAATTGCAACGCGCCGCCCGTGGCCCAATGCGCCTTCGGAGCGGCCGACCCGCCGCCCGCCCTCAACGCTCTGCCCATGCATCTGCTTTCAGACGCGACGATATTCACCGAGGTCCGCTTCTGGGCGCTGGTGCTGTGCTCGCTGGTGCTGCCCGCCGCGATCTTCGTCACGCTGTTCGTGCGGCGCGAGTTCTCCAAGACCACCGTGCTGGCCTTCGGCCTGCTGCTGATCGCGCTGGCGGGCGCGGACATCTTCCTGCTGCGCGCACTGGCGCGGCTGGCGCAGGCCACGCCCTCGCTGGCGGACGACGTCGTCTTCTCGTCGGAGCTGTCGATCGCGCTGTACATCTTTCCGGCGGCGTTCGGCACCATCGGGCTCAACATGGTGTCGCACGTGCTCATGCACTACCTGAAGCAGAAGGAAGCGCGCTTCGAGGCCCACCGGCAGACACCGCCGTCGGCACTGCAAGGGCGCCGAGGGTCGCGCGTGCTGCGCCACCGTCGCGCGGCATCGCGCATGTCGCCCCGGCCGGGCTCGCGCACGGCGGCGGCGCGCCGTCCGCCTGCCGACCGCTGAGGGCGATACCCGGCGGGTTTTCTCCGGCACCCACGGGGAACCATGGGGTTCGACGTCGGTTGCCGCCAGAATCGAAGGATGCCCGCCACCATCCTGTTGATCGACGACCACGCGATGTTTCGCGAAGGCCTGTTCCTCGCGCTGCGCGAAGCCGAGCCGACGATGACCGTCGCCACGGCCCGCAACGGCGCCGAAGCGCTCGAGGCGCTCGCCACCTTGCCCCGGCTCGACGCGGTGATGACCGACTACTACCTGCCCGACCTCGGCGGCGCGGCGCTGCTGGCCGAGCTGCACCGGCGGCGCGGCGGCCTGCGCATCCTGGTGCTGTCGGCCTCCGAAGACCCGCAGGACATCGACACCGCGCTCGACGCCGGCGCGCAGGGCTTCGTGCACAAGTCCGCCGACAGCCAGCAGCTCATGGACGCGCTGCGCCGCGTCATGGCGGGCGAGCAGAACGTGGTGCAGGCCTCGCCGGCGGGCGGTGCGTCGCTGCCCGTGCTGTCGACGCCCACCGACGTGCTGAGCACGCTCACGGCGCGGCAGGCCGAGGTGCTGCAGCTGCTGTGCGAAGGGCTGCGCAACGCCGAGATCGCGCTGCGCCTGACCACCAGCGAGAAGACGATCAAGGCGCACATCTCGGCGATCTTCGGCGCGCTCGGCGTGACCAGCCGCACGCAAGCCGTGATCGCGGCGCGGCGCGCGGGGATGCTCGGTCGCCCGCGCTAGGGCCAACGCATCAGCGCGGCTGCTGCTGCGTCGTGCAGTGGATGCCGCCGCCGCCCGCGGCAATCGCGTCGATGTCGAGCTGCACCACCTCCCGCCTGGGGAACAGCTCGCGCAGCAGCGCACGGGCGTTGCCGTCGGCGCGCGCATCGCCGAACTGCGGCGCAATGACGGCGCCGTTGCAGACGTAGAAGTTGATGTAGCCCGCCGCGAACTCGTCCGACTCGTAGGTGCTGCGCACCGTCTCCGGGCCGCGCAGCACTTCCACGCGCAGGCGCTGCCCGCGTGCATCGGTGGCCTGGCGCAGGATCTCCAGGTGGCGCCGGGTCACGGCGTGGTCGTAGGAATCGGGGTCGTCGTCCAGGCCCGCGACCACCACGCCCGGCGCGGCAAAGCGCGCATAGAAATCGGTGTGGCCGTCGGTGATGTCGCGGCCCGCGATGCCGGGCAGCCAGATGATCTTGCGCAGGCCCAGCAGGCGCTTCAACTCGGCTTCGCAGGCCTCCTTGCGCAGGCCCGGGTTGCGGTTGGCGTTGAGCACGCAGCTCTCGGTGATGATGGCCGTGCCCGCGCCGTCGACCTCGATGCCGCCGCCTTCGAGCACGAGCCGCGTGCGCAGGCGCTGCACTTCGGCGGCGTCGGTCACGTACTCGGCCACCTCGGCATCGCGCGCATGCGATTGCTTGTTGCCCCAGCCGTTGAAGTTGAAATCGACGCCGGCCCATTCGCCCGCGCCGTTGCGCACGAACACGGGGCCGGTGTCGCGCATCCAGAGGTCGTCCACCGGCTGCACCTCGAGCGTCACGCGGTTGCCGCACAGGCGCGCCGCCAGCTCGTGCTCCTGTTCGCGCACCAGCAGGTGCACGGGCTCGAAGGCGGCGATGGTGCGGGCGATCTGCGCCAGGTGTTCGCGCGCCGGCTTCAGCAGGCGCCGCCCCCAGACGCGTTCGCTAGGGCCGAAGGACATCCAGGTGGCGCGGTGGGCATCGCCCTCGTCGGGCATGTGCCAGGTGTCGGGCGCCGCGGCGGTGGCGAGGGACGACGTGGCCCAGGCCAGCGGGGCCAGGCCCATGCCGTGCAGCAGGCGGCGGCGGGTCAGGGGAAGGTGCATGTCGGTCTCCGGAATCAGGGGAGGGGGCGCGGCATCACGCCGGTTCCTGTTGTGTCGTGCAGTGGATGCCGCCGCCGCCCGCGGCGATGGCGTCGATGTCCAGCTGCACGATCTGGTGGCTGGGCAGGTGCGCGGCCAGCGCCGCGCGGGCCGCGCTGTCGGCCACGGCGTCGCCGAACTCGGGCATGAACACCGCCTTGTCGGTGAGGAAGAAGTTGACGTAGCCGGCCGCGAATTCCTTGCGCGCAAAGGTGGGGCGCACCTGGCTGGGCGTCTTCAGCGTGACGATCTGCAGGGGGCGCCCGCGCGCGTCGGTGGCGCCGGTCAGCAGTTCCAGGTGGCGGTGTGTCACGGCGTGGTCGTACGATTTCGGGTCGGTGTCCAGCGCCGCCACGACCACGCCGGGCTTGAGAAAGCGCGCATAGAAATCGGTGTGGCCGTCGGTGATGTCGCGGCCCGCGATGCCCGGCAGCCAGATGATCTTGTCCAGCCCCAGCATGCGCTTGAGTTCGGCCTCCGCGTCGGCCTTGCTGACGCCCGGGTTGCGGTTCTTGTTGAGCACGCAGCTCTCCGTGATGATCGCCGTGCCCTGGCCGTCGACCTCGATGCCGCCGCCTTCCATCACGAGGCTGCTGCGCAGCAGCGGCACGCCCGTGAGTTCGGCCATGCGCGCGGCCACCGTGGCGTCGCGTGCATGGGCCTGCTGGTTGCCCCAGCCGTTGAAGTTGAAGCTCACGGCGGCGCGCTCGCCACGGGCGTTGCGCACGAAGACGCAGCCGGTGTCGCGCATCCAGAGGTCGTCGATGGCGTGTTCGATCAGGTGCACGTTGGAGCCGCACAGTTGGCGGGCCGTGGAAACATCCGCGGGGTTCACCAGCATCTTGACCGGTTCGTAGACGCTGATGGCATTGGCGATGCGCGCCAGCGCCTGGAACACCGGCTGGCGCATCTCGGCCGTCCAGATGGATTCGCGCGCGGCGAAGGCCATCCACACGGCGCGGTGGGCGTCGCCTTCGTCGGGCATGCGCCAGCCGGACGCGGGCGCCGGGGCGGGTGCGGGAGACGGCGAAGGGGTCGGCATGGGCACGGGGAAGGGCGGCAGCATGCCGCTGCCCCCCCCACCGCCGCCGCCGCCGCAAGCGGTCACGAGTCCACCGAAAAGGCCCAGGCCGCCCAGGCTCAGGAGAGTGCGTCGCGTTGTCATTGGAATCAGGGTTACTACTAAGTTCTAGGAAGCCCCGGATTCTGTCGACGCCTATCTATCTACACAATTGATGTCTTTTCAATGGATTGATCGATCTGGCTCATATCGCCAGCGTCTTCCTGCGCAAACAGCCGCAGGCTGTCGAACACCTCCCGCACCAGCGGCAGGCGTGAGGGGCCTTCGGCGCACGCGATCCAGAGGGTGCCCAGCGGCAGACTCGGGCTGTCCGGCAACCGCCGCAATTGCCCGGTGCGCAAGGCGTCGTCGGCCAGCAGCCGCGACACCAGCGCGATGCCCCGGCCGCGCAGCGCCGCGTCGAGCACCAGGCGCGGGTCGTCGTAGATCGCGGCCTTGCGCAGGCCGCCGAAATGCGCGCGGATGAAGGGGCCGATGCGGTCGCTCGTGAGGTCTTCTTCGAGGCACAGCAGGCCCAGGTTGGCGTCTTCGTTCTGAGCGGGCGGGCCGACGGCCACGAGTTCGTCGGTGAGCAGCGGCACCTCGAACACACCCTCTTGCCGCAGCGGCGCGCGGGTGATGGCGATGTCCACGTCGAGCTCGTCGATGAAGCGCGCGCTCTCGTCGACCGAGATGATCGGGCACAGGTCGGGATGCGCCTGCAGCAGCCGGTCGACCCGCGGCTGCAGCCAGCCGCTGGCCACGGGCGCGGGACACACCAGCGTGACGAGCCGGTCGTCCATGTAGGTCTCGATGCGGGCCAGCCCGTTGCGGATGTGCTCGAGCGACTTGCCCACGCTGTCCAGCAGCAGGCTGCCCGCCACCGTCAACTCCACGCCGCGCCCCTTGCGCCGGAACAGCGGCTGGCCGACCTGCTGCTCCAGCTGCGAGATCTGGTGGCTCACGGCGGACTGCGAGACGAACAGCTCTTCTGCCGCGCGCGAGTAGTTGCCCAGGCGCGCCGCCGCCTCGAAGCCGATGAGGAACTTGAAAGAGGGCAGCCGGGTGTTGGACATATGAATGGGGTCGATGAATTCAGCCAAGAAATGTCGCTTTTTCATCGAAGGAATTCAAGTCAGAGTGAGCGTCCCTGCAATTTCTTCTGAAGGACCCTTTGATTTCCAACGATTTCGACGCTCGCCGCGCCGGCCTGCGCATGCCCGCCGAATGGGAGCCGATGGCCGCCACCTGGCTGGGCTGGCCGGTGCTCGACCACCGCGAAGCCCTGTGGGGCGCGCACTACGACGCGGTCTGCCGCGCGTTCGGCCTGCTGGCGCGCACCATCGCGCGCTACCAGCGCTGCATCGTGGCCGCGCACGCACCGCTGGCCGACGCGGCTCGCGCGGCCTGCGGCCCGCAGGTGCGCGTGGTGCCCATCGCGGCCGAAGACAACTGGCTGCGCGACTGCGGCCCGATCTTCCTCGTCGACGAGCACCACGTGAGCCAGACCGCGGTGGGCTTCCGCTTCAACGCATGGGGCGAGAAGTACCACCCGCATGACGGCTGCCAGCGCGCCGCCGCGGACATCGCCGCGCTGGCCGGCGTGCCGTTGGTGCGTTCGGACATGGTGCTCGAAGGCGGCGCCTTCTACGTGGACGGGCAGGGCACGCTGCTCACCACCGAGAGCTGCCTGCTGCACCCGAACCGCAACCCGGGCCTGCGCAAGCCGCAGATCGAGGCCGAGCTGCGGCGCATGCTGGGCGTGCACAAGATCGTCTGGCTGCCGGGTCATGCGGCCGAGGTGGAGACCGATGGCCACATCGACGGCATCGCGTCGTTCATTGCGCCGGCCCGCATTCTTTTCAATGCGGCCGACCCCGACCAGGGCGACTACTTTCGCGCGATGCAGGAGAACCGCCGCGCGCTCGAACTGGCGACCGATGCGCGGGGCCGTCGCTTCGAGATCCTCGATCTGCCCGTGCCGCGCGACGTGCACACCTACGGCAGCGCGCGCTTCTGCGACCTCTATTCGAACTACATCCTCGTCAACGGCGCGGTGATCTCGACCGCCTTCGGCGTGCCGCGCGATGCGCAGGCGCGCGAGGTGTTCGCGCGTGCGTTCCCGGGCCGCCGCGTCGAGCTGCTGCCCATCGACGCGATCTCGCTGGGCGGCGGCGCCGTGCACTGCTCCACGCAGCAGCAGCCGATGCAGGGGAATCGCCTGGCCGCGCGCGGCTTCTAGGGCGCGATCAGCTGCGACACCGTCGCCTGCAGCTGTGCCGGGTCCACCGGCTTGTGCAGCATCTGCCAGCCGCGCGCCGCCACGTCGCTCAGGCGGCGCGGATCGGTGTCGCCGCTCACGATCAGCGCGGGAATGGTGTCGTCGTTGTATTCCTCGTGCAGGCGGTCGACCACGTCGATGCCGGTCTCGCCCGCGCGCAGGCGGTAGTCGCTGACGATGAGCGCCGGCTTGCCGGGCTGGCGCGCGGCGAGCGCCAGCAGCTCGTCGCCGCCTTCGGCCGCGATCACGCGCAGGCCCCAGCTTTCGAGCAGCAGCTGCAGGCCCAGGCGGCTTTCGCCGTCGTCCTCGGCCACGAGCACGAGGCGGCCGGTGTCGGCCGGCAGCGGCGCGGGCGCCGCCTCGGGCGCGGGCAGCGCCTGGTGCGCCAGCGGCACCGTCACCGAGAACACCGTGCCCCGGCCGACGCGCGAGCGCAGCGCCAGCGGATGGCCCAGCAGCGCGGCCGTGCGGCGCACGATGGCCAGGCCCAGCCCCAGCCCCTTGGTGCGGTCGCGCTCGGGGTTGCCGAGCTGGTGGAACTCCCAGAACACCTGCTCCTGTTCGGTGGGCGGAATGCCGGGGCCGGTGTCCCACACCTCGATGCGCAGCGCGTCGGCGCCCGCGCGGCGGCAGCCGATGAGCACGCCGCCGCGCGCCGTGTAGCGGATCGCGTTCTCCACCAGGTTGCGCAGCACACGGTCGAGCAGCGCGGGGTCGGAGTGCACCACGGCATCGCCCGCGCGCAAGCGCAGCGACAGCGCCTTGCCCGCCGCCTGCGGCGCGAACTCCAGCTGGATCTGGTCGAGCAGGTGCGCCAGCGCGAACGGCCGCGCCTTCACGCGCACCACGCCCGCGTCGAGCCGCGAGACATTGAGCAGGCCTTCGAACAGCAGCCCCATCGCCGCGGCGGCGCGGCCGATGCTGTCGACCAGGTGCCGGCTCGCCGCCGGCAGCGCCTGCCCGCGCAGCACGCCCACGAACAGGCTCAACGCATGCACCGGCTGGCGCAGGTCGTGGCTGGCCGCGGCAAGGAAGCGCGACTTGGCGAGGTCGCTGCGCTCGGCCGCGTCTTTCTCCAGGCGCAGCTGGCGCAGCAGGTAGAGGTTTTCGAAACGCAGCTCGAGCGAATCGACCTGCGTGCGGTACATGCGCTGCGCAAAAGCCAGCGTGACGAACAGGTAGAGCACGCCGGCCGCCGACATCACGCGCAGCAGCACGTCGTCGAGCGTGCCCATCGCGAGGATCGCGGGCGCGAAGTACGTCACCTGGAAACCGTAGAGCAGCCCCAGGTCGATGCAGTAGGCATAGATCGCGCCCGTGCCCATGGTGAGCATCGCCACCACGATGAACATCTGCTGCGGCAGCGACACCTGCAGCATCCACCCCGCCAGCGGCAGCCCCCACAGCAAGCCGCCGAGCACCGCGCCGACCATCGCGCCGCGCCGCCAGCGCCGCAGCGCGCCCGGGTCGTGCTCGGCCTGCCGGTAGCGCGCCACCTGCCAGGCGCGCGCCGCCGTCAGCACCGCGTTGGCGGCTACCCAGGCCAGCAACTGCTCGTGCGGCACCGCGCCCCACAGCGCCGCGACCACCAGCCCCGCCGTGAGCATCACGCCGAGCAGCGAGAACGGAAAGTTGCGTCGCAAGGCGGCCATGCGCGCGGCAAAGACGGGGTCGGCGGGCGTCGTGGGTGGGGTGGCGCTCATCGGTGTGTGGACGGTGGGGGAGGTGGGATCGCCGAAGGTGGCGATTCCAAGGTAACGCGTGGCGTGGGGGGCGTCATGGGACTTTAGTCCAATGCCTGCGCTTGCCCGAGGCCGCGCAGGCGGCATGGCATCATCGTGCGCCGCCTCCCTCCGCCCACCCATGTCCGCCGATTCCTTCGTCCGCCGCGTTCGCAGCCAGCTTGACCAGTTGTCCGCGACCGAGCGCCAGCTTGCCGATTTCGTCCTGGAGTTTCCCGGCGAGCTGGCCAGCTATGCGGGCAACGAACTCGCGGAGCTGGCGGGCGTGTCGCCCTCCACGGTGAGCCGCTTCATCCGGCGCATCGGCTACGAGAACTACGAAGAGGCGCGGCGGCAGGTGCGCGAAGAAAAGCAGACCGGCTCGCCGCTGTTCCAGAACGCGACCGAGGCCTCCAAGCGCGGGCATCTCGTGGCCACGCACTTCCAGCAGTCGCAGGCCAACCTGGCGAGCACCTTCGAGCGCCTGAGCGACAAGCAGATGGCCGAGATCGTGAAGGCGATCATCGGCGCGGGGCAGGTGCTGATCTTCGGCACGCGCAGCAGCCACGCGTTCGCGCTGTACCTGCGCTGGCAGATCATCCAGGTGGTGCCGCGCGTCACCGCCATTCCGGGCCCCGGCGAGACGCTGGCCGAGCACCTGGCGGGGCTGGGCGAGCGCGACTGCGTGATCGTGTTCGGCACGCGCCGCCAGACGCGCCAGCTCGACACGCTGTTGGCGGGCGCGCAGCGCGTCGGCGCGAAGATCGTCTACATCAGCGACCGCGCCTCGCCCGATTTCGCGGGCGCCACCTGGTCGCTGCAATGCGACTGCCGCGGCCCGGGGCTGCTCGACAACCACGCGGCCGTGATGGGCGTGTGCGACCTGATCGCCACGATGGTGATCGAGGCCGCGGGCTCGGCCGGGCGCAAGCGGCTGGCGGCGATCGAGCTGGGGCACGAGGAAAACGGCGAGCTCTGAGGGGGCGCCTTCGCGCGCCTGCGTGCGCTACTTCGGCTCGAGGATGGGGAGCGTGCCCTGCTTGTCCGCGATCGAGGTGCTTGCGCCCGAGGCAAGCAGTGCGTCCCAGAGCGCGCGTTTCGTTTCCAAGGTCGTGAAGGTCATGGGGCCGAGGCTTGCTGAAGGCACCAGATGCAGCGGCGTCTTCCCATCGGCGTCCGCTGGGTTCGGGTTGGCCCCCGCGGCCAGCAGCGCCCGCACCGCGCTCGGATCGGACCAGAGAACCGCCGCATGCAGCGCCGTTCGGCCGTGGCGGCCCGGGGCATCGAGTGCCAGGCGGTGCGACATCAGGAACCGCAGGTCCTCCGCCGACACCTCCGGCCTGCCGCGCCGGGCAGCGCACACGACCCACTCTTGCTGGGCTGCGGGTGACAGGTCGGCGAGCATCTGCGAAATCCGGATGCGCTGCATGGCGGCCCGATCGATGAGCGGCTTCCATTCAAAAGGGGCACCGCACCACAAGGTGCGCACGAAATCGCGCGACGCGGGCGTGCGGACATCGACGCGCGGCAGTGCCGCAGCCAGCGAGGCCTGCGCGTAGGGTGTACCGAGGGCTGCGGCCATGAGTGCGGGGGACAGCACGTCGGGCATCGCGTCCGGTGAGGCCAGGGCCTGCAGTTGCCTGAGCAGGCCGTCGTCCTGCCGGTAGATGGCGAGCAACTGGTACTTCTGCAGGAACCGCGCGCGCAGGGCGCCGTCCTTGATGAGCGGCAGGAATTGCAGCGGCGTCATTGCGTCCCATGCGTCCTGCGCCTGCGTGTCTCGCAGCGCGGCGCGCGAAGCGCTGTCCAGCCAGGTGTCGAGCAGGCGAAAGCCGCGGGTGCCCGGGGTCCGGTCGTAGACGCCGCGGTATTCGACCTCCGCGCGGCGGTGCAGTGCCGCAGCCTCTCCCGTGAGCGGTCGGGTGGCCCCTTTGGCTTCCGTGTAGATCAGCCGGGGCGCAACCCCGAGCTGGATCATGTGGAAGCGCGCCGCCGTCGCGCGGCGCTCGCTCAGCGCGACCGGATCGGGCTCCGAGGCTTCTGCATGGCCCACCACGACCATGACCTCGATCTGGCCCTGTTGATCGGCCTCTTCTGCCAGCTGCAGGAGCTTCTCTTGGCTGGCGGGCGTGATCGCGGCACTGCCCGGCTCGAACAGGGCATCGGCCCCTCCGACGATCGTGTTGCTCCAGCCCAGGGCCTGACCGCCACCCATGCAGGCGACGGCAACGAGAGCGCACTTCAAGATGGACAGGAGGTCGGGCTTTTTCATCAGGGCGCAGCCTACCGGGCGTTTGTGTCACCCGAAGGCAACTGCGCCTTCAACAACAACGCCATCTCCTTCTTGCGCGCCGGCGGCAGCCGCGGCGTGATGGCGCCGAAGCTGATCGCCGCCAACGTCGTGGCCGATGCCGCAAACGTGCGCCCCACGCCCGACACCCCTTCGGTGAGCGTGTCCACGATGTCCGCATGGCCCGCCGCGCGCGTGCGCTTCACGGCCTGCTTCATGCGCTCGCGGGTGAAGCCGGCCTGCGCGTACTCGGCGGTGTGGCGCTCGAGGATGCGGTCGATCTCGGCATCGGTGAGCGCGGCCATCAGCGCCAGCCCGCCCGCGCCCAGGCCCAGCAGGCGGCGCCCGCCGACGTCGGTGGTGAACACCTTCACCGGAAAGTGCCCCTCTTCGCGGTGCAGGCACACGCAGTAGTCGCCCTGGCGGATCACGAGGAACACGGTGTCGCCCGACATGCGCGCGAGCTTTTGCATGAGCGCGCGGCACGAGTCCACCAGCGGCACGCGGCGCATCGAGGCAAAGCCCAGCTGCATGGCGTCGATGCCCAGGCGGTAGGCCTTGCCGTCGGGGTCGCGTTCGGCGAACTGCTCCTCGGCCAGGCACGACAGCAGGCGGTGCACGGTGGAGCGCTCCAGCCCCGAGGCGGCGATCACCTCGGTGAGCTTGATGCCTTCCTCGTGGTGCTCGGCCAGCAGGCGCAGCAGCTGCAAGGCGCGCCGCAGGCTCTGGGCGCCGGCGGTCTCTCTGGGTTCGTCCATATAGTGGGAAAAATTGGAATTAGTGTTTGGGATGCAGGAATTTCGAAGTCTAAACTGACCCCGCCCCAGACACCGACCCGGAGACACACGATGGCCTACGACACCCTCGAAATCGAACACCACGGCGCCGTGCGCCGCATCCTGCTGGCCCGCGACGCCCAGCGCAACGCCCAGAGCCAGCAGATGCTGGACGAGCTCATGGCCGCCTTCGACGACGCCGCGCGCGACGACACGGTGAACGCCGTGGTGCTCGGCGGCAAGGGCGCGCACTTCTCGGCCGGCCATGACCTCAAGCAGGCGCAGGCCGAGCGTGCGAACTTCACCGTGGAAGAGCGCTGGGCCTACGAAGAGCTGCGCTACTTCGACTACTCGATGCGCATCTGGGACTTTCCCAAGCCCACCATCGCGCAGGTGCAGGGCGCCTGCGTGGCGGGCGGCTTCATGATCGCCAACATGTGCGACCTGGTGGTCGCGGGCGAGTCGGCCTTCTTCAGCGACCCCGTGGGCCACACGCTGGGCGCGGCGGCCACCGAGGTGCTGATCCACCCCTGGGTGATGGGCGCGCGCAAGGCCAAGGAAATGCTCTACACCGGCGGCAAGCTGTCGGCGCAGGAGGCGCATGCCATCGGCATGGTGAACCGCGTCGTGCCCGATGCCGAACTGGCCGACGCCGCACTGGCGCTCGCGCAGCAGATCGCCAAGGCGCCGCCGTTCGGGCTGCGGCTGATCAAGCGCTCGATCAACCGCACGCTCGACGCGCAGGGCCTGCGCACCGCATTGGCCGCGCACTTCGACACGCACCAGCTCTCGCACCTGAGCGAGGGCTTTCTCACGGCCCGCGACCGTGGCCTGGCCTCGGCCATCCAGAAGAACCCCGCCTCCGCCTGAACGATGACCTTGCACCGCCTCGAACCCCTGCTGAACCCGGCCTCCATCGCCGTGGTCGGCGCCAGCGGCAATGCCGCGCGCATCGGCGGCATGCCGCTCGCACACCTCACGAAATTCGGCTACACCGGTGCGATCTACCCGATCAACCCGAAGTACGAAGAAGTCTTCGGCCTGCGCTGCTGGCCCGACCTCGAAGCGCTGCCCGCCGCGCCCGACCTGGTGGTGCTCGCACTGGCCGCGACCGAGGTCACGCCGATGCTCAAACGCTGCCAGGCGCGCGGCGTGCGCGCCGTCATCGTCTATGCCGCGGGCTTCGCCGAAGCCGGTGACGCGGGCGCCGCGCTGCAGGCCGAGCTGGAGGCCTTCGTGGCCACCACCGACATGGTGGTCGCGGGCCCGAACGCCATGGGCTTCGCCAACCTCAACACGCAGGCGCACACCAACTTCGCGTCGGTGTTCAACACCGCGCCGATGCAGCAGGGCCCGGGCCGCGTGAGCCTGCTCACGCAAAGCGGCAACGTCTGCGCCGCGGTGTACGCCATTGCGCGGCGGCTGGGCGTGGACTTCAGCCACTTCATCAACACCGGCAACGAAGCCTGCGTGGACTTCGCGCAGTACCTCGAGTACCTGGCGCAGGACGACGCGACCGAAGTGGGCATCGGCTACATCGAGGAGCTGCGCGACGGCCCGCGCTTCATGGAGGCCGCGGCCGAGTTCGTGCGGCGCGACAAGCTGCTCATCCTCTACAAGGCCGGCGAGACCGAGAAGGGCTCCGAGGCCGTGCGCTCGCACACCTCGGCGCTGGCGGGCGACCAGCAGATCTACCAGGCGGCGTTTCGCCAGCTCAACATCATCCAGAGCCACGACTTCGCGCAGATGGCGCAGCTCGCGCACCTGGCGGGCTACCGGCATCGCAGCGCGGGCAAGCGCGTGGCGATCATCACGATCTCGGGCGCGCTGGGCGCGATCCTGGCCGACAAGTTCATCGGGCAGGGGCTCGACGTGCCCACGCTGCCGCAGCCGCTGCAGGACCAGCTGCGCGCCGGCATTCCCGACTACGGCATGGTCTCCAACCCGGTCGACGTGACGGGCAACGTGGTGAACGACCCCGGTTTCGTGCGCACGGCGATGGACGCGCTGGCCGTGTCCGACGCCATCGACGCCATCGTGGTCTACGCGCCGGGCTACATGCTCGACCGCATGGCCGACGACCTGTGCGCCGTGGCCGAAAAACACCCGCGCCTGATCGTCGCCATCGACACCGGTGCGGCCAAGACGCGCGACCAACTGCGCGCGGGCGGCGTGCCGGTGTTCGAGGACATCGGCGTGGCCGTGTCGGCGCTGTCGCCCTTCCTGCTGTGGCAGGAGCGGCGCAAGCACAACCCGTGGCTGCAGGTGCGCAGCCAGCCCGCGCCCGCGCGCGCCGCGCTGGCGGGCCGGGCCGACGAGCACACCACCAAGCGCTACCTCGCCGAGTTCGGCGTGCAGCCGGTCGACGAGGCCGTGGCGCGCACGGCCGACGAAGCCGCAGCGGTGGCCGAACGACTGGGCTTCCCGGTCGTGCTGAAGGTGCTCAGCGCCGACATCGCGCACAAGACCGAGGCCGGCGGCGTGCGCCTGCGCCTGGGCAATGCGCAGGAGGTGCGCAAGGCCTTCGACGAGGTGATGGCCTCGGCGCGCGCCTACGCGCCCACGGCGCAGATCGACGGCGCGCTGCTGCAGAAGATGGAATCAGGGCAGGCCGAACTCATCCTCGGCGCCACGCGCGATCCGGTGTTCGGCATGACGCTCACCGTGGGCCTGGGCGGCGTGCTCACCGAGCTGTACAAGGACGTGAGTCACCGCGTGCTGCCGGTCGACGAGGCCATGGCGCGCGACATGCTGGGCGAGCTGAAGGCCTTTCCGCTGCTCACGGGGTATCGCGGCCGGCCGCTGGGCGACGTCGAGGCCGCGTGCCGCGCCATCGCCGGATTTTCACGCGCCGTGCTGGCGCTGCAGGAACAGGCAGACGAGGTCGAGGTCAACCCGCTGCTCGTGAAGGAACCGGGCCAGGGCGTGCGCGCGCTCGACGCGCTGGTCCTGGCTTCGTAAGACACAACCACAACCATCGACAGAGACAGGAGACATCCGATGTTCAAGAAAGCACTGGCCTGCGTGGCCCTGGCCGCCGCCGCTCTGGCGGGCGGCCCCGCCGTGGCGCAGACCTACCCGACCAAGCCGGTCACGCTCGTCGTGCCGTTCTCGCCCGGCGGCGCGGCCGACATCATGTCGCGCCTGCTGGCCGAGCGGCTGCACAAGCGCCTGGGCCAGCCCGTGCTGGTGGAGAACAAGCCCGGCGCCGGCACCATGATCGCGTCGGAGTACGTGGCCAAGGCCGCGCCCGACGGCCACACGCTGCTGCTCGCGGCTTCGTCGCTGGGCATCGCGCCCAGCCTGTACAGCAAGGTCAACTACGACCCGGTGAAAGACTTCGCGCCGGTCTCGCAGGTGGCCTCGGTGGTGCACGTGCTGGTGGTGCATCCGAGCATTCCGGCGAAGAACGTGGGCGAGCTGGTGAGCTGGCTCAAGGCGAACCCCAACAAGGCCAACTACGGTTCGGTGGGCGCGGGCACGTCCACGCACCTGGAGGCAGAACTCTTCAACAGCGTGGCCGGCGTGAAGATGCAGCACATCCCCTACAAGGGCAGCGCGCCCGCGCTCACCGACATGATCGGCGGCCAGCTGCAGGTGATGTTCGACGCGTATGCGTCTTCGGGCCCCTTCATCAAGGACGGCAAGGTGCGCCTGCTGGCCGTGACCACGGCGCAGCGTTCGCAGTCGCTGCCCGACACGCCCACCGTCGCCGAGTCGGGCCTGCCCGGCTACGAAGCCATGCCGTGGCTGGGCGTGGTCGCACCGGCGAAGACGCCCGCAGCGGTCGTGAACAAGCTGCACGATGAACTGCAGGAAGTGCTCAAGGACCCCGAGGTGAAGGACAAGTTCCGCAGCCTGGGCCTGGACATCATCGGCAACAAGCCCGAGGAGTTCGCTGCGTTCCTGCGCAAGGACATCGTGAAGTGGGCCAAGGTCATCAAAGACTCCGGCGCAAAGGCCGACTGACACCCGCGATCCATCAGCAAGAACGAGAAAGCAGACAAGCATGCAAGTGGGTTACTCGGCGCAAGACGAAGCCTTCCGCCTCACGTTGCGCGACTGGTTCGAGGCGCACTATCCGCGCTTCGTCGCGGCCTGGCCCGGGGGCACGCCCGACGCCAACGAGCTGACCTGGCGCCGCGCCTGGGAAGACCACGTGTGCCAGGCCGGCTGGTCGGGCCTGGGCTGGCCCGAGGCCCACGGGGGCAAGGCCTGGCCGCTCACGCGGCAGGCCATCTTCCACGAGGAGCAGGCCCGCATCGGCGCGCCGCTGGGCGTGAACATCATCGGCCACGGCATCCTGGCGCCCACGCTGATCCACTTCGCGAGCGAGGCGCAGAAGGCCCGCTACCTGCCCGGCATCTTGAGCAACCGCGAGATCTGGTGCCAGGGCTATTCCGAGCCCGGCGCGGGCTCCGACCTCGCGGCGCTGTCCACGCGGGCCGAGCGGCGCGGCGACCACTACGTGCTCAACGGCCACAAGGTGTGGACCTCGTTCGCACACATTGCCGACCACTGCTTCGTGCTCGCACGCACCGACGCCGCGGCTGCGCGCCACAAGGGCATCAGCTTCCTGCTGGTCGACATGAAGAGCCCCGGCGTGCGCGTGGAATCCATCCGCCAGATCACGGGCGAGTCGGACTTCAACGAGGTCTTCTTCGAGGACGTGAAGGTGCCGCTCGATGCGCTGGTGGGCGAGGAGAACGGCGGCTGGCGCCTGGCGATGGCCGCCGCGAGCTTCGAGCGCGGCACCTACTTCATTCCGCGCCAGGTGCGCTTCACGCAGGAGCTGGGCGCGCTCACGCGGCTGGCGGCCAGCGTGCAGAGGGGCGGACGCCCCGCGCTCGATTGCCCGCACCTGCGGCGCGACCTCGCGCGGCTGGCGGTCGACAGCCATGTGCTCAAGCTCAAGTCGTACCGCGCGCTCACGCATGCGATGCGCGGCGGTCCGCCGGGGCCTGAGGGCTCGTCGACCAAGCTGCACTGGAGCGAGTCGCACCAGAAGCTGCTCGCCACCGCCATGGAAGTGCTGGGCGAGCGCGCGCTGGCCGGCCCCGAGCCCACGGGCGCCGACCCGCAGGCCGCGGCCTGGGTGCGCGACTACCTGTGGACGCGCGCCGAAACCATCCTGGCGGGCACCTCCGAAGTGCAGCGCAACATCCTGGCCGAGCAGATGCTGGGCCTGCCCAAGAACTGACCGACGACGACACGACCCCATGGATTTCGCATTGAACGACGAGCAGCAGATGCTGCATGCGTCGGCCCACCGCTTCTTCGCCGACCACCACCCGCTCGCGCGCGCACGGCGCGCCTTGCCCTGGACCGATGCCACGCAGCAGTCGCTGTGGGCCGACATGGCCGGCATGGGTTGGATGGCGTTGCTGGTGCCCGAGGCGCACGACGGCCTGGGGCTCGGCATGAGCGAGGCCTGCATCGTGGCCGAGGCCGCAGGCCAGCAGCTGTTGAACCTGCCGCTGGCCGGCAGCGCCGTGCTGTTGCCGCTGTGGCTGCAGGCGTGTGGCGACACACCGCCCGATGCGTTGCGCGAGGGGGTGCGCGCGGCGATGGCGGGCGAGCGTTCCTTCCATTGCATCGCGGACGGCGATGGCTGGATCGACCACGCGGGGCAGGCGTCGGACCTCGTGGTGGTGCAGGGCTGGCATGACGACACCGTGCCGTTGCGCGTGGCGCTGCGGCAGATGCCCGAGGGCGCAGCATCCGATGCGCTCGATCCCACGTTGCGACAAGCGCCGACGACTCCCGCGCCGTCACTCGCGTGGGAGACGCTGCCCATCGCCCCCGAAGCACGTTCCCGCGTGCGCGCCGCGCATCGCGTCGCGCTGTCGGCGGAACTCGTCGGCGTCGCGCAGGCCGCACTCGGCCTTGCCAGCGCCTACGCCCGCGAGCGCGTGCAGTTCGGCAAGCCCATCGGCAGCTACCAGGCCATCAAGCACCAGCTCGCCAACGCCTGGATGGGCGTGGACAACGCGCGGCTGGCCGTGCGCTACGCCGCCGCCGCACTCGACGGCGGCCTGCCCGACTGGCGCTTCGCCTGCGCTGCAGCCGAGTTCACGGCCATCGAAGGCGCGCAGCAGGCCACGCGCACGGCCATCCAGGTGCATGGCGGCATGGGCTTCACCTGGGAGCACGACGCCCACCTGTACCTGAAGCGCGCGCAGCACCTGGCGACGCGCCTGGGCGGCGCGTCGCGCGCGCTGGACCAGGTCGAGGCACTCGCCTTGTCCTGAGCCGCCCCGCGCCGGTGCGCGAACGCCCGCGGCAGGTGCGCCTGCCGCGGGCGTTCGTGCGTTGGCGCCCGACATCCGGCCTTCAAGAGGGGAAAACACCCGGCATGCCGTTTGCTTGAGGTTGCTTCTGAATGAAATTTGAATTTCAACTATTTGAAGTAGGTGAAATCCATATGCCATTCAGGCGCGATGCCGCCTACGATGCGATCCGCGACACCGGGCTGCACCGCGCAAGCAAGCACTTCATTCCTTCTCAAGGGGTTTTTCCATGGCTGGACCTGCACTCTCCTCCGGGCCCGACTCGCCCCGCGTCGCGGAGCTCGATCGCGCGCTCGACACCATCGGCGTCACGCGCTCGCACCACACGATCATTTTTCTGATCCTCATCGGCTGCCTGTTCGATGCCTTCGAGCAGAACGCGGTCGGCATCGTCGGTCCGATGCTGCGCGAGCAGTGGGGGCTGAGCGCCTCCGACATCGGCTTCCTGAACACCGTCACCTTCGCCTGCGCGGCCATCGGGCGGATCATTTCGGGCTTCATCGCCGACCGCTACGGCCGCCGCGTGATGCTGTCGATCGACCTGCTGCTGTTCACGCTCGGCGCAGGCATCTGCGCGATGGCACCCAACTTCACGGTGATGGCGCTGGGCCGCGCCGTGGTGGGCTTCGGGCTGGGCGGCGAGATCGCCATTGCGGTCACGATGCTGGCCGAGTTCTGCTCGACCAAGTTCCGCGGCACGGCGGTGGGGATGGTGAACGTGGGCGCGGGCGGGCTGGGCAACTTCCTCGCGCCGGGCTTCGGCCTGCTGGTGTTCTGGATGTTCCCCGGCGACAACGCCTGGCGCTGGCTGTTCGCCTGCCTCATGGTGCCGGCGCTGCTGGGCGCCTTCTATCGCCGCTACATCCCCGAGACGCCGCGCTTCCTGCTGTCGCAGGGCCGCGTGAAGGAAACGAATGCGGTGCTGTCGCGCCTCGCCTCGGGGCGACTGTCGGGCAAGCCGGCGGCGCCGCACCCCTACATCACCGACGACGGCACGCTCGCGCAGGCCGCGCAGCCGAAGGTGCGCGTGACCGAAATTTTCCGCGGCGCACTCGCGCGGCGCACCGTGCCGCTGTGCATCACGATCTGGATGACCTACGGCGCGCAGATCTCGGTGCTCACGCTGATGCCGACCATCCTCGTGACGCTGGGCTACAGCATGTCCAAGAGCCTGCTGTTCACGATGGTGATGCAGGGCGGCAGCCTGCTGGGCGCCATCGCGGCCTCGCTGCTGGGCTTTCACTTTCCACGCAAGCGCGTGCTGACGGCCGGCGCCGTGTGCGCCTGCCTCGCGGCGCTGACCATCGGCTTCGTGGCCAAGAGCATCGTCGTGATCCTCATTGCAGGCGCGGTGTTCCAGTTCTTCGTGCTGCTGCTCAACACCACCATCTGGATCTTTGCGCCCGAGCTGTACCCGACGCGCGTGCGCGCCTTCGGTACCGCCTTCATCCTGGCCACGGGCACGGCGGCCGGCGCGCTGATGCCGCTGGTGGCGGGCCGCCTGTTCGACAGCTTCGGGCTGGTCGGCGTGTTCGGCCTGGCCGCCGCGATGTACGCGGTGTTCGTGGCCAGCGTGCAGTGCGTGCCCGAGACCTACGGCCAGTCGCCCGATGCGCTGCCGCTGCCCGGCGAGGCCGAGGCCGAAGACCGCGCACCGGGCGCGACGCTGGCCCGCTCGAACTGAACCGCGCACCGAACGATCTCCAAAGAAAACGCTTTTCCGCATGCCCGACATCCTGCTCATCAACCCCAACGCCTCCGTCGCCACCACCGACATGATGGTCGGCATCGCGTCCGCCGAAGCGCCTGCCGGTTGCCGCGTGACCGGCCGCACGGCGGTGCAGGGCCCGCCGATGATCGTCAACGAAGACGAGCTGAACGCGGCCGCGCTCGAGGTGCTGAAGGTGTGGCGCGCGGCGGCGGGCGAGGGCTGGGACGGCGTGATCGTCAGCGCCTTCGGCGACCCCGGCGTGGCGCTGCTGCGGCGCGAGGCCGGCGTGCCCGTGGTCGGCATCGCCGAAGCCTCGATGCTCGCGGCGGGCGAGGGTGGGCGGCGCTTCGGCATCGCCACCGTCACGCCCGATCTCGTGGTGCCCATCGAGGCGCGCGCCACCGCGCTCGGGCTGCGCGCGCAGTTCAGCGGCATCCGCCTCACGCAGGGCGATCCGCGTGTGCTCGCGGCCGATGCGAAGGCGCTCGAAGAGGCGCTGGCGCAGGCCGTGCAGCGCTGCATCGACGACGACGGCGCGCAGGCCGTGATCATCGGCGGCGGTCCGCTCGGACAGGCGGCGCTCGCGCTCGCGCCGCGCTTCGAGGTGCCGGTGATCGCGCCGATCGGTGCGGCGATGCGGCTGCTGTGTTCGAAGCTCGCGGTCACACCGTGAGACGATGGTCGCGGCGATGAGAGGCGAGGCGTTTGGGCAATGAACGCCTTCTAGAATCAAACGACACACTTGTCCGCAAACATCGGGCAAGCCGCATCGTTCGTTTTCTTTCTTGCATGCCTCACCTTCGACCGCGTTCCGCTTTCCTCGCTTTTCTTCTCCTCTCTTCCCTCGGCGCCGTCGCGCAAACCGCGACACCCCAGCTGGTCCTCGTGCCGCATCACGAGCGCGCGCCGGAAACATCCCAGGCCCCCGCACTCGACCTTGCCGTGACGCGCTTCGCCGGCATGGCCTCGGGCTCCTACTACTGGCCTGAAGGCCTGCTGGCCGAGCAACTGATCTCGGGCCTGGCCTCGCGCTCCGACCGCAAGCAGCAGGCGCTGCCTGACGGCCAACGACTGCTTTCGTCGTACCGCCGGCCCTACGGCGGTAGCGAGCGCGCGGCGGTGCTGGTCGACGATCGCAGCGGCGACGTGCTGGCCGCCGCGCTGGTGCATCGCAGCTGCGGCAAGGACTCGTCGTCCACCGGTTGCCTCGACGACCAGCACGCTGTGCTCTCGGTCTTTTTGCGCCCCGGCGTCGATCGCGCCAAGGCGCAGCCGCTGGTCGCATGGAGCCAGCAGGTGCCCGAGAGCCTGCAGGGCGGCGAGGGCGTGGGCGAGAAGATCGCCACGACCGAGTACGTCACGATGGACGCCGCGCGCACCACGGCGCGCCCCATCGTGCGGCCCAACAAGGCCTTCTCCGCGCAAGTGCCGCTGTACCCCAAGGCGTTGATCTACGGCACCGCGCAAGACGCGCTGAGCGACGCCAAGGCCAGGCGCGTGCTGCGCCTGCAGACCGTCGACACGCCGCACCAGGTGCTGGCGTTCTACAAGCAGCTGTCGCCGCCGCTGAAGGACATCGAGTCCGGCAACGGCTTCATCGTCGGCAGCCGCAACGGCCTGCGCTTCTCCGTCGAAACGACGGTCCCGCGCGACATGCCCGCGATCACGAACATCGAACTGGAAATTTCCGAATGAAGAAGACCTTGATTCAGTCGGCGCTCGCGTCGCTGGTGTTCGCCTGTGCGCTCACCGCCCACGCACAAGACACTGCAGCGCCTGTCACGACGGAACTGCCCCCGCCCGCGCTGCGCCTGAGCGAGCAGACGCGCATCCGCAGCGCCGTGATCGGCCTGGTCGGCTACGCTCGCGGCAGCTACACCGAGCCCGACACGCTGATCGCGCAGCAACTGCTCGAAGGCATGCGCTCGAAGTTCGACGTGACGCGCACCGTGTGGCCCGACGGCCGCCAGGTCATCGCGTCGGTCAGCGGCGGCGGCCACGGCGAAGAGCGCGCGGCGATGCTGATCGACGCCGATGGCCGCGTGCAGGCGGTGGGGCTGGTCAACGGCCATTGCCGTGCGGCTGAGAAGCGCGACGACCCCAAGGTGTGCAACCCCTTGCCGCAGACCGTGCTGTCGGTCTTCCAGCATGCCGGTGCCAGCCAGGCCGACGCCGCGCCGCTGGTGGCCTGGAGCAAGCAGCTGCCGTCGTTCCTCGCGGCCATGGCCGAGAGCGATGATCCGGCGGACGTGGCCGCCGCGCAGAAGATCGCGCGCGTCGAATACATCACCGGCCAGCCGGGCGTTCCGGGCTGGCGCGTCGCGCAGCTGCCGCCGGGCTTCCCGGCGTCGCTGCATCCGCTGCTGGTGCAGACGGCCGAGGTGAACAGCTCGGCCAGCGCCGGGAAGATCGTGTTGCCCAAGGGCCTGGCCGGCCTGCCGATGCGCACGGCCTACCAGAGCGCCCAGCGCCCCGAGGCGCGGCTGCCCGATGCCGAGGTCACGCTGCGCAGCTACGAGCCGATCGCCAAGCTGGTCGACACCTACCGCGAACTCGCCAAGGGCGCGACGCTGGACGAAGAGGGCCGCGAGGTCGTCTTCAACGGCACCGACGGCGCCGGCCGCTACAGCGTGCGCCTGCGCGACGCGAAGGAAACCGGCGTGTTCATCACCGTGGCGAGCTGGAAGCGCAAGTAGCCGCACCCGCGTTGCATGGCCCTTTGCGGGGCGGATGTCAATCGGAGGATTCTTGCCGCCCCCCTGCGATGACACCGAGGCGGGCGGGGCAGGGTGCTCACGAGAATCGATGCATGACCCTGGCCGTCAGAGCCCGCCGCATCCACCTCGAGGAGACAACCACCATGCACCGCTCCCGTTCTCTTGCAGGCCTCGTTCGCCTGCTGCTTCGCACCACGGTCCTGTGGGCGCTCGCGATGCTCGCGGCGCCCGCGTTGGCCGCCTACAACCAGAGCCTCACGCGCACGCTGGACGCCGGCCAGATCTACGGCAAGGTCGCAGCCAACAACACGCACGCCTTCCTGGGCATTCCCTTCGCGCAGCCGCCCGTCGGCAACCTGCGCTGGCGCGCCCCGCAGCCGCCGCAACCCTGGAGCGGCGCGCGTGCCGCGACCACGCTGGCCGGCATGTGCGCGCAGGTCGGCAACCCCTTCGGCGAGCCCGACCCGGCCACCTTCGGCCAGCCCGTGGGCACCGAAGACTGCCTGTACCTGAACGTGTGGCGGCCGAACTCCAGCACCGAGAACCTGCCGGTGTTCTTCTGGATCCACGGCGGCAGCAACACCAAGGGCTCGGCGCGCGAACCGGCCTACGACGGCGCCTACCTGGCGCAGAAGGCCAACATGGTGGTGGTCACCGTGCAGTACCGCATGGGCATGCTGGGCTGGCTGAACCACCCGGCCATGAAGACCGGCAACGCGCTGGACGACTCGGGCAACTTCACCACGCTGGACCTCGTGCGCGCGCTCGACTGGGTGAAGGCCAACGCGCGCGCCTTCGGCGGCAACCCGGGGCAGGTGACGGTGGCGGGCCAGTCGGCCGGCTGCATCAACACCTGGGGCCTGCTGCAGTCGCCGCTGGCCGACGGCAAGTTCCACCGCGCGCTGTGCATGTCGGGCGTGCCCAATGCCTACCCGCCGGTGGTGGGCACGCTGGCGGCCGACTCGCTCATCGACAGCCTGCTGGTCGACACCGGCCGTGCCTCGACCACGCTGCAGGCCGCGGCGCAGCGCCTGACCATGAGCGCCGCCGACATCGCCGCCCTGCTGCGCGGCGCGAGCGCGGCGCAGATCATGAAGTTCACGCCCAGCCCCGTGGTGCCGGGCCACTTCACCGACGGCACCGTGATCCGCGCGAGCGGGCTGCCCGGCCTGCTGGCGGGCAACTACAACAAGATGCCGCTGATGATCGGCTCCACGCACGACGAGGGCTCGTACTTCGCCTTCCTGTTCGGCATGGGCCAACCCTCGCAGCAGGAGCTGTGGAACCTGACCAACTACGCGGCGCCCGGCAGCGTCACCTTCAACCAGCTGATCAAGCCCGAGTTCCGCCCGATCTACACGCAGACGCATGAAGTGATCAGCTACGCGCTGGACAACGTGATCGACAACGTGATCCGCGTGCTGCGCCTGCAGAACGGCGACATCTACCGCTACAACTACAACTGGGACGACACGCCGCAGCCCTGGAAGGACACCTTCGGTGCGTTCCACGGCATCGACGTGGCGGCGCTCTTCGGCAACTTCGTGACCGACGAGCCGAACTTCATGCGCTTTGCCTGGAGCCCCGCGAACGCCAGCAGCCGCAAGGCGCTGTCGGACAAGTTCATCGGCCACGCGGCGAGCTTTGCCCGCTACGGCGCACCGAGCCGCATGTTCGACGGCCAGACGACCTGGAACAACTGGACCAACTTCGTGTGCCTGCTGTGCAGCAAGCGCATGGTCTTCGACAACCAGCCGCGCATGTCGGCCGACGACTACCTGTTCTTCTGGCCGCGCTATTCGCTGCTGTCGCCGCAGCAGCGGGAGTTCCTGTTCCAGCAGATCGACTTCAACGCGCTGCCCGAGTCCGTCGACCCACTGCGCAACGGCACCCGCTGAGTTCCTGAAAAATCCAGCTACTGGATGATCCCGTGCCGCACGGCATAGAGCACCAGCTCCGCCGTGCTGGCCACGCCCAGCTTGTCCAGGATGTTGCTGCGGTGCGTGCTCACGGTCTTCACGCTGATGAGCATCTCGTCGCCGATGGCCGTGAGCGACAGGCCCTTGAGCATCATCCCCATGATCTGGTGCTCGCGCACCGTGAGCCGCTGGTGCGCGGGGCGGTCGTCGCGGCCGTCGAGCTGGCCGCTGACCTGCGAGGCGGCGCGCGCGCTCAGGTACTGGCCGCCCGCCGCCACGCAGCGGATCGCGCGCACCAGCTCGGCGGGCTCCGCGTCTTTCGCGATGTAGCCGCGCGCGCCGGCCTGGATGGCGACCAGCGCGTACTGTTCCTCGGCGTACATCGACAGCATGAGCACCGGCAGCGCGGGCTGCAGCGCGCGGATCGAGGCCAGCACCTCCAGGCCGTTGCGGCCTTCCATGTTGATGTCCAGCAGCACCACGTCGAAGCGGCGCTGGCGCACCAGCTCGAGCGCCTCGGCACCGTTGCCGGCCTCGGCCGTGGTGCGCAGGTCGGTCTCGTCGAGCAGCAGCCGCTGCAGGCCCGAGCGGAAGATCGTGTGGTCGTCGACCATCAGGATGTCGATCATGCGGGGCCGTTCTCCTGGTGCAGCGGCACGCTCAATGCGAGCCGCGTGCCCGCACCGGGTGCCGAGCGGATGTGCAGCTCGCCGCCGATCTCGCGCGCGCGTTCGCGCATGCTCAACAGGCCCAGCGCGCTGCCCTCGGGGGCATCGGCGTCGAAGCCGATGCCGTCGTCGTGCAGCGCGAGCTGCAGGCGCTCGCGGTCCACGCGCAGCCGCACGTCGACGCGCTGCGCCTTCGAGTGGCGCGAGATGTTGGTCAGGCCTTCCTGGAAGATGCGGTAGACCGCCGTGGCGTGCTTGGGTGCGAGGCGCAGTGCGGGTGCGTCGGTGTCCAGCGCATGGGGCACGCCGGAGCGGCGCGTGAAAGCCTGCAGCTCGTTCGCGAGCGCCACCGACAGGTCGAGATGGTCGAGTGCGCTGGGGCGCAGTGCTTCGGACATCTGCTTGACCGTGTCGATGGTCTGCTGCGTGAGCGCGATCAGGTCCTGCGTGAGTGCCTGCACCTCGGGGTTGTCGGCGCGGCGCTGGATGCGCGTGACGTCCATCTTGATCGAGGTCAGCATGCCGCCGAGCACGTCGTGCACATCGCGCGAGAGTGCCAGCCGTTGCTCTTCGAGCTTGTTGGCGGTGTAGGCGGCCAGGGCCTGCAGCTGTTCGCGCGAGCGCTGGCGTTCTTCTTCGTTGCGCAGGCGGTCGGTCACGTCGACGCCCACGCCCATCACGGCCGGTTGTCCCCGGTAAGTGATGCGCGAGCCATGGACCTCGATGAAGCGCACGCAGCCGTCGCGGTGCAGGCCGCGCGTGATGAAGTGCATGCTCGGTGGCTGCCCCGCCAGCCGGGCGCGCACGCGCGAGCGCACCACCTCCAGGAAGTCGGGCGGCACGAGGCGGTCGAGCGACATGCCGATCGCTTCTTCCACGGTGTAGCCCACGATGCCGGCCCAGGTCGCGTTGCAGTACACGAAGCGGTCGTCCTGGATCACGTAGATGCCCGCGACCATCTGTTCGACGATGGCGTCGAAGGGAATGTCCGGCTGGCGCTCGGGTGCGGAATCGGTCATGGGGTGGGCGGTGGCGCGCTGCATGATAGGTCGCGGGCCGCGCCACGCAGCCCGCGCCCGAGGGTTTGCGAGCAGCAGGGTTCCCCGTAGCGCCGGCCGGAAATGTCCGATGGCCGCCGCGCATGGTGCGCCGCCAAGATCGGGGCCCGCCTGCTTCAGGCTGCCCCACGGCCGGCGACGCCGGCAAGGACGACACGACGATGGTCTACCGTTGGCTTGCGCCTCTGCTCCTCCTGTGCCTGGGCCTGCCGGGCCGTGCCGACGAGATCGTGGTGGGGCAGTCGCTGCCGCTGAGCGGGCCGCTCGGCGAGGCCGGGCGCAACGTGAAGGACGGCATCGACGCCTACCTGGCGCGCGTGCAGCGCGAGGGCCTGCTCGGGCGCCACAAGCTGGTGTGGCGCGCGCTGGACGACGGCTACTCGGTGGAGCGCCACACGCAGAACATCCGGCAGCTCGTGGTGCAGGACAAGGTCGATGCGCTGGGCCTGTCGGCCGGCACCTCGCACATCGACGCGGCCTATCCGACGATGCGCGAGGCGGGCACGCCGCTGATCGGCGCGATGACCGGCGCCTCGGCGCTGCACGGCGCGCAGCGCGCGCTCATCTACCACCTGCGCGCCAGCTACGCCGACGAGGTGCGCCAGCTGGTCGCGCAGGCGGTGTCGGTGCGGCAGCGGCGCGTGTTCGCGGTCTGGCAGGACGACGGGCTGGGACGCGACGCCTTTGCGGCGCTCGAGATCGCGCTGCGCGGCGCGGGCATCGAACTCGTGGGGCAGCAAGGCGTGGCGTTGGCGCAGATGGACGGCGCCGCGCTGGCCGCGAGCGTGCGCGCGGCGAAGCCCGATGCGCTGTTCGCGCTGTGCGTGACGCCGTGCGGGGTGAAGCTGCTGTCGGGGCTGGCGGCGGAGAGTGGCATCGCACGGCCGACGCCGTACATGCTCTCGATCGTCAACGGCGAGGTGCTCGCCAAGAGCGTGGGGCCGGCGGCGCGCGGTACCGTGATCTCGCAGGTCATGCCGAACCCGCGCCTGGCAACGTCGCCGCTGGTGCAGCGCTACCAGCAGGACATGCGCAGCCACATGGGCCGCGACGAGTTCAGCTACTTTTCGCTGGAAGGGTACGTGGTGGCGATGGTGACGGTGGAGGCGGCGCGCACAGCGCTGGCCGCTTCACCACGCCGCTCGATGCAGGACGCCATGAAGCTGATGCTGCGGCGTGAGATCGAGGGGATTCCGGTGTCGAGTGGCGACGACCCTGGGGTGCGCCCGCATCCGGTGACGTTGTCGATGATCGGCAACGGAGGGCGGCTCATCCATTGAGGCTGAGCCGCCCTGAAGAAGATCAGCCGATCTCTGCGATCAGCTCGATCTCGACGCAAGCGCCCATCGGGATCTGCGCCACGCCGAAGGCGCTGCGTGCATGCGCGCCCTTTTCGGGGCCGAACACTTCGGCGAAGAACTCGCTGGCGCCGTTGGTCACCAGGTGCTGTTCGGTGAAGGTGCCGACCGAGTTCACGAGGCTCATCACCTTGACGATGCGCTTGACCTTGTTCAGGTCGCCCACGGCCGCGTGCAGCGTGCCGAGCAGGTCGATGGCGATGGCGCGCGCGGCCTGCTTGCCTTCGTCGGTGCCGATGTTGGCGCCGAGCTGGCCGACCCAGACCTTGCCGTCCTTCTTGGCGATGTGGCCCGACAGGAACACGAGGTTGCCGGTCTGCACGAAGGGCACGTAGGCCGCGGCGGGGGCGGACACCGGGGGCAGGGAAATGCCGAGGCTGGAAAGCTTGTCGTAAACGCTCATGGAGACTCCTGATCTGGGGATGATGATGACGATGACGGGGGTGATTGTGTCTGTGTTTGCGCCGCCGACGCCGGCAGCTGCACCACTTCCCCCACGGGTTGCACGGTCACGCCGACATGCAGCGTGTGGCGCGCGCCGCCATGCAGCACGCCGCGCATCGGCGAGACGTCGGAGTAGTCGCGCCCGATGGCGAGCGTGACGTAGTCCTCGCCGGGCTGGCGGCCGTTGGTGGGGTCGAAGTCGGCCCAGTCACCGACGCTCTCGGGGCCTTCGCCCTCGCCGGGCAGATACACCGACACCCACGCATGCGAGGCGTCGGCGCCCACCAGGCGCGGCTGGCCCGGTGGCGGCTGCGTGAGCAGGTAGCCGCTCACGTAGCGCGCCGGCAGGCCCATGGCGCGAAAGCATGCGATGAGGATGTGAGCGAAGTCCTGGCACACGCCCTTGCGCTGCGCCAGGGCCTCGACGGCCGGGGTGTTGATCTCGGTGCTGTCGGCGTCGTAGGCGAAGTCGCGGTACATGCGCTCGGTGAGGTCCATCGCCACGTCGAAGGTGGGGCGCTCGGGCACGAAGCTGGCGCGCGCGTAGGCAACGAAGTCGTCGTGGCGCGGCACGTACGGCGAGGGAAAGACGAACTCCGAGGCGGGGTCGAAGGGCGCGTCCTTGCGAAAGCGGAAGCGCTCGCGCACGGTCTCCCAGGGCAGCTCGCGCGCCACGGCGGGCGAGAGCACGGGCTCCGACGTTTTCACGACGCTTTCGGCCGTGACGATGAGGTGGTCGTGCGTGCTTTCGAGCGCGAAGAAGGCGCGCGTGTTGCCGTACAGGTCGGGCACCTCGTTGCGCTGCGCGGGCGCGGGATCGATCGTGAGCTGGTGGCTCACGAGCTCCTGCGAGGCGGTGGCCAGCGGGCGCAGGTGCGCCAGGTGCTGCGCCGTCTCGACCGCCGGCGCGTACGCGTAGCGCGTTTCGTGGGTGACGTGCAGCAGCATCGCGCGGCTCGCTGTTTACTTGGACTCGGCGCCGAAGTGCGAGGCGTAGATCTTGGCGTAGGTGCCGTCGGCCTTGATGTCGGCCAGGCCCTTGTCGATCTTCGCCAGCAGCTCGGCGTTGCCCTTCTTCACGGCGATGCCGTACTGCTCGGTCGAGAAACCGGCGTCGCTCACGGTCTTGAAGCCGCCGCCCGGGTTGTTGGCCAGGTAGTGCGCCACCACGCCGTTGTCGGCCACCACGGCCTGCACGCCGCCGGCTTCGAGCTCCTTGAGCGCCAGCGGTGTCGATTCGAAGCGCTTGATGTCGGTGCTCGACTTGCCCAGCAGCTTGCCCACCACCTCGTCGCCGGTGGTGCCGTTCTGCACGCCGACCTTGAGTTTCTTGATGTCGTCGAACTTCGCGACCGTCGAGTCGCTCTTCACGGCGATGAGCTGGCGGGCCTCGAAGTAGGGCTGCGAGAAGTCCATCGTCTGGCGGCGCTCGGGCGTGATGGTGATGGCCGACACCAGCAGGTCGCGGTCGCCCAGCTCGAGCGTGTTGAAGATGCCTTCCCACGGCGTGTTGACGAACTTCACCTCGATGCCGGCCTTCTGCGCGACGGCCTTCACCACGTCGATGTCGAAGCCCACGACCTCGCCCTTTTCATTCTGCGATTCGAAGGGCGTGTAGGCCGCGTCGGTGCCCACGACCAGCACGCGCGGCACGGCGGCGGGCGGCGGTGCCGAAGCGGCCGCGGGCGCGGCGGGTTCCTGCTTGCCGCAACCGGCGAGCGCGAGGCCGACCAGGAGGCTGGCGGCGGTCAGTGTGAGACGGCGGTTGAGGGCGATGCCGGACATGGAAGTGCCTCCTTCGAAATATCGTTGTGTGTGTCTGTGGAATCAGGCGCCCACTGAGCGCAGCGATTCGGACGTGAGCGTGAAGTAGCGCGTGCCGATGGCGTCCGACACGTGGTACGCGGCCGTCTCGCAGGTGGCGAGCAGCTCGACCAGCGCGGGGTAGTCGGCGCCGGGGCCGGCCGCGCACAGGTGTTCGAGCGTCCAGGTGGCGGGGTCGGGCAGCTCGTACGACAGGGCCGTGAGCTTGCCCGGCGCGCTGCCTGCGAGCCGCGCGATGCGCCCGCGCAGCGTCTGCGTGACCCAGGCCAGCGAGCGCGGGTTCTCGGCGTCGAGCACCAGCAGGTCGACCAGCGTGGCGACGTCGCGGCGCTGCTGGTAGCGCGCATGGAAGGTGATGGTGCTGTCGAACAGCGCCACCATCGCCTCGAAGCCGCTCACCTCGTGCACTGCGCCGTTGGCAAAGCCGGCCTCGAGCGCGCTCGACAAGAAGCCCAGCCGCTCGATGTGGCGGCCGATCGACAGCAGCCGCCAGGCGTCATCGCGCGTCATGCGGTCGGTCTGCGCGCCGGTCATGGCGGCCAGCGCGGTGCTGGCGGATTCGAGTGCGCGCAGTGCGGCGCTGGCCGCAAAGCTGCCTTCGCCGGCCTGCTCGGCCGCGCGCCGCAGGAAGTCGCTTTCGGCGCGCACGATCTGGTTCCAGTTGTCCTGCGACAGCCGTTCGCGCACGGCCGCCGCGGCCTGCCGGATGCTGCGCAGGCTGTAGCCGACGCTGCCACCGTGGTCGACGTCGCCCAACTCGGCGATCAGTGCGCGCTCGAACACGCGGCGTGACTGCGGCGCGCTCGGCGCTTCGGCCGGCACGAGCGCATTGCGCACCGCCATGCGGTGCAGCCATTCGAGCAGCGGGCGCGAGGACTGGTCTTCGCTGCCCAGCAGATTGAGCGTGAGGCGCGCCAGGCGCACCGCGTTCTCGGCGCGCTCCGTGTAGCGGCCGAGCCAGAACATGTTCTCGGCCGCGCGGCTGGTGACCGGCGCGCGGTGCCGCGCGAGCGAGGCCGGCGTGGCGTGCGGCTGCAGCAGCGTGGTGCGGTCGACCTCGCCGTGCGTCTGCACCCAGACGTCGGCGCTGCTGCCGCCGCGCTGCATGGAGGCGATCTGTGCGTCGGGGCCCGCCAGGCGCGCCAGCCCGCCGGGCAGCACGCGCCACGACTGCGGGCCGTCGCTCACCGCGAACACGCGCAGCATCAGCGCGCGCGGCGCGATGTGGCCGGGGCCGAGGTCGCTGGCCCAGGTCGGCATCTGCGACAGCGGCAGGTAGCCCTGCACCGTGTGGACGTCGCCCTCGCGCACGATGCGGCCGGCCCATTCGTCGATTTCACGGCGGCCGAGCTGGCTGCCGAACACGGCGTCGAAGCTGGAGCGGCCCTGGAAGCCGGGGTAGGTCGGCTTGATGGCGCTCTCGCCCAGCTGCGGCAGCACGGCCTCGAGCGAGGCGCGTTCGCCGCACCACCAGGTCGGCAGTGCCGGCAGCTTGAGCTTCTCGCCGATGAGCCGCAGCGCCAGCCCCGGCAAAAAGCCCAGCAGCGCCGGCGATTCGAGGAACGCCGAGCCCGGCATGTTGGCCACCAGCAGGTTGCCCGCGCGGATGGCCTGCAGCAGGCCGGGCACGCCGAGCGTGGAGTCGGGGCGCAGCTCCAGCGGGTCGAGGAACTGGTCGTCGAGCCGCTTGATGAGGCCGTGCACCGGGCGCAGGCCCTGCAGCGTCTTGAGGTACAGGCGCTGGTCGCGCACCGTGAGGTCGCTGCCCTCGACCAGCGTCAGGCCCAGGTAGCGCGCCAGGTAGGCGTGCTCGAAGTAGGTTTCGTTGTACGGGCCCGGCGTGAGCAGCGCGATGTGCGGCGGCGAGCCCGAGGGGCACATGCGCTGCAGGCCTTCCATCATGGCGCTGTAGGTGGCGGCCAGCCGCTGCACCTGCAGCGCCTCGAAGGCCTGCGGAAACTGCCGCGTGATCGCCAGGCGGTTCTCCAGCAGGTAGCCCAGGCCCGAAGGCGCCTGCGTGCGCTGCGAGACCACCCACCAGTTGCCGTCGGGGCCGCGCGCGAGGTCGAAGGCGGCGATGTGCAGCCAGGTGTCGCCCGCCGGCTTCACGCCGTGCAGCGCGCGCAGGTAGCCGGGGTGGCCGCGCACCAGCGCCGGCGGCAGCAGGCCTTCGGCCAGCAGCTGCTGCGGGCCGTAGGCGTCGGCCATCACGCGGTCGAGCACGCGCACGCGCTGCTGCACGCCGGCCTCGATCTGGGCCCAGCTCTCGGGCGAGACGATCAGCGGGAACAGGTCGAGCGACCACGGCCGCTGCGGGCCGTTGGCATCGGCGTACACGTTGTAGGTGACGCCGTTGTCGCGGATCTGCCGCTCGAGGCTGACTGCGCGCCGCGGCAGGTCGTTGAAGCCGCCGGGGCCGAGCTGTTCGAAGAAGGCGTTCCAGGCGGGGGTGAGCGGGGGCGGGTCGCTGGACGGGGAGGGTTCCTGTGCCTGTGATTGCGAGGACGACTGTGACTGGGACTGCGATTGCGACTGGGTCGGTCGCTCCTCGGCGGCGTCATACAGCAGCGGGGCCGCGGCGGGCGCCGGGGCCGCGCCCGACACCGGCCGCGAGGGCGCCGCGGGCGTCGCCTGACCCCGCAATTCGTCGAAATGCCCAGGCAGGGCCGCCGGCGCGAGCGAGGACGCCAGCGCCGCCGGATGCTCCGGGGCCTGGGCGTCGAACAGGGATTCGTTCAGGGGTTCCACAGGGGGGAGATTGTCACATCACCGTCACCGGGGCTTCCGCGCGCCGTCTGGCGAGGCGAAATGAAGGCGTTGAGGGTCCGAACATGAATAGCGGTAGCCATAATCAAAAAAAACCAATCCATCTCTTCACATGAGCGCGGCATCCCCCAACTCACCGCTGCAACCACATATCGAGAGTCGCATCCTGTCATTGCGAGAGCAGCGCGTGATGCTGGATTCCGATCTGGCGGTGCTCTACGACGTGCAGACCAAGGTGCTGGTGCAGGCGGTCAAGCGCAATGCCGAGCGCTTCCCGGTCGATTTCATGTTCCAACTCTCGCCCGAGGAGTGGGCGGCTTTGAGGTCACAAACTGTGACCTCAAACACCGGCCGTGGCGGCCGACGCACGGCACCCTACGTGTTCACCGAGCAGGGCGTGGCGATGCTGTCCTCGGTGCTCGGCAGCCCGCGCGCCATTGCGGTCAACATCGAGATCATGCGCACCTTCGTGCGGGTACGGGCGCTGGTCACCACGCACCAGGACCTGGCCAGGCGTTTGAGCGAGCTGGAAGAAAAGACCGAGCTGATCGACATGCGGCAGGAATCGTTCAGCAGCAACACGCGCAACCAACTGCGCCAGGTCTTCGATGCCATCAAGGCGCTGACGATGCCACCCGATCCACCCAGGCGGCCCATCGGCTTCGTGACGCCAGAAGAGAAGAAGGCCCCGAAGGCGCGCGGCAAGCAATAAGCGCCCCGCACGAACAGAGCCCACCTCGATCCTCAGCGCCGCAGGTCCAGCGTGAACGGAAACTCCCGGCTGCCCGGCAGCTCGATGGTGGCCGGCGGCGTGCGCAGCAGGCCCGGGGTGTGGCCGGTGCGCGTGAAGCGCGAGTGGCGGCGGCTCTCGGCCTCGTAGGCGTTGACCGGGAAGGTGTCGTAGTTGCGACCGCCCGGGTGGGCGACGAAGTACTGGCAGCCGCCCAGCGAACGCTTCATCCAGGTGTCGACGAGGTCGAAGGTCAGCGGTGCGTGGGCCGGGATGCTGGGGTGCAGCGCCGAAGGCGGGTTCCAGGCCTTGTAGCGCACGCCGGCCACGAATTCGCCGGTGACGCCGGTGGGCTGCAGCGGCAGCACCTTGCCGTTGACGGTGACGACGTGGCGGCTTTCGTTCAGGCCGGTCACGCGCACCTCGATGCGCTCCAGCGACGAATCGACATAGCGCACCGTGCCGCCGGCCGAGCCTTCCTCGCCCATCACGTGCCAGGGTTCGAGCGCGTTGCGCAGCGACAGCTCCACGCCCATCGACTGCATCTGGCCCACGAGCGGGAAGCGGAACTCGAAGTGCGGAGCGAACCAGTCGGCATCGAACGCAAAGCCGGCCTGGCGCATCTCGCTGATGACGTCGTCGAAGTCCATCTTGACGAAGGTCGGCAGCAGGAAGCGGTCGTGCAGCTCGGTGCCCCAGCGGGTGACGGGCGCCTGGTAGGGCGCGTCCCAGAAGCGAGCGACCAGCGCGCGGATCAGCAGCTGCTGCGCGATGCTCATGCGTGCATGCGGCGGCATCTCGAAGGCGCGCAGTTCCAGCAGGCCGAGGCGGCCGGTGCTGGAGTCGGGCGAGTAGAGCTTGTCGATGCAGAACTCGCTGCGGTGCGTGTTGCCCGACACGTCGATCAGGATGTTGCGCAGCGTGCGGTCGACCAGCCACGCGGGCATGTTCTGGCCGTAGATCTCGCGGTTCTTGGCGATCTCTTTCAGCGCGATCTCGAGTTCGTAGACCTGGTCGTTGCGCGCCTCGTCCACGCGCGGCGCCTGGCTGGTCGGGCCGATGAACATGCCCGAGAACAGGTAGCTCAGCGAGGGGTGGTTGTGCCAGTACAGCAGCAGGCTGGCCAGCAGCTCGGGCCGGCGCAGGAAGGGGCTGTCGGCGGGCGTGGCGCCGCCCATCACGAAGTGGTTGCCGCCGCCGGTGCCGGTGTGGCGGCCGTCGGTCATGAACTTCTCGGCCGACAGGCGTGTCTCGAACGCGGCGTTGTAGAGGAACTCGGTGTGGTCGACGAGTTCCTTCCAGTTGTGGGCCGGGTGGATGTTGACTTCGATCACGCCCGGGTCGGGCGTCACGGCCAGCATCTTCAGGCGCGGATCGCGCGGCGGCGGATAGCCTTCCATCACGATGCGCACGCCCAGCTGCTGCGCGGTGGCTTCGACGGCGGCGACGAGGTCGAGGTAGTCCTCCAGGCGCGCCAGCGGCGGCATGAAGACGTAGAGCACGCCCGAGGCGCTGCCCTTTTTCTCGGCCGCCGGGCCGTTGGCGCGGCGCGGGTCGCGCACCTCGACGCACAGCGCGGTGCGCGTGACCCAGTGGGCGGATTCGCCGCGCAGCGGCTGGCGCGTGGCGGACGTGGCAGAAGCGGCATCAGCCGCATCGCCCTTCGCCGCATCGCCGGGACTCTGCATGCGCAGCGACGCGGCCACCACGGGCGGCGCGCCGAAGGTGTAGGGCACCTCGCCCAGGTCGGCGCCGGCCACCGGGGTGGCGGTGGCATAGCGCGCGCGGTAGTCGGACGCGCTGGGCAACGCGGCGCGCGGCGCGGTCGGGTCGCGCTCGATGAGGTAGGGGTAGTCGCCCTTGCTGGCCCACGGCTGCGAGTCGAGCGGCAGGCGGTAGCCCATGGGCGAATCGCCCGGGATCAGGAACAGGCGGTCGTCGCGCAGGAACCACGGGCCGGTCTTCCAGCCGGGGCCGGCGAGCGCAGGCGCGTCGCTGTTGGCGTTGCCGGGCTCGATGGGCAGCATGTAGCCGATCACCGCGTCGAGCTTCTGCGTGAACACGCGGCGCAGGCGCACGCGTTCGAGTTCGTCGTCGAGCTTGGAGTCGAAGGGGTCGACGTTCACCGGCAGGCGGCGTTCGCGCCACAGGTAGTAGTAGGTGTCCTCGTAGCCGGGCTGGATGTAGCGCTCGGTGAGGCCCAGCTTGTGCGCCAGCACGGTGGTGAAGCGGCGCGCGTCTTCGCTTGTGTAGTGCGTGGGAAAGCGTTCGTCGGCGAACAGCTCGGGGTCGTGCCACAGCGTCTGGCCGTCGGCGCGCCAGAAGATCGACAGCGCCCAGCGCGGCAGCTGCTCGCCCGGGTACCACTTGCCCTGGCCGAAATGCAGGAAGCCGCCCTGGCCGTACTCGGCGCGCAGCTTGTGCACGAGCTCGGTGGCGTAGCCGCGCTTGGTGGGGCCGAGTGCGTCGGTGTTCCATTCGGGCGCGTCGCGGTCGCCGGTGGCCACGTAGGTCGGCTCGCCGCCCATCGTGAGGCGCACGTCGCCGGCCGTCAGGCGCGCATCGACGGCGTCGCCGAGCGCGAGCACCTCGGCCCATTGTTCTTCGGTGTAGGGTTTGGTGACGCGCGGCGATTCGTAGATGCGCGTGACCGTCATCTCGTGGCTGAACTCGACCTCGGATTCGTCGACCCCGCCTTCGATGGGCGCGGCGCTCGACGGCGTGGGCGTGCAGGCCAGTGGAATGTGGCCTTCGCCGGCCATGAGGCCCGAGGTGGCGTCCAGGCCGATCCAGCCGGCGCCCGGCAGGAACACCTCGCACCACGCGTGCAGGTCGGTGAAGTCGACCGTGGTGCCACTCGGGCCGTCGAGGGCCTTCACGTCGGGCGTGAGCTGGATCAGGTAGCCCGAGACGAAGCGCGCGGCCAGGCCCATGTGGCGCAGCAGCTGCACCAGCAGCCAGCCCGAGTCGCGGCACGAGCCGCTGCCGTTGGTGAGCGTTTCTTCCGGCGTCTGCACGCCGGGCTCCATGCGGATGAGGTAGTTGACGTCCTGCTGCACCTGCTGGTTCAGGCCGACCAGGAAGTCGATGGTGCGCTGCTCCTTGCGGTCGACCTTGTCGAGGTAGGCCTCCAAGAGCGGCGTGACCGGGTCGGCCACGAGGTAGGGCGCCAGCTCTTCGGCCTGCGAGGCCGTGTACTTGAACGGGAAGTTCTCGGCCTGCGGCTCGAGAAAGAAGTCGAAGGGGTTGTAGACCGCCATCTCGACCACGAGGTCGACCGTGACCTTGAACTCGCGCGTCTTCTCGGGGAACACGAGCCGCGCCTGGTAGTTGGCGAACGGGTCCTGCATCCAGTTGACGAAGTGCTCGGCCGGTTCGACCCGCAGCGAGTACGAGATCACATTGCTGCGGCAATGGGGCGCGGGGCGCAGTCGCACGACTTGCGGGCCCAACTGCACCAGGCGGTCGTATGTGTAGTGGGTGACGTGGTGGAGTGCGGCGTGGATGGACATGCGTAGGGGCGTGCAGTGCAGCGAGGTTGCATCGAAAAGATGTCTCTGGTGAGACGCATACTAGCCCAGTTGCCAAGCAATTAACGCGCCATCGAGCGTGGGTTGGGGGAGGGTTTGCATCATGGATTCCGGGGTGTGGGGAGGGCAGTCGCGGCGTGCGTCCGAGGCGGTCGCGGGTGGGGCGGGGGCCTTCGTTGCGCTGGGCGGCACGCTGCTCGGCGCGGCGGTGCAACTGCGTCAGCCGCTGCTGTGGGAGGCCGGTGTTTACGTCGCGTTGCTGCTGGCGGGGCTAGGCGGCGGATGGCTGCTGTGGCGGTGGCGTGGGCCTCGGCTGCTCGTGCTGATGCTGTCGCTGGCCTGCGGCGCGATGGCCGGCGCGGGGCTCGCTGGATGGCGCGCGACGGCCTATGCAAACGGGGCGCTGGACCCGCAACTGGAAGGGCGTGACCTGCGGCTCACGGGCGTGGTCTCGCAGATGCCACAACCCGGCGAGATCGGAACGCGCTTCCGTTTCGATGTGGAGACGGCGCAATGGGCCGAGGCCCTGCCTGAGGCTGCGCCGCCGAACGTGCCTTCGCGCATCGCACTCTCCTGGTACGGCGAGTACGGCGGGATGTGGGAGCAGCCCGCCGAGCGGCGTGCGTCCGTCGCACGCATCGTGGGCGAGGTGCACGCGGGCCAGCGCTGGCAACTGACCGTGCGCCTGCGCGCGCCGCACGGCAACCTCAATCCGCATGGCTTCGACAGCGAGCTGTGGGCGTGGGAGCAGGGCGTGCATGCGCAGGGCCATGTGCGGGCCGGGGCGCGCGACCCCGCGCCGCGCCTGCTGGGTACGACGTGGCGGCACCCGATCGAGCGGGCGCGCGAAGCCGTGCGCGATGCGGTCTTCGCCCGCGTGGACGACCGGCGCCAGGCCGGGGTGATCGCCGCGCTCGTCACTGGCGACCAGGGCGCCATCGACCGTGCCGACTGGGACGTGTTCCGCGCCACCGGCGTAGCGCACCTGATGTCGATCTCGGGCCTGCACATCACCTTGTTCGCATGGTTCGCGGCGCATGTCGTGGGCGCGCTCTGGCGGCGCAGCAGCCGGCTCATGCTGCGGCTGCCCGCACAACAGGCCGCACTCGCGGGTGGCGTGCTGCTGGCCGCGCTCTATGCGCTCTTCAGCGGCTGGGGCGTGCCCTCGCAGCGCACGGTCTGGATGCTCGCGGCCGTGGCACTGCTGCGCCTGACCGGCCGGCGTTGGCCGTGGCCGCACGTCTGGCTGCTGACGGCGGCGGTCGTGGTGGCCGCCGATCCGTGGGCGCTGCTGCAGGCCGGCTTCTGGCTCAGCTTCGTGGCGGTGGCGGTGCTGTTTGCCTCTGAGACCGCCGTGCCCGGCGAGGGCAGGGTGGGCGCGCTCACGCGCCTGGGCCGCTTCTTTCGCGAGCAATGGACCATCACGCTGGCGCTCGCGCCGCTGAGCCTGCTGCTGTTCCAGCAGGTGTCGGCCGTCGGGCTCGTGGCCAATGCGATCGCGATCCCGTGGGTGACGCTGGTGATCACGCCGCTGGCGATGCTCGGCGTGGCGGTGCCGCCGCTGTGGGACGTGGCGGCCGGTGCGGTGAAGCTGTTCGCCTCGCTGCTGCAGGCGCTCGCCGGCCTGCCGTTTGCCACGCTGTCGATGGCTGCGCCACCGCCATGGCTGGCCGCGGGCGGCGTGGTGGGCGGTGTGCTGCTGGCGATGCGCCTGCCGTGGTCGATGCGCGCGCTCGGCCTGCCGCTGCTGTTGCCGGTGCTGCTGTGGTCGCCGGCGCGGCCCGCCGTGGGCGAGTTCGACCTGCTCGCCGCCGACATCGGGCAGGGCAACGCGGTCCTCGTGCGCACCGCCACGCACAGCCTGCTGTACGACGCCGGCCCGCGTTACGGGCTCGACAGCGACGCGGGCCACCGCGTGCTCGTGCCGCTGCTGCGCGCGCGGGGCGAGCGGCTCGACCTGCTGCTGCTGAGCCACCGCGACATCGACCACACCGGCGGCGCCCCCGCCGTGCTCGCCATGCAGCCGCAGGCGGCGCTGCTGAGCTCCATCGAGGCCGGGCATCCGCTGCAGGCGCTGCGCCCCGCGCGCCGCTGCGAGGCCGGGCAGCGGTGGCGCTGGGACGGCGTCGACTTCGAGGTGCTGCTTCCCTATGACAGCGACTACCGCAGCTTCACGCGGCCCAATGCCGTGTCGTGCGTGCTGCGTATCGGCAACGGCCGCGCCAGGGTTCTATTGGCGGGCGACATCGAGCGGCTGCAGGAGGCCGCGTTGGTGTCGCGAACGCCCGGGCTGCAGGCTGACGTGCTGCTGGTTCCGCACCATGGCAGCAAGACTTCGTCGAGCGAGGCGTTGCTCGACGCTGTGCGCCCGCGCATCGCGCTGGTCCAGGCCGGCTACCGCAGCCGCTTCGGCCACCCGGCGCCCGAGGTGGTGGCGCGTTACGTCGAGCGTGGCGTGCAGGTGGTCGACAGCCCGCGCTGCGGTGCCGCCCATTGGGCAAGCCAGCTGCCCGCCGAGCTGAAGTGTGAACGCGCGCACGATCTGCGCTACTGGCGCCACCGCATGCCCTGAAGGTCCGAAACGCCAAATGCCCTCGCATTGCGCCCAAACCTAGGGCTTCTACTGGCCTTGAACTTGCTAAGCTATGGCTCAAGGAGATTGGTCGTTCCATGCACAAATTCGACGAGATGTATGAGCAGCTCCCCTATGCGGGCGCTGCAATCCGACAGCACTACAAGCGCTACGACCAATGGCTTGCGAAGCAACCCGGTGAGGTGATGCGATCGCGGCGTGAAGAGGCGGAAATGATTTTCCGCCGGGTCGGCATCACCTTCGCGGTGTATGGCGCCAAGGACGAGGACGGCTCCGGCACCGAGCGGCTGATCCCGTTCGACCTGCTGCCCCGGATCATTCCCTCCCACGAGTGGGAGAGCATGGAAAAGGGGCTGGTGCAGCGTGTCACGGCGCTCAACCGCTTCCTGTACGACGTGTACCACGACCAGGACATCATCAAGGCCGGCATCATCCCGGCCGAGCAGATCCTGAACAACGCCCAGTTCCGCCCCGAGATGATGGGCGTGAACGTGCCGCACAACGTCTACTCGAACATCTCGGGCATCGACATCGTGCGCGCCCCCGATGCCCAGGGCAACGGCGAGTACTACGTGCTCGAAGACAACCTGCGCGTGCCCAGCGGCGTGAGCTACATGCTCGAAAACCGCAAGATGATGATGCGGCTCTTCCCGGAGCTGTTCAACCAGAACCGCATCGCGCCGGTCGCCCACTACCCCGACCTGCTGCTCGAAACCCTGCGCGCCAGCGCGCCGCCGGCCACGGCCGAGCCCACCGTGGTGGTGCTCACGCCCGGCATGTACAACAGCGCCTACTTCGAGCACGCCTTCCTGGCCCAGCAGATGGGCGTGGAGCTGGTCGAAGGGCAAGACCTGTTCGTCAAGGACGACTTCGTCTACATGCGCACCACGCGCGGACCGGTGCGGGTCGACGTGATCTACCGCCGTGTCGACGACGACTTCCTCGACCCCGACGTGTTCCGCCCGACCTCCACCCTCGGCTGCGCGGGCCTCATGCGCGCCTACCGCGCGGGCAACGTCGTGATCTGCAATGCCGTGGGCACCGGCGTGGCCGACGACAAGTCGATCTACCCGTACGTGCCGAAGATGATCGAGTTCTACCTCGGCGAGAAGCCGATCCTGAAGAACGTGCCCACCTACATGTGCCGCAACAAGGACGAGCTGCAGTACACGCTCGACAACATGAAGGACCTGGTCGTCAAGGAGGTGCACGGCGCCGGCGGCTACGGCATGCTCATCGGCCCGGCCGCCACGCAGGCCGAGATCGAAGACTTCAAGAAGGCCGTCATCGCCAAGCCCGACGGCTACATCGCCCAGCCCACGCTGAGCCTGTCGACCTCGCCGACCTTTGTCGACGCCGGTATCGCGCCGCGCCACATCGACCTGCGTCCCTTCGTGCTCTCGGGCAGCGAGGTGCAGATGGTGCCCGGCGGCCTCACGCGCGTGGCGCTCAAGGAAGGGTCGCTGGTGGTCAACTCGTCGCAGGGCGGCGGCACCAAGGACACCTGGATTCTCGAAGCGGACCGCACGGCCAAGCCGAAGGCGGCCACGCAGTCGCAAAGCCAATCGCAGTAGGAGCACCCACGATGCTGTCCCGCACCGCAGACCACCTCTACTGGATGTCGCGCTACACCGAGCGTGCCGAGAACACGGCGCGCATGCTCGACGTCAACTACCAGACCTCGCTGCTGCCGCAGTCGGCCGAGGTTGCCAAGTACGGCTGGCAGGGCGTGCTCTCGATCAGCGAATTGCTGCCCTGGTACAGCAAGAAGTACGACCAGATCACGCCCAACGAAGTCATGGAGTTCATGGTCAAGGACGAGAGCAATCCGTCGTCGATCGTCTCCTGCCTGAAGGCCGCGCGCGAGAACGCGCGTGCCGTGCGCGGCGCGCTCACCACCGAAGCCTGGGAAACGCAGAACACCACCTGGCTCGAAGTGAACCGCATGCTGCGCGCCGGCGACTTCGAGCGCGACCCGGGCCAGTTCTTCGAGTGGGTCAAGTTCCGCTCGCACCTGTCGCGCGGCGTCACGCTGGGCACGATGCTCCAAGATGAGGCGTTCTACTTCTCGCGCCTGGGCACCTTTTTGGAGCGTGCCGACAACACGGCGCGCCTGGTCGACGTGAAGTTCCACGCGCTCAACAGCGAGTTCTTCGGTGCTGCCACCGAGGAAGACCAAGAGTACGACTTCTATCACTGGAGCGCGATCCTGCGCAGCGTCTCGGCCTTCGAGGTGTACCGCAAGGTGTACCGCGACGTGATCAAGCCCGAGCGCGTGGCCGAGCTGCTGATTCTTCGCGCCGACATGCCGCGTTCGCTGCACGCGAGCCTGGCCGAGGTGGTCGCCAACCTGGCGAAGGTGCAGAACGAGCAGAGCGCCGAAACGCAGCGCCGCGCCGGCAAGCTGCTGGCCGACCTGCAGTACGCGCGGGTCGACGAGATCCTGGCGACGGGGTTGCATGCTTACCTCACGCAGTTCCTCGATCGCGTGAACGAGTTGGGCGGGCGCATCAGCCAGGACTTCCTGGTGCCGGCGCACTGACAAGGCGCCGAGTCCTGCGGGCCTATCAAGGCCCCAGGACCTCGCATGGCGGGCGGTAGCATTCGAGTTCGATCTCGATCCAGTTGCCGACCGCAGGGAGTTCCCATGAAGAAGAAGTCAACGCTTGCCCGCAATGGCAAGTGCATGGCCGCCGCCTTGGCTGCCGCAGTGCTGCTCGCCGGCTGCGACCAATCCGCATCACCGAAAGAACAAGCCTCCTCGCCCCAGGCATCGACGGCCGTCGTCGTCGATGCCGCCACGGGATTGCGCTGGCTGCGCTGCGCGTTGGGGCAGACCTGGCAGGGCGGCCGTTGTGTCGGCGAGGCCGAAACCCTGAGCCTGATGGACGCGCAGGAACGCGTGCAGGCGCTCAACGTGAAGGGCCATGAAGGCATCTCGCAATGGCGGCTGCCGACCATCGTGGAGCTGGCGGCGCTGCGGCGTTGCGACCACGGCCTGGTCGACGAGCAGTTCACGCTCGAGCTGAGCCCCGAAAAGGAGCCCGTCACCGTGCCGCGATGGTGCGCCCGCGAAACTTCCGTTCCCACCATCGACAGCGCACGCTTTCCCGACACGCCGCTGCGCAAGTTCTGGTCGGGCTCGGGCAGCGAGGCCGCGCAGCACTTCTATGCCGTGGACTTCAGCAATGCGTGGATCGGCCAGAACGAGGCGGCCGAGGCCACCCATGCCGTGCGGCCGGTGGCCGACCGCTGATCTCTCGCTACTTCGAGAACGACTCGACGGTCACCGGAATCTCCGGCGCCTGCCACTCATAGCTGTCGCCCAGCACATTGCGCTGCGCCTTCTGCCCGCTCCAGCGGATGCCCAGCAGGTCCATGAGGCTCCAGCCCGCCCAGTCCGCGCGAAAGGGCTGCTGCGTGGCGGCGCCGGTGGGCAGCGGCTCGCGGTTGCGCCAGACGATGGCCGGGATGCGGTAGCCCGAGGCGGTCGCGGGGCTGTGGCCTGCGCGGTCGCTGCCGTGGCCGACTTCCTGGCCGTGGTCCGACAGGTACATCCAGGCGCGGTAGTCCTCGGGGCGGCCCGTGCTGAGGGTCTGCTGCAGCAACTCCGACACCACGAAGTCGTGGTACAGCAGCGCGGCGTCGTACTGCTGGCGGAAGTGCCGCACCCAGGCCGAGCGACCGTCCTTCACGAGGCCGGTCTCGATGGCATCGACGTTGTCGTCGAAGGGGTTGGCGTTCTCGGGAAAGCGCAGGCTGTAGTGCGGGTGCGCGCCCATCAGGTGGACCACGATGAGCTTGCGCTCGCTGCTCGTGTCGGCAAAGGCTTCCTGCACGCAGTCGAGGATCTCGCCGTCGAGCGAGGCGCTGGCGCGGCCCGGCGTGCGGTTCACCATGTCGACCACGTCGGCATAGCGTGCGTGCTCCTGCTCGATGGCCAGGTCGTCGTGGTTGCTGATCCACCAGACCTTGTAGCCGGCGGCGCGCGCCAGGGCGAGCAGGTGGGGCGGGCTGTCGCCATTCCCGTTATTTCCGTCGTTTCCATTCGCCGGCTGCCCGAAATGGAACATGTTGCGCAGCGCGGGCAGGGTGCTTGCGTCGACCGACCACGCGTTGCGCAGCACGGCCATGCGGTCGCCTTCCTGCGCCTTGTGCGCCTGCAGGCGTGGCGTGGTCGGGCGGCCGTAGCCGTACAGGCCCATGTTGTCGCGGTTGATGCTGTCGGTGATGACGAGCACCACCGTCGACGGCCCTTCGCGCGAGAACACCGGTGCGATCTGCCGCGCCTGGGCCATTTGTGCATCGCGGGTTTTTTCCTGGCCGGCCCAGGCGGCGCGCTGGTCCTGCAGCGACTGCGACCACTGGGTCCAGAAGACGACCGGGTGCAGCCGGCGCCAGGGCTTGCTCACGTAGGCCACGCAGGCCGCGAGCAGGATCAGCAGCAGCAGCGAGCGCACCCAGAACGGCCGCCGCGCATGCGGCGCCACGGCACCGCGCCGCGCGAACAGGCCCGCCACCACGCCCGCCGCCGCGAGTGCGGCCGACCAGACGACCGCAGAGCGCCAGTGCATGCGGAGGTACTCGGCGCTTTCTCGTGCGTTGGTGTTGGCCGCCGCGCCCAGCACCATGGCGCTGTCGGGCGCGGCCTGGTAGGTGTCGAGCAGATAAGCGCGGACCACGGCGTCCAGGCCGAAGCCCATGACCCAGAGCCACACCAGCGCCGTGCGCCAGCGCCGCAGGCGCGCGCTGTGCAGCGGCCACAGCAGCCAGAGCACGGGCGGCGCGGCGAGCACCGCGAGCTGGGCGATGCGGCGGCCGTCGTGGCCCAGGGCGATCAGCGCCAGCAGCGTGGCGCCGACCACGCCGCAAGCCAGCAGGGCGCTGGCGGTGGGACGCGGGGCGTCGATGTGAGGGTGTGTCAAACGCGGCGTGGGGGAGTCGAAAGGCGGGCGAATTCTGCCCCGCACCCTGCGGCAACGCGTTCAGTGTCCCGACCCTGGCGGGGTCTTTGGGGCACGCCTCAGGGATATCCCGGCGGAACTTATCGGCGCTCAGCGTCCCAGAGGGGGCTTCGACCGGCATTTGCCGGACCTCCCGTGTCTTCTCGAAAGGAACCCTCGCCCCATGGCCCGATTCAGCCGCCGACTGCCCGCGCTCCTGCTCGCATTCTTCTTCTCGTGGATGGTGTTGCCGTCCGCCTTTGCCGCGCAGCCGCAGATGGTCAGTGTCGCGGTCAAGACGCTGAACATGCGCACCGCCCCCAGCCAGCGCGCCGAGGCGCACTGGACCGTGAGTCGGGGCTATCCGCTGCGCGTGATCGGCCGCAAGGGCGACTGGCTGCGGGTCACCGATTTCGAGAACGACAAGGCCTGGGTCTTCCGCTCGATGACGAGCAAGACGCCGCACCACGTCGTGAAGGCGAAGACCGCGCAGCTGCGCCGCGCGCCCGGCGCCCGCAGCCCGGTCGTGAAGCGGGCCGTGTACGGCGACGTGCTGCGCACCCTCGAGCGCCGCGGCGACTGGGTGAAGGTGCGCCACGAAGGCGGCGCCACCGGCTGGGTGCTGAAGCGCTCCCTCTGGGGCTGGTGAAGCCGGGGGGCGCTCAGGTCGCGGTGGCCTGGCGCACCGCGCGCTCCCAGCGCGCCATCGATTCCTCGGCCTGCGCGCGGCCCATGGTCGGCATGAAGCGGCGCTCCACCTTCCACAGCTTCGAGAGCTGGCGCGCGTCGGTGTAGACGCCGGTCGACAGCCCCGCCAGGTAGGCCGCGCCCAGCGCGGTGGTCTCGACCACCTCGGGCCGCACCACGGGAATGCCCAGCAGGTCGGCCTGGAACTGCATCAGCAGGTCGTTCACGCTCGCACCGCCGTCCACGCGCAACTCGGCCACGGGCTTGCCGCCCGCGGCGACCGCGTCGCGGCTCATGGCCTGCAGCAGCGCGGCACTTTGGTACGCGATGCTTTCCAGCGCGGCGCGCGCGATGTGAGCGACCGTGGTCCCGCGCGTGAGGCCGGTGATCGTGCCGCGCGCGTCCGCGTCCCAGTAGGGCGCGCCCAGGCCGGTGAAGGCCGGCACCATCATCACGCCGCCCGCGTCGGGCACGCTCTCGGCCAGCGACTGCACCTCGGCGCTGCCCTTGATGGCCTTGAGGCCGTCGCGCAGCCACTGCACCACCGCGCCGCCGACGAACACGCTGCCTTCCATCGCGTACTGCGGGGTCGCGTCGACCTGCGCGGCGCTGGTCACCAGCAGGCCGTTGTGCGAGGGCTGGAACGCGCCGCCCGTGTGCATCAGCAGGAAGCAGCCGGTGCCGTAGGTGTTCTTGGCCATGCCGGCTTCGAAGCAGGCCTGGCCGAAGAGGGCGCTCTGCTGGTCGCCGGCCACGCCGCCGATGGGCAGCGCATGGCCCAGCAGCGCGGCGTCGGTGTCCGCGAAGTGCGAGCTCGAGGGCTGCACCTTCGGCATCAGCGCGGCGGGGATGTCCAGCGCCTTCAGCAGGTCGGCGTCCCATTCGTTCGTGTGCACGTTGAAGAGCATGGTGCGCGAGGCGTTGCTCACGTCGGTCACGTGCACCTTGCCGCCGGTGAGCTGCCACATGAGCCAGCTGTCGACCGTGCCGAAGGCGAGTTCGCCGCGTTCGGCCTGGGCGCGCGCGCCGGGCACGTTGTCCAGCAGCCAGCGCAGCTTGGTGCCCGAGAAGTAGGCGTCGATGACGAGCCCGGTCTTCTCGCGGATGGTGTCGCTCAGGCCCTGTTCGCGCAGCTGCGCGCACAGCGGCTCGGCGCGGCGGTCCTGCCAGACGATGGCGTGGTGCACCGGCTGGCCGGTGGTGCGGTTCCACAGCACGGTGGTCTCGCGCTGGTTGGTGATGCCGATGGCGTGGATGTCGGCGGGCTGCAGCTTTGCCTTGGCCAGCACTTCGCGCGCGGTGGCCAGCTGGCTGCGCCAGATTTCCATCGGGTCGTGCTCGACCCAGCCCGGCTGCGGGTAGATCTGCGTGAGTTCCTTCTGCGCGATGGCGACGATGCGGCCTTCGCGGTCGAACACGATGCTGCGCGAGCTGGAGGTGCCCTGGTCGAGGGCAAGCAGGTAGGTGGTCATTCGATGGATGGGATGGGGTTCAGTTGTCGCGCGCGATCTCGAGGCGCACTTGCGCGGCATGCAGCAGGTCGGGGAAGGGCGGCGGCGGCGCTGCGTCGGTGAACAGGCGGTCGATCTGCGAGAGCGTGCCCAGCTGGATCATGGCCGGCCGGTTGAACTTGCTCGCGTCGGCCGCCAGCCACACCTCGCGCGCCTGGGCAATGATGGTCTGCGCGACCTTCACCTCGCGCAGGTCGAAGTCGCGCAGCGAGCCGTCGGCCTCGATGCTCGACACGCCGATGAGCGCGATGTCGACCTTGAACTGGCGGATGAAGTCGATGGTGGCCTCGCCCACCACGGCGCGGTCGCGCGGGCGCACCGAGCCGCCGGCCACGATCACCTCGCAGGCCGTGTTGCCGCTCAGGATGGTCGCCACGTTCAGGTTGTTGGTGATCACGCGCAGGCCCGTGTGGCGCATCAGCGCCTTGGCGATGGCCTCGGTGGTGGTGCCGATGTTCAGGATGAGCGAACAGTCGTTGGGCACCAGCTCGGCCACGCGGCGCGCAATGCGCGCTTTGCCGTCGGCGTTGAGTGTTTCGCGCTGCTGGTAGCCGATGTTCTCGGTGGTCGAGCTGGGCACGCGCACGCCGCCGTGGAAACGCGTCAGCAACCCCGCATCGGCCAGCCGCTGCACGTCGCGCCGCACGGTCTGCAGCGTGACGCCCAGCATGTCGGCGAGCTGTTCGACGGTGACCGAACCGCGCGCGCGCACGGTGTCGAGGAGGTTGATCTGGCGCGGGTTGGAGTTCACAGAGGCGTCGTGGAAAGCGGAAAGACTGGGGTCGAGGGTACAGGGCGCGTCACTTTAAAACGAAAGAAAACGAAGACGAGTAAGGGAAAACTCGGAGGAAAATCGCGCCAAAAGGAATCCAAATGAAAAAACTCGAAAATACAATCTCGGCCTTTGCTGACAAAAGTCACGAACCTACGGACCCCCATCCTGTGAGCGATTTCTCCTCTCCAGCGGCCGCGCCGGCCACCGAATGCGATGTGCTGATCGTCGGCGGCGGCATCAACGGGTGCGGCATTGCGCGCGACCTGGCCGGCCGGGGCTGGCGCGTGGTCCTGTGCGAGAAGGACGACCTGGCCTCGCACACGTCGTCGTCGTCCACCAAGCTGATCCACGGCGGGCTGCGCTACCTCGAGTACTACGAGTTCTCGCTGGTGCGCAAGGCGCTGCAGGAGCGCGAAGTGCTGCTCAAGAGCGCGCCGCACATCATGTGGCCGCTGCGCTTCGTGATGCCGCACGACCCGTCGATGCGCCCGGCCTGGATGATCCGCATCGGCCTGTTCATGTACGACCACCTCGCCAAACGCGAGGTGCTGCCGCCGTCGCGCGGCATCGACCTGCGCCAGCACCCGGCCGGCGCGCCGCTCAAGGCGCAGTACAAGCGCGGCTTCGTGTACTCCGACGGCTGGGTCGACGACGCGCGGCTGGTGGTGCTCAACGCCATCGACGCGCGTTCGAAGGGCGCCGAGGTGCTCACGCGCACGCGCTGCATCCATGCGCAGCGCGGCGCCGACGGCTGGGTCGCCACGCTCGAAGGCCCCGACGGCGCGCACCGCACCGTGCGTGCGCGCGCCGTGGTGAACGCGGCCGGCCCGTGGGCCGAATCCTTCCTGCGCGGCGTGGCCCAGTCGGCGCGCGGCGAAGCGCTGGCCACCAAGAGCCTGCGGCTCGTGAAGGGCAGCCACATCATCGTGCCGCGCCTGTTCGACCACGACCACGCCTACATCTTCCAGAACCCCGACAAGCGGATCATCTTCGCCATTCCCTACCAGGGCGCGTTCACGCTGATCGGCACCACCGACATCGAGATCAGCGGCGACGACCCCGGCGCCGCGCGCATCGCGCAGGAAGAGATCGACTACCTGTGCACCCAGGCCAGCCGCTACTTCGACAAGGCCATCGTGCCGGCCGACGTGGTCTGGACCTACTCGGGCGTGCGCCCGCTGCTGGACGATGCCTCGGGCGACCCCTCGGCCGTCACGCGCGACTACCTGCTCGAGTCGAACACCACCGCCGCGCCGCTGCTGTCGGTGTGGGGCGGCAAGATCACCACCTTCCGCAAGCTGGCCGAGGACGCGGCCGACGAGGTCGGCAAGATGCTCGGCCAGTCGAATGCCCAGCGCCCGGCCTGGACCGACGGCGCCTTCCTGGCCGGCGGCGACCTGTCGGCCTGGATCGGCGCGCCCAGGCGCCCCGACGACGACTTCGCCCGCTTCGTGGCGGCCGTGCAGGCCAAGTACCCCTGGCTCGACGCCCAGGTCGCGCTGCGGCTGGCGCGCGGCTACGGCGCGCGCGTGGCCGAACTGGTCGGCGAGGCGCAGTCGCTGGCCGACATGGGCGCCGAGGTGGCGCCCGGCCTGTACGAGCGCGAGCTGCGCTTCTTGCAGGCGCGCGAATGGGCCGTGAGCTCGGACGACGTGCTCTGGCGCCGCACCAAGCTCGGCCTGCACTACACGCCCGCCGAGCGCGAGCAGGTGGCGATCTGGCTGCAGGCCAACGCAAAGAACAACAACGACACCGTGGAAGTGGAGGTGAGCTGATGCAGCTGACTCTGGAGCGCGTCACCAAGAAGGTCGGCGCGCAAACCTGGCTCTACGAGCAGAGCATTGCGCCGAAAAGCGGCGCGGTGACCGTGCTGCTCGGCGCCACGCAGGCCGGCAAGACCAGCCTGATGCGCCTCATGGCCGGGCTCGACACGCCCAGCACCGGGCGTGTGCTGGTGGACGGCAAGGACGTCACCGGCACGCCGGTGCGCGAGCGCAATGTCGCGATGGTCTACCAGCAGTTCATCAACTACCCCTCGCTCAAGGTGGCCGACAACATCGCCTCGCCGCTGAAGCTGCGCGGCGAGTCGAACATCGACGCGCGGGTGAAGGCGCTGGCCGACAAGCTGCACATCGGCATGTTCCTCGACCGCTACCCGCAGGAGCTGTCGGGCGGCCAGCAGCAGCGCGTGGCGCTGGCGCGCGCGCTCGCCAAGAACGCACCGCTGATGTTGCTCGACGAGCCGCTGGTCAACCTCGACTACAAGCTGCGCGAAGGCCTGCGCGAAGAACTCACGCAGCTCTTCGCCACCGGCGACTCGACCGTCATCTACGCCACCACCGAGCCCGGCGAAGCGCTGCTGCTGGGCGGCTACACGGCCGTGATGGACGCCGGCGAGCTGCTGCAGTACGGCCCGACCGCCGAGGTGTTCCATGCGCCGCAGTCGTTGCGCGTGGCACGCGCCTTCAGCGATCCGCCGATGAACCTGCTGGCGGGCACGGCGGCAGCCGGCCGCGTGCAACTGGCGGGCGGCCCGGCGCTGGCGCTGGCCCTGCCCGAGAGCACCTCGGGCGCGGTCACGGTCGGCCTGCGCGCGAGCGCTTTGAATGTCGACGCGGGGGAGGGCGACATCGCCTTGCCCGGCAAGGTGGAGCTGGCCGAGATTTCGGGCTCCGACACCTTCGTGCACGTCGAGACCGCGGTGGGCGAACTGGTGGCGCAGCTCACCGGCGTGCACCGCTTCGAGCTGGGCGCTTCGATCACGCTGTACTTCAGCGCATCGCAGGCCTATGTGTTCGATGCCAGCGAAAAGCTGGCGCTCGCGCCGGCATGGCGCAAAGGAGCTTGAGATGGCACGCATTGATCTCGACCTGGCCCACGCCTACCGCCCCAACCCGACGCAGGACAGCGACTATGCGTTGCTCCCGCTGAAGATGAGCTTCCGCGACGGCGGTGCGTACGCCTTGCTCGGCCCCTCGGGCTGCGGCAAGACGACCATGCTCAACATCATCTCGGGCCTGCTCGTGCCGTCGCAGGGCAGCGTGAGCTTCGACGGCCGCGACATGACGCGCGCCACGCCGCAGGAACGCAACATCGCGCAGGTGTTCCAGTTCCCGGTGATCTACGACACCATGACCGTGGCCGAGAACCTCGCGTTCCCGCTGCGCAACCGCAAGGTGCCCGAAGACCAGATCAAGAAGCGCGTCGGCGAGATCGCCGAAATGCTCGACATGAGCGGCCAGCTCAACCAGCGCGCCGCGGGCCTGGCGGCCGACGCCAAGCAGAAGATTTCGCTGGGCCGCGGCCTGGTGCGCAGCGACGTGTCGGCGGTGCTGTTCGACGAACCGCTCACCGTGATCGATCCGCACCTGAAGTGGCAGCTGCGCCGCAAGCTCAAGCAGATCCACCGCGAGCTCAAGCTCACGCTGATCTACGTGACGCACGACCAGGTCGAGGCGCTCACCTTCGCCGAAGAGGTGGTGGTCATGACGCGCGGCAAGGCCGTGCAGGTGGGCAGCGCCGAAGCGCTGTTCGAGCGGCCGGCCCACACCTTCGTCGGCCACTTCATCGGCTCGCCGGGCATGAACTTCCTGTCGGCCCACAGCGCCAACGGTGCGCTCGAAGTGGCGGGCACGCCGCTGGTGCCCACGCGCGAGCTGCCGCCCGGCGCGCTCAAGATCGGCATCCGGCCCGAGTACCTGCGCCTGTCGAACGCAGGGGCGGCGGGTGCCGTGCCGGCGGTGGTGAAGCAGGTGCAGGACGTCGGCACGCACGCGATGCTCAGCGCCGAGGTCGACGGCGGCGTGGTCAAGGTGCGCATGCATTCGGACGAACAGCCGCCCTCGGTGGGCGACACGGTGTGGCTGCGGGTGCTCGACACCCACACCTGCTACTACAAGGACGAGGAACTGGTCGCATGAACCCCACCAACAAGCCGATCAACCAGAAGGCGTGGTGGCTGGTGCTGCCGGTGCTGATCTGCGTGGCCTTCTCGGCCATCGTGCCGCTGATGACGGTGGTCAACTATTCGGTGCAGGACATCATCTCGCCCGACCGGCGCGTGTTCGTCGGCACCGAATGGTTCGCCGCCGTGATGCGCGACGACGAGCTGCACCAGGCGCTGTGGCGCCAGCTGGGCTTCTCGCTGTCGGTGCTGCTTGTCGAGATCCCGCTGGGCATCGCGCTCGCGCTGTCGATGCCGGCCACGGGCTGGAAGTCGTCGGCGGTGCTGGTGGTGGTGGCGTTGTCGCTGCTCATTCCATGGAACGTGGTGGGCACGATCTGGCAGATCTACGGCCGCGCCGACATCGGCCTCCTGGGCCACGCGCTGCAGGTCATGGGCATCGAATACAACTACACCGGCAGCGCGACCGACGCGTGGCTCACGGTGCTGGTGATGGACGTGTGGCACTGGACGCCGCTGGTGGCCTTGCTCTGCTACGCCGGCCTGCGCTCCATTCCCGACGCCTACTACCAGGCCGCGCGCATCGACGGCGCCAGCAAGTTCGCGGTGTTCCGCTACATCCAGCTGCCCAAGATGCGCGGCGTGCTGATGATCGCGGTGCTGCTGCGCTTCATGGACAGCTTCATGATCTACACCGAGCCCTTCGTGCTGACGGGCGGCGGACCGGGCAACGCGACCACCTTCCTGAGCCAGTACCTCACGCAGAAGGCCGTGGGGCAGTTCGACCTCGGGCCGGCGGCGGCGTTCTCGCTGATCTATTTCCTGATCATCCTGTTGTTCTGCTTCGTGCTCTACAACTGGATGCAGCGTGTGGGCACGCAAGAGGTGGAGAAAGAACAATGAACGAGAAACGCTTCCACAAGCGCAGCATCTTTTTGCTGCTGTACATCCTGTTCGCGCTGTTGCCCATCTACTGGATGGTCAACATGAGCTTCAAGACGAACGAGGAGATCCTGTCGAGCTTCTCGTTCTTCCCGCAGCAGCTCACCTGGGCCAACTACGCGCGCATCTTCACCGACGAGTCGTGGTACTCGGGCTACATCAACAGCCTGATCTACGTGGCGATCAACACGGTGATCTCGCTCACCGTGGCGCTGCCGGCGGCCTATGCGTTCTCGCGCTATTCGTTCCTGGGCGACAAGCACGTGTTCTTCTGGCTGCTGACCAACCGCATGACGCCGCCCGCAGTGTTCCTGCTGCCGTTCTTCCAGCTGTACAGCACCGTCGGCCTCATGGACACGCACCTGGGCGTGGCGCTGGCGCACCTGCTGTTCAACGTGCCGCTGGCGGTGTGGATTCTCGAAGGCTTCATGAGCGGCATTCCGCGTGAGATCGACGAGACGGCGTACATCGACGGCTACTCGTTCCCCCGCTTCTTCCTCACCATCTTCCTGCCGCTCATCAAGGCCGGCGTGGGCGTGGCGGCGTTCTTCTGCTTCATGTTCAGCTGGGTCGAGCTGCTGCTGGCGCGCACGCTCACGAGCGTGAACGCCAAGCCCATCGTGGCGACGATGACGCGCACGGTGAGCGCCTCGGGCATGGACTGGGCGACGCTGGCCGCGGCCGGCGTGCTCACCATCGTGCCGGGCGCGATCGTGATCTGGTTTGTCCGCCACTACATCGCAAAAGGCTTTGCGATGGGCCGCGTCTAAGGAGACCGAGAGATGTTCGACTGGATGGTCTGGACCACCCCGGTGGCCGTTTTCTTCAGCTGCATCGCGCTCATGCTGGTCGGCATGACGGTGTGGGAGTTCAAGTCGCCCACCACGATGCGCCGTGGCTGGCTGCCCATTGCCACCACGCGCGGCGACCGGCTGTTCATCGGCCTGCTGTCCGCTGCGTATGTGAACCTGGTCTTCGTCGGCCTGGCCGGCAAGGTGCAGGAGTGGATGAGCCTGGAGGCCGAGCCCTCGATCTGGATCGGCTTCGTGCTGTCGATGTTCGTGCTCGCGCTCGTGATGCGCAAAGGCTAGCCCACCGATTTCGTCAACGCGTCCGGCTCTCCGCCTCCCCGGAGCCGCGATGAAAAAACCGGGGAAGCACAACCGAGGAGACACATTCATGAAGATGCGCTACACGGCATTGGCAATGGCGGCGGCGATGGTCGCCGCGCACGGCGCATGGGCCGCAGAGCCCGAAGCCAAGAAATGGATCGACAGCGAGTTCCAGCCGTCGACCCTGAGCAAGGACCAGCAGGCGGCCGAGATGAAGTGGTTCATCGACGCGGCCAAGAAGCTGCAGGCCAAGGGCGTCAAGGAAATCTCGGTGGTGTCGGAGACCATCACCACGCATGAATACGAGTCGAAGACGCTGGCCAAGGCCTTCGAGGAAATCACCGGCATCAAGGTCAAGCACGACCTGATCCAGGAAGGCGACGTGGTCGAGAAGCTGCAGACCTCGATGCAGTCGGGCAAGTCGATCTACGACGGCTGGATTTCCGACTCCGACCTGATCGGTACGCACTACCGCTACGGCAAGATGATGAACCTCACCGACTACATGGCCGGTGCGGGCAAGGAGTACACCAACCCCGGGCTCGACATCAAGGACTTCATCGGCACCAAGTTCACCACCGCGCCCGACGGCAAGCTCTACCAGCTGCCCGACCAGCAGTTCGCCAACCTGTACTGGTTCCGCGCCGACCTGTTCGATCGCAAGGACCTGAAGGACAAGTTCAAGGCCAAGTACGGCTACGACCTGGGCGTGCCGCTGAACTGGAGCGCCTACGAGGACATCGCCGAGTTCTTCAGCGTCGACGTGAAGACCATCGACGGCAAGCCGATCTACGGCCACATGGACTACGGCAAGAAGGACCCGTCGCTGGGCTGGCGCTTCACCGATGCGTGGCTCTCGATGGCCGGCACCGCCGACATCGGCACCCCCAACGGCATGCCGATCGACGAATGGGGCATCCGCGTGGCCGACGACAAGTGCACTCCCGTGGGCGCGGCCGTGTCGCGCGGCGGCGCGACCAACTCGCCGGCCGCCGTGTACGCGCTCACCAAGTACATCGACTGGATGAAGAAGTACGCGCCCAAGGAAGCCATGGGCATGACCTTCGGCGAAGCCGGCCCGGTGCCCGCGCAGGGCCAGATCGCCCAGCAGATCTTCTGGTACACGGCCTTCACGGCCGACATGACCAAGAAGGGCCTGCCCGTGGTGAACGAGGATGGCACGCCCAAGTGGCGCATGGCGCCCGGCCCGAACGGCCCGTACTGGAAGCAGGGCATGCAGAACGGCTACCAGGACGTGGGTTCGTGGTCGTTCTTCAACGGCCATGACGCCAACAAGACCGCCGCTGCCTGGCTCTACGCCCAGTTCGTGACCTCCAAGAGCGTCTCGCTCAAGAAGACCATCGTGGGCCTGACCCCGATCCGCGAATCGGACATCCAGAGCAAGGCCATGACCGACATGGCGCCCAAGCTGGGCGGCCTGGTCGAGTTCTACCGCAGCCCGGCCCGCGTGGCATGGACGCCCACCGGCACCAACGTGCCCGACTACCCGAAGCTGGCGCAGCTGTGGTGGAAGAACGTGGCCGAGGCCGTCACGGGCGAGAAGACCCCGCAAAAAGCCATGGACAACCTGGCCGACGAGATGGACAACGTGATGGGCCGCCTGCAACGCGCCGGCATGGCCCACTGCGCGCCCAAGCTCAACGCCAAGGGCGACCCGAACAAGTGGCTCAGCGACCAGCACGCCCCGTGGAAGAAGCTGGCCAACGAGAAGCCCAAGGGCGAGACCATCGACTACAACAAGCTGCTGAGCGCTTGGAAGGCCGGCAAGGTGCGCTGACCGGCGCTTCGCCAGCAGCAATTGCAAACAAGGGCCGCGCCGCGAGGTGCGGCCCTTTTTCGCTTTCTGGCGCCCTGGTTCGTCGGATTCGCGCGACGCCATGACCTATGGCAGATGCACCTTTGAAAAGCTTCGCTTACATTCGACGGCCCCCGCCACGCCCCGCCAGTGAATCCAAGTTCTTCCAGCCCCTCCGCCAGCCCTCCTGCCACCCCGGGCGCGCGTGTCAAACGCGTCCTGCTGATCCAGTACTCGCAGACCGGGCAGCTCGACCGCGTGGCCGGGCAGATCGCCGCGCCGCTGCGCGCCGACCCGGGCATCGAACTGCGCGTGGAAACGTTGCGGCCGTTGCAGCGCTTTCCCTTTCCCTGGCCCTTCCTGACCTTCTTCGACGCGTTCCCCGAGTCGGCCCACCTGAAGCCGGGCCCGCTGGCGCCGCTCGCGCTCACGGGCGACGAAGACTTCGACCTCGTCATCTTGCCGTACCAGGTCTGGTTCCTCGCGCCCGCGCAGCCGGTCGTGGCCTTCCTGCAGCACCCCGTGGCGGCGCGGCTGCTCAAGGGAAAACCCGTGGTCACGGTCATTGCCTGCCGCAACATGTGGCTGCTGGCCCACGAAAAGCTCAAGGGCCTGCTCGCCGCCACCGGCGCGCGCCTGATTGACAACGTGGTGCTCACCGACCCGGGCCCCACGCTCGCCACCTTCTTCACCACGCCGGCCTGGCTCATCTGGGGCCGCAAGCGCGGCTTCTGGGGCATGCCCGACGCGGGCCTGAGCGAGGAACAGATCCGCGGCTGCGGCCGCTTCGGCCGCGCCCTGCGCGATGCGCTGCACGCAGACCGCGAGCAGGGCGACGCGCCCCTGCTGGCCGGGCTGGGCGCGGTGCGCGCCCAGGCGCGCCTGCTCATCAGCGAGAAGGCCGGCACGCGCAGCTTCTACCTCTGGGGCAAGCTGATCATGGCCGCCGGCGGGCCGGGCGCGGCGGTGCGCAAGCCGCTGCTCTTGCTGTACGTGCTGTTCCTGCTGGCACTGATCGTCACCGTCGTGCCGGTGAGCCTGACGCTGCAGGCCCTGCTGCGGCCGTTGTTCCGAGGGTGGCTGACTAAAATGACGGCTCAATTCGAGCGCCCGTCGGGCTCTGCCACGGACCGGCTCCCTCTCTATGACGACTGATGTTTTCCTGACCCGCACCGCCGCCTTCCTGCCTTTTTCTCCGGTCAGCAACGAAGACATCGAAGAAGTGTTGGGCCGCATCGGCGGCAAGGTGTCGCGTGCGCGACGCCTCATCCTGCGCAGCAACGGCATCCAGTCGCGCCACTACGCCATCGACCGCGCCACCGGCCAGTTGGCCATGACCAACGCACAGCTCACCGCCGCGGCCATCCGCGCGCTGGGCGACGACATCGGCCCGGTCGACTGCTTGGCCACCGGCACCTCGCTGCCCGACCAGCTCATGCCCAACCACGCGGTGATGGTGCACGGCGAACTGGGCTGGCCCCGGCTCGAGGTGGTGGCCTGCGCCGGCATCTGCCTGGCCGGCGCGGCGGCGCTCAAGCACGCGTGGCTGTCGGTGCGCGCGGGCGATGCGCGGCGCGCGGTCGCCACGGGCTCCGAGCTGGCCTCGGCCGTGATGCGCGGCATCAACTTCGAGGCCGAGCTCGAGCACAAGCTCGAGGCGCTCGAAGCGCGCCCCGAGATCGCTTTCGAGAAAGACTTCCTGCGCTGGATGCTGTCCGACGGCGCCGGCGCGGTGCTGCTGGAGCGCGAGCCGCGCGGGCCGCTGTCGCTGCGCGTCGAGTGGATCGAGCTGTCGTCGGCGGCGCACGAGCTGCCGGTGTGCATGTATGCCGGCGCGGACAAGAACGAACAGGGCGGCCTCGACGGCTGGGCCCGCACCTTGCCGGCTGACTGGCAGCGCGACTCGACCTTCGCCGTCAAGCAGGACGTGCGCCTGCTCAACGACAACATCGTGCGCGCCACGCTGACCGAGCCGCTCGCGGCCATCATCGAACGCCGCGGGCTCAAGACCGAGGACATCGACTGGTTCCTGCCGCACCTGTCGTCGCACTATTTCGTCGAACCCGTGGCCGCGAGCCTGGCCGCGCTGGGCCTGCCGATTCCGCGCGAGCGCTGGTTCAGCAACCTCGCGACCAAGGGCAACACCGGCTCGGCCTCGCCGTACATCATGCTGGACGAGCTGTTCCGTTCCGGTCGTATCAAGCCCGGCCAGAAGTTGCTGATGTTCGTGCCCGAAAGCGGTCGCTTCTCCAGCGGCTTCATCTACCTGGAGGCTGTGTAGCCATGGACCTCGATGCCGTGCCACAGGAGGGCAACGCGACCCTCGCCGGCCATTCCAAGCTGATGTATGCCCGCGACGCGCAAGGCCGCGTCGTCACCACCACCTCGAAGGGCTGGGAGGCGGAAGAGATCGTCACCAGCCACGCGGTCGACGTGCTGCTCGAGCAGGCGCAGGAGGCCAAGGCGCGCGTGAAGGCCGGGCTGGCCTCGCCGCTCGAGTACTGGATGTACGAGCGTCGCATGGACGTGGCGCTGCTCTCGCAGACCAGCGGCTTCTGGCAGTGGCGCGTGCGTCGCCACCTGCAGCCGCGCCATTTCGCCGCGCTGTCGCCGGCCCAGCTCGCCCGCTACGGCCAGGCGCTGGGGCTGCCCGTTTCCACCCTGCAAGGCCTGCCGTGAACTTCCAACACCAACAGGCGGCGCACTGCGAAAGCGGCGTCATCTCCAGCCTCATGCGCCACCACGGCGCGCCGATGAGCGAGGCGATGGCGCTGGGGTTGTCGTCGGCGCTGTCGTTCGCCTACCTGCCGTTCATCAAGCTGTCGGGCCTGCCGCTCATCTCGTACCGCATGCCGCCCAAGGCCATCATCAAGGGCCTTTTGGCGCCGATGGCCGCGCGCTTTCGCTTCGAGACCTTCCGCAGCCCGCAGGCCGGGCAGCAGCGGCTGGACGCGCTGCTGGCCGACGGCCAGCTCGTGGGCCTGCAGACCTCGGTCTACTGGCTGCCGTACTTTCCGCCGAACATGCGCTTTCACTTCAACGCGCACAACCTGCTGGTCTACGGCAAGGACGGCGACGACTACCTGATCAGCGACCCGGTGTTCGAGGAGCCCGTGCGCTGCGCCAGCGAAGACCTGTCGCGCGCCCGCTTCGCCAAGGGCGTGCTGGCGCCCAAGGGCCTCATGTACTACCCGCAGGCCATCGAGCGCAAGGCGGTCGATGCCGCCTCGGTGACCCAGGCCATCCGCAAGACCGTGCGCAACATGCTCGCGCCCGTGCCCATCGTGGGCGTGCGCGGTATGCGCACGCTGGCCAAGCGCATGCAGAAGCTGTCGCCCAGCGATCCGCGCAGCGTCGACTTCATCGGCCACCTCGTACGCATGCAGGAAGAAATCGGCACGGGCGGGGCGGGCTTTCGCTTCATCTACGCGGGCTTCCTGCAGGAGGCGGCGCAGCTGCTCGACAAGCCGCAGCTCACGCAGATGTCCGAACGCCTGATCGCCATCGGCGACGGCTGGCGTGCGTTCGCGCTCAAGGCGGCGCGCATGGTCAAGGGCCGCGAGCCGGTCGATCCGGTGGCACTCGCCGGCAAGCTGCGCGAGCAAGCGCAGCAAGAGGAAACCTTCTTCCGCGACCTCAAGGCCGCCGTCGCCTGATGCTCGAGCTTCACCAGCTCGGCTACCGCTACCCGCACGCTGACAAGGCCGCGCTGGCCGACGTGTCGCTCGCCGTGCCGCGCGGTTGCGTGCTGGGCCTGCTGGGTCCCAACGGCGCCGGCAAGACCACGCTGATCTCGCACCTGTCGGGCGCGCTCGCGGTGCAGTCGGGCGACATCCGCATCGACGGCCAGCCGCTGCAGCAGGTGCGCGCCAAGGCGCCCACGCGCATTGCCGTCGCGCCGCAGGACCAGGCCTTCTACCCGATGCTCACCGTGGCCGAGAACCTGGCCTGCTTCGCCGCGGCCGGCGGTCTCTCGGGTGCGCGAAAGAAGGCGCGCATCGACACCTGCACGCAGTTCGCGCAGCTCGAGCAGTTCGCGGGCGTGCGCGCCGAGCGACTCTCGGGCGGCCTGAAGCGCCGCCTCAACCTCGCGATCGCCTTGCTGCCCGAACCCGAGCTGATGCTGTTCGACGAGCCGACGGTGGGCGTCGATCCGCAGTCGCGCGCCTTCATCCTCGATGCGATCAAGAGCCTGGCGCAGGCCGGCGCGGCGGTGATCTACGCCTCGCACTACATGGAAGAGATCGAGGCCATCGCCGACCGCGTGGCCATCCTCGACCAGGGCCGCGTGCTGCGCGAAGGCCCGCTCGACGCGCTGCTGTCGCAAAGCGCGATGCTGCTGACCCTGGCCGCCGACGGGCTCGACGCGCAGAGGCTCTCGCGCTTCGGCACGGTGGAGCAGGGCGCGGCGCACTGGCACATCCACCTGAACCCAGGCACCGGCCCCGGCCCCGTGCTGGCCGCGCTCGAAGCCGAAGGCATCGAGGTGCGCCAGGCCGAGTTCGGCCGGCACGACCTCGAGCAGCTCTTCATGGCGCTCACACACCGTTCGCTGCGCGACTGACCGAACGCCATGCTCCTAGCGCTCATCAAGAAAGAACTGCTGGCCCTCGTGCGCGACATGCACGGGCTGGCCGTGCTGTTCGTCATGCCGATGGTCTTCATCGTGCTGATGTCGCTCACGCTGAAGGACATCTACCGCCCGCCGCTGGCCGAGCTGAGCTACGCGGTCGATGCGCGCGACAGCGGCACGCCCGCCAAATGGCTGCTGCAGATCTGGCAGCGCAGCCACGGCGCACCGCAGCCGCTGGGCAGCGACTGGCAGGCGCGGCTGCGCAGCGGCACGCTCAAGTACGTGATCGTGCTGGAGCCGGGCCTGTCGGACGAACTGGAATCGGCCGCGCTCTCCACGCGCGCTCACATCCGCCTGTTGGCCGAGCCCGGCATCGACGCCAACCTGTTCAACGCGCTGCGCGCCGAACTCATCGGCGCCTCGGGTGAACTCAAGGCGCGGCTCGCGCTGGCGGTGCCCGGCACGGCCAGCCCCGCGCCCGAGGCGTCCATCCAGGCGATGGTGCAGGCCGAGCGCTTTGCCACCGCCGGCCCGCGGCCCACGTCGGTGCAGCAGAACGTGCCGGCCTGGCTGGTGTTCGGCATGTTCTTCGTGGTGGCCTCGCTGTCCAGCCTGTTCGTGCAGGAGCGCGGCTCGGGAGCGCTTGGCCGGCTGCAGAGCCTGGGCGTGTCGCGTTCGATGCTGCTGGCCTCCAAGGCCTTGCCCTACCTCGGCGTGAACGCGCTGCAGGCGCTGCTGATGCTGGCGGCGGGCATCTGGTTCATGCCGCTGATCGGTGGCGATGCGCTGTCGCTCGCGGGCATCCACTGGGGCGGCCTGCTGCTGTCGCTCGTGGCCGTGAGCCTGGCGGCGGTGAGCCTGTCGCTGGCGGTGGCCTGCCTCGTGAAGAGCCATGCGCAGGCCGCCACGCTCGGGCCGATGGTGAATGTGCTGATGGCGGCGGCGGGCGGCATCATGGTGCCCAAGTTCGTCATGCCGGGCTTCATGCAGCGCATGGTCGAAATCTCTCCCATGAACTGGGGGCTCGAAGCGTTGCTCACCGTGCTGCTGCGCGGCGGCGGCGTGGCCGAGGTGCTGCCGCAGGTCGGCCGGCTGGTGGCGTTCGCGGCTCTCATGTTCTTCGTGGCTGTCTTTCTGTTTCGCAGGCGCGCACCGTGACGAGCACCGTTTCTTCTCCTGAATTCATCGCCCGCCTCAAGGCCCTCGTGCTCGAGGCTGTCGAAAAAGACGCGCCGCCCGGCGGCCTTGGCGACGACGAGCCGCTGTTCGGCCCCGAAGCGCGGCTGGACCTCGACTCGCTCGATGCGCTGCAGGTGTCGATGGCGATCCAGCAGCACTTCGGCCTGCGCATGCCCGACAGCAAGGACACGCGCCGCGCGATGACGTCGATCGCGCACCTGGCGGAACACCTGGTGCAAGCGGGCAAGGCATGAGCCTGATGCCGGTGTACCTGGCCGGCATGGGCCTGGCCTGCGTGCTCGGCGACGATGTGCCGTCGGCGCTCGCGGCATTGCGGCGCGGTGGTGTGCCGCCCACGCCGGTGACCGTGGCTGACGGCCTGCAGTGGCCGGTCTACACGCTGGCGGTGCCGCCCGGTGACTGGGCGCAGCGCGTGCAGCACACGGTGCGCCGCGTGGTCGCGCAGACCGGCGACGGGCTGGACCGGCAGGGGCCGATGTTCGTGGCCTCGTCGTCGCTCGACATCGGGGCCATGGAGCATGCGCAACACGAGGCGCGGCTCAGCGGCGACCTGCAGGATTTCGCCGACATCGCCGCGACCGCGCTCGACTGGCAGGGCCCGGTCTTCACCGTCTCGACCGCCTGCACCTCCGCGCTCAACGCGATGCTGGCGGCGGCCGACATGGTGCGCGCGGGCAAGGCGCGCGAGGCGCTGGTGATCGGCGCCGAGCTCGACAACCGCTTCACCGTGGCCGGCTTCGGCGCGATGCAGCTGCTGGCGCCCGACAGCGCACGGCCTTTCGGCGCGGGGCGCCAGGGGCTGGTGCTCGGCGAAGCGGTGGCGGCGCTGCGTCTCGGGTCGCAACCCGCGCGCTGGGCGCTGCTGGGCGGCGCCAATGTGGTCGACGGCCGCAACCCCTCGGGCACCGAGGCGAGCGCAGTGCGCGCGATGTGCCGCGACACGCTGGCACGCAGCGGCCTGCAGTCCGCGGACATCGACCTCATCAAGGTGCAGGCGGCCGGCAGCCCGGTCAACGACGCGATCGAGGTCGAGGCGCTGCGGGAGGTGTTCGCGCCGCTGCCGCCGCTGGTGTCGCTCAAGTCGGCGATCGGCCACACGCTGGGCGCGGCCGGGGCAGCGGAGCTGGCCCTGCTGGTCGGCTGCATCGAGGGCGGCGCCTGGCCGTCGGTCGGCTACGCACTGGACGAGACGCTGGGCATCGCGCTGAGCGACGGGCCGCCGGCGCGGCTGCGCCACATCCTGCTCAACGTGGTGGGCTTCGGCGGCGGGCATGCGTCGCTGGTGCTCAAGGATTGCAACGCCGCATGAGCCACGCTGCAACTCCCTGGCGCACCGTCGCGCATGTCGTGGCGCATCCGCCGCCCGACGACTGGCGCGACGCGCTGGCGACCCGCCTGGGCCGCCGGCCGCGCCGCGTCGGCCTGTGGACCGAGCTGGCGATGTATGGCGCGCTGCGTTGCCTCGACGCGGCCGGCGAAGCGGCGCTGCCGGCGGGCGCGCGCCTGCGCGTGACCAGCCGGCGCGGCGCGTGGGAGGCCACGCGCGCAGGGCTGGCGCAGCTCGACGCGGGCTTGCCGATGCCCTTCACCTTCATGCAGGGCCAGCCCGCGCTGATGCTGGCCGAGGTCGGCCGCAGCCTCGACTGGCAGGGCGATGCGAGCTTCATGCTGTGCCGCGATCTCGCGCGGCCGTTGGTGCTGTCGCAACTCGGTGCGGGGCGCGACGGGTTGCTGTTCGGCGTGGTGGAGGAGACGTTTGGCGACGTGCCGCCGCGCTCGGAATGGTGGCGGCTGGTGCCGGCCGATCAGGCGGCGATCGAACGCTGAAGGTTCTCGCGCGCTCGCGCTTCGAGCAGGGCGTGCAGGCGCGGCGTGGCATAGATCGCCGGACGGTCGAGAAAGCGCTGGAGGATCGCGCGCCGGCGCGGCAGGCGAATCTCCTCGGGAACGAAACCGTATTCCGCGTGCACCTGGCGCTCGTACTCGTCGAAGCGCGCGCGCTCGGCGCCGAGGATCGACAGGTCGATGTCGATCAGCAGTTCGGCGTCGCGGCCCTCGGGCACGGCGTCGTGGCGCGTGGCCATGACGAGCGCGTGGACGCGGTCGGCCGACGCATCGCTCGCACCGGCCGCCTGCAGTGCCTGCCGCGCCCAGTCGGCGCTGCGGGCCTCGTTGTCGTGCGCATGCACGTCGTAGATCGTGTCGTGGAACCACAGCGCCAGCGCGACTTCGCCGGGGCGTTCGGCCAGCGCCTGTTCCCGGTCGAACCACGCGAGGCATTCGCCCAGGTGCTGCATCGTGTGGTAGTGGCGCTGCGGCTCGCCGTAGCGGCGTTGCAGTTCGAGCCGCAGCGCGTCGTCGGGCGCGGCCACGCCCAGCGCCTGCCAGGCGGCGTTCCAGTTCGCGTGCAGCGCCTGCGGTGTCATCGCGGTTATTGCTCCATCGCCGCCTTGACCTCCTGGCCGAGGTCGAGCACCGACATCGCGTAGTAGCTGCTCCAGTTGTAGCGCGTGATCACGTAGAAGTTGCGCGTGCCGGCGACGTAGGTCGGCGGTGCGTCGAGGCCGTTCTGCAGCTCGATGAGCGCCAGCAGGCCCTTGTGCTTCAAGCCTTCGCCCTCGGGCACGGCGCCCGCGGCCACGAAGCTGTCGGCGCTGAAGGTCGGCAGGATGTCGGGCGCCAGCAGCAGCGCCTTCTTGAGGCGGGCCTCGTCGAAATGCACGGGGTAGATCGACGGCATGCCGGGTGTCCAGCCGAAGGCCTTGAAGTAGCTCGCCACCGAGCCGATCACGTCGACCGGGTTGTTCACGAGGTCGATGCGACCGTCGCCGTCGAAGTCGACCGCGTACTTGGCGATGCTGCTGGGCATGAACTGCGGCATGCCCATGGCGCCGGCGTAGCTGCCCACGGGCGTGAGCGGGTCGTCGGCGGTGCGGCTTTCGGTGCTCAGGAAGCTCTCGAGCTCGCCGCGGAAGAAGGCGATGCGCTCGGCCGCGCGCGGGTGGCCCTGCGGGAAGTCGAAGGACAGCGTGGCCAGCGCATCGATCACGCGGAAGTTGCCCATGTTGCGGCCGTAGATGGTCTCGACGCCGACGATGCCGACGATGATTTCCGGCGGCACGCCGTAGGTGGCCTCGGCGCGCGCGAGCGTCTCGGCGTTGGCGCGCCAGAAGCGCACGCCGGCCGCGATGCGCACCGGGTCGATGAAGCGGCTGCGGTAGGTCTGCCAGTTCTTCACCGTGCCGACCGGGCCCGGCAGCATCAGGCGCGGCACATTGGGCAGGAAGCGCGCGGCGCCGATGGTGGCTCGCACCCAGTCGCGATCGAGGTTGCGGCGCTGGGCGACGTCGTCGGCGAACGCCATGGCGTCGTCGCGCGTGGCGTACGGGGTGCTGCCGCGCACCGGCGTGACGGCGGGGCGGGCGTTGGCCTGGGGCTTCTGGGCCAGGGCGCCCGTGGGCCAGGCGACGCAGGCGGCGAGGAGGGCGGTGGCGGCCACTGCGGCGCGCAAGGGCGTGGGGAAGGCGTGTGACATGGGCACGATTGTGCCGCCCGTGCGCATGCGCACTTTCGGGGGACACATGTGGTTGCAGCCGCGCTTCAGGCGCGCGGCGGCGTGGGCGGCCAGGGCAGCCGGCGGAACTCGGCGCGCAGCGCGGCGAGCGAGGCCGACGGGCCGGACGCGGCGGGTGCGTAGCGCTGGGCTTCGAGCTTCAGCAGCCAGTCGTGCACGGCCTGCGCAGCGGGCCCGAAGCGGGCGTCGGCGGCCTGGGCCATCTGGCGCGGCGGCGCCGTCTCGGGCAGCGGCAGGCCGGCCTTGGCCAGGCGCGCGCGGGCCCGGCCCAGCAGGCGCAGCCACGGGTCGTGCCGGCTGCGCTCCCACAGCGTCCAGCCGGCGCCGGCCAGGCTCGCGGCCACCAGCAGGTACAGCAGCACGTAGCCCAGGTCTTCCAGGCTCGGGGCGTTGAAGCCCAGGGTCTTGAGCAGGTCGAGCTGGCGGCTCTGCGTGTAGTTGAGCACCCACTGGTTCCAGCCGTTGTTCACGGCCTCCCAGGCGGCGCGCAGGTTCTGCACCAGTGTCGGGCTCATGACGCCGATGGCGCCGGCCAGCAGGCCGGGCTGCGGCGTGAGGCGCTGGAACTGCCCGATGCGCCCCGGCGCGACCGAGCCGGTCGGGTCGACGCGCACCCAGCCCGCGCCCTCTTGCCACACCTCGGCCCAGGCGTGGGCGTCGCTCTGGCGCACCACCCAGTAGTTGTCGACGTTGTTGAGCTCGCCGCCCTGGTAGCCGGTGACGATGCGCGCCGGAATCTGCAGGTGGCGCATCAGCACCACGAAGGCCGAGGCGATGTGTTCGCAGAAGCCTTCCTTGCGATCGAACCAGAACTCGTCGGCGGTCTCGTTGCCGTACACGCCGGGCTGCAGCGTGTAGGTGTAGCCGCCGGTGCGCAGGCGTTGCAAGGCGGCCTGCACGAAGGCGTTGGCATCGGCGCCGGCCAGCGCGGGGTCGGCGCGCATCTGGGCGGCGAGCGCGGCGGTGCGCGGGTTGCTGCCGGCCGGCAGCGCCAGGTAGGGCTGGAGCCGGCCGCCGGTGCGTGTCAATGGGCCGCTCTGGAACTGCGGATGGCTCTCGGCGCGGTAGCGCACGAGGTCGGTGATCGGGCGGTTCACGAACCACTGCAGGTCGGGCGTGCCGGTGACCTCGTAGCCGGGCACCTCGGGGGCGCGCGGCGCGGCGTCGAGCGTGAGCAGCCACGGGCGCTGGCTGGCCTCGAGCGTGACCTCGTAGCGCACCGGCTCGCCGCGCGTGCGCAGGTTCGGCACCGACTGCCCGCTGCGCGCCCAGGTCGGCAATGCCGTCCATTCGCGGCCGTCGAACTGCGTCAGCACCGGGCCACGGAAATACAGCTGGCTTTGGGGCGGTGCGCGGTTGTCGTCGAACTTGATGCGCGCGGCGATGCTCCCGTCGAGCGCCAGTTCGGCGATGGTGCCGACCCGCATCGTGTTCGACAGGCCGCTGCGCCCGGCCATGGCGTCGCCGGGCGTGCCCCACAGCGGCGCGAAGCGCGGGAACAGCAGGAACAGCGCGAGCATCACCGGCGCGCCCGCCAGCGCCATCCAGCCGGCCATGCGCGCGGCCTGCATCAGCGGCGGCCGGCCCACGGGCATGTGGGCGTTGACCAGCGCCGTCAGCAGGCCCAGCAGCGCCAGCAGCATGGTGAAGGCGGTGAGCAGCGACTGCGAATAGAAGAAGTTCGTGAGCATCGCGAAGAAGCCCAGGAAGAAGACCACGAAGGCGTCGCGCCGCGCGCGCAGCTCCAGCGTCTTGAGCGCCAGCAGGCACACGACCAGCGTGACGCCCGCGTCGCGGCCCAGCAGCGTGCGGTGGGTCGCGTAGGTGCCGGCCAGCGCCAGTGCCAGCAGCGCGAGGCGCCACCACTTGCTGGGCAGCGGGCGCGCCTGCAGCGCCAGCGAGGCGCGCCACAGCAGCACCAGGGCGGTGATGGCCGAGCACCACCAGGGCAGCTCGTCCACCTGCGGCAGCAGGATGAGGCCGATGACGCAGAGCAGGAACAGCGTGTCCCGTGCGTCCCTCGGCAGCGCGGTGAGTTCGCGTACGACCCGGTTCATGCCGCGACCCCGTTCATGCGCACAGCGCCAGTGCCTCGAGGCAGGCGCGGCGGTGCGCCTCGCCCTGCGAGGGTTTCACCGTGCGGCCGGCGACGCGCACGCCGTAGTCCACGCCCAGCCGGTCGGCCATGAGCACCCAGGCGCACAGGCGCGACAGCCGGGCCTCGATGTCGGGCAGCGCGGCGGCGTGCGCGTCGAGCCAGAGTTCTTCGCGTTGCGTGTGCTGCGTGTCGCGGCTCACCAGGTCTTCGGAGCCGTTGGCCTGCGCGCGCGCTGCCTTCTTCCAGACCACGAGCTTGAGCGGATCGCCGCGGCGGTAGGCGCGCACGCCGTCGTACTCGCCGGCGTTCTGCGCCCGCATCGCGGCCGACGCGGCGGCTGGGCCGGACAGGGGTTCGCCCGGCGGCAGCGGCGGCGGATGGGCTTCGGGCGTCGGGTACACGAGCAGCTGCGCGGCCGGGCGCCAGACCGTCCAGACGCGGAAGGTGCCGAGCGGAAAGCGCGTCTCGGCGGTCAGCGGCGGCACTGGGTGCAGGCCGCGCCGCTCGGGCTGGAAGGCGATCTCCACCGTGGCCGTGCCTTCGGCCGGCACGTCGGTCCAGGCCCACTGGCCGCTGCCGCGCACCGCCATGCCGATGCCGTAGCGCACGCTGCGCCGTTCGTTGTGCAGCACCACGCGCAGCACCGCCGCGGCGCCCGCGAACTGCGCCTCGGGCGGCACCATGCGCAGCGCCAGCCCGCGCAGCGTGGCGTGGCACACGTGCATGCCCACGGCGACGCTGCCGGCCAGCAGGAAGGTCAGCAGGTAGCCCAGGTTGAGCTGGTAGTTGATCGACGCCACCAGCAGCACCAGCAGCGTGGCCGCCAGCGTCCAGCCCGCGCGCGTGGGCACGATGTAGACGTTGCGCTGGGTGAGTTCGAGCGTGTCCGACGGGGCCCGGCGCGAGAGAAACCAGCCGTCGATGCGCGAGCGCAGGACGCCGACAGGGTTCACGGCAGCGGCACCGCGGCGATCATCGCCCGTACTTGTTCGACGGCGCCACGGCCGGCATCGCCCACGGGCGTGAGGCGGTGCGCGATGGTCTGCGGCAGCACGGCCTGGATGTCGTCGGGCGCGACGTAGTTCCGGTTGGCCAGCAGCGCCTGCGCCTTGGCGGCGCGCAGCACGGCGATGCCCGCGCGCGGCGACAGGCCCTGCAGGAACCAGCGGCCCGAGCGGGTCGCGGCGATCAGGTCCTGCAGGTAGTTCAGCAGCGGCTCGGCCGCGTGCACCTGCTGCACGCGCTGCTGCAGGGCGGTGAGTTCGCCGGCGGTCAGCAGGGCAGGCAGGCCGGCGAGCATCTCGCGGCGGTCGGCACCCGCCAGCAGCTGGCGCTCGGCCGCGCGGTCGGGGTAGCCCAGCGAGATGCGCATCAGGAAGCGGTCGAGCTGCGACTCGGGCAGCGCGAAGGTGCCGAGCTGGTCCTGCGGGTTCTGCGTGGCGATCACGAAGAAGGGCGAGGGCAGGGGGCGGGTCTCGCCCTCGACCGTGACCTGCTTTTCTTCCATCGCCTCGAGCAGCGCGCTCTGGGTCTTGGGGCTGGCCCGGTTGATTTCGTCGGCCAGCAGCACCTGCGCAAAGATCGGCCCGGGGTGGAACACGAAGGCCTGCTGGCCCCGGTCGTAGATCGCCACGCCCGACAGGTCGCCCGGCATCAGGTCGGCCGTGAACTGCACGCGCGAGAACTGCAGGCCGAAGGTGTGCGACAGCGCATGGGCCAGGGTCGTCTTGCCGACCCCCGGCACGTCCTCGATCAGCAGGTGCCCGCCGGCCAGCAAGCAGGCCACGCAGTCGCGCACCTGGGCCTCTTTGCCAACAATCACCGTGTTAAGCTGACTCAGCAAAGAGGCTAGCTTCGCGGCTACGTCCATATTTGTATCCATATGCAAACGATACCGTAAGACCTTGCGGCCCCATGCCGTGTGAGGTCTAGACGCGACGACACAAGACACGGCGAGAGATGGGCAAGACAGGCTACTTCACGCATCGCGACTTCTGGAAGCACGACATGGGCAACGGGCATCCCGAATGCCCCGAGCGGCTGGATGCCATCGAAGACCGGCTGCTGCTGACCGGCGTCGGCGACGCACTGGCACGGGGCGAGGTGCCCCTGGCCACGCTGGAACAGATCACCCGGGCCCACAGCCACGCGCATGTCGAACACCTCGAGGAACTGCAGCAGCGCCTCGTGGCTGACGCGCCTGCCGGCGGCCCCGACCACGCGCAGGTCGACCCCGACACCGTACTCACCCGCTTCACCCTGCTGGCCGCACGCCGCGCCGCGGGCGCTGCCGTGGCGGCCACCGATGCCGTGATGGCCGGCGAGATCGAGAACGCCTTCTGCCCGGTGCGCCCACCGGGCCACCATGCCTGCCGCGAGCAGGCCATGGGCTTCTGCTTCTTCAACAACGTGGCCATTGCCGCACGGCACGCGCTCGAGGTGCATGGCCTGGACCGCGTGGCCATCGTCGATTTCGACGTGCACCACGGCAACGGCACCGAGAACATTTTGTCGAACGACCCGCGCGTGCTGATGGTCGGGTTCTTCCAGCACCCGTTCTATCCGTACAGCGGCACCGAGCACCCGGCGTCGAACATGCTGAACCTGCCGATCCCGGCCTACACCAAGGGCATGGACGTGCGCGAGCTGGTCGAGGCGATCTGGATGCCGCGGCTCGACGCCTTCAAGCCGCAGATGGTGTTCATCAGCGCCGGCTTCGACGCCCACCGCGAGGACGAGCTGGGCCAGCTCGGCCTCAACGAAAACGACTTCGCCTGGATCACCGGCCGCGTGCGCGATGTCGCCAAGCGCCATGCGCGCGGGCGCATCGTCTCGCTGCTCGAGGGCGGCTATCACCTCGATGCCCTGGCGCGCAGCGTGGAAGCGCACATCCGCGTGCTGGCGGACCTGTAACCCGGTTGGCGCCCGCGGGGCGTCCTGTTTCTTTCACCGATGAATTTCAATTTCGACGACTTCCTCCAGCGCCTGCGACAGGTCGACGCGCACGGCCTGGGCATCGAACTCACCGTGCTCGTGGCCTGCGTGGGCGTGGCATGGGCGGTGTGCAAATGGTTCGGGCGCGACCAGCCCAAGGATTCGATCTGGTTCGGCGAGCGCACCTTCGACGGCCTGCTGTTCCCGCTGCTCGCGCTGGTGCTCACCGGCATCGCGCGCCGCGTGGCGCTCGATATGCTGCCCGTGGTGCTGGTGCTGCGCATCGCCGTGCCGGTGTTCCTGTCGCTGGCGGTCATCCGGCTGTTCGCGCGGGTGCTGCGGGCCGTGTTCCCCACCTCCAGCCTGGTGCGGCTGATCGAGCGCACCATCTCGTGGCTGGCCTGGATCGCCGCCGTGCTGTGGATCGTCGGGCTGTTGCCGCCGGTGCTGGCCGAGCTGGACGACATCACGCTGGCCTTCGGCAAGACCCGCGTGAGCCTGCAGACCATCATCCAGGGCGCGCTGTCGGCGGGGCTGGTGCTGATGATCGCGCTGTGGATCTCCAGCACCATCGAAAAACGCATCCTGCGCGAGGCCGTGAGCGACCTGTCGATGCGCAAGGTGGCGTCGAACGCGGTGCGCGCCTTCCTGCTGCTGATCGGCCTCTTGTTCGCGCTGTCGGCGGTGGGGGTCGACCTCACGGCGCTGTCGGTGCTGGGCGGCGCGCTCGGCGTGGGCCTGGGCTTCGGCCTGCAGAAGCTGGCGGCCAACTACGTGAGCGGTTTCGTGATCCTGCTGGAGCGCTCGATTCGCATCGGCGACAACGTGAAGGTCGACACCTTCGAAGGCCGCATCACCGACATCAAGACGCGCTACACGCTCATCCGCGCCGGCAACGGGCGCGAGGCCATCGTGCCGAACGAATCGCTTATCACCGGCCGGGTCGAAAACCTGTCGCTGGCCGACCGCAAGTTCAACATCACGACCAACATCGTGGTCGGCTACGAGAGCGACGTGGCGCAGGTGCAGGGCATCCTGTGCGACGCCGCCAAGGCCCAGCCGCGCGTCATGACCGACCCGGCGCCCATCGCCTACCTGGTCACCTTCGCGCCCGACGGCCTGGAATTCAGCCTGAACTTCTGGGTCGCTGACCCTGACAAGGGCAAGGACAACGTGCGCTCGGCCATCAACATCGCCATCCTCGAAGGACTGCGGGCCGCCCGCATTGACATTCCCTATCCGCAGCGGGTGCTGCGAGTGGAATCTTTGCCGGCGGGAGTGGCCGCAGCGCCTCCCGCTGTTTTATAATCACGGAAAAGCACGATCGTTCTTTTTTGAGCCCTCGAGGCCGACAAGAAGAATGGAGAGGCAGCCAAGGCCGGCGTCCTAAAATGGCCGGCTGCTCTCGAAGCCCCCCTTTTTGCAATCCAATGGAGTCAAGTCAATGAAGGTTCTTGTGCCTGTCAAACGGGTCGTCGATTACAACGTGAAGGTGCGCGTCAAGAGCGACGGCACCGGGGTGGACATTGCCAACGTCAAGATGAGCATGAACCCCTTCGACGAGATCGCTGTCGAAGAAGCGGTGCGGCTGAAGGAAAAGGGCATCGTGACCGAAGTCATCGCCGTCTCCTGCGGTGACGCGAAGTGCCAGGAAACCCTGCGCACCGCGATGGCCATCGGCGCCGATCGCGGCATCCTGGTCGAGACGAGCGAAGAGCTGCAACCCCTGGCCGTGGCCAAGCTGCTCAAGGCACTGGTCGACAAGGAACAGCCCCAGCTGATCATCCTGGGCAAGCAAGCCATCGATGACGACGCCAACCAGACCGGCCAGATGCTGGCTGCCTTGGCCGACCTGCCCCAAGCCACCTTCGCCTCGAAGGTCGACCTCGCAGCCGACAAGGTCACCGTCGCACGCGAAGTCGACGGCGGCATGGAAACGCTGACGCTCACGCTGCCCGCAGTCATCACGACCGACCTGCGCCTGAACGAGCCGCGCTACGTCACCTTGCCCAACATCATGAAGGCCAAGAAGAAGCAGCTGGACACCTTCAAGCCGGAAGACCTGGGCGTGGACGTCAAGCCCCGCCTGAAGACCCTGAAGGTCAGCGAGCCGCCCAAGCGCGGCGCCGGCATCAAGGTGCCTGACGTTGCAACGCTGGTGGACAAACTGAAGAACGAAGCGAAGGTGATCTGAACATGACCGCACTTGTTATTGCCGAACACGACCACGCCAGCATCAAGCCGGCCACCCTCAACACCGTGACTGCAGCCCTGGCCTGCGGTGGCGACGTCCACATCCTCGTGGCCGGTGCCAACGCCGCAGAAGCCGCCAAGGCCGCCGCGCAGATCGCCGGCGTGTCCAAGGTGATCGCTGCCGACAGCGCCAGCCTGGCCGAAAACCTCGCCGAGAACGTCGCCGCACAAGTGCTGGCCATCGCCGGCAACTACAGCCACATCCTGTTCCCCTCGACCGCCAACGGCAAGAACGTCGCACCGCGCGTGGCTGCCAAGCTCGATGTGGCGCAGATCTCCGACATCACCAAGGTCGATAGCCCGGATACGTTCGAGCGCCCGATCTACGCCGGCAACGCCATCGCCACCGTGCAGAGCACCGACGCCACCAAGGTGATCACCGTGCGCACGACCGGCTTCGACGCCGCAGCCGCCACCGGTGGCAGCGCCACCGTTGAAACCGCTGAAGGCGTGGCCGACAGCGGCAAGAGCGCCTTCGTGGGCCGTGAAGTCACCAAGAGCGACCGCCCCGAACTGACGGCCGCCAAGATCATCGTCTCGGGTGGCCGCGCTCTCGGCAGCGCCGAGAAGTTCAACGAAGTGATGACGCCGCTGGCCGACAAGCTCAACGCCGGCCTGGGCGCCAGCCGCGCCGCAGTGGACGCGGGCTACGCCCCGAACGACTGGCAAGTGGGTCAGACGGGCAAGATCGTCGCGCCGCAGCTGTACATCGCCGCGGGCATCTCGGGTGCGATCCAGCATCTGGCCGGCATGAAGGACTCGAAGGTCATCGTCGCGATCAACAAGGACGAGGAAGCCCCGATCTTCTCGGTGGCCGACTACGGCCTCGTGGCCGACCTGTTCACGGCCGTGCCGGAACTCGTGAAGGCGCTCTGATCGCTTCAACGCATTGAGCCAGAAGGCATCGTTCGCGATGCCTTTTTTACATCTGCCGCCCCCCACCGCGGCCCCTGGAGAGAAGACATGAGCTACACCGCCCCCCTCAAGGACATGCTGTTCGACATCGAACACCTGGCCAACATCGGCGAGATCGCCAAGCTGCCCGGCTTCGAAGATGCCGGCCTCGAAACCGCACAGGCCGTGCTCGAAGAGTGCGCACGCTTCAACCAGGACGTGGTCGCGCCGCTGAACGTCGAAGGCGACCGCAATCCTTCGTCGTTCAAGGACGGCGAAGTCACCACCAGCAAGGGCTTCAAGGACGCCTTCGCGCAGTACGTGTCGGGCGGCTGGCAGGGCCTGCAGCATCCGGCGGACTTCGGCGGCCAGGGCCTGCCCAAGACCATCGGCGCGGCCTGCGGCGAAATGCTCAACTCGGCCAACATGAGCTTCGCGCTGTGCCCGCTCTTGAGCGACGGCGCCATCGAGGCGCTGCTCACCGCCGGCTCCGACGAGCTCAAGGCCGTGTACCTCGAGAAGCTCGTGAGCGGCCAGTGGACCGGCACGATGAACCTCACCGAGCCGCAGGCCGGCAGCGACCTGGCCATGGTGCGCAGCCGCGCCGAGCCGCAGCCCGACGGCACCTACAAGGTGTTCGGCACCAAGATCTTCATCACCTACGGTGAGCACGACATGGCCGAGAACATCGTGCACCTCGTGCTGGCCCGCGTGAGCGGCGCGCCCGAAGGCGTGAAGGGCATCAGCCTGTTCGTGGTGCCGAAGTTCATGGTCAACGCCGACGGTTCGCTCGGTGCGCGCAACGACGTGCACTGCGTGAGCATCGAGCACAAGATGGGCATCAAGGCTTCGCCCACCGCCGTGCTGCAGTACGGTGACCACGGCGGCGCCGTCGGCTACCTCGTGGGCCAGGAAAACCGCGGCCTCGAGTACATGTTCATCATGATGAACTCGGCCCGCTACGCCGTGGGCATGCAGGGCATCGCGATCGCCGAGCGCGCCTACCAGCACGCCGTGGCCTACGCCAAGGACCGCGTGCAGAGCCGCCCGGTCGATGGCTCGATCAACGCGAGCGCGCCTATCATTCACCACCCCGACGTGAAGCGCATGCTGATGACGATGCGCGCCTACACCGAAGGCTGCCGCGCGATGGCCTCGGTGGCCGCCGCCGCCTACGACGCCGCGCACCACCATCCCGATGCCGACGCGCGCAAGCAGAACCAGGCCTTCTACGAATTCATGGTGCCGCTCGTAAAGGGCTACAGCACCGAGATGAGCCTCGAAGTGACCTCGCTGGGCGTGCAGGTGCACGGCGGCATGGGCTTCATCGAGGAGACCGGTGCGGCGCAGTACTACCGCGACGCGAAGATCCTCACGATCTACGAAGGCACCACCGCGATCCAGGCCAACGACCTCGTGGGCCGCAAGACCGCACGCGACGGCGGCCAGACGGCCAAGGCGATTGCCGCGCAGATCGAGAAGACCGAGGCCGAACTCGCCAAGAGCGACAGCGCCGCGGCCGCCGCCGTCCTCAAGCGCCTGACCGCCGCGCGCCTCGCGTTCATCGACGTGGTCGACTTCGTCGCCGGCCAGACCAAGGCTTCGCCGAACGCCGTGTTCTCGGGCAGCGTGCCGTACCTGATGCTGGCGGGCAACCTCGTGGCCGGCTGGCAGCTCGCGCGCTCGCTGATCGTGGCGCAGGACCAGGCCTCGCACAACGTCGACGTCGCCTTCATGCAGGCCAAGATAGCCACCGCGCGCTTCTACGCCGAGCACATCCTGAACAAGGTGCCGGGCATCCGCGACAGCATCGTCGAAGGCGCCGAGAGCGTCACGGCGCTGGCGCTCGAAGCGTTCTGACGCACCCGCCGCTGTCGCCCATCTGACGGGCGGCAGCGGCCCCTTGCTCTTATAAAACCGAACCCCTTCCCGGAGACGACATGTCCAAGCTGCCTTCTGTCCTCGCGAACCTGCCGCTGCCGATCATCGGCTCGCCGCTGTTCATCATCAGCAACCCCAAGCTCGTGATCGCGCAATGCAAGGCCGGCGTGGTCGGCTCGATGCCGGCGCTCAACGCCCGCCCCGCAGCGCAGCTCGAAGAGTGGCTGATCGAGATCACCGAGGAGCTGGCGGCCTACAACAAGGCCAACCCGGACAAGCCGGCCGCGCCCTTCGCCATCAACCAGATCGTGCACAAGAGCAACGACCGCCTGGAGCACGACATGGAGATGGTCGTGAAGTACAAGGTGCCGATCGTGATCACCTCGCTGGGTGCGCGCACCGATGTGAACGACGCTGTGCACAGCTACGGCGGCGTGACGCTGCACGACATCATCAACAACAAGTTCGCGCAGAAGGCGATCGAGAAGGGCGCCGACGGCATCATCGCCGTGGCAGCCGGTGCCGGCGGCCATGCGGGTGTGAAGAGCCCGTTCGCGCTGGTGCAGGAAATCCGCCAGTGGTTCGACGGCCCGATCGCGCTGTCGGGCTCCATCGCCTCCGGCGGCGCGGTGCTCGCGGCGCAGGCCATGGGCGCCGACTTCGCCTACATCGGCACCGCCTTCATCGCGACCGAAGAAGCGCGTGCGAGCGAGGAATACAAGCAGGCCATCGTGGACGGCAACTCGGACGACATCGTCTATTCGAGTCTGTTCACCGGCGTGCACGGCAACTACCTGGCGCCCAGCATCGTCAAGGCCGGCATGGACCCGGCCAACCTGCCCGAAGGCGACGTGACGACCATGAACTTCGGCGGCGGCGAAGGCAGCAAGGCCAAGGCCTGGAAAGACATCTGGGGCTCGGGCCAGGGCATCGGCGCGATCACCGAAGTGGCGAGCGCGGGCGCCTTCATCGAGAAGCTCAAGCGCGAATACCAGGAAGCACGACAGCGATTGGCACTTTGAACAGTTCGCACGCACCGGCATCGACCTCCGCTGCGAGCGGTGGCGGCGGGGCCGTGCCTGCGCGGCAGGGGCGGATGCCGCTGCTGGACGTGGTCAAGGGCCTGGCCTGTGCGCTGATCGTCGGGCATCACCTCGCGCGCTACGGCCCGATGCCGGCCGGCGCGCAGGTGCTGGCGCCCGATTTCTTCGGCTGGCTGGCGGACGACGGCCGGCTCGCGGTGCAGGTGTTCCTCGTGATCGCCGGTTTTCTTGCGACCGCGAGCCTGGCGCCCGACGGCGTGCTGCGCGTGGACCGGCCCGTGACGCGCATCCTGCAGCGCTACGCCCGGCTGGTCATGCCCTACCTTGCGGCGCTCACGGTGTGCGTGCTGGTGGCCGACGCGGTGCGGCCATGGCTCGGTGAAGACGTGGTGCCGGCCGCGCCGAGCCTCGGCCAATTGCTGGCGCACGGCCTGCTGCTGCAGGACCTGCTGAACTACGAGTCGCTGTCGACCGGCGTCTGGTACGTGGCCATCGATTTCCAGCTGTTCGCGCTGGCGCTCGCGCTGGTCGGGCTGCCCGCTGTGCTGCGGCAACCAGCTTCGGCCGCGCGGTGGGCGCCGGTGGCGCTGGTGTTCATCGTGGCCGTGGCCTCGCTCGCGCTGTTCAACCGGCAGGCGCGGCTGGACGACACCGCGTTCTATTTCTTCGGCGCCTACGGGCTCGGCATGCTGGCTTTCTGGGTCGGCCGCGCCACGCGTGCCAGCACCTGGCACGGCGCCGTCGCGCTGTTGGCGCTGGTGGGGGCGGGCGCGCTCATGATCGATTGGCGCAGCCGCATTGCCATCGCGCTGGTGACTGCACTGCTCATCGCGGTGGCGCAACGCCGGCAGTGGCTGTCGCCCGCGCACTGGCCCGCAGCCGCCGTGCCGCTGCAGCAGCTGGGGCGCATTTCGTATTCGCTGTTCCTGATTCATTTCCCGGTGCTGCTCGCCGTGAACGCGCTGGTGGCGGGCCTGGGGCCGCACGGGCCGTGGGTCGACCTGCTGGGCATGGTCGCGACCTTCGGCCTGTCGGTGGGCGCCGCAGTGCTGCTGTACCGGGGGGTCGAAGCCCGGCCGGCCTCGCTGCGCAGCGTATGCACACTTTTTGCCGCGTTGCTGGTCAGCGGCCTCATCGTGTCGTACTGAAGCGCGCCGCACCCGCTGCGGTGCGGCCCTTTTTCTTCCCATTCCTTTGCAAATCTGTTGCCTTCGGGCTTCAGAGCGGGCAGTCTGCGCGAACTGCCCCTGTTGTGTATGATTGTGAATCTTTCAGTAAATACTGAAAATACACAAAATCAAGGAATGACAGAACCATCGCCGCCACGATCGCCGTTGAAGGCTTTCACGTCGCCCGACATCGGCAGCGTGGTGCAAGGCGTCGCGGCGCTCGCTTGGTTGCCGCAGGCGGCGCTGCTGGCGATGGCGGTGCAGGGCCTGGCCAACGGCGAGGACATGGCGGCCGTGCTGTGGCCGGCGGCGGGCATCCTCTTGCTCGGCCTGCTGCGCGCGGGCTGCGAAGCCTGGGGCGTGCGCCGCACCTTCGGGCGCGCGCGGGCGCAACTGACAAGCTTGCGCGCGCAGACCGCGGCGGCGTTGGCGGCGGGCTCGCCGCTCGACCGCGAACGTGCGCCCTCCGGCCTCGCGGCCAGCGTGCTCGCCGAACAGGCCGAGGCGCTGGTGCCGTACCTTGTGCGCTACCAGCCCGCGCGCTGGCGCGCGACGGTGGTGCCGCTCTTCCTGATCGCCGCGGTGGCCTGGTTCTCGTGGGCCGCGGCGCTGGTGCTGCTCGTGGCGGCGCCGCTGATCCCGATCTTCATGGCCATCGTCGGCTGGCGCGCCAAGGCGGCCAGCGAGGCGCAGATGGTCGAGATGGGCGGCATGAACGCCTTCCTGCTCGACCGCCTGCGCGGCCTGGCCACGCTGCGCGCGCTCGACGCGGTCGATGCCACGGCCGACCGGCTCGGCGCCTCCGCCCAGTCGCTGCGCCAGCGCACGATGGCGGTGCTGCGCATCGCGTTCCTGTCGTCCGCCGTGCTGGAGCTGTTCTCCGCGCTGGGCGTGGCGCTGGTCGCGGTCTACATCGGTTTCCACCTGCTGGGCTCGCTCGGCTTCGGTGCCTGGGGCCAGCAGCTCAGCCTGGGCGAAGGCCTGTTCGTGCTGTTGCTGGCGCCGGCCTTCTTCGAGCCGCTGCGCGAGCTGTCGGCGGTGTGGCACGACCGCGCGGCCGGCGAAGCGGCGCTGCAGGCGCTCGATGACCTGCAAGGCGGCGCACTGCCGCTGCCCGGCGCGGGTGTCGCGGTCAAGCGTGCAGCGACCGGTGCCGCCGGCGCGGGCGCCGCACCGGCCGTGACGGTCCACGGGCTCCATTTCTCCTGGCCCGGCGAGTCGACGCCGCTCTTCGACGGATATGAATTGCGCATCGGCGCCGGCGAGCATGTCGCGCTGGCCGGCCCCAGTGGATCGGGCAAGACCGCGCTGCTCTCGCTGCTGGCCGGGCTGATGCCGGCCACGCGCGGCGAGATCGCCATCGGCGGCGTGCCGCTCACCGAACACACAGCCGCCGCATTGCGCCAGCGCACGGCGTGGATGGGGCAGAAGCCCCACGTCTTCGCCGGCTCGGTCGAAGCCAACGTGGCGCTGGGCCGTGCCGACATCGGCGCGCCCGAGGTGGCCGAGGCGATGCGTTTCGCGGCGCTCGACGACGTGGCGCAGGCCCATCCCGGCACCGCGCTGGGCGAGGGCGGCAGCGGCCTGTCGGGCGGCGAGGCCGTGCGGCTGGCGCTGGCACGCGTCGCGGTGCACCCGCATGCCGACCTGATCCTGGCCGACGAGCCCACGGCCCACCTCGACACCGCCACCGCCGCGCGCGTGGCCGACGCACTGGTGGCGCTCGCCCGCGGCCGGACGCTGATCGTCTCGACCCACGACCCGGTGCTGGCCGCACGCATGGACCGCACGGTGAGCCTCGGCCCCGAGCCGCTGGTGGAGAAGGCCGCATGAGCCGCCACGCCACCCGTTCCCCGCGCTGGCGCGACCTGCGCCTCGTGCTGCGTCCCTTCCTCGCGACGCAGCCGCGCGCCTTGCTGCTGGGCTGCCTGCTGGCCGCTGTCACGGTGCTCGCGGGCATGGCGCTGCTGGGCCTGTCGGGCTGGTTCATCACCGCGACCGCACTCGCGGGCCTGCATGCGGCCACGGCCTTCACCTTCGATGTCTTCATGCCCTCGGCCGGCATCCGGCTGCTGGCGCTCGGGCGCACGGGGTCGCGCTACGGCGAGCGGCTGGTCACGCACGACGCCACCTTCGCCGTGCTTGCCGAGCTGCGCGTGCGGCTGTTCCGCGGCTGGGCACGCCCCGAGGCCGCGCGCGACCTGCTGATGCGGCCGGCGCGGCTCTTGTTCCGCCTGACGTCCGACATCGACGCGCTCGAGTCGCTCTACCTGCGCCTGTTCGTGCCCGCCGCCGCGGCGCTGGGCGCGGCGCTGCTGGCGGGCATCGTGCTCGGCTTCATGCATGTGGGGATGGGCGTGGCGATCGCGCTCTGGCTCTGCGCCGTCGGGTGGGGGCTGGCGTTCCTCATCGCGCGGCGTGCGCGGCAACCGGCGCGACAGCGCGCGCATGCCGTGGAAGCGCTGCGCGCACGCGCCGTCGACCTGGTCGCAGGCCAGGCGGATCTCGCGATGGCCGGCCGGCTCGACGCCCAGCGCGCCGCGCTGATGAATGCCGACGCGCACCTCGCGCAGGCCGACCTCGCGCTGAACAAGCTCGAAGCCGCGGCCGGCTTCGCCTATGGCAGCGCGGGCACGCTGACGCTGGTCGGCGTGCTGTTGGCCGTCGGCGCGCTGGTGAGTGAAGGCGTCATCGGCGCCCCCGGCGCGGCGCTTGCACTGCTGATCGCGCTCACTGCCACCGAACCGTTCGCGGCGCTGCGGCGTGGCGCGCTCGATGCAGGACGCACCTGGCTGGCGGTGCGCCGGTTGGCTCCACATCTGGACCCGTCGGTGGAAGAGGGCGCGCGCCCCCATCGCACCGCGCAGACGGCGGCCGTGCAGGTCGACCAGCTCACCGTCATGCACCCCGGCAGCCTGGTCGAAGTGCTGAGCGGCGTGTCGCTGCACTTGAGCGCGGGTGAGCGCGTCGCGCTGATCGGCGCCAGCGGCGCAGGCAAGTCCACGCTGCTCTCCGTGATTGCCGGCGACCTCACGCCGCGTGCCGGCCAGGTGCAGGCGCAGCCGACCTGCCTGCTGACCCAGCGCACCGAACTCTTCCAGGACAGCCTGCGCGACAACCTGCGCCTGGCCGATCCGCAAGCGAGCGACGAGCGCCTGTGGGCCGTGCTGCATGCCGCCGGCCTCGATGCCGATGTGCGCGCGCTGGCCACCGGCCTCGACACGCGCCTGGGCGAAGGCGGCCTCGGCCTCTCGGGCGGGCAGTCGCGCCGGCTCGCGCTCGCGCGGCTGCTGCTGCGCCCGGTGCCGCTGTGGCTGCTCGACGAACCGACCGAGGCGCTCGACGCCGCCACCGCGCACGACGTGCTGCAGCGCCTGGCGCAGCAGGCCGGCCCGCGCACGCTGCTGATCGCCACGCACCTGCGCCGCGAAGCCGCGCTGGCCGACCGTCTCGTGTGCATGGCGCAGGGCCGCATCGTCGCCGACCTGCGCCGTGGCACGGAAGCCTTCGAGGCCGCGCTGCGCGGCCTGCGACCCGATTGATGAGTTGACCGACCGAGCAACGAACGAACAGAGAACACATAAAGGAAGCCCCCATGGACCTTGACATCGTCGCGCTCTCGCGCCTGCAGTTCGCCGTGACGGCGCTGTACCACTTCCTGTTCGTGCCGCTCACGCTCGGACTGTCGATCATCCTGGCCATCATGGAGACGGTCTACGTGATGACCGGGCGCGTCATCTGGCGCGACATGACCAAGTTCTGGGGCGTGCTGTTCGGTATCAACTTCGCGATGGGCGTGGCCACCGGCATCGTGATGGAGTTCCAGTTCGGCATGAACTGGAGCTACTACAGCCACTACGTCGGCGACATCTTCGGCGCGCCGCTGGCCATCGAAGGGCTCATGGCCTTCTTCATGGAAGCGACCTTCGTGGGCCTGTTCTTCTTCGGCTGGGACAAGCTCTCGAAGGTGGGCCACCTCACGGCCACCTGGGCCGTGGCCATCGGCTCCAACTTCTCGGCGCTGTGGATCCTCATTGCCAACGGCTGGATGCAGAACCCCGTGGGCGCGGCCTTCAACCCCGCGACCATGCGCATGGAAGTGACCGACTTCGCCGCCGTGCTGACCAACCCGGTGGCGCAGGCCAAGTTCGTGCACACCGTGTCGGCCGGCTATGTGTGCGCCGCGGTGTTCGTGCTCGGCGTGTCGGCGTGGTACCTGCTCAAGGGCCGCCACATCGAACTGGCCAAGCGCTCGATGACCGTGGCCGCGTCCTTCGGCCTGGCCGCCGCGCTGTCGGTGGCGGTGCTCGGCGACGAGAGCGGCTACCTCTCGGGCGAACACCAGAAGATGAAGCTGGCCGCCATCGAAGGCATGTGGGAGACGCAGCCCGCGCCCGCCGCCTTCACCGTGATCGGCTTCCCCGACCAGAAGGCGCGCGAGACGCACTACGCGATCCACATCCCCGCGGTCATGGGCCTGATCGGCACGCGCTCGCTCAACACCGTGATGCCCGGCATCGACGAGCTCGTGAAGCGCGCCGAGGCCCGCATCCGCGAGGGCCTGAAGGCCTACGACGCGCTGCAGAAGATCCGCGAGGCCGGCGGCACCGACAAGGTCACGCAGGGCGTGCGCGGCGACTTCGAGGACAACGGCATCAACATGGGCTACGCGCTGCTGCTCAAGCGCTACGTGGACGATCCGCGCCAGGCCACCGACGAGCAGATCGCCAAGGCCGCATGGGACACCGTGCCGCAGGTGGCGCCGCTGTTCTGGCTGTTCCGCGTGATGGTGGGCATCGGCATGCTGCTGATCCTGCTGACGGGCACCTTCTTCGTGCTGTCGGCGCGCCGCGCGCTCGACCGCCACCGCTGGCTGCTGAAGGTCGCGGTGTGGGCGATTCCGCTGCCGTGGATCGCCATCGAATCCGGCTGGCTGGTGGCGGAGTTCGGCCGCCAGCCCTGGGTGATCGAGGGCGTGCTGCCGACCGCGGTGGCCGTGTCGAACCTGGGCGTGACGACCTTGCTGATCACGCTCGCGGGCTTCATCGCGATCTACACCACGCTGCTCATCATCGAGATGAAGCTGATGCTCAAGGCCATCCGCAAGGGGCCCGAGGTCGAGCATGCGCCTACCGAGGGCGATGCCCGCTCGCACATTCCGCCGGCGCGTGCCGCCACGTCTTCCTCTTCTGCCTCGACCGGGAGCGCCGCATGATCCTCCACACACTCCTCGACTACGACACCCTGCGCTTCATCTGGTGGCTTTTGATCGGCGTGCTGTTGGTCGGCTTCGCGGTGACCGACGGCTTCGACCTGGGCGCCGGCATGCTGCTGCCCTTTGCCGCGCGCAACGACATCGAACGGCGCGTGGTCATCAACAGCGTGGGCCCGGTGTGGGAGGGCAACCAGGTGTGGCTCATCCTGGGCGGCGGCGCCGTCTTCGCGGCTTGGCCGCAGCTGTACGCCGTGTCGTTCTCGGGCTTCTACCTGGCGATGTTCGTGATCTTGTCGGCGCTGATCCTGCGGCCGGTGGCCTTCAAGTTCCGCAGCAAGCGCGAGTCGCCGCAGTGGCGCGCGCGCTGGGACGGCGTGCTGTTCTTCAGCGGCTTCGTGCCCGCGCTGATCTGCGGCGTGGCCGTGGGCAATGTGCTGCAGGGCGTGCCGTTCCGCTTCGGCGCCGACATGCACATCTTCTACGACGGCAGCTTCTTCGGCCTGCTGAACCCCTTCGCCATCCTCTGCGGGCTGGTGTCGGTGGCGATGCTGGTGATGCACGGCGCGGCCTGGCTGCTGCTCAAGACCTCCGGCCCGGTGGCCGAGCGTGCGCGCAGCTACGGCATGGTCGCGGCGGTGCTCACGCTCGTGTTCTACGCGCTGGCCGGCGTGTGGCTGGCCATGGGCATCGGCGGCTTTCGCATCAGCAGCGTGGTCGACGCGGTGGGCCCGTCGAACCCGATGCTCAAGACCGTCGAGCTGCATGCCGGCGCCTGGATGGGCAACTACGCGACGCACCCCTGGACCATCGCCGCGCCGGCGGCGGGCTTCGTCGGCACGCTGGGCGCATTGCTCGGTCTGGTGCTGCGCCGGCCGGGGTTCGCGCTGCTCACGGCGGCGCTGGGCATCGCTGGCATCATCCTGAGCGTGGGCGCGTCGATGTTCCCGTTCATCCTGCCCTCGTCGATCGACCCGCGCGCCAGCCTCACGGTATGGGATTCGTCGTCGAGCCACCTGACGCTGTTCATCATGCTGGTGGTCACCGCGATCTTCATCCCGATCATCGTGGCCTACACCACCTGGGTCTACCACGTGCTGTGGGGTAAGGTCGACGAGCAAGCCATCCGCGACGAGAGCGGACACGCCTACTGAAACGGGAAGGAAAAAGACATGTGGTACTTCGCCTGGATCCTCGGCCTGCCGCTGGCCGCCGCCTTCGCCGTGCTCAACGCCATGTGGTACGAGCTGATGGACGACGAGGCCATCCGCAAGGAAAAGCTCGGCATGCCGGAAGCCCCGCAGGGGCAGGAACGGCTGTGAGGGCGTAGCGCCCCCGTCCGGTCCCTCAGCCTCGCGGCGCGACTCAGGTTTCGCCCGCGGGGCCCTTGCTCTTCTTCGACGCACCGCCCGTGAGGCGGTCCTTGAGCGTCAGCACCTTCGTCACCGTCGCGCCCATGCCCATGAGCTGCATCGCAGTCTCGGGCGCCAGGCGCTGCACGTCGTCGAACCATTTCATCAGCCGGTCGATCAGGTCGTGCATCTCGCGCATGCGGGCCTGCGCGTGGCGCTCGGCGTCGCTGGTGGGCGATTCGAGCAGCGCGTTGCGCAGCATCGAGAGCGTGGGCTCGATCTCGCGGCGCCGGCGTTCCTCGGCCAGCACGCGGAAGATTTCCCACACGTCCTTCGGCGCCTCGAAGTACTCGCGGCGGTCGCCCGCGTGGTGGCGCAGGTGCACGAGGCGCCAGGCCTGCAACTCCTTCAAACCCATGCTCACGTTGGAGCGCGAGAACTCCAGCATCTCGGCGATCTCGTCGGCATTGAGCGCGCGCTCCGACAAGAAGATCAGTGCGTAGATCTGGCCGACGGTGCGGTTGATGCCCCACTTGCTGCCCATTTCGCCGAAGTGGGCGACGAACTGGCGGTTGAGGGGAGGGAGGTCGGGTGCGGAAGCCATGCGGCGGATTGTCGCGCCGGATTGCTGGACGTACGGAAGTTTCCGAAAACCCAGCAAGGATGGCGGCGCGCATGAATAACTAGTTCTGGTGATGGGTTGGAAACAATTTATTTACAAAAATAAACGTTTCCTGACGGTTTGCCCATTTCTGGTGCATCCGGCCTCTCATTTCAAGGTTTTTCTCCCCATGAACAAAGCACATCGCAGCCTCTGGAACTCGTCGTTGGGGGCCTGGGTGGCCGCACCTGAAACCGCGCGTGCCTCGGGCAAGTCGGGCGGGGGCTCGAAGGTGCGTGCGGCTGTCCTGGCCGCGGGTCTGACCGTGGCCGGCGCTGCCGCACTGGCTGCCGGGGGCGCTGGTGGGGCGGGAGACTTTGACAGCGGTGGCGCGGGCGGCGATGTGGGACAGGCCGGTGTTTCTACGGGCCATGTCGCAGGCGGGGCGGCCGGTGCGTCGCCGGGCGCCAACGGAGCCGACGGTGTGCCCAACTCTCAACCAACCGCGGGCAGCGGAGGGGGCGGCGGCGCGTCCGGTACCTTGCAGTCGCCGACCGGCGGCAATGGCGGCAATGCCGGCGAAACAAGAGCCGGCGGGAACGCGAGCTATGGCGGCGGCGGTGGCGGCGCGGGTGGCCATGGGTCTGTGGCATCCACCGATGTTGTCAACGCAGTGGCCGTTCGAGGCGGGAATGGCGGCAATGGCAGCGCCGGGTTCCGCGGCTATGGCGCTGGCGGGGCGGGAGGGGGCGGCAGTGGCGGCGACGGGGGGCTCGGGCTTGTTGTCGACACGGCCGTGGCGACGATCACGAATGCCCAGGGCGGCAGCGTGTCTGGCGGCAATGGCGGCAATGGAGGAGCGGGCGACGGTGTTGCCCTCGCCGGGGGGGCTGTCGGTAATGGCGGCAGTGGTGGCCGAGGTGGGGTGGGCCTCTCGCTCTCAGGAGCCGGGCTTTCACTTGTCAACGCCGGCAGCATCACCGGTGGCAACGGCGGCACAGGGGGCAGCAGCACGGACGCTGCAGCAGGCGCTGCGGGCGCGGGTGGAGAAGGCATCGTCGCCAGCGGTGCCTCGCGCATCGTCAGCAGCGGCACCATCTCGGGCGGGCTCTCTGGCGATGGCGTCACCCGCGCGAACGCCATCAGCTTCAGCGGCGGCAACGCTTCGCTCACGCTGCAGACGGGGTCGGTGCTGAACGGCCAAGTGGTTGCCCTCGGTAGCGGCAACACCCTGAATCTCCAGGGCAGCGGCAGCGAAGACGATGCGATGTCGGGCTTCTCGAGTGTCCATGCCCACAGCGGCAGCCATTGGACGCTGACGGGCGCGTTCCTGCCCACGGGCGACCTTACGGTCACCGTCGACGGCACCGGCCCCACGCCTGCGCATCTGGCCATGAACGGCGTCATCTCCGGCGCCGGCAGTCTCACGGCCGACGGCGGCGGCACGCTGGCGCTGGGCGCAGCCAACACCTACATCGGCGGAACGACGATCAAGACAGGCACCACGGTGCAGATCGGCACGGCCGGCGCGCTCGGCGCCGGCACAGTCACGCTCGAAGGCGGCAAGCTGACCGCCACCGCGAGCCTCGACCTGACCAACTCATTGCTCTTCGCCAACGGACAGCGCAGCACGGTGGCCGCCGCCAGTGGCACGACCATCGGCATCGATGGTGGACTTTGGCTCCGCGATGGGGCGACCGCCGTTTTCGGCAATGCCGTTGAAAACGGCACCATCCGCTTCGGCAGCAGCGGCGTCGCCGGCCTCTTTCCGTCTGCCGCGGTCGTCGTGGCCGGCGGCACGCTGCAGGCGGCGGGCGCCACTGTCCCCGATTTCATCTTCTCCCACGTTGCCTCCACCACAGTGGACAAGGGCGCCACGCTTGACCTGAACGGCTACAACGTCACCATCCGCAACCTGCAGGGCGCCGGAACGCTGAACACCCGGACCGGCAATGGCCCGGTCCAGACCACGAGGGTGGAGTCCGGCGCGTTCTCGGGCGCGATCACCGGCACGGGCCAGTTGGTGAAGACGACGGCGGGCACCCTGACCCTGACTGGCGCCAACACTTACAGCGGCGGTACCGTCCTCAACGACGGCACGCTGCAATTCGGCGCCGCATCGGCCCTGTCGCAGAACACGCCGTACACCATGCTTGGCGGCGTGCTCGACCTGGGCAGCTTCAACCTGCGTGCATCGAGCCTGTCGGGCACCGCAGGCGCCGTTCAGCTGGGCAGCGCCACCCTGACCGTCGGGTCGGCCAACGCCAGCACCACCTTCGCAGGCAGCATCGACGGCACGGGCTCGCTGGTCAAGGAGGGCTCGGGCACCTTGACGCTCTCGGGCCCTAACACCTACACCGGCGGCACGACGGTCAGCGCGGGCACCTTGCAGATCGGCAGTGGCGGCAACAACGGCAGCATCACCGGCGACGTTACCAACCACGCGGCGCTGGTCTTCAACCGATCGAACGATGCGGCCTTCGCAGGCCTCATCACCGGCAGCGGCAGCGTGACGAAGACCGGCGCGGGCACGCTGGTCTACACCGGCAACGCCACGCACACCGGCGGCACGACCATCGACAGCGGCACGCTGGAGATCCGCGACAGCGGCAGCATCGTCGGCCACATCGCCAACAACGCCGCGCTGGTGTTCAACCGCAGCGCCGACACCACCTTCGCCGGCAACATCAGCGGCACCGGCAGCCTCCTGCAGAGGGGCGCGCGCAAGCTGACCCTGACCGGCGACAACACCTTCACGGGCACCACCACCGTCGTGGTCGGCAACATCCTGCAGATCGGCGCGGGTGGCACCACCGGCAGCATCGCGGGGAACATCACCAACGACGGCGACCTGGTCTTCGACCGCGCGGACAGCCTGAGCTACGCAGGCGTCATCAGCGGCACCGGCACCCTGTCCAAGAACGGCGCGGGCGTGCTGGAACTGACGGGCGCCAGCATCTACACCGGCGCGACCGAGGTCAACGCCGGCACGCTGCGCGTGAACAACACCACCGGCAGCGCCACGGGCGCGGGCCCAGTGCTGGTCAAGAGCGGCGCCACGCTCAGCGGCGGTGGCACCATCGCGGGCCAGGTCACCATCGCCAACGGCGCGACGCTCGCACCGGGCAGCAACCTCGGCACGCTGACCACGGGCATGCTGCGCTTCGACCCGGGCGCCTTCCTGAGCTACGAGCTGGGCCAGGCGGGCACGGTAGGCGGTCCACTCAATGACCTCGTCAAGGTCAACGGCGGGCTCGTGCTCGACGGCACGCTCAACGTGGCGCAGGCCCCCGGCGGCACCTTCGGGCCCGGCCTGTACCGCCTGATCAGCTACACCGGTTCGCTGATCGACAACGGCCTGAACATCGGCACAGCGCCCGCGGGCACGGCGGCCGGCGACCTGCACGTGCAGTCTTCGGTGTTGGGCGAGATCAACCTGATCAACAGCAAGGGCGTATCGCTCGGCTTCTGGGACGGCGCGGGCGGTGACGCCACCCAGTACAACGACGGCAAGATCGGCGGCGGCTCCGGCATCTGGCGCCTCGGCAACTCCACCCTCAACGACCCGTCCGACAGCTGGACCGGCGCCAACGGCAAGACCAACACCGGCTGGCAGCAGAACCAGTTCGCGCTGTTCGGCGGCGCGGCCGGCACGGTCCGGGTGGACAACACCGGCGGCGCGATCAGCATCGATGGCGCGCAGTTCTCCACCGGCGGTTATGTCGTCACCGGCGACGCGCTGACGCTGGGCAACGCCAACACGGTCATCAAGGTCGGCGACGGCACGGCCTCGGGGGCGCAGATGCAGGCCACCATCGCGTCGGTGCTGAGCGGCGGGGGCGGCCTCACGAAGGATGACCTGGGCACGCTGATCCTGAAGGGCGCCAACACCTACACCGGCGGAACGCTCGTGCGCGCCGGCACGCTGCAGGGCGACACGACCAGCCTGCGCGGCGCCATCGTCAACGACGCCCGGGTGGTCTTCGACCAGGTAGCCAGCGGCAGCTTCGTGGGCACGATGAGCGGCACGGGCAGCCTGCGCAAGATCGGCGGCGGCGAGCTGCTGCTCACGGCGGCCAACAGCTACAAGGGCGGCACGCAGGTCGATGGCGGCACGTTGAATGTGGGCGCGACGGGCGCGGTGGGCACCGGCCCCGTGGGCGTGGGCAGTGGCGCCGGCCTGGTCTTCAGCGGCGGCGCGGACGCGCAAAGCCTGCAGATCACGGCAGGCGCCGCCCAGTCGGGCAACGGCGGCTACGTCCAGTTCCAGGACAATGCCTCGGCCGGCCACGCGACCTTGACTGCGCAGGCCGGTGGATCGATCGACTTCCGCGGCAACGCGACCGCCGGCAACGCCACCATCGAGAACCGGGGTGGCCAGGTCACGGTCTCGTTCGACGCCACCGCAGGCAAGGCCCACATCACCAACCTCGCCGGCGGCTGGACCAACCTCTGGGACAACGGCTCGGCCGGGCAGGCGACGATCGTCAACGAGGACCGCGGCACGTTGGACATGCAGAACGACGCGACGGCCGCTCAGGCGCGTGTGGTGAACAAGGCGGGCGGCACGGTTCGCATCGCCCGACTCGCGGCTGCTGGTACGAGCATCGGCGCATTGGAAGGGGCGGGCCGCGTGCTGCTTGGCGCCAAGGCGCTGACAACGGGCGCTCTCAACACCGACACGGAAATCTCGGGCGTGATCTCCGGCGTCGGTGGCTCGCTCGTCAAGGTCGGCACGGGCGCGCTCACGTTATCGGGCGAGAACACCCACACCGGCGGCACGGCCCTGCGCCAGGGTCGCCTGAACGTGGGCCACAGCCAGGCGCTGGGCACCGGCACGCTCTCGATGGACGACGACACCACGCTGGGCTTCAGCGCGAACGGCCTGACGATCGCCAACACGATCAAGCTCACCGGCAACAACGACCCGGTCATCGATACCGGTGCGTTCAGCGGCACGCTGAGCGGCGCGATCAGCGGTGGTGGCTTCATCACCAAGCAGGGCACGGGGACGCTGACGCTGTCGGGCGCCAACACCTACACCGGTGCGACGAACGTGGCGCAGGGCACGTTGAAGGCCGGTGCGGCGAACACGCTGAGCGCTGCTTCGGCGCACAGCGTGGCCGCAGGCGCCACGCTCGATCTCGCGGGCTTCAGCCAGACCGTCGCGTCATTGGCCAACAGCGGCACTGTGTCGCTGGCCGGCGTGACCGCAGGCACCACGCTGACAGTCAAGGGCGCCTACGTCGGCACGAACGGCGTGCTCAAGCTGAGCACGACGCTCAACGGCACCGGCCCCTCCGACCTCCTCGTGCTCGATGGCCCCACCGCCGTCGCCAGCGGCAAGACCCAGGTGCAGATCAGCAACCTCGGCGGCCTGGGCGCACTCACGAGCGGCAACGGCATCGAGGTCATCACCGCACAGAACGGCGCGACCACCACCGCGCAGACCACGAAGGACGCCTTCTCGCTGGCCGGCGGCCACGTCGACGCCGGCGCCTACGAGTACCGCCTGCATGCCGCCGATGCGAAGGGCGCGGGCGAAAACTGGTACCTGCGCTCCACCACCGACGCGGTGGCGCCGGGTCAACCGGTGGGCCTGCCCGTCGTCACCTACCGCCCGGAAGCCGCGCTGTACGCCGCGCTGCCGGGCCAGCTGCGCCAGGGCAACCTCGCGATGCTGGGCGATGTGCGCAAGCGCGTGGGCGACGACGATGTGAAGGGCGCCGCGAGCACACCGGCGGGATCGGACCGCCGCGCCTGGGCCCGCGTGCTCTCCACCGACATCGACATCCAGCAGGGTGGCACCGTCTCGCCCACCAGCAAGGGGCGCCTCACCGGCTTCCAGGCCGGCACCGACCTGCTCGCCACGCCGAACTGGCGCGCTGGCCTGTACGTCGGCCAGCTCGACGGCGATGCCCGCGTGAGCGGCTTTGCCAGCGGCATCCGCAACCTCGCGGTGGGCCGCAACGACCTGCGCAGCCAGTACGTCGGCGTGTACGGCACCTACACCGCCGACAGCGGCTTCTATGCCGATGCCGTGGTGCAGTCGGGCCGTCACCGCTACACGGTCGAGCCGATGCTCGGCGCGGGCGTGGGCGGCAAGGGGAACAGCTTGCTGGGCTCGATCGAAGTGGGTCAGTCCTTCGCGATCGGCGGCAGCGGCTGGCGCGTCGAGCCGCAGCTGCAGCTGATCCACCACCACATGGACCTGGGCAATGCGGCCATCGCCGGCGCCATCGCGCAGCCCCAGGCCGACAGCGGCTGGATCGCCCGCGCAGGCGTGCGGGTCAAGGGCCAGGTTGACACCGGCCTGGGCGTGCTGCAGCCCTACGGCCGCGTCAACATCTACAAGACCTCGAGCGGCACCGACATCGCACGCTTCGTGAACGGCGCGACCACGACCGACATCGCGGCACCGACCGGCGGCACCAGCACCGAACTCGCAGGCGGCTTCACGCTGGCGTTGAGCCAGACGACCAGCCTGTACGGCGAAGTCGGCAAGCTGTGGTCGTCAGGTGGCGATGCCAAGGTGAAGAGCTCGATCAACGGCTCGCTCGGCGTGCGGGTCAAGTGGTAGGCGGGTAGCTTCAGGCCTCGGGGTCGGGTCCAGGACGCCGCCGGTACGACCCCGGCGCCCCACCGGTCCAGGTCTTGAACGCGCGCTGGAACGCCGCACTGTCCGAAAAGCCCAGCTCCTCGGCCAGTGCCGCCAGCGGCACGGTGCTGGTGTTCAGGCGCACGATGGCCACGTCGCGCCGCAGCTGGTCCTTGAGCGACTGGAACGAGGTGCCCTCGGTGGCCAGGTGGCGCTGCAGCGTGCTCACCGACATGTGCAGGCTGCGCGCGGCCGTGGCCAGGTCGACCCAGGCCGGGCGGCGCTGCTGCAGCACGGTGCGCACGCGCGCGCTCACCGCCAGTTCGCCCAGCGGCGGCAGGATCACGTGCGCCGGCGCGGCGGCCAGAAAGTCGCGCATGGCCCGCGCGTCACGGTGGATCGGCGTGGCCAGCGCACTCGCATCGAACCACACGGCCGACAGCGGCTGGCCGAACTGCAGCGGCGCGGGAAACACCTTGGTGTAGCCGGCCGCGTAGGGCGGCTGCGCAAAGCCGAAGTCGAAGCGGCGCGCCGTCAGCCGCCCGCCATGCAGCCAGGCGAAGAGCCGCCAGTACACGCGCAGCATCAGTTCGTGCAAGAAGTTCAGCGGCGTGCGCGGCAGCTGCTGCACCCGCAGGCCGAAGCCCGCGAGCGGCCCTTCGCGCAGCAGCACCATCTCGAGGTCGTCCTGCAGCAGGCTGAAGGCCCGGGCCACGCGCCGCAGCGCCACCTCGAGCGTGGGCGCGCCCAACGTGGCGCGCGTCATGAGCGCGAAGCTGCCCCGGCGCAGGCGGCGCGACAGGAAGCACAGGGCTTCGTCGTCCAGCCGCTCCATCAGCAGCGCGAACAGCGCCACGTACTGCTCGGCCGTGACGCGCGCGCCCGGCGCGTCGAGCAGGGCGGGGGCGATGCCGGCGTCCTGCAGCGCGGTGTCGATGCAGATGGGGGCGTTGTCGCCACGCGCGCGCACGCCCGAGAGCATGCCCTGGACGAACACGATCGGGATGGTGACAGGCGGTTGCAGCATGCGTGAGCGGATCAGACCCGACGGCGGCGCGGGTGTCGATTGAGGTTTTCTGCCATGCGGGCGATGCGATGCGCAATCGCCGCGGCACGGCGCGGTTTCTACCATGCGCCTACACAAGAACCGAACGGAGACAACCGCCATGTACCTGACCCAGTCGCTGCACCGCAGCGTGCAGCAGCACCCCGACCGGATCGCCGTGCGCGCCGCCGGCCGCACCCTGAGCTTTCGCGCCTATGCCGAGCGGGTCGCGCGCCTGGCGGGCGCCCTGCAGGGGCTCGGCATGCAGCCGGGCGACCGCGTCGCCATGCTGGCGCTCAATTCGGCGCGCTACCTCGAATACCAGATGGCCGTGCCCTGGGGCGGCGGTGTGCTCAACCCCTGCAACATCCGCTGGTCGGCGGCCGAAATCCTGTACTCGCTGGACGACTCGGGCTCCACGCTGCTGCTGGTGGACGACACCTTCCGCCCGGTGGTCGAGCAGATGCGCGGGCAGGCGACCAGCCTGCGCGAGGTGATCTATTGCGGCGACGGCCCGACGCCGCCCGGCATGCTCGGCTACGAGGCGCTGCTGGAGGCCGCTTCGCCCGTGCCCGACGCGGGCCGCTGCGACGACGACCTGGCGGGCATCTTCTACACCGGCGGCACCACGGGTTTTCCCAAGGGCGTGATGCTGAGCCACACCAACATGGGCAGCTCGGGGCTGGCCCTGCATGCCGAAGGCCTGGCCTCGCCCGACGGCTGCTACCTGCACGCCGCGCCGATGTTCCACCTGGCCGACATGGGCCTGGCCGCGCCGCACTGGCTGGAGGGCAACACGCACGCGATCATTCCGGCCTTCAGCCCTGAAGCGGTGCTGAACGCCATCGCGCAAGACCGGGTCACGCACGCGCTGCTGGTGCCCACCATGATCCAGATGCTGGTCGACCATCCCGCGATGCGCGAGCCGCGCGACCTCAGCAGCCTCAAGTGCATCGCCTACGGCGCCTCGCCGATCTCGGAGGCGGTGCTGAACCGCGCAATGGACGCCTTTCCGGGCGTGGACTTCGTGCAGGCCTACGGCATGACCGAGCTGTCGCCGCTGGCCACCATCAACCCGGCGCGCAACCACACGCCCGAGGGCCGGCGGCGGGGCAAGCTGCGCTCGGCGGGCCGCGCCAGCTACTGCACCGAGGTGCGCATCGTCGACGGCGAGGGCCTCGAGGTGCCGCGCGGCACGGTGGGCGAGGTCGCGGTGCGCGGCCCCAACGTGATGCAGGGCTACTGGAACCAGCCCGCGCAGACGGCCGCGGCCGTGCGCGGCGGCTGGATGCACACCGGCGACGGCGCCTACATGGACGACGACGGCTACATCTTCGTGGTCGACCGCCTGAAGGACATGATCATCAGCGGCGGCGAGAACATCTATTCGGCCGAGGTCGAGAACGCCATCAACCAGCATCCGGCCGTGGCGGCCTGCGCGGTCATCGGCATCCCCAGCGAGGCGTGGGGCGAGGCCGTGCATGCGGTGCTCGTGCTCAAGCCGGGCCAGCAGCTGGCGGACGAGGCGCTCATTGCGCATTGCAAGGCGCTGATTGCACCCTACAAGTGCCCGCGCAGCGTGGCGGTGGTCGAGGCGTTGCCGCTGTCGGGTGCGGGCAAGGTGCTCAAGACCCGGTTGCGCGAACCGTTTTGGCAAGGGCGCCAACGAAGCGTAGCCTGAGCCCTGTTTCCCTTCCCATTTCACTCATTCATTCACTTCAGGAGCCCCTCATGAGCCAGGATGTCCACGTCGTCGGTGTCGGCATGATCCCCTTCACCAAGCCGGGCGCGAACCAGCCCTACCCGCAGATGGCCGCGCACGCCACCAACGCCGCATTGAAGGACGCCGGCATCGGCTACGAGCTGGTGCAGCAGGCTTACGTCGGCTACGTGTACGGCGACTCCACCGCCGGCCAGCGCGCGCTGTATGAAGTGGGCATGACCGGCATTCCGGTCGTCAACGTCAACAACAACTGCTCTACCGGCTCGACCGCGCTGTTCCTCGCGCGCCAGGCCGTGGCCAGCGGCGCGGCCGACTGCGTGCTGGCGCTGGGCTTCGAGCACATGAGCCCCGGCGCGCTGGGCGCGGTGTTCAACGACCGCCCGAGCCCGTTCGACCACTTCGAATCGATCACCGACGAGCTGGTCGGCAACGAGCAGGTGCCGCTGGCGCTGCGCTACTTCGGTGGCGCGGGCCTGGCGCACATGCAGCAGTACGGCACGCAGATGTCGACCTTCGCGAAGATCCGCGCCAAGGCCAGCCGCCATGCGTCGAACAACCCGGTGGCGCTGTTTCGCACCGTCGTCACCGAAGACGAAGTGATGGCCGCGCCCGTGATGTGGCCCGGCGTGATGACGCGGCTCATGGCCTGCCCGCCGACCTGCGGCGCGGCGGCCGCCATCGTCTGCTCGCCGCGTTTCGCCGAACGCCATGGGCTGGACCGCAGCGTGCGCATCAAGGCCCAGGCCATGACCACCGACCGCGCCATCACCTTCGAGGCGCGTGACATGCGCGAGGTGGTCGGCTTCAGCATGGCGCAGGAAGCCGCGCAGAAGGTCTACGACGCGGCCGGTGTCGGCCCGCAGGACATCGACGTGGTCGAGTTGCACGATTGCTTTGCGCACAACGAACTCATCAGCTACGAGGCGCTGGGCCTGTGCCCGGTGGGCGGCGCGGAGAAGTTCGTGGTCGATGGCGACAACACCTACGGTGGCAAGGTCGTCACCAACCCCTCGGGCGGCCTGCTGTCGAAGGGCCACCCGCTGGGCGCCACCGGCCTTGCGCAATGCACCGAGCTGGTCCAGCAACTGCGCGGCACGGCCGAGAAGCGCCAGGTCGAAGGCGCGCGGATGGCGCTGCAGCACAACCTCGGCTTGGGCGGCGCCTGCGTGGTCACGCTGTACGAACGCGTCTGAGGGCGGCCCAGATGATCGACAAGAAATGGATCGGCCACGAACTGCTCGCCTCGGTGCTGCCCATCGAGCGCAGCCGGCTGCAGTTCTTCGCCAAGGCCATCGGCGAGACCGACCCGGTCTACACCGATGCCGCCGCCGCGCGCGATGCGGGCTACCCCGACCTGCCGGCACCGCCCACCTTCCTGTTCGCCGCCGAGCTGGATTCGGGCGCCTCGGACCAACTGCTCACCGACCTGCAGATTCCGTTGTCGAAGCTGCTGCATGGTGAGCAGAGCTTCAGCTACCACCGCCCCGCCTGCGTGGGCGACACGGTGACGGTGCGCTCCACCATCAGCGACATCTACGACAAGAAGAACGGCGCGCTCGAATTCGTCGTGAAGACCTCGCGCGCCACCAACCAGCGCGACGAACTCGTGGCCGAGCTGCGCACGGTGATCGTTTGCCGCCACTGAAGAAAGAACCTGCGATGACCCTCCGCTACGACACCGTCCAGGTCGGCGACGAACTTCCCGCGCTGCAACTCCCGCCGGTGAACCGCACCACGCTCGCGCTCTTCGCGGGCGCCTCGGGCGACCACAACCCGATCCACATCGACACCGACTTCGCGCGCAAGGCCGGCATGCCCGACGTGTTCGCGCAGGGCATGCTGGGCATGGCCTGGCTCGGCCGGCTGCTCACGCAGTGGGTGCCGCAGGCGCAACTGCGCCGCTTCGACGTGCGCTTCCAGGGCATCACGCACCTGGGCCATGCCGTGCGCTGCACCGGTCGCGTGGTCGAGAAGCTGGAACACAACGGCGAGCGCTGCGTGCGCGTGGAAGTGATCAGCGCCAACCAGCACGGACAGACGCGCATCGCGGGCGAGGCGCTGGTGGCGCTGCGCTGACCCCTTGAACGAACGAATGAAAGAAGAGAGAAGAGACATGACACCCAAACTCGAAGGCAAGGTCGCCCTCATCACCGGCTCGGGCCGCGGCATCGGCCGCGCGATCGCGCTCAAGCTGGCCAGCGAAGGCGCGCGCGTCGTCGTCAACGACCTCGACGCCGCACCGGCCGAGGAGACCGTGCAGGCCATCCGCGCCGCGGGCGGGCAGGCCGTGGCCTGCGTCGGCAGCGTGTCGGCGCCGGACTTCGCCGAGCGCTTCGTGGGCACGGCGGTGAACGAGTTCAAGGGCCTGGACATCATCGTCAACAACGCCGGCTACACCTGGGACAGCGTGGTGCAGAAGATGACCGACGAGCAGTGGTACGCCATGATCGACGTTCACCTGACGGCACCGTTTCGCATCCTGCGCGCTGCGCAGCCCGTGATCCGCGCGCTGGCCAAGGCCGAGGGCGAAGCGGGCCGGCGCGTGGTGCGCAAGGTGGTCAACATCTCGTCGGTGGCAGGGCTCTTCGGCAATGCGGGCCAGGCCAACTATTCGACCGCCAAGGCCGGCATCGTCGGCATGACGCAGACGCTGGCCAAGGAGTGGGGCCGCATGAACGTCACGGTGAACTGCGTGGCCTTCGGCTTCATCCAGACGCGGCTCACGGCCAGCACGGCCGAGGCCACCACCGCGAACATCGAGGGGCGCGAGATCAAAGTCGGCGTCAACCCGGGCCTGCTGGCGATGATGGAACAGTCGATCCCGCTGGGGCGCGGCGGCACGCCCGAAGAGGCGGCCGGTGCGGTGTACCTGCTGTGCGCGCCCGAGTCGGACTACGTGAGCGGCCAGACGCTCATGTGCACCGGCGGGCTGACGGGGATCTGAGATGCAGTTCGAAGAAGGCATTGCCTGGGGCGTGCAGGACGGCATCGGCCGCATCGTGCTGAAGCGGCCCGAGCGCGCCAACTCGGTGTCGCTGGCGAGCAGCCATGCGCTGGCGCGCGCCATCGACGAGGTGCTCGAAGCGGCACCGCGCGCCATCCTGCTGACGGGCGAGGGCCGCGTGTTCTGCGCGGGCGGCGACATCGACAGCTTCGTGGCGGCGGGCGACAAGCTGCCCGAGCTGGTCGACGCCATCCTCGACCGGCTGCATCCCGCGCTGCTGCGGCTGGTTCAGAACCCGGCGCCGCTGGTGGTGGCGGTGAACGGCACGGTCGGCGGTGCCGGCGTGGGGCTGGCGCTGTGCGGCGACTTCGTGCTCGCCACCGAGTCGATGAAGCTGCGCACGGGCTACGCGGCCATCGGGCTGTCGCCGGACGCGGGGAGCTCGTATTTCCTGTCGCGCCGCATCGGGCCGGTGCGCGCGCAGCAATGGCTGATGCTGAGCGACGCGATCGACAGCGCGCGCTGCCTGGCGGCGGGCGCGGTCGATGCGCTGTACCCGGACGCCGAGCTGGCGGCGGCCGCCGAAGCGCTGGTGACGCGGCTGGCGAACGGTGCCACCGCATCGTTCGCGGGCATCAAGGCGCTGTGCGGTGGTGCCACCGCGCGCCCGATCGAAGAACACTTCGAGATGGAGCACCGCCTGCTGCGCCAACGCGCGGGCAGCGCGGACGGGCGCGAAGGCGTGAAGGCCTTCACCGAGAAGCGCGCACCGCGCTTCTCGGGCCGCTGAGCGCGGCGGGCTGCTGATACAGGCTCAGCTCTTCTTCTTGAAGAGCTTCGTGAGGCCCCACAGCGCCGCGCCGCCCGCCACCACGGCGACCTTCGCGAACTTGGCCAGGAAGGCGAGGGCGACCGCGAACAGGCCCAGCTTCTTCGCGGCCGCGCCGGCCACCAGCGCCGCCAGGCCGTAGGCGGCGACCTTGTCGGTGGACGCATTGAAGTCCGCGTACTTCTTGCCGTCGTCGTACTGCAGCGCGCCGAGCAGCTTGGTGGCGTCGGGCTTGTACTTCTCGAGGTCGTTCGCGTTGGTGATGAGGTTCAGGCTCAGGTAGCCCTCGCGGCCCAGCGCGTAGGTGTTGTAGTTGACGCCGGGGTTGCCGCCGTCGCTGCCCTTCTTCTTCGACAGGGCCGACCACACCAGCCGGTGCGTCGCGGCGTCGTACTGCGGCTTCTGCGCCCAGCCCGTGACCTCGATGCCCGGGATGCCGCGCTTGGCGCGTTCCTCGTTCGCGGCCTCGGTGCCTTCCTTCAGGCTCGTGAGCAGCTCGTCGGCGTTCCAGTCCTTGGCGTCGTCGTCCTTGATGTAGCCCTCTTTCACGAACTTCACGACCGCCATCCAGTCGCCATCGTCGGCGGGGAAGATGGCGCCGATGAAGGTGTCGTCGGTGCGGTTGCCCATGCTGCGCATGAGCTGCGCGGCGGCGGGCGTCGGCACCCAGACGTAGCCGGCGGGCAGCTTCAGGTGGGCCTGGTCGCGCAGCGTGATGTCGGCGGGGCCGGCTTTCTGCACGGCCTTGGCGGCCTTGAAGGCGGCTTCCTGCTCGGCTTCGAGCGAGCTCGCCGTCGAGGTTGTGGAAGCGGTGGTGGGGGATGCGGCGTTGCTGAGATTGGCGGCGGTCAGGGCGCACGCGAACAGCAAGCCGGCCGTCAGGCGGGCAGTATGAATACGCAAGTTCTCTCTCCTCGGTTGTTGTCGTTTCTGGTGAGACGCGAGGAGTTTATCGGCGCGCGAAGCCGCGCCGGCCGTGGGTTTCAGGGCCAGGGCGTGGGCGGCGGAATCTCGCACACCGGCTCGACGTCGATGCTCTTGAAGTCGGCCGGCGAGACGATCTCCAGGTACTCCATGTCGGGCGAATAGTCGAAGAGAAAGTGGCGGATGCCGGGGCGCTGGTGCACCACGTCGCCGGCCTCGACGCGCGTTTCCTTGTCCTCGTACATGAAGCGCGCCCAGCCCTTGAGCATGATGACGATCTGGAAGTCCGCCTCGTGGCGGTGCCAGCCGGTGCCCGCTTCCGGTGCCATGTTGGCCTTGACCAGGTGCGCAATCACCTTGCCGTGGGTGGCGGCCGCAATGCCGAGGTCGCGGTACAGGAAGAAGTCTCGCAACCCGCCCGAGACGTAGTCGGTGTCACCGGGCTTGACGTGGGAGAACTGGGTGGCGGTTCGGTCCAGCATGGGCGCTCCTTCGCGGGGGATGATGCTGCGATGCAGCATGCATAAACCGTTCCTGAGCGAGGTCCATGGCTTGACGGCTCACGGGCCGCTCCAGATACTCAACCGCATGGTTCACTCAGATGCCCTGGACGCCGTGTTTGCGGCCCTGTCCGACCCGACCCGCCGCAGCGTGCTCGAAGCGCTGGGTGAGGGCGGCCTCAGCGTGACCGAGCTCGCCGAACCGCACGGCATGTCGCTGACCGGCTTCATGAAGCACCTGCGTGTGCTCGAAGGCGCCGGCCTCATCTCGCGCACGAAGGCGGGCCGCGTCGTGCGCTGCGAGCTGTCGGCGGGCCCGATGCAGGAGGCTGCCGTGTGGCTCTCGCGCTACGAGAAGTTCTGGACCGGCCGCCTCGATGCCTTGGCGCGCTTTCTCTACCACCAGGAGGACACCGAATGGCGAAACCTTCCCCCGGCCCCACCGCCGGCCCCGGCACCGATCGCCCCTCGCTCACGCTCCGCCGGCACTTCCGCGTCAACCCCGCCAAAGTCTGGCGCGCGTGGACCGACCCGCAAGCGCTGAAGCACTGGTTCGGCCCCGAGGAAATCGTCGACGTGCCGCTGGCCGAGGTCGACCTGCGCGTGGGCGGGCGCTTTCGCGTGACCATGTTGGCGGCCGACGGCGAGACGCACGACGTGAGCGGCACCTATCTGGAGGTCGTGCCCGAGCGCCGGTTGGTCTTCAGCTGGGCCTGGCGCAGCACACCCGAGCGAGAGTCGCGCGTCACCGTGCAGCTCGAGCCCGACGCGGGCGGCTGCGAGCTCGTGCTCATGCACCAGCAGTTCTTCGACGAAGCGGCGCGCGACGGCCACAACCACGGCTGGACCGGCTCGCTCGTCAAGCTCGAAAGTTGGCTGGCCGGCGGCGACACCGGGTGACCGAACAACCGACGGCGATCGCCGACACGCTCGACGCGATCTACCGCAGCGAGTCGCGCCGCATCTTCGCCACGCTGGTGCGTCTGCTGGGCGATTTCGACCTGGCCGAAGAAGCCCTGCACGACGCCTTTCGCGCCGCGCTCGAACAATGGCCGCGCGAAGGCGTGCCGGCCAACCCGCGCGCATGGCTGGTGTCGGCGGGGCGCTTCAAGTCGATCGACGGCATCCGCCGGCAGGCGCGCTTCACCGCATGGGACGAGGCCACCGCCCACACCGACACGCTGGCCGACCCCGCGCCCGCTTGGCACGAGGCCGACCCCGATGCCGACGCGCTCGAGGACGACCGCCTGCGCCTGGTCTTCACCTGCTGCCACCCCGCGCTCGCGCCCGACGCCCAGGTGGCGCTCACGCTGCGCGAGGTCTGCGGGTTGGCGACCGAGGAGATCGCGCGCGCCTTTCTCGTGCCCGCGCCCACCATCGCGCAGCGCATCGTGCGGGCCAAGGCGCGCATCCGCGATGCGGGCATTCCGTACCAGGTGCCGGGCCTGACCGAGCTGCCCGAACGGCTCGATGCCGTGCTGCGCGTGGTGTACCTCGTGTTCAACGAAGGCTACGCGGCCTCGTCGGGCCAGAGCGTGACGCGCGCCGACCTCTCGGCCGAGGCGATCCGGCTCGGGCGCTTGGTGGCTGAACTGCTGCCCGACCCCGAGGCGCTGGGCCTGCTCGCGCTGATGCTGCTGCACGACGCGCGCCGCGCTGCGCGCACCTCGGCGCAGGGCGAGCTCGTGCTGCTCGACGCGCAGGACCGCAGCCTGTGGCACCGCGGGCAGATCGGGGAGGGCGCGGCGCTGGTCGAGCGTGCGCTGCTGTCGCGCCGCTTCGGTCCGTACACCTTGCAGGCCGCCATTGCCGCGGTGCATGCCGAAGCGGCCGAGGCCGCCGACACCGACTGGCCGCAGATCGTCGGCCTGTACGACGTGCTGCTGCGGCTCGACCCCTCGCCCGTGGCCGAGCTCAACCGCGCGGCGGCCGTGGCGATGCGCGACGGGCCGGCGGCCGGGCTGGCGCTGATCGACGCGCTGCTCGCGCGCGGCGAGCTGGCCCGCTACCACCTGGCGCACGGCGCGCGCGCCGAACTGTGCCGGCGCCTGGGCCGCACCGACGACGCGCGTGAGGCTTACCTGCAGGCACTGTCGCTGGTGCGCCAGCAGCCCGAGCGGCAGTTCCTAGAGCGGCAGCTGGCGTCCTTGCCGGACACGAAAAATATTTGATGCCCCTTGTCGATTCCGGCCGTCGCCGTTCGACCAGTGGTGTCCTCACTCACATCTGCAAGGAGATTCCGCATGAAATACCTCTGCCTCGTTCACTGCGACGAAGCGGTGCTTCGCGCGCTGCCGCCCGACGAGCGCCGTGCGCTCAATGCCGACTCGATGGCCTACGACCGTGTGCTCGAAGCCGCCGGCCACTTCATCGCCGCCGAGGCGCTGAGCCCGGTGCGCGCCGCCAAGGTCGTGCAGGTGCGCCAGGGCCAGCGCTCGCACGTCGACGGCCCCTACGCCGAAGCGCGCGAGCAGCTGTGCGGCTTCATCCTGGTCGAGGCGCGCGACCTGAACGCCGCGATCCAGCTGGCGGGCCGCATTCCGATGGCGCGCTACGGCGCCATCGAGGTGCGTCCCATCGAGGTCATGGAAATGATCGAAAACCCGAAGGGGAATGCCGCATGAGATACCTTTGCCTGATCTACGGAACCGACGCGCAGACGAGCCACTTCTCGGCGCAGGACATGGACCACTACATCAACGAACACATCGACTACGACGCCCATCTGCAGGCGCTCGGCAAGCTCGTCGTGGCCGAGGCCTTGCAGCCGGCCGGCACGGCGGTCACGGTGCGCATGCGCAACGACAAGCTCTCGGTCACCGACGGGCCCTTCGCCGAAACCAGCGAGCAGCTGGGCGGCTTCTACCTGGTCGAGGCCGACAGCGACGAAGAGGCGCTGCAGCTCGCGGCCGGCATTCCCTCGGCGCGTTTCAGCAGCATCGAAGTGCGCAAGGCCCTGTCGCTCGGCGACGGTGGCGACCGGGGGGGCGGCCCATGAGCGGCGCACCCGACCGGGCGGCACCCGCCCGCGCCACGGCGCGCGAATGGACCGGGCTGGCCGTCATCGCGCTGCCGTGCATGCTCTATTCGATGGACCTCACGGTGCTGAACCTGGCGATCCCGTCGATCAGCGAAGACCTCAAGCCCACCGCCTCGCAGCTGCTGTGGATCGTCGACATCTACGGTTTCTTCGTGGCCGGCCTGCTGGTCACCATGGGCACGCTGGGCGACCGCATCGGGCGGCGCCGGCTGCTGCTGATCGGGGCGGTGGCGTTCGGCGTGGCCTCGGTGCTCGCGGCCTTCTCGACCAGCGCCAACATGCTGATCGCCACGCGCGCGCTGCTGGGCGTGGCGGGGGCGACGCTGGCGCCGTCCACACTCTCGCTGATCCGCAACATGTTCCTCGACCCGGCGCAGCGCACCGTGGCCATCGGCGTGTGGATCTCGAGCTACTCGGCGGGCGCCGTCATCGGCCCGGTGCTGGGCGGCGTGCTGCTGCAGTTCTTTCCGTGGGGCTCGGTGTTCCTCATCGGCGTGCCGGTGATGGTGCTGCTGCTGGCGCTCGGGCCCTGGCTCTTGCCCGAGTACCGCGACCCCGACGCGGGCGCGCTCGACCTGGCCAGCGTGGCGCTCTCGCTGGGCGCCGTGCTGGCGGCCATCTACGGCATCAAGCAGGTGGCCGAGCACGGGCCCGACGCGGTGTCGCTGCTGGCCATCGCGGCCGGTGCGCTGCTGGGCTGGCTGTTCGCGCGCCGGCAGGGGCGGCTGGCCAATCCGATGATCGACCTGCGCTTGTTCAGGCTGCCGGCCTTCAGCGTCTCGCTGGGGGCCTACATGCTGGCCTGCTTCGTGATGTTCGGGCTCTTTCTGTACAACGCCCAGTACCTGCAGCTGGTGCTCGGCCTGCCGCCGCTGGAAGCGGGCCTGTGGAGCATGCCGGGCGCCGGCGCCTTCATCGTCGGCTCGATGATCGTGCCCGCGCTCACGCGGCGCCTGTGCCCGGCCTACGTGATGGGCGGCGGGCTGGGCGTGGCGGCGCTGGGCTTCGGCATGCTGGTGCTGCTGCCCGCGCAGGGCGGGCTGGCCTGGATGGTGACGAGCGCGGTAATCTCTTCGCTCGGCCTGGCGCCGGTGTTCACGCTGGCGACCGACCTGGTCGTGGGCAGCGCGCCGCCGGAGCGCGCGGGCGTGGCCTCGGCCATCTCGGAGACCAGCTCCGAGTTCGGCGGGGCGCTGGGCATCGCCATCCTCGGCAGCGTCGGTGCGGCGATCTACCGCGCGGCCATGGCCGATGCCGTGCCTGCCGATCTGACGGGCCTGGCCGGTGCGGCGGCGGTCGAAGCCGCCCGCAGCACGCTCGGCGGGGCGGTCGCGCTGGCCGGGGAACTGCCCGGTACCACCGGCGCCGCGCTGCTCGACAACGGGCGCGAGGCGCTGCTGCGCGCCCTGCGGCTGGTGGCCGGCCTGTGTGCCGCGGTGCTGCTGTTCGTCGGCGTGCTGGTGGCGGTGCGGCTGCGCGGCGTGGGCGTGTCGCATGCACAGGAGGGCGCCGTACCCCCGGGCGGCGCCGCATTGCCGGAGCGTTGACGAGCCTCCATACTGAGGCTTCCACGACGCACCCCACGACCGAACGGAGGCCCCATGAGCAACGAACTGCGCAAGAAGCTGCATGACCTGGCGGAACTGTCCGACAGCACCTCCGACCCGCAGACCAAGGCCATCGTCGAGGCGATCCGGCTGCAGACGGCGGTGCTGAACGAGCGGCTGTTCAGCATCGAGCTGCAGCTCGGCGTGCTCGCCAAGCGCATGGAAAACACCACCGACTGAGTCGGCTGCTGCTTTGTGGGGATAATCCCCGCCATGAGCGGCAACACCTTCGGAACTCTCTTCGCGGTCACCAATTTCGGCGAGTCGCACGGCCCGGCCATCGGCTGCGTGATCGACGGCTGTCCCCCGGGCATGGCCCTGAGCGAGGCCGACATCCAGGGCGACCTCGACCGCCGGCGCCCTGGCACCAGCCGCCACGTCACCCAGCGCAACGAGCCCGACGCGGTGCAGATCCTGTCCGGCGTGTACGAGGGCAAGACCACTGGCACGCCCATTGCGCTGCTGATCCAGAACACCGACCAGCGCAGCAAGGACTACGGGCAGATCGCCCAGCAGTTCCGTCCCGGCCACGCCGACTTCACCTACTGGAAGAAATACGGCATCCGCGATCCGCGCGGCGGCGGGCGCTCCTCGGCACGGCTCACGGCGCCCATGGTCGCGGCCGGCGCGGTCGCCAAGAAGTGGCTGGCCGAAAAATACGGGATGGTGTTTCGCGGCTGCATGACGCAGATCGGCGAGATCGCCATTCCCTTCGAGAGCTGGGACCACGTCCCGAACAACCCCTTCTTCGCCCCCATCGCCGATGTGAGCGCGCTGGAAGACTACATGGACCGCCTGCGCAAGGCCGGCGACTCGTGCGGCGCGCGCATCCGCGTCACCGCCACCAACGTGCCCGTGGGCCTGGGCGAGCCGCTCTTTGACAAGCTCGACGCCGAGATCGCCTACGCCATGATGGGCATCAACGCCGTGAAGGCCGTGGAAATCGGCGCCGGCTTCGACAGCGTCACGCAGCGCGGCACTACGCACGGCGACTCGATCACGCCGACCGGCTTCCTCAGCAACAACGCGGGCGGCATCCTGGGCGGCATCAGCTCGGGGCAGGACCTCGAGGTGAGCATCGCGATCAAGCCCACCAGCTCGATCATCAGCCCGCGCCAGTCAATCGACGTGAACAACAACCCCGTCGAAGTCATCACCAAGGGCCGCCACGACCCCTGCGTGGGCATCCGCGCCACGCCCATCGCCGAAGCCATGCTCGCGCTGGTGGTGATGGAACACGTGCTGCGCAACCGCGCGCAGTGCGGCGACGTGAACCCACCCGCTGAGAAGAGCGAAGCTGCGTCGCCGCAGTCGTCCTTTCTGTAGTGTCGACGCCGCCACCTGTGGCCGCCGGGCGCGGCCACCTGTTGGCATTCGCTGGCCTGTCGGCCAGCTACTTCGCGCACATCGGTTTCTTCAATCCCTACCTGCCGCTGTGGCTCAAGGACCTGGGCCTGCCGATCTTCACGATCAGCCTGTTGGCCTCGGTGCAATCGATCACGCGCGTCTTCGCGCCCTATGCCTGGGGCGCGCTCAGCGACCACACCGGCCAGCGCGTGAAGCTGCTGCGCTTCAGCGCCGCGGTGGCGCTGGCCAGCTCCTTCGGCCTGTGGTGGCACGGCGGTGCCTGGTGGCTCGCGCTGGTGCTGCTCGTGATGTTCACGCACACCAGCTCGATGATGTCGCTCACCGAAGCGGCCATGGCGCAGATCGTCGCGGGCGACTGGGGGCGCTACGGGCGCATCCGCCTGTGCGGCTCGGCCGGCTTTTTGGTCACCGTGTTCGTCGCGGGCGAGTGGTTCGAGCGCTTCGGCATGAAGCACTTTCCGTACTGGGCCGCCGGCACGCTGGCCGTGGTGCTGCTCGCGACCATGAAGCTGCCCGACCTGCGCGAGCCGCCGGCCGCGCACGACGCCGTGAAGGAACCCATCGGCCCCGTGCTGCGCATTCCCGCCGTGCGCTGGTTCTTCGCCTCGCTGTTCTTCCAGGTGATGTCGCACTTCTCGGTGTACGCGTTCTTCTCGCTGTACCTCGACTCGATCGGCTACGGCAAGAGCACCATCGGCCTCTTGTGGGCGCTGTCGGTGGTGGCCGAGATCGTCTGGTTCTTCCTGCAGGGCCGGCTCATCGGCCTGCTGCCGATGCCGCGCTGGATGCTGGTGTGCGGCATCGCCGGCGTGGCGCGGCTCGGCCTCACGGCCGGGCTGGGCGGCTTTGTCGCGGCGCTGGTCATCGCGCAGTGGCTGCATGCGCTGAGCTTCGCGGCGCACCACACGGCCTGCATCGCCGTGGTGTCGCGCCGCTTCCCCGGCCACCTGCGCGGACGCGGGCAGGCGCTGTTCACGGTGATCGGCTACGGCTTCGGCGGTGTGCTGGGCGTGCTGCTCGGCGGGGCGGTGGCGCAGGAGCTGGGCTATCGCACGATGTTCGCGCTGGCGGCGTTGCTGGCGGTGGCGGGGACGCTGTGCGCGTGGCGGATGGTGGTGCTCGAGCCGTCGGGGCGCGCGGCCAAGGCCTGAGCCGGGTTCAGGGGAGGGCGCTTCGGGGGGAAGTGTCATGGGCCGTACATGACCGAGTCATGGCCGCGACCTACGCTGGGTGCTTCCCAACGTTTTCTCTTGTCATGTCCGATTCCGTCGATCCGCGCGGCGCACGCGCGCTTGCGCTTTCTTCTTTCCCTTCCCCCTCCGCTCCCGACACCGAACGCGTCCCGCAACGCCGGCAGATGCTCAAGCTCGGCGCCTCCCTGCTCACCGTGGGCAGCAGCAGCGCCCTCATCGCCGCCTGCGGCGGTGGTGGTGGCGGCAGCGCCGGCTTCGGCCCGCTGCCCGCCCCCGCACCGGCGCCCAACCCGCCCGCGCCAGAACCTGTCGTGAGCAAGCGTTCGAGCTTCGCGCTGGCCGTGATGCCCGACACCCAGTTCTACGCGCGCTACGCCACCGCCGCCGAGAGCGACCAGTACGACAAGCGCTTCGGCAGCGCGCCCTTCGCGGCGCAGACGAAGTGGATCGCCGCCAACGCCAAGGCGCTGCACATTCCTTTCACCATCCACCTCGGCGACGTGGTCGACCAGGTCGGCAAGCCCGACCAGTGGAAGGTGGCCGATGCCGCCATGAAGGTGCTCGAGGACGCGAAGCTGCCCTACAGCGTGCTGGCCGGCAACCATGACGTGCTGAACGACGTCGACTACGGCGTCGACCCCGTCAACGGCACCGACGCCGCACGCAACCTGGCCGCCGAGCCCTACCTGAAGTGGTTCGGCACCGAGCGCGCGAAGAAGCAGGCCACCTTCGGCGCGCGCGACACCAGCGGCTTCCACGAGTACCACGTGTTCGAGGCGCAGGGCCAGAAGTTCATGGTGCTGTCGCTGTCGTGGCGCGTGTCCGACGCGGGCATCGCGTGGGCGCGGCAGGTGATCGCGAAGAACCCGACGCTGCCCGTGATCCTGGTCAACCACCAGCTGCTCAACATCGCGCCCGACGGTACCAGCCCGCTGGAAACCGACTACGGCAAGATGCTGTGGGAGAAGCTGATCCGCGACAACGACCAGATCTTCATGACGCTCAACGGCCACCACCACGGCGCCGCGCACCTTACGAAGACCAACGACTTCGGCCACAAGGTCGAGGAGATGGTGGTCGACTACCAGATGGCCTACCAGGGCGGCAACGGCCTGATGCGCCTGTACGAGTTCGACCTGACGAACAAGCAGATCAAGGTGCTGTCGTTCTCGCCCTGGGTGCCGCAAAAGCCCGCTGCCACGCTGAACGCCTTCGACCAGGCCGTGCTCACCACGCCCAACGAGGCTTTCACCATCGAGATGGATTTCGCGCAGCGCTTCGCGGGCTTCAACAAGGGCTTTGCCGCGGGCGAGGCCACGGTCGAGCAGTCGCTGGTCGAGCAGGCGAGGGCGCTGATCCTGGCCAACTACAAGGACCCCGAGGCCACCGTGCAGCGGCCCGCCGCCGATGCGCAGGACTACCCCAAGGTCGCGAACACGCTGGCGCACTGGCGCTTCGTCGGCGGCACGGTGAACCAGCCGGTGCTGCCGGGCACCGTGATCGCCGACGTGACGGGTGCGAACCCGCTGCGTCGCGATGCGCTGAACCAGAGCGTCATCCGCAATGCCGCCGACGGCGACATCATCTGGACCGACGACCGCCACCGCCTCTCGGCCGCGCCGGGCTCGGTGCGTTTCCGAAACACCAACAAGAACGCACCGCCGCGGATGAGTTACTTCCTCACCGATCCGGCAGCGCCCATCAACGCGCACACGCTGGACCAGGGCTACACGGTCGAAGCCTTCGTCAAGATCGACAAGGCCTGGACCAGCAAGGACCACGCGTGGATGAACATCATGACGCGCGACGGTCGCAGCGGGGACCTGCCCGGTTTCCAGGGCGACGGCGACGCGCCGCCGATGCTGTTCGCCATCTCGAGCCTGCGCGAAGTGCAATGGGAGGTCGTGCCGAGCCCGGCAGGAACCCCTTATGCAAAGACCAACTGGTCGGGCGAGGTCATTGCCGACCGCTGGGTGCACATCGCGATCGTCAACGACCCGGTGTCGCACGACACCACGATGTACGTCGAAGGCGCGCCGGTGTTGCGCAACACCGCGGCGGCGCAGGGCCTGGCCTCGCTCTCGGCCTCCGCGCAATGGGTGGTGGGCGGCGGCTCGTGGAACAACGAGCGCTCCGACGGCTTCTTCGGCAACATCGGCGAAGTGCGCGTGGTGGCGGCGGCCCTGGCGCCGTCGCAGTGGCTGACGGCGCGCAGGGCAGGCTGAGCGCCCTGCGGGGCCGGTAGCCGGGGAGAAGGGCTACTTCTTCTTCCCGGCCTTCGCCGGCTTGCCCTTGGCGGGGGCGGCACTCTTGCTGCTCCCGCCGGTCTCCTTCTCGAACACCGCAAAGTACTCCGAAGCCATCTTGCGCAGCGAGCGCCCGATGTTCGCGTAGTCGTACTCGTTGAGGTTGGCCAGCGACACGCGCCCCGACGGGTGCTTGCCACCGAAGCCGCGGCCGGGCAGCAGCACGATGCTGGTCTCGGCGGCGATGCGGAACAGCGCCTCGTTCGGCTGCAGCTTGGTGAGAATCCATTTGCCGAAGCGCTCGCCGTGCATCTGCGTGGCGATGTCCTGCAGGTCGAGCAGGTGGTAGTAGCTCACCGAGTTCGGGTCAGGCGGCAGGGGCAGGCCGAGCTCGCGGTACAGCGCCTCCTTGCGGCGCGAGACGATGTGCTTCATCGACTTCTTGTAGGTCTCGCCCTCGTCCATGAGGCAGAACAGCGAGAACATCACCATCTGCGCCTGCACGGGCGTGGAGAGGCCGGCCGTGTGGTTGAGCGCCACGGTGCGGCTGTCGGCCACGAGGCGGTCGATGAACTTCAGCTTGCGCGGCTCGGTGGTGATGGAGCTGTAGCGCGCGTCGAGCTCCTTGCGCTTGGCCTCGGGCAGGGCGGCGATCTTGCGGTCGAGGATGTTGTCCTCGTGCGTGGCGACCACGCCCATGCGCCAGCCGGTGGCGCCGAAGTACTTCGAGAACGAGTACACCAGGATGGTGTTCTGCGGGCAGATCGCGAACAGCGACAGGAAGTTGTCGGCGAAGGTGCCGTACACGTCGTCCGTGAGGATGATGAGGTCGGGCCGCTGCTTCACGATGTCGGCGATGTAGCCCAGCACCTCGTCGCTGATCTTCACCGAGGGCGGGTTGCTCGGGTTGCACAGGAAGAAGGCCTTGACCTTCGGGTCGAGCAGCTTCTGCAGCTCCTTCTTGGTGAACTGCCAGTTGTTCTCCGGCGGCGCGTCGATCAGCGCCTCGATGAGCTGGTAGTCGTTCAGGTGCGGGATTTCGATGTAGGGCGTGAAGATCGGCATGCCCAGCGCGATGGTGTCGCCGGGCGACAGCAGGTGGTTCTCGCGCAGGCTGTTGAACAGGTAGGTCATGGCGGCGGTGCCGCCTTCCACCGCGTACATGTCGAACTTGCCCACGAAGGGGTGGGTGCCGATCATTTCCTTGTGGATGTACTGGCCCACGACGATCTCGGTCAGGCGCAGCATGCGGTCGGGCACCGGGTAGTTGCAACCCAGGATGGCCTCGCACATCTCGTAGATGAAGTCGCCGGCCGACAGGCCCAGCTGGTCGCGCACGTAGGACACGGCGGCCTCGATGAAGCGCACGCCGGGCTCGCCCTCGTGCGACTTGGCGAAGAGCTCGAAGCGTGCCTCGATGCCCTCGCGCTGCGGAAAGCCGCCCACATCCGCCATGTAGATGTACGAGCGCTCGGCCTCGGTCATGGCAAAGAGGCCGAACTGGAAGAAGCCGTGGCGCGGTGTGGTGGCCAGGAAGTTCGGGTTGCCGCGGCCGGCGTTGAGCATGAGGCGGTCACTCTGTCGTGCGACCTGGATCAGCGCATCCTTCAGTTCGAACGGGCTCAGGCCGCCCAGCTTTTTCACGTCGCCGAAATCCATGGAGTACTCCTTGGTTGAAAAAAGAAAAAAGAAAGAAGAAAGAAAAGGGAAGGCGTGGTGCTCAGACCAGCGCCACGATCAGCGGCCCCAGCAGCGTGAGGAACACGTTGGCCAGCGCATAGGTGATGGCGAAGGGCACGGTGGGAATGGCGTTCTCGGCCTTGCCCAGCACTTCGCCGAAGGCCGGGTTGGCGCTGCGCGAGCCGCTCAGCGCGCCCGCGAAGACGGCCGTGTTGTCGTAGCGCAGCACGTAGCGCCCGAACAGCATCGTGAGGATCATCGGCACGAGCGTGACGACCACGCCGACGCCGAAGATGGTCAGGCCCAGCTCCTTGATGGTCTGCACGGCCTGCAGGCCCGAGGTCAGGCCGACCACGACCACGAAGCCCGCCAGGCCCAGGTCTTTCAGCAGCTGCACCGCGCTGGGCGGCAGCGCGCCGAAGGTCTGCTTCTTCGCGCGGTACCAGCCGAACAGCAGGCCCGACAGCAGCGCGCCGCCGCCGGCGCCGAGCGTCAGCGGGATGGCGCCGATCTTCACGCTCAGCAGGCCGACCAAGAGGCCCACCACCAGGCCCGCGCCCAGGTACACGAAGTCGGTCTTGGCGCTGGGCACGATCACGTCGCCGACGAGGGAGGCGACGCGCTTCACGTCCTGCTCGGCGCCGAAGATCGACACCAGGTCGCCGACCTGCACCACGGTGTCGGGCTTCATCGGCAGCACCTGGCCCATGCGGCTGAGCTGCACCACGAAGATGCCGTGGCGCACGCCGCCGGCGGTGGCCTGGCGGATCTGGTCGACGGTCTTGCCGCCGAAGTCCTTGTTGGTGAGCACGATCTCGCGCTTGTTCAGCGTCAGCTCCATGCCGTCGACCGCGTCGACCTCCTTGCCCAGCAGCGGCGCGCTCGCCACCACGGCATCGCGCCGGCCCACGGTGAGCACGTAGTCGCCCTGGCGCAGCACGAGCGTGGGGCTGACCTCGACGAACTTGCCGTCGCGCTTCACGCGCTCGATGGTGATGGTGGTGGCCGGGTTGGCGTTCTCGATGTCGGCCACCGTGCGCTGCGGGTCGCTCGTGAGCTGGTAGATGCGCCCGACCAGCGAGGGCGCGGCTTCTTCCTGGTCGGGGCCGAGCACCTTCACGCCGGCCTGCATCGCGGTTTCGGCCGCGATCGCGTCGTCGCGGATGCTGCGGCCCATGAGCTTGGGCAGGATGTTGACGCACACGATGATCGCGCCGAACGAGCCGAACACGTAGGTCACGGCATAGCCGATGGCCACGTTGCCCTGCAGCCGCGCCGTCTCGGCCGCGGCGAGGCCGAGCTTGCCGATGGCGTCGCCCGCGGTGCCGATGATGGCGCTCTGCGTGAGGCCACCGGCCGCCACGCCCGCCGCCAGGCCCTTGTCGAGCCCGAACAGCTTGGCCATGACCACCACGGTCGCCAGGCCCGTGGCCGCCATCACGGCGGCCAGGATGATTTCCTTGATCGACTGCTTGCCGAGCGAGCTGAAGAACTGCGGCCCGCTCTCGAAGCCCACGGCGTAGATGAACAGCGCGAACAGCACGGCCTTCACGCCGCCGTCGATCTGCACGCCGACCTGGCTCACGATCACTGCCACCAGCAGCGAGCCGGCGACGCCGCCGAGCTGGAACTTGCCGAACTTGATCTTGCCGATCCAGTAGCCGACCGCCAGCGAGAGAAAGAGCGCCATTTCGGGCGACTTCTTGAAGAGTTCATGCAGCCATTCCATAGGGGAAGTCCTTTCAGTGCATCAATGAGAAGAAGAGAGAAGAGAAGGGCGTGGAGCGTCTCGGGTCGTTGTCTTATTTCGCGTGCTGCACCAGGCCGGCCAGGGCCACGATCAGCGGCCCCATCAGCGGCAGCACGACGTTCGAGATGGCGTAGGTGATCGTGTAGCCCAGCAGCGGCGTGGCGTTGCCCGCGGCGTTCTGCACCGCGCTGAGCGCGGGCGTGCTGCACTGCTGGCCGGCGATGGCGCCCAGCAGCACCGGCGCCTCGAGCTTGAGCAGGCGGTGGCCGACGAACAGCGAGATGCTGGCCGGCACCACCGCGACGGCGATGCCCACCAGCGGCAGCGCAACGCCGAACTTCTGGACCAGCGCCAGCGCCTGCGGCCCCGAGGCCAGGCCCACGCAGGCGATGAAGGTGGCCAGGCCCAGGTCCTTCATGAGCGCCAGCGCGTCGGCCGGCACGCTCAGGCGGTGCGGGTGCTTGGACTGGTACCAGCCGAAGGCCAGCCCGGTGAGCAGCGCACCGCCGCCGGTGCCGAGCGAAAACGGAATGCCGCCGAGCTTGGCGCTGAAACTGCCGATGAACACGCCCAGCAGGATGCCCGCGGCGGCGAAGCTGATGTTGCTGCGCGTGGAGGCGATCACGCGGTCGCCGACCTGCGCGATGGCGCTCGCCACCTCGGGCGCGGGGCCGTAGAGCTTGAGCACGTCGCCGCGCTGCAGTGTGAGGTCGTTCACGAGCGGCATGGCATGGCCGTCGCGCGCCACGCCCACCACCTGCACGGCGGAGGGCAGCACGGCTTCGAGTGCGCGCAGCCCGCGGCCGAACCATTCGCGGCGGTTGGCGACGACCTCGGTGGTCTCGACCACGGTGTCGAAGGCGGTGGTGTCGGCGAACTCGCGGCCCAGCAGCTCGCCCACGTTGACGAGCGCGCTGCGCCGGCCGATGGCCAGCACCTGGTCGCCCACGCGCAGGTGCAGCCCGGGCTCGACCGCGAGGCTCTGGCCGTCGCGCACCACGCGCTCGATGCTGGCCTGCCGCCCGAGGATCGACGTCAGCTCGCCGACCGAGCGGCCGCGGCCCACGGTGACGCGGAACACGCGTCCGACCATCTCGGGCGTGGCGCTGGCGGCGTCCGGGTCGTCGGCGCCGCCGCCCATGGTCTTCCAGAGCTTGTCGGCTTCGGCGCGCAGGTTCACGCGCAGCAGCAGCGGAAACACCTGGCTCGTGACCACCACGATGGCGATCAGCCCGAAGACGTAGGTGATGGAGTAGGCCGTGACCACGTTGGCCTGCAGTTGCGCGATCTCGGCGGCGGGGAGCGACAGCTTCGAGATCGCGTCGGTCGCCGTGCCCACCACCGCCGATTCGGTGGCCGCGCCCGCCATCAGCCCGGCGGCCGTGCCGCGGTCGAGCGACAGCAGCACCGTGGCGCAGAGCACCAGCGCGAGCACCACCACCACCTCGACCAGGCACAGCAGGCCCAGCCGCAGGCCCTTGGCGTCGAGGTTGGCAAAGAACTGCGGGCCGCCCGCGTAGCCGAGCGCAAAGATGAAGAGCATGAAGAACACGTTCTTCACGCTGTCGTCGAGCCGGATGCCCAGTTGGCCGACCACCAGCGCGGCAATCAGCGTGCCGCAGATGCCGCCGAGCTGGATCGGGCCGAAACGGATCTGGCCCACCGCGTAGCCGATGCACAGCACCAGAAACAATGCGATTTCCGGACTGTTTCTGAGTATTTCCACGAGCTGACTGACCATCTGCCGCAATTCCTCCGGGTTTATTTATTCAACTTATTCAAGCCGGCCGGCGGTTCGGAACGAAAAAACCAGAGCACTGCATCCATTGGCATCAACGCCGTCCGGGCACCGGGGCGGCGCGCGAACTTTGTTTTTCACTCACGAATTGATGATTTTTCCTATTAGGTCTGACGATAAATCAACACCCATGACAATTGTCAAATTTTGAAAAGAATAGCTGTCGCGGCAATTGAAACGAGACCATTTGAATTACAAACTGCCCGTCGCGACGGAATGGACCGACCGGAACCCGACGGCAACGCCCTCGGGTTTTCGATAACTAAAGTGACTTGATTTAGTCGGTCGACTGCTCGATAGTCCCCCTCGCGTCCGGATGCCTTCCCGCTTGTTTGCGGGCGGTGATCCGGTTCCAAAGCAAGCACGGCAGGCGCTGTGCGCCCGCCCCCTGAAGGAGACAACCTCATGTTCACCCGCCCGCGCTTCGTTCCCGCCCTGGCCGTCCTGGCCCTGGCCGCATCGGCCACGTCCACGGCCCTGGCCGCCGACCCGCCGGTCATCGGCCTGGTCACCAAGACCGAGACCAACCCCTTCTTCGTGAAGATGAAAGAGGGCGCGCAGGAAGAGGCCAAGAAGCTCGGTGCCAAGCTGCTGTCCGGCGCGGGCAAGGCCGACGGCGACAACGCGGGCCAGATCACGGCGATGGAAAACATGATCGCCGCCGGCGCCAAGACCATCCTCATCACGCCCAGCGACGCCAAGGCCATCGTGCCGGCCATCAAGAAGGCGCGCGACAAGGGCGTGCAGGTGATCGCACTCGACAGCCCGGCCGATCCGCCGGACGCCACCGACGCGCTCTTCGCCACCAACAACTACACGGCCGGCGTGCTCATCGGCGAGTACGCCAAGGCCGCGATGGCCGGCAAGACGCCCAAGATCGTCGCGCTCGACCTGCTGCCGGGCCACCCCGTGGGCGCGCAGCGCCACAACGGCTTCATGAAGGGCTTCGGGCTGCCGGCCAACGACGCCAAGTCGAACGAGCTGTCGAAGTCGCCCGAGATCGTCTGCATGGCCGACAGCTTCGGCGACCAGGCCAAGGCGCAGACCGTGATGGAGAACTGCCTGCAGAAGGCGCCCGACGTGAACCTGGTCTACACCATCAACGAGCCCGCCGCGGCCGGTGCCTACAACGCGCTCAAGCGCGCGGGCAAGGAGAAGGGCGTGATGATCGTCTCGGTCGACGGCGGCTGCCAGGGCATCAAGGACACGGCCGCCGGCATCATCGCCGCGACCTCGCAGCAGTACCCGCTGAAGATGGCCGCCATGGGCGTGGCCGCGGGCGTCGAGTTCGCCAAGACCGGCAAGAAGGCTTCGGGCTACGTCGACACCGGCGTGACGCTCATCGCCGGCAAGAGCGTGGCCGGCGTCGACAGCAAGGACACCAAGACCGGCACCGAGCTGTGCTGGGGCAAGAAGTAAACGGCCCCCGGGCAACAAGGAAAACACATCGATGGCGACATCTCCGACGCACCGCATTCCGTGGGGCGCCCTCGGGCCGTGGCTGGCCCTGCTCGGCGCATGCATCTTCTTTGCGACGCAGTCCGACCGCTTTCTCACGGGCGGCAACCTGTCGCTGATCCTGCAGCAGGTGATGGTGGTGGGCGTGATCGCCATCGGCCAGACGCTGATCATCCTCACGGCCGGCATCGACCTGTCGTGCGGCATGGTGATGGCGCTGGGCGGGATCATCATGACGAAGTTCGCCACCGAACTCGGCATGCCGGTGCCGGTGGCCATCCTGTGCGGCATCGGCGTGACGACGCTGTTCGGCCTGCTCAACGGCCTGCTGGTCACGCGCATCAAGCTGCCGCCGTTCATCGTGACGCTGGGCACGCTGAACATCGCGTTCGCGATCACGCAGCTGTATTCGTCGTCGCAAACGATCACCGACCTGCCCGCCGGCCTCACGGGCCTGGGCACCACCTTCACCATCGGCAGCGCCGAGGTGGCGTGGGGCTCGGTGCTCATGCTGGCGCTCTATGCGCTCGCGTGGTTCGTGCTGCGCGAGACGGCGGCCGGCCGGCATGTCTACGCGATCGGCAACAACGCCGAGGCCACGCGGCTGGTGGGCATTCCCACGCAGCGCGTGCTGCTCGCGGTGTACGTGGCGGCGGGCGTGTTCTACGGCATCGCCTCGCTGCTGTCGGTGGCGCGCACCGGCGTGGGCGACCCGAACGCGGGCCAGACCGAAAACCTGGACGCCATCACGGCCGTGGTGCTCGGCGGCACCAGCCTCTTCGGCGGGCGCGGCATCGTGCTGGGTTCGCTCATCGGCGTGCTGATCGTGGGCGTGTTCCGCAACGGGCTCACGCTGATGGGCGTGTCGTCGATCTACCAGGTGCTGGTGACGGGCGTGCTCGTGATCCTGGCGGTGGCGGCCGATCAACTCTCGCGCAAGGGAGCCCGCTGATGAACACCGTGGCCAACCCCAAGATCGTGATGCAGGCCAAGGGCCTGGTGAAGCGCTACGGCCAGGTCACCGCGCTCGACGGCGTCGACTTCGAGCTGCGCGAAGGCGAGATCCTCGCGGTGATCGGAGACAACGGCGCGGGCAAGTCGTCGCTCATCAAGGCGCTGTCGGGCGCCATCGTGCCCGACGAAGGCCAGATCCTGCTCGACGGCGCGCCGGTGCATTTCCGCAACCCGCTGGACGCGCGCCGCGCCGGCATCGAGACGGTTTACCAGGACCTCGCCGTCGCGCCCGCGATGACCATCTACGAGAACCTCTTCCTGGGCCGCGAGCTGCGCCGCCCCGGCTTCCTGGGCAATGTGCTGCGCATGCTCGACAAGAAGAAGATGCTGCTCGAAAGCACGGCGCGCATGGCCGACCTGAAGGTCGGCATCCAGTCGATGACGCAGGCGGTCGAAACCCTCTCGGGCGGCCAGCGCCAGTGCGTGGCGGTGGCGCGCAGCGCGGCCTTCGCGCGGCACGTGGTCATCATGGACGAGCCCACCGCCGCGCTCGGCGTGAAGGAGGGCAACATGGTGCTCGAGCTGATCCGCCGCGTGCGCGAGCGCGGCCTGCCCGTGGTGCTCATCAGCCACAACATGCCGCATGTGTTCGAGGTGGCCGACCGCATCCACGTGGCGCGCCTGGGCAGGCGCGCGGCCGTGCTCAATCCGAAGAAGATCAGCATGAGCGACACCGTGGCCGTGATGACCGGCGCCATGACCGCCGACCAGTTGCCCGCGGAGGCGCATGCCTGATACCGGCACCGACATCGCCATCGTTGAACGCCCCTCGGCCTTGCTGCGTCCGCGCGGCTCCAACCAGGTGGGCATGCGCCAGTTCAACGAGCGCGTGGTGCTGCAGGCGCTGCGCGTGCACACCAGCCTGCCCAAGGCCGACCTCGCGCGGCTCACGGGCCTGAGCGCGCAGACCATCGGCCTGATCACCGCGCGGCTCGAGGACGACGGCCTCATCGTCAAGCAAAGCCGCGTGCGCGGGCGCATCGGCCAGCCCTCGGTGCCGCTGGCGCTCAACCCCGACGGCGCCTTTGCCATCGGCGTGAAGCTCGGGCGGCGCGGGGCCGAGTGGCTGCTGATCGACTTCGCGGCGCGGGTGCGCGAGCACCACGCGATCCGCTACGAGTTCCCCGACGCCGCGGCGTTGCTGCCCGTGATCGCCGAGCACATCCACCGGCTGCGCGACGGGCTCGGGCCGCTGGCTGCGCGCAACGTGGGCGCGGGTCTGGCGGCACCGTTCCAGCTCGGCGGCTGGCACCGCACGCTGGGGCTGTCGAAGGCGCAGTCGGACGAATGGAACCAGATGGACCTGCTGGCCGAGGTGCGCGCGCGCACCGACGTGCCCGTGGGCTTTGCGCGCGACACCGTGGCGGCCTGCGTGGCCGAACTGGTGACGGGGCGCGGACACGACCTCAAGAGCTTTCTGTACATCTTCGTCGACACCTTCGTGGGCGGCGGGCTGGTCATCAACTCGCACCTGCACACCGGCGCACACGGCAACGCGGGGGCGCTGGCGTCGATCCCGATGCGCACCGAGAAGCCCTCCGAAGGCCTGTCGACGCAGGTGGTGGCCGAGGCGTCGCTGTGGGAGCTCGAGCAGCGCCTGCGCGCCGAAGGCCTCGACGCCACCGCTGCCTACGACGACCGCGCGCTCGAGGCGCCGTTCGCCGCGGCCACGCAAGCCTGGCTCGGCAGCGCGTCACGCGCGCTGGCGCATGCCATCGTCAGCAGCACCGCGGTGCTCGACCTGGCCGACGTGGTGATGGACGGATCGATGTCGCGCGCGCTGCTCGACGCGCTGCTGGTGCAGACCCGCGCGGCGCTCGCGCAATGCAACTGGGAAGGCCTGTGGGCGCCGCAGCTGCATGGGGGCAGGGCGGGGGCGCAGGCCTGCGCGCTCGGCGGCGCGATGCTGCCGCTGCACGCCAACTTCGCGCCGGACCACGATGTGTTTCTGAAGGCGGGGTGAGCCGCTCAAGAGCTCAGGGACTCGCCAAGGCGTGCAGGTCGCGCGGCAATCGCAGCGTGCTCGCGCGAGCGCGTGCGGGGCACGGCCCGTCGGAGTAGGCCGCATCGCCCTCGGGCATGACGCACTTGTGCACCTCGACGACGGCAGGCACGGTCTTGGCTGTGGGGGCGATCACTGGGGGCTCGAAGTGCGTGTTCGTCAGCGTGGCAGGTTCCTTGGATGCGCGGGTCACCGCATCCGGGAAGGTTTCGCGGGCGGTCGATCTGTCGGGCGCGGCCTCGACCGGAACGGCTGCCGTGGTCAGGAGCGCAGCACGCGCCGCGCTCTCGTGCACCAGGTCTTTCAAGGTCACATAGAAGAGCGACATCGCCACCAGCGCCACGCCCAGGCACGGGGCCCAGTACCGCCGGGGGTCGCCTGCGGGCGGGCGGGCCCGCGGGGTCAGCGCCGCGGCCATGCCAGGCCCCCGTTTTGCAACACGCCGGCCAGCTTCGCGATGCCGCCGGTGCCGCTCGCCGCCCGGCCGATCAGCGCGCCGCCGGCGGCGCCCGCGATGACTCGCATCAGGAACGACCGGCTGCGGCCAGCGGCCAGCAACAGCAGCACGCCGGCGCCGAGCACGACGAGGTGTTCGTCGGGGTAGTCGGCGCGTGCGGCATCCACCTGCTTGATCTTGTCGATCGTCTGTTCCAGGTCCATGGCTGAAGCTCCTTGTCGTGTTCAGCCGTTCTTACCGGTGAGCGCCGGGCTCCGCTGTAGGCCGGCGCCATGCGCGGTGACGGAATCCGCCGCGAAAACGCCGTGGAGAAAGCCGCATCGCACGGGAAGCGGGGCGCTCTCGATAATGCAACCCGCTGGTAGAGAACCCCCACACACGCAGAGAAGTTGAGAACCGCGAAATGAGTGCTGCAGATTTTCTTTTCGCCCCCGAGGTGCAAAATCTCTTGATGGTCGCCTACGCGGCGCCCCAACAACCCTTGTCTTCCAGCGAGCTGGCCCATCGCTCCAAGCTCGACACGGCCGATGCGGAGCGCACCTTGGCGCACCTCGTCGGCAGCGGCATCCTGAAGAAGCAAAAGCCGAAGGCCGAGGAGGCCGAGACCTTCTCGATCGACCGCGCGTTCATCTTCCACGACGAACTGCGCAACATCGCGCTCAAGTCGTTCGCCGCGGCCGAGCCGGTTCGCGCGATGCTGCGCGGCAAGTTCAAGGCCTCGGTCGTGCGCGCCTTCGTGCTCGCGGAGGACGAAGACGGCACCCTGGAGCTGCTCGTCGTGCACGGCCAGTCGATGCCCGATGAAGCCACCCTGTCGGCCGCCTGCCGGAAGCTCTCGAAGACCATCCACCGCCACCTGAAGGTGCACGTCATCTCGAACGCGAAGTTCAACGGCCTCACGCCGCGCGATGCGCTCATGCCGAAACCCGCGGCGCTCGAGATCATCAAGCTCGGGGATACGAAGGCGCCGCTGCCCGTCGAGAAGGTCGGCCTCTTGCAGAGCGCGAGGAAGAAGTTGGCGACGCTGTCGCGTTCGTCGGCGTGATCGCCTGGCTTTTGGCCCATGAGGCCAACTGCCGATGCAGGCCGTGCCGGACGATGATGTGTTCCTGAAGGCGGCCTGAGCCGGGGGAGGAGGGCGTGCTGGGGGACAATCGAAGCAACCCCCTCGACATCACAGCATTCCACGACCATGTCCCGCCTCGACGACCCCCGCCACGACGCCGAAGTCGGCTCCCGCGACAGCACCCTCGACACCACCCGCATCGACGACGTGCGCATCGGCGCCGTGCGCCCCCTCATGACCCCCGCGCTGCTGCAGGAGCGCGTGCCCGTGCGCGACAACACGCTCGCGCTGGTCGAAGGCAGCCGCGCCGCCATCGCCGACGTGCTGCACGGCCGCGACGACCGGCTGGTGGTCGTGGTCGGACCGTGCTCCATCCACGACCACGACCAGGCCATCGAATACGCGCAGCGCCTGAAGAAGGTGGCCGATTCGCTGCAGGACGACCTGCTCATCGTCATGCGCGCCTACTTCGAGAAGCCGCGCACCACCGTCGGCTGGAAGGGCTACATCAACGATCCGCACCTGGATGGCAGCTTCGCCATCAACGAAGGCCTGGAGCGCGCGCGGCGCCTGCTGCTGGAGCTGACCACGCTGGGCCTGCCGACCGGCACCGAGTTCCTCGACCTGTTGAGCCCGCAGTTCATCGCCGACCTGATCGCCTGGGGCGCCATCGGCGCGCGCACCACCGAGAGCCAGAGCCACCGCCAGCTGGCCTCGGGCCTGAGCTGCCCGGTCGGTTTCAAGAACGGCACCGACGGCAGCGTGAAGGTGGCGGCCGACGCCATCCTCGCGGCCCGCGCGCCGCATGCCTTCATGGGCATGACCAAGATGGGCATGGCGGCGATCTTCGAGACGCGCGGCAACGACGACTGCCACGTGATCCTGCGCGGCGGCAAGGCGCCCAACTATTCGGCGGCGGATGTCGCTTCGAGCTGCGAGGCGCTGCTGGCCAACGGCCTGCGCCCGCAGGTGATGATCGACGTCTCGCACGGCAACAGCAGCAAGCAGCACCAGCGCCAGATCGTGGTCGCCGAGGACGTGTCGGCGCAGATCGCAGGTGGCGAGCGGCGCATCACCGGGATCATGATCGAGAGCCACCTCGAGGAAGGCCGGCAGGACCTGAAGCCTGGTGTGCCGCTGAAGCACGGCGTGTCGATCACCGATGCGTGCATCGGTTTTGCGCAGACGGTGCCGGTGCTCGAAGGGCTGGCGTCGGCGGTGAAGGCGCGGCGCCGGTTGGCCAAGGCCTGAGGCTCAAGCTTCCTTGGCAGCTTCGGCTTCAAGCCAGCGTCTCATGATCCACAGCAATCCTTCGCCAACCGTGTTTCGCTACATGGATGGCAAATATGTCGACGAGTTCTTTCATTCGGGACGATTGATGCTGACTTCCTATGCTCGGTGTATCGCACACGAGAGCAGCGTCCGCCGCGACGCCAACGAGGGGAAGCTGAATTTCTTGGTGAAGCGAGGCGACAACGCCATCGCTGGCATTCAACGGGCAGGGGCCCATAGCTACATGCTCTGCACGAGTACGCAGGAAGGTCCAAGCCTCATGCGGCGGTTCGAAGTCGATAGCTACTTTGCGATTCGTGATGTTGAGAAATTTTCACAGGCTGTCGCTGCCCAGATCCCCGACTTTGTTGATGCGGTTGCGGGGCCATGTGAGTACGTCGCGGAACGTTCGATTTCGCAAGAAAACTCACTCTCGGATCCCGCGGACGAGCCGGTTCTCGACATGTCAAAGATCGGGGTCGTCGCCGGGTACGTGGAAGAGTTCTTCGATTCATACAAGCGAAGCCTTGCGCGGCGGGTTGCTGCCGCCACGGGGGACCGGGCCTACTTTATGAAAGAGGAACGCTTTGCCGAGGAAGCCGAGTTCCGGTTTGTTTGGCGTACGCAAAGTGCGGCGGAGGACTTCATTTTTGTGAATTGCCCGGATGCCGTTGAGTTTTGCGAACGAGTTTCGTGATGGGTGATCCAGGCCATAGATTCGTCGTCCCATGCAACTCTCAAGCCCAGCAGGCGTCATTCGGATCGTCAACGAGCCGACCTATTCGTTGAGTTCGGCTGACAACGTTCGGTGCTACCCGCTTGAGGTGCAACTCGCAGATGGGGCATGGCCCAGCTCGATTCATGGCGTCCTGCTGGACGATGAGCCTGTCGCAGTGACTTCCAACGGCGGGGGTGCAAGCGGAGTGCACCAGCACTCGGCTGTCTTCAAGGACGGGCTCCTCTATCTGGCGGTGGGAGACAGTGTGGTGTGCTTGGGTCTCGAGCCGGCCAAGATGATCTGGTCGCTCAAGGTGGACTCGGCGACCTGCTTTGGAATCCACTTCGACGAGAGGCACAGCGCCTTCATTTCGCATGGGGAGCTGGAGATCGCTCGATTCTCAGCGGCCGGAGAAATTCTCTGGAGCGAGTCGGGAGCCGACATCTTTTCGGAGCGATTTGCGCTTCATCCTCAGTTCGTCGAGGCGATGGATTTCAACGGCCAAATCTACCGGTTTCGCTATGAAGACGGTCTTCCAGCCTCACCTTGACCGCGACCGTTTTCGACCGGCGTCGGCAGCGAGGGTCTGAGATTCGGGAGAGGGCTGGGCGCCTGTGGGGCTGGCTGTGACGGCCTATTCGGCGGGCTGCCCCCAATCGGCACGAATAGGCTGGTCAGCCTCTGGCGCCGAGGGCCCTGCGCTTGTCGCGACCACTTTCCCCACCCGCCATCGACCGCACCCAAGCCTCCATTTCGCCGAGCCACGCGGCGCCGGGACTGTGGCGGAAATGTAAACACTGCAAACAGTTTTCCAATTGTTACGAGAACTACATCACGAAACTTGAGCCGAGGCGCCGTGAATCCGAGGGCAAACGGGCCGGTTGTGGGGCATCCTTGCGCCACTTTGTAGTCAAAACGTATGCAAAATGATTACAAAATACCGACCTGTCAGGTCTTATTGATTACATTTGGAGTGCCTTCATGCTCAAGCTCGCAGTCGCCGCGGCGGCCACCGCCACCCTCGTTTTCGCATCCGGTTCGGCCCTGGCTGACACCGCCGGTGCCAACTTCCAGGTCAAGATGACCATCGTCCGCAGCTGCTCGGTGACCGCCGGCAACGCCTCCGACATCAACCTGGGCACCACCGTGCTGCCCACCGCCACCAACCAGACAGGCAACAGCACCATCTCGGTCACCTGCTCCAAGACCACGCCCTACACCGTCGGCCTGCTGCCTTCGTCCACCAACGGCGGCACCACCGACGGCACGGGTGCCATGTCGTCCGTCGCCAACTCGGCCACCAACACCGACAAGGTGCCCTACGCGCTGTACTCCAACGCGGGCAACACCACCGTGTGGGGCAACACCATCGGCACCGGCGCCAATGTGGTCGGCGGCACGGGCACCGGTGCGGCGATCACGCACACGGTTTACGCCAAGAACACCAACGCCAACTTCACCCCGGACAGCTACGCCGACACCGTCACGGTGACGGTCACGTACTGAGCCAGAGCTGAATCACCGAGCCAGAGCTGAATCGTGAGACATGCACTTGCCATCCTCGGACTGTGGGGCGCATGCCTGCTTGGCGGCGGTGCGGTCCAGGCGGCCGGCCTGCAGGTCTCGCCCGTCACCCTGACGCTGGCGCCGACCCGGCAGGGCGACGGGCTCTGGCTGAGCAACACGGGAGCCGCGCCGCTGGACGCGCAGATCCGCGTGTTCCGCTGGACGCAGGTCGACGGGCAGGATCGCATGGAGCCAGCGGACGGATTGGTCGTCAGCCCGCCCATGCTGCAACTGCCCACCGACGGGCGGCAACTGGTGCGCGTGATCCGCAACGGCCCGCCCCCCGCGGGCCCGGCGGAAGAGGCCTACCGCGTGCTGGTGGATGAGCTGCCCGTGCCCCAGGCGGCAGGCACCGCGACGGACGGCAAGAAGAGCAACCTGAACTTCGTGATGCGGCACTCGCTGCCCATCTTCGTGTCCCCGGCGGGCGCGGAGCCGGCCCCCGCGCAGTTGCGCTGGAGCCTGCGGCGCGAGGACGGCAAGGCCGTGCTGGAAGTCAGCAACAGCGGCGGGGTGCATGCCCAGCTGGCGGACCTCGTGTTCACCGGCGCCGACGGCCGCGCCGTCGCCGCCTACACCGGCTTGCTGGGCTACGTGCTGCCCGGCGCCACCATGCGCTGGCCGCTGAAGACGCCGCCCGCCGCCGTGGCCGGCCCGGGCCGTTGGCAGGTCATGATCGATGGCAGAACGACGGACGCCAACCTCGCGCCGCTGGCGCGCTGAGCGGGCCGGGTTCGCTGCGAGGGCCTTGCTGGCTCCGTTTGCACTGGCCCTGACCGCGCTCCCTGCCCACGCAGCGCCCGCCGCGCAGTCCGTGCCGGGGGCCATGACGCTGTACCTGGAGGTCAGCCTCAACGGCATGGCGCGTGGACTGCACCCGTTTCGCCTGCAGGCCGGGGCCTTGTGGGCCTCCCGCGCGGTGCTGCGCGAACTGAGTTTTTCCCTGCCCGACAACGGCGCCGAATGGCTGCCCCTGCGCGACCTGCCCGGGCTGGTGGCCGACTACGACGCCGCGCGCCAGCAACTGAGCCTGACCGCGCCGCTGGCGATGCTGCAGCTGCCCACGGCCACCGTGGGGCAGGCGGCCGTCACCGCGCAGCCCCTGAGCACGTCCACCGGCCTGCTGCTGAACTACGACCTCTATGGCACCCAGGGCAGGGGCGGCAGCGCCAGCCTGAGCGCCTTCGGCGAGCTGCGCGCGTTTCGCGGCGCCAGCGTGCTCAGCACCACCTGGCTGATGCAGCGCACGCACGACACCCAGGGCTGGAAGGACCAGTCCGTGCGCATGGACAGCACCTGGAGCCTGGCCTTCCCCGACAGGATGCTCACCCTGCGCGTGGGCGACACGCTCACCGGCGCCGTGCCCTGGTCGCGCGCCACGCGCATCGGCGGCATCCAGCTGTCGCGCGACTTCGGTTTGCAGCCCTACCGGCAGACCGCGCCGCTGCCCAGCTTCATCGGCTCGGCCACGATGCCTTCGGACGTGGAACTGTTCATCGACGGCATTCGCCAGTACAGCGGCCAGGTGCCGGCGGGGCCCTTCCAGCTCAACACGCTGCCGCGCATCAACAGCACGGGCACGGCGCAGGTGGTGGTGACCGATGCGCTGGGCCGCGCCGCCACGCTGAGCTTTTCTCTCTTCGACAGCAGCCGCCTGCTGGCGCCCGGGCTGAGCGACTGGACGGTGGACCTGGGCGTGGTGCGCCGCAACTACGGCCTGCGCTCCTTCGACTATGGCAAGCAACCGGTGCTGACCGGCACCTGGCGCCGGGGCCTCAGCGACAGCTTCACGGTGGAAGCGCATGGCGAAGTGACGCGCGGCCTGGCGCTGGCCGGCGCCGGGGGCGTGTGGCAACTGGGCGCCGCGGGCACGCTGTCGGCCGCGCTGGCGGGCAGCCGGCACGACGCCGACGCCCCCGGCGGCAGCCGCAGCGGCACGCAGACCAGCCTGGGCTACCTGTGGCGGCAGGAGCGCTTGTCGGTCGGCCTGAACGGCACCCGCACCCAGGGCGACTACCGCGACGTGGCCACGGCCTACGGCTCGGCGCCGGCCAAGGGCAGCGCCAGTGCGAGCGTGGGCTATGACATGGGCGGCCTGGGCAACGTCAGCGTCAGCTACCTCTACCTGCGCCCGGTGGGGCAGAACGCGTCGCGCTACGCCAGCGTGAACTGGTTCCGTTCGATCGGGCGCACGACCTCGGTCTCGGTGGGCATGAACCAGAACCTGGACAAGCGCAGCGACCGCGGCATCTTCGTCGGCCTGAGCTGGTCGTGGGACGCGCAGACCAGCGTGAGCGCCGGCGTGCAGCGCAGCGGCGACCAGGGCACCGTGGGCACCGTCAGCGCGCAGCACTCCCCCCTCGGTGACGGCGGCTGGGGCTGGCGCGCCACCGCGCGCACGGGCGGCGGCACGACCGGCGGGCAGGCCGAAATCAACTACCTCGGCCCCTACGGCCGCGTGCAGGCCGGCGTGAGCGAGATGGGCGGCGGCCGCGCCAGCCGCTACGCCTACGCCGGCGCCAGCGGTGCGCTGGTGCTGATGGGCGGCGGGGTGCTGGCCGCGCGGCGCATCGACGATGCCTTTGCGGTGGTGGACACCGACGGCGTGGCCGGCGTGCCCGTGAAGCTCGAGAATCGACCGGTGGGGCAGACCAATGCGAGCGGCCTGCTGCTGGTCGTGCCGGTGAACGCCTACCAGAACAACAAGCTGGCGATCGACCCGATGGACCTTCCCGCCGACGTGCGCATCGAGCGCGCCGAGAGCCTCATCACTCCCGCCGGCCGGTCGGGCGCGCGGGCGCATTTCGGCATCACGCCCGTGCGGGCAGCCCACGTGGCATTGATGGACGCACAGGGCCAGCCCTTGCCGCTGGGCAGCCGCGTGCAGGTGAACGGCCAGGACGGCGGCGGTGCGGTGGTGGGCTATGACGGCTGGGTGTACCTGGACACGCTCGACGTGCGCAACACGCTGGCCGTGCGCACGCCCGACGGCGCGGTGTGCCGGGCGCAGTTCGAATGGCGGCGTCCCGAGGGCGGTGGTTTGCAGAAAGAGCGGTTGACATGTGGACGTTGAGATTCGTGAAACTGGCGCTGGCGCTCTCGTGGCTGCTGGGCATGGGCGCGGCGCATGCCGACCCGAGCTGCTGGGTCGCCAGCCAGCCCAGCTTCGCCTTCGGCACCGTGACGGCGTCGGCGGCGACGGACACCACCGCCACGGTCGGCTTCGCCTGCCAGAACGACACCGGCCAGACGATGTACATGAACTACTGCGTGTACGTCTACCAGGGCAACGAGATCGCCGGCTACGCGCCGCGCTACATGACCAACTGGAACGGCTCGCAGATGGCCTACAACATCTATTCCGATGCGGGCCGCAGTAGCATCGTCGGCCCACCGCCGGGCGGCGGCACCTACAGCAGCGCGGCGGGCGTGTTCGTGCTGCCGGCGGGCGGCGGCAACGTCGCGCTGAACATTCCGCTGTACGGCCGTGTGCCGTCGGGGCAGTCGCTGGCGGCGGGCAGCTACCAGGCCAACATCTACAACTCCCAGGTCGTCTGGGGCATGAAGAGCGGCAACGCCCCCGGCAGTTGCAACGCGAGCTCGGCCAAGTACACCGGGGTGACGAATTTCTACACGCAGGTCACGGCCACCTATTCGAGCGCCTGTGCCGTCAGCGTGACGGCCACCGACCTGGACTTCGGCAGTGCCAGCTCGCTGGCGTCCGCAGTCGACGGCGCGGCGGCCATCACCATGGCCTGCCCGCCCAGCACCGCCTGGAAGGTGGGGCTGAGCAATGGCGTGAACGTGACGGGGACGCAGCGGCGCATGGCGGGCGGCACCGGCGACTACATCCGCTACGAGCTGTACCGCGATGCCGCGCGCTCGCTGCGCTGGGGCAATGCCGCGGGCACGGACACGGTCGACGGCAGCGGCAATCCCGGCAGCGCCATCCCGGTCTACGGCCGGGTGCCGGCCCAGACCAATGTGGCGCCGGGCAGCTACAGCGACACGGTCACCGTCACGGTGACCTACTAGGGGCGGTCAGGCGCCGGCGCGAACCGGCGCGTGGCGCTGCTCTGCATAGGCTTTCAGCGACTGCATGGTCCGGGGAAGCCCCGTGCGAAGTTGCTTGGCAACGCCGGGTCCGAACAGGAAGGCGAGGCCACCGGTGAACCACACGCGGTGCACCACTTCCGAGCCGCCGGCGACGGGCGACACCGTGTGCTCGAAGTGCATGCGGAACAGGGGAATGTGGCCTTCGACGGTGAACGAGCGGCCCTCGGTGCGCTCCGTGACCGCCATCGGCACGCCCATGCCCTTGCTGGGAACGATCCGGCCTTTGGTTCCCACGGCGAAGGGGCCGTTGAGCTGGGCCTTCTTGGTGTCCGGGTCCCAGAGATGCCATCGATCGACCTCGCTCCAGATGTGGTCGACGACCGTGGGCGGGACTGCGATGTGGATGCGTTCTTCGATGTGCATGAGCAGGCCAGGAGTAAAAACGCGCAGCCTAATGCAAGGCAGCCCGCCCACCCGCGAAGCAGCCTGGGCGATGAAGGACATTGCGGCCACGGCCCGGCCGCGTTGCGCATCAGATCGGCGCGTAGGCGCCCGTGCCACCCGGCCAGGCCGTCAGCACCTCGTAGCCGTCGGCCGTGACCGCGACCATGTGCTCCCATTGCGCGGACAGCGAGCGGTCCTTGGTCACGACGGTCCAGCCGTCGGCCAGCTGCTTCGTTTCGGCGCGGCCCGCGTTGAGCATCGGCTCGATCGTGAAGACCATGCCCGGCTCGAGCACGAGGCCCGCCCCGCGTCGCCCGAAGTGCAGCACCTGCGGTTCGTCGTGGTAGATGCGGCCGATGCCGTGTCCGCAGTATTCGCGCACCACGCTGAAGTGCTCGCGCTGCGCGACCGACTGGATCGCGTGGCCCACGTCGCCCAGCGTCGCGCCGGGCTTCACCTGGCGGATGCCGGCGCACAGGGCTTCGTAGGTCGTCTCCACCAGTCGGCGTGCGAGCACGCTGGGTTCACCGACGAAGAACATGCGGCTGGTGTCGCCGAACCAGCCGTCCTTGTTGACGGCGACGTCGATGTTGACGATGTCGCCCGCCTTCAGGATCTTGTCGGCCGAGGGAATGCCGTGGCACACCACCTGGTTCACCGAGGTGAGGATGGTCTTCGGATAGCCCAGGTAGCCCACGTTGGCGGGAATGGCGCCTTGCACCTTCACGATGTGTGCGTGGCAGAGGCGGTCGAGCGCTTCGGTGCTCACGCCGGGCACGACTTGGGGCTCGATCATGGCCAGGACCTCGGCGGCCAGCTGTGCGGCCCGCCGCGCCATCACCAGCTCTTCGGCGGACTTGAGTGGAACGTCGTGTGCCATCGTCAGTGCTTGCCGTTTGCGGGGGCGCGAGGCTTGCCTGGTGGGGCGGCAATGTCCAGTCCGCCCGAAAGCTCGGCCTGGATCAGCAGCTGGCAGACCTCCCGGTAGTCGAGGTCGGGATGCATCTCGGTCAGCATGCCGACCCGCATCCAGTGCTCTGCCTGCGCATTGATCGACCGGCTGAGGGCGTTGCCCGCCACGCGCAGGTTTTCGTGCATCAGGTCTGAAATCTTGACGATGCCCATGGGCCACCTCTGTATGAAACGTATATGGATTGTATGCGTTTCATATGGCCGGGTGTTTAGGAGGACTACGCGCCCTTGTCTCGCGCGATCAGCAGGTTGCGGGCTTCCGCCAGCAGCGGCTTCACGGTCTCGAAGGTCGCGGCGCTCGGGTTGATCACGCTCACCCAATACATCTTGGCGTACAACGGGTGCGGCATCAGCCGGTCGAGCGCGGTGTAGTCGATGCCCGACGGCTCGGCGTCGCCGAACAGCGCGCGAAAGGTCTCCTTGCCCACGCCGACATTCAGGCGGAACACGCCGGGCCGGTTCAGTTTCGAGGCGCTGTCGAAGTCGTTGTCCTTCGTCACGATCGTGGCAAAGGGAAACTTGTTGTCCGCGCCGTGGAAGAAGAAGGTGTTGTCGTCGGTGACTTCGAAATGGCCGCCGCCGAGCGTGTCGATGAGGTGTTGGGTGATGTCGTCTTCGGTCATGAATTGCGGATGTGTTCAGGGCTTCCAGCGCCGCAGGCCGAGCTCGTCGGCCTGCGCCTGGTAGGCCTTGATGCGCGCCTGCACGTAGTCGTCGAGTGCGGCGCCGGTGAGCGCGAAAGGATAAAGGCCATGCCGCTCGCGCAGCGCCGCGTAGCCCGGCGCGGCCGTGGCCTCGGCGAAGGCGGTGGTCCAGGCGCGCACGGCGGCGTCGGGCACGTTGGCGCTCAGGTAGACGCCGCGCACGGTCGGCCAGACGATGTCCGCGCCTTGCTCGCGCGCGGTGGGCACGCCGGTGAGCGCGCCGCCCAGCCGCGCTTCGGACAGCACCGCGAGCAGGCGCAGCGGCGCGCCGCCGGCGATGGCCTGCAGCGCCTCGGCGGCGTCGCCCGGGAACGCGTCGACGTGCTTGCCCTGCAGCGCGCCCAGCGCATCGCCGCCGCCTTCGAAGGACACGAAGCGCATCGCCTTCGGTACGCCGCCGGCCGCGCGCACCAGCAGCGCGGCCTTCACCCAGTCCTGGCTGCCGACCGTACCGCCCGCGCCGAAGACCACGCGCGACGGGTCCTGGCGCAGCGCGGCGATCAGGTCCTGCAAACGGCGGTAGGGCGAATCGCGGTGCACGGCGACCACGCCGTAGTCGGTGCCCAGCGTGGCGATCCAGCGCACGGCCGAGGGCGGGTGCGGCCCGAAGCGGCCCTGCGCGAGGTTGAGCAGCGAGCCGCTCGAAAACGCGACCAGCGTGCCCGGCCCGCCGAGCTGGCCGCTCGCGATGCGGTCGAAGGCCACCGCGCCGATGCCGCCCGGCAGGTAGCGCTGCGCGAGCGGCGTGCGCGCGGGGCGCACGGCCTGCAGCGCATCGCGCGCCAGGGCGCAGGTCAGTGCGAAGCCGCCGCCGGCCTTGGCGGGAATCACGCATTCCGCCGGGCCTTCGGACGCGTCGCCCGCCGCCGCCGTCGCCTGCAGCGCGGCGGGCGCGAGCCACGCGGACAGCGCGCGCAGCGCATGGCGACGGGTGAAGGCGAGAGGGCGTGGCATCGAAGAAGAAGGAGGGCTGCGGTTCACCCCGCAGGCCGGGGCCACCAGATGATGGCATGCAGGCCCGGGCCGGCGCCGCGCGCTTCGAGCCGCAAGTCGCCACGGTGCCGCTGCGCGATCGAACGCACGATCGCCAGGCCGAGCCCGAAGCCGCCCTGGTCCGCGCGCGCGCCGCGCCGGAAGCGCTGGCCCAGCGTGGCGCGTTCGTCCTCGCTCAGGCCGGGACCGTCGTCCTCCACGTTGAGGCTCCAGCCCGCGGCGTCGCCGGCCGCGAAGAGCGTGATCGTGCCGGCCGCCGGCGTGTAGGCGATGGCATTGGCGACGAGGTTGCTCAGCGCCTCGCGCAGCAGGCCGCGGTCGCCCACCGCGTGCAGCTCGGGCGAGGGCGCATGGATGCCCAGGTCAATGCGCTTGGCGCGCGCCAGCGGCAGCAGGTCGACCGCCACCTCGCGCAGCAGCTCGGCGGTGTCGAATTCGGCGGGCGCCACGGCCACGGTGTCGCTGCGACCCAGCGCCAGCAGCTGCTGCGCGCTGCGCGTGGCGCGGCCGATCTCGGCGCCCAGCGCATCGAGCGCGGCGCGCACCTGCGCGGGGTCGTCCTCGCGGCGTGCGTAGTCGGCCTGCATCTGCAGCGTGGTCAGGTGCGTGCGCAGCTGGTGCGAGGCGTCGTCGAGAAACTGCCGTTGCTGCGCGACCAGTTCCTGCGTGCGCGCCATCTGCTGGTTCACGGCGGCCACCAGCGGGCGCACCTCGGCGGGCAGGTCGGTCTCGGCGATGCGCGTGAGGTCGTCGGGCGTGCGTGCCTGCACCTCGCGCGCCAGCCGCGAGAGCGGGCGCAGCGCCGCCGCCAGCGCCAGCGCGGTGCCGCACAGCAGCATCGCGAGGATCAGCCCGTCGCGCAGCGCGGCACTGCGCACGAAGCGGCTGGTGAACTCCTGGCGCGAGCGCGTGCTCTCGCCGACCTGGATCAGCACGCTGCGCCCGGTGCTGCCGGCCGGCGCGCGGTCCAGGTCGCGCCGGTAGGCCGCGAGCCGCACGGCCTCGCCGAAGTAGGTGGCGTCGTAGAAGGCCGGCACGCCCATCGCCGGCTCGACCGGCGGCGCGGGCAGGTCGGCGCTGCCCAGCTCCACCAGCCCGTCGGAGGTCGCGACGCGAAAGAACACCTGCCCGCTGGCCGTGAGCTCGAAGAACTCGAACATCGTGTACGGCAGCTCGACCGACAGTCCGCCCGAGGCCGTGGAGATGTTCGCGTCGATCGACTTGAGCGCGCCGAGCAGCGAGCGGTCGTACGCGGCGTTGGCGGCGGCCAGTGCGTCGTGCCGCGTCATCCACAGCTCGATGCCCGTCACCAGCAGCAGGGCCGGGAACAGCAGCAGCGCGAGCCGCTGCCACAGGCTGGTGCGGCGCAGGCGGTCGGTGAAGCGGCGCAGCGCGCTCACTCAGTGTCCGCTTCCAGCACGTAGCCGAGACCGCGCAGCGTGACGATGCGCACGCCGCTGCCGTCGAGCCGCTTGCGCAGCCGGTACACCAGCACCTCGATGGCTTCGAGGTGCACCTCGTCGTCGTCGGAGAACACGCGGTCGAGGATCTGCTGCTTCGACAGCGGCTCGCCGCTGCGCTGCACCAGCGCGCGCAGCACCGCCTGTTCGCGCGGCGACAGGGCCAGCGCCTCGCCGCCCAGCGTGAACTGCCGGCGCGCGCCGTCGTACACCAGCGGCCCGCAGGCCAGGCGCGGATGCTCCACGCCGCGCGCGCGGCGCACCAGCGCGTGCAGCCGCGCTTCCAGCTCGGCCAAGGCGAAGGGCTTGGCGAGGAAGTCGTCGGCGCCCGCGTTGAGGGAGGCGACGCGCTCGTCCAGCGAGTCGCGCGCCGTGAGGATCAGCGCCGGCAGCCGCTGGTCGCGTTCGCGCAGCCGCTGCAGCACCGTGTGGCCGTCCATGCCGGGCAGGCCCAGGTCGAGCACCAGCGCGTCGTGGTCGCGCTGCTGCAGGGCCCGGTCGGCCAGCCGGCCGTCGTCCACCCATTCGACCTGGATGCCCGCATGTTCCAGCGCCTTGCAGAGCCAGGTGCCCAGGGTGTGTTCGTCTTCGGCCAGCAGGATGCGCATGGCGCCGATGCTAGGGCCTGCCTGCCTCAATCAGGCTTGATGTTTGCCCGGGCGATCACTTTCTGCCAGCGGTTCTGTTCGGCGGTGATGAACTGCGCGAACTGCTCCGGCGTGCCGCCTACGGCTTCGGCCGCATCGGCCGTGAGGCGCTGCATCGAGTCGGGCGACTTCACGGCCTTCATGGTCTCGGCCGAGAGCTTGGCCATCTGCGCGGGCGTGATGCTGGCCGGCGCGAGCATGCCGTACCACTGCGTCATCTCGAAGCCGGGGAAGCCTTGCTCGGCCACGGTCGGCACGTCGGGCAGCTGCGCCAGGCGCTTGGCCGAGCCGGTCGCGATGCAGCGCACCTTGCCGGCCTTGATGAACGGAATGATCGCCGCCGCGCCGATGGCCGAGGCATCGAGCCGGCCCGAGAGCAGGTCGGTCACCATGGGGCCGGTGCCGCGGTAGGGCACGTGCAGCATGAACACGTCGGCCGTCATCTTCAGGTACTCGAAGGCCAGGTGGCCGGCGCTGCCGTTGCCGGCAGAGCCGTAGCTCAGCTTGCCGGGCTTGCTCTTGGCGTAGGCGATGAACTCCTTGAGGTTCTTGGCCGGCACGTCGGGGTGCACCACGTACAGGCTGGGCACTTTGGCCAGCAGGCTCACGGGCTTGAAGTCCTTGTTCGCGTCGTAGGGCAGCTTGGCGAAGATGTAGGGGTTCACGGCCAGCGTGCCGATGTGGCCGAGGATCAGCGTGTGCTGGTCGGTGGCGCGCGCCACTTCGCTCATGGCGATGTTGCCGGCCGCGCCGGGCTTGTTGTCCACGAACACGCTCTGGCCCAGCGTGCGCGACAGCTCGGCGGCCGTGGAGCGCGCCACGATCTCCGAGCTGCCACCCGGCGCGAAGGGCACGACGAAGCGGATCGACTTGCTGGGCCAGGCGTCCTGCGCGCAGGCCATCGAAGGCAGCAGGCCGCCGAGGGTGAGGGCGCCGCCGGCTTGCAGCCAGTGGCGGCGGCTCAGGGGAACGTCGGTGGGGAAGCGGTCGGACATGGCTTGTCTCCAGTGTTTTTTGGATGGAAGCCCGCATCCTGCCGGGCGGATGCTGTCGGAATGCTGTCAGTGCCTCAGATCAGGTTGCGCATCGCCTGCGCCGTCTCGCGCAGCACCGGCAGCACGCGCGCCACCGCGTCTTCCGAACTCTCGTGCCCCATCGGCATCGTGATGTTGAGCGCGCCCACCAGCGTGCCGTGGCGGTCGCGCAGCGGCACGGCGATGCCGCGCGAGTTCAGGTCGAGCTGCTGTTCCGACAGCGCCCAGCCCTGGGCGCGGATGCGCGCCAGCTCCAGCTTCATGCGCTCCATGCTCGCGATGGTGTGCGAGGTGAACACCGTCAGTTGGCGCGTGGCCAGCCAGTCGTTCAATTCGGCGTCGCTGCGCAGCGCCAGCATCAGCATGCCCGAGGCCGTCACCTGCGCCGGCACGCGCGCACCGAGCACGTAGCCGGTGCTCATGCTGCGGTTGGGGCCGTTGCGCGCGATGTAGACCACCTCGTCGCCGTCCATCACGCTGAGGTAGGCGATCTCGTTGGTGCCGGCCGCCACGCGCTGCAGGAAGGGCTGCACCACGCGCGGCAGGCGGGCCGACTCGAGGTACGACTGCCCCAGGCGCAGCACGCGCGGCGTGAGCCAGAACAGCTTGCCGTCGCTGGCCACGTAGCCCATGTGCTGCAGGGTGAGCAGGTAGCGCCGCGCGGCGGTGCGCGTCATGTTCGTGCGCTGGCCGGCCTGGCTGGCCGTGAGGCGTGGGTTGGCGTCGTCGAAGGCCTCGATGATGCTCACGCCGCGCTCCAGCCCGGCGATCCAGTCGCGCTTGTCCAGGCCGGCGGGCGGCGTCGAGTCGTCGGGGCTGGTGCTGTTCATGGGCGGAAGTGTGCCCGCGTCCGGCGCGGCGGCGGGGCCCGAATGGCTAAGTAAAAACCCGCAATTTGATCGATTGTCGAACTTGAAAGATCGATCATCGAACGTTTGAGGCCTCCTATCCCAGCAGGCTGCGCGCGAAGGGACTATAAAGCCCGCTGTTCCGCCCCGAAACGAGCGATTGACGAACGGAAGCACGCCCATGAGCCCCATCATCACCGGCAGCACCCAGGCCTACCTCATCCCCGGCGACCCGGTCCGCAACGTGCGGCTGCCGCGCATGTTCAACGCGGCCTTCGCGCGCTACGGCATCGACGCGGTGCTGGTGCCCATGCAGGTGCCGGTGCGCGATTTCGCGGTGTTCATGAAGTCGGCCTTCCTGGCGCGCAACGTGCGCGGCATGGTGATCGCGCCGCCGCACAAGCCGCGCGTGGTCGACCTGCTCGACGGCTGCGGCCTGTTCGGCCGCGTGGCCGGTTCGGTCAACGTGGTGCGCCGCACCGAGGGCGACCAGCTCGAGGGCGACCTGTTCGACGGCGAGGGCCTGATCGGCGCGCTCGATCGCTGCAATGTGCCGTTTCGCGGCAAGCGCGTGCTGATCCTCGGCGCGGGCGTGAGCGCCGCGGCCATCGGCGTGGCGCTGGCCGAAGGCGGCACGGTGAACGGCGCGGAGCACATCGCCTTCTTCGACACCGCCTCCGGCAAGGCCGCGGGCGTGGCCGCCAAGCTCGACGCTTTCTTCGATGCGACCGTGGTTGCCGTGGACAGCAACGCGCCCGAGGGCTACGACCTCGTCATCAACGCCACGCCGCTGGGCCTGGCCGAAGACGACGCGCTGCCGCTGGACGTGGCGCGCATGGAACCGCACGCGGCGCTGTTCGACATCCTGCTGCGCAACCAGCCCACGCCACTGGTGCGTGCGGCACGTGCGCGCGGGCTCAACGCACAGGCCGGCTTCGAGATGCTGGTGCAGCAGATGCCGCACTACTTCCGCTACTTCGGCCACATCGACGCGGCGGATGCGATGCAGGCCGACGCCGACTTCCTGCGCGAGCTCATCTATCCGCCGGCGATGCACGCCGAGATCGCAACCCCGTTGCGCTACCAATCCCCGAGCGTGGCCTGACCCCGCACCTTCCTGAACAAGACGACGCCCATGATCTCCGGCAAGACCACGCTCATCGCCCACATCGGCTACCCCACCGAGGCCTTCAAGGCGCCGATGATCTACAACCCCTGGTTCGACAAGCAGGGCATCGACGCGGTCGTCGTGCCCATGGGCGTGAAGCCCGAGGACTATGCGGTGTCGCTCGCGCAGATCTTCAAGTTCTCGAACCTGCGCGGCGCATTGGTCACGATGCCACACAAGGTCACGACGATGTCGCTGGTCGACGAGGTCACGCCCACCGCGCGCGTCGCGGGCGCCTGCAACGCCGTGCTCAAGCGGCCCGACGGCAGCCTGCTGGGCGACCAGTTCGACGGTGCGGGCTTCGTGCGCGGCGTGGAGCGCAAGGGGCGCCTGTTCAAGGGCACGCGCGTGCTGGTGTCGGGCACGGGCGGCGTCGGGTCGGCCATTGCGGCGTCGATCGCGGCGGCCGGCGCGGCCGAGCTGATGCTGTTCGACATGAGCGACGCCTCCGCGCAGGCCCTGGCCGCGCGGCTGCGCGAACACTATCCGCAGATGAAGGTCGCCACCGGTTCGAAGGACCCGGCGGGCTTCGACGTGGTCGTCAACGCCACGCCGCTGGGCATGAAGGACAGCGACCCGCTGCCCTTCGACGTGGACCGCATCGCCCCCGACACCTTCGTCGGCGAGGTCGTCATGAAGACCGAATACACGCCGCTGCTGCAGGCCGCCAAGGCCAAGGGCTGCCAGGTGCAGGTGGGCACCGACATGCTGTTCGAGATGATCCCGGCCTACCTCGAGTTCTTCGGCTTCGGCACCGCCTCACCTGAAGAACTGCGCGCCGTCGCGCAATTGAAATACTGAAAACATCGGAACACGCATGAGCATTTTTGAAGGCTTCCTTTCCACCTCCGAGACGCTGGGCGCCTTCAGCGACCGCGCCTTCGTCGACGCCATGCTGCGCTTCGAGGCCGCGCTCGCGCGCGCGCAGGCGGCCGAGGGGCTGATTCCCGAGAGCGCCGCGCATTCGATCGTCGGCAGCTGCAAGGTCGAGCTGTTCGACGTGGCCAAGATCGTGCGCGAGAGCGGACGCGCCGGCAGCGTCGCCATCCCGCTGGTGAAGGCGCTGCGCGAGGCGGTGGGCCTGTTCAATGCCGAGGCGGTGCCCTTCGTGCACTTCGGCAGCACCAGCCAGGACGTGATCGACAGCGCGATGGCGCTGGTCACGCGCGAAGCCGTCGCACTCGTCGAGGCCGACCTGGCCAAGGCCGCCGATGCGCTGCTGCGCCTGGCGGTGCAGCACGCCGACACGCCGATGCTCGCGCGCACGCTGATGCAGCCGGCCTCGGTCACCAGCTTCGGCTTCAAGTGCGCCGGCTGGGCCGCGCCGCTGGTGCGCAGCCGCACGCGCCTGCGCGCCGCCGCGAAGCACGCGCTGCAGCTGCAGCTCGGCGGCGCCGTCGGCACGCTGGCGCAGATGAAGGGGCAGGGCGCCGCGGTGCGCCAGCGCATGGCCAAGGAACTCGGCCTGGGCGACCCCGGCGCCACGTGGCACACGCAGCGCGACGAATGGGTCGCGCTCGGCTGCGAACTCGGCCTGCTCACGGGCAGCCTGGGCAAGGTCGCGGTCGACATCTCGCTGCTCGGCCAGTACGAAGTGGCCGAGGTCGCCGAGCCCAGCGAACCCGGGCGCGGCGGCTCGTCGGCGATGCCGCACAAGCGCAACCCCGTGGCCTCGATGGTCGCCATCGCCGCCGCGCACCGCGCGCCGCAGCGCGTGGCCGCCTTGCTCGGTGCCATGCCGCAGCAGCATGAACGCGCGCTCGGCGCCTGGCAGGCCGAGCTGGCCGAATGGCCGCAGCTGTTGATGTCGGCGCACGGCAGCGTGCGTGCCATGGCCGGCGCCTTGCCCGGCCTGCAGGTCGACGCCGCGCGCATGCGCGCCAACATCGACCGGCTGCGCGCCGAGCTGCCGCGCGACGCGGCCGACGAATGGTTCGACCCCGCACTCGCCGTGAATGCGGGGCACATCGCTGTGGCAGAGGTGAAAGCCCTGCAAGCCCAACTCTCATCCGACAAGGAACTCTCGCCATGACCGCCCCCGACACCCCGAGCAATCCTTACGAAGACGGCCTCGTCAACCGCCGCCGCGTGCTCGGCGACGCCTGGGTCGACAAGTCGCTCGCCAACCGCAACGGCTTCAACGCCGAGTTCCAGGAGCTCATCACGCGCCACGCGTGGAACGACATCTGGGGCCGCCCTGCGCTGGGCGACAAGACGCGCCGCTTCATGGTGCTGTCGATGATGCTGGGCATCCATGCCTACGAAGAGTTCGCCATGCACGTGCGCGCCGCGCTCGACGGCCCGCCCGAGTCGCGCCTCACGCCCGACGAGATCAAGGAAGTGATCATGATGGCCGCGATCTACTGCGGCGTGCCGGTGGCCAACCACGCCTTCGGCATCGCGACGAACATCCTGCGCGAGAAGGGCCTGCTGCCCGCAGCACCCGCTGCTCCGTCCGCGGCGCAGTGAACGCGCCGGTCGCCCCGAAGAAGGGCCGGTTCGACGTCAGTTTCACCTTGCTGCTGCCGCTGCTGCTGGCCGCGCAACCGGTGGCCACCGACAGCTATCTGCCTGCGCTGCCCGCCATCGCGAAGGAGCTGGGCTCGGCCAGCACCAGCCTCACGCTGTTCGTGCTGGCCTTCGGCTTTGCGCAGCTGCTGTGCGGCCCACTGGCCGACCGCTTCGGGCGTCGGCCGGTGCTGCTGGCGGGGCTGGCCTGTTATGTGGTCGCGGCTTTCGGCGGTGCCTTTGCGGGCAGCGTGGCGGTGCTCGCGGGCTGGCGCACGCTGCAGGGTTTTTCGATGGCGGCGATTCTCGTGTGCTCACGCGCTGCGGTGCGCGACCTGTATCCGGCGCACGAGGGCCCGCACGTCATGGCGCGGGGCCTCACGGGCCTGGGCATGGTCGGGCTGGTGGCGCCGCTGCTGGGCGCTTGGCTGGTGCAGGGCGCGGGCTGGCGCTGGGTGATGGTCGCGATGGCGGTCTATTCGCTGGCGCTGTTCGCGTTGTGCTGGCGCTCGTTCGGCGAAACGCGCAAGCCGCTGGCCGGAGGCGAATCGTCCGCGCCGCGCGGCAGCACGCGCGCCGTGTTCGCGAGCCGCGCCTTCCGCGCCTGGGCCTCGGTGGCGGCGGCCACCTACGGCGGGCTGTTCTGCTTTTTGCTGCTCTCCCCGATGGTCTACATCGGCTACCTCGGCTGGTCGCCCGCGTGGTACGGCTGGATTCCGGCCGGCGGCTCGCTGGTCTACATCTTCAGCACCACGATGTGCCGCAGCCTGCTGCGCCGCTTCGGGCCGATGCGCACCGTGCGCCTGGGCGCGGTGCTGAGCATCACCGGCGCCGTGATCCAGGCGCTGGGCTGCTGGCTGATGCCGCACAGCGCGGTGCCGCTGCTGGCGGGGCACGCCGTGTACTGCCTCGGCCACGGCATCCACCAGCCTTGCGGGCAGGCCGGCGCCGTGGGCGACCTGCCGCACCTGGCGGGGCGCGCCGTGTCGTGGTCCGGTTTCGGCATGATGATGGTCGCGTTCTGCGTGGGGCAGGTCGCCGCGTTGTTCGTCGACACGAATTTTTCGTACGGCGCCTGGCCGATGGTGGTGCCGATGCTGATGGCCGGCACCGTGCTGCTGGCCATCGCGTTCCTGTGGCTGCCGCGTCTCTCTCAACCTGTTCCGTCATCCTCCCCAAAGAAGGACTCCACCCCATGACCACTTCCACCCCCCGCCTGAATGTCGTGCGCGAAGGCGACGGCCCCTTCGTCGTGCTCAGCCATGCGCTCGGCTGCGACCTGCACATGTGGGACGGCGTGGCCGCGCAGCTCGCGCGCGCCCACACGGTGATCCGCTACGACCACCGCAACCACGGCGGCTCCGAGGTGGTGCCCGGCGTGCTGCGCGTGGAAACGCTGGCGCAGGACGCGTCCGAGCTGATCGCGCGCGAGACGGGCGGCGAGCCCGTGCACTTCGTGGGCCTGTCGATGGGCGGCATGACCGCGCAGGCGCTGGCGGTGCGGCACGCCGCGCAGCTCAAGACCGTGGTGATCGCCAATTCGGCCGCGCACTACCCCGACCAGGCCCCGTGGCGCCTGCGCGCGGAAACCGTGGCCGCCAAGGGCGTGGCCGCCATCGCCCCGGGCGCCGTGGCGCGCTGGCTCACGCCGGCCTACGCCGCCACGCCCGAGGGCGCGGTGGCCGCGCGCACCTTGCACGACACGCTGGTGCGCACCGACGCGCAGGGCTACATCGAGAGCTGCAACGCCGTGGCCGCCATCGACTTTCGCGACAGCAACCGCCGCATCGCCACGCCCACGCTGGTGATCGGCGGGCTGCAGGACGAGGCCACGCCCCTGGCCATGTCCGAGGCCATGGTGGCGCAGATCCCCGGCGCGCGGCTGGCGACCATCGACGCCGCGCACCTGAGCGCGGTGGAGCGCCCGGTCGAGTTCGCGCAGATGCTGATCGATTACTGGCGCAGCCTTTGAAAAAACGCCCGGCCCGCACCCCCGTGTGGGCTAGGTGTAACCCCTATTTCGTGCGAATGATGATCGGTTGCGTGCGATCATCGATCAGAAGGGGCTGATTTGCGTTGTGGCGCGCCCGGGCTCTTTCTACAGTCCATCCCCATGCACCGCGCCATTGCCACCGTCTCGCTCAGCGGCACCCTCCGCCAGAAGCTCGAAGCCATTGCGGCCGCAGGCTTCGACGGCATTGAGCTGTTCGAGGCCGATTTCGTCAACTTCCGCGGCACCGCCGCCGAGCTGCGCGGCCTCGTGGCCGACCTGGGCCTGGCTATCGACCTGTACCAGCCGTTCCGCGACTTCGAAGGTATGCCCGAGGCGCAGTTCCACCGCAGCCTGGAGCGCGCCGAACGCAAGTTCGACCTCATGGAAGCCATGGGCGCGCCGCTGGTGCTGTGCTGCTCCAACACCTCGCCGCTGTCGGTGAACGACCCGGCGCGCGCCGCGGCCCAGCTGCACGAGCTGGCCGAGCGCGCCGCGCGCCGCAACCTGCGTGTGGGCTTCGAGGCGCTGGCCTGGGGCCGCCACACCTCGCGCTACGCCCAGGCCTGGGACATCGTGCAGCGCGCCGACCACCCGCACCTCGGGCTGATCCTCGACAGCTTCCACACGCTGTCGCTGAAGGACGACCCGGCAGGCATCGCAGCGATTCCGGGCGAGAAGATCTTCTTCGTGCAGATGGCCGATGCACCGCTGTTGTCGATGGACGTGCTGCAGTGGGCGCGCCACCACCGCTCGTTCCCGGGGCAGGGCGACTTCGACGTGGTCGGCTTCTTCGAGCAGGTGCTGCGCGCGGGCTACACCGGGCCGCTGTCGCTGGAGATCTTCAACGACATCTTCCGCGAGACGCCGAACCGCCGCACCGCCGTCGATGCGATGCGCTCGCTGCTGTACCTCGAAAGCGAAACGCGCGAGCGGCTCGCCAACGGGAATGCCCCCGTGCAGCCGCAGCGCGTGGAGCTGTTCAACCCGCCGCCCGCGCCGGCGCTCTCGGGGCTGTCGTTCATCGAGTTCGCGGCCGACGAGGCCTCGGCCGTCACGCTCGGCGCGCTGCTCGGGCAGCTGGGCTTTCGCCGCGTGGGGCGCCATCGCTCCAAGGCCGTCACGTTGTACCGCCAGGGCGGCATCCACTTCATCGTCAACGCGCAGCCCGATTCGTTCGCGCGCCAGCGTTTCGAGGCGCACGGCACCTCGGTCTGCGCGCTGGGCGTGCGCTGCGCCGACCCGCTCGCGGCCGTGGGCCGCGCCAGCGCCATGCGCTCGCAGCGCCACGACAGCCCGGTCGGGCCGAACGAGCTGCGCGTGCCGGCCATCGTGGCGCCGGGCGGCAACCTGATCCATTTCGTGCCCGAGGCGCTGGGCGCCAACGGGCTGTACGAGACCGACTTCATCCTCGAAGACGCGGGGCCGGGCGACAGCGATGCGGGCCTCACGCGCATCGACCACGTGGCGCTGGGCCTGGCGCTCGACCAGCTCGACACCTGGGTGCTGTTCACGCGCGCCGTGCTTGGCCTGGAGCCCGGAGAGAGCCTGGAGCTGGCCGACCCCTTCGGCCTGATCCGCAGCCGCGGCGTGGCCAATGCCGACCGCAGCCTGCGCCTGGTGCTGAACGTGTCGCTGAGCCAGCGCACGCGCACCGCGCGCACGCTGAGCGTGACCGGCGGCGGCGCGGTGCACCACATCGCGCTCGATTGCGACGACATCTTCGACACCGTGGCCCGGCTGCGTGCCAACGGCACGCGCTTCGTGCCGATCTCGGACAACTACTACGACGACCTGGCCACGCGCATCGACGTGGCGCCCGAGCTGCTGGCGCGCATGCGCGAAGCCGGCGTGCTGTTCGACCGCTCGGCGGCCGGCGACTACCTGCACATTTACACCGAGAGTTTCGACGGCGGCCTCTTCTTCGAGGTCGCGCAGCGCGTGGGTGGCTACGACGCCTACGGCGCGCTCAACGCACCCGCGCGCATGGCGTCGCAGGCGCAGCAGCCCCAACAACAAGACTGATTTTTTCCCCTCGCATCCGACACCTTCGTCACACCACTGGAGACAACCCATGGCCAACCCATCCGCCAAAGAGCCGCAAGGCAAGCACCAGTCGAGGAAAGCCGCCGCCAGCGGCTGGATCGGCTCGGCGCTGGAGTACTACGACTTCTTCATCTACGCCACCGCCGCGGCGCTGATCTTTCCGCAGATCTTCTTCCCCAAGGGCGACCCGACCACGGCCATCATTGCGTCGCTCGCGACCTACGGCGTGGGCTATGTCGCGCGTCCCATCGGCGCCTTCGTGCTCGGCCACTGGGGCGACACGCACGGGCGCAAGCAGGTGCTGGTGCTGTGCATGTTCCTGATGGGCTTCTCGACCGTGGCCGTGGGCCTCTTGCCGACCTACGACCAGGTCGGCCTGCTGGCCCCGGCGCTGCTGGTGTTCCTGCGCCTGGTGCAGGGCTTCGCGGTGGCGGGCGAAATTTCGGGCGCGAGCTCGATGATCCTGGAGCACGCACCGTTCGGGCGCCGCGGCTTCTTCGCGAGCTTCACCTTGCAGGGCGTGCAGGCCGGCCAGATCCTGGCGGCTGCCGTGTTCCTGCCGCTCGCGCACTACATGCCTGAAGAGTCCTTCAACTCGTGGGGCTGGCGCATTCCATTCCTGCTGAGCTTCATCGTGATCGTGGCCGGCTACATCATCCGCCGCGAGGTCGACGAAACGCCGGCCTTTGCCGAAGTCGACAAGAAGGGCGAAGTGGCGAAGTCGCCCATCGTCCAGGCCTTCACCGACAGCTGGGCCGACATGCTGCGCGTGGTCTGCATGGCGCTGATGAACGTGATTCCCGTGGTCGCCACCGTGTTCGGCGCGGCCTACGCGGTGCAGGCCGCCTACGGCATCGGCTTCCAGAAAGACGTGTACCTGTGGATTCCCGTGCTGGGCAATATCCTGGCCGTGCTGGTGATCCCGTTCGTGGGCAACCTGTCGGACCGCATCGGCCGCAAGCCGCCGATCATCGTGGGCGCACTGGCTTCGGGCCTGCTGTCGTTCGTGTACCTGTACGCCATCAGCATCAAGAACGTGCCGCTGGCCATCTGCATGTCGCTCTTGATGTGGGGCATCGTGTACCAGGGCTACAACGCGACCTTCCCGAGCTTCTACCCGGAGCTGTTCCGCACCCGCAACCGCGTGTCGGCCATGGCCATCTCGCAGAACATCGGCACCACCTTCACCGCGCTGCTGCCCGCGCTGTTCGCCGCCGTGGCGCCTCCGGGCTCGACCAACGTGTGGTTCACGGTCGGCGCCATCACCTTCGCGGTGACCGTGCTGGCCGCGCTGGCCGCCATGAGCGCCCGCGAGACCTACCGCATCCACATGCGCGACCTGGGCGACCCGAACGCCGTGCCGGTCGACAAGGCCGAGTACGACCGCCTGCGCGAAGAAACGCTGGCCAGCGCGCGCATGGAGCGCGAGCGCCGCAAGGCCATGGCCTGAAGACCCCGCGCGCACAAAGGGGTTGTGGCGCCATGAAGAATGGCGCCATGACCGCCCATCTCAAGATCGATTTCGTTTCCGATGTCTCCTGCCCCTGGTGCGCCGTGGGCCTTGGCGCACTCGAAGCCGCCCTGAAACGGGTGGCGCCGGAGGTCTCGGCCGAGCTGCACTTCCAGCCCTTCGAGCTGAACCCGCAGATGCCGCCCGAAGGCCAGGACACCTTCGAGCACCTGAACCAGAAGTACGGCTCCTCGCTCGAGCAGCAGGCCCAGGCCCGCGAGGCGATCCGCCAGCGCGGCGCGGCCGTCGGCTTCGAGTTCAGCGCCGGGGGCCGGCCCCGCGTGTACAACACCTTCAACGCCCACCGCCTGCTGCACTGGGCCGAGCTGGAAGACCCGGCCAAGCAGGTGGCGCTCAAGAAGCTGCTGCTGAAGGCCTACTTCACCGACAGCCAGAACCCTTCGGACATCGAGGTGCTGGTGCGTGCGGCGACCGAGGCGGGGCTCGACGCGGCGCGGGCCCGCGAGATTCTGGCCGGCGACGAGTTCGCGCAGGAAACCCGCGAACGCGAGCGCCTGTACACCGACGCCGGCATCCACTCGGTGCCCGCGATCATCATCAACGACCAGCACCTGATCTCCGGCGGCCAGCCGGTCGAGGTGTTCGAGCGCGCGCTGCGGCAGATCGCGGGCGCACAGCCCAGCCGTACCGCCACGGCCTGACGGCCCCGGGGCTGCGGCCCTGCCGTTTCGTCCTGAAACGAAGCTGACTTTCAGCTTTACCTGAGCGCGGGCCGAGGTCGGTCAACCGCCTACATCGCGAAGCGGTTGATCGGTTCATGATCGCCCGCATGCCGTCTTCGAAGCTGCCCCGCTCGCGCGCGATCGCCGTGACGCTGGCCGCCGTGCTGGCGCTCACCGCCTGTTCCACCGGCCTGCTGCGCCCCGAGGGCCCGCCGCTCACGGCGCTGGGCCATGCCGCCGACACGCCCGCCGCGCAATTGCGCTGGCTCGATCGTGTGAGCTGGGGCGCCAACGCCGGCAGCCAGGCCGAGCTGGCGCGCGACGGCCTGCCGCGCTGGATGGGCCGCCAGCTGCGCCCCGCGCCGCGCCCGCTGCCCGCGGCAGCGCAGGCACAGATCGACGCCATGGCCATTTCGCGCACGCCGCTCGACCAGCTCGTCTTCGCGCTCGATGCCCGGCGCAAGGCCGCCGACGCCTTGCCCGACGAAGAAGCGAAGAAGGCCGCACGCACGGCCTACCAGCAGGAACTCAACACCCTCGCGCGCGAGGCGCAGCAGCGCTTCCTGCTGCGCGCGCTGTACTCGCCCAACCAGCTGCAGGAGCAGATGACCTGGTTCTGGATGAACCACTTCAGCGTCAGCATCCGCAAGGACCTGGTGCGCGCGATGGTCGGCGACTACGAAGAGAACGCCATCCGCCCGCACGCGCTCGGCAAGTTCCGCGACCTGCTGGGCGCCACCGCGCGGCATCCGGCCATGCTGCGCTACCTCGACAACGCGCAGAACGCCGCCAACCGCATCAACGAGAACTACGCACGCGAGCTCATGGAACTGCACACGCTGGGCGTGGGCGGCGGCTACACGCAGGCCGACGTGCAGGAGCTGGCGCGCGTGCTGACCGGCGTGGGCGTCAGCGTGCAGCCGCCCGACGCGGCGCCGCCCGCGGTGCGCCCGGCCGTGCGCGCGGACTACGTGCGCCAGGGCCTGTTCGAGTTCCACCCGAACCGGCACGACTACGGCCCGAAGACCTTCCTGGGCCAGCCCATCCAGGCGCGCGGCCTGGCCGAGACCGACGAGGCGCTCGATCGCCTGGCGCGCGCGCCGGCCACCGCGCGCTTCATCTCGCGCAAGCTCGCCGTGTACTTCGTGGCCGATGAACCGTCGCCCGTGCTGGTTGAGCGCATGGCCGCCACCTTCACGCGCAGCGACGGCGACATCGCCGCCACCTTGCAGACGCTGTTCGAATCGCGCGAGTTCGCGGCCTCGCTGGGCCGCAAGTTCCGCGACCCCGTGCACTACGTGGTAGCGGGCGTGCGGCTGGCCTATGACGAGCGCGTGGTGCTCAACACCACGCCGATGATCGGCTGGATCAACCGCATGGGCGAGACCCTGTACGCCCACGAGACGCCCGACGGCTACCCGCTCAACGAGGCCGCCTGGGCCAGCGCGGGGCAGATGAACACCCGCTTCGAGATTGCGCGCGCCATCGGCACGGGCGGCGCCGTGCTGTTCCGCACCGACGACAAGGCTCCGCTCGAGAAGCCGCCGTTTCCGCCGCTGGCCGAGTCACGCGCCGTGCATGCGCTGCAGCCCGGCCTGAGCGCCGACACGCAGCAGGCGCTCGCGCAGGCGAAGAACCCGCCGGAGTGGAACACCTTCCTGCTCGCATCGCCCGAGCTGATGCGGCGTTGAAAAGAGGGACCGCCATGCAACGTCGACACCTGCTGCAACTCATCGCCGCCACGCCGCTGGCCGGCGCCGCCGCGCGCGTGGTCGCCGCGCCCGCGGCCGAGGGCACCAAGCTGCTCGTCGTGTTCCTGCGCGGCGCCTACGACAGCACCAGCCTGCTGGTGCCCACCGCGAACAGCGACTTCTATTACGCCTCGCGGCCCAACATCGCCATCCCCCGGCCCGGCACGCCCGACGGCGCGTTGCCGCTCGAGGGCGGCGACTGGGGCCTGCACCCCGCGCTCGCGCAGAGCGTGCTGCCGCTGTACCAGCGCAAGCAGGCGGCCTTCATCGCCTTCGCCGGCACCGACGACCTCACGCGCAGCCACTTCGAGACCCAGGACGCCATCGAGCTCGGCGTGGCACCCGACAACGCGCGGCGCGACTACCGCTCGGGCTTTCTCAACCGGCTGGCCGGTGTGCTCGGCGCCGGGCCGCTGGCCGACGTGTCGCCCATCGCCTTCACCGACCAGCTGCCCATCTTGCTGCGCGGCGACGACGCCAAGGCCGCCAACATGGCGCTCGCGGGCGTGGCGCGGCAGGCCCTCGATGCGCGGCAGAGCCAGATCATTGCGTCGATGTACCGCAACACCGCGCTCGCGCAGCCCGTGGCCGAGGGCTTCCAGGTGCGCGACGAGGTGGTGCGCGCCATGCAGGCCGAGATGGACGCCGCCAGCCGCAACGCCATGAGCCCCAGGGGCTTCGAGCAGGTCGCGCGCCGCATGGCGCTGTTGATGCGCGAGCGCTTCGACATCGGTTTTGTCGACGTCGGCGGCTGGGACACGCATGTGGGGCAGGGCGCGGCCAAGGGCTACCTGGCCAACCGTTTCGAAGAACTGGGCCGCGGCGTGGCCGGCTTCGCGCAGGAGATGGGCGAGCCGGCCTGGCGCCAGACCGTGGTGGTCGTCGTCAGCGAGTTCGGCCGCACCTTCCGCGAGAACGGCAACCGCGGCACCGACCACGGACACGGCACCGTGTACTGGGTGCTCGGCGGCGGCCTGGCCGCGCAGGCGGGCGGGCGCGTCGTGGGCGAGCAGCAGCCGCTGACGCAGGCCACGCTGTTCCAGAACCGCGACCACGCGGTGCTCAACGAGTACCGGGCGGTGCTGGGCGGGTTGTTCCAGCGGATGTACGGGCTGTCGCCTGCGCAGGTGGCGCGGGTGTTCGGCGGTGCGACGACGAAGGACCTGCGGCTGGTCTGACGGCCCCGAGGGCAACCCTCATTCCCGATCTTTTCCGGACGCGTCGTTCGTCCCCGCTACCGCGCGGCCGCACGGACAAGCGTCGCCGCATTTACTTGTTTTCGGGGATGGTCCCGGCGCACGGCAATTACAAAAATAGACATTCAGAAACAATTAGGCGCTCCAGCCGGAGAGCGGGTTTCTCCAAAGAGGCGTCGGATGCTTTCCAAGCGAGTGAGTTCTTACGGGCGCTGCAGCGCCATGGCCGGTGTGATCGTGCTGCTGGCGGCCTGTGGCGGTGGTGGGGGAGGCGGCGGTGGGGCGGGGTTCCTGCCGATCGTCGCGCCGGCACAGCCGCAGCCCGAGCCGGCGCCTCCCGTGGTCGTGACCCACACGGTCGGTGGCACCGTCACTGGCCTCACCGGCAGCTTGGTGCTCCAGAACAATGCGGGCGACGACCTGAAGCTCACGGCCGATGGCAAGTTCACCTTCACCGCCGCGCTCGTCGAAGGTGCGGCCTACGAGGTCAGCGTACGCACCCAGCCTCTGTGGCAGTTCTGCACCGTCAGCAAGGGCAGCGGCAAGGCGGCAGCCGACGTCGGTGACGTGGCGGTCGCGTGCTCGACGGTGCAGGCGCAGGTGTCCACGTTCGCCGGCTCCGGCACGATCGGCTCGGTCAATGGCAACGGCAGCGCGGCGTCGTTCTATCTCCCGTACAGCGTGGTCGTCGACAAGAGCGGCAGCCTGCTCGTGTCGGATACGGCAACGAACCTGGTGCGAAAGATCTCGCCCGCTGGCGATGTCACGACATTTGCGGGCGGCGGCAGCGGTGGTACGTCGCAAGACGGCAATGGCACGGCCGCCTCGTTCTCAGGCCTGTCTGGTCTTGCGCTGGATGCGGCGGGCAATGCCTATGCCGCGGAATTCGGCGGCAACCGCATCCGCAAGATCACGCCGACGGCCGACGTGAGCACGTTCGCGGGCAGCGGCACCAACGGGTCGCTCAATGGCCACGGCACCTCTGCCACGTTCAATACCCCTTCATCGGTGGCCACGGACGCCGACGGAAATATCTACGTGCTCGAATTCATTGGCGCCGTTGTCCGCAAGATCACACCTGCCCGCGACGTCACCACGCTGGCCGGCTCAGGCACTGCAGGCTTCGCCGATGGCACGGGGACTGCGGCATCTTTCGGGCAGGCCTACGGCATAGCGACTGACGCGGCCGGCAACATTTACGTTGCCGACACCGGCAACAACCGGATCCGCAAGATCACGCCCGGTGGCGTGGTCACGACGCTGGCCGGTTCGGGCCAGGTCGGCGCGACCGATGGAGCTGGCGGCTTGGCATCGTTCAGCAGGCCAGGCGGCTTGGCGGTGGACAGCGACGGCATCATCTACGTGGCCGACACGGGCAACAGCCTGCTGCGCAAGATCACGCCGGCGGGCGTGGTCTCCACGATCGCCGGCCAGCCTGGTGTGCTGGGCGCGCAGAACGGCATCGGCACGGCAGCCACGTTCAAGCAGCCTTATGGGGTGACGGTGGATGCCGCTGGCAATCTGTACGTGGCCGACACCTTCAACAACCTGATCCGCAAGGTCACGCCGGTTCGCACGCCCTGATCCCGAGGCATCGCGTCAGTGTCGGTGAGGGCAGGGGCCGTCATGCGACGGCAACGCCACCGAGAATCGGGGCATGCCTCACGCCGTCTCCCTCCTTCGCGCCGCGCGCCTGGCGCGCAGCGCCAAGCCTTTTCTTGCCCGTGGCGGTTTCAAGCGCGAGCGCTGTGTGGGCTGCCGCCTGGTGCCCAGCCATTGCATGTGCGCCGTGCGCCCTCCGGTGGCCACGCGCGCGGGGGTGTGCCTGCTCATGGCCGACATCGAGCCGCTCAAGCCCACCAACACGGGGTGGCTGGTGGCCGACGTGGTGGCCGACACCTTCGCCTTCGGCTGGGCCCGCACCGAGACCGATCCCGCGCTGCTGGCGCTGCTGGACGACCCGCAATGGCAACCGTATGTGGTGTTCCCGGGGCAGTACGCGGCGCCCGAGCGCGTGGTGCTGAGCGTCGTTCCTTCGTCGGCTGACCCGGCCGATGTAGGCACCGCGAAACGTCCGCTCTTCATCCTGTTCGACGCCACCTGGGGCGAGGCGCGCAAGATGTTTCGCCGCAGCCCCTACCTCGACTCGCTGCCGGTGCTGAGCCTGCAGCCCGAGCAGATCACGCAGTACAAGCTGCGCAACTCCGGCCGGGGCGACCACTTCTGCACCAGCGAGGTGGCGGCGATGTGCATGGACCTGGCGGGCGAGCAGGCCGCGCAGCAGACGCTGGACGCTTACCTGGGCGTGTTCACGCACCACTACCTGTGCGCGAAGAACCAGCAGCCGGTGGCGTGGGACGGCGCCGCGCACCAGCGGCTGCGCGAGGTGGCCGCGCGGCGCGATCAGGTCGCCTGAGACGGTCTGTGCGGGTGGGCCTCAGCGCAGGTCGAACAGCGCCGCCGCGTTGCCCCAGGCGACGCGCTGCGCCACGGCGGGCGGCAGGTCGCCCAGCCAGGTGCGGTAGCCGCGCATGATCTCGTCGTAGGCGCTCCAGCGCTGGTTGACCCAGGTGTCGGAGCCGATCATGAAGCGATCGGGGTGCTTGAGGATCAGCGCGCGCCACTCGGGGCACAGGCGTCCGTCCTCGCAGGTCAGGCCGGGGCGGTACGAGAGTTCGCCCATCAGCAGCGGGTAGCGCTCCAGCATCGCCTGCACGCGCTCGACCGGCGTGCCGCCGATGCCGGTGTGGGCCCAGATGAGGCGCAGCGCGCGGCCCTTCGACGGTGCGTTCGCCATCAGCAGGTCGACGGCCACGTCGTCCACGTGCGCGAGCACGGCGAGATTTTTCTCTTCGGCCAGCGCGATCAGTTTCTTGGCCACCGGGCCGTTGGCGTTGGCGCTCTCGTACAGGTGGAATTCGCCGAGCCCGCGGTAGGGGCCGCTGGCGGTGCCGCGCGCCAGTTCGGCCAGCACCATCTCGTGGATGCTCTCGTCGCGGAACCAGTTGTTGTAGTCGTCGCGGTTGCGGTACAGGCGCACGAAGGGCACCACGGTGACGCCGGCGGCGCGGGTCTCGCGCGCGGCGGCCAGGGTCTGCGTGCCGGCGTTGGGCCGCGAGTTCGCGATGATGGCCTTCACCTGGTTGCGCTGCATGCGCGCGAGCGCCTCGGTGGGCGGGAAGGGGCCGGCGGTGCCGTCCCAGGCTTCCTGGTTGTAGTGCAGGTGGGTGTCGAACAGCGGACCGTCGTAGGGCGCGGCGGTTTGCCCGTGGGCTTGGGAGAGGGCCAGGGCCGCGCAGGCGGCGATGCAGGCAATGAAGCGCATGGGGTTCTCGCGGTGAGGGCCGGGGAGCCGGATTACATCACCCCGGATCACCGCATCGGCACAGCCGCGCCCTTGTCGCCGGGCGCGACCTCGAGGCGATCGCGCGGGCCGGCGTCAGCTGCCGGCCGGATGCGTCGTCGCCTTGCGGCTGCCATCCAGCGAGTACAGCTGCGGGCGGTCTTCCACCGCGACCGCCACCGCGTCGGTGCCGTGCTCCGCGGCGCGCGGTTGCCGGTACAGCTCGTTCTCGAGCCGGCGGGCACGTTCTGCGTACATGCGGGCGAGGGCGCTGTGATGCTCTGCCGCCGCCTGGTGTTCGATGCGTGCCATCTGGGCCTCTTCGAGCAGTGCCGAGGCACGTTTCAAATAGGCCGTGTGGGTGGGCCGAAACAAGAAGTCGAACATGATTTCACACTCCTTTCCGCTGCGACAACGGTGCAATCATTGTGAACGAATGGCCTCCAAATGCCATCGCTTCCTGTGGCTGCGGCGCATCGAAGAAGCGTTCTGTTTCACTTGAGTCAGACAGAATCGGTGGCGAAGAGAGAGGGTTCGATCACCGATGAGCAATGAGGTTCGTTTTTGTCTGGAGTACCGGCTCGCCGAAGGCGGGCCCGCGCAGGCCGTGCAGACCGCCTGGATGGTCGATTCACCGGCCACGCGTGCGCAGATCGAGGAAATGATTGTCAACGCGCGCGCGATGAATGCCGCGCAGGCGAAGTGGTGGGTGGAGGAGCGCCAGGGCGGCGACGCCCCGCTCTGAAACGGGCCGGCGAGCCTCAGTCGCGCATGTTCGCGAACTTCACCAGCGTCGCGTACTTCGCCGTGTCCTCGCGCATGATCTGCCCGAGGTCTTCCTTGCCTGTGGCGGGAATGGAACCGCCTTCTTCCAGCCGCCGGCGGATCGCCGGGTCGGCCAGGCCGGCCTGCAGCGCCGCGCGCAGGCTCTGCACGATGGGCGCGGGCAGGTCCTTCGGGCCCGCGAGCGCGAACCAGCCGCTCAGCTCATAGCCCTTCAGCTGCGGATGCTCGCCGAGCGCCGGCACCTGCGGCAGGCCGGGAAAGCGCTTGGCCGACGACACGCCCAGCGGCACGATCCGCCCGCCCTGCAGGAAGGGCGCCGCGGCGGTGGGCGACACGATCGCGAAGTCGAGCGTGCCGCCGACCAGGTCGCTCGTGAGCGGGGCGGTGCCGCGGTAGGGAATGTGCGTGAGGAACAGGCCCGCGCGCTGCTTGATCTGCTCGCCCACGAAGTGCAGCGTCGAGCCCACGCCCGAGCTGCCGTAGCTGTACTTGCCGGGGTTGCGCCTGGCCAGGGCAATGAACTCATCGAGGTTCTTCACGCCCACCTTCGGACTCGCCACCAGCAGCACGGGCGCGACGGCGAGCAGGCTGACCGGGGTCAGGTCTTTCACCGGGTCGTAGCGCTGTCCGGGGTTCACGAGCACCGTGGCCGCCATCTCGTTGCTGGAGCCGGCCAGCAGCGTGTAGCCGTCGGCCGGGCTGCTCACCGCGCGCTGCGCCGCGACCACGCCCGCGGCGCCGGTCACGTTCTCGACCACCACCGTCGCGCCGAGCTTGGCCGACAGGATGTCCGCCGCCACGCGCGCGGCCATGTCGACCGAACCGCCCGGCGCGTAACCGACCAGCAGCTTGATGGGCTTGGCGGGGTAGGTACCCTGCGCGAACGCGGGGGCGGTGGCACAGAAGGCGGCGGCGCCGAGTGCACTCAAAGCCACGCGGCGTGAAACGGAAGAAGCAAGACGGGTCATCGCGGTTCCAGTACGAAAGAGTGGGAAAGGAAAAGGCCCGCTCAGGCCTGCGCGGCGAGGAAGCGGCGTACCAGCTGCACCCAGTAGCTGGCCGCGATCGGCAGGATCGCGTCGTTGAAGTCGTAGCCGGGGTTGTGGACCATGCAGCCGCCGGTGCGGTGGTGCTCGCCTTCGCCGTTGCCCACGATCAGGTAGCTGCCGGGGCAGCGCTCGAGCATGAAGGAGAAGTCTTCGCTGCCCGTGAGCGGCGCCAGCGGCGGCAGCAGGCCGTCGTCGCCCAGCCAGTCGCGCGCGACCTGCCGTGCGAAGCGCGTGGATTCTTCGTCGTTGACCAGCGCGGGGTAGCGCCAGTGGTAGTCCACCTCGGCCTTCACGCCGAGCGTGATGGCCTGCGCCTGCGCCAGTTCGGTGATGCGCTCGCGCAGCATGGCGCGGATCTCGGGGCGGTAGGCGCGCACCGTGAGGCGCATCTGCACGCTGTCGGCAATCACGTTGGGCGCGTCGCCGCCGTGGATCGCGCCCACTGACACCACCGCCATCTCGCGCGGGTCGACGTTGCGCGACACGATGGTCTGCAGCGCCACGACGATGTGCGCCGCCGCCACCACCGGGTCGGCCGACAGGTGCGGCGCCGAGCCGTGCCCGCCGCGCCCCGTCACCGTGATCGTGACCGAGTCGGACGAGGCCATGAACGAGCCTTCCTTGAAGCCGAACTTGCCCGCCGGAAAACCCGGCATGTTGTGCAGCGCGAAGATGGCGTCGCAGGGAAAGCGCTCGAAAAGGCCTTCTTCCACCATGCGGCGCCCGCCGCCCAGGCCTTCCTCGGCCGGCTGGAAGATCAGGTGCAGCGTGCCGTCGAAGCCGCGCTCCTGCGCGATGACGCGCGCGGCGGCCAGCAGGATGCTGGTGTGGCCGTCGTGGCCGCAGGCGTGCATCTTGCCGGGCACCTGGCTGGCGTAGGGCAGGCCGGTCGCTTCCTGGATCGGCAGCGCGTCCATGTCGGCGCGCAGGCCCAGGCGCCGCGTGCCCGTGCCGCATGTCAGCGTGGCGACCACGCCGGTGCCGGCCAGGCCGCGGTGCACTTCGTAGCCCCACTCGGCCAGGCGCGTGGCCACCAGCTCGCTGGTGACGTGCTCTTCGTAGGCCAGCTCGGGGTGGGCGTGGATCCGGTGGCGCAGGCCGACCATCTCGGGCGCGACCTCGCGCACGGCGGGCAGCACGCTCTCGAGGGCGGCGGCGTTGTCGACGGTGTAGGTCGTCATGGGGGAATCTGTCTCCTTGCTGTCTTGCGGCGAGTCTAGGAATTCGCTGCCCGCTGGGGCAGACAGGCGCCGCCATGCGGGGGCGGGCGCAGCCTGTCGCTGCGGACGGCTGCGGATAATGGGCCGCCATGAAGCTGCACCAGCTCCGCTATCTCGCCGCCGTCGCCTCCGAGGGCAGCATCCGCGCCGCCGCGCGGGCGCTGGGCGTCACCCAGGCCACGGTCACGCAGGGCCTGCGCGAACTCGAGGCGCATGCGCAGGTGGCGCTGTTCACGCGCCACGGCGGCGGCATCGCCTTCACGCCGGCCGGGCTGGAGCTGCTCGAACATGCGCAGCGCGTGCTGGCCCAGCTGCGCCAGGCCGAAGACACGCTCTCACGCCACCGCGACACCGGCGCGCAGCAGCGCCTGACCGTGGCCATCACGCCCTGGATCACGCAGACCCTGCTGCCGCGCGTGGTGTCGCTGTTTCGCGAAGACCTGCCGCACGTGCAGCTCGAGATGTTCGACGGCCTCTCCGCGCTCAGTTACCCGCGGCTGCGCGAAGGCAGCCTGGACCTGCTGATCGGCCGCATCGGCCCCGACGAGGCGATGCAGGGGCTGCAGGCGCAGCCGCTGTTCCGCTACGACATGACGGTGGTGGCGCGCCGCGGCCATCCGCGGGCCGGCGCGCAGTCGATGGCCGAGCTGCTGCAGGACGACTGGGTGCTCAACTTCACGCCGGGCGAGGGCGCGAGCTTTCTGGACAACCTGTTCCGCCAGCACGGCCTGGCCGCGCCCGTGCAGCGCATCCAGCTGGCCCATTCGCCGTCGATGATGCTGGGCCTCGTGCGCAAGACCGACATGCTCACCTTCTGCCCCTGGCCGCTGGTGGAAACCGAGAGCCTGCGCCATGCGCTCGTGACCCTGCAGCTGCGCGAGCGTTTCCACAGCAACGTCGTGGGCATCGTGCGCCGCGCGCAGGAGGCGCCGTCGCACGCGGCGGCGCGCTTCATCGCGCACTTCCTGGCGCAGCTGCCGGCGTGGCAGGCCTCGGACGATCCGGAGCTGCGGCGGGTGCTGCACTCGGTGGATTTCATCGAGGCGGCGCCTCACCCGTGATAGTCGCTCCACGACATGCGCACCATGCCCGGCGGCGTGGGCGCGCCGGCTGAGGCCAGCGTCACCGGCGGGTCGTCGTCCACGCGGCTTTTGGCGCGCGAGTCCCAGTCGTCGAGAAAGACCTGCTGGTAGTACTGCGCCACATCCTCGTTGTGGATGATCAGCCCGGCGTCGCGGTTGCGGAGCACGCCGTCGCCCGACCAGTTGGTGCTGCTCACCAGCACCGCCCGGCCGTCCACGACGATGCCCTTGTTGTGGATGCTGCCCTGGACGCGGAAGACGTCCTGGTTGCAGCCCGCCTCGACCAGCTTGCGGATGTTGTCGGCCGCGCTGGTGCTGCCCAGGATGATGCGCAGGTCGAGGTCCGGCTCGGTGCTGCGCTGTGCGAGCTTGCGCAGCAGCGCGCGAAAGTCCGCGTCCTTGTCGGCATCGCTCCAGGTCATGTAGGCGAACTGCAGGTACAGCGAGGTCTGCGCGCTGTCGATGAGCGCATTGATGTGCGGCAGGTAGTTGTCCGGCGTGAGCACGGGCTGGACTTTCACCGTGGTCTTCACCGCCGGCAGCCGCGCGGGTTCGACCGGCACGACGGGCCCCGCGAAGGCCACGGCCTGTTCCAGCAGGTGGTCGAGTGGAACGAACACGTCGGGCAGCGTGAGCTTGGGCGCCATGTCCAGCGCCGCGTCGGCCGCGCCGTCGGCTTCTTCCTTCTCGGAGGCCTTGAGGTCGTGCAGGATGTACTTCTCGAACACCTTCGAGAGCACGGCGTCGCTGCAGATCACGTGCCACTCGCGGTTGCCCTTGCTGAACATGCCCTTGGCCTGCGCGGGCGTGGCCACGGGGTCGATGTCGGGCTGGCTGCGCTTGCTCCAGTTGCCGCTGGAGAGCCAGAAGGCCTTGTGGTCGCGCACCGCCACTTTCTCGTGGTACGCGCTGGCGAAGCGGCGGCCCTTGCCGCACTGCACGAGCCAGGCCCTGAAGTCGGCCTCCTGCTGCAGCTTGCGCAGCTTCTTGCGGATGACCTGCTCTTCTTGCGTCATGCCGTCGTCCCAGCTCAGCGCCGCCGCGATGCCGCCGTCGCGCACGAGGTCGATGAAGACTTGGGCGATGTGGTCGGCGTTGAAGTCGTACATCGCCACCGAGAGCGACCGCGTCGTGCCCTCGAGAAAAGGCCGCAGCACCGGCCACCCCGCGTCGGGGCCGACGTGGCACAGGAAGGGCTGCTTCACGTTGTAGACCTTGTCGATGGGCTGGCCTGCAGGCGGCTTGTAGACGAGGTCGACGGCCGCTTCGGCGAGCGCGTTCACCGTGTCCTCGAAGTCCGCGCTGGCGGCCAGCTGCCGCGCGGGGTCGGCCTGCATCACGCAGACGCGGTAGGGGCCGAGTTGCCGCGGCGCGCGTTCGGCCACGGGCACTTCCGACAAGGGCCGCTTGCGGTCGACCAGCACGATCACGGCGGGCTCGCGCAGGAAGCGGCCGTCGACCAGCGGAAAGCCCGGCTCCGCCGCCACGTAGCCGGGCAGGGCGGCCAGCTGCGCCTGGTGGGTGGCGATCACCGACCGGACCGCCGCGCGCGCGGCATCGTCGAGCACTTTCATGGAAGCTCCTTGGGCTGGGTGGTGGGGCACGCGTGTGCGGGCACCTGCCGGCATGGCATGCGCGAAGGCAGCGACCCGGGTGGGTCGCTTGTCAGGGGAGTCAGGAGATGTTGGGCAGCCGGCGCGACAGCTCGACCGACTCGACGGCCGGGTCGGCCTCGAGCTGCTGGAGCTTGTCGAGCGGAATCTCGGCCGAGAACAGGCCCGGCGAGATGTCGGCACGCGCGGCGATGTAGTCCGGGCGCTCGGCGCCCTCGCACAGCTTGACCAGCACGACGACGCGCTCGCCCGACACCGGCGCGGGGGCGGCCGAAAAGTCGAGCTTCTTGAGCGAGCGCAAATCGATGGGCATGAGAGGGCAGATGGGGGCGGGAACACAGATTACACCCCCCGCTCGGGTTCGGCACAACCGCACCGGGCGTGGGGGTCATGGCCGGATCGTCAGATCGCGCCGCTGCTGGCCCGGCCATCGCCGCGCTGCGGGTCCCAGCCGGCCGGCCCCGCGCCGGGCTTGACGCCTGCCTTCAGCCTGGCGCGGATGTCGGCGATGGTCAGCTTCTTTCCCGCTTTGTGGGCCTTGGCCAGCATCAGCGCGACCAGCCCCGTCACCGCCGGCGCCGCCATGCTGGTGCCCGACTTCTTCACCATGCCGTCCTTCGTGCGCGACTGCGCGGCCTTCACCTGCACGCCGGGTGCACTGACCTCGGGCTTGGGCCGGCCGTCGCGCGTCGGGCCCGCGCTCGAGAAGCTGGCGGCGGGCTCGCCCGTCTTGCGGGCGTCGTAGGCGCCGACCACGATCGACAGCTTGCCCGTCGACAGCGAGCCCAGCAGGTGCGACTTCACCGGCTGGCCGAAGTACGACTGGCCGCTGTCCAGTCGCTCGAGCCACGCATGGAACGGCACGTCGTCGGCGGCCAGGGCGTGCAGTCGCACCTTGAACTCGCCGTCGGGCCAGTTGGGCGCGAGCCAGATGCCGATCACGTTGTCCTTGTTGTTCGGGTCGGTGATGCGGCTGCTGAGGAACGCGGCGATCTCGCCGTTGCCTGCACCGAGCGGAAAGTTCTCGCCCGGCGCCACGCTGGCCAGCACCTCGCCGTCGGGGCCGAGCAGTTCGGCGCGCAGGCGCTGGCTGCCGCCGTACCAGAGCTCGAACTCGCCGCCCTTGCCATTGACCAGGGTCCACGACACGTCGAGGTGCCCGTTGCCAGGCACCGTGCCCGCCGTGTGCGTGTTGTCTTCCTGCGAATTGCCGGCCGCCAGCACGATCGCGCGGTTGGGCTTTTGCGACACGAGCGCGTCGAAGCCCTGCTCGACCAGCGAGGTGCCGTCGTGCGGGCCGCCGTTGGTGCCCAGGCTCAGGTTGACGACGCAGGGCCTGTCGCCCGCGCGGTCGAAGATGAACTTCACCGCTTCGAGCATCTGCACCGAATCGCCGAAGGAGCTGAACACGGCGTTGTGCCCGGTCCAGGCGATGTCGCGGGCCGACATCTCGACGAAGATCAGGTCGGCCTTGGGCGCCACGCCGGGTTGCAGCGACCCCCGGCCGTTGCCGCCGGCGATGTCCATCACATGCGTGCCGTGCGAACCCGGGCTGCCCGGCATGCCCGCGCCGGGGTCGTAGCCCAGCGCCTTGTACGGGTCGGCCTTCTTCAGCGCCTTGTCGATGTCCGCTGCCTCGAAGAGCCGGCCGTAGCCGTAGGGGCTGTTCGCCTTGGCCGGCGCGCCCTGCTGCCACAGGGCCAGGAGGCGCGTCTTGCCGTTGGCCTTCAGGAAGTTCTGGTGCGCGAAGTCGCCGCCCGAATCGACCACGCCGATCACCACGCCGGCGCCGCCCGCCGTGCCGGCGAGCGCGGGGTTGTCGGCCTGCACGCCCATCGACGCGATGGTGTTGTTCAAGGCCGGCAGTACGGGCTGCGAGGCCTTCATGCTGAGCACGGCCGGATGCTGGCGAATGACTTCTGCCTTGCCCAGCGGAATGCGGCCCGTGACGAGCACCGTGCCATCGTCGGCGGTGCCGATGTCGGAGCCCGCATCGACGTCGGGAATGTCGGCCCACTCGGCATGGCTGGTGACACGCGCCACCACCGGCACCGAGTCGCCGTCGGCGGACGAGATGGGCATGCTCTGCTTGCCCGCGCGGCGGTTCATCACCGCCAGCTGCAGGCGCGGGTCCATCGAGGTCTCGACGTCCATCGGCAGGCGTTGCAGTTGTGCGAGCCCGAAGGTCGACACCGGCGAGAGCCGCGTGCACAGCGCGTCGGCCGTGCCGGCGAGCGCGGCGGTGAGGGCGGGGGACGCCTCGCCCGGCAGGTGGCCCGCGGCGGGCGCATCGGCGTGGGCCGACTGCGCCACCATTGCCGCGGCCATCTCGGGCGGGAGATCGACCCAGCTGTTGAGCAGCTTGATCTGCCCGCTCACGTGCAGCCGCACGCTGCCCGACGACAGCGCCGGCGTCAGCACCCCGTGCGGCATCCTGGGGACTTTCGTATCAGCGGGCGATTGCTTCTTCGCGGCGACGCGCTTCTTGGCTGGGGCCATCGGTCGGATCTCCTTGCGCAGGGGGACGGACGAGTACCGCGAGGTGTAGCAGATTGCCGTGTCATCTGTCACCCCGGCTTGGGCAAGGAGGCGGTCAGAATCGCCGCATGAAAGTGGTGTTCAAGCTTCTGTTCGCGTACCTGGTGGCGAGCCTGCTGTCGACGGCTGTTGCGCTGGCTCTTTTTCCGCTGCACGCGCATGTGCCTGCGGTGGTGGTGCTGCTCGCGTTTCCGCTGGTGCCGTGGACCTTGCTTGGCAACCTCGTGAGTGAGGGCTTCAGGGCCCGGGAGGTGGGGCCGCTGTTGGTGTTCGTGCTGGCGTTCGGCGGCGTGGCCTGGCTGATGTTGCGCACGTCATCGAAGGCCGCGCAGCGATAGCAACGCCGGGCTCACTTCGCGACGATCTCGAAGACATCGCCGTTCGTCGGCGTCGCGTTCTCGTGGTAGATGTCGTAGAGGTACTGCGCGAGGTCGGCCGGCGCCACGTCCGGAGGAATCGCGAGCTGGGCGAGGCCCAGTTTTCCGTCGGCGCCGACCCAGTGGCTGCGCCAGCGGGCATCGGTCATTTCGACGCGCAGGGTGCGGCCGAACACATTGAAGAGATGGCGCATCGTGGGGGCTCCGGGCATGCACGAAAAGAGATGAGGGGACAGCCACTGTAGCGCCCTCGTCGTATGCACAATGGGCCGAATCGCCCGTCACATCCACTCCAGAGTCCGCATGGCAGACCTCAACGTACGCAAGACCTACGAAGCGGCCGTGGCCGAGCTGGGGCCTGCCGCTGCGCGGATGCTGGCCGATGGTGTGAGTGAAGAACAGGTGGCGCGCTGGATCTTCGCGCAGCGGGACGATCTGAAGCTGCACTACCGCGCGCTGACGCCCTCGCACGAGCTGCAGGCCCTCGAAGCCAGGTCGCACAGCCGCTACGGCAACACGCTGGGCCCGTCGATCGAGCAACTGCGAAGCGCGGGCAAGTCGTGGCGGGACATCATCGATTCGGCGGCGCGGCCGGGGACTCACTACCGCCAGGGCGATTGATCGTTCGTTCGCTACAGGCCGCTGCGCCAACGCCCGGAGCTCGTGCAGACCTCGGCCGGTTCGCCGTTCACCCGGACCTGCTCTTCATCGAGCCGCGACGCGGTGAGCGGATCGACATCGAAGCCGACGCCGAGCAGGCGTGCCACCTGCGCGTCTTCGATCGACAGCTCCCAGGTCAGGAACAGCTGCGTGCGATCGAGCGAAGACGGGAAGTCGGCTGCATCGAAGCCGTGGTCGCTGCCGCGCGGCACGACCGCGTGGGGCTGGCCCGTGTCGAACAGCAGGGCCGTGCCCCGGGTGAGCGGAATGCGATGGCCCGTGACGGGGAAATGCACGTCCAGGCCCTTGTCTTCGCTGAGGAACAGATTGCAGAACGCCGCGCCGCCGTACTGCGCGCCGTCGTGGTGGTAGCGCGCGCCGCGGCAGGCCATCAGGGCGACGTCGCTGGCGGGCAGCAGCGACGCGGGCAGGCCGAGAGTGCCGAGCCAGCCGGACATCGCCTGCACGCACTGCGCGTAGTCGGGCCAGCGCGTGCGTGCGCGGGCCAGCGGCATGGGCTCGACATCGCCGGGTTCGAGCGGCACGTTCGTGGCGATCTCCCGCTGCCAGTCGGCCACGAGGCGCGCCGGGGGCTCGGGCACGTCGAGCAGGGCCGCGTGCACGATGCCGCTCACGCTGCGGCTGCGCAGCGTGTCGCCGTGCCAGAAATAGGAGGTCAGCAGGTCGTGCATGCGGGGGCTTTCAAGGCACGGAGGGTACACGCGGCGCGGCGCCGGGCACCGGGGAGCGACGGCCGATGCGGCATACTCCCACCCCCTCCCAACTCGCCAGAATTCCGCTGAATGGACAAGGAAGTCGACCCCTCCGTGCTCGCCGCCATCGATGAGATGCGGCTCTCCGGACCGCGCCTCACGCCGGTCGAAATCGTCGCCAAGATGGGGGTGTTCGACGCACGCGACAAGCCGTTCGAGCACGCCTGGCTCGCCACCGGCGACAACGTCATCGCCACCATCTGGGGCGAGTACGTGAGCGTGGCGGCCGGTGGCCGCTGGTTCTACTTGGAATCGCTCGACGCCCAGCGCCGCCGCGGCGGCGGCGTGCGCAGCGCCCAGCAGGCGCAGCGCGCCAAGGACCGCCTGGCCCTGCTCAAGCGTACCTTCGACGCCGGCCAGGGCTTCCGCGCCGTGCTGCAGACCAACCGCGTCGCCATCGCCGAGCTCGAGAGCAACAAGAGCGCCAAGGTATCGACCCGCGTGCGCGACGACGCCGAATGGCACGTCGCGAGCTGGGAACCCGAACAACAACTCGCGGTGCTGGTGCGCGGTGCGCGCGGCTGGGCGCCGACCGAGGCCGACATCACGGCCGCCAAGGCCCGTGGCGGCGTCGCGGCGGATGACGACGCCGATGCGGCCCCGGCCGGCCCGACCACGACGGATGCCGTCCAGGCCGCCGCCATGGCCTATGTCATGGGCCATTTCAAGGGCTACGGCTACAACGCGGAAGACGTGACGAGCAAGGCGCTGGGCTACGACATCGAGGTGTCGAACGCCAAGGGCGCGATGCTGCTCAAGGTGGTCGTGAAGGGCACCGCCCCGGCGCTGCCGACCTTCGCGCTCACGCCCGAGGAAAGCCTGTGCGCCGTGCGCGAGCCGCTGTGGCGCCTGCTGGTGGTGGCCGACGCGGGCAGCGCGACGGCAGCGCACAAGATCTACAAGCCGACCGAAGTGGACCAGGCGCCGGGCTTCCAGCGCAAGGCCTGACCGGCCTCCCAGGCAAACGCCGCGGCCGCACCGGCGCGCCGCGGCGTTTCCAAATTCTTACAACTGAGCCCCCGGAAACCCGTCGTTTCCAACGGTAAAGTTCCGCCGTCCGGCGCGAACAGTTCGTGCCTTCGCCCCTTCTGTTCGCCCCTTCATGTCCAACCTCATCGTGCACGGCGGTACGCCCCTTCGCGGCCGCATCGTTCCCTCCGCCAACAAGAACGCCGTGCTCCCGGTGCTCTGCGCCACCTTGCTCACCTGCGAGCCGCTGCGGCTGCACGGGGTGCCCGACATCACCGATGTGCGCAAGATCCTCGACATCTTCCGCACGCTCGGCAGCGAGGTCCGCATGGACCACGAGAGCGGCACGCTCGAGCTGAACCACCGCGGCACCACCTTCGATGCGGCCCGCCACCGCCTGCCCGAGGAGATGCGCTCGTCGATCATGCTGGTGCCGCCGCTTTTGGCGCGCTTCGGCGTGGCGCGGCTGGAAGACAACGTCAAGGGCTGCACGCTGGGCGTGCGCGAGATCGATCCGCACGTCGAGGTGTTCCAGCGCTTCGGCGGCCAGGTGGAGCGCACCGAGGGTTCGCTGCTGGTGTACAGCCCCGTGCGCCTGACGCCCACCGACCACTGGCTCGACTACGCCTCGGTGACGACCACCGAGAACTTCGTGCTGTGCGCGGCCGCCGCGGACGGTGTCTCGACGCTCACCAATGCGGCCTCGGAGCCGCACGTGCAGGAGTTCTGCCGCTTCATGGCCATGATCGGCGTGCGCATCGAGGGCATGGGCACGTCGCGGCTCACGGTGCATGGCGGCGCCAGGCTGGGCGGCGGCGAGTTCCGCTTCGACGAAGACTTCCACGAGATCACCACCTTCCTGGCGCTGGGCGCGATCACCGGCGGCGACGTCGTGGTGCGCAACAGCGCGCCGGGCAACTTTCCGCTCATCGACCGCACCTTTGCCAAGTTCGGCGTGCAGATCGAGCATGCCGGCGGCTGGTCGCGCGCCATCCGCAGCGGTCCGCTGAAGGTGCAGACGCCGTTCACGAGCAACGTGCTCACCAAGGTGGAGGCCGCGCCGTGGCCGTACTTCCCGGTCGACCTGCTGCCGATCTTCATCGCGCTGGGCGTGCGCGCGCAGGGCAACGCGATGTTCTGGAACAAGGTGTACGACGGTGCGCTGGGCTGGACCGGCGAGCTGTCCAAGTTTGGCGCGCACGTGTTCTCGTCCGACCCGCACCGGCTCATCACCTTCGGCGGCCACGCGCTCACGCCGGCGGTGGTCGAGAGCCCCTACATCATCCGCGTGGCGATCGCGCTGTTCATGGTGGCCGCGAGCATCGAAGGCAAGTCCGAGATCCGCAACGCCACGCCGATCCGGCGCGCCCATCCGCGCTTCGTGGAAAACCTGCGCAGCCTGGGCGTGCAGGTGGAGTGGACCAGCGAGGAGTGAAACGGCCGTGATCGTTTCCGTCTCGAACAAGGCCAAGTGGCTGCTGATGCAGCTCGGGCAGCTGGTGCTGATGGTCGGCCTGACTTCGCTGGTGTTCAACTACGCCTACCGCTTCCTGGTCGACCGCACGATCAACACGCCGCTGTTCTATGCGGTGACGCTGCTGCTGGGGCTGGTCGTCATCGTCGCCGTGCGGCGCGACTACCTGTTCGTGTCGCGCTACGAGTTCACGCCCGAGGCCATCGTCGTGCGCACGGCGCTCGGTGCCTCCAAGCGCTTCGGCATGCAGGCGTTCAAGTTCGTGCCCAGCCTGCACAAGACGATCAACCTGCCGGAGCCGAAGGCCTCGCTGTCCTTCGATGTGCAGAACCGCCAGACGGGTCGCCGTGCCCGCAACTACACCTGGACCGGTTTCCCGGTGGAAGACTTCCGCGCGGTGTGTCGCCTGTACGGCTACCAGGACGACACCGATTTCAAGCTGAAGGACTTCGGCAAGGCACGCTGAGCCGGCGGGCGGCTGCGCCCGCGATGACCCCGCAGCCACAGCGCCCACCGGCTTCGCCGGAGAATGCCGTCATTCGACACACGGACACAGGAGCGCACCCCGAATGACGACGTGGCAACAGATCCTCGGCACCGAACTTCCCTTGATCCAGGCGCCGATGGCCGGCGCGCAGGGCAGTGCGATGGCGATCGCGGTGTGCAACGAAGGCGGCCTGGGGTCGCTGCCAGGCGCGATGCTCTCGCCTGATGCGATGCGCAGCGAACTCGCGGCGATCCGTGCGGGTACCGACAAGCCCTACAACGTCAACTTCTTCTGCCACACGCCGCCGGTGCCGAGCGCCGAGCGCGAGGCCGCCTGGCGCGGCGCGCTCGCGCCGTACTACGCCGAGTTCGGCATCGACCCGGCCGCCATTCCGAACGGCCCCGGGCGCAACCCCTTCAGCGCCGAGGTGGCCGACCTGCTGGCCGAGTTCAAGCCGCCGGTGGTGAGCTTCCATTTCGGTCTGCCGCCCGAGCCGCTGCTGGCCAAGGTGCGCGGCTGGGGCGCGAAGGTGCTGGCTTCGGCCACCACGGTGGAGGAGGCGCTGTGGCTCGAAGCAAAGGGCGTCGACGCGGTCATCGCACAGGGGCTCGAGGCCGGCGGGCACCGCGGCCACTTCCTGTCGCACGACCTGACGAAGCAGCTCGGCACCTTCGCGTTGCTGCCGCAGCTGGTGCACGCGCTGAAGGTGCCGGTGATCGCGGCCGGCGGCATCGCGGATGCCGACGGAGTGGCTGCGGCCATGGCGTTGGGCGCGGCCGGCGTGCAGGTGGGCACGGCCTACCTGCTGACGCCCGAGGCCTCGACCAGCGCGCTGCACCGCGCGGCGCTGAAGAGCGAGGCCGCGCGCCACACGGCGCTCACCAACCTGTTCACCGGCCGGCCGGCGCGCGGCATCGTCAACCGCGTGATGCGCGAGCTGGGCGCCATCGGCCCGGCGCCGGAATTTCCGCTCGCCACTTCGGGCATCGCGCCACTGCGCGCCAAGGCCGAGGCGCAGGGCAGCGGCGATTTTTCTCCGCTGTGGTCGGGGCAGAACGCCACCGGCTGCCGCGAGGTGTCCTCGGCCGAGGTCACGCGGGCGCTGGCCAAGGGCTTTCGCTGAGCCGCGCCGTTCGCCCTTCTTTTTTCGAGACCCTTCCGACCCATGACATCGCTCCATCTGCCCCTGCAGTTCCTGCACCATCCCGCACCCTCGGGTGGCCCTGAACCCTGGCTGCTCGTGCTGATGCACGGCGTGGGCAGCAACGAGCAGGACCTGTTCGGGCTGGCGCGCATGATGCCGCCGCAGTTCCACGTGCTGAGCCTGCGCGCGCCGTATGTGCTGTCGCCCGGTTCCTACGCGTGGTTCGAGTTCCAGGTGCTGGCCGACGGCGGGCGCCGCATCGACGAGGAGCAGGAGCGCGAAAGCCGCTTCCTCGTCGGCGAGATGGTCACGTCGGCGTCGCAGCAGCTGGGCATTCCGCCCGAGCGCGTGGTGGTCGGCGGCTTCAGCCAGGGCGGGATCATGTCGCTGTCGCTGCTGCTCACGCAGCCCGAGAAGCTGCGCGCCGCGCTGGTGTGGCACAGCCGGCTGCTGCCCGAGGTGGTGCCGCACATCGCGCCGCCCGAGGCCTTCGCGGGCAAGGCGCTGTGGGTGAGCCACGGCAGCGCCGACAACGTGATTCCGCCGAGCGCCGCGCAGGCCACGCGCGAGCTGGCACGCGGCCTGCCGCTGGCGCTGTCGGGCTCGGACTTCCCGGGCGCGCACGAGATCCGTCCGGCCGAGCTGCAGGGCACGCTGGCGTGGCTGCAGGCGCTCAGCGCGCCGACAGCCGCGCCGTGACCATCGCTTCCATCTCGGCGACCCACGCGTCGTCGATGGTGTCGGGCTGCACCAGCAGCCGGTAGCGGCGCCCGCCCCAGGCGGCGGTCAGCAGTGCCTGCACGGTGGCGGGCGAGGGTGGCGGCTGCAGGTCGCGGCAGGCGGCGAAGGCCTGCGTCCAGCGTGCAAGCAGCTCGTCGTACACGCGCCGGTGGTGCTTGGGCTCGGCCACGCGGTGTTCGAGCATCAGCATCTCGTGGTCGAAGGCGGGCAAGCCGTCGATGCGCGTGTCGCAGGTGAGGCGCACGAGGCGCAGCGTGCGTTCGCGCCAGTCGATGTCCGGTGGCGCGATCACGTCCGCGTCGAGCCGTGCCAGCAGCGCCTCGACGCAGTGGCGCACATAGCCCGAGAGCAGGGCTTCCTTGTCGGGAAAGTAGTCGTAGAAGGTGCCGACGGCGATGCCGGTTTCGAGCGCCACGGCGCGCGTGGTCACGCCCTCCCAGCCCTGCGCGCGCCAAATCCGAACAAAGGCGTCGTAGATGGCCTGCACGGTGAACTTGCTGCGCGCCTGCGTGGGGCGTTTCAGGGGCTTGGAGCGGGGCTTGGAGCGGGGTGCGGCGGGCATGGACCGGGTTTCCGAACCCGCGGCGAAGCGGGCCGTCCTACAGTTTGCGAATGAACAACGCATTCACTTTAACCCGCCTCGAAACGCGCAAGAACGCACTCGGGACCACCCGCATCGTCACTTCGGAAGACGCCGGCAGCCTGCAGCCGGGCGAGGTGCTGATGCAGATCGAGCGCTTCTCGCTCACCACCAACAACATCACCTACGCGGCCTTCGGCGATGCGGTGATGAAGTACTGGCAGTTCTTTCCCACCGGCGACGCCGACTGGGGCCACATGCCGGCCTGGGGCTTTGCCGACGTGGTGGCGTCGAATGTCGAAGGCGTGGCGGTGGGCGAGCGTTTCTACGGCTACTTTCCCATTGCGAGCCACCTGCGCATGCAGCCGGTGCGCGTGACGCCGCGCGGCTTCTACGACGGCGCGGCGCACCGCAGCGAACTGGTGTCGGCCTACAACCAGTACATGCGCTGCAGCCACGACGCGGGCTACGTCGCCGCGCTGGAGGACTACCAGATGCTGGTGCGTCCGCTGTTCATCACCTCGTTCATGCTGGCCGACTTCCTCGAAGACAACGGCTTCTTCGGCGCGACGCAGGTCGTGGTGTCGAGCGCCTCGAGCAAGACGGCGTTCGGCACCTCCTTCTGCCTTGGCCGCCGCGAAGGCCTGCAGCTGATCGCCGCCACCTCCGAAGGCAACCGCGCTTTCGTCGAGGCGCTGGGCTGCTACGACCGCACGGTGGCCTACAGTGAGATCGACACGCTGGCGGCCGACGTGCCCACGCTGTACATCGACTTCGCGGGCCACGACGACCTGCGCGCCACCGTGCACCACCACTTCGGCGAATCGCTGGTGTACGACTGCTACGCGGGTTCGGCGCAGAAGACCGAGTTCCTGGGCGACACCAGCGCGCTGCCCGGCCCCACGCCCAAGCTCTACTTCGCGCCCGTGCAGATCCGCAAGCGCAATGCCGACTGGGGCCCGCAGGAGGTCAACCGCCGCTTCAACGACGCGCAGGGCCGCTTCATCGCCGAGCTGAGCCGCCCGGGCAACCGCTGGATGACGCTGGCGCAGGGCCGCGGCTTCGCGCATGCGCAGGCCGTGATTGCCGACCTGCACGCGGGCCGCGTCGATCCGCGCGAGGCGCATGTGGTGCGCATCGGCGGCGAATGAGAGGCTGATCGACTGAACTTCGATGCGGGTGGGGCGTCACAGGGGGTTACGAGAACGTGGCGATCGTGCGGGCCGTGCAGGCCATCCTGGTGCACCATTGCCTTTCGTCTCCCCACTGCCATCCCGCAAAAAGGAAACCGCCCATGTCCGACGCCGACTCCTCCCGCGACACCCCTGAATTCCGACCCCGCAAGGAAGCGCCGATGGGCACCATCGTCGGCCTGGCGCTGGTCGTGCTGGTGGCGGCTTATTTCGGCTGGCGCTGGTACCAGCAGCAGCAACTGGCGCCGCTGCCGACCGCGCCCGTGGCCGTCGCACCGACCGACGCGCCCCCCGAGCCGCCCAAGGCCGAAGAGCCGAAGGGCCCGCAGAACCCGGTCGAGGCGCTGGCCCCGCCCGATGCCGCGCTGCCCGCGCTGGCCAGTTCCGATGCGCGCGTGATGAAGGCGCTCACCGAGCTGCTGGGCGGCAAGGCCGTCGCGGCCTACCTGCAGTCCGACGGCGTCGTGCGGCGCTTCGTCGCCACCGTCGACAACCTGCCGCGCGAGCAGGCGCCCGCCAGCAAGTGGCCCGTGCAGCCCGCGCCGCAGCGCTTCATCACCGAGGGGCCGCAGCAGGGCGGCGTGCAGACCATCGCGGCGAACAACGCGGCGCGCTACAACGGCATCGTGATGCTGGCCGGGGCTGTCGATCCGGCCAAGGCGGCGGCGGTGTATGCGCGGCTGTACCCGCTGTTCCAGCAGGCATATGAAGAGCTGGGCTATCCGGGCCGCTATTTCAACGACCGCTTCATTGCCGTGATCGACCACCTGCTGCAGGCGCCCGAGCCCACGGGGCCGGTGCAGGTGAAGCTGGTCGAGGTGAAGGGCGACATTCCCTCGCAGCGGCCGTGGGTGCGCTACGAGTACGCCGATCCGAAGCTCGAATCGCTCTCGGCCGGGCAGAAGATCCTGGTGCGCATGGGGCCGGAGAACGAGCGCAAGATGAAGGCCAGCCTGCGCGGGCTGCGCGCGCAGATCGCGACCGGCGAGGTGGCGAAGCAGGCCGGCAAGAAGGCGCCGTAACAGGCGAAGGAAATAAAAAAAGGGGCGCCGCAAGCCATGCGGCGCCCCTTTTTCATTCTTGGCGACCGTGCGCGCTCAGGCCTCTTCGGTTTCCTGGTAGTCGCCCACCGGCACGCAGCTGCAGAACAGGTTGCGGTCGCCGTAGACGTTGTCGACGCGGCCGATCGGCGGCCAGTACTTGGCCTGCTTGAGTTCGGCCAGCGGGAACGCGCCGAGTTCGCGCGAGTACGGGTGGCTCCACTCCGTACCGAGCAGGCTGGCCGCGGTGTGCGGCGCGTGCTTGAGCGGGTTGTCGTCCTTCGACCAGACGCCTTCTTCCACCCGGCGGATCTCGCCGCGGATGGCGATCATCGCGTCGACGAAACGGTCGAGCTCGGCCAGCGGTTCGCTTTCGGTGGGCTCCACCATCAGCGTGCCGGGCACGGGGAAGCTCAGCGTGGGCGCGTGGAAGCCGTAGTCGATCAGGCGCTTGGCCACGTCTTCGGCGGTGACGCCGCTGGTGTCCTTGAGCGGGCGCAGGTCGAGGATGCACTCGTGCGCGACGTGGCCGTTGGGGCTCGCGTACAGCGTGGGGTAGTGGTCCTTCAGGCGGGCGCTGATGTAGTTGGCGCTGAGGATGGCCGTCTCGGTCGCGGCCTGCAGGCCCTTGGCGCCCATCATGCGGCAGTACATCCAGCTGATCGGCAGCACGGCCGCGTTGCCCAGCGGCGCGGCCGACACGGCGCCCACGCCGTTCGAGGGCACGCCGGCCGTGGCATGGCCCGGCAGGTAGGGCACGAGGTCTTCGACCACGCAGACCGGGCCGACGCCCGGGCCGCCACCGCCGTGCGGAATGCAGAAGGTCTTGTGCAGGTTCAGGTGACTCACGTCGCCGCCGAATTCGCCCGGCGCGGCCACGCCGACCAGTGCGTTCATGTTGGCGCCGTCGACGTACACGCGGCCGCCGTGCTCATGCACGAGTTCGCACAGTTCCTTCACGCGGGTCTCGAACACACCATGCGTGCTGGGGTAGGTGATCATCACGGCGGCCAGGTGGGCGCTGTGCTTCTCGCAGGCGCGCTTCAGGTCGTCCATGTCGACGTTGCCCTGCGCGTCGCAGGCCGTCACCAACACCTGCAGGCCCACCATCTGGGCGCTGGCCGGGTTGGTACCGTGGGCCGACGAGGGAATCAGGCAGATGTTGCGGTGGCCCTGGCCCTTGGCTTCATGGAAGGACTTGATGGCCAGCAGGCCCGCGTACTCGCCCTGCGAGCCCGCGTTGGGCTGCAGGCTGATGCCCGCGTAGCCGGTGGCCTCGCACAGCCAGGCGCGCAGCTGCGCGTCGAGCTGGGCGTAGCCCTGCAGCTGGTCGGCGGGCGCGAAGGGGTGGATGTTGGCGAACTCGGGCCAGGTGATGGGGATCATCTCGCTGGTCGCGTTGAGCTTCATGGTGCAGCTGCCCAGCGGGATCATGCTGCGGTCGAGCGCGAGGTCCTTGTCCGACAGGCTGCGGATGTAGCGCAGCATCGCCGTTTCGCTCTTGTGGGTGTTGAACACCGGGTGCGTGAGGAAGGCGCTGGTGCGGCGCAGGTCCTCGGGAATCAGCGGCGTGGTGTTGGCGGCCAGCTCGTCGAAGCGCGGCATCGCGGTGCCGGCGGGCACGAACAGGGCCCACAGGGTTTCGATGTCGGCGCGCGTGGTGGTCTCGTCCAGCGAGATGCCCAGGTGCTGCTGCAGGCGCTGGCGCAGGTTGACGCCGCCGGCCTGCGCGCGCTCGATGATCGCGGCCGTGTCGTCGCCGGTGCGGATCGTGAGCGAGTCGAAGGCGGTGGTGTTCACCGGCTCGCGGCCCATCTGCGACAGGCCCTTGGCGAGGATGGCAGTGAGCACGGCCACGCGCTGTGCGATGCGCGTGAGGCCGTCGGGGCCGTGGTACACGGCGTACATGCTGGCGACCACGGCCGGCAGCACCTGCGCGGTGCAGATGTTCGAGGTGGCCTTCTCGCGGCGGATGTGCTGCTCGCGCGTCTGCAGCGCGAGGCGGTAGGCGGGCTGGCCGTGCGTGTCGACGCTCACGCCGACGAGGCGGCCGGGCAGCGAGCGCTTGAACGAATCGCGGCAGGCCAGGTAGGCGGCGTGCGGGCCGCCGTTGCACAGCGGCATGCCCAAGCGCTGCGTGGTGCCGCAGACGATGTCGGCATCGAACTCGCCGGGGGCGACCAGCAGCGTCAGCGCCAGCAGGTCGGCCGCGACGATGAAGGCGGCGTCGCACTGGTGCGCGTGGCCCGCGAGCGGGCGCAGGTCGTGCACGTGGCCGGTGGTGGCGGGGTACTGCGCGAGCACGCCGAAGAACTCGCCGCTCACCATCAGGTGCGGCAGCGTTTCCGACACGGTGCTCACCTTGACCTCGATGCCCAGCGGCGCGGCGCGCGTCTTGATGACTTCGATGGTCTGCGGGTGGCAGTCGCCCGACACCAGGAACACGTTGCTCTTGCTCTTCACGCTGCGCTTGGCGAGCGTCATGGCCTCGGCGGCGGCCGTGGCTTCGTCGAGCATCGAGGCGTTGGCGATGGCCATGCCCGTGAGGTCGCACACCATCGTCTGGAAGTTGAGCAGGGCTTCCATGCGGCCCTGCGAGATCTCGGCCTGGTAGGGCGTGTAGGCGGTGTACCAGGCGGGGTTCTCCAGGATGTTGCGCAGGATCACGCCCGGCGTGTGCGTGCCGTAGTAGCCCTGGCCGATGAAGCTCTTGAACACCTTGTTCTTCGACGCCAGCGTCTTCAGCTCGGCCAGCGCGTCGGCTTCGGTGACCGGCGCGGGCAGGCGCATCGGCCGGGCACGGCGGATGGCCGCGGGCACGATGCCGTCGATGAGCTCCGCGCGCGTTTCCGAGCCGATCACCGGCAGCATGCGCGCCTCGTCCGCCGCATCGATGCCGATGTGGCGGGCGAGGAATTCTTCGGCGTTCTCTAGTTCTTGCAAAGAGGGAAGGGCGGGAATCGGCATGGCGGTGAAGGCTCGGGGGAGAAGGAACGAAGGTGCGAGGAAACGGCTGTTCAGCGGATCAGGATTCGGCGGCGAACTTGTCGTAGCTGGCGGCGTCGAGCAGGGCGTCGAGCTGCGCGGGCTCGCTCAGCTTGACCTTGAAGAACCAGCCGGCGGCCAGCGGGTCGCTGTTGGCCAGCGACGGGTCGGCGCGCAGCGCTTCGTTGACTTCGGTGATCTCGCCCGACACGGGCATGAACACATCGGCGGCGGCCTTCACCGACTCGACCACACCGGCGACCTCGCCCTGCGCGAAGGTCTTGCCCACTTCAGGCAGGTCGACGAACACCACGTCGCCCAGCGCGTCCTGCGCATGCACGGTGATGCCGACGGTGGCGGCGCCGCCTTCGGCCGCCACCCATTCGTGGTCCTTGGTGTATTTGATGCTCATGAAAAAACTCCTCGTGGAAAAAATGGAATCGGGGTGCAGAGCCTAGCCGGGTCTGCGGTGTTGAGTTGCGGTTAGCCGCGGTAGTAGCGCGTCGGCACGAAAGGCATCGTCGACACCTCCATCGGCACCGGCTTGCCGCGCACGATGGCCTGCACGCGCGTGCCGGGCTCGGCGAAGGCGGCGGCCACGTAGCCCATGGCCACGCAGCGGTCGGCCGTGGGGCCGAGCAGGCCGCTGGTGACGGTGCCGATGTCGTGGCCTTCGAGCGACTGCAGCAGCGTGCCGTCGCGCACCGGGATGCGTTCGAGTGCCACGAGGCCGACGCGCTTGCGCGTGAGCGTCTTGTGGTCGGTGTGGCCGGCCGCGCCCGAGGCGACGGCGGCCAGCTGGGCCAGCACCTTGGCCGCGCCTGGAAAACCGCCTTCGCGCGCACCGCCGGCGCGGCGCACCTTCTGGATCGCCCAGTTGAGCGAGGCTTCGACCGGGGTGGTGGTGGTGTCGATGTCGTTGCCGTACAGGCACAGGCCGGCTTCGAGCCGTAGCGAGTTGCGTGCGCCCAGGCCGACGGGCTTCACCTCAGGCTGCGCGAGCAGCAGGCGGGCGAGGGCGTCGGCGTCTTTTGCGGCCACCGAGATCTCGAAGCCGTCTTCGCCGGTGTAGCCGCTGCGGGTGACGAAGGCGGCGATGCCGCCGATCTGCACTGCGCCGCCGGTCATGAACACGAAGCGCTCGATGCCGGGCGACAGGCGCGCCAGCGTGGCCGCGGCCTGCGGGCCTTGCAGTGCCAGCAGCGCGTGGTCGGGCAGGGGCTGCACTTCGCAGCGCGCGCCGATCCTGGCCTGGATGTGGGCGATGTCGGCCACCTTGCAGGCGCCGTTCACGATCACGAAGAGCGAACCGTTGCCCTCGTTGAAGAACATCAGGTCGTCGAGGATGCCGCCCTCGTCGTTCAGCAGCAGGCCGTAGCGCTGCTTGCCGGCGGGCAGGTCGACCACGTCGACGGGCATCAGGGTTTCGAAGGCGGCAGCGGCATCGGGGCCGACCAGGCGCAGCTGGCCCATGTGCGAGATGTCGAACAGGCCGGCCGCATCGCGCGTGTGCTTGTGCTCGGCCATGAGGCCGGCGGGGTACTGCACGGGCATGGAATAGCCGGCGAAGGGCACCATGCGGGCGCCGAGCTCCACGTGCAGGTCGTACAGCGGGGTCTTGAGAAGTTGGGCGTCAGAAGCGGAAGAAGCGGCCACGGGGCACTCCAAAGGGGCAGTCGAAATCCATGGCTGCAACGCCACGGGCCACCCCTGCTGTCCGCTTTACCTGAGAGATTCGCCCCACGATCGGGGTTTGCTCCTTCGGTGGGCCGCATGCAATGCCACGGCCTCTCTCCAGCAAGGAAACGCCGGTGGTTGCCGGCGTCTTGTCAGTCCTTTTGCCTGAGCGTTCGGGGAACCCCTGCGCCTTCGGCGGCCCCGTCGCGCGGGGCTCTCTCCTGACCCGGCGAGTGTAGTGGATCGCGGGGCTGGGGCTGGCGGCTCAGTGCACGGTTTCTGCCGGCGGCAGCAGCTTGTCGATGCGCTCGCGCAGCGAGTCGGCGCGCTCGGGGCCGGCGGTCTTCTCGATCTCGGAGAGCATCAGCGCGGCGATGGTCAGCATGGCCTCGCGGTCGCGGGCCTCGCGCAGGGCGTCGCGCATCTGGTTGGCGAAGCGCGGGTCGCGGCGCACGAACATGCGCTCGCAGATGTCGAACAGGAACATGCGCGTGGTGGCCAGCGAGCGCTTGCCGTCGAAGCTGTCGGCCGACGTGGCGACCTGGATCGGCTCGGCGGCGGGGACGGGCGTGGGGGCCGGTGCGGGCGGTGGCGCGACCGGGCGTGCGACCTGCAGGTAGCCGCGCTGCATCAGCCCCTGGATCGCCTGCTCGGCCTCGACGCGGCTGGGGAACAGCGGGCTGAAGTCGGTCAGCGAGCGCCGGCCGTCGGCCATGAGCAGCAGGGCGCGCTCACGCTGGCTGAGCGTGCGCTGCCCGGCCTGGAGTTCGTCGCGTGCCTTCTCGGTCTTGGTGGGGAACATGGCGGCCACAGCTTTCGGAGGTCGAAGGCTGCAGCATCGTTGCAAGTGGTGACATCTTCGTGAACCATTTGCCTTACAGGGACAAGGGGGTGCGCGTCAGTTGCCCGCGCTCTCCTTGCGGATCAGCCAGCGCGGGCCCACGCGCTGCAGCTCGAGCGTCTTGCGGTCGGTCTCGGTGAGCGCGTCGGCGCGGTAGACCTGCCGGAACTGCGCGCTGGCCGAGGTGCCCTGGACGCTGATCACCAGCCCCTCGATGCCCACGCTGATGCGCGACTTGCCCGTGATGCGGGCGCGCCGGTCGGCCTCCCAGCGCTCGCGGGTCTGGCCGCGCGCGGGGGTGAAGTCGGGTGCGTAGGCGGCGAGGTAGCGCTCCACGTCGCGCGCGGACCAGGCGGCGGCCCAGGCGCGCACGGCGCTTTCCACTTCGGCGAGGTGGGTGACGGGATTGGTGGGGTTTGTGGGGGCGGCTGCTGGTGCAACGGCTGCAACGGGCGCGGCGGCCGGCGTGGCCGCGATACCGGCGGTGGCCAGCAAGCCGGCAGCGACAAGGCTGCTGCCCTGGGCGACGATTCGGTGCATGGCGTCCTTCTCTTTCCTTCTTCTTGTCTGTCAGGCTCGACGTCGAAGCTTGCGTCGATTCTGGCAGTGAAAGAGAGCGCGTGCGGCGTGGAATTGCCCACGGATTTCGGTGGTCCTTTGTTCAGGGCGCGTGCACAGGACACCGGGTACTTCCCTCCGCGAATGTCCCCCGCCTTCGGCTCCTCCTTGATTTCGCTGCGGGAAGCACCCAGTGCCCTGTGCACGATGGGCGCTGCCGCTGTGCGGGCACGGAACTCAATTCAAGCCGCCGCAGCCTCACCTGTCATCACCTGTACCGTCCGGTTGCGCAGCCGCAAGGCCAGCACGGTCGCGACGCACAGCACGCACAACACCACCGTGAGCGTCACGCCGAGCCCGCGTGCATCCGACAGCAGGCCGAACAGCGGCGACACCAGTCCGCCGACCGAGAGCGCGAGACCGAGCGTGATGCCGCTGGCGGTGGCCGGGTTGCGCGGCAGGTAGTCCTGCGCGAGCGTCACCTGCGCGGCGAAGGGCAGGAACATGCTCATGCCGAGCCACGCGGTGCAGGCCAGCGCCGCGCCGGGCGTGGAGGCGAGCACGAGGCCCGCCATGGCCGGCAGCGCGAGCAGGTAGCCGCTGCGGATCGTGCCCATGCGCCCGATGCGGTCGCCGAGCCAGCCGCCGGCCAGCGTGCCCACGGCCCCTGCGGCGGTGAAGGCGGTGAGCGCCGCGGCGCCCTGGAAGGTGCTGCCGTGAAGGTCGCGCGTGATGCGCAGCGAAAGCATCGACAGCACCGTGACGTACGGGATCGACCAGCCCACGATGGTCGCCACCAGCAGGCTGAAGGCGCGCCAGTCGTTGTGCGGTTTGAGCACCTGGGCGCGGGCCTGCGCGGCGCGCGCCGCCGTGGCCGCGTGCTGGGCGGCCGCACCGCGCCGCGCGTTGGCCGCGACCCACACCACGCCCATCGCCAGCGCGGGAATGCCCAGCAAGTAGCTGCGCGACAGGCTGCCGCCACCGACCACCGTGGCCGCCAGCACGGGCGCGAACGAGGCGCCGATGGTGCCACCCACCGAGAACACGCTCATCGCCTTCTGCGAAGCGCCGCCGGCCGCGCGCGCGGCCACGGTCGCGGGCGGGTGGTAGGCCGCGATGCCCAGCCCGCACAGCGCAACCGCGATCCAGGTCAGCAGGTAGCTCTGGCTCAGGCCCGCCAGCACCACGCCCAGCGCCGCCACTAGGAAGCCCACGGGCACCAGCCAGGCGCGCGGGTGGCGGTCGGCGTACAGGCCGAACAGCGGCTGCACCACGCTCGACAGCCCGGTGGCCGCCAGCATCAGGCCGCTCACGGCCGTGTAGCTGTAGCCGCGCTCCAGCACCATGAAGGGCAGCAGCGCGGGCACGAGGCCCTGGTAGAGGTCGTTGACGGCGTGGGTGCCGGTGAGCAGCCCGAGTCGGCGCGTGTTCATGCGATGGCTTCTTTCCTGGATGTCCGGTTGGAGAAAAAGAGGGAGAAAAGCCATCGTAGGAAGCCAGGAGAATATGTTCTCGCTACGAATGTGCAAACATCGTCGTGAAATGGACAAACTGAATCTGCGCCCCGACGAGGGCGAATCGACCCCGCGCGCCGTCGCCGTGCTGGCCACCGATCCGGCGGGCGACGCCTTCATTCCGCCGCATGCGCACCGGCGCGGGCAGCTCATCCACGCGATCTCGGGCGTGATGATGGTCGGCGCGGCGGCCGGCAGCTGGGTGGTGCCGCCGGGGCGCGGCGTCTGGGTGCCGCCGGGCATGACGCACCAGATCCGCATGGCGGGCGAGGTGAAGATGCGCACCGTCTTCGTCGAGCCCGGCACGCGCGCCGACCTGGGTGCCGAGTGCCGCGTGATCCATGTGGGCGCGTTGCTGCGCGAGCTGATCGTGGCGGCCGTGTCGCTGCCGCTGGACTACCCGCCGGGCGGGCGCGACGAACGCGTGATGGAGCTGATCCTCGACGAGATCGAGGCCGCGCCCGCGCTGTCGCTGCATGTGCCGATGCCGCGCCATGCGCGCCTGGCCGCGCTGTGCGAGGCGCTGATCCGCGACCCCGCGCAGCCCGCCACGCTCGACGGCTGGGCCGCGCGGCTGCACATGAACGCGCGCACGCTGGCCCGGTTGTTCGAACGCGAGACCGGCATGACCTTCGGCGCGTGGTGCCGCCAGGCGCGGCTGCTGCTGAGCCTGCCGCGGCTGGCCGCGGGCGCGTCAATCCTGGAGGTGGCACTGGCGCACGGCTACGAGAGCCCGAGCGCCTTCACCGCGATGTTCCGCCGCACGCTCGGCGTGCCGCCGAGCCAGTACCTGCACCCGCCGGCCTGAAGCTGGGGGTGCGGGCGGGAGCGGCCCGTGCCGCTACTTGAACCCGAGCGCGCGCGGCAGCCAGGTGCTCAGCATCGGCACGAAGGTCAGCAGGACCAGCACCGCGCCGTGCGCCCACAGGAAGGGCACCAGTTCCTTCACCAGCGCCGACATCGGCACCTTCGACACGTTGCAGGTGACGAACAGCAGCCCGCCCACCGGCGGCGTGATCATGCCCAGCGTGAGGTTGAAGATCACGATCATCGCGAAGTGCACCGGGTCGACGCCCAGCTTGATCGCCACCGGCGCAAGGATCGGCGCCAGCACCATCACGCCCGGCAGCGGCTCGATGAAGATGCCGAACAAGAGCAGGAACACGTTGACGATGATCAGGAACATCCACGGCGAGAGGTTCATGCTGATGAGCCATTCGGCCATCTGCTGCGGAATGCCCTCGATGGTCAGCACCCACGCGAACGAGGCCGACAGCCCGATGATGATCAGCACCGACGCCGACAGCAGGGCCGAGCGCGACAGGATGTCGGGCAGCATCTTCCACTCGAGCGTGCGGTAGATGAACTTGCCGCACACCAGCGCGTAGAACACCGCCACCACCGACGCTTCGGTGGGCGTGAACCAGCCGGCGCGCATGCCGCCCAGGATCACCACCGGCAGCAGGATGGCGGGAATCGCCTTCCATGTCGTGATGAGGATCTCGCGCAGCGGCGGCGTCTGGCCGTCGCCCTTGTAGTTGCGCTTCTTCGAGACGTAGAAGTTCACGACGCACATCGCCACCGCGATCAGGATGCCCGGCACGATGCCGGCCACGAACAGCTGGCCGACCGACACGGTCTCGTCCTGCAGCGCGTAGATGATCATGATGATCGAGGGCGGAATGATCGGCCCCACGATGGCCGTGGAGGCCGTCAGCGCCGCCGCGTACGAGCGGTCGTAGCCGGCCTTGTCCATCATCTTGATGAGCATCGAGCCGGGGCCGGCCGCATCGGCCAGCGCCGAGCCCGAGATGCCCGAGAAGAAGGTCAGCGACACCACGTTGGTGTAGCCCAGCCCGCCGCGGCGGTGGCCGACGAACTGGCCCGCGAAGCGCAGCAGCACCTCGGTGAGCGAGCCGCCGCTCATGAGCTCGGCGGCCAGGATGAAGAAGGGCACGGCCATCAGCGGAAAGCTGTCGATACCGGTGAAGGTTTCCTTCAGCAGCACCATCAGCGGGTAGCTTTCCGCGAGGATCAGGGTGGCGGCCGTGGCCAGGCCGAGCGCGAAGGCCACGGGCACGCCGATGGCCAGGAACACGCAGGCGGAGACGATCAGGACAATGCTGGCATCCATGGTCTTCTCCTTACAGCGAGGCCGACGCGTTGGCGTCGAAATGCGCGTCCGACGCGAACTCGCGGTTCAGCACGTAGCCGCGCACCACCAGCAGCCAGTGCACGATCAGCAGCACGCCGCCGATCAGCATCGCGCTGTAGATGTAGGCGAACGGAATCTGCGTCACGGCGGTGAGCTGGAACATCGTGCGTTCCATGTAGAGCCAGCCGTACCAGACCATGAAGCCGAAGAAGGCGAACAGCAGCCCGGCCACCACGAGGCGCACCGCCACGGCCGCGGGCCGGGGCAGGGCGTCCTGCAGGTTCTCGACGGCGATGTGGCCGCCGTAGCGCAGCACGGGCCCGGCGCCCAGGAAGGTGAGCCAGATCATCATGTGGCGCGACACTTCTTCGGCCCATTCGATCGACTGGTTCGTGGTGTAGCGCAGCACGACGTTGGTGAAGATGATGACGGACATGGCCGCCAGCAGGAGGATCAGCGCCCACCGGTTGGCGGCGAGAAAGTAGCGCTCGAAAGCTTGCACGTTGTGGTTCTCTGTGGTGTCGGAAATGCGAAGCGCCCGGCCCACTGAGGCGGGCCGGGCGCGGTCGGGTCGCAGCAGTCTTACTTGACGTCCGTGATCTTCTTGATGTTGTCGGCGCCGAATTCCTTGGCGTAGCCCACGTAGGCCGGCTTCAGGGCGTCGCGGAAGGCCGCGCCGTCGACGGTGCGCGTGACCTTCATGCCGTCTTTTTCAAGCTGGGCGATGCCGTTGTTCTCGTCGTCGTTGACCTTCTTGCGCTGAGCGATCGAGGCCTTCTTCGCCGCTTCGGTGAACACCTTCTTGTCGGCGTCCGAGAGCTTGTTCCACACCTTGGGCGACAGCAGCAGCAGCGCCGGCGAGTAGACGTGGCCGGTGAGAGACAGGTGCTTTTGCACCTGCGAGAACTTCGAGGACAGGATCACCGGAATCGGGTTTTCCTGGCCGTCGACCGTGCCTTGCTGCAGCGCGCCGAACAGTTCGGGGAAGGCCATCGGCGTGGGCAGGATGCCGAAGGTGCGGTAGCCGTCCATGTGCACCTTGTTTTCCATGGTGCGCATCTTCAGGCCGGCCGCGTCGGTGGGCTTGACGATGTCGCGCTTGCTGTTCGTCATGTGGCGGAAGCCGTTCTCCGTCCAGGCCAGCGCGATGATGCCCTTGCTCGGGAACTTGGTCAGGATGTCCTGGCCGATGGGGCCGTCCATGACCTTGCGGGCGTGGTCGTAGTCGCGGAACAGGAAGGGGATGTCGACGATCTTGACCTCGGGCACGAAGTTGCCCACGGGGCCGGTCGAGGTGTTCAGCAGGTCTTGCGTGCCGAGCTGGATCGCTTCGATCTGCTCGCGCTCGCCGCCCAGCGCCGAGTTGGCGAAGTGCTGGCACTTGAAGCGGTTCTGGGTGTTCTTTTCGACCTCTTCGCAGAACACGGTGGAGCCCACGCCGTAATGCGATTCCTTGGACGTCGCATAGCCGATCTTGAGAACGGTGGGTTGCTGCGCGAAGGCGGCGGTGCCCAGGGCGAGCGAAAGGCAGGCGGCGGCGATGTGGCCGAATTTCATGGTGTCTCCGGGGAGTTGGGGGTCGAAAGCGCGTCAGGCGCAGGTCAGGAAATGACTATGCACCAATAACCAGTTTGACCGCGTCGGGACTTTCACGGACGTAGGCGCGGATCACCGCGTCGAAGCTCTCGTCGGCCGTGAGACCGAGGGCGCGGGCGCGTGGCGTGTCGAAGCGCCCGGGCCAGGTTTTCACGATGCGGCGGATGGCGGCGTCGGGTGTGCGGTCGAGCAGGTCGGTGGCGGCGCGGCCGGCCACGCGTTCGAGCGCGGCGGCCATCTCGCCCACGGTGGTGGCCAGCGAGGGCAGGTTGAGCGCGGTGCGCGGGCCCCAGTCGGCGTCGCTCGCTTCGGCGGCGCGCACGATGCCTTCGATGGTCCGGGCCGGCGAGGCGATGGCCACGGGCGTCTCGTCGGGCACCGGGCAGGCCGCGCGCAGGCCGGCGAGCGGCTCGCGGATCATGCCGCTGAAGAAGCCCGAGGCCGCGCCGTTCGGTTGGCCGGGGCGCACGCTCACCGTCATGAGGCGCACGCTGCGCCCCTGCACGAAGCCCTTGCGGGTGTAGTCGGCCACCAGCTGCTCGCCGATGAATTTCTGGATGCCGTAGCTGGTTTGCGGCGTGGGCAGCGTGTGGTCGTCGATGAGCGCGGGCAGCGGCTGTTCGGGCGAATCGCCGAACACGGCGAGCGAGCTGGAGAACACCAGCACCGGCCGCGTGCCGAGCGCGCGCAGCTTCTCGAGCAGGCCGTGCGTGGCGGCGAAGTTGCTGCGCATGCCCAGGTCGAAGTCGGCCTCGCATTCGCCGCTGACGGCGGCCGCCAGGTGGAACACCGCGTCGGCCTCGCGCCAGAAGGCGGCGCCGTTGTCGGCCAGCTGGGCGTTGAGGTCGCCGGTGGCGGCTGCGATGCGCGGGTTGGCCGCGAGGTCGGGCGGCGGCGGCGCGCGGTCGACCAGCGTGATGCGGGCGATGTCGCGGGCGGGGGCGCCGGCGAGCGACAGCTGGCCCAGGGCCAGGAGGGTGCGCGCCAGGCGCGCGCCGAGAAAGCCGGAGCCGCCGGTGATGACGATGTGCATGGGGTCCTGTCTCCTTGTGTCCTTGTGTCGCGAGGATAGCGTCGGTGGTATCGCACAATTTGCGCATGCCCATGCTGCCCCCCGATCTCCTCGCCACCCTGCGTTTGCCTGTGCTGCAGGACGCCGACCTCGACACCCAGGCCTCCTTCTTCAAGCGGCCGGAGGTCCGTGGGCTCTACTTCGAGGTGGTGGAGGGCTCGGCGAAGGACGAGGTGCTGCGGGCCGCCGTCGCGCAGCTCGGCGAGCTGCATCCGCACCGGGCCGCGTTGCTGGCGGTGTTCTGCGGCGCGCTGGTCGAGAACGGCGCCGATCCGCAGCTCATGTTCGACGCCGTGCGGCAGCTGGCCGGGCGCCTGCTGGCGTCGCTGGCGCCGTACTGCGCGGCGCAGCCGTACGAACCCGATGAGGACGACGAAGAACCGCAGGACGAGGCAGAACTCGCCGCCTGGCAGGCCGCCGAAGCGGCGCTCGCGGCGCTGTCGCCGCAGGCCCGTTTCGAGGTCGATGCGCTGCAGCGCGCGGTCGACCTGCTGGTGCTGCCGCTCATGACCATGGTGGTGCGCGATGTGCGCAACCACCAGTCGCTGGTGGCGGACGCGGGCCTGCTCGCGCAGGTCGAGGCGATGTACGCCAACGACTCGCTGCCCTTCGAGGCCTTGCACTTCCTGCGCGCCGCGGCCCAGCTGTCGTACGAGGACGAGCTGGTGGTCCTGCTGCCGGCGTCGCGCGCGGGCATGGTCGTTCGCGCCCAGGGCATCAACAACAACTTCCACGCCTTCTCGCTGCTGCAGGACCTGATGGAAACGCACGCCCAGACGCTGGGCATCCGGCAGCCGCCGCGCACGCGCCGCGACGAGGACAGCGATGCCGCCGCCTTCCTCTGGCTGCAGGCGACGGCCTTCGCCCAGGGCGAGCTGGTGGATCACATGGCGTGGTCCTGGGGCGAAGGCACGCTGCGCGAGAACGCGCGCCGGCAGGGGCGGCTGGTGCTCGTCGCGCTGGAGACGGACGACAAGCCCGCGCGCGGCTGGAACGGATTCACCCACGTGCTGCATGCCGAGCAGAACCCGCAGGTGTCGCTGGTGCACTTCCTCACGCCCGACGAGGTCGCCGCGTACCTCGCCTGAGCCCCATGAAGAAAGCCCTCCGAAGAGGGCTTTCATGCATCGACGCGGCGGGGCTTACATGCCCACGTAGTTCGGACCGCCGCCGCCTTCGGGCGTGACCCAGACGATGTTCTGCGTCGGGTCCTTGATGTCGCAGGTCTTGCAGTGCACGCAGTTCTGCGCGTTGATCTGCAGGCGTTCCTTGCCGGCGCTGGCTTCGTCAGGCACGAACTCGTACACGCCGGCCGGGCAGTAGCGGCTTTCGGGGCCGGCGAACTTGGCGAGGTTGACGTTGACCGGCACCGACGCGTCCTTCAGCGTCAGGTGGGCGGGCTGCTGCTCTTCATGGTTCGTGTTGCTGATGAACACGCTGGAGAGGCGGTCGAAGGTGAGCTTGCCGTCCGGCTTCGGATAGACGATGGGCTTGCACTCGGCGGCCGGCTTCAGGTACTGGTGGTCGGGCTTGTTGCGGCGCAGGGTCCATGGGATGTGGCCCTTGAGCAGCCACTGCTCGACGCCGTTCATGACCGTGGCGATGCCCAGGCCCTTCTTGAACCAGGCCTTGAAGTTGCGCGCCTTGTTCAGCTCGGTGTAGAGCCAGCTCTTCTCGAACGCGGCCGGGTAGGCCGTGAGTTCGTCGTGCTGGCGGCCGGCCATGACCGCGTCGAAGGCGGCCTCGGCGCACAGCATGCCGGTCTTGATGGCGGCGTGGCTGCCCTTGATGCGGCTCACGTTCAGGTAGCCGGCCTCGCAGCCGACCAGCGCGCCGCCCGGGAACACCGTCTTGGGCAGCGACATCAGGCCGCCGGCCGTGATGGCGCGCGCGCCGTAGCCGATGCGCTTGGCGGGCTTGATGCCCTTGGCTTCGTCGCCCTCGAGGTACCAGCGGATGTTGGGGTGCAGCTTCCAGCGTTGCATTTCCTCGAACGGGCTCAGGTACGGGTTGCTGTAGTCCAGGCCCGTGATGAAGCCCATCGTGACCTTGTTGTCCTCCATGTGATAGAGGAACGCGCCGCCGTAGGTGTTGTTGTCCATCGGCCAGCCGGCCGTGTGCAGCACGAAGCCGGGCTGGTGGCGCTTGGGATCGATTTCCCAGACTTCCTTGACGCCCAGGCCGTAGGTCTGCGGGTCGCGGCCTTCGTCGAGCTTGAACTTGGCGATCAGCTGGCGGCCCAGGTGGCCGCGCGCGCCTTCGGCGAACACCGTGTACTTGCCCAGCAGCTCCATGCCGAGCTGGAAGTTCTCGGTGGGTTCGCCGTCCTTGCCCACGCCCATGTTGCCGGTGGCGACGCCGCGCACCGAGCCGTTCTCGTTGTAGAGCACTTCGGCCGCCGGGAAGCCCGGGAAGATTTCCACGCCCAGGTTCTCGGCCTGCTGCGCCAGCCACTTGGTGAAGGCACCCAGGCTGATGATGTAGTTGCCGTGGTTCTGGAAGCAGGCCGGCAGGAAGGCGTTGGGCGTGCGCAGGCCCGACTTTTCGCTCAGGAACACCATGGCGTCGTCGGTCACCGGCTGGTTCAGCGGGGCGCCGAGTTCCTCCCAGTCGGGCAGCAGCTCGTTGAGCGCGCGCGGGTCCATGATGGCGCCCGACAGGATGTGCGCGCCGGGCTCGGAACCCTTCTCGAGCACCACGACGGAGATTTCCTTCTCCTGCTGGGCGGCGAGCTGCTTGAGGCGGATCGCGGTCGAGAGGCCGGCGGGGCCGCCGCCGACCACGACCACGTCGTATTCCATGGCTTCGCGAGGGCCGAACTGGGCGAGGATTTCGTCGTGCGTCATGTGGGTTGGGTCGATAATGATTTTTAGAGGCGCGGGGGCGTCCCGGTTCGCCGGGCATTTTATGCGGCGTCCGGCGGGGGCCTTGTCGCCCGCGGGCGAGGCGCCTTGCCCGTACTGCGCGTCACCTGCGCGACTCCACAGGATTCAGCTCATGGCTTACAGCATCGATCTCTCCGGCCGCGTGGCTTTCGTCACCGGCGCCTCCAGCGGACTGGGCGCCCAGTTCGCGAAAACACTGGCCCGTGCCGGCGCCGCCGTGGTGCTGGCCAGCCGCCGCGTCGAGAAGCTCAAGGAGCTGCGCGCACGCATCGAAGGCGAGGGCCACGACGCCCACGTGGTCGAACTCGACGTGACCGACATCGGCAGCATCAAGGCCGCCGTGGCGCGCGCCGAAACCGAAGTGGGGCCCATCGACATCCTGGTCAACAACTCGGGCGTGAGCGCGACGCAGCGCCTGCAGGACGTCACGCCCGACGACTACGACTACATCTTCGACACCAACGTGAAAGGCTCCTTCTTCGTTGCGCAAGAGGTCGGCAAGCGCATGCTGGCGCGCGCCCAGGGCACGGCGCCGGGCACCTACATCGGCGGGCGCATCATCAACATTGCCTCGGCGGCGGCGCTGAAGGTCATGCCGCAGATCGGCACCTACTGCATGAGCAAGATCGCCGTGGTGCAGATGACCAAGGCCATGGCGCTGGAGTGGGGCCGCTTCGGCATCAACGTGAACGCGCTGTGCCCGGGCTACATCACGACCGAACTCAACGAAGAGCACTGGAGCACCGAGGGCGGCGCCAAGCTGGTCAACATGCTGCCGCGCAAGCGCGTGGGCAAGCCCGAAGACCTCGACGGCCTGATCGTGCTGCTGGCCAGCGGCGAGAGCCATTTCGTGAACGGCGCCGTCATCGCGGCCGACGACGGGTTCGCGATCTGAGCCCCCGGGCCTGGATCGGCATTGCCGCCGGCCTGGGCGCCGGCGCGCTCTGGGGCCTGGTGTTCGTGGCGCCGCGCATGGTCGGCCACTTCGGCATGGTCGACATCACGGCGGCGCGCTTCGCGGTGTTCGGTGCGGTGTCGGCGCTGGCGGTGTTCGTACGGCCCGCGGCCGTGCGCTGGCCGACGGGCCGGCAGGCGCTCGCGGCGCTCGGCCTGAGCGTGCTGGGCTTCAGCGGCTACTACCTGCTGCTGGCCTTCGGCATCGCGGCGGCGGGCACCGAGGTGCCCAGCCTCATCATCGGCACGATTCCTGTCTGGATGATGCTGCTGGGCCGGCCCGCGGGCCTGCACATGCGGGCCTTGCTGCCCGGCCTGCTGCTCACGGGCGCGGGCATCGCACTGATGATCTGGGGCGCGTGGTCGGCGCAGCATGGCGCGGGCGGTGGTGGCGGTGCGCGCTTCGGCTGGGGCATCGCGCTGGCGCTGTGTTCGATGGTGAGCTGGACGGTCTACGGCCTGCTCAACGCCGCCTGGCTGCAACGGCACCGCGAGGTGCATGCGGCCGACTGGGCCAACTGGCTGGGCATTGCGACCGGCCTGGGCGCCTTGCTGCTGTGGGCGGTGGCGGGCAGCGATGTCGCCACGCTGCAGTCGCAGCCCGACGGCATGCTGTTCATCTGGATCGCGCTGGCGAGCGGCTTCGGCTCGTCGTGGCTCGCGACCATTCTCTGGAACGTCGCAAGCCAGCGCCTCTCGGCCAGCCTGTGCGGCCAACTGATCGTGAGCGAGACGCTGTTCGCCTTGCTCTATTCTTTCCTCTGGGACGGCCGCTGGCCGCAGGCCACCGAGTGGGTGGCGGCGGCGCTGTTCGTCCTGGGCATCCTCGCATCCATCAAGGCCCACCGATGAGAATCGAAATCCCTGAAAAGAAGAAGCTCGTGTACGAGATGTCGATCCCCATCCGCTGGGGCGACATGGACGCCATGGGCCACCTGAACAACGGCACCTACTTCCGCTACCTCGAGACGGCGCGCATCGACTGGATCCGCTCGCTCGGCGTCGAGCCCACGCCGGGTGGGGAGGGCATGGTGATCGTCAACGCCTTCTGCAACTTCTATCGGCAGATCGAGTACCCGGGCAACGTGCGCATCAAGATGTACGTGAGTGACCCGGGGCGCACCACCTTCGAAAGCTGGGCCACCATGGTCCGCGAAGACGCGCCGGACGTGCTCTGCGCGGCCGGCGGCGCGACCACCATCTGGGTCGACTTTCCGAAGCAGAAGGCGCTGGCGCTGCCCGACTGGCTGCGCGAGATCGTCAGCGACTGAAGACGCGCTGACGCGTCGACGCAAAAGGCTCAGGCCGGCCGCAGCACGATGCGCGCCTCGAAGCCGCGCGCCATGCCGGGCGGCGGCGAGGCCAGCTCCAGCGTTGCGTTGTGTTTCTCGACGATGGTGCTCACGATCGACATGCCCAGGCCGTAGCCGGCGCGGTCCGAGCCGTGGCGCACATGGCGATGGTGCAGCGACTGCAGCTGTTCGGGGCTGACACCCGGGCCGGCATCGCGCACCGCGAGCACGCAGGGCGCCGCCACCTCGATCGTCACGCGGCCGTCGCCGCTGTAGCGCAGCGCGTTCTCCACGAGGTTGCGCAGCGCGATCGCCAGCGCATCGACGTCGCCGAAGGCCACGGGCGCCGCGCTGTCGGGCACCTTGAGCTTCAGGCGTTCGTTGATCTGCGGGTCTTGCCAGAACTCCTGCGCCACCGTGCCCGCCAGCTGCACCAGGTCGACCCGCGCCCGCGTGAGCGAGGCGCCCGATTCGGCGCGCGACAGCTGCAGCAGCTTTTCGGCGCGGTGGCTCAGCATCTGCAGCGCCTGCAGCGCGCCTTCGACGTCGGCGCGCTTCAGGTCGTGGTCGAGTGCGGTCTGCAGCCGCAGGCGCGCGGCGGCCAGCGGCGTGCGCAGCTCGTGCGCAGCATTGGCGGCCAGCGCGCGCTCCACGTCCAGCGACTGCGACAGCCGTTGCAGCAGCCGGTTGACATGGTCGCCCACCGCGCGCAGCTCCTGCGGCAGGCCGGGCAGGGTGATCGGGCGCAGGTCGGCGCCGTTGCGCTTCTCGATCTCGCCGGCCAGCTGCTGCAGCACGCGCAGCTCGGTGCGCGCGACCCGGCGCAGCACCAGCGCCAGCAGCGGCAGCACCGCGCCGAGCGGGATGATGAGGCCGAACAGCGTGCGGTTCAGTGCGCGGCGGCGTTCGTCCAGCGGGTCGGCCACCTGGAAGTACAGGCCCAGCGTGGGGTGGCGCACGGTGTAGATGCGCCAGGTCTGGTTGTTGGCGAAGCCGGCGGCCAGCGGCACGTCGAAGGCGTCGTCGGGGGCCTCGGCCGAGCGCAGCAGCACGTGCTCGTGCACGTCGACCACCTGGTACATCACGGCGTCTTCGGAGAACAGCTGCTTGGGCGCGATCAGCGGCGTGTCCTGCTTGCCGTTCTCGTGGTGCAGGCGCAGCTTCTCGAGCTCCTGCACCGCCATGTCGAACATGCGGTGCGACACCTCCACCAGCTCGTTGTCGAAGTTGTGGTTGATCTCGCGGTCCACGTACCAGACCACGGCGAGCACGCACAGCAGCCACACGCCGCCGACCCACAGGATCAGCGTGCGCGTGAGGCGCCCGGCCAGCGAATCGCGGCGGTCGCGCAGCAGGGTGCCGGTCATTCCTCGTCGTCCGCCGAGAACGACAGCCGGTAGCCCAGGCCGCGCAGCGTCTGGATGTGGCTGCGCCCGAGCTTACGCCGCAGCCGGCTGATGAACACCTCGAGCGTGTTGCTGTCGGCCTCGTCGCCGAAACCGTAAAGCGCGTCGGCCAGGTTGTCGCGCGTGTGGATGCGCTCGGGCCGCGTGGCCATCACGCGCAGCAGCGCCCATTCCTTCTGCGTGAGCACGACGGGCACGCCGTCCTTGCGCACGCGGTCGTGGGCCAGGTCGATCTCCAGCGTGCCCAGCTGCAGCACCGGCGAGGTGTTGGCGCTGCGCCGGCGTTCCACGGCGCGCAGCCGCGCCAGCAGCTCGGCCGGGTCGTAGGGCTTGATGAGGTAGTCGTCGGCGCCGGCATCGAGCCCGCGGATGCGGTCGGTGACCTGGTCGCGGGCCGTGAGCACGATGACGATGGGCGGCTCGCGCAGCGCGCGCACCTGCGGCAGCAGAGACAGGCCGTCGCCGTCGCCCAGGTGCAGGTCGAGCAGCACCGCCGCGTACTGCACCGAGAGCAGCGCGCCGCGCGCCTCGGCCAGGCTGGGGGCCACGTCGACGACGAACGCCTTGGCGACCAGGTAACTGCAGACCGCGTCTGCCAACGAACTGTCATCTTCGACCAGCAAGATTCGCACGCGGTGGCCCTTACAAAAACTCGAAGTCTATAGCGCCGCCCCCTGGCCGGGAAACCGAGTCAGGAATCGTTCAGGTCCCTTCAGACTGGGTTCATCCCGCGTGCGTAGGCTCGCGCCAGTCTGTTCCGAGGCCTGTTTTTCTTCATGACCCGTTCCCCGAATCTCCGTCTCGGAGCCCTGACCTTGCTTGCCCTGGCCCTGCTGATGATCTGGGACGCCCTTGGCGGCGACCTGCCGCTGGCCCGCCTGGCCGGCACGCCGATGGGCTTTCCCTGGCGCGAGAACCCTTTCCTGGTGCACGTGATGCACGAGGGCGCGAGAAACCTCAGCTGGCTGCTGGTGTTCGGCCTGTTCGCCGCCATCCGCTGGCCCGTGGGCGTGCTGCGGCGCCTGGACACGGGCGCCCGCGTGCAGCTGGCGCTGACGGTGCTGGCCTCGGTGCTGGCCGTGAGCCTGATCAAGCATGCGAGCGACACCAGCTGCCCCTGGGACCTGAAGGAGTTCGGCGGCGCGGCGCGCTACGTGTCGCACTGGGCCTGGGGCCAGGACGACGGCGGGCCGGGCGGCTGCTTCCCGGCCGGCCATGCCTCGGCCGCCTTTGCCTACCTCGGCGGGTATTTCGTGCTGCGGCGCGTGGCACCGCGCGGGGCTGTCGTGTGGCTGTGCGTGGCGCTGGCCGCCGGCCTCGTGCTCGGCGTGGCGCAGCAGATGCGCGGCGCGCACTACATGAGCCACACGCTGTGGACCGCCTGGGTCTGCTGGAGCGTCGGTTTCCTCATCGATCTGGTGGCGACGCGCCGCCGGACTGTCCCTCCCGTCGAGCGCACCGCGCCGCTGCATGCAAGTCCTTGATTTCGCCCTGTTCAGCTGGATCAACGCCTCGGCCTCGGCGCCGGCGTGGGGCATCCGGTTCGCGGTGTTCGCCTCGAACGTGCTGCCGACGCTGCTGGCACTGTCGATCGCGCTGGCAGCCGCCTTCGACCGCCGCTGGCGCCACGCCTTCTTCACCGCGCTGGTCAGCGTGCTCGTGGTGTGGCTGGTGGTGAACGTGTTCCGCACGCTGCTGCCGTTTCCGCGGCCGGCGTTCTATGGCCTGGGCATCCAGTGGGTGCCGCAGGGCGTGCGACCGGGCTTTCCGAGCCTGCATGCGGCCGGCACCTTTGCCGCGGCCTTTTCGCTGCTGTGGTGCCTGCCGTGGCGCGCACCGGCGTGCGCCGCGCTTGCGGTGGCGGCGCTGGTGGGCTGGAGCCGGCTCTACCTGGGCCTGCACTTCCCGTCCGACATTGCCGGGGCCGCGATCCTCGGGGCGCTCGTCTCGATGGCCGTGGCGCATGCCGTCGCGACCCGGCCGTTCGTGCGCTCGTCGCGCCGGATTCGCCAGGCCCGTTGGCGCGCGCGTGCGCGGCGCGGCGTCTAGGCCGATTTCTCGCCGGAGGGGGAGCGGCGGTTCAGGCTCCCTTCAGATGCGCTTTTTACATTTGGCGCATGTCTCTTTCGCGTATAGAGTCCGCGCCTGTGCCGGGCCACCTCCTGTCTGAAAACCACTCGTCTGCGTTTCCCGACGCGCGCAGCACTTCCGACTCCTTGTGGGCACGCTTCGATCGCTGGATCACGCGGCCCCGCTCGACCCGGCAGGTGATCGTCTGGCTCAGCGTGTACCTCGGCCTCACGGCCAACTGGCCGTTGCTGAACGACCTGGCCCGCCTGGGCGGCGCGCCCAGCACCTACATGCCGACCGTCGCCGCGTTGGGGATGCTCACCTTCTGCGGCACCGTCGCGATGCTGTCGCTCACCGCCTGGTCGCGCTGGATGAAGCCGCTGTGGCTGGCCGTGGTCGTGATCGCCGCGGTGGCGCAGCACTACATGCTCCAGTACCGCGTGGTGATGGACCCGAGCATGATCGCGAACGCGTTCCAGACCGACCCCAACGAGGCGCGCGACCTGCTGAGCTGGCGCATGGCCTTCAACGTGCTCGTGGTCGTGCTGCCCGCGGCCTGGGCGATCTGGCGCGTGCGCATCGTGCGGATGGGGCTGCTGTCGCATTTCTGGCGCAACGCGCTGCTGCTGGCGCTGGCCGCCATCGTGGCCGTGGGCACGGCCGTGGCCATGAACCGGCAGCTCGCGCCGCTCATGCGCAACAACGTGCACCTGCGCTACATGATGAACCCGATCGCCAGCCTGTACTCGGCCAGCGCCGTGGTGCTGCGCCCGATGTTCAAGCGCAGCAGCAAGCTGATTCCCATCACCGCCGGCACCGCGCTCGGCGCGAGCTACGCAGGTCAGGCGCGGCCGCCGCTGTTCATCGTGGTGGTGGGCGAAACCGCGCGCGCCGACCACTTCGGCCTGAACGGCTACGCCCGCGACACCACGCCCGACCTGGCCAAGCGCAAGGTGCTGAGCTACCGCGAGGTGCGCTCGTGCGGCACCAACACGCTGGCCTCGGTGCCGTGCATGTTCTCGCCGCTGGGCAAGGACGGCTACGAGTCGCGCAAGGACGAGTACGAAAACCTCATGGACGTTCTGCAGGCCTCGGGCCTGGCCGTGTTCTGGCTCGACAACCAGGCCGGCTGCAAGGGCGTGTGCGCGCGCATCCCGAACGCCTCGGCCTTCGACGGCCTCGACGCCGCCACCAAGAAAGCGCTGTGCGACGGCGACGAGTGCCTCGACAACGTGATGCTCAAGGGCCTCGATGAACGCATCGCCGCGCTGCCCGCCGAACGCCGCGCCAAGGGCGTCGTGCTCGTCATGCACCAGATGGGCAGCCACGGCCCGGCCTACTACAAGCGTTCGTCGCCCGAACTGAAGCGCTTCACGCCCGAGTGCAAGACCAACGCGCTGGCCGAATGCGCGCATGCCGAGCTGATGAACGTCTACGACAACTCGATCGCCCAGACCGACCACTTCCTCGGCCAGACCATCGACTGGCTCCAGACCCAGTCCAAGCAGTACGACCCGGCACTGCTGTACATCAGCGACCACGGCGAGTCGCTGGGCGAATACGGCCTGTTCCTGCATGGCGTGCCCTACAGCTTCGCGCCCGATGCGCAAAAGCACGTGCCCATGGTCACCTGGTTCGGCGACGGCATGAGCGAGCGCCGCAAGCTCTCGCGCTCGTGCATGGAGGCGGGCCTGGACGCACCGCTCACGCACGACAACCTTTATCACACGGTGCTGGGCCTCATGGACGTGACCACGCCCACCTACAAGCCCGCGCTCGATGCGCTGGCCTCCTGCCGCGGCAAGGGCTGAGCTCGCTACCGCAGCGTCTTACTTCTTTTCGCGTGGCAGACGGCCCATCAGGAAGAACTCCGGGTTCGGCTGCATGCCGCTGAAGCTGGCCAGGCGGTTGCTCAGGCCGAAGAAGGCGGTGATGGCCGCGATGTCCCAGATGTCTTCGTCGTCGAAGCCGTGCGCGTGCAGTGGCCCGAAGTCGCGGTCGTCGATCTCGTGCGAGCGTTCGCAGACCTTCATTGCAAAGTCGAGCATCGCGCGCTGGCGCTGCGTGATGTCGGCCTTGCGGTAGTTCACCGCCACCTGGTCGGCCACCAGCGGTTTCTTCTCGTAGATGCGCAGCAGCGCGCCGTGCGCCACCACGCAGTACAGGCATTGATTGACCGCGCTGGTGGCGGTGACGATCATCTCGCGGTCGCCCTTGGTGAGCGAGCCTTCTTCCTTGAGCATCAGCGCGTCGTGGTACGCGAAGAACGCCCGCCACTCGGCGGGGCGGCGCGCAAGGCCGAGGAACACGTTGGGCACGAAGCCGGCCTTTTCCTGCACGGCAAGGATCGCGGTGCGGATGTCGTCGGGCAGGTCTTTCAGTTCGGCGAGGGGGTAGCGGGGGGCGGTCATCTGCTTGTCTCCTGGGGATCGGTCCCGGGATCATAGGCAACGGCGTGCGGGCCTGCAGCCAGCACCGCCAGGTCGCTCTCGTCCTTGAGCCCCACGCCGCTCAACCCCCGGCGCAGCGATTCGCGCACCAGCCACGCGAGCTTGAAGGCCGCCTGCGCGTACGACAGCCCCTCGGGCCGCACGTTCGAGATGCAGTTGCGTTCGGCGTCGTGCCGGCCCCGGCGGGGCGAATGGGTCAGGTAGATGCCGAGGCTGTCGGGCGAACTGAGGCCCGGGCGCTCGCCGATCAGCATGATCGACAGCGCCGCGCCGACCGCTTCGCCCAGTTCGTCGGCCAGCGCGACGCGCGCCTGCGTGGCGATGAACACGGGCGACAGGCGCGTGCCGGGAGGCAATTGCGGGCGCAGCGCGGCGAGCAGCGGCTCGGCGTGGCGCGCGACCGCCAGCGAGGAAAGGCCGTCGCCGATCACCAGGCAGACGTCGCAGCCGCCTGCAGGCCGATCGTCGCGCAGGCGCGCGGCGTCTTCGGCATCGAGCTGGCGGCCGAGGTCGGGGCGGCGCAGGTAGGTGGTGCGGTCGGGGGCGCGGCTGTGCACGCGGCTCACGTCCCATCGGTCGGCGCGCAGTGCGGCATCGAGCGCGTCGACATCGAGCGCCGCATGGATCGCGTCGCGCGCCATCGCGTGGGCCCAGCCGAAGCGCAGCGTTTCGTCGGTGGGCATGCCGGCGCCCGCGCGGCCCAGCGCGAGCCGCGCGGGCGTGGCGGCGCGCCATTGCGCCCAGGGGTTCGGGGTGACGGGTGAATCGCTCATGGCGCCAGCGCGGACAGCCCGCCCATGTCGCGCAGCAGTCGGTTGGCCGAGGGCGGTGCGAGCCGCCCGGCGGTGTCGGTGATCTGCATGCGCTGCAGCCAGGCCTCGAACTCGGGTGCGCGCTTCAGGCCCAGCGTCTCGCGCAGGAAGAGGGCGTCGTGGAACGAGGTGCTCTGGTAGTTGAGCATCACGTCGTCGGCGCCCGGGATGCCCATGATGAAGTTGATGCCCGCGGTGCCCAGCAGCACGAGCAGCGTGTCCATGTCGTCCTGGTCGGCTTCGGCGTGGTTGGTGTAGCAGATGTCGCAGCCGATCGGCAGGCCCATCAGCTTGCCGCTGAAGTGGTCTTCGAGCCCGGCGCGGATGATCTGCTTGCCGTCGTACAAGTACTCGGGGCCGATGAAGCCGACCACGGTGTTGATGAGCAGCGGCTGGTAGCGCCGCGCCAGCGCATAGGCGCGCACCTCGCAGGTCTGCTGGTCGACGCCGAAGTGGGCGTTGGCCGAGAGCGCGCTGCCCTGGCCGGTCTCGAAGTACATGAGGTTGTTGCCGACGGTGCCGCGCGCAAGCGATTGCGCCGCGGCGTGGGCCTCGTCGAGCAAGGCGGGCGTCACGCCGAACGAGAGGTTCGCTTTCTCGGTGCCGGCGATCGACTGGAACACGAGGTCGACCGGTGCGCCGGCCTCGGCGAGCTTCAGCGTGTTGGTCACGTGCGTGAGCACGCAGCTTTGCGTGGGAATCTCGAAGCGCTGGATCACCTCGTCGAGCATGTGCAGCAGGCGCCCGAGCACCGGCAGGCTGTCGGACACGGGGTTGATGCCGATCACTGCGTCGCCCGCGCCGTACAGCAGGCCGTCGAGCGTGGAGGCGGCCACGCCGCGCAGGTCGTCGGTGGGGTGGTTGGGCTGCAGGCGCACGGCCAGGTGCCCGGGCAGGCCGATGGTGTCGCGAAAGCGCGTGACGACGTGGCACTTCTTCGCGACCGCGACCAGGTCCTGGTTGCGCATGAGCTTGGACACGGCCGCCACCATCTCGGGCGTGAGGCCCGGTGCGAGCGCGGCGAGTGCCTCTGTGGTGGCTTGTTCCGACAGCAGCCAGTTGCGGAAGTCGCCGACCGTGAGGTGCGCGACCGGTGCGAAGGCCTGCGCATCGTGCGTGTCGATGATCAGCCGCGTGATGTTGTCCTGCTCGTAGGGAATCAGCGCCTCGGTGAGGAACTGCTTCAGCGGCGTGTCGGCCAGCACGTGGCGCGCGGCCATGCGCTGCTGCGCGGTCGCCGCGCCAAGGCCCGCGAGGTAGTCGCCCGAGCGCGCGGGGCTGGCGCAGGCGAGCACCTGCCGCAGATCGTCGAAGGCGAACACCTGGCCGGCAATGGTGGTGCGGTAGCGCATCGTGTCGTTGGATCTTTTCAGGGCGTGGACGACAGCATCTCGTCCGGCGCGGCGGCGTCGCGCTGCGCCGAGGTGAGCAGGAAATAGCCGTAGGCGGCCGCCATCAGCATGAGGAAGAGCACCGTCAGCATGGTGTTGAACCAGACCATCGCGCCCAGGCACACCAGACCGAGCCCGAGCGCGATGGCCGGGAACACGGGGTAGAAGGGCGCGCGGTAGGTGCGCAGCAGGTCGGGCTCGGTGCGCCGCAGCTTGAACAGCGCGGCCATCGAGATCAGGTACATCACGATCGCGCCCAACACGGCCATGGTGACGATGTTGGCCGTGAGCGTCTGTCCGCCGAACTGCACCCACTCGTCGCTGAAGATGGCGGCGATGCCGATCATGCCACCGGCCAGCAGCGCGCGGTGCGGCGTGTCGAAGCGCGGACTCAGGCCGGCGAAGTAGCTCGGCAGGTAGCCGGCGCGGGCAAGCGCGAAGATCTGGCGCGAGTAGCCCATGAGGATGCCGTGGAACGACGCGATGAGTCCGAACAGGCCGATCCACACCAGCATGTGCAGCCAGCCGCTGTTGGCACCCACCACCGCCTTCATCGCCTGCGGCAGCGGGTCGTTGATGTTCGCGAGCTGGCGCCAGTCGCCCACGCCGCCCGCGAAGATCATCACGCCGAAGGCCAGCAGCACCAGCGTGACGATGCCGGTGGTGTAGGCCAGCGGAATCGTGCGGTGCGGATCGCGCGCCTCTTCGGCCGCCATGGCCGCGCCCTCGATGGCCAGGAAGAACCAGATCGCGAACGGGATCGACGCGAAGATGCCCGACACCGCCGCGCCGTTCAGCACATTGCCGCCGGCCCATCCGTGGGCCACGAAGTTCGCCATCGACCAGCCCGGCGCGACCACGCCCATGAACACCAGCAGCTCGAAGATCGCGAGCACGGTGACGAACAGCTCGAACGCCGCCGCGATGCCGATGCCGATCCAGTTCAGCCCGATGAAGACCACGTAGGCCCCCACCGCGAACCACTTCGGGTTGATGCCCGGGAACTGCACGTTGAGATACGCGCCGATCGCCAGTGCGATGGCCGGCGGCGCGAAGACGAACTCGATCAGCGTCGCGAAGCCCGCCACGAAACCGCCGCGCGGCCCGAAGGCGCGCCGCGCATAAGCGAAGGGGCCGCCCGCATGCGGGATGGCGGTCGAGAGCTCGGTGAAGCTGAAGATGAAGGTTGTGTACATCGTCGCCACCAGCACCGTGGCGACCAGGAAGCCGAGCGTGCCGGCCGTGTTCCAGCCGTAGCTCCAACCAAAGTACTCACCCGAGATGACGAGGCCGACCGCGATGCCCCACAACTGGACGGGACCGAGGACTTTCTTGAGATGGCCGGTGCCGGCGGCGGGGGCCGGCGAAGCGTCGTTGGCGCGCATGGGGGCTTCCTCTCTGGGCGGATGGTGACAGTGCGCCCGTCCCAAAGCAAGGGCCGTTCCACCGGATACATCGGCGTACAGGTGGCTTCACGGGGGCTGTCCATAATCGGCAGCTTTTCAACCACCGAGGTGTTTCGTGAAGTCATTTGTCTGTGCCGCGCTCGTGTCCGTCTTCGCCATTCCCGCAGCCTTTGCGCAATCCGCCGCCGTGACCACGCCCAGCGGCCTGATCTACCAGTCGCTCAAGGAAGGCACCGGCGCATCGCCCGCCGCCACCGACGTGGTCAAGGTGCACTACCGCGGCACCTTCCCCGACAGCGGCAAGGAGTTCGACAGCTCGTACAAGCGCGGCGAACCCACCGAGTTCCCGCTCAACGGCGTGATCCCGTGCTGGACCGAAGGCGTGCAGAAGATGAAGCCGGGCGGCAAGGCGAAGTTGACCTGCCCGCCTGCGATTGCGTACGGCGCGCGTGGCGCGGGTGGTGTGATTCCGCCGAATGCGACGTTGAATTTCGAAGTCGAGCTGGTGTCGATCACGAAGCGCTGAGGCTTCGTGAAATTCAACCTGGCTGGTACTGATACAGCCAGGTCTCCGTCAACGTCTGGTCCCCGTTCTTCAGATACAGCCGCATGTCGACCGGCTCCGTGCCTTCGGGCGTGAAGTCGAACTGCGCGCGCCAGTGGCCCGGCACGCCATTCGGCACGGCTTCGGCGAAGACGTAGGAGAACTTGCCGCGCGGCGCGGTGAGCACCAGTTCGGGCTTGACGCCGAAGGGCACCGTGGTGAGCGGCTGCCCGATGAACTCCACCATGAACTTGCGCACGCCCTGCGGACGCGGTTGGCCCGGCTGGCCGCCGCGGCCGATGCGGGTGGCGACGCAGCGCGCGAGCGGTGACGGAAAGGGCTCCTGGTCGGTCCAGTGCAGCCGGTATTGCAGGCTGTAGCTTGCCCCGGCTTTTGCATCGGCCTTCGGCACCCAGAAGGCGACAGTGTTGTCGTGGATCTCGTCGTCGGTCGGGATCTCGATGAGTTGCACCGAGCCTTCGCCCCAGTCGCCCAGCGGTTCGATCCACAGGCTGGGGCGCTTCTCGTAGTTGACGCCGTCCTGGTAGTGGTCGAAGTTGCGGTCGCGCTGCAGCAGGCCGAAGCCGCGCGGCCGGGTGTCGGCGAACGCTGACGCGCGCGTCTGCGTGGGGTTGTTGAGCGGGCGCCAGATGCGCTCGCCCGCGCCGTTCCAGATCGCGAGGCCGTCGGAGTCGTGCACCTCGGGACGCCAGTCGATGGCGGTGGGTTTGATGGTCTCCGAGTACCAGTACATCGACGTGAGCGGCACCAGGCCCAGGCGCGACACGTCGCGGCGCAGAAAGATGCGCGCGTCGATGTCCATGATCACGGCCTTGCCGCGCTGCATGACGAACTTGAACACGCCCGTGACGCTCGGCCCCTCGAGCAGTGCGTAGACGGTCATTGCCGTGGTGTTGCCCGCGGCCGGCGTTTCGAAATAGAAGCGCGTGAAGTTCGGAAACTCCTCGGGCTTGTCGGGCACCGCGACGTCGAGCGCGATGCCGCGCGCCGACAGGCCGTACTGGTAGAGCTCGCCGATGGCGCGGAAGTACGAGGCGCCGAGAAAGGCGACCCAGTCGTTCTTCTGCCAGTCGAGCTTGCCCTGGTCGCCCAGGCGGCTTTCCTGCAGGCGAAAGCCCGCGAAGCCGGCGCCTTCGGGCAGCGCGCGCGCGGGGCTGTCGGCGGGCATCGAGAAGTACGACGGGCTGTAGAGCACCTCGCGCGCAAAGCTGTCGCCGCCGGCGTTCTCCAGCACGTGCATGCGCACCGGGGTCTGGAAGAAGCGGCCGAGGTGGAAGAACGTGACCGGAAAGGCGCCGGGCCCGTCGCGGAAGAGGGCGTTGGCGGGGTCGAAGCGGATCTTGCCGTGCGCGTCGTAGTCGATGCGCTCCAGCACCTGCGGCGCCAGCGGCGCGGCGGCGGTGTAGGGGCGGGCGGCCAGGCGCTTGGCCTGCGCGACGAGCGCATCGAAGGAGAAGGGCGCCGGCTGGCTCAGTTGCAGGCCGTTGGCGGCCAGCGCCTCTTCGGGCAGTCCCAGGGCAGCGAGTGCGGCGGCGGCACTGCCGGCGGCGAGGAAGGATCGGCGATCAAGCATGGGTTCTTGAGGGGGCGAAAGCCTTTGGAGGAGAAGGGAAAGGAAGGAGCGTCGGGGAGACGGGAAAAACAACGCCAAGCATGCCCCGGACCACAGGGTAAGGCGCGTCAGCCATTCCGCGCAAACGGGGCCGGACAAGGCCCCGCGCTGTCTTGCGGCAGCGGGTGCCGATCGGGCCCTTTTCGGGGCGTCGCCGGGTATTCTCGCGCCATCGAAAGTGCCAGGAGACCGCGGACATGTACACGGAACAAGGCGGCGAAGGCCCGGACCTGCTGGTGCTGCTGCACGGCATGGGCGCGACAGGCGCGGTGTGGGCGCCGCTGTGCGCGCAGGCGGGTACGCGATGGCGCGGCCGTTGGCTGGCGCGCGACCTGCCTGGGCATGGCACATCGGACCGACAGACCTCTTACGCCATCGGTCAGCACGCGGCGACCGTGGCGCGTGCGGTGCTGCCGCATCTGCAGCCCGAAGGCCGACTCGTGGTGCTCGGACATTCGCTGGGCGGTGTGATCGGCCTTGCGCTCGCGACGGGGTGGTTCGGCGTCGTGCCGCACGCGGTCTTCGCGGCGGGTATCAAGGTCGGATGGAGCGATGAAGAGGTCCGCCGCATGGAGGCGCTGGCGACGCAGCCCGCGAAGAAGTTCGCTACGGAAGAAGAGGCTCGCGACCGCTATCTGAAAGTCTCCGGTCTCGCGGGGATCGTCGATGCGACATCGCTTGTCGTGGCGCGCGGCGTTGCGCAAGATGGCGAGGGATGGCGCCTTGCCATGGACCCGCGCGCCAATGCCGTGGGCAAGCCGCCGCTGTCCGAACTCGTCGGACTGGCGCGCTGCCCGATTCACCTCGGCCAGGGCCGCCACGATGCGTTGGTCACCCTCGAGCAGACCCGCTCCCTCGACCCCGACGCCCGCGACCTGGGCCCGCATGGCCACAACGTGATGGTCGAGGCGCCCGGCGCAGTGTGGGACTGGATGGCCTCGCTCAGCTGAGCCGCTCGTCGGCCCGGCGGATCGGCACGCTCACCCGCACTTCGGCCGCGCGCGCCCGCAGCTGGCCGCAGCCGCCATCGACGTCCTGGCCGGCCGAATAGCGCAGCTTCGTGAGGATGCCGCGTTCGTGCAGCGTGCGGGCCATCTGCTCGCAGCGCTCGCGTGACGGGCGGCCGAAGTCCACGCCCTCCACCGTGTTGAACGGGATCATGTTCAGCACGCCGTACTTGCCCGAGAGCAACCGCACGATGCCTTCGACTTCCTCGGGCCCGTCGTTCACGCCTTCGAGCAGTGTCCACTGGTACTGGATCGGGTAGCCGGTCGCGCGGGCATAGCGCTCGCCTGCGTCGATGAGGGCTTCAGGCGTCAGGTTCGGCGCGCGCGGAAGGAGTTTGCGGCGCAGATCCGCATTGGTCGTGTGCAGCGAGAGCGCCAGCGCGGGCCGCACGCGCGCCTGCAGCAGCCGCTCGAACACGCGCGGATCGCCGACGGTGGAGAACACCAGGTTCTTGTGGCCGATGTTGCCGACCGTGCCGAGCAGCTCGATGGCCTCGATCACGTTGTCCAGGTTGTGCGCCGGTTCGCCCATGCCCATGAACACCACCTTGCGCACCGGCCGGCGCAGGCGCGCGAGCGCGACCTGCGCAATGATCTCGGCGCTTTCGACCTGGCGCAGCAGGCCGTCGCGACCCGTCATGCAGAACTGGCACCCGACGGCGCAGCCGACCTGCGACGAGACGCACAGGCCGTCGCGCGGCAGCAGCACGCTTTCGACGGTCTGGCCGTCGGCCAGCGCAACGAGCAGCCGTTCGGAGCCGTCGGCGCCGGGATGAACCGCGTGGATGCGCGCCAGGCCCGCCAGTTCGGCCTCGATGGCCGGCAGGGCCTCCATCAGCGACGACGGGAAGAAGGTGGCCGGCAGGCGCCTGCCGCTGTTGCGCGGCAGCGCATGCGACCACAGCCGCAGGATGCGCTGCTCGTGGCTGGGGCCGGCCCCGGCCTCGCGGAGTCGTCGTTTCAGTTCGTGGATTCGCATGCGCGGCGTGGGGCAAAGGGGCTCGGGGGAGCACCAATTGTGCACGGCAGGCATGCGAAGGCGCGGCGCGCCGGAGCGGGCGCCGCGCCTGCGGTGCGTGAGAAAGCGTGTGAAGGGGAGGGCCGTTGCCGGCCGCTCCCGCCTTCGGTCAGCCCAGCAGGCCGTGCAGGATGTTCGTCACGGGCGCCAGCGCGGAGCCGGTGCCGCTGTGGTCGAGCAGGCTGGTGATCGGGGCCACGACCTCGCACACCAGCGGCGTGACCGCGTGCTCGACGGTGTTCACCACTTCCGCGACCACCGGGGCGACCGCCGAGCTGGCGCCGGCCAGGATGTCGGCCGCAGGCACCGCGGCGCCGGATGCGGCCTGCGTGGCCCCGGCCGCGACGGGTGCCACGGCATCGCTTGCATGGCCGAGCACCGACGACACCGGCTCGAGGATGTCCGCGACGGGGCTCTTGCCTCCGAGCAGGCCGCCGAGCAGGCTGCCCACGAGGCCGTCTTCACCGACGATGCCGCCGAGCAATCCGCCTTCGCCGCCGCCGAGGACGCCGCCCAGCACGCCGTCTTCACCGAGCACGCCGCCGAGCAGGCCACCGTCGCCGCCGAGGACACCGCCCAGGAGGCCGTCGTCGCCGAGCACGCCGCCGAGCAAACCGCCGTCGCCGCCAAGGACGCCACCCAGCAGACCGTCGTCGCCGAGCACGCCGCCAAGCAAGCCACCGTCGCCGCCGAGAACGCCGCCCAGGAGGCCGTCGTCACCCAGCACACCGCCGAGCAAACCGCCATCGCCGCCGAGGACACCGCCCAGCAGGCCGCCGTCACCGAGCACGCCGCCGAGCAGACCGCCGTCGCCGCCAAGGACGCCACCCAGAAGGCCGTCGCCGCCAAGGACACCACCCAGAAGGCCGTCGTCACCCAGCACACCGCCGAGCAGGCCACCGTCGCCGCCGCCGAGCAGGCTGCCCAACAGGCCTTCATCACCCAGCAAGCCACCGAGCAGGCCACCGTCACCGCCGAGGACGCCACCCAACAGACCGTCGTCACCCAACACGCCGCCAAGCAGGCCACCATCGCCACCGAGGACACCGCCCAGCAAACCGTCATCACCCAGCAATCCGCCCAGCAGACCTCCGTCACCACCGAGCAGACCGCCCAGCAAACCGTCGTCACCCAGCACACCGCCGAGCAGGCCACCGCCGTCGCCGCCGAGGACGCCACCCAACAGGCCGCCGACCGGACCCTCGGCACCGAGGATGCCGTCGTCGCCGAGAACACCGCCCAGCAGACCGTCGTCGCCGAGGAGCCCGCCCAGAAGGCCGTCATCGCCCAGCACGCCGCTCAGCAAGCCGTCTTCGCCGCCGAGCAGGCCGGCCAGCGGGGTGGCGCTCAGCAGGGAGCCGACCGCGCCGTCCGGGCCTAGCAGGCTGTCCACGAGACCATCGCCGCCGAGCAGTCCGCCGGTGAGGCCTTCGCTGCCGAGCAGGCCGGACAGTGCGCCGTCGCCGCCGAGCACGCCGCCCAGGATGCCTTCGTCGCCGAGCAGGCCGTTGACCAGGCCGCCGTCGCCCAGCACACCGCCGAGCAGGCCGCCGTCGCCCAGCACACCGCCGAGCAGGCCGCCGTCGCCACCGAGCAAGCCGCCCAGCAGGCCGTCGTCACCCAGGACGCCACCGAGCAAGCCGCCGTCGCCACCCAGCACGCCGCCGAGCAAGCCACCGTCGCCACCGAGCAGACCACCCAACAGGCCATCGTCACCCAGCACTCCGCCCAGCAAGCCGCCTTCGCCACCAAGGACGCCGCCCAGCAGGCCGTCGTCACCGAGCACACCGCCGAGCAGGCCACCTTCGCCGCCCAGCAAGCCGCCCAGCAGACCACCGTCGCCACCGAGCACGCCTCCCAGCAGGCCGTCGTCACCCAGTACACCGCCGAGCAAGCCACCGTCACCGCCGAGCAGGCCGCCCAGAAGACCATCGTCACCCAGCACACCACCGAGCAGACCGCCGTCGCCACCGAGCACGCCACCCAGCAAGCCACCGTCGCCGAGCACACCACCCAGCAGGCCGTCGTCTCCCAGCAGTTGTCCGATCAAGCCGTCTTCGCCGAGCACGCTGCCCAGCAGGCTGCCATCACCCAGCAACCCGTCGAGCACCCGGCCGACGACACCATCCGTGCCGAGCAGGTCGTCCACGAGGCCGTCCAGGCCCAGCGGAACGGTGATGCCGCCGAGCAGGCCTTCGCTGCCCAGCACGTTCTCGAGCGCGTTGCCCAGCGCGTCGGTCAGGTAGTCGACCTGGCCGATCAGCGAGCCGACCAGCGCATCGGTCAATCCGTTGCCGAGCAGGCCGTCGACCACCGGGGTCAGCACGCCGCCGACGTGGATGGCGATGTTCTCGACCGCGTTGTCCACGGCCTCGAATTCGTTCGGATCGTCGGGCCGGAACTCCTCGCCGGTGACCGGCGAGAGCAGGTCGTCGACCAGATCCGTGAGGCCATCGGCCACGGGCATCAGGGAACCCAGCGTGCCCGACGAGTCGGACGCGCCGCGCGCCGCTGGGTTGCTTGCGCCGCCCAGGCCGAGGGCGTTGTCGAGTGCGCCGAGCAGATGGCCCGCGAGGCCGTCGCCCGGATCGAGCAGGTGGTCTGCGTCGGCATCGGCGTCCGCATCGGCATCCGCATCAGCGTCTGCATCCGAGTCGGCATCGGCATCCGCATCCGCGTCGCTGTCGGCGTCTGCATCCGCGTCGGCATCCGAGTCTGCATCCGCGTCGGTGTCTGAATCGGCGTCCGCATCGCTGTCGCCGATGCCCGAGACGAACAGCGGGAACCCGCCGCTGTCGCCGCCACCACCACCGCTCAGTGCAGCGCCCAGGCCGATGGCGCCCAGCGCGCCGAGTGCGAATTCACCCAGGCCGATGCCGCTGCCGGCCGCGGTCTTCTTGCTCACGGCGAGCGCTGCGGCTTCCGCGTCGCTGTCGGGCGAGGTCACATCGAGGTTGCCCGAGGCCACGTCGACGTTCACCTGCTCCAGGCCGCTGGACAGCTTGGTCGAGGTGATGGTGGCGTCGGTGCCGCTGGCGAACACACCGGACAGCGGCGCCTTGTTGGTGGCCGAGCCGGGGAACAGCACGTTGGCCTGCCCGCCGTCGGGCACGATCACGCGGTCGCCTGCAATGAGGGTCTGGTTGCCGTCCACCGGCATCCGCAGTCCGTCGCGCATGACGACCGTGCCGGGGGTGGCGTTGGACAGCGTGCCCAGGCTGGTCGGCGCGGCGGGTGCGGCCATGGGCGCCGACCCGACGGGGCCCAGGGGCGTGACGCTGGCCTGCGCAAGCACCACGGGAGCGCCGCTTTCGGCGGCGGCGGGGATCGAAGCGATCGGCGATACGGTGGTGGTCATGCGGCCTCCTCGTCAAATAAATGACTACAGAGGGCAACATGCGTGCCGCCTTTGCTTTCAGCCGTCAGCGCGTGGCCGAAAACGCCGTATCTCGTTGATTCGAAAAGACTTTTGTGCGAATGGCCTCATCGGCCTCGTGGTGCAAAAGAGGCAGCTGTCGCCACTCGTTACGTAACACGGCGCAATTTTTTATCGGAACGTCCGCGGCGTTCAGGGGGCTCAGTTGCGCAGCCGGGCCTGCAGGCTTTTCAGGTTCGCGAGCCACGCGAGGTAGTCCTCGTCGTCCTCGCCCAGCTCGGCCCAGGTGTCGTGTCCGTCGGCATCGGGGTCGTCGAGGATGGCCTGCAGGGCGTCGGCGGCGGCATGGCGCAAGGCGGCGGGCGGGGCGGCCTTGCCGGTGCACCAGTCGACCGCGTCCGGGTGCGCATCGGCGCTGCCTTGGCCGGCGAGCAGTGCCAGTATTTCGCCCGCAGCGACGGTGCCTTCCGTCGAACCTGAATCCAGCGTCTCCTGGATGAATGCGAGCGCGTCATCGGCTTCCTGCAGTTCAGCCAGCCAATCGAGTGCCTCGTCGTTGCCGAAGCCTGCCGTGGACCATGTACCCATTCGTTTGACTCCCGTGTGTGGCGTGGCCACGGTTTGCAGATTCAGTGATGCTAGCGGCCCGATGGCGTGATCGCGCGCCCTCTCAGAATTCGTCAGAATGCCGAACGACGCTTCCAAGTAGCATGGCCGCGCCTCTGAAAAAGGGGCGTGATCATCCAGTCCGTGAGCCGCCGGGGACCACCTCCTTCGGGCCGGCATTGCGGCAATGTCCTTCCAGGGCATTCCGCGGTCACGACCGATCTGCCGTGCATTGCCAACGGAAGCACAGGTCGGGCCGCATACCAATTCACATGTCCACGGTTTCAGGGAGAGATTCAGCATGTCATTCGTTTTTTCGTCCTTCACCGATCACCTGGGCGCGCTGCCGCCCGAACGCTCGCGCCACGGCGATGCGTTGCGTGCACGGGTCCAGCAACAGGTGCAGGCGCCGCTGCATGCCGACCTGTCGGGCTTCGCTTTCCTGCCCGACCAGACCGACCACCCCGACCATGTAGACGCACCGCAGGTGTTCGCGCAGGCGGTCGAGCAGATGTACCTGCCCAAGCCCTGGCTGGGCGACGAGATCCCGCTGTTCTTTCTCGGCTACCACGCCATGAACCGGCTCAGCGGCAAGCGCACCTCGCAAGGGCTGCTGCTGACCGACCAGGCCGTGTATGTGCAGGACGACTTCACCGTGCTGTCGGCCGCACCGCCGCCGGCGCAGGGGCATGCCTTGCCGGCGCGTGCGGACGACGCGCCTTCGTTCGTCTCGATGCTGCTCGCCCGTTACAAGGCGTGGAAGGACTGGTCGGGTATCGCCGACGAACCCGAGCCGGTGCTGCTCAAGCGCTGCGGCGAACTGCTGACGCCAGCGGTCGCGGCGGTGCTCGCGTACCACGCGGAGAACGGCAGCCAGCGGCAGGCGCAGCAGCGCGTCTGGACGCTGGCCGAGCTGGTGGCCGACTACGGCGCGGCCGACACCTTGCTCGACCCCGCCAACCCGAAGCTGGCCAAGAAGCTGGGCAAGGTGACGGACAAGTTCCAGATTCCCGCGGGCGAGACGCTGCAGTTCGCGTTGGCCGACTTTCCGCTGTTCGGCGGCCCCTACGGCGTGGCGCTGACTGCGCAGGCCCTGTACGGCAAGGACCTGATGGAGTCGCCGCTGCGCATCGCGCTGGAGCGTGTGGAGGCGCGCGCGCTGCAGATCGGGGAGAAGGGCGACCAGCTGCTGACCGGCTCGACCCCGCCGATGGCGTTGCCCGCGCACATGAAGGAATCGCTGCGCGCACCGTTCCTCGCGTTCCTGCAGCAGGAAGTCGTGCGGCTGCAATCGCGGGCCTGATCGATCTGCCCGCGCGCCATTCAACAAATTTCGGAGGGGTTTTCATGGGGTTCAAGGACACGCTCGCGCACGCGATGCTCGACAACGACAAACTCAAGTTCGACGCCGCCGCGCCGGCGCTTTCCGCGCAGGAGCAATGGCTGGTCACATTGAGCACGCCGCTGTCGGCCTTCAACGGCGACTGCGTGAACGCGGTGCTCACCGGCAAGGACAACGACACCCTGCGCGAGGGCGTCGCGCAGGTGTGGAACGTGACCGATCGCGCGAGCTTCGAGCAGACCGCGCGCTGGCTGACCGAAGAAGGGCAGCGCGCGAAGTACCTGCCGGCCTGGAAGGCCATCGGCGCGATCGATGCGGCGGTGTTGTCCACGCCCGGCGTGCTGCGCCTGGTCATGGACGCGTGGTTTCCTGCGTTCTTCCAGATCAAGGCGCGCGAGCATCTGGACATGCGTGCGCTGTCTGCGCAGACCGGACATTCGAGCGCCGAGCTGAGCCAGTTGATGACGGGCAGCCAGAGCTGGGTCAATGCTCTGCGCAAGCACTTCGGCGTGGCGCCGGCGCAGTTGACCAGCCTGGTGGCCTGGGACGCGGTGCGTCTGGCCAATCTGTCGCGTTGGGCGGTGCAGCTGGGCTACATCGAGCGCGCGGAGTTCGCGGGTTTTGCTGGCGGCCTGGAGTCGCAGGTGCGCGCGGCCCATGCCAACTGGTCGCAGGTGAGTGCCGCGTACATCGCGGGCGGCCTGATCTGGCAGTACTCTGACGCACGCGAAGAGCACCTGCTGCGCACCAACCGCCTGCTGCTGAGCGACACGCGCAGCCCGTGGCGCAGCGTGCCTTTCGCCTGAACAGGCCCTAGTCCTTCGCCTTCAGCGCGTACACGGCGTAGACCGGCACGCCCAGGAAGAACAGCACCATCGGCGCGAACAGCGTGTAGGGCCAGCCGTAGCCTTCCATCACGCGGTAGGTGCCGTCCAGATGCAGGCGCGGATGGGGCTGCGTGAGGTCTTCGTACCGGCGCAGGCCCCAATGGAACTCCGCACCCGTCGCGCGCACGGACGGATGTTGGCGCGCGCGGCCCACGGCCAGCCAGCACATCGCGTCGAAGGCCAGCACCGAGCCCGCAGGCGCGCGTTCGCCGAAGGTGGCGAGCACGGCGTTCACCTGCTCGGGCGTGAGGTACATCAGCACGCCCTCGGTGAACAGGAAGACCGGCTGCGCCTGGCGCTTGCGCGGCAGGCCGAGCTGCTCCCACCAGTCGGGCGCCGTCAGGTCGAGTTCGCGCAGGTCGTGGCGCGGATGGGTTTCGGGCAGCAGCTCGCGGCGCAGCTCGAGCACCTCGGGCAGGTCGGCGTCGGTCATGCGCGACTTGCCGTCGTCCAGCCATTGGAAGTAGTGGCTCAGGCCGCAGCCCATGTTCACGATGCGCGCGCCCGGGTGCAGCTTGAGAAAGTCTTGCGCCAGGCTGCGAAAGCGCCGCGTGCGCGCGAGGATGCCGTAGATGGTCGTGCGGTCGTCGGGCAGGGCGTGGTCGTCGTCGCGGATCTGCTCGAGGATGCCGGCGGCGTAGGCGTCGCGCACGGCCATCTGCGGAAACAGCGCATCGCCCGAGGCCCGCGCGGCCAGCGGAATCCGCAAGGTGGACGGCACGGCCGAGAGCTTGCGCGCGGGTTTGCCGGTGGTCATGAATGCGGGAGCAGGGCCATGCGCAAAGTCTGGCCGGTCCCGCGCGCGCGGGCAAGTCAGTCTTTGGTGTTGCCCGCGGGCGGGCGCTGGCGCGCGAGATGGCGGTACACGGTGGCGCGGTGAACGCCGAGCCGGCGCGCCGCGCGCGCCACGTCGTGGTCGCAGGCGCGCAGCGCTTCGTCGATGGCGTGGCGCGTGATGGTCTGCAGGGGCGCGTTGGGTTGCGACGCCGTGGCTTCGCTGAAGTCGGCGACGGGCGCGGCGTCGTGCAGGTGCGCGGGCAGCGCATCGGCCGTCACCGCGTCGCCCGGGTCGGCCAGCGCGACCAGCGCACGCAGCACGCTGCGCAGCTCGCGCACGTTGCCGGGCCAGCGGTAGGCGGCCAGGCGCTCCAGCGCGTCGTTCTCCAGGCACAGGTGCTTGGCGGCACCGCCCGATTCGAGAAACAGCCGCGCGATCAGCGCACGCCGGTCGGCACGTTCGTGCAGGGCGGGCAGGGCGACGGTGAAACCGGCCACGCGGTACATCAGGTCGGCGCGAAAGCGCCCGGCCTCGACCAGCGCGGGCAGGCCGGCGTGCGTGGCGCAGACCAGATCGAAATCGACCGCCACGCCCTGGCCGCCGCCCAGCGGCGTGACCACGCGGCCTTCGAGCACGCGCAGCAGGCGTGTCTGCAGCGCGAGCGGGATCTCGGCGATCTCGTCGAGAAACAGTACCCCGCCGTGCGCTTCGCGGATGCGCCCCGGCATGCCCTTGCGGCGCGCGCCGGTGAAAGCGCCTTCTTCATAACCAAACAGCTCGGCCTCGATCAGTGTCTCGGGCAGCGAGGCGCAATCGACCGCCACGAAGGGGCCTGCGCTGCGGCGGCTGGCGGCGTGCAGGCGGCGCGAGAACACCTCCTTGCCGCTGCCGGTCTCGCCGTTCACCAGCACCGGCACGCCTTCGTTGAGCACGCGCACGGCGCGCGCCAGCAGCGGGCGCACCACGTCGTCGTTGTCGACAGGGGCGGCGTTGGCGGCCATCACCTGTCGTGCGCCGGTGCGGCCCGTGCCGCTGTTCGCCGTGCCGGTGCGCTCCATGACCGTCGCGATCTGCCGTCCGCCCGGCAGCGTGAGCAGGCTGCGCCGGTGCTCCATGCGCGGCCATTGCGCGCCCAGGAATTCTTCGGCGTCGAGGTCGAGCAGGCCCTCCCATGTGCGGCCGAACAGGTCGAGCGCCACGCGGTTGGCCGCCACGATGCGGCCGCCCTCGATCACCATCAGCCCTTCGCGCGCGGTGCCGATCAGCGCCGGCCGCGCATGGAAGCGCAGCACGTGGCCCGAGGCCTCGGCCAGCAGCATGCGGTGCTCGACCTGCTGCGCCGCCATGCGCACCAGGCCCAGGGCGTGGTGGTTCACGCGCGCGGTCTCGCCCGAGATGTCGAGCGCACCGGCCAGCTCGCCGCGTCCGCTGAAGATGGGCGCCGCCGCGCAGCCCAGCCGGCCGTTCTGCGCCAGGTAGTGCTCGCCGCCCAGCACCATCAGCGCCGCACGCTCGGCCAGCGCGGTGCCGATGGCGTTGGTGCCGCGGTGGCTCTCCGACCATGCCACGCCGGGCTGCAGCGCTACGCGCTGGGCCTTGGGCAGGAAGTCGGGGCTGCCGATTTCTTCGAGGATCAGGCCGGTCGCGTCCGACAGCGCGACGATGCAACCGTTGCCCACCGCATGCTCGGCGAGCCCGTCGAGCTCGGGCTGTGCGCAGCTGAGCAGGCGCATCGCCTGCTCGCGGCGTTCGTTGAGCAGCGAAGGTGCCATCGGCGTGGGGTCGATGCATTGCGGATCGACCGGCCGGCTGCGCTGCCACGAGCGCGAGATGTGCGGCGCGATCCACGGCGCCGGGTCGCGGCCCTGCGCGAAGAACAGCTCACGCGCCTGTGCGACGCTGACCGAAGGTGCGGAGGCTTCACTCATCTTGCGGAACTCCGTTGGCGGGATTGCCGGCGATTCGCCTTGTGCGACATCGTAGTCGCCGTATTCGCGCAAACATGTCGCAGATTGCGAATGGAAACCCTCTGCGCGGGCCGCGCCCCTCTGGCGCGGGGCTTGGGGATTGTCCCGATCCCGACGGGTATGCCGCTTGCGGTGCCTGTGCGGGCCGCCGCATGTCGTGGTGCCGCCCGTTCACACCTTACCCAACGGAGACAACCCATGGACATGCTCGAACCGGGCAAATTCGGTACCGCAGTGCCTTTCAAGGCGCGCTACGGCAACTACATCGGCGGCGAATGGGTCGCGCCGGTGGAGAACCAGTATTTCGGCAACATCACCCCCGTCACCGGCAAGGTCTTCTGCGAAGTGCCGCGCTCCAGCGCCGCCGACATCGAGCGCGCGCTCGACGCCGCCCACAAGGCCAAGGGCGCCTGGGGCCGCACCTCGACCACCGAGCGCGCCAACATCCTGAACCGCATCGCCGACCGCATGCAGGAAAACCTGGCCATGCTGGCCGCGGCCGAGACCTGGGACAACGGCAAGCCGATCCGCGAAACGATGGCCGCCGACCTGCCGCTGGCCATCGACCACTTCCGCTACTTCGCCTCGTGCATCCGCTCGCAGGAAGGCGGCATCAGCGAGATCGACCACGAGACCTTCGCGTACCACTTTCATGAGCCCATCGGCGTGGTCGGCCAGATCATTCCGTGGAACTTCCCGATCCTCATGGCCGTGTGGAAGCTCGCGCCCGCGCTGGCGGCCGGCAACTGCGTGGTGCTCAAGCCCGCCGAGCAGACGCCGGTGTCGATCCTGGTGCTGCTGGAGGTCATCGGCGACCTGCTGCCGCCGGGCGTGCTCAATGTGGTCAACGGCTTCGGCGTGGAGGCGGGCAAGCCGCTGGCGTCGAGCAATCGCATCGGCAAGATCGCTTTCACCGGCGAGACCACCACGGGCCGGCTGATCTCGCAGTACGCGAGCCAGAACCTCATTCCGGTCACGCTGGAGCTGGGCGGCAAGTCGCCCAACATCTTCTTTGCCGACGTGATGGAGCGCGACGACGCCTTCTTCGACAAGGCGCTCGAAGGCTTCACGATGTTCGCGCTGAACCAGGGCGAGGTCTGCACCTGCCCGAGCCGCGCGCTGATCCAGGAGTCGATCTACGACCGCTTCATGGAACGCGCACTGAAGCGCGTGGCCGCCATCAAGCAGGGCAGCCCGCTCGACGCGGCCACCATGATCGGCGCGCAGGCCTCGAGCGAACAGCTGGAAAAGATCCTGTCGTACCTGGACATCGGCCGGCAGGAGGGCGCGCAGGTGCTCATCGGTGGCGAGCGCCAGCAACTCGACGGCGATCTGGCCGACGGCTATTACGTGAAGCCGACCGTCTTCCGCGGCCACAACAAGATGCGCATCTTCCAGGAGGAGATCTTTGGACCGGTCGTGTCGGTCACCACCTTCAAGGACGAGGAGGAAGCGCTGGCGATTGCCAACGACACGCTCTACGGCCTGGGCGCCGGCGTGTGGAGCCGCGACATGAACCGCGCCTTCCGCATGGGCCGCGGCATCCAGGCCGGCCGTGTGTGGACCAACTGCTACCACCAGTACCCGGCGCATGCGGCCTTCGGTGGCTACAAGCAATCGGGCATCGGGCGCGAGAACCACAAGATGATGCTCGACCACTACCAGCAGACCAAGAACCTGCTCGTGAGCTACAGCGAGAACAAGCTGGGCTTCTTCTGATGACCGGCGAGGTCCTGCGCGTCACCGCGACCGATGCGGCGCTCGCGCTCATCGACGACCTCGCCGCCCGGCACGGCCCGCTGATGTTCCATCAGTCGGGCGGCTGCTGCGACGGCAGCGCGCCCATGTGCTACGCGCAGGGCGAGTTCATCGTGGGCGACTACGACCGGCTGCTGGGCCGCATCGGCGGCATGCCGTTCTACATCAGCGGGCCGCAGTTCGAGTACTGGCAGCACACGCAACTGATCATCGACGTGGTGCCGGGACGCGGCGGCATGTTCTCGCTGGAAGGGCCGCTGGGCGTGCGCTTCCTGACGCGCTCGCGGCTGTTCACGGAGGCGGAGTGGGCGGTGCTCGAGGCGGAGGCGGCGGGGTAGGGGCCCGGCCGGTCGTCAGTTCGACGAAGCGAGCAGCTGCCGCACCAGCAACTGCGTCGCCGGCGTCAGCGCCGCGCCCGCCTTCGTCGCCATCAGCAGGCGCCGTGTGGCCCAGGCGTCCTTCAGGTGCACCACCTTCAGGTCGAGCGCGGCCACCTGCGCCTTGCAGGCGGCCAGCGGCACCACGCCGATGCCGAGGTTGGCCGCGATCATGTGACACATCGCATCGAAGCTGCGCACCTGCACGCGCAGGCGCATCGGGATGCCGGCCTGCTCGGCCGCGCGCGAGGTCAGTTCGAGCAGGGAGCTGCTGCGGTTCAGCCCCACGAACTCGTGTGCGAGGCAGGTCTTGAAGTCGACCTGCTTCGCGCGCAGGCGCGCCAGCGGATGTGGCTTGGCGCACAGCACCACGAGCTCGTCGGTCTGGAAGGGCGCGACGTCGAGGCCGTAGGCGGGTGTGTTCTCGGCGAACACGCCGACGTCGGCGAGGCCGTCGACCAGCGCGCGCACGATGTCGCCGCTCAGTTGTTCCTCGACCTCGACGCGGATATCGGGATGCTGTCCCAGGAAAGTCGCCAGCGTGGTCGGCAGGAACTCCGTCAACGCCGACATGTTGGCCCACAGCCGCACATGGCCGCGCACGCCGCTGGCGTAGTCGCCCAGCTCGTTGCTGAACTGCTCGAAGCCCTGGAACAGGCGCATCGCATGCTGCATCGCCACGTGCCCGGCGGGCGTGAGCGCGATGCCTTGGGCGCTGCGTTCGAGCAGCTTCGAGCCCGTGGCCGCTTCGAAGTCGGACAGGCGTCGGCTCGCCGCCGAGAGGGCGAGGTGACACGCCTCCGCGCCCTTGGTGATGCTGCCCGACTGGGCCACAGCGCAGAAGAGGCGCAGCGTCACGAAATCGACACGCGCGGGGTTGATGGTGCTGGCCATCGGCGGATTCTAGAGAGCGCGCCAGTGCCGAAAGTCATGCGCATGGGTTCAAATAATTTTTGACATGTTATGTCGCTGCACCTATAGTGAATCCATCGAAGCATCGTGCGCTTCCCACGGTAGACAACCCCAAGGAGAGGTATGCAATCACTGCTGGATCAACTCGAAGGCCTCGATGTGCTGGCCGGTGCCGCGATGGGCGGACTGCCCGTGCAGTTGCAGCCGATTCCGGGCAGCACGCCGGTGGTCCAGGTGAGCATCGAGGGGCGTGACGAGCTGCCGATCTTCGTCACCAGCTCCGACATGCAGATCATCTGCATCTGCTACCTCTGGACCGAGGAAGACGTGAAGCCCGCGCGGCGCACCGAGCTGCTCGAATCGCTGCTCGACCTCAACCCGTCGGTGCCGCTGTCGTCCTTCGGGCGCGTCGGTGGTCGCTACGTACTCACCGGGGCGCTGGGGCGCAACGCGAGCGTCGAAGACATCGCACGCGAAGTGGCCGTGCTCAGTGACAACGCGCTCGATGCACTCGACGCCTTGTCCGAATTCCTGAATTAAGCGGAGATCATCATGACAGTCATCAAGAAGCTGGTCACCTTGCTGCGCGGCAGCGCCCGCGAAATCGGCGAGAGCGTGATCGACAGCAATGCCACGCGCATCTACGAGCAGGAAATCATCGACGCCAAGCACAGCATCGAGAAGGCCAAGGGCGACCTCACCGGCGTGATGGCCAAGGAGATGCAGTCGGCCCGCGAAATCGAACGCCTGAAGGGCGAGGTCGCGCGCTACGAAGGCCTGGCGCTCGAAGCGCTCAACAAGACCCAGGAAGGCCTCGCACTCGATGTGGCGGCCAAGGTCGGCACGCTCGAGCAGGAGCTCGAGGAGCAGGCCAAGGCCCACGCCTCGTATGCGCTGCAGGTGTCGCGGCTCAAGGACCTGATCAAGTCGGCCGAGGCGCGCATCCGCGAGCACGAGCGCGAGATCGGCATTGCCAAGACCACCGAGAGCGTCTACCGCGCCACGCAGTCGATCTCCGAGAACATCGGTAGCGGCGGCTCGCGCCTGGCCAGCGCGCGCGAGTCGCTGGAGCGCATCCGCTCGCGCCACGAAGACCTGTCCGATCGCATGGCGGCGGGCCAGCAGCTCGAAGACGAGTTCGGCCACAGCGCGCTCGAAAAGAAGCTGGCCGCGGCGGGCATCGGCAACGACGCCGACCGCACCGGCAGGGTGATGGAGCGCATCCGCGCCCGGCAGGCCAAGCCGTCCGAACCGTCCAAGCCGGTTCAGGAGTGACGATGGTGCGGGTCAAGCCGGTACGCTGGCAGGGCTCGGACGAGGCGATCCGCGCGGTCCAGGTGGCCTTCGACGTGGAAGAGGCCGTGCTCGAGGCCGTGCGCACCGCGGCGTTCGAGCAGCATGTGTCCACGCCCGACCAGATCCGGCAGGTGCTGGGCCTGGCGACCACCTCGAAGCCGAAACGGCCGCGCCTCACGGTGTCGTTGAACACGGCCGACTACGAATTTCTGGCGGCGCGTTATGGTCTGTCACCTGACGACCGCCTGGCCATCAAGGAGAGGGCCACGCGCGAACTGATTGCCTTTGCAGGCAAGGCGAACAAGAAGAACACCGGCACGAGGAAGCCGGGCGGCAGGTAAGAAGAAAAGAGAACAACAACCAACCCGCACGCGGGAGGATCAATGGGCGATTTCATGGGAGCGGTGACGGGGTACCCCACCGCGATCTACACGGTGCTGCTGGGCGTCGTGGTGATCTATTGGGTGCTCGCGGTGGTCGGCATGGTCGACTTCGAGAGCAGCGGGATCGACGTCGACCTGCAGACGCATGCCGACGGCGACACCAGCGACATGGGCCAGATCGCGAGCTACGTGGTCGCCTTCGGCCTGAACGGCGTGCCGTTCTCGGTGGCCGTGAGCCTGCTGGTGCTCGTGGCCTGGACGCTCTCGTGCCTGGGCGGCGAGTGGCTGCTGCCGCTGGTGCCGACGATGGTGCTCAAGCTGGTGGCCGGCACGGTGCTGCTGGTGGTCAGCGCGGCCCTTGCCATTCCGGTGACGGCGGTGGCCATCCGTCCGCTCAAAGGCCTCTTCGTGAGCCACACGGCCGTGAGCAACGCGGCGCTGGTGGGCCAGGTCTGTCGCGTCGTCACCGGCGTGGTGAACGAGAAAGACGGCCGCGCCGAAGTGGCGCGCCGTGGCGCCAGCCTCAACATCCGCGTCTGGGCGCCCACGCCCAACGCCCTCAAGCGCGGCTCGCACGCGCTCATCCTCGAATACGACGAGGTGGCCGCGCGCTACCTCATCGCGGCGCACGAAGACATCGTCTGAGAAGGCGTGAACGAACCCGCCATGTCCGTTCATCGGCCACGCCGGATTCGTTCACACCTTCTGACTGCGCGCATCTCTCACCCAAGTTCGTTCGCTCGCTCTTAAAGCATCTGGAGAAAAAATGGAGCCCATCATCTTCGCCGTGGTCATACTGGCCGTCGTCATCCTCGGCCTGTTCGCGATGTTCGCCAAGTTCTATCGCAAGATCGAACAGGGCCACGCCCTCATCGTGAACACGCTGCGCGCCGAGCCCGAGGTGACCTTCACCGGCCGCATGGTCTACCCGATCATCCACAAGGCCGAGCTGATGGACATCTCGGTCAAGACCATCGAGATCGACCGCTCGGGCAACGAAGGCCTCATCTGCCGCGACAACATCCGCGCGGACATCAAGGTGAAGTTCTTCGTGCGCGTGAACAAGACCGCCGACGACGTGCTGAAGGTGGCGCAAGGCATCGGCTGCGCGCGGGCCTCCAACCACGAGACGCTCGAAGAGCTGTTCTCCGCCAAGTTCTCCGAAGCGCTCAAGACCGTGGGCAAGTCGATGGACTTCGTCGACCTGTACCAGGCGCGCGACGGCTTCCGCGACGAGATCATCAGCCAGATCGGCAACGACCTGTCGGGCTACGTGCTCGAAGACGCCGCCATCGACTACCTCGAGCAGACCCCGCTGTCGGAGCTGGACGCCAACAACATCCTCGATGCGCAGGGCATCAAGAAGATCACCGAACTCACGGCGGTCGAGCACGTGCGCACCAACGAGCTGCGCCGCAACGAGGAAATGCAGATCAAGAAGAAGAACGTCGAGACGCAAGAAGCGCTGCTTGAGCTCGAGCGCCAGCAGGCCGACGCCACCGCGCGCCAGCAACGCGAAATTGCCAGCGTGCGCGCCCGCGAAGAAGCCGAAACCTCCAAGATCCAGTCCGAAGAGCGCACCAAGTCCGAAACCGCGCGCCTGATGGCCGAGCAGTCGGTCTCGGTGCAGCAGGAGAACGTGCAGCGCGAGAAGGAAGTGGCCGAGAACAACCGCAAGCGCGCGGTGGCCATCGAGGAAGAAAAGGTCACGCGCGCCCGCGACCTCGAGATCGTCGATCGCGAGAAGGAAGTGACCCTGCAACGCATCGAGAAGGACAAGGCCGTCGAAGTGCAGAAGAAGGCCATTGCCGACGTGATCCGCGAGCGCATCGTGGTCGAGCGCACGGTGGCCGAACAGGAAGAAGCCATCAAGGAACTGCGCGTGGTGGCCGAAGCCGAGCGCACCAAGAAGTCGGTCGTGATCATGGCCGAGGGCCAGGCCGAAGAGAAGATGGTGCTCGACGTGAAGGCCGCCGAAACGCAAGAGAAGCGCGCCCGCCACAAGGCCGCCGAAGAACTCACGCTGGCCGACGCCAAGCTCAAGGTGGCCGAGCGCGACGCCGAATCGAAGAAGCGCGAAGCCGAGGGCGTGGAAGCCATTTCCGCCGCACCGGGCCTGGCCGCCGCCAAGGTCGAAATCGCCACGGCCCAGGCCAAGCTCGCAAGCTTCGAAGCCGAGGCTTCGGGCAAGGAAAAGCTGGGCCTGGCCGACGTGCATGTGCGCCAGGCCGATGCCGACGCGATCCTCAAGGCCGGCCAGGCCGACGCGCAGGTCATCGAGGCCCGCTCGCAGGCCGAAGCGGCCGGCATGCGGGCCAAGTTCGAGGCCGAGGCCTCGGGCAAGGAAAAGCTGGGCCTCGCCGAAGTCAACGTGCGCACGGCCGACGCCGAGGCCACGCTCAAGTCGGGCCAGGCCGATGCGCAGGTCATCGAAGCGCGCTTCAACGCCGAGGCCAAGGGCCTGCACGAGAAGTTCGAGGCCATGAAGTCCATGAGCCCCGAAACCCGCGACCACGAAGAGTTCCGCATGCGCCTGGAAAAGTCGCACATCGAAACCATGAAGGGCATCGACGCGCAGACGTCCATTGCCAAGGAACAGGCCGACGTGCTGGGCACCGCGCTCGCCAACGCCAAGATCGACATCGTGGGCGGCTCGGGCGACTACTTCGACAGCTTCGTGCGCTCGCTCTCCGTGGGCAAGGGCATCGACGGCGTCATCTCCAAGAGCCAGGCGGTGCAGGTCGCCTTCAAGGAACAGCTCTCGGGCGAGCGCGACGTGGTGAAGGACCTGCGCGACATCGTCGGCGCGCTGGGCAATTCGTCGGGCGAAATCCAGAACCTCAGCGTGGCCTCGCTGATGAGCAAGATCGCCAACGACGGCACCGAAAGCCAGAAGTCGGCGCTGCAGAACCTGATCTCCTCCTTCCGCAACTGAGCCGGGGGCGCGCGATGAACCCGAACCTGAAGTGCAGTTGCGCCGCCCATGCCGCGATGCAGCCCGTCGCACTCGCCGAAGCCCTGCTCGGCGTGCAGTGCGGCGACTGCCACGGCATGGTGATGGACATGGACGACTGGCGCAGCTGGAAGGCCGCCGACCCGAAGCGCGTGCCGCACGAGGTCGACGACGAGGTGATCGAGGTGTTCGACATCGCCGCCGTGCGCCACTGCCCGGAATGCGAGCGCCTGATGCAGCGCCTGCGCGTGAGCGCCGGGCCCGACTTCCGCATCGACCGCTGCGTGGCCTGCCAGAACCTCTGGTTCGACCAGGGCGAATGGCGCGCCCTCGTGAGCCGCGGCCTGGCCGGCCGGCTCGACGAGCTGCTGTCCGACGGCTGGCAGCGCCGGCTGCAGACCGAGGAGGTGCGCGAGGCGCGCCTGGCCGCGCTGCGCCGCCGCTACGGCGACGACTGCATCGACGAGCTGGACCGCATCCGCGCCTGGCTCGACACCCAGCCTCACCGCGACGAATTGCTCGCACTGCTGCGCGCGGACTGACCGCGCCGATCCATGCAACCCACCGACGACACCGCGGCGCCGCCCGGCGCCCAGGCCCCCATCGACCCCACCGAAGCGCTGGTCTCCGGCAGCGGCAGCTACGACCTGCTGAAGAAGCGGCTCGAAACCCAGGGCGAGGGCCTGCTCAAGAAGACGCAGGCGCTCAATGAGCAGCGGCTGGCCGAGTTCGGCCGCTCCGACCAGACGCTGATCCTGCGCACCCGCGCGCGCACCGAGAACAACGCGGTGGCGCGCGACATCGTGCGCATCGGCGACCTGCTGCTGTTCGGCTACAACGTCTTCATCGGCCTGCGCAAGGAAACGGCCGTGGGCGACGTGTTCGGCCTGTACCGGCTCGCATCGCCGGGCGAAGCCGCCACCGAGAACGACGAGCTGCAGCCCGTGCCGCTGGCCGGCACCTTCCTGGAAGACGCGCGCTTCGCCTCCGACTTCCGCGAGCTCTACGCCTACTACAAGCAGGCCACGCTGCTGCAGCTGCGCGTCACGCAGGACAAGCTGCTGGCCTCGTTCCAGATCGGCCAGCAGCTGCACGACGTGCGCGTGTTCCGCTGGGCCATCGAGCGCAACGGCAACATCAACTACATCGACAACCGCGGCGAGCGCGACATCGCCTTGCCCGCGAGCCACGATTTCGAGTGGACCGTGGCCACGCGCGAAGACCACGTGGGCGGCAAGCATCCGCACGTGAACGTGCTCGACACCGTGTTCGTCGAGACGCTGGGCGGCGACCTCACGGTCAAGATCGAGAACAACACCGAGACCGGGCTGGGCATCTACAGCGAGCCGGTGGAAGACAAGAGCCAGTCGCTCACCGACGCCGAGATTGCCTGGGCCAAGCTGGGCATGCTGATCCTGCTGCGCGTGAAGCCCTACCGCGAACAGGTCACGCGCTACCTGGTGTTCAACATCCGCACGCAGCAGGTCGAGCGCATCGACGCCATCGGCGGTTCCTGCGTGCAGCTGCCCGAAGACCACGGCATCATTTTTCCGGGTGGCTACTACCTGCAGTCGGGCGAGTACAAGCGCTTCGACCTGCCGGCCGAGGTGGTGGAAAACCTGCGCTTCAAGCGCATGCTGCGCTCGCCCAACGGCGAGGACGTGGCCTATGTGTTCTACGACCCGAAGCCCGGGCGCTATGCGCTGTTCAACTACAACCTGATCGACAAGAAGCTCGCCACGCCGATCATCGCCAACGGCTACGCGCGCTTTGCCGACGGCCGCATGCTGGTGTTCAATGGCGACGACGTCGAGCCCACGCGCGTGCACCCGATGCAGCTGTGGCAGACGCCCTTCGCCAGCGAAGAGCATGTGAGCGCGCAGCCGCCTTCCACCGGCTTCTTCGGCAAGATCGGCAATGCCGAGCTGGTGCGCGGCGTGAGCGATCTCATGGGCATTGCCCGCGCGGTGCGCGAGCAGGCGCCCACGCGCGCCGCCTACGAAGACCTGATCCGCCAGTGCACCCGCGTGAGCGACGCCTACTTCTGGCTCGACGCACCCGAGGCCACCGGCCTCATGGGCGAGCTGCGCAGCATCGCCGAGGTGGCGCGCAGCACGCTGGGCGAATTCGAAAAGGTCGACACCATCCGCCGCGAAACCGCGCGCGCGCTGGCCCGCGCGGAAGACGAGCAGCATGCGCTGCTGGTCGACATTGCCAGCACCCTCTGGCGCGCACCCGACGATTTCGTGAAGGCGCTAGGCCGGCTGCGCGAGCGGCGCGGCGCGCTGCAGATGCTCAAGGAGCTGCGCTACGCCGATCTGCCGCGCATCGCCGCGATGGACGCCGCACTCGAGGTCGAGCAGCAGCGCATCGGCGAGCGCGCGATGCAGTTCCTGGCGGCCGACACGGCCTTCCACGGCCAGCGCCAGGCGCTGGACAAGCTCGCGCTCGAACTCCCCAACCTGGCCACCTCGCCCGCGCTCGGCCAGATGCTGGCCACGCTCGACGAGCAGGCGGCCGGCCTCGACCTGCTGACCGAGCAGCTGGGCAGCCTGCCGGGCGGCGATGCGGTGATTCGCACGTCCATCCTCGACCGCATCTCGCTGATCTACGCCGACATCAACCGCATGCGCGCCGATGCGCGCGCGCGGCGCAAGTCGCTGGGTGCGACCGAGGCGCGTGCCGAGTTCGGCGCGCAGTTCAAGCTCTTCAGCCAGGCGGTCGAGAACGCGCTGGAGTTCGCCGACACGCCCGAGAAGTGCGACGACGCGCTCACGCGCCTGCTGGCGCAGCTCGAAGAAATCGAAGGCCGCTTCGCCGAGCAGGAAGACTTCCTGGCCGACATCGCCGAGAAGCGCGAGACCGTGTACGAGGCGCTGTCCGCGCGCCGCCAGAGCCTGGTCGACGCCCGCCAGCGCCGCGCGCAGGGCGTGGTCGACGCGGCAGGGCGCATCCTCGACGGCATTCCGCGCCGCATCGCGCAGTTCGGCGACCTGACCCAGGTCCACAGCTACTTCGCGGCCGACCCGATGATCGGCAAGCTGCACACGCTGATCGCCGACCTGCGCACGCTGGGCGCCGCGGTGCCGGCCGACGAGCTCGACACGCGCCTGAAGACCGCGCGCGACCAGGCGCTGCGTTCCATCCGCGACAAGCGCGAGCTGGTGAGCGAGGGCGGCGACACGCTGCGCCTGGGCCGCCACGCCTTCACCGTGCACCGCCAGCCGGTCGACCTGACGCTGGTCGCCCGCGACGAAGGCATGGCCTACCAGGTGACGGGCACCGACTACCAGAGCCCGGTCGATGAGCCCCGGCTGCTGCCGCTGCAGCGCTACTGGGACCAGTCGCTGGTGTCGGAAACGCCTGAACTGTCGCGCGCCGAATACCTCGCCGGCCGCCTGTTGGAGGCGCTGCTCGACGGCAAGGCCGAGCGCACCTGGGGCGAGGTGCTCACGCTGCTGGCCGAAGACCCGCTGCATCCGCAATTGCTCGACATGGTCCGCCGCTTCGCTGCGGCGCGCTACCAGGAGGGCTATCAGAAGGGCATCCACGACGACGACGCGATGCGCCTGCTGGGCGCGCTCGTCGGCATGCAGGACCAGGCGGGCCTGCTCGCCTGGGGACCGACCGAACGCGCGCTGGCCTTGCTCTACTGGCAGCACGGCCACTTGATCGCGCACCGCGAATCGATGCTGCGCCGCGCGCGTGCCGCGATGCAGATGCTGGCGCTGTTCGGCCGGCGCGATGCGTTGGCGCAGCTCGAAGCCGACATCGCGCGTGCACTGAACCACTTCGCCCGCGACGTGGTGCCCGACCTGCTGCCGCAGGCCGACACCGCGAACGACGAAACGCGCGACGCGCACGACGGCCGCGTGACCACCCTGTGCGACCAGGCCGCCGCGTACCTCGTGCGCGAACTCGCCGGCCCGCATGGCGGCGAGACCTGGGCCGTGTCCGGCGCCGGCGAGGACCTCGCGGCGGCGTTGCTGCGCGAGCTGGAGCGCGGCGGCCGGCGCGATGCGTGGCAGCACGACCTCGACGCCGCACCGCCGGCCGAGCGCTGGCGCCTGGCGCGCGACTGGGTGCGTGCCTACGCGACGCACCAGGCCCCGCAATCGGTCGACTGGACCGACGACGCGGCCAGCGTGCTGGCCATGCCGTTGCAGCGCACCCGCGTCAACGCGGCGCTCGACCGCACCGTCGAAGGCCTGCGCGGGGAGCACCCGCGCGTCGCCGAAGGGCGCCTCACGCTGAACCTCAACGACTTCTGGCGCCGCTTCCTGTTCCACACGATGCACGCGGTGCCGGGCTACGAGGCGCTGCACAGCCTGCGCCACGAGCTGCTCGAACGCGAGAAGGCGCGGCTCAAGCTGAGCCAGTTCCAGGCCAAGCCGCTCTCGACCTTCGTGCGCAACCAGCTGATCGACGAGCTGTACCTGCCCCTCATCGGCGACAACCTCGCCAAGCAGATCGGCTCGGCGGGCGAGGGCAGCCGCACCGACCGCATGGGCCTGCTGCTGCTGATCTCGCCGCCCGGCTACGGCAAGACGACGCTCATGGAGTACGTGGCCGACCGCCTCGGGCTCATCTTTGTGCGCATCAACTGCCCGGCGCTGGGCCACGGCGTCACGGCCATCGACCCGGTGAACGCGCCCAACAGCGCCGCGCGGCAGGAGCTGGAGAAGCTCAACCTGGGCCTGGCCATGGGCAGCAACGTGATGCTGTACCTGGACGACATCCAGCACACCAGCCCCGAGTTTTTGCAGAAGTTCATCGCGCTGGCCGACGGCACGCGCCGCATCGAGGGTGTGTGGAACGGCGAGCCGCGCAGCTACGACATGCGCGGCAAGCGCTTCGCGATCGTGATGGCGGGCAACCCGTACACCGAGTCGGGCGACGTGTTCAAGATCCCCGACATGCTGGCCAACCGCGCCGACATCTACAACCTGGGTGACGTGCTCTCGGGTCGCGAGGCGGCGTTCGCGCTCTCGTACATCGAGAACAGCCTGACCTCCAACCCCACGCTGATGCCGCTGGCCTCGCGCGACCCGAAGGACGTGCAACTGCTGGTGAAGATGGCGCAGGGCCACGACGTGCCGAGCAGCGCGCTCTCGCACGCCTACAGCGCGGTCGAGCTGGAGGAAATCAAGGCGCTGCTGCAGCGCCTGTTCCGTGCGCGCGACCTGCTGCTGAAGGTGAACCTCGCGTACATCGAATCGGCCGCGCAGCAGGAGACCTATCGTGTCGCACCGCCGTTCAAGCTGCAGGGCAGCTACCGCAACATGACCAAGCTCGCGGGCAAGATCACCGCGCTGATGCGCGACGACGAGCTGGATGCGCTGTTGCGCGACCACTACCGCGGCGAGGCGCAGACGCTGACCACCGGCGCGGAAGAAAACCTGCTGCGCCTCGCGCAACTGCTGGGCAGTCCGACGCCGGAGGAAAGCGCGCGCTGGACCGCCATCTGCGAGGAATTCGTTCGCCAGCGCAAGCTCGGCGGCGCCGACGTGGACGGCAGCCAGCGCATCGCGAGCAGCATGCTCGACGTGGCGCGCGCGGTCGACGCGCTCAAGCCCGAGCCCAAGCCTGTCGCCGAGGGTCCGAACGAGAGCCAGCGCCTGGCCGACGCCATGCTGCAGATCGCCGTGACCTACCGCGAGCTGATCCTGCCGCTGGTGACCGCCACCGAGCGCCGGCTCGAACTCGACCGCTCGATCAAGCAGGACATGGAGCGCCTCGCCGCCGAGGTGCAGGCCACGCGGGCCGCGCCCAGGCGCGTGCCACCGCCGCCATCTCCGCCCAAAGCCGACAAGGATCAGTGATGTCCGCATTGCCCGAACTGCTGGCCCAGCTCGACGCGACGATGGCCGACGCGCGCCTGAGCGACGACGAGCGCCGCGTGCTGGTCCACACCCTGCGCGAAGCCTCGCCGCCCGAAGACGGCCTGCGCCAGCTGCGCAACCGCGCCTTCGACCTCGTGCGCTCGCGCACCGCCGACCCCGAGCAGCTGTCGCTGCTCAAGTGGCTCGAAGGCGTGGTGCGCGCGATCGACACCGGCCGTTCGCCCGACAGCGTCACGGTGCGCTCGCAGGCCTACTTCAGCCCGGGCACGGCCTGCCTGCAGGCGATCAACCAGCAGCTGCGAACGGCGAAGCACGCGGTCGACCTGTGCGTGTTCACGCTCTCGGACGACCGCATCACCGCCGAGGTGCTGGCGGCGCACCGGCGCGGCGTGACGGTGCGTTGCATCAGCGACAACGACAAGGAGTTCGACCGCGGCAGCGACGTCGGCCAGCTGCGCGCGGCCGGCATTCCGGTGGCGGTGGACCGCACCGACGCCCACATGCACCACAAGTTCGCGATCTTCGACGGCGCGCGGCTGCTCAACGGCAGCTACAACTGGACCCGCAGCGCCTGCGAGTACAACGAGGAGAACCTGGTGCTGAGCAACGACCCGTCGCTGGTGCGCCGCTTCGCGGACGAATTCGACACCTTGTGGAAAGAACTGCAGGCCCCCTGATGCCAAGACGAATCGACTACGACTGGGAACTGCCCGCCGCCATGCAGCAGCGGCTGGGCGGCAGCACCTACGGCGCGCAGCGCATCATCCACGAGCAGGAGCACCTGATGGTGATCCTGCACGAGCCGCCCTCGGGCACCGGCGCCGAGCGCAAGCCCGTGGTGTTCCTGCGCAAGCCCGACGGCGCGTGGCTGCACAAGGGCAACAACCCCGGCGAGCGCGCGCTCGCCAAGCTGCTCGAAAGCTACCGCGCGGCATTCAGCACCTTCGAGATCCGCCACCAGGCCGCCGAGACCTCGGAAGACCTGTTCCAGATCCTCGGCCCGTTGATCCCGCTCACCCGCGCCGCGCGGAACATGCAAGACACCCTGCAGGCCGCGCGCGATGCGGTCAAGGGCGACCTGATGCTCATCGACCAGCGCGACCTCGCGGTGGAAATTGCACGCGGCTTCGAGCTGCTGCTGGCCGACACGCGCATGTCGCTCGACTACCGGCTCGCACGCGCCGCCGAGGCGCAGGCGCACTCGGCCCTCGAGATGAGCCGTGCGCAGCACAAGCTCAACACCATCGCCGCACTGACCTTTCCGCTCATGGCCATCGGCGCGGCCTTCGGCATGAACCTGCACAGCGGCGTGGAGAACCTGCCGTCGTGGGTGTACTGGCTCGTCTTTGCGGCCGGCATCTGCCTGGGTGTGATGCTGCGCGGCTGGGTCAAGACGCCGGCCGAGCCGCCGGTGGTTGCCAGGCCTGCGTCCACGCTGAAGAAAAAGTAGGGCGCACCGCAGGGTCTTCGCGTTTCGCGAAGGCCTGCTGCCATCCGAGCAATTCCGTTCGTCGCCATCTGTTCCTAGAGTCGGGGCAACCCACCTGGAGACAGAGAAAGATGAACGCACTCGAAGGCCTGAAGGTGCTGGAGCTCGGCCAGCTCATCGCCGGCCCCTTCGCCGGCAAGACGCTCGCCGAGTTCGGCGCCGACGTGATCAAGGTCGAGCCCGCCGGCGTCGGCGATCCGCTGCGCAAGTGGCGGCTGCTGCGTGACGGCACCTCGGTGTGGTGGGAGGTGCAGTCGCGCAACAAGCGCTCGGTGTGCCTCGATCTGCGCAGCGTCGAAGGGCAGGAGGCCGTGCGCGCACTGGCGCGCGAAGCGGACGTGCTGATCGAGAACTTCAAGCCCGGCACGCTCGAAGGCTGGGGCCTGGGCTGGGAGCAGCTGCACGCACTGAACCCGCGTCTCATCATGCTGCGCATCTCGGGCTACGGGCAGACCGGCCCCTACCGCGACAAGCCGGGCTTCGGCGTGCTCGGCGAATCGATGGGCGGGCTGCGCTACCTCAGCGGTGAGCCGGGCCGGGTGCCGGTGCGCGTGGGCGTTTCGCTGGGCGACACGCTGGCCGCGCTGCATGGCGTGATCGGCGTGCTCACGGCGCTGCACCACCGCACGGCGCACGGCGGCGAGGGCCAGTTCATCGACGTGGCGTTGTACGAGTCGGTCTTCAACGTGATGGAAAGCCTGCTGCCCGAGTACGACGCCTTCGGTGCCGTGCGCGAACGGGCCGGCAGCGCCTTGCCGGGCATCGCGCCGACCAACGCCTACCGCTGCAGCGACGGCCACTACGTGCTGGTGGCGGGCAACGGTGACAGCATCTTCCGCCGGCTGATGCGCGCCATCGACCGCGCGGACCTGGAGAACGACCCGGGCCTCGTGCACAACGACGGTCGCGTGCTGCGCGTGGAAGAGATCGACGCCGCCATCGAAGCCTGGACCCTGCAGCGCAGCCGCGACGAGGTGCTGGCCGTGCTCGATGCGGCGGGCGTGCCGGTCGGGCGCATCTACACGGTGGCCGACATCGCGACCGATCCGCAGTACCTGGCGCGCGAGATGATCGTGCAGGCGCGCGGCTCCGACGGCGCGCTGCTCAAGGTGCCGGGCGTGGTGCCCAAGCTCAGCGCCACGCCAGGGCGCATCGCGCATGCGGCGCCGCGGCTGGGCGAGCACACAGCGGACCTGCAAGGCGCCGGCTGGCCCGTGCGCAACACCGACAGCGAGGCCGTCGTATGAAAGACGGCAACGGCACGCGGCTGTTCATCAACGAGGTCGCCACGCGCGACGGTTTCCAGATGGAAAGCCGCTTCATTCCCACCGACGACAAGGTCGCGCTGATCGACCGGCTCGGCACGCTCGGTTACGCCAAGATCGAGGTCACTTCGTTCACCTCGGCCCAGGCTATTCCCGCGCTGCGCGATGGCGAAGAGGTGATGCAGCGCATCGCACGCCGGCCTAGCGTGGTCTACACCGCGCTCGTGCCCAACGTGCGCGGCGCCGAGCGCGCACTGGAAAGCCGCATCGACGAGTTCAACATCGTCATGTCCGTCAGCGAGACGCACAACCTCAGCAACCTGCGGATGATGCGTGAGCAGTCGTTTGCGCAACTGACAGACGTGATCGCGCTGGCCAAGCAGGCGAGGGTGCCGGTGAACGTGTCGCTCTCGTGCGTGTTCGGCTGTCCGATGGAAGGCGAGGTGCCACTCGCAGCGGTGCTCGGCTGGACCGACCGCTTCGCTGCGTTGGGCGTGCACGGAATCACGCTGTGCGACACCACCGGCATGGCCTATCCCACGCAGGTGCAGGCGGTGTGCGAGGCCGTGCGCGCGCGGCATCCGGCATTGGAATGGACGGCGCATTTCCACAACACCCGCGGCATGGGCCTGGTGAACACCATCGCCGCGGTCGAGGCGGGCATCCGCCGGCTCGACATGTCGCTCGGCGGCATCGGCGGCTGCCCCTACGCGCCGGGCGCGACCGGCAATGTCGCGACCGAGGACGTGGTCCACATGTTGCAGTGCATGAGCTACGACACCGGCATGGACCTCGAAGGCCTGATCGGCGCTGCGGCTGAACTCGAGTCACTGGTGCAGCACGAACTGCCCGGTCAGGTCTCGCGCGCCGGACACCGCCTCACGCGGCACGCGCCGCCGGCCGATTTCAACGCCATCGTCGAGCGCGCAAAGGCGCGCCCCATCAAGAAGGAGAGCGCATGATCGACCACCTGGATCACCTGGTGCTCACCACCGCGAACCAAGAGGCCTGCGTGCGTTTCTACGTCGAGGTGCTGGGCATGACGCTGGAGGTCTTCGGCGCCGGCCGCAGGGCCTTCCGCTTCGGCAACCAGAAGATCAACCTGCACGTGAAGGGCCACGAGTTCGAGCCCAAGGCCGAACTGCCCACGCCCGGTTCACTCGACCTGTGTTTCATCGCCAGCGTGCCGCTCGAAGAGGTCGTTGCGCGGCTGCAAGCGCAGGGCGTGCCGATCCTCGAGGGCCCCGTGATGCGCACGGGCGCCACGTCGCGCATCCGCTCGGTCTACGTGCGTGACCCCGACCTGAATCTCATCGAGATTTCGGAGCTGGCGTCCTAAGACATCCACAAAAAACCACCGGAGACAAACCCATGAAACCCGTTCACCGCCTGCTCGCGGTCGGCCTCGCGCTGGCCGCCGCCGCCTCGCAGGCCGACACCTGGCCTTCCAAACCCCTGACCTTCGTGGTGCCCACGGCACCCGCGGGCTCCACCGACATCATGGCGCGGCTGGTCGCCGACCCGCTGCAGCGCGCGCTGGGCCAACCGGTCGTGGTCGACAACAAGCCGGGCGCCAGCGGCAACATCGGCACCGAGTTCGTGGCCCGCGCCGCGCCCGACGGCTACACGCTGTTGCTGCAGTACTCGGGCTACCACGTCGGCAACCCGTCGCTGTACCCGAACCTGCGCTGGAGCCCGACCAAGGACTTCGTGCCGGTGGCGATGGTGATGCGCGCGCCGCACGTGGTCGCGGTGAGCGGCAAGCTGCCGGTGAGCTCGATGAAGGAGCTCATCGAGTACGGCAGGAAGAAGGAGGGCGGTCTGTTCTATGCCTCGTCGGGCAACGGCTCGATCCAGCACATCGCCGGCGAGCTGCTGTCGCGCCAGACCAAGCAACCGGCCACGCACGTGCCGTACAAGGGCTCGGGGCCGGCCATCAATGACCTGGTGGCGGGCAATGTCGACATCTTCATCACCACGCCGCCCTCGGTCATCGGCCACTTCGCGGGCGGGCGCATCAAGGCGCTGGCGTACACGGGCAGCAAGCGGCACGCGTCGATGCCGAACGTGCCGACCTCGGCCGAGGCCGGGTTGCCGGGCTACGAGGTCGAGTCGTGGTTCGCGGTGTTCGCGCCGGCGAAGACGCCGCCCGAGGTGGTGAACAAGCTCAGCGCCGAGATCAGGAAGATCGTCGAGAGCGAGGCCTTCCGCAAGAAGGTGGACGAGCAGGGCGCCTTCGCGACCTACATGGACCCGGCCACGCTGGGCCGGTTCGTCGACCAGGAACTCGCGGCCTGGTCGAAGGTGATCAAGGGCGCCGACATCAAGCCGGAGTGAACGCCCCCGGCCAGGTTCAGGGCTTGACGCCCAGCACCGACAGGATCACCGCCGCGAGGCCGAGCGCCACGGGCACCTGGTGCCCGGCCAGCGCGCGGGCCTGGGCCACGGACAGCCTGGTTTGCTGAAGGAGGTTCTTTTCCGAATGAAGGGGTGTGGACATGGTGTCTGCTCCTGTGTGGGGCGAACGGTGTGTTCGCGTGGGTTCCACGATAGGCCTCTCAACCGGCGATGGCGCATGGGTTTTGTCGACACGGCGTTTCCGTTTTCGCAACGATCCGGGGCCTCTGGCAGGGAACTTCTGCCCAGAACTCAGAATGGGGTCATGCAACGGAAAGAACGAAACACTCACATGAAGGGCTTGACGATGCGCAGGGCCACCGCGGCGGATGCCGTGCCCTGGCCGCTCCTGTTCGACGCGGACGGCCCGCGCCCCGAGATCGAAAAGTACTTGCTGCGCGGCGAGCAATGGCTGGCCGAACAAGCGGGCGAGGTCGTCGGCCAGATGGTGCTCATGGCCACGCGCGTCGACACCTGGGAGATCATGAACATCGCCGTGGCCGAAGCCCACAAGGGCCAGGGCATCGGCACCGCGATGCTGAAGAAGGCGAAAGCTCTTGCCAGGCAGCGCGGCGCGCACCGGCTTGAAGTCGGCACGGGCAACAGCAGCCTGCGCGAGCTGGCCTTCTACCAGCGCTTCGGATTTCGGATCGTCGGCGTCGACGTCGACTACTTCGTGCGCCGCTGGGGCAAAGCGACGAAGCAGAACGGCATCCCGCTGCGGGACCTGGTGCGCATGGAGATGGTGCTGTCGCGCGACGCGAGCTGATCGCCCCGCAGCACGACAGCGCACACGCCCTGAAAAGAATCACCCTGCGATCAGCTTCTGCACCAGCTCCGCAGTCGTCGCCGCCGCGTACTTGCGCATCAACCGCGCCCGATGCAGTTCGACTGTGCGATGGCTGATGCCCAGCGCCTTCCCGATCTCCTTCGACGTCAGCCCGCGCATCACCTGCGCCGCCACCTCCCGCTCGCGCGGCGTGAGCTCGGCCTTCACCGCACGGCGCGAACCCAGGTCCTCGAAGGTCCAGATGCCGGCCTCGTGCGGCGCCGCGCGGTTCATCGCGTGTCCGGTGACGTGGCACCAGAAGGTCTCGCCGGCCAGCGCACCGTGCAGCCCGCCCAGGCGCTTCATCATGCGGTTGTCGGCGTAGTGGCCGCTGGCGTTCAGAAAGGGCTCCATGCGCTTGCCGATGCGCTCGAACTCCGCCACGCTGGGGTACAGGATGCTGAACGAATGCCCGACCAGCGCGGAGGGCTCTGCGCCGAAAATTTCGCACACACGCTGGTTGCAGGCGACGATGGTGCGGTTGCTCGAGACCACCATGCCGACGGGTGCATGTTCAAAAGCCAGCCGGTAATCGATCTCGGGCATCGGGTGTCACCACTACGAAATACTACGTATACGAGTAGGTAGTATCGTTGAAGCCTTTCCCACCCACTCTCCACCACCCATCAAGGAGCCCGAGTGAACAAGATTTATCCCTCCGCAGACGCGGCACTCAAGGGGGTCGTGGCCGACGGGCAGACGCTCGCGGTCGGCGGCTTCGGCCTGTGCGGCATTCCCGAAGCGCTGATCGACGCGCTCAAGGATTCCGGCGTGCAGAACCTCACCGTCATCTCGAACAACGCGGGCGTCGACGGCTTCGGCCTCGGCAAGCTGCTCGAGACGCGCCAGATCAAGAAGATGATCGCGTCGTATGTGGGCGAGAACAAGGAGTTCGAGCGCCAGTACCTGGCCGGTGAACTCGCCCTCGAATTCACGCCCCAGGGCACGCTGGCCGAGAAGCTGCGCGCCGGCGGCGCGGGCATTCCGGCCTTCTTCACGAAGACCGGCGTGGGCACGCAAGTGGCCGAAGGCAAGGAGCTGCGCGAGTTCGGCGGCGAGACCTACGTCATGGAGCACTCGCTGGTGCCCGACGTGGCACTGGTCAAGGCCGACGTGGCCGACAAGGCCGGCAACCTGCGCTTTCGCCTCACCGCGCGCAACTTCAACCCCGCCGCCGCCATGGCCGGCAAGGTCTGCATCGTCGAGGTCGAGAAGATCGTCGAAGTGGGCGAGCTGGCCCCCGACGACATCCACCTGCCGGGCATCTACGTGCACCGCCTGGTGCTCAACGCCACGCCCGAGAAGCGCATCGAGAAGCGCACCGTGAGCGCCTCGGTCGATGCCGCCGCCGCCAAGGTCGAGGCCCAGACCGCCATCGCCCAGGCCGCCGCCGCCGGCAGCGAATCGGCCGTGAAGGCCGTCAACAAGAAAGAAGGAGCCTGAGATGCCCTGGACCCAAGACCAGATGGCGGCCCGCGCCGCCCAAGAACTCGAAGACGGCTTCTACGTCAACCTCGGCATCGGCATTCCGACCCTGGTGGCAAACCACACAGGCACCAAGGAAGTCTGGCTGCAGAGCGAAAACGGCATGCTCGGCATCGGCCCGTTCCCGACAGAGGACAACGTCGACGCCGACCTGATCAACGCCGGCAAGCAGACCGTGACCACGCTGCCCGGCAGCGCCATCTTCGGCAGCCATGACAGCTTCGCGATGATCCGCGGCGGCAAGATCAACCTGTCGATCCTCGGTGCGATGCAGGTCAGCGCCAAGGGCGACCTCGCCAACTGGATGATCCCCGGCAAGATGGTCAAGGGCATGGGCGGCGCCATGGACCTCGTGGCCGGCGTGAAGCGCGTGATCGTGCTGATGGAACACGTGGCCAAGAAGAAGGACGGCACCGAAGACCTGAAGATCCTCGAGCAGTGCTCGCTGCCGCTGACCGGCGTGGGCGTGGTCGACCGCATCATCACCGACCTGGCCGTGATGGACGTCGTGCCCGAAGGCCTCAAGGTGATCGAACTCGCGCCGGGCGTGAGCTTCGACGCGCTGCAGGCCAAGACCGGTGCGAAGCTGATCCAGTAAGCAACCCGCACAAGGTCGCGAACGCAACGACACACAACACAGGCAGGGCCGCGCAAGCGGACCCTGCCTTTTTCATTTCTTCTTTTTCCCCGAAGGGGCGACGCATGGCAACGAGTGAAGAAGTCCTGGCCGGTCTCTGGCAACTGGCGGGGTTGCCCGCCGAGGCGCTGGCCTTCGCGCGGCTCACGGGCGCCGACCCGGTGCTGCCCTCGTCCTTCGCGGTCGGCCTCGCGGCGCAGGCCAGCATCGCCGCCGCCGCGCTCGCGGCCTGCGAGCTGGGGCACCGGCGCGGCGTGGCGCGGCAAGAGGTCGCGGTCGACACGCTGCACGCCGCGCTCGACTGCACGGGCTGGTTCAGCCTCGACGGCCGCGTGCCCGATCTGTGGGACACCTTCTCGGGCGTGTACCGCTGCGCCGACGGCTGGGTGCGCATCCACGCCAACTTCAAGCACCACCGCGAAGGCGCGCTGCGCCTGATGAAGCTGGACCCGGCCAGCGCCACGCGCGCCGACGCCGAGGCCGCGATGGCCGGCTGGCGCGCGGTCGATTTCGAATCGGCCGCCGCCGCGCAAGGCCTGGTGGCGACCGCACTGCGCCGCTTCGATGAGTGGGACGCGACGCCGCAGGGGCAGGCGGTCGCGGCGCAGCCGCTCTTCACCATCGAGCGCATCGGCGATGCACCGCCGCGCGCGCTGCCGCCGCTGCAGGGCGACCAGCGCCCGCTCGAAGGCCTGCGCGTGCTCGACCTGACGCGCATCCTCGCGGGACCGGTCGGCGGCCGGGCGCTGGCGGCGTACGGCGCCGACGTGATGCTGGCCAATTCGCCGAACCTGCCGAACATCGAATCGATCGCCGACACCAGCCGCGGCAAGCTCTCGACGCACGTGGACCTGTGCACGGACGAAGGTCGCGCGGTGTTGCACGGCCTCGTCGCCGATGCGCATGTCTTCGTGCAGGGCTACCGCCCCGGCGGCATCGCGGCGCTGGGCTTCGGCCCCGAGGCGCTGGCGCGCGAGCGGCCGGGCATCGTCTGCGTCTCGCTCACGGCCTACGGCACGCAGGGGCCGTGGGCCGGGCGGCGCGGCTTCGATTCGCTGGTGCAGACCGCCATGGGCTTCAACCATGCCGAAGGCGAGGCCGCGGGCGACGGCAAGCCGCGCCCGATGCCGATGCAGATCCTTGACGAAGCCAGCGGCTACCTGATCGCCCTCGGTGCCGCCGCGGCGCTGTGGCGGCAGCAGCAGGAGGGCGGCAGCTGGCATGTGCAGGTGTCGCTGGCGCAGACGGGGCAGTGGCTGCGCGGGCTGGGGCGTGTGGACGGCGGGCTGTCGATCGCGCGGGCCGATGTCGCGCCGTACGTCGAGACCTCCGCCTCGGGCTTCGGCGAACTGGCAGCGGTGCGCCACAGCGCGCAGCTGTCGCGCACGCCGGCCGCCTGGCCGCGGCCGTCGATGCCACCGGGCAGCCATCCGCCGGCGTGGCCTGCCGTTGCCGGGGAATGAGAAACTGGGCGCATGGCCTATCTAGACATCGACAACCTCCAGAGCATTTTTCTTGACGACGAGGCGCTGCGCGCACGGCATCTGCAGCGCCAGCCTTGCGGTGCCCTGCACCTCACGAGCGGCCGCATCGTGGCCTGCGATCCACTGGTGCAGCCCGAGCGCGAGCCTTTCGTTCGCAGCGTGAGCGGGCGCGGCGCATTCCCCGTCGAGGTGCTGCAAGGCGGAGGCCGCCATGCGCTGGCCGTGCTGTGGCTGCGTGAGCGAGGCAGCCTGCAGGCAAGCGACCTGCACTGGAAAGCGGCGCTGCTCGAAGGGCAATCGCAGGACGAACTCGGCAGTGACGAGTTCTACGGCTACCCGGTCGATGCCGGCGTCGGCTGCTTCATGGACGCCGACGGCGCCAAGGCCATGGCCGAGCGCGAGGCGCGCGAGTCCGCCACCAACCCCGAGTACGTGAGCTACTACGACGACGTGCTCGGCGCTGACCTCGCCTCGGCCGACATCGCCGATCACTACCCGCTGGGCGCGGGCAGCGCGAACAACGTGCTGATCTTCAGCGCGGGTTGGGGCGACGGCAGCTACCCGAGCTTCTGGGCGCTCGACGCCGCGGGCGAGCCCGTGGCGCTCGTGACCGACTTCATGACCATGCAGGGCGGCGACGCGCGCGACGAGGACGACAAGCGCAGCGACGCCTACCTGGCCAGCCTTTCGCCAGAGAAGCTGGCGGCGCTCGAGGCCTTGGGCGCGGCGGCGGTCCAGGGCGATGCGGCGGCGATCCAGCCCCTGCTCGCCGGCGGGCTCGCGCAGCCCAACGAGATCATTCCCTCGCTCGGCGAGACCGCGATCATGAGTGCCATCCGCATGAACCAGCTGGACGCGCTGCGCGTGCTGCTGGCGGCGCTGCCAGGCCAACTGCCGATGCCGCCGCAGTTCTATCGCATGGACGAGGAAGAGAGCTACATCGACTACGCGCGCCGGCTCAAGAAGCCGCGCGTGGACGGGTTGATCGAACTGCTGGAAAAGGCTGCTGCACCGGCGGCCAAGCCTGGGTTCCTGAAGCGCCTGTTTTCCTGAGCGCGCGAGCCGGTCACCTGGCGTTCGCCGCGCTGTCAGGCAACAGCACCTGCTGCTGCGCCGCTGCCGTCGCGCGCAGGAATTCCCACACCGTCTGCATGCGCGCCAGGTGCTTCGTTTCCGCCGGCATCGACATCCAGAAGGTCCGCGTGAAGTTCGCTGCGTCCGGCAGCACCGGCTTGAGCGCACGGTCGTCCTGCGCGATGAACGCCGGCAGCACCGCAATCCCCGCACCCGCCGCCACCGCCCGGTGCTGCGCCAGCACGCTGGTGCTGCGCAGCGCAAAGCTGTCGGGGCGGTGCAGTTCGTCCAGGTACTGCAGCTCCTTGCTGAACAGCAGGTCGTCCACGTAGCTGATGAAGGTGTGGCCGCGCAGGTCTTCGCGCGTCTTGATGGGCTTGTGCGCGGCCAGGTACTGCTTGGATGCGTACAGGCGCAGCGTGTAGTCGGTGAGCTTGGTGACCACCACCGGCCCGCGCGCCGGCCGCTCGAGCGAGATCACGATGTCGGCCTCGCGCCGCGACAGGTGCACGAGCCGCGGCATCGCGAGTAGGTCGATGGTGAGCTTGGGGTGCTGCACCGCGAACAGCGCCAGCTGCGGGGCCAGCACCACGGTGCCGAAGCCCTCGGTGGCGCCGATGCGCACCAGTCCCGACAGGCCTTCCTGCGAGGCCGGTGCGGTGCTCTCCACGGCCTGGAAGGCGCTCTCCATCGCCTCGACCTGCGGCTGCAACCGGCGGCCTGCCTCGGTGAGCCGGTGGCCGCCGGCCTCGCGCGAAAAGAGGGGCGCACCCACCTCCTTTTCGAGGGCCTGGATGCGCCGCGCGACGGTGGTGTGGTCGACCTCCAGCCGGCGCGCCGCGCTCATCAGCGTGCCCGAGCGGGCGAGTTCGAGAAAGTAGCGCAGGTTGTCCCAGTCCATGTGCGTGCGGCCTCGTGCGGGGTGGCGTTCGGTGCTTTGCATTTTTGCAAAGCGATGACGCATATTTGTCTATTGTCATGGCAAATCTGCAAAGCTAGGATGCAGGCTGCACCGGCCCATACCGGCACCGTATTCACAGGAGACAAACCCCCATGGACGCCACCACCACCCCCTCGACGCAGGTCGCCACCGTCAAGCTGCTGATCGGCGGCAAGTTCGTCGAATCGAAGACCACCGAATGGCGCGACGTCGTCAACCCGGCCACGCAGCAGGTGCTGGCCCGCGTGCCCTTCGCCACGCAAGCCGAACTCGACGCCGCCGTGGCCTCCGCCAAGGAAGCCTTCAAGACCTGGCGCAAGACCCCCCTCGGCGCCCGCGCCCGCATCTTCCTGAAGCTGCAGCAGCTCATCCGCGAGAACATGGGCGAGCTGGCCGCGATCCTCACGGCCGAGCAGGGCAAGACGCTGCCGGACGCTGAAGGCGACGTGTTCCGCGGCCTCGAAGTGGTCGAGCACGCCTCGAACATCGGCAACCTGCAACTGGGCGAGCTGGCCAACAACGTGGCCAACGGCGTCGACACCTACACGCTGCTGCAGCCGCTGGGCGTGTGCGCCGGCATCACGCCGTTCAACTTCCCGGCCATGATCCCGCTGTGGATGTTCCCGATGGCCATCGTCACCGGCAACACCTTCGTGCTCAAGCCCTCCGAGCAAGACCCGATGGTCACGATGCGCCTGTGCGAACTCGCGCTCGAAGCCGGCGTGCCGCCCGGCGTGCTGAACGTGGTGCACGGCGGCGAAGCCGTCGTCAACGGCATCTGCGACCACAAGGACATCAAGGCGATCAGCTTCGTCGGCTCGACCAAGGTCGGCACGCACGTCTACAACCGCGCCACGCTGGCCGGCAAGCGCGCGCAATGCATGATGGGCGCGAAGAACCACGCCATCGTGATGCCCGACGCCAACAAGGAACAGACGCTCAACGCACTGGCCGGCGCGAGCTTCGGTGCAGCCGGTCAGCGCTGCATGGCCGTGTCGGTCGCGGTGCTGGTGGGCGAGGCGCGCAACTGGGTGCCCGAGCTCATCGAGAAGGCCAAGACGCTGAAGATCGGCGCGGGCACTGAAAAGGGCGTGGACGTGGGCCCGCTGGTCTCGTGCGCCGCCTACGATCGCGTGAACAGCCTGATCGAACGCGGCGAAGCCGACGGCGCCAAGCTCGTGCTCGACGGCCGCAAGCCCACCGTGCCCGGCTACGAGAAGGGCAACTTCGTTGGCCCGACGATCTTCACCGGCGTGAAGCCCGGCATGACGATCTACGAACAGGAAGTGTTCGGCCCCGTGCTGTGCATCGCCGACGCCGAGACCATCGACGAGGCCATCGACCTGATCAACAGCAACCCGAACGGCAACGGCACGGCGATCTTCACGCAGTCGGGCGCCGCGGCGCGTCGCTTCCAGGAAGACATCGACGTGGGCCAGGTGGGCATCAACGTGCCGATTCCGGTGCCGGTCCCGATGTTCTCGTTCACCGGTTCGCGCGCTTCCAAGCTTGGCGACCTGGGCCCGTACGGCAAGCAGGTCATCATGTTCTACACGCAGACCAAGACCGTGACGGCACGCTGGTTCGACGACAGCACCGTGAGCCAGGGCGTCAACACCACCATCAGCCTCAAGTGAGGCAGGGGCTTCGCGTCGCAGCCTGGGCCGCCGCGGCGGCGCTTGCCCTGCTGGCCGGCGGGGCGCAGGCGGCCGGCTCCGACGAGCCGGTCGACTGCAACCCCAACGGCAATCAGCAGCAGATGAACGACTGCGCGCTGCGCGATTTCCGCGCGGCCGACGCCGAGCTCAACATCCGCTACGGCGAGGTGATGAAGACGCTCTCGCCGCAGATGCGCGTCGCGCTGCGCACCGAGCAGCGGACCTGGCTCAAGGGCCGCGACCCGGGTTGCAAGCGGGCCGCGAAGGCGAACGAAGGCGGCTCGATCTGGTCGCTGGTTTTCAACGCGTGCCTGGAAAAATCGACCCGCAAACGCACCGCCGAACTGGACCTCTGGAAGGGTCGTCAATCATGAATTTCGAACTGTCCGAAGAACAGAACGCCTTTGCACAGACCGCGCGCGATTTCGCGCAGGCCGAGTTCGCACCGCACGCCGCGCAGTGGGACGCCGAGGCGGTCTTTCCGCGCGAAGCCATCGCCAAGGCCGGCGAGCTGGGCTTTTGCGGCCTGTACGCGCCCGAGCGCATCGGTGGCCTGGGCCTGCCGCGGCTCGACTCGGCGCTGGTGTTCGAGGAAATGGCCGCGGTCGACCCGTCGACCACCGCCTTCATCACGATCCACAACATGGCGACGTGGATGCTCGGCACCTGGGCCACCGATGCGGTGGCCCAGCAATGGGGCGAAGACCTCACGAGCGGTCGCAAGCTGGCGTCGTACTGCCTGACCGAACCGGGCGCGGGCTCCGACGCGGGTTCGCTGAAGACGCGCGCCGAACTGCAGGGCGCCGAATACGTCATCAACGGCGGCAAGGCCTTCATCTCCGGCGCCGGCTCGACCGACGTGCTGGTGCTCATGGCCCGCACGGGCGGCGCGGGCGCCAGCGGCATCTCGGCCTTCGCGGTGCCGGCCGACGCGCCGGGCGTGAGCTACGGCAAGAAGGAGCACAAGATGGGCTGGAACAGCCAGCCCACGCGCACCATCAACTTCGACAACGTGCGCGTGCCGGCGCAGAACCTGCTGGGCAAGGAAGGCGAGGGCTTTCGCATCGCCATGAAGGGCCTGGACGGCGGGCGCATCAACATCGCGACCTGCTCGGTGGGCGCGGCGCAGGGTGCGCTCGACGCGGCGCGCCGCTACCTGCACGAGCGCCAGCAGTTCGGCAAGCCGATCGCGAGCTTCCAGGCGCTGCAGTTCAAGCTGGCCGACATGGCGACCGAGCTGGTCGCCGCGCGGCAGATGGTGCGGCTGGCCGCCAGCAAGCTCGATGCGGGCCATGTGGATGCGAGCACCTATTGCGCGATGGCCAAACGCTTCGCGACCGATGCGGGCTTCAATGTCTGCAACGATGCGTTGCAGCTGCACGGCGGCTACGGCTACCTGAGCGAGTTCCCGCTCGAGCGCCTGGTGCGCGACACACGCGTGCACCAGATCCTTGAAGGCACCAACGAAATCATGCGCGTCATCGTTGCGCGAAAATTGCTGGAAGGCGACAGCGACATCCGCTGACTCCGCCGCACCCAGGACCTGAAAACAATGACCGACAACGTAGTTCTCTTCAACGAAATCAAGACCGCCGGTGGCCAGCGTTTTGCCGTGGCCACGCTCAATGCGCCGGCTTCGCTCAACGCGCTGTCCGTGGACATGGTGCGCCTGCTCACGCCCAAGCTGCGCGAATGGGCGGCCGATGCCGGCATCGTCGGTGTGCTGCTCGACGCGGCGGGCGAAAAAGCCTTCTGCGCCGGCGGCGACCTGCGCCAGCTGTACCAGACGCTGCTCGACTGCGGCCCCGCACGCAACACCTACGCCGAAGACTTCTTCCGCGAGGAGTACGAGCTCGACCACCTGATCCACACCTTCCCCAAGCCCTTCCTGTGCTGGGGCCACGGCATCGTGATGGGTGGCGGCGTGGGCCTGCTGGCGGGCGCCTCGCACCGCGTGATGACGCTGCAAAGCCGCATCGCCATGCCCGAGATCAACATCGGCCTGTACCCCGACGTGGGCGGCAGCTGGTTCCTGCGCCGCACGCCGGGCCGCACGGGCCTGTTCCTGGCGCTCACGGCCGCCAACATCAACGCGCACGACACCATCTTCTGCGGCCTGGCCGACGTGCTGGTGCCGCAGGAGCGCAAGGGCGACGTGCTCGCGGCCATCGCGACCACGCAGTGGGCCGGCGGCGACGCCCGGGCCGACCGTGCCACGCTGTCGCGCATCCTGGCCCAGGCGGGCGAGGGCGCCGAAATGCCCGCGTCGAAGGTGCGCGAGCACTACGACACCATCAACGCGCTGATGGCCGGCGACGACCTGCTCGACATCGCCAAGCGCCTGCGTGACGTGCAAAGCGACGACGCCTGGCTGCAGACTGCGTCGAAGACCTTCACCAAGGGTGCGCCGAGCTCCATCGCGCTGAGCTTCGAGCTCTGGCAGCGCGTGCCGCGCATGTCGCTGGCCGAGGTGTTCCGCCTCGAGTACTGGGCCTCGCTGGGCTTCTGCGCCAACAAGGATTTCGCCGAAGGCATCCGCGCCGTGCTGGTCGACAAGGACCGCAACCCGCGCTGGAACCCCGCCACGCTCGAAGAGATCACGCCGGCCTTCGTCGACGACCACCTGCGTCCGCGCGGCGAGATGCCGGCGGAACTGGCGTCGCTGACCTGATCGGCCCCATTCCCTGCACAGAACAACGGAGACAAGACACATGAAGATCGCATTCATCGGCCTGGGCAACATGGGCGGCCCGATGGCCCTGAACCTGCACAAGGCAGGCCACACGCTCAGCGCCTTCGACCTCTCGGCCGACGCCTGCAAGAAGTTCGCTGCCGAGGGCCTGCCGATCGCGAAGTCGGCGGCCGAGACCGTGGCCGGCGCCGAGGTGGTGATCAGCATGCTGCCCGCCAGCGCGCACGTCGAGGGCCTGTTCCTTGGCGGCGCCGGCAAGCCCGGCCTGCTCGACAGCATCCAGGCCGGCACGCTCGTGATCGACAGCAGCACCATCGCCGCCGCCACCTCGCGCAAGGTGGCCGAGGCCGCTGCCGCCAAGGGCGTCGCGATGATCGATGCGCCCGTGTCGGGCGGCACCGGCGGCGCCATTGCCGGCACGCTGACCTTCATGGTCGGCGGCGACACCCAAGACCTGGAGCGCGCGCGCCCGGTGCTCGAGAAGATGGGCGCCAACATCTTTCACGCCGGCGCGGCCGGTGCGGGCCAGACCGCCAAGATCTGCAACAACATGCTGCTCGGCATCCTGATGATCGGCACCTCGGAAGCGCTCGCGCTGGGCGTGGCCAACGGGCTCGACCCGAAGGTGCTGTCCGAAATCATGCGCCGCAGCTCGGGCGGCAACTGGGCGCTCGAGAAGTACAACCCCGTGCCCGGCGTGATGGAAGCGGCGCCGGCCTCGAAGAACTACGCCGGCGGCTTCGGCACCGACCTGATGCTCAAGGACCTGGGCCTGGCGCAGGAAAACGCCACCGCCGTGCGCGCGGCCACGCCGCTGGGCGGCCTGGCGCGCAGCCTGTACGCGGCGCACAGCCTCGCGGGCCACGGCGCGCTCGATTTCTCGAGCGTGCTGAAGCTGGTTCAGAAAGCCGGCTGAACGGCGCGCCGGCCGCGCCGCGCCATCGCGAGCAGCAGGCCGGCCGCCACGAGGTTGGCACCGATCGCCACGAGGATCGGCAGCAGGTAGCTGCGCGTGAGGTCGAAGGCGAAGCCCGCGGCGCTCGGCCCGATCAGCGTGCCGATGGCCACGCTGGTGTACAGGATGCCAATGACCGCGCCGATGTGGCGCCCGCCGAACCAGTCCATCACCAGCGCGGGCAACAGCGCCACGAAGCCGCCGTAGAACACGCCGTAGGCAAAGGCGAACAGGGCCAGCCCCCAGAACCCGCCCGACACGGCCCACACCACCAGCGACAACGCCATGCCCGCCGACATCAGCGGCAGCGCATGGTCCCGGCCCATGCGGTCGGCCAGCCCGCCCAGGAAGAAGCGGCCCGCCGTGCTGCCTACGCCGATCGCGCCGAGCAGCAGCACCGCCGACGATGCGGCCACGCCGTGGTCGAGCGCGTAAGGCACCAGGTGCACGAAGGGCACGAACAAACCGAACGAACTGATCAGGCAGGCCGCGTACAGCCCCGCGAAACGGCCCGAGCCCACGGCCTCGCGCACCGAGGCGCCGGGCGGCAGCGCGGTGGAAGCCTGCGCCTGCGGCGGATCGCCGTCGGGCCCGAGGCCGCGTGCGCGCGGATCGTTCTCGACCAGCAGCGCCATGCCCACGCCCACCACGGCCGCGAGCACGCCGAGCGCCAGGTAGGCGTCGCGCCAGCCCAGCGTGTCGATGAACCACGAGGCCAGCGGCGGCATGGCCAGCGTGCCCACGCCGATGCCGCTCACGGCGAGCCCCGAGGCGAAGCCGCGCTGGCGCACGAACCAGCGCTGCACCGCGCCCAGCACGGGCACGTACGAGGCCCCCACGCCGAGGCCGACCCCGAGCCCATACGCCCAGAAGATCTGCGTCAGGCTGCGCGCCTGCCCCGCGAGCACCAGCCCGAGGCCGACCAGCACCATGCCCGCGACCGCCAGCCGCCGCGCGCCCCAGCGGTCGGCGAGCGGGCCGCTGAACACGCCGAGCCCGAAGTACAGGAAACCGGCGAGCGAGAACACCAGCGACACCTCGCCGCGCGAGGCGCCGAAGTCGCGCTGCAATGCATCGAGGAACGCGCTGAAGGTGTAGGCGCAGCCGAAGCCCACGAACATGACGGCGAAGGCGCCGGCGACCACGAGCCAGCCGTGGAAGAAGCGGTGGGGTGGGGCGGCAGGGGCGTCGAGGGTCTTCGGAGAGGTCATGGGGCGGTCCGTGGTGGTGGTCGATCTTCAGGCCGTGCACTACCCTGCACTGGCCGGATTCGGACGTGATCCTCCCGCCATCGGGCTCACAGGGCTCACAGCAATTCGATCCCCGGCAGGCTCTTGAAGCAGCTCTCGCGCGTGACGCGCACGAAGTCGTCCAGCCAGGGCCGCGCCGAGGTGGCCTGCGTGCAGGCCATGTACAGCCGCCCCGTCAGGCCCCGGGCGCCCACGCGGCGCGCCGTGACGTAGCCGCGGTCGAGGTAATTCTGCACCGCCCACAGCGGCAGCGTGGCCACGCCGCGCCCGCTGGCCACCAGCTGCAGCATCGCCACCGTGAGCTCGGTCGTGCGCCGGTGCGCGGGCTCGATGCCGGCGGGCGCCAGCACCTGGCGCACGATGTCGAGCATCTCGTCGGGCACGGGGTAGGTGATGAGCGTCTGGTCGGCGAAGTGCCGGGCCGTGAGGTACGCCTTGGCCGTCAGCGCGTGGTCGTTGGCCAGCAGCGCGACGATCTCGAAGCGGAACAGCGCGTGGTAGTCGACCGTTTCATCGGGGTCTTCCTCGGAGACGATCGCCACCTCGGCGCGGTTCTGCATCACGAGCGCGATCGGGTCGGGGTGGAAGCCCGAGACGATGTCCAGCTCGATCTCGGGCCAGCGCTGGCGGAAGGCGTCCATCGCGGGCATCAGCCAGTCGAAGCAGGTGTGGCACTCGACCACGATGCGCAATTGCCCGCTGCGCCCCAGCGCCAGCCGCGCCACGTCGCGCTCGGCCTCTTCGACGAGCGGCAGCGCGGTGTCGGCCAGCTGCAGCAGCCGCAGCCCCGTGGTGCTGAACTGCGGCGGCACCGACTTGCGTTCGAAGAGCTGCGCGCCGTAGCGCTCTTCGAGCAACTTGATCTGGTGCGACAGCGCCGACTGCGTGAGGTTGAGCAGCTGCGCCGCGCGCACCAGGCTGCCGGTGTCGCGCAACGCGGCCAGCGTGCGCAGGTGGCGGATCTCGAGGATGGACTGCATCATGAAAATGATTCAAGCGAACGGGCAAAAGGTTTCGTTTGAATCATATGCGCCAAACGCCGACGATCACCGGTTTCCAAGACCAGCGACCGGATTACCTGCAATGACCACCCGTACCCACATCCTCGGATTTCCGCGCATGGGCGCCCACCGGGAACTCAAGTTCGCCCTCGAGAAGCACTGGCGCGGCGAAACCGGCCACGCCGCGCTCGAAGCCGTCGGCGAGGCGCTGCGCGCGCGGCACTGGCAGGCGCAGCGCGACGCGGGGCTCGACTTCGTGACCGTGGGCGACTTCGCCTTCTACGACCACGTGGCCAACCACATCCAGCTGCTGGGCTGCGAGCCGGCGCGCTTCGGTTTCAGCGGCGACGAGCCCGAACTGTCGCGCTACTTCAAGATGGCGCGCGGCGTGGAAGACGAGGCGGGACACGTGCACGACGACAGCTGCACCCACGGCGCCGAAGGCACCTTCGCGCTCGAGATGACCAAGTGGTTCGACACCAACTACCACTACCTCGTGCCCGAGTTCGATGCGGCCACGCAGTTCAGGCTCGCATCGACGCGTCTGTTCGACGAGGTCGCGCAGGCGCAGCAGGCTGGCCACGCGGTCAAGGCCGTGCTGCTCGGGCCGCTGAGCTTCCTGTACCTGGGCAAGGAAAAGGCGGCCGGCTTCGACCGCTTCTCGCTGCTCGAATCGCTGCTGCCCGTGTACGAGCAGGTGCTCGGCCGGCTCAAGCAGCAGGGCGTGGAATGGGTGCAGATCGACGAGCCGATCCTGGGCCTCGACCTGCCCGAGGCCTGGCGCAATGCCTTCGAACGCGTGTACTGGCAGATCGCGCGCAATGCGCCGAAGCTGCTGCTGGCGAGCTACTTCTCGCCGCTGTCCGAGAACCTGCGCCTGGCCTGCCAGCTCCCGGTGGCCGGCCTGCACGTCGATGCCGTGCGTGCGCCGCAGGAGCTGACCGGCGTGGCCGACTGGCTGCCGGCGCACAAGGTGCTGTCGGTCGGCGTGGTCGACGGCCGCAACATCTGGCGCACCGACGTCGATGTGGCGTTGGGCAAGCTCAGGCCCGTGGCCGAGAAGCACCAGGGCGAGCTGTGGATCGCGCCGTCGTGCTCGCTGCTGCATGTGCCGTTCAGCCTCGCGGCCGAGACGAAGCTCGACACCGAACTGAAATCGTGGCTCGCCTTCGCGATCGAGAAGCTCGACGAGCTGCGCGTGCTGCGTGCCGCCGTCGAGGGCAACGAAGCCTCGGTGGCCGCCGATCTCGCAGCCGCCCGTGCCGCCGTGGCCGCGCGCCGCGCCAGCCCGCGCGTGCACCGCGCCGACGTGGCGCTGCGCCTGGCGCGCAGCGTGGCCGGCGATGACCGCCGCGCGTCCGCTTTCCCGCAGCGCCAGCAGCTGCAGCGCACGCGCTTCGCATTGCCCGCGCTGCCGACCACCACCATCGGCTCGTTCCCGCAGACCGCCGAGATCCGCGCGGCCCGCGCCGCCTTCAAGCGCGGCGAGCTCGATGCCCCCGGCTACCGCGAGAAGATGCGCGCCGAGATCGCACTGGCCGTGCGCAAGCAGGAAGAACTTGGCATCGACGTGCTGGTGCATGGCGAGGCCGAACGCAACGACATGGTCGAGTACTTCGGCGAACAGCTCGACGGCTTCACCTTCACGGCCAACGGCTGGGTGCAGTCGTACGGCTCGCGCTGCGTGAAGCCGCCGGTGATCTTCGGCGACGTGGCACGCCCGGCGCCGATGACGGTCGAATGGACGGCTTACGCGCAGAGCCTCACGACGCTGCCGATGAAGGGCATGCTCACCGGCCCGGTCACCATCCTGCAGTGGTCCTTCGTGCGCGACGACCAGCCGCGCGCCACCACCTGCGAGCAGATCGCGTGGGCGATCCGCGACGAGGTCAACGACCTCGAGGGCGCGGGCATCGGCATCATCCAGATCGACGAGCCCGCGATCCGCGAAGGCCTGCCGCTGCGCCGCGCGGGCTGGCCGGCCTACCTGAAGGCGGCCACGCGCGCCTTCCGCATCAGCGCCTCGGGCGTGCGCGACCAGACGCAGATCCACACCCACATGTGCTATTCGGAGTTCAACGACATCCTGCCGGAGATCGCCGCGATGGACGCCGACGTGATCACCATCGAGACCAGCCGCTCGGACATGGAGCTGCTGCGCGGCTTTGGTGGCGAGGGCGGCTTTCGCTACCCGAACGAGATCGGCCCCGGCGTGTACGACATCCACTCGCCGCGCGTGCCCTCGGTCGACGAGATCGTGCGCCTCATGCGCAAGGCCGCGCAGGTGGTGCCGGGCGAGAACCTCTGGATCAACCCCGACTGCGGCCTCAAGACCCGCGGCTGGCCCGAGACCGAGGCGGCGCTGTCGAACATGGTGGCGGCTGCGAAGCTGCTGCGCGGGGAGCTGGCGCAGGCCTGATGAAGGGCGCGGGATCGCGGCGTGCCAATAATGTGGGATGTCCTTGCTGTCCCGCCTGTCGTCGCCCCGTTGCCTCTTGTTGCTGTCGTTGCTTCTCGCCCCCTTGACGGGGTGGACGCAGGACCGTGCGCAGGCCCTGCTCCAGTTCGAGGGCGTGCAGGCGCGCTACCAGGCCGCCTACGGCCCGGGCGCCGTGTCGCGCGGCGCGCGCGAGCTGCTGGAACCGCCCGACCTGGCCATTGCCGACAAGGCTTTGCAGTCGCTCGACGTGGCGGCCGGCCGCGCCTTCGATGTGAACGCCTCTGTGGCCGCGATCCGTCAGGACGTGGCGGCGGCCGGGCAGGGCGCCGCCGCGCCGGGGCCCCTCGTGCTGGAGGCCGTGGCACGCCTGGCGAAGCTGCGCGCCGACTACGCCGCGATGGACGAGCCCGCCAAGGTGGCGTTCTTTCATCAGCAGCACGCGCGGCCGGCCGATCCGGCGCGCGTCGAGCTGCTGTCGCGCATGACGGTGGCCGAGGCGCGCGAGATCGATTTCTCGAGCCAGCTGCTCATGAGTGCGGTGGTCAAGCAGCTGGCGCGCGGGAATGCCGGGCAGTTCAGTTCGCTGCCCGACCGCACGCTCGACACTGCGCTCGATTCGCTGTGGTCGCGCGGCGTCACCTCGCCGCGTCCGCGCAACCTGATGACCGTGGCGCGCGAGTTCGAAAAGCTGGTCACGCAGGCGCTGCTGCTGGCGCTGCCCGACGCCGACGTGGCCGCCTTGCTCGCCTGGCGCAACGAACCGCAGGCCGCCGCCGAGCGCGAGGCGCTGCTCGGCAGCTACCGCGCCGAGGTCAAGGGCAGCGGCGCGGTCGCGATCCGCACGCTGGTGCGCAGCTGGGGGCGGCCCTGAGACTTGACGACAGCGCGCCAAAGTTTGCAAACTCGGGGGCGTTTGTACGAAAAAGTTTCACGCGAACCCCGCATGTCGGAAAGTTCCCCGTGATTGTTTCAATTCCGTGAACACTGCGATTCAGAATGACTGGGGTTTACCCTAGGAATTTGGCGCACACTTCAGGGCATCCAAAGCCCAATCAAGAAGGAATTGAAATGAAGACCTCGAACATCCTCGCCGCCGCCGCTCTCTCCCTGCTCGCCGCCGCTGGCGCCGCCCACGCAGAGACCTACGAAGGCGTTCACGCCGTGACCTCCGGCTACAGCCGTGCCGACGTGGCACCGCAAGCCGTGGCCGCCGCCCGTGCCGGCAACGAATACAGCGACGCCGTGTCGGCCAGCGTGGCCCCCGTGCTGGCCTCGTCGGTGGACCGCGCTTCGGTCCGCGCCGAAGCCGTGGCAGCCGCCCACGCTCCCGGCCAGAACCTGCGCCGCGAATCCTTCGCCGGCAGCGTGATCCCCTCGCAGGCACGCAGCTTCACGCGCCAGGCTGGCCTGTGATCGACGGCGGCGCAAGCCGCCTCGGTTAGCAAGACCACCACCCGAAAAGACCGGACCGTGCAATAGCACCGTCCGGTTTTTTCACGTTGGTGCTGTGCTCAGGCGCGCCGATGGCTGCGGTGGCAATGGCAGTCGGGCGCGTGGTCGTCGACGATGCCCGTGGCCTGCATCCAGGCATAGACGATCACCGGGCCGACGAACTTGAAGCCGCGCTGCTTCAGCGCCTTGGACATCGTTTCGGACAGCGGCGTCTGCGTGGGCACCGTGCCCGTGGTGTTGACGACCGGCTGGCCGCCCGCCAGGCCCCAGACGAAATCGGAGAAGTCTTCGCCCGCCGCCTGCATGGCCAGGTAGGCCTTGGCATTGCCGATGGCGGCCTCGATCTTGGCGCGCGAGCGCACGATGCCCGCGTCCTGCATGAGGCGCTCGACGTCGGCCGGCGTGAAGCGCGCCACCGTCTCGGGCACGAAACCCTCGAAGGCCGCGCGGAAGGCATCGCGCTTGCGCAGGATGGTGAGCCACGACAGGCCGGCCTGGAAGCCGTCGAGCATCAGCTTTTCCCACAGCGCGCGGCTGTCGCGTTCGGGCACGCCCCATTCGGCGTCGTGGTAGCTGGCCAGCAGCGGATCGGTGCGGGCCCAGGCGCATCGCGGGGGTGAGGAAAGGCTGTCGTCTTGAGGCATGGCTCGGCTATCGTCGGGGAATGTTTTCGGAATGAGGGGGTGACCCTGATGCAGCAGTCTCGTTTTTCATTGTCGGCGCTTTCGCTGGCCCTCATGGCGCTCGCCGTCGCTGTCCCGGCCGGTGCCGAGACCCTCAAGAAGCCCGCGCTCGACCAGCTCGCCGCCGCTTGGAAGGGCGGCCGCACGGCGCCCGATTTCAAGGCCTTCCTGGCCCAGGCCGCGCAGGCCCAGCCCGCGCTGCAGGCCAGCGTGGCGGCCTACACCGGCGGCAAGGCGCTGGCGGGCGACGACCTCGTCAACATCGCGCGCCTGCTCGGCCTGTACAACCGGCTGCAGAACCAGCAGGCCGTGATCGCCAGCATCGGCACCATGGTCGCCTTGCCCACGGTGCGCAACGTGCAGGTGCCGCCGCACGAGAGCCCGCCGATGGTGGCGTTCGGCCAGTTGGTCGAGAAGATGGCGAAGGACTTCGGGCTGGGCTACCGCAACGTCGACGGCCGCATCTTCGAAGTGAGCCTGAAGGGCCGCGGCAGCGAGGAGTTCGGCATCCTCACGCACGCCGACGTGGTGCCGGCCGTGCTGTCCGAATGGGTGCTCGACGACGGCACGCGCCTCGATCCCTTCGCGATGACGCGCGTGGGTGACTTCCTCTACGGGCGCGGCACCATCGACGACAAGGGCTCCATCGCCGCCGTGCTCTACGCCATGAAGGCCGTGAAGGACAGCGGCCTGCCGGTGGAGCGCGGCGTGCGCCTGATGATCGAGACCACCGAGGAAACCGGTGGCGACGCGATGCAGTACTACCGCGACAAGACGCCGCTGCCGGCCTACAACATCGTGCTCGACAGCAAGTACCCCGCGGTCGTGGCCGAGAAGGGCTCGGGCGCGCTCAAGGTGTTCTTCCCCGCGGAAGCGGCCGACCCCGCCGCGACCGCCATCACCGCGATGAGCGGCGCCGCCTCGGCCAACGCCATTCCGCAGACCGCGACGGCCACGCTCAAGGGCGGCGACCTCGCGGCCGTGGCCGCGAAGCTCGAGGCCGCCAAGGCCGCCTTCGTGCGCAAGTACGAAAGCCAGGGCGGCAAGTTCGCGATCGACATCGTGCGCGGCGCCGAGGCCATCGAGCTGAAGGTCACGGGCACCTCGGCCCACGGCTCGCGGCCCGAAGAGGGCGTGAACCCCGTGCCGCGCCTGGCGCTGTTCCTGAAGGAGTCCGGCGTGCCGCTGGCCGCCAACCCCTACCTGCGCGCCGTGCAGTACATCGACGCGCTCTACGGCACCGGCTACCTCGGCGAGAAGATGGGGCTGGGCTACCAGGACGACTTCATGGGGCCGCTCACGATGTCGCCCACGCTGGTGCGCATGGGCGCCGACGGCCGCCTCGAGGTGACGGCCAACGTGCGCATGCCGCGCGGCCGCACGCCCGACGAACTGAAGACGCAGGTGGCGGCCAAGATCAACGGCTGGGCCACGGCCAGCCAGGTGAAGCTGGAGCTGGCCTACGACCAGGGCAACTGGATGGCGCGCGACCCGAAGGGCGCGTGGCTCTCGACCCTGCTCAACATCTTCGGCGACACCACCGGCCTCGAAGCCAAGCCTGTGCCCACCGCCGGCAGCACCACGGCCAAGCTGATGCCCAACGCCATCAACTTCGGCCCCGCGATGCCCGGCAAGAAGTACACGGCGCACAACGCCAAGGAGTACAAGGAAGTGCCCGACCTCGACGCCGACATGCAGATGTTCACCGAGATGCTGGTGCGCATCGGCAACCTGCAGCAGATGCAGTAGCGGCCCGGGCCGGGCTGCGGCGCGTCAGGACTTCGATTTCGCAAGGGGCACCAGGGGTGCCCCGTTTTTCTTCTTGGCCTGAATCTCCGCGATCGTGCGCCGCATCGCGACGAAGCGCTTGGCGGAGCTCGGCGGGGCGCTCATGAAGCCCTTCTTCTTCGCGCCGGCCGTGTGCACCCCGAGCTCGCGCCAGATCCGTTCGGCGCCCTCGATGTCGTAGCCCGCCGCGGCCACCATGTAGAGGCCGAGGTAGTCGGCCTCGGCGTCGAACTGCTGCGAGAACGGCGACGACAGGGCTTCTTCCGCCATCCCGGTGCCGCCCAGCGCGCCATCCACGAGGCTGGCCGCGATGCCCACCGCGCGCGTCTTGCCGCCATGGGACAGCACGCCGTTGGCCAGCTCGTGCCCCAGCACGATCGCGAGGTCGCGGTTGTCGGGAAAGAAGCGCATCAGCGCCGAGTTGACGAGGATCTCGTGCCCGTCGTTCTCCGCATGGACCTCGTTCTTCATCCGCGTGATGGCCGTGTAGTTGCACGCCGTGGTGTACGGCAGGCGCAGCGCCGTCGACTGGCCCTCGCGCTGCACCACGGCCTCCAGCCAGCCCTCGCGTTTGGCGGGCTTGGTGCGCGCGGCGTCGATCAGCACCGCGTTGAGCCGATCGATCCCTTTCTCACCGGCGGGCAGCGGCTTGCCGCCGACGGAAAGCAGCACGTCTCCGGCGCGCAGGGGCGTGGCCGGCGCCTGCTTCCTGTCGAGCGTCCACAGCACGGTCAGCCGGTCGTCCAGGTGCAGGGCCTGCTTTGCCGCCGCGCGTTCTTCCTTCTCGAAGCTCCACAGGCTGGCGATGTGCGCGCCCAGGCTGGCTCGCACGTCGCCGCCGCAGAACGGCGCGCTGTGCTCCAGGAGCGGGATCGCCACGTCGTCGAGCCGGCGCTGCAGCGTCATGCGGTGGTTCAGCGACAGCGAGTGCTGCAGGGCCTGCTCCTGCACGACGTCAGGGTCGTCGCTGGCCGGCCGGATGGAGGCGGCGCAGGCCGTGAGGACAAAGGTGGCTGCGATCGACGCGCAGGCCGGGAAGAAGGACGGGCGAGGGTTGTTCATTCGCTCAAGAGGTGCTGGGCATCGGTCGCATCCAGGCGCGGACGCGATGCCAGATGCCATCGAGGGAAGGGGAGTTGCCCGGTGGCGATGGCGACCGGGCGTTCCAGGCAAGGCGAGGTGCCGCGCCCGCTTGGCATTGTGGGAGCGCGAGCGCGCTCCAAGCTGAAGATCAGATGAAGGCTCAGCCCGTCTTGCGTGAACGCAGCGTGGCCGAGGGCAGCTCGCCGAAGCGCTGCTGGTAGGCCGCGGCGAACAGGCCGAAGTTGGCGTAGCCCCACGCCTGCGCCACAGAGCGCACCGTTGCGACGGCGTCGGCCATCAGCAGTTCGGCGCGCACGCCCTGCAGGCGCTGCTCGCGCAGCGCGCGCATCGGCGTGGCCTGGCGGTATTCGCGAAAGGCGCTGTTCAGCGTGCGCACGCTGACGCCCGCCACGCTCGCCAGTTCGCCGAGCGTGGGCGCGTGCTGGGCGTGCTCGCGGATGTGGCGCTCGGCCGCCAGCACATGCCGCGGCGCCATGCGGTGCTGCACCGCCTCGGCAGGGTGCTCCAGCTGCGCGCGCCACTGGGTCAGCACGTGCACGCCGATCATCTCCTCGAGGTGCCGCCCCAGCGGGCCGGTGTCGACCGCCTCAGGCAGCTCGGTGACGCAGCGGCATGCATACGACAGCAGCGCGATCCAGCTCGAATGGGCGCCGCCGAACTTGAACTTGCGCGTCCACAGCCGCTCGTCGGCGGGTGCGCCGAACCAGCGCGCGTGCAGCGCGGCCAGCGCGTCGTGCGAGAAGCTGAGGTTGACCTGCAGGTGGTTGGCATCGAAGTCCACCCAGTAGTGCGTGCGCGAGGTGTCGACCACGAAGGCGTCGCCCACGCCCGTGTCGGCATAGGCGTTGGCTTCGGACCAGTGGCGGCCCGCGCCGCGCACGGTCGTCAGCACCATGCCGACGCCGCTGTCGGGCGAGAAGTCCTTGATGTTCACCGGAATGCCGTAGTGGAAGCGGCTCAGCGTGAAGTGCCCGATGCGCGTGGCGTCCAGCACCGAGTCGGGCGTGCGCGCCCGCCCGATGGGCGTGACGCGGTAGGGCATGTAGATGCGGTCCGACCAGCGCCGGATGTCGTCCCAGTCGTGCGAGGCCACCAGGCGGTGGCGCTCGCTCGGCTGCCCGCGGGCGTCGGTGACCAGCACGTTGCGGATCGCATCCATCGCGCACCTCGGTTCAGAAAGAAGAAGGTGCCCGCCCCGGGGCGGGCACCGCTCGACGGCTCAGCGGTGATGGTAAACCGCGGTCTCGAAAGCCACGAAGCCCGGGTAGCTCGCGCAGTCCTGGAACGGCAGGATCTGCGTCGCCCAGTAGCCGCCGATGCCGTTCTCGCGGTCGATCCAGAAGAAGCTGTTGGCCAGGCCCGCCCACATCAGCGAGTTGGCCGGGCGGCCCGTGGGCGTGCGCTCGCGGTTGGTCATGAAGGTGTAGGACCAGCCCTTGTCGGTGCCGGGCAGGAACTCGCCCGTGTTGCTCAGCGCGGGCACCGACGTGCGCCAGCCGCCCACCGACAGGTCCATGGCGGCCAGGCCGTCCTGCGCCATGCGCTGCACCGTGTCGGCCTTCAGCACACGGCCGTGCGGGCCGGCGCCGTCGTTCAGCACCATGCGGATGAACTTCATGTACTCGCCCACGGTGGCATACAGGCCGTGGCCGCCCATGTCCATCGGCGGCGGCTCGGGCAGCACCAGCTCGGGCAGCGGCGTGAGCCGGCCGTCGGCCGCGCGGTCGTGGATGGTCACGCGGCGCGCCTTCATCGACTCGGACATGCCGAAGCCGATGTCCTGCATGCCCAGCGGCTCGAAGACGCGTTCCTTCATCACCTCGCCCAGGCGCTTGCCGCGCTGCTGCTCGACGATGCGGCCCAGCCAGTCGATGTTGGCGCCGTAGGTCCAGGCCGCGCCCGGCTCGTGCAGCAGCACGGTGCGGATCGATTCGAAGCTGCCCGACACCACCGTGGGAATGTTCAGCGCGGCGCGGTACTTCAGGTCGTCTTCGCTGAAGAACTCGTAGCCCAGGCCCGAGGTGTGCAGCATCAGGTCGTTGACCGTGATGCGCCGGCGCGGCGCGCGCGTGCGCGGCCGGCCGTCGGCGTCGAAGCCGTCGAGCACCTGCAGTTCGTCGATCTCGGGCACGTAGGCGCCGGCCGGGTCGGTGAGGGCAATCTTCCCTTCTTCGACCAGCTGCATCACGCAGGTGCCCGTGATCGCCTTGGTGGTCGAGAAGATGGCGAACACGCTGTCGGTGGCCATCGGCCGGTCGTGCCCGAGTTCGCGCGTGCCGGCGGCGCCTTCGTAGAAATTGCCCGTGCGGTCGGTCGCCATCGCGACGACGCCGGGGGCGCCGCCGTGGCGGTGAACGGTCTGGTGCAGCGTTGCGTCGAGCGCGGTCTTCAGCCTGTGCGAGGTCATGCCTTCTTGTCTCCTGTGTGAGGAGGCCGGGCGGTGTGTGAAGGGTTGCCTGCGCGCCGGCCTGCCATGCGAAATTCCGCAGGCAGCGGCAATCTAGGGCCGAGGGCTCACCGATCCTGTTCGCAAATGGCGGGCGGCTGTCCAGGTCTGGCAGTCATTGCACGCGCGTGACCCGCGACGCGCGTGTGGCGCCCTTCAGCCCACGCCGTGCGCCTGCAGCACCGCCTTCAGCCGTCGCACCTCGTGCTGCAGGTCGAGGATCAGCGCGGCGGCGTCCAGGTTCACGCCGAAGTCGCGTTCGAGCCGTCGCGCTTCGAGGGCGTGCTGCAGGTCGGTGCTGGAAAACTCCCAGCGCTCGGGCGGTGCGTCGGTCGTGGTGACCTGCACGATGCCCACTTCGACCAGTTGCACGACCCAGGCGGTGTCGGCGCCGCAGGCGTGCGCCAGTTCGTTGGCGGCCAGCGGGTGCGAGACGCCGATGGCCGTGGTGGTGGTCACGGAAGAAAAGTTCGCCATGCTCAGACTCCCAGGTGCTGGCGGGGGTTGAACGAGGAGGTCGCCTGCGCGAGTTGCGCGTAGGCGTTGCGTGCGGCCTCGCTGTCGGCGGGCGGCAGTGCGATCTCGAGCAGCAGGTACAGGTCGCCGGGCGTCTTGCCTGCAAAGCCGCGGCCCTTGAGGCGCAGCTTCATGCCGCCGCGCGCGTTCGGCGGCACGGTGACCTCGACCACGCCGCCGGTGGGCGTGGGCACCTGCACCTGCGCGCCCAGCGCGGCCTCGGCGGGCGTGACGGGCAGCGTCATGTACAGGTCGCGCTCTTCCACGCGGTACAGCTTGTGCGGCGCGATGCGCACCTCGAGGTACAGGTCGCCGGCCGGCTCGCCGCCGTGGCCGGGCATGCCCTGGCCCGCGAGGCGGATGAACTGGCCGGGGTGCACGCCGGGCGGGATCTTCACGGCGAGCGTGCGGTTCTCCCACTGCGGGTGGCCCTGCGCGTCGAGTGTCTGGGCGCGCAGCGTGAGCTCGCGCTCGGCGCCGTTCAGCGCGTCTTCGAGCGTGATCTCGATGGCCGCATGGTGGTCTTCGCCGCGCGCGCGGTAGTTCTGGCGCGTGGCGCCACGGCGCTCGGCGTCGCCGAACATCGAGGAGAAGAACTCGCTGAAGTCGGCGTGGTCGGCCGGGCCCTGGCGCGGGCCGCGGTGAAACTCGTAGCCGGTGTCCCAGCCGGGCGGCGGCTCGAAGCTGCCGTCGGGCCGGCCGCCGCGTGCGACACGGTCGGCCAGCGCGTCGTAGGCGGCGCGCTTGTCCTTGTCGCCGAGCACGTCCTTGGCCTCGTTGATGTCGCGCATGCGCTGCTCGGCGTCGGGCTCCTTGCTGACGTCGGGGTGGTACTTGCGGGCGAGCTTGCGGTAGGCCTTGCGCACCTCGTCGTCGGACGCGGTGCGTTCGACGCCCAGTGCGCTGTAGTAGTCCTTGAATTCCATGGTGGTGGTGATTCCTTTCGGTGGACGGCGTACAGGGCGACCGGGCGCTGGTTCAGGCCAGGGCGGCTCCGCCGTCGGCGTGCCGCTGTTGCAGCGGCGTCACGGCCCATGTGGGGCCGGCACGTGTGAAGCGCAAGGGTTGCGCGTTGCCGAAGATGCTCGCATCGACCGCCACGCCCAGCAGCGCGGCCAGCGCGTAGAGCGTGCCACCGTGCGCCACCACCAGCACCGGCGCGGGCTGCGCGGCGAGCGCGGCGGCCAGTGCCTGGCGCTTGCGGTCGACGAACTGCGCCAGCGTCTCGCCGCCCTCGGGCTCGCAGGCCCAGTCGATGTTGGCGGACGAGGTGCCGATGAGCGCGCCGAAGTTGCGCTCGCGCAGGTTCTCGTGCGCGCTGGGCACGAGGCCCAGGGCGCGCGCCACGGTGTGGGCGGTGTCGAAGGCGCGGCGCGCGTCGCTGCACACGATGGCGCCGATCGGCTCGCCGGCCAGCAGCTCGGCCGCCTGCACCGCCTGCTGCTCGCCGAGCGCGCTCAGGGGCTCGTCGGGCGCCTGGAAGACGCGCAGCGCATTGCGCCCGGTCTGGCCGTGGCGCAGGAAGTAGAAGTGGTCGCAGGCCGGGGCGAGCGGCTGCTCGGCGGCCAGGCGGTTCAGCAGGTCGATGCCCGTGGCGGCGTGGGCGGGAAAGGGAACGGGGCTCAAGGACATGGTTCAGTACGCCAGCTGCAGCGGCTTGCCTTCGCGCTGCGCCTGCACGTCGGCCGGGTGGAAGGGCAGCGGATGCCACTGCTTGGCCGCGAACAGCGGCAGTTGGTCGTAGGCGCGCGGCGAGGCCGGGTCGCTGCTCTGGCCGTAGGTGAGCAGGCCTTGCGCCACGGGGCCGCGCGCGTCGAAGGTCACGACCTGCATGTAGCTGCTGCCGTAGTTGACGGCGTAGCCCTTCGGGTCGATCTGCGGCTGGCCCTGCGATTCGAGCTTGTTGAGCACGCCCTCGAACTCGTCGCCGCCGGGCAGCGCGATCTTCTGGCCGCGCACGGTGCGCGACTGCGGCACGCCCAGCGCCACGTCGGGCGCGAAGCCGGCGGTGCGCACGATGCCGACCGCGTCGCCCAGCGCCTTGAACACCGCCTCGCGCGTGGCGGGCGTGGCCATGTCCAGGCCGGTGGGCGTGGTCACGGGCTGCGCCGGGTCGAAGGGCACGCGCCAGACCTTGGGCAGGTCCTTGGTCTTGCGCCAGAACTCGCGGAACAGCGCCGCGCCCTTCGACTCGGCGTTGCTGGTGCGGTCCCAGGCGGAAAGCACGCGGCAGCCCAGGGCCTGGTCGGCGCTCAGCGCGGCGCCGGTGGCGGTGCACGCGGCCTTCAGGTCGTCCATCACCAGCATGCCGGCGAGGTTCCTGTCGCGGAAGATCACGCTGCGCAGCTCGGCCGCGCCCATGCGGTTGCCCGGCAGGCCGTCGGTGCCCGCGAGGCGGCCGCGGATTTCCATGATGGCGCTGCGTGTGCGCAGCCGCTGCGGCACGCCGACCGGGCCGACCAGCGGTGAGACGCCCGCCATCGGCGCCGTCTCGGGGTTGCTGAGCCAGAAGCTGTCGTTGCTGTTCTGCACGTAGTCGGGCGTGATGACGACCGGCATGCGGGCCGGCGCGATGATGCCGGGCGCGGCGGCGCTGGGGTCGCGGTGCCAGGCGCAGGCGCTGCGCGAGCCGTCGAGCACGGGCAGGCCGGCGGCGTTGAGCAGCGCGGCGGCGGCCGGCGAGGGTGCGCAGGCCTTGAGCATCTCGGCCGACACGTCGGGCACCACCGACAGGTCGGCGTACATCGCGTTGCCTTCGCGGTCGGCCGCCAGGGTGTTGATCCACGGGATGCCCTGGTTGCCCATGGCGGCGCGCAGCTCGGCGACGTTGCGCGCCCGGCCCATCTTCATCCAGCTTTCGGCCGAGCGCACGTTGAGCGTGTTGGCGTCGCGGATCGCATAGGCCTTCTGGGCGGTCCAGCCCAGGCCGGCGCGCGGCAGCGAGACCACGGGGCCCCAGTCGGTGGCGTAGAAGGTGTGCTGCACGGGCGCCCCGCCGGCCGTGGCGGCGGCCGGCAGTGCGACGGTGCGCGCGACCATCTTCTTCGGCTGCCCGTCGACCCAGTACACGGTCGGGTCGTTGGGGTCGAGCTTGAGTTCGTACAGCGTGAAGCGCTTGCCGGTCGACACGGTGTGGGTCCAGGCCACGTCCTTGTTGAAGCCGATCGACACCACCGGGCTCAGGCCGCCGGTGGCGCCCATCACGTCGAGCTGGCCGGGGATGGTCAGGTGCATCTGCCAGAAGCGGTTGGTGCCGTTCCAGGGGAAATGCGGGTTGCCCAGCAGCAGGCCCTTGCCGTCGGGCGTGGCGTTGCGCCCGAAGGCCCAGCCGTTGGAGCCCAGCTCGCCGCCTTCGGGGTTGGCGTTGAAGCTGTGGCGGCCGATCTCGGCCACCGCCTGCTCGAGCGCGACCGGTGCCGCGCCGGTTTTTGCGCCCGGGGCGGGCGGCACGGCGGCCAGCACCGCGCCGGCCAGTGCGCCCAGGCCGCCCTGGATCATCGATTGCTCGGTGGCGCGCGCCAGGTCGGCGGCCGTCATCGGGCGCACCCAGGGCTTGCCGCGGCAGGCTTCGGGCAGGCCATTGGGGCCCGCATCCTGCAGGTAGCGGTTGTAGCCCGCCACGTAGCCGCGCAGCGCGGCCTCCACCTCGTCGTTGGTGGTGGCCGCTGCGCGGGCCAGCGCCGCGTCGTCCATGTGGTAGCGCACGAACAGGTCGATCTGCGCGTTGGGCATGCGGCCCAGGCCGAAGTCGCCGGTGTTCTGCGCCCCGAGGAACTGCGCGCGGTCGCCGCGCAGCGTCAGCAGGTGCTCGGCGGTCTGGCAGACGTTGTCCTGCGCGTGCGCGTAGGCGGTGCCGTAGGCCAGGCCTTCGTAGTCGGGCGCCGTGATGTGCGCGATGCCGAAGGTGGTGCGCTCGATGCTCACGCTGCGGCTGCCGGGCGGCGGCGTGCTGGCACAGGCCCCGAGCAGGGCGACCAGGCCCAGGGAGAGGGCCGTCAACGAGAACCGGGAGCGCGAGGTGTTCGAAGTCATGGGGCGGGCGTGAGGTGGGAAAAAGGTCGAAAAAGAGGGACCGATTAGAGGATGAACCTCCGCCGCGCACTGTCGCCAGCGCGGCACGCCTTGCCACTTACCTCAACCGAACTTCATGCCCCTGGGCCGTGCCTGCAGCCTGTGGATGTAGGCGTCGAGCTTCGGGCGGTTCGTGCGCCCGCCGAAGGCGCGGTGCCAGATGAGCATCGAGCCGATCATCACGTCGGCGGCCGTGAACTGGGCGCCGAACAGGTAGGGACCGTCGCCGAGCTCGCGTTCGACGGCGTCCTTGGCCTGCTCGAAATCGGTCCAGCCGCGCGCGCTGTTGTTGCTCTTGATCTTCAGCAGGCTGTCGCCCATCGAGGGCTCGAGCTGCGCGGTCGAATAGACCATGAGCGACAGGTAGCGCCCGCGCTCGGGCGTGCCCACCGCCGGCGCCAGGCGCTTGCCGGGGTACTTCTCGGCGATGTACATGCAGATGGCCGCGTTCTCGAAGATGCGGGTGCGGCCGTCGACCAGCGCGGGCAGCTTGCCGGCGGGGTTGATCTTCAGGAACTCGGGGCGCTTGTGGGCGCCCTCCCGGATGAGGGTGGGCACGATCTCGTAGTCGACCTCGGCCTCGTCGAGCATCCACTTGGCGACCTGCGCACGGCTGCGCGGGTCGAAATACAGCTTCATCGCCATGCGGGGTCCCCTTTGTCAGGTGGGTGAGATGGGCGGGTTGTCAGAACTTGGGAATGCGCAGGGTCTTGCTGATCATCAGCGTGCCCGAGAGCGCGAACAGCAGCACCAGCGGGTGCAGCTGCCAGGGGCCGAGCGTCCAGGCGCCGCCCCACACGTTGGCGCCGAGGGCGCCCTTCGAAGCCGCGTAGGCCAGCACGCCCACCAGCACCACGCTGGTCGGGATCGGCGTGCCTTCGAAGTACTTCACCTTGTCGGCGCCGGCCGAGAGGGCCTCGGCCGTCACGTTGTAGCGCGCGAGCCGGCTCACGCCGCAGCCGACGAAGTAGATGAGCACGGCGCAGTCCCAGCCGCCGTCCAGGCCGGCGGCGAAGCCGAGCGCGGCGGGCAGCACGCCGAACGAGATCACGTCGGCCAGCGAGTCGAGTTCGCGTCCGAGGGCCGACTGGGTCTGGCGCCAGCGCGCGATGCGGCCGTCGAGCACGTCGAAGATGAAGGCCGCCGGGGCGAGCGCCGCGGCCCAGTAGAAGTGCGCGAGCGACTGGCTGCGCATGAAGGCCATCGCGAAGAACACCGCCCCGACGCCGCAGGCCGCGTTGCCGAGCGTGAAGACATCGGCCAGGTGAAAGCCGCGGATCATCGAGAAGTGCTTGCGGGCCGGCGGGGACGAAGGCGTGGTCATGAAGGCGGGGAAAGCTGCGAAAGGAACCGCACCTTAACCCAAGCGCGGCCCGCTTTTTGTAGTCGCGCGCCGACGCCCCGTCGGCGCCCCGTCGGCGCGCTCAGGCGGCTGGCTGCGCCTTGGCCTCGACGATCCGCGCGAAGCGCCCGAGCAGGCCCGCCGCCGCGTCGGTGGGGCGAACGCCTTCGCGCAGCGCCGCGGCGTCGAGCCCGTCCGCGGCGAGGTCGCGGGCCAGCAGCTCGATGTAGCCGCCCATGGTCTGGGCGTCGAACTCGGGATGGAACTGCAGGCCCCAGGCCTGCGCGCCCACGCGGAAGGCATGCACGGGCTCATGCGCGCTGTGGGCCAGCTTCACCGCGCCTTCGGGCAGGCGCAGCGCGCTCTGCCAGTGGATCGCCTGCGCCGGGAACTGCGCGGGCAGGTCGCCCAGCAGCGCGTCGCTGGCGGCGGCCGCGTCGAGCGTGACGGTGACCGTGCCGACCTCCGGGCCTTGCGGGTGGTGCCCGGCCTCGCCGCCGAGCGCGTGCGCCAGCAGCTGGTGGCCGTAGCAGATGCCGAGCACGGGCGTGTCGCGCGCGACCAGCTCGGCGAGCCAGGCGGCGGTGGTTTCGCTCCAGGGTTCGCGGTGCGACACCATCGCGTGCGAGCCGGTGACGACCACGCCCGCGACCTGGCCGGGCGCGGGCAGCGTGTCGCCGCGGCGCGGGTCGACCACCACGAGGGGCAGGGTCTGCGTGCCGAGGCCGGCGGCGATCCAGTGCTCGAAGTCGCCGCGGCCTTCGCGCAGCGCGTCATGGGTGTCACCGACCTTGACGATGACCAGGGGATACGGGGGCGTGCTGTGCATGGCGTCGATCATGCCGCAGCGCACCGTGCGCCGGTCAGCTGCGGGTCGATTCCCGACGGTGCAGCAGGTCCATGAAGGCACGGCCCACGGGCGAGGGCGAGCGCCCCGCGCGCGTGACCAGTCCGATGGGCCGCGACATCAGCGGGCGCTGCAGCGGCACGGTGGCCAGCTCGTCGTTCTGCGACAGCTGCAGCGCGAGCCGGGGCAGGGCGGTGAGCCCCAGCCCGGCCGCCACCAGCGCGCCCGCCACGGCCACGCTCGGGTATTCGAGCGCGGGCTGCACCTGCAGGCCGCGCTGCAGGAAGGCGGCGTCGGTGATCGGCCGGATGCTGCTCTGGAAGCTGCTCGCGATGAAGGGGCGCGTCGCGAACACCGACCACGACACCGAGGCGCGCGCGGCCAGCGGGTCGTCGCGCCGGCACAGCAGCACGAAGGGGTCGTCGCGCAGGTGGCGGTACAGCAGGGGTTCGTGCGTGCCGGGGCGCACGCTGAGGCCGAAGTCGGCGCGGCCTTCGTCCACCGCGGCGCGCACCGCATCGGCCGGCCCTTCGATCAGCGAGAACTGCACCTGCGGATGCTGCAGGCGGAACTCGGCGATGGCGCCGGGCAGCAGCGCCACGCCGGTCGAGGGCAGCGCCGCGATGGTGAGGTGGCCGCTGCGGCCTTCGAGGAACTGCGACAGCTCGCTGAACGAACTGTTGAAGTTCTCCAGGATGCGCAGCGCAATCGGCAGCAGCTCGCGCCCCGCCGGCGTGAGCTCGACGTGCCGCGTGTCACGGTCGAACAGGCGCGCGCCCACCAGCTCCTCGACGATGCGCACCGTGCGGCTCAGCGCCGGCTGCGACACGTGCAGCGCCTGCGCGGCGGCACGGAAGTTGGTGGTCTTCGCGACTTCGACGAAGGCCTCGAGCTGCTGCAGCGTGATGTCGACTCGCACGGACGCGGCTCCCTCGGGGTGGCTGTGGATTGATCCATCCAAGTTATCACAGATATAGGAATATTGTTCTTCACAGATCAATGAGCGACGCCGAGACTGGCGCATTCGATACACGGAGACAAGGGGCCCCCGCGCCCCCGTGACATGGACACCAAAATTCTGGAAGGCATCCGGGTGCTCGAGCTCGGACAGGTGCTGGCGGGGCCCTTCGCGGGCGCGATCCTGGCCGACCTCGGCGCCGACGTCGTGAAGCTCGAGCGCGTCGAGGGCGGCGACGACGCGCGCCACATGGGCCCGGCCTTTCGCCACGGCGACGCGCTCAACTTCCACGTCTTCAACCGCGGCAAGCGCTCGGTCGCCATCGACCTGAAGAGCGAAGAGGGCATGGCCGCCTTCGAGACCCTGGCGGCCGGCGCCGACATCCTCATCCACAACCTGCGCCCGGGCGTCACGCAGTCGATGGGCATCGACGGCCCCTCGCTGTGCGCGCGCCATCCGCGGCTCATCTACTGCGAAATCTCGGCCTTCGGCCACACCGGCCCGCTGCGCATGCAGCCGGGCTACGAGCCGCTGATCCAGGCCTTCAGCGGACTGTCGAGCATCAACGGCGGGCCCGACGATCCGCCCATGCGCACCGGCGCCTCGGTCTGCGACCAGGGCACCGGCATGTGGGCCGTGATCGGCGCGCTGGCGCTGCTGCAGCGGCGCCACCTCACGGGGCGGGGCGGCGTGGTGAGCACCTCGCTGCTGGAGACCGCGCTGGTCTGGACCGGCCAGAAGGCCGACGCCTACGTCAACGAAGGCCGGCTGCCCGATCGCCACCGCTCGGGCCATCCGGGCTTCGTGCCCTACGAGGCCTTCGACACCGCCGATGCGCCGCTCCTGATCTGCTGCGGCAACGACCGGCTCTTCGCCAAGTTCGCGCACGAACTCGGGCGCGACGACTGGACCACCGACGCGCGCTTTGCCAACAACCGCCAGCGGCTGCAGCACAAGGCGGCGCTGTTCGACGAGATCGGCCCGCTGCTGCGCGCGCGCACCCGCGCCGACTGGATGGCGCGCTTCACCGCGGCCGGCGTGCCCTGCGCGCCGGTGCACACCGTGCCCGAGGCCGTCGCGCACCCGCAGGTCGAGGCACTGGGCATGCTGCAGGCCGTGCCGGGCGAGGACTTCCGCCTCACGGCGCTGCCGATGTCCATCGACGGCGTGCGGCCCGCGCACCGCGCGGTCGCGCCCCGGCTGGGCGAGCACAACGCAGCGCTCGGCGCGCCGCCGGTGCCTGAGCGATCGCACCCTTTCCCTTCTTAAAAACTACATCCCACCGGAGACATCACCCATGTGCACTTCCATCTTCCGCCTCGGCGCGGTCCTGGCCTTCGCGGTCGCGGCGGCGGCACCTGCCCACGCGCAGGACTACCCCGCCAAGCCGCTCACCGTCGTCGTGCCCTTCGCGGCCGGCAGCGGCACCGACCAGCAGGCGCGCAGCATCGCGCAGGCCCTGACCACCGAGTACAAGGTGCCGGTGATCGTGGAGAACCGCGCCGGCGCCAGCGGCTTCCTGGCCGCGCAGTACGTCGCCAAGGCCGCGCCCGACGGCTACACGCTGCTGATGACCACCAACACCACGCACGCCGCCAACGAGCACCTGTACAAGAAGCTGCCCTACGACCCGGTGAAGGACTTCACCCCCGTCGCGCTGCTGTCCAAGGGCCACATGCTGCTGCTGGTGGGGGCCGATTCGCCGATCAAGTCGGTGGCCGACCTCGTGGCGGCGGCGAAGAAGTCGCCGGGCAAGCTCAACTTCGGCAGCGGCAGCTCGTCCAGCCGCGTGGCGAGCGAGCTGCTCAAGCAGATGGCGGGCATCGACATGGTGAACGTGCCCTACAAGAGCAACCCGATGGCCATCACCGACCTGCTGGGCGGGCAGGTCGACTTCATGTTCGCCGATGCGCCCACGGCGCTGCCGCACGTCAAGAGCGGCAAGCTGCGCGCGCTGGCCGTGAGCGGCGACAAGCGCCTGGCCGCCGTGCCCGCGCTGCCGACCGTGGCCGAGGCGGGCGTGAAGGGCTACGACATGTCGTACTGGACGGCCGTCTACCTGCCGCCGGGCGCGCCCGCGGCCGTCACGCGCAAGCTCAACGAGATGCTGGTGAAGGTGTCGGCCTCGCCGGCCATCGTCGCCTACCAGGCCATCTCCAGCGGCGAGGCCGCCACCGGCACGCCCGAGGCGCTTGCGAAGTTCCAGGCCGACGAGTCGCAGAAGTGGGGCCGCGTGATCCGCGCCGCCGGCATCGAGCCGGAGTGAGTCGTTGAGGACGCCGGCGCGGCGTGCCGGGGTTTCCTTTGTGCCGTCTTCGACGGCTTTGTTCTCGCTTTCAGCGCCGGCTCATCCCGGCGGGCTTTTCTTTCGGATTCGTCCGATGGCCGGCCGCGGCTGATTTTCCTAGAGTGCTTCGTTCCCTGTGCGCGGGCCGTTGTCCGGCCTGCCTGCGCTTCTTTCCCTTCGTTCGATGGCGGCCTTCTTTGAATGAAGGCGCCCGAAGCACTCCATGTCTTTGTCCCGATTCTTTTCTTTCCCTCCGCGCCTGCGCGCGGGCCGCTGGGTGCTCGCCGCGACCATGGGGGTCGCGGGCTGTGGCCCGGTCGCGGTCACGCCTTCCGTGCCGCTGCCTCCTCTGCCGCCGCCCTCCGAGCCGATGCACATGGTCGCGCCGGTCGCGGTGTCTTCTGCTGCGGTTGCACGCAAAGGGGGCGTGTACCGGACGACACCGGCCGTGGCGCCCGAGCTGGCGCAGGTCGTGTTCTTCCGCCCTGCGACGTCCACCCCCAGCGCAGGCGCCGCCCATGTGTATGTCGACGGCGAGTTCCATGCCGCGCTGATGCCCAACGGCTTCACGCGCCTGTGCGTGGCGCCGGGTGCGCATTCGCTCGAGGCCTACATCGACGACGCGCCGCTGTACGCGGGCAAGTCGCAGCCGAAGACGCAGGCGGTGCTCGAAGGCGGGCGGACGGTGTTCGTGTCCGTGTCCGAAATGGGCGAGGGCGCGCCAGTGCCGCATGGGAAGCGCACCGCCGAGCGCATGCTCAAGGGCGCGCGCGAGCAGCGGCAGGTGATCAGCCGTGCAACCCGCGTGCAGCCTTGCCGCGAACCTTCCGAGCAGGCCCGCCGGGCCTGACGCGACCGACGGTCTTCATTCAGCGGATGTGCGTCGCGTAGGCCGCCTCGGCGGCTTCCAGCTGCGTCCAGAAGCCTTGCGGCGCGCGCCCGTGCAGCACCTCGTCGAGCACGCCCAGGTGCGCGTGCCAGCCGCTGGCCACGCTCAGCGTTTCCTTGCGGTCGGGCAGGCGGCGGTGCGTGAGCACCAGATGGGTGGCTTGCGCACCCTGCGGCGACAGTTCGAAGCTGACCTCGGACGCGTCCTCGCGCTCGCTGCCCCAGCTGATGACCAGCAGGGTCGGCGGCTCGATGCGCAGCACGCGCGAGTGCTGCACGTGGGTCTCGCGGTAGGCCGCGAAGCGCTCGGGCGCCACCTCGCCCGACAGCTCGGTGTGCTGGAAGCGCAGTTCGAACACCGCGCCCGGCGCCTGCGCCATGGTGCCGCCGGCCAGCCAGCTGCGACGCTTCTCCGGGTCGACGAGGTAGGTCCACACGCGGTCGATGGGGCCGGGCAGGGTGCGCTCGATGCGCAGGGTGCCGGGCTCGGTCTGCGTGCCCAGGCTGTGCTTCAGGGTCGTGGTCATGGGGCGGTGCTCCTTGGGTGAATGAGGGGAGAGAAGGCGCTCACGCGCGGCCGTGGCCGTCGTCGTGGGCATCGCGCCGCAGCGCATCCGCCAGCGCGTCCAGGCGGTGGTTCCAGAAGACTTCGTACGCGCGCAGCCAGGCATCGGCCGTGGCGAGCGCCGCCGGTTCCAGCCGGCACACGTGCGCGCGGCCCTGCACGGTGCGCGACACCAGCCCCGCGCGCTCCAGCGTCTTGACGTGCTTGGAGGCGCCCGCGAAGGACATGCGAAACGGCGCGCCCAGCTCGCCCACGCTGCATTCGCCCTGCGCGAGCAGCTGCAGCATGGTGCGCCGCGTGCTGTCGGCCAGGGCGTGGAACACGGCGTCGAGCCGTTCGTCTTCGATTTCAAGTTCAACCATGAAGTTGAATATAGATCGGTTCCAAAGAAAACTCAACCTGAAGGTTGAATGAGATGGATGGCGTTACACCTGATACACCCGGGACGCCGTGCACGCCCCGGGCGCTGGAAGCGCGGGGGCGGCGCTCCTACGATGCCTTTCATTCCATCCACTCGCGAAAAGAAAGACGCACGCATATGAACCCTCTGATCCAGCGCCGCACCCTGTTGCTCGCCGCCGCCGTGACCCCGCTCGCCGGCGCCTGCAGCGCATGGCCGAAGAAGGGCGCGTCGTCGGACGCCGAAACGCAGCTCGCCGAACTTGAGCGCGCCTGCGGCGGGCGCCTGGGCGTGTCGGGCTTCCACACCGGCAGCGGCGCGCGCCTGCAGCACCGTGCGCACGAGCGCTTTCCGCTGTGCAGCACCTTCAAGATGGTGCTCGCCGCGGCGGTGCTCGAACGCAGCGCGACCGACGCCAGCCTGCTCGGGCGCCGCATCAGCGTCGGCAAGGGCGACCTGGTGTCGCACTCGCCGGTCGCCGAGAAGCACCTCGCCACCGGCATGACCGTGAACGAGATGTGCGCCGCCACCATGCAGTACAGCGACAACGCCGCCGCCAACCTGCTGCTGAAGGTGCTGGGCGGGCCGTCCGCTGTCACAGCCTTTGCGCGGCGCATCGGCGACACCACCTTCCGCCTCGACCGCACCGAGCCCGAGCTGAACACCTCCATTCCCGGCGACCCGCGCGACACGACCACGCCCGCGGCCATGTCTGACACGGTGCAGCGACTGGCGCTGGGCGATGCGCTCGGCGCGCCGCAGCGCGAGCAGATGCGCGAATGGCTGCTCGGCAACACCACCAGCACCGAGCGCTTCCTGGCCGGCGTGCCCAAGGGCTGGCGCGTGGGTGACAAGACCGGCGCGGGTTCTTACGGCAGCACCAACGACGTCGGCGTGCTGTGGCCGCCGTCGGGCGCGCCGCTGGTGCTGTCGGTCTACCTGACCTTCCCCGACAAGGACGCGAAGAACCGCAACGACGTGGTCGCCGAGGCCACGCGCATCGCAGTGAAGGCCCTCGCAAGCTGAGTTGGCGACGGGGCCACAATGGGCGCCCCATCTTTCCCCGGCCGCCCCATGGACCTGAGGTCTCTTCGCTATTTCATCGCGGTGCTCGAAGCCGGCAGCCTGTCGCGCGCGGCGGCGTCGCTGTACGTGGCGCAGCCCGCGCTGACCGCGCAGATCAAGAAGCTCGAGGCCGAACTCGGCACGCAGCTGTTCGACCGCTCGCACGTGGGCGTCACGCCCACGGCCGCCGGGCTGCAGCTGTACCAGGACGCGCGGCGCCTGCTGTCGGATGCCGCGGCGATGCGCGAGCGGCTGCAGCGCGCGCCCGACGGGCCCGAGGGCTCGGTCACGGTGGCGGTGCCGTTCCTGCTGGCCTCGCTGCTGCTCGGGCCGGTGCTGGCGCGGCTGAAGCAGTCGCACCCACGCATCCGCGTGTTCGTGATCGACGACCTGAGCCTGATGGTGCGCAAGGCGATGGTCGATCGCCGGGCCGACATCGGCCTGCTGGTCGATACCCCGAGCGTCGAGGGGCTCGATGTACGCCCCTTTGTGCGTGAAGGCATGTTCCTCTGCGGCTTCGATGTCAAGGGCGAGGTGGCGGCACTGCTCGGAAAAAGTGCGAAGGGCGGGCGCGCGAAGAAGGGTGCGCCCGCGCGTCCGACGGTGCCTTTCGCACGCGCCGCGAACCTGCCGCTGGTGCTGCAATCGCGCCGCTTCAGCATCCGCCAGCGCGTCGAGGCGGCGGCCGAGGCGGTGGGCGTGGAACTCAACGTGGTGCACGAGCACGACTCGGCGCGCGTGCTGCGCTCGCTGTACCTGGCGGGCGCGGGCTTCACGGTCACGCCCGCCTGCGCGCTTGCGGACGGGCCAGGCGATCAGCCGAACTGGTTGATCGCACGCATCGTCGAGCCCGAGCTGGCGCGCACCTACCACCTGGCCACGCCGGCCGGCAAGGTGCCCGACGCGGCCACGCAGGTCGTGAGGCAGGCGCTGGCCGACGAGGCGCGATCGATGATCGCCTCGGGCCGCTGGGACGCGCAGTTCCTGGGCGACGGCAAGGCGTAGCCATCGCGCACGGCGGTGCCGTGCGCCGGGGCCATCATCTTTTGTGATGGCCGCGCATCAGCAATCGGTATTTGTTGTGCGGCGGCGTTGTTTGCGAAAGTTCTCCCCACGGTGCACAGGCACCGGCCTCAAGGAGACAACTTGCCCTCACTTTCGCCCGAGGTCGCCAACGTCGGCGAACTCGCATCCCGCGCCGCCCGCCTGCATGCGCGGCAGATCGCCGTGACCAGCCCGCAGCGCGCCTGCACCTACGAACAGCTCGACCGGCGCGCCAACCGCCTGGCCAATGCCCTGCGCGGGCTCGGCTTGCAGCGCGGCGACCGCGTGGGCGTGTACCTGCCCAACTGCATCGAGATCGTCGAGCTGGAGCTGGCCTGCTACAAGGCCGCGCTGGTGAAGGCGCCGATGAACGCACGGCTCGCGCCGGTCGAGGTGGCCGAGGTCATCGAGAACAGCGACGCCGCGCTGATCGTCACCACCGCCGCACGCGCCGAGACCTTCCTGCCGCTCCTGAAGGGCGCGGCCCCGAAGCTGTTGCTGCTCGACGCCGCCGAAGGCACGCCCGCTTCCTATGAAGGCCAGCTGGCGCGCGCGAGCGACGCCTTCACCTGCGAGCGCGTGCGCGCCGACGAGCTGGCGGTGCTGCACTACACCTCGGGCTCCAGCGGCGTGCTCAAGGCTGCGATGCAGACCTTCGGCAACCGGCTGGCCCAGCTGCGCAAGTTCCTCTCGCGCAGCGAGGGCCTGCGCCCCGGCGACCTGCTGGGGCTGGTGGGGCCGATCACGCACGCCTCGGGCATGCAGATCGTGCCGGCGCTGTGCAGCGGCGCGACCATCCGCCTGTTCACCGGCTTCGAGCCCGCGCGCTTCCTGGACGACATGAGGAAGGAGCGCGTGACCCACACCTTCATGGTGCCCACCATGATCAACATGCTGCTGGCCGAGCTGCAGGGCCGCTACCGGCCGCTGCCCGATCTGCAGCGCCTGGGCTACGGCGCCGCGCCGATGGCGCCCGCGCGGATCATGCAGGCGATGGACGTGTTCGGTCCCGTGCTGTCGCAGGGCTACGGCGCGGGCGAGACCACCTCGGGCGTGTGCGGTCTCTCGGTGGAAGACCACCTGTTCGCGCGCGCCGCCATGCCCGAGCGGCTGGCCTCGTGCGGGCGGCCCTTCCTCGAATCGCTGGTGGAGATCGTCGACGACGAAGGCCGGCCGGTCGCGCCCGGCGAGGTGGGCGAGATCGTGGTGAGCGGCGAGGACATCTTCGCCGGCTACTGGCGCGCGCCCGAGCTCACGGCCGAGGTGCTGAAAGATGGCCGCTACCACACGGGCGACCTCGCGCGCGCCGACGACGAGGGCTACATCTACATCGTCGACCGCAAGAAGGACATGGTGATCAGCGGCGGCTTCAACGTGTACCCCTCGGAGGTCGAGGCCGTGCTGTACCAGCACGCGGCGGTGGCCGAGGCCTGCGTGTTCAGCGTGCCCGACGACAAGTGGGGCGAGGCGGTGGCCGCGCACATCGTGCTGAAGCCGGGCGCCTCGCCCGACACGGCCGGGCTCGACGACTTCTGCGCCGCGCGGCTGGCGGGTTTCAAGCGGCCGCGCCGCATCGAGTTCGTCGAGTCGCTGCTGAAGAACGCCAACGGCAAGGTCGCGCGCAAGGCGATCCAGACGCCGTACTGGGCCGGCCACGCGCGGCGCGTCAATTGAACAAGAGCGAAGAGAACGACATGGACACCACGCTGACCCCTTCCGCTGCACCCACCGAGGCTTCGGCCATCCGCGCGCCGCTGTTCGACGGCCCCTTCGAGGGCTCGCCGCGCGCGGCCGAGCTGATCGCCCGCATCGGCGACTTCCTGAACGGCGAGCTGGCCGAGCTGGTGCGCGAGAAGGGCATCGACCACGAGCACGGCCCCGACAGGGAAACGCTGCGCCACGTCTGGCGCCGCTCGCACGCGATGGGCTTCTACGGCATGACGCTGCCGCCGGCGATGGGCGGCCTGGGCCTGTCGTTGCTTGACCATGTGCTGGTGAAGGAATCGATCTACGCCAGCGGCTCGCCGCTCGCGCCGCATGTGTTCGGCGAACTCAGCGGGCCGCCGCGTGTCGGTGCACTGGCCAAGTTCGCGACGCCCGAACAGATGGCGAAGTTCATCCGTCCCGTGGCGCAGGCCGAGAAGGCGATCTGCTTTGCGCTCACCGAGGCCGAGGCCGGCTCCGACGCCGGCGCGGTGCAGACGCAGGCGCGGCGCGAGGGCGACGTGTATGTGCTCAACGGGCGCAAGCGCTTCATCTCGGGCTCGCCGTTTGCCGATCTCGCGGTGCTCATGGCGTCCACTTCGGACGATCCGGCGCGCCGCGAGGTGACGGCGTTCTTCGTCGACCTGACGCAGCCGGGCGTCGAGGTGCAGGCGGGCTACAAGACCATGGCGGGCCAGTCGACCACGGGCGACATCGTGCTCACCGATTGCCGCGTGCCCGCCGCGAACCTCATCGGCGAACCCGGCAAGGGATTGGCGCTGGCGCTGGGGCGCATCACCGTCAACCGGCTGCTGCACTGCCCGGGCATGGTGGGGCTGGCGACCGTGGCGCTGAAGGATGCGCGCGACTACGCGCGCACGCGTCGCCAGTTCGGCCGCGCCATCGCGCAGTTCCAGGCGATCCAGCATTCGCTGGCCGACATGGCGACGCAGCTGTGCGCGGCGCGCGCGCTGATGCTGTCGACCGCGCGGCAGATCGACGCCGGCGGCGACCCGCGCGCCGAGGCCTCGATGGCCAAGCTGTTCTGCTCGGAGGCTGCGTTCCGCGTGGCCGACGCGGCGGTGCAGATCCACGGCGGCGAAGGCATCGTGCAGGGGCGGCGCGTGGAGTTTTTGTTCCGCATGCTGCGCATGTACCGTGTGCTCACGGGCACGAGCGAGATCCAGAAGAACATCATCGCGCGCGAGCTGATCGGCGATGCGGCCTGAGGCCGAACCAGACAATCAGGAGACAAGACAAACCATGACTATCAATGCCAATCGCCGCGCGCTGTGCGGTGCGATCGCGGCCTCGGCGCTGCTGCCGGCCATCGCGCGCGCAGCGGGCGCGAACGCTTCCGCCTGGCGGCCGACCCGCCCGGTCAAGTGGGTCGTGCCGTACCTGGCCGGTACCGGCCCGGACAACGGCGCGCGCATCCTCGCGGAAGCGCTCGGCCCCTTGCTGGGGCAGCCGGTCGTCATCGAGAACCGGGGCGGCGCGGCCGGCAACATCGGCGCGCGCCAGGTCGCACGGGCCGCGCCCGACGGCTACACCTGGATCTACTCGAGCGCGCCCATGGCCGCCAACATGCGCATGCAGCAGAACCCGGGCTACGACGCGCTCAAGGACTTCCGCCACATCATGCGGCTGACCACCTCCGACGTGCTGCTGGTGGTGAATGCGGGCTCGGGCATCCAGACCCTGCAGGAACTGGTGGCACGTGCGCGCGCCAACCCCGGCAAGCTCGACTACGCCTCGGGCGGCGTCGGCACGCCCTCGCACCTGGGCGTGGAGCTGTTCCTGCAGGCCGCGGGCGTGCAGGCCACGCACGTGCCGTACAAGGGCGCGTCTGAAATCGTCAACGCGGTGCTGGGCAACCAGGTGAACTTCGGCATGCCGATCTTCTCGGTGGCGCTGCCGCACGTGCAGGGCGGCAAGCTGCGCGCCCTGGGTGTGGCCGGCGCCAAGCGCAACGCGGCCTTGCCGCAGGTGCCGACGCTGGCCGAGCTGGGGCTGCGCGGCGTCGAGCTCACGTCGTGGGGCGGCGTCTCGGTGCCGGCGGGCACGCCCGATGCGATCGCTGCGCGCATCTACGAGGTGTTCGGCCAGGCGCTGAAGCAGCCGTCGGTGATCACTGCGCTGACCGAGCTGGGCAGCGAGGTGAGCCCGTCGACGACCGAGGCGTACGTGCAGGGCTTCGCGAGCGAGATGGAACTGACCGAGCGGATGATGAAGACGGCGAAGCTGCAGCCGTTGTAGGCGTCAGAGCACGAACCACCCCACGGCCACATAGTGGCTCGCGGTGCCGGCCAGCACGAACAGGTGCCAGGCGCCGTGCGCGTGGCGCAGCCCCCGCCGGTTGCGATAGAACACCGTGCCCACCGTGTAGAGCACGCCGCCCGCGACCAGCCAGGCCAGGCCGGTGGCGTGCAGCTTGGCCGCCAGCGGCGCGGCGGCCAGCACGCCGAGCCAGCCCATGCCGATGTACAGCGGCAGCGAAGGCTTCTTCGCCGCGTCGGCTGTCGCGGGTTTCAGCTCGCGCCAGATGCCGAAGCACGCCGCGCTCCAGATCGCTGCGAGCAGCAGCCAGCCCCAGGGGCCTTGCAGCGTGACGAGCGCGAAGGGCGTGTAGGTGCCCGCGATGAGCAGGAAGATTGCGCAGTGGTCGGCGCGCTCCCACAGGCGCTTGCTGCGGCCGCGCGTGCTGTGAAAGAGCGTGGAGGCCGCGTACAGCGCCACCGCCGAGAGCGAGAACACCAGCCCGCCCGCGATGCGCGCCGGGTCGCCCGTGGGCAGCGTCTTGGCGAGCAGCAACGCGGCCGCCGGCAGCGCGAGCAGCAGGCCGAACAGGTGGCTGTAGCCGTTGAGTCGTTCGCCGGGGTACATGGGATGGAATGGAGTGGGCGCGTCGGGCGCCCGCGATCCTAGGCAACCCCCATGACTGCCCCGTGACCGGGCAAACCCTGTCTGGATTCTGGTTGCAAATGTTTACATTCAGCGGCCGGGACGCATTCCCGACACCCGCCGCGTGCTTTGGCGCACCCGCGCCGGCGGGCCTTCTCACCGTGAGGGACTGCCGATGAAAAAAAGTTTGATGTCGTGGCGCCGGGCTGCTGCCCTGTGCGTCGCCGTGGGGAGCGCCGCTGCCGCTTGTGCGCAAGTGCAGCAGTTCAAGTGGGGCCACATCTACGAGCCCGCGAGCATCTTTCACCAGCAGGCCGAACTGGCGGCGCGCAAGATCGCCGAGCAGTCCGAGGGCAAGATCAAGATCGAGGTGGTGCCCGCCTCGAAGCTGGGGCAGGAGCGCGACTACGCGCTGATGCTCGCCAACGATTCCATGCAGATCGCCTACGTCGGGCAGGCCACGCTGGCCGAGGGCTATCCGCCGCTGGGCCTGGGCAGCTACCCCTTCGCCTTCAAGGACCTGGACCACGTGCGCAAGTACCTCGCCAGCCCGCTGCTCGCGGACCTGATGAAGGGCTACAACGAACGCAGCGGCAACCGCATGGTCGCGTCGGTCTACTACGGCGCGCGGCAGGTGACCTCGGGCAAGCCGCTGCAACGCCCCGAGGACTTTCGCGACCTGCGCCTGTACGTGCCCGACGCCGCGGCCTACCAGCTCTTCGCCACCGCGCTCGACGCCAAGCCCGTGTCGCTGCCGTTCAACAGCCTGTACGGCGCGCTCAAGAAGAACGAGGTCGAGGCGCAGGAGCATCCGCTGGGCACGGTGCGCGCCAAGCAGCTGTACGAGGTGCAGAAGTACGTGCAGCTCACAGGCCACATCTACGACACGCTGGGCATCGTCATCGGCAAGGCGGCCTGGGCCCGGCTCACACCGGCGCAGCAGGCCATGGTGGAGAAGACGCTGGCCGACACGGCCAAGTGGACCAACGTCGGCGTGATCGCCAGCGAGCTCGAAGACGAGCAGTTCCTGCGCGGCAAGGGCATGACGGTGCAGCCGGTCAACCGCCTGCCGCTGCTGGAGCGCGTGACGAAGCGCTCGACGCCCGAGCAGATGGGCGCGCGGCCAGGCGACTTCGCCAAGCTGCAGGCGCTGGCCGGCGCAGCGAACTAACCAGCCCGCTGCCGGTAGCCGCGCGGCGTGCTGCCGGTCCACGTTCGAAAGGCGCGGTGGAAGGCCGGCGTGTTGTCGAAGCCGACCGAGGCGGCGATGCGGTCGATGGGCTCGCGCGTCTTCACGAGGCGCTGGATCGCGAGGTCGCGCCGCACCTCTTCCTTCAGTGCGCGAAAGCTGGTGCCCTCGGCCGCGAGCTGGCGCGACAGCGCGCGTTCCGACATGTGCACCGCGCGCGCCGCCGCGCCCAGCGTGGCATCCGAGGCGAGGTGCGCGGCGACGAACTCGCGCACCGTGGCGCTGGTGGTGCCGTGGTCGAAGGTGACGAAGATCCAGTCGTCGGGCGCGCGGCGCACGAAGTCGAGCAGCTCGGCGCGCGTGCGCTGGAAGGTCTGGCGCAGTACCGGTTCGGCAAAGCGCACGGAAGATGTGTCCTGCTCGAACTGCAGCGGGCCCGGGAACAGGTTGGCGTACTCGTCGAAGCGCGCGGGGCGCGGGAACGCAAAGCCGACGCCCAGAACCGGCAGCTGCCGCCCCATGAGCCACGAGGCCACGCCGTGGATCAGCTTGACCATCAGCGCATGGCCGAAGGGCGTGGTGGGCCGCGCGGCGGCTTCGGGGTGCGGCGCGATGGCGATCGTGGCCACGCCGTGGGCGCGCGTCATGCGCAGGCGGTGGTCGTCCAGCAGCAGGTTCCAGAAGCGCGCGAAGCGGTACATGGCGACCATGAGCGAGGGCGCGTCGAGCAGGCTGAGCCCGAGGTACTTGAGCGCGCCCGCGCGGATCGGGCGCGACCACAGGCCCAGCATCTCGTCGCCCATGAAGAGCGACACGCACTCGTACATGCGCACGAACTGCTCGCGCGTGACGCGTGCGCCGTCCTGGCGCAGCAGCTGCGGCGACAGGCCGGCCTGCGCGGCCAGCAGGTCGATGTCGCGCGGGCTGAGCTGGCGGCGTGCGCCGCTCAGCAGGTGCTGCAGGAAGCTGACGGCGACGGTAGCGCGCTCTGGCGGCATGACGGGTTCAAACGACGGTTGGCGGAATCTGCAAATGAATGGGCGCGATCTGCAAGCAATGGCGCGGCGCCTAGGGCTATCTTAGCCCTGAAGCGCCCCATTCCGGTGGCGGAACCCGCAACAACCCAAGGAGCCCTGCCGTGATCGAACGGAACGTCACCCTGCACATGGACGAAGAGGTCGCCGTCGTGACCCTGAACCGTCCCGCCAAGCGCAACGCCATCGACGAGGCCACGCTGGCCGCGCTGGACGCCGTGTTCTCCGCACTGCCGCGCGAGGCCAAGGCCGTGGTGCTGACCGGCGCGGGGCCGCATTTCTGTGCCGGGCTCGACCTCAAGGAACACCATGACAAGGAACGCACGGCGGTCGACTTCATGCGCGTGTGCCAGCGCTGGCACAGCACCTTCGACAAGATCCAGTACGGCGGCATCCCGGTGGTCGCGGCGCTGCACGGTGCGGTGGTCGGCGGCGGGCTGGAGCTGGCGGCGGCCACGCACGTGCGCGTGGCCGACCCGTCGACCTACTTCGCGCTGCCCGAGGGGCAGAAGGGCATCTTCACGGGCGGCGGCGCGACGGTGCGCGTGGCGCGCATCATCACGCCGGGCCGCATGGTCGAGATGATGCTCACCGGCCGCGTGCTCGACGCCCGCGCCGGCAAGACGCTGGGCCTGGCACACGAGATCGCCGCACCCGGCGAGAGCCTGCGTGCCGCGATGGTGCTGGCCAAGCGCGTGGCGAAGAACGCGGCACTGTCGAACTACGCGATGGTCACGTCGATCAGCCGCATCGCCGACATGTCGGCCACCGACGGCATGTTCGCCGAGTCGCTGATGGCGGCGGTGGTGCAGACCGGCGGGGAAGTGCAGACGCGGTTGGGGGCGTTTGTCGACAAGTCATTGGCGAAAGTAACGCCAGAGCAAGTGGCGGGCTGAGGCCCGGCGTCAGGCGTCGAAGGCGCGCCGCAGTTCGCTCGACAGCGTGCCGGCCAGCGCCTCGCGCTGCGGTGCGGGGCGCCAGAAGCTGCGCGTGAGGGCGCCGGTCGATTCCCATTCGGGATGGCTGCGCGCTGGTTGCACCGCACGCACCGCGCCCGCGGCGGCACGCATGAGCGTGTCGTCCTCGTCCGCCGACGGGGCCTCGGCCCGGATGCGCTCGACGGCCGCATGGCCGCGCCGCTCCAGTGCCTGCGCCAGCTGCAGCTGCCATGCCGCCAGCGTGAACAGCACGCTGTCTTCCACCGTGAGCTCGTGCATGTCGCGCAGCTTGTTGGCCAGCTTGCGCCCGAGCGGCCCCCAGCCCTGCGACACCGCACCGCCGATGGCGCCGCCCAGCGCCGCGCCCGCGCCCAGCGACAGCCCCGCCACCGCGAGGTCGGCCACCACGCCAACGGCCGCGCCGATGACCGCGCCCTTGCCCAGGCGCAGGCCCGCGTCCTTCATCGCCTCGGGGTTGAAGAAGTCGAGCGTCCAGCGGCCTTCGATGATCGGCAGCGGCGCTTCGTCGGCGTCGCCCTGGCGAAAGCCGTAGAGCGCGAGCAGGTCGTCGGTGCAGCGCTGGGCCTTGTCGAACACGTCCTTCTGCACGCCGGCGACCAGCGCCTGGCGGCGCGTGGCGTCGGCGAACTCGGCGGCGGGCACGGTGCGGCGGATGGCCGCGGCATCGACCAGCAGGTCCGCGATGCGCGTGCAGGCCGACTGGCGGCGCGCGTCGGCCTCGGCATCGAGCGCGTCGACCACGCCGCGCAGCGCGTCGCGGCGGTCGCGCAGCAGGGTGGCCAGGTCGTTGTAGAGGTCGTGCTCGGCGCCCACGAACGGCGCCGCCGCATCGAAGCGCACCTGCACGTGCAGGCCGTAGGCCGAGAGCAGTTCTTTCCAGGCCGGCTCGCGGCTGGCGGCATCGCGCACGAAGTTGAGCACCGGCAGCACCGGACGCGCGCAGGAGTTCAGGAGCTCGATCTCGTCGCGGAACTTGGGCAGCACCGGCTCGCGCACGTCGATCACGAGAAAGGCGGCGTCGATGTCGAGCATCGCGCGCAGCACCTTGGCCTCCTGCTCGAACACGCCGTGCGCCTCGGGGCCCTGCAGGAAGCGGCGGATGCGCTCGGGCGGCGTGGCCTGCTGGGCGGCGTCGAGGCCGGCCAGGTGCTCGCGCAGCGCGACCGCGTCTTCCAGGCCCGGCGTGTCGAGGAAGCGCACGGCCGGCTGGCCGTTCACCTCGAGATCGACCGACTCGACATGGCGCGTGGTGCCCGGGCGCTGCGACACCTCGCCGAAGTTCACGCGCCGCGTGAGCGTGCGCAGCAGCGAGGTCTTGCCCGCGTTGGTGTGGCCGACGACGGCAATGCGGATCGGGGTCGGGGAGGTCATGCGGTCGCGGTGCCTTCCGTGAAGACGGCATCGAGCCGGTCGCTCGCGACCACATGGGCGAGCCCTGCGTCGCGCAGCCAGTCGCGCCAGCGCTGCGTGGCGGCGGCGTTGGGCGCGTCGGCCAGCCAGAGGCGGCATTCGCCGCAATGCGTCAGCACCTCACGCAGGAAGCGCTCGGTGCCGCGGTCGGGGCTCGAGGCCGCATGGCAGACCAGCAGCACGGTGCGCGGGTGGACCTGCGCGAGCTGGTCGAGCAGTGCGCGGCGCGCCGGCGCGCTGCCGTCGATGCGGACCGCCGATGCCGGCAAGCCGGCGGGCGGCCAGGGCAGGTCGGGCGGCAGTTCGAAGCCGACGACGAAGAGGCCGTCGTGCTGCTCGGAGGCCGGCAGGCCGGTGGGTGCGGCGGGGTGCGCGCGGCCCGGGTCGGCATCGACGATGGCGGGTGGCGCCAGCGCGGCGAAACGGGCCAGCAGCTTGCGGTAGTAGGGCGCCTGCCAGTCGGGCTGCAAGGCGGGGCGGCGATGGCGGCAGACGGCGGCGCTCAGCAGCACCAGCGCCAGGCGCGGCAGCAGGCCGTACACCGCGATGCAGCCGGTGAGCCACAGCGCCCAGGTGCGCTGGGCCGCGGCGACTGGGGTGGCCGATTGCACGGTGGCCGCATCGGGCACGGGAAAGCCGAGTTGCGCCGGCAGCCAGCCCAGCGCCTGCACCACGCGTACGAAGAAGGCGGGTTCGAGGATGGTGGTTTCCCAGCTCAGCGTGTAGCTGCGAAAGGCCAGGGCGAACAGCATCGCGGCCAGCACCACGGCGAACGACAGCGCCCAGATGCCGTGGCTCACGAGCCCGAAGGCCCAGGGCAGCAAACGCGCACGCGTCAAGAGCCCCGTGGCCGCGCGCACCAATTGCGGCGCCTGCCCGCGCTGGCCGCCCGCCACGCGCGCCGTGAGCGACAGCCACAGCCAGCCCAGCGAGGCCGTGCCGAAGGTGCCCGACGGCAACCACAGGCCGGCCAGCCACAAGAGCAGCGTGAGCGCGTGCAGGCCCAGCAAGCTCACGAGCGCGACGATCACGTTGATGTGGCGGTCGTTGCCGCCGACCACCTGGCCGGCGAGGCCCAGCCCCGCGATCACGACCAGCGCCACCAGCGCCAGCAGCACCCACGGTGCCCATTGCCGGCCGCGCGCGAGTTCGGCCTGCAGGCCCATGCGCTCGCCGAGCTGGCGGGCGCGTTCAACGATGCGGGTGGGGCCGTCGGCTGCGCGCGAGGCCGCGGTGCGAAGGGCCGACGCGTCGTCGAGCGGGCCGTTCTGTTCGGTCCATCGGACCGCCTCGGTGATCACCGCATCCGGAAAAGCAGGTGCGCGCAGCGCGGTGGTGGTGATCAACAGGGTCCCTTCTTCTTCGCCAATGACGCCCCGGCGCAGCAAAGCGGCGGCGGGGCGCGCAAATTATGCCCGGCGCATGCAGAAGGCCTGCCCAAGAGAAACGGGGCCGCGAACGGCCCCGTGGCGCTGCGCTTGCGGTTTCAGCGCAGGCCGAAGAACGACAGCACGGCGACGACGACCACGACCAGGCCGACGATGTAGATGATGGAATTCACGCGAAGGCTCCTTGTGGTTGGCGATGACCCAGCATCGGCCGCCCATCGGCACGTGGGTGTCGGCGAGAGACGGTGCGTGCTGTAGGACTTGCGAAGCGTGAACGCGACGACAAATGCCCGGTGCGGGCGTGCGCGTGCGCGCCCGACCCCGCTGTGTGACCATTGTTTGCAATGAGCGGCGGGCATCCACGCAAGACTCTGCCCCTTCCAGAAAAGGCCAGGTCATGCGGCTCACCGAGCAATCCCCGTTCACAGGTTCCCACCCCGCGCACCCCGGCGCCCGCGCGCCCCGCGGGCCCGATGCACCCGCCGCGCCGCGCGTCAACGCGCAGCTGCTGCCCACGCTGTTCGACCGCCTGCGCGACGAGGCGCCCAGCCGCACCACCGAGCTGCCGTCGGAGTACACGGCCACGCCGGCCCGGATGCGCGAGATCATCCAGCGCGACCTGGCCCTCCTGTTCAACACCACCAACGCCGAAGACCTGATCGACCGCGTGCGCCATGCCGACGCGGCGTCTTCCACCGTCAACTACGGCGTGCCGCCGCTGGCCGGCAGCTACCTGTCGGAGCGCAAGTGGGCGGACATCGAACGCATCATCCGCCGCGCCATCCACGACTACGAGCCGCGCCTGATTGCCGACAGCGTGCAGGTCGTGCCGCTCATGAAGGAAGACGGCGCGGCCGAGGCCTACAACGTGCTGCTGTTCGAGATCCGCGCGCTCATTCACCTGAAGCCGTACCCGCTGGCCTTCACGGTGCAAAGCGCGGTCGACCTCGAGACCAACCGCATGCGCATCGTCGGCGCGGCGGACTGAAGCCTGTCTGTCTTTCATTTCTCCTTTACTTCAACCACGCCAGGGAAGGCTCACCGTCATGGACCCGCAACTCCTCGAGTACTACAACCGGGAACTCGTCTACATGCGCGAGGCGGCGAGCGAGTTCGCCGCCTCGCACCCCAAGATCGCGCGCCGCCTGGGCATGCACGGCATCGAGGTGGCCGACCCGTACGTGGAGCGGCTCATCGAGTCGTTCAGCTTCATGTCGGCGCGCATGCAGATCAAGCTCGACGCCGAATTTCCGCGCTTCACGCAGCGCCTGCTCGAGGTGCTGTACCCCAACTACCTGAGCCCCACGCCGTCGATGGCCGTGGCGCAGCTGCATCCCAGCGTGAAGGAGGGCGACTTCACGCGCGGCTTCGTGGTGCCGCGCGGCACGGCCTTCCACGCGCGCGTGCCCGCGGGCGAGCAGACGCCGTGCGAGTTCCGCTCCAGTCAGGACGTGACGCTGTGGCCCTTCGAGATCGTCGAAGCGCGTCTCACCGGCGCGCCGCCCGACATCCCGGCGCTGGAGCGCTACGTGCCGCCGCATGTGCAGGTGACGGGCGCGCTGCGCCTGCGGCTGCGCATCGTGGGCGAGATGGGCTTCTCGGCACTGTCGGGGCTCGACCGGCTGCCCATCTACCTGCGCGGCAACGAGCAGGTGGCGTCGCACCTGTTCGAGCTGCTGCACACATCGGCGGTCGCGACCTTCATTGGCGAGCCGGGCCAGCTGATGGACCGGCCGCACGTCGTGACCGAAGGCGCGCTGGTGCACGAAGGGCTGGGGCCGGGCGAAGGCCTGCTGCCGCTGGCGTGGAACACCTTCCACGGCCACAACCTGCTGCACGAATACTTCGCGTGCCCCGAGCGCTTCTACTTCTTCACGCTCACGCAGCTCGCGCCGGGGCTGGCGCGCATTCCCGGCAAGGAGGTCGAGATCGTCGTGCTGCTGAGCAAGCCGCCCGGCGCGCTGGGGGCGCTGGTCGATGCGGCGCAGTTCGCGCTGTTCAGCACGCCGGTGGTCAACCTGTTCGAGCGGCGGACCGACCGCATTGAACTCGACAGCGCGCAGACCGAGTTCCACCTCGTGCCCGACCGTTCACGGCCGATGGATTTCGAGGTGTATTCGGTGCAGCGCATCGCCGGCCAGCAGGCGCGCACCACGGCCGAGATCGACTTCCGCCCGCTCTACCAGACGCTCAACGAAGACGAAGGCAACCACGGCCGCTACTTCTCGGTGCGGCGCGAACCGCGGCTGGTCTCCGAAACGGCGCGCAAGTACGGCACGCGCACGCCGTACATCGGCACCGAGGTGTTTCTGTCGCTGGTCGACCAGCAGGAGGCACCGTACCCCGAGAGCCTGCGCTACCTGTCGGTGAAGGCGATGCTCACCAACCGCGACCTGCCGTGCCTCGTGCCGCGCAACGGGCAGGCCGACCTCGCGGTGGCCGATTCGATCCCGGTGTCGGCCGTGGGCCTGATCCGTGCGCCGAGCACGCCCAAGTCGCCGTTCGCACAGCGCGAGATCGCGTGGCGGTTGATCCGCCAGCTGGGCTTCAACCACCTGCCGCTGGCCGACATGCCGCACCGCGAAGGCGCGCAGGCGCTGCGCGACATGCTGCGGCTGTTCGTCACCGCCGACAACGACGTGCTGCGCCGGCAGATCGACTGCCTCGTCGGCTCGCGCATCGAACCCGTGACGCGGCGCCTGCCGGGCGCGGGGCCGCTGATCTACGGGCGCGGCGTGCAGTGCACGCTGAGCGTCGATGAAGAAGGGTTCTCGGGCACGAGCCCGTACCTGCTGGGGCTGGTGCTGGAGCACTACCTCGCGCGGCATGTGAGCATCAACGTGTTCACGCAGACCACGCTCGAATCGATGCAGCGTGGCACCGTCGCCAAGTGGCCCGTGCGCATGGGCGGGCGAGGCGCGGTCTAGTTTCTCCTGGGCGGGAGCGCCTGCTCCAGCAGCCACAGCATGGCGGCCCGCACCTTGGCGGCATCGGCGCCGGCATCGATCTCCAGGGCCGCGCGGTCGAAGGCGGCCGACAGCAGGCGGGCGAGGGCGTCGAGCGACACCTCGCCCCGGCCCATTCCGGCGCGCGCCAGCCCCTGGCGCAGCGAGTTCGCCGAGGTGGCGTCGTCCATCGACATCATTTCCGCCAGGCCCAGCACGGCGGGCCCGTCGATCAGCAGCAGCCGGGTGCGCCCCGGCACCGTCATCGCCTTCAGGTAGGCCTCGCTGCCCACGAGCAGGGCCTCGCGCGGGCCGAGCTCGTCGGGCGTGGCGGCATCGATGTCGGCCGCGACCGCCTGCGCCTCGAGCAGCAGCACCTGGCGGAACAGGTCGCGCTTGTCGTTGAAGTGGTGGTACAGCGCCCCGCGCGTGATGCCGGCGGCCATGGCGATCTCGGGCGTGGAGGTGTCACCGTAGCCCTTGCTGACGAAGAGCGTGCGGGCCGCCTCGGTCAGCGCGAGGCGGGTGGTTTCGGTGCGTTCGCGGTTGGTGCGTGCCGGGGTTTTGGCCATGACCCTAATTTACATGCAGTCTGTTTGTGGATTAATATTTAACTTACATGCAGTTTGTATGTTTAATCCAAGAAGGAGCCACCCCATGAAAGTGACGAGCTATTACCCGGTGATCATGACCAACGACGTGGCCGGCACCGCGGCCTTCTACCAGGCGCATTTTGGGTTCGTGTCGCTGTTCACGACCGACTGGTATGTGCACCTGCAGCTGGCGGACGATGCCTCGGTGAACCTCGCCGTGCTCGACGGCACGCACAAGACCATTCCCGCCGAAGCGCGCGGGCAGGTGGCGGGCGGGCTGCTGTTGAACTTCGAGGTGGAAGACCCCGACGCGGTGCACGAGCGCCTGAAGGCGGCCGGCCTGCCGATCCTGCTGTCACTGCGCGACGAGGCCTTCGGCCAGCGCCACTTCATCACGCGCGACCCGAACGGCGTGCTGATCGACATCATCAAGCCGATCCCGCCGTCGGGTGAGTACGTCGCGCTGTACGAGGCCGGCACGTCGCCGAGCTAGGCTCTCCCCCAGGCTTCGCGCACTTCGTGTCGCTGCGCCAACCCCCTTCCGGGGGCAACACCTGCGGCCCGGCAAGGCCGGTTCCGCGGTGTTTCACGAAGGAGCCCGCTCAGGCGCGAAGGGCTTCGTCTTCTTCGAGCCCGTCGCCCAGGAAGCCGCCGCTCTGGTGCGCCCACAGCCGCGCATACAGGCCGCCTTGGGCCATCAGCGTGCGGTGGTCGCCTTCTTCGACGACGCGGCCTTCGTCGAGCACGATGAGCCGGTCCATCGCGGCGATGGTCGAGAGCCGGTGCGCGATGGCGATCACGGTCTTGCCTTCCATCAGCGTGTACAGGCTCTGCTGGATCGCGGCTTCGACCTCGGAGTCGAGCGCGCTCGTCGCTTCGTCGAGCAGCAGGATCGGTGCGTCTTTCAGCATCACGCGCGCAATCGCCACGCGCTGGCGCTGGCCACCCGACAGCTTCACGCCGCGCTCGCCCACGTGCGCCTCGTAGCCGCGCCGACCGCCCGCATCGCCCAGCGTCTGGATGAAGTCGTGCGCCTCGGCGCGCCTGGCGGCGGCTTCGATCTGCGCCAGCGTCGCGTCGGGCCGGCCGTAGGCGATGTTGTCGGCCACCGAGCGGTGCATGAGCGAGGTGTCCTGCGTGACCATGCCGATGTGCATGCGCAGCGAATCCTGCGTGACCTTCGAGATGTCCTGTCCGTCGATGAGGATGCGGCCGCTTTCCAGGTCATGGAAGCGCAGCAGCAGGTTCACCAGCGTCGACTTGCCGGCGCCCGAACGGCCGACCAGACCGATCTTCTCGCCGGGCCTGACCACGAGGTTCAGGTCGTCGATCACGCGGCGGCCCGCATCGCCGTAGCGGAAGCTCGCCTGCTCGAAGCGCACCTCGCCGCGCGGCACGTCGAGCACCGCGGCATCGGCCGCGTCCAGCACCGTGCGCGGGCGCGACAGCGTCTTCATGCCGTCCTGCACCGTGCCGATGTTTTCGAACAGGCTGGTCATCTCCCACATGATCCAGTGCGACATGCCCTGCAGCCGCAGCGCCATCGCCGTGGCGGCGGCCACCGCGCCCACGCCCACCGTGCCGTGCGACCACAGCCACAGCGCCATGCCCGCCATGCCGGCCGTGAGGCCCATGCTCAGCGTGTGGTTGACGATCTCGAAGGCGCTCACCAGCCGCATCTGGCCGTAGCCGGTCTTCATGAACTCGCGCATCGCGTCGCGCGCAAAGCCGGCCTCGCGCTGCGTGTGCGAGAACAGCTTGACGGTCGCGATGTTGGTGTAGGCGTCGGTCACTCGCCCGGTCATGAGCGCGCGCGCGTCGGCCTGCGCCTTGCCGACCTTGCCCAGGCGCGGCACGAAGTACACCAGCGAGGCGATGTACAGCGCCAGCCAGATGACGAAGGGCCACACCAGCTGCGCGTCGAGCACGCCCACCAGGATGATCATGGTGGCCACGTACACGCCCATGGCCACGAGCACGTCGGCCAGCACGAACACGGTCTCGCGCACGGCCAGCGCGGTCTGCATCACCTTGGCCGTGATGCGGCCCGCGAACTCGTCCTGGTAGAAGGCCATGCTCTGGCCCAGCATCAGGCGGTGGAAGTTCCAGCGCAGGCGCATCGGCAGGTTCACTGCCAGCGTCTGGTGCTTCACGATGGTCTGCAGTGCCACCACGCCGATGCTGATCACCAGGAACGCGGCCAGCCACAGCAGCGTGTCGCCGCGCTCGGCCCACAGCTTGGACGGCACCTGGCCGCCGAGCCAGTCCACGATGCGCCCGAGGATCGCGAACAGCGCGGCCTCGAAGGTCGACATCACCGCGGTGAGCACCGCCATCGCGGCGATCTTGCCGCGCACGCCGTGCGTGCAGGCCCACAGGAAGGCAAAGAAGCCCTGGGGCGGCAGCGTCGGTTCGGCGGCGGGGTACGGGGGAAGGAGTTTTTCGAAAAAGCGGAACAAGGAATCGGTCTCCAGCAGAGCCTTCGAATGTAGCCCTGCAGGCATGACCTTGCCCCGAAAAGGTGCGTTCGTGGCCGGTGCCTTCAGCAAGCCTTCAGCTGCGTCGTGTCTTGGTGTCGTCGGCCCGTGCTGCCTTTGTTTCCATGCCTCCCAGCCGCTCGCTCAGGAAGTCGATGAAAGTTCGCAGCTTGGGCGACATGTACTGCCGGCTCGTGTACACGGCGAACAGCGTGACCGGCGTGGCTTCGAACGCGGGCAGCAGCCGCACCAGCCGGCCCTGCGCCAGGTCGTCGTCGATGAGCCACACGGGCAGGTACGCGATGCCCATGTCGGCGCGCACCGCGTGCAGCGTGAGCGTGGTGTCGTCCGAACGCATCGCGGGCGTGAGCCGCAGCGGGAACATGCGCCCGCCCGGCCCCTTGAGCGCGAGGTTGTCCAGGTTCACGTAGCTGGGCACGATCGCGCCCAGCTTCGCGAGGTCGGCCGGCACCGCGGGCAGGGCGCCGTGGCGCTTCAGGTAGGCCGGCGTGCCCGTGAGATGAAAGGGCACGCGGCACAGCGGCCGCGCGATGAGCGCGGGCGAGGGCTCCTGCGTGGCGCGCAAGGCCAGGTCGTAGCCGTCGGCCGCAAGATCGACCTTGCGGTTTTCCAGGTGCATGTCGACCAGCACCTCGGGGTACGCCGCGCGGTAGTCGGCCAGCACGCGCGCAAAGCGCGGCGTGGCGCACCACACCGGCGCGCTCACCTTGAGCTGGCCGCGCGGTGTGTCGCTGGTCTGGCCGATGGCGGCCTCGGCCGCATCGAGCAGGTCGAGCGCGCGGCGGCTCTGCTCGTACCAGGCGGTGCCGGCCTCGGTCAGGCTCAGGTGGCGGCTGGAGCGGTGCAGCAGCCGCGCGCCCAGCGATTTCTCGAGTTGCGCCACGTGCTTGCTGGCCATCGGCGCCGACAGGCCCAGGCGCTCGGCCGCCGCCACGAAACTGCCGGCCTCGACGACCTCGCGGAACACGCGCAGGCTGGTCATGCGGTCCATCGATGATTTCCTGTGAAGAAAGGATTCGATGCATCGTAGCCTGTCGATTTCCTGAAAGGAAATGTCTACAGTCGATCCAACGCCTTCAAGGAGCATCGACTTGACCCACGACAACACCCCGCTTTCCCGCCTGCCCACGTACTTCATCTCGCACGGCGGCGGCCCCTGGCCCTGGATGAAGAAGGAGATGGGCGCCACCTACGACCAGCTCGCCGCTTCGCTGGCCGACATGCCGCACCAGATCGGCCGCACGCCGGCCGCGATCCTCATGATTTCGGCGCACTGGGAGTCGCCCGTGTTCACGGTGCAGGGCAACCCGCGCCCGCCCATGATCTACGACTACGGCGGCTTTCCGGCCCACACCTACGAGGTGCGCTATGCATCGCCCGGCTCGCCCGAACTCGCGCAGCGCGTGCAATCGCTGATCGCCGCCGCCGGCCTGCCGGCGCAGATCGACCCCGAGCGCGGCTACGACCACGGCATGTTCTCGCCGATGGCCGCGATCTACCCGAACGCCGACGTGCCGGTGGTGCAGCTGTCGCTGCGGCGTGGGCTCGACCCGGCCGAACACCTGGCGCTGGGCCGCGCGATCGCACCGCTGCGCGACGAGAACGTGCTCATCGTCGGCAGCGGCCTGAGCTATCACAACCTGCGCAACTTCGGCCCGCAGGCGCACGGCGTGTCCAAGACCTTCGGCGACTGGCTCGACGAGACGGCTGTGCAGGCCACGCCGCAAGCGCGCGTGCAACGCCTGCAGGACTGGGCCTCGGCCCCGTCGGCGCGCGTGGCGCACCCGCGCGAGGAGCACCTGATTCCGCTGATGGTCGCGGTGGGTGCGGCCGAGGGCGACGTCGGCGAGCGCGTCTACCACGAGGACGCCTTCATGGGCGGGCTCGTGGTGTCGAGCTACCGCTTCGGCGCGGCCTGAAGGCACGCGGGCCGCGCGGCAGAATGAAGCCATGCCCACGCCCGCTCTTCCCACCCCCGACGAATCCGCCGAAGCCCGGCGCCAGATCGCCCGCATCGAAGCCCTGTCCACCTCGCACGACCCGGTGCACGACGGCGTGCGCGTGCGCTGGCGCCGCTTCGGCACCGACACGACGCAGCCGCCCATCGTGCTGCTGCATGGCGGCCACGGCAGCTGGATGCACTGGCTGCGCAATGCCGAAGCGCTGTCGGCGCAGCGCACGCTGCTCCTGCCCGACATGCCCGGCTTTCATGATTCCGACGCGCTGCCGCGCGTGGCGCCCGGCGACGACGCGCTGGTGCCGCTGCTGGCCGCGCTCGGCGGCACGCTCGATGCGCTCGTCGGCGCCGGCACGCCCATCGACCTGGGCGGTTTCTCGTTCGGCGGGCTCACCGCCGCGCGCTTCGCGGTGCGGCGCGGCGCGATCCGCCGGCTGGCGCTGATGGGCAGCGGCGGCCACGGCACCTTGCGCCGCATGACGGTCGAGATGATCAACTGGCGCGCCGCCCCCGACCGCGAGACCGAGCGCGCCGCGCTCATGCACAACCTGGGCGCGCTGATGCTGCACGCGCCCGCCGCCATCGACCCGCTGGCCTTCGAGATCCACGACCTCTCGTGCCACGGCACGCGCTTTCGCAGCAAGGAGGTGTCCCTCTCGGGCGGCCTGCAGGCCGCGATCGACGCGCTGGGCGTGCCGACGCTGCTGCTGTGGGGCGAGTTCGACGTCACCGCCGATTCGCGCCCGCTGGTGGCGAAACTGGCCAGCGAAGGTCCTGGCCGCGAAGGCGTGGTGATCGACGGCGCGGGGCACTGGGTGCAGTACGAACGCGCCGACGAGACCAATGCGCGGCTGCTGAAGTTCTTCGGCTGAACTTCGCCGCCGCGACCCGTTACTGCTTCGTGAGGCCGAGCTTGCGGATGGTCTCGGCCCACTGGTCGTAGGTCGTGCGCGTCAGGTCGGCCAGTTGCTGCGGGGTCGACGATTCGGCTTCGTAGGCACCCTGGCGGAAGAAGTCGCGCGTGGCCGGCATCGCCAGCACCTGTGCCAGCGCGGCATTGAGCTTCGCGACCACCGGCGCCGGCATGCGCGCCGGGCCGTAGAAGCCGAGCCAGCTCGCCATGTCGACGCCGCTCACGCCTTGCTCGCTCATCGTGGGCACGTCGGGCAGCATCGCGCTGCGTTTGGGGGCCGCCACCGCGAGCATGCGCACCTTGCCGGTGGCCGTGTTCTGGATGGCGTTGGGCGCCGCGTCGAAGTAGTACTGCACGCGGCCCGCGAGGAAATCCTTCGCCGCATCGGCGCCGCCCTTGTAAGGCACGTGCACCACGTCTAGTCCGGCCTGCCGCGCGAAGGCCTCGCCGTAGATGTGCGACGAGGTGCCGGTGCCGAACGAGGCGTAGCTCATCTTCCCCGGGTTGGCCTTGATGTACGCCACCAGCTCCTGCACGTTGCGCGCCGGCACGCTCGCGTGCACCGTCAGCACCAACGGGCCGCGCGCGCCGAGCGAGATCGGCGTCAAGTCCTTGAACGGGTCGTAGCGCACCTGTGCCAGCGTCTGCGGGTTCTGCGCGACCACGGAAGAGGGCGCGTACATGAAGGTGTAGCCGTCGGGCGCCGCGCGGATCACCTCCTCGGTCGCGAGGATGAAGCTCGCGCCCGGTCGGTTCTCCACGATCACCGGTGTCTGCAGCACCTCGCCGAGCTTGTTTGCGACGAAGCGCGCCTGCGCGTCGGAGGCGCCGCCGGCCGCCAGGCCGAGCACGATGCGGATGCTGCGGCCCTTGACCGGAAAGTCCGCGGGTGAGGCGGCGAATGAAGACAGCGGCAAGGCGATCGCGCCCAGCGCAAGCCATGCGGCCGCGCTGCGTCGGGTGATGAAAGAAGAAGGGCTCATTGCTTGGCCAAGCCTACCTGCTGCACCATCGCGCCCCAGCGCTCGTAGGTCGTGCGCGTGATGCCGGCGAATTCTTCCGGCGTCGTCGCACCGGCTTCGTAGCCGCCCGTGCGATAGAACTCGCGCACCTGCGGCATCGCGAGCACCTGCGTGAGCGCCGCGTTGAGCTTGGCGACCACCGGCGCCGGCATGCGCGCCGGCCCGTAGAAGCCGAGCCAGCTCGGCAGGTCGAGCCCTGCGTAGCCTTGTTCGGCGAAGGTCGGCACGTCGGGCAGCGCCGGGATGCGCGCATTCGCCGCGATGGCCAGCACCTTCACCTTGCCCGTGGCCGAGGTGATGATGGCCGACGAGGCCGAGTCGAACATGTACTGCACGCGCCCGCCGATCAGGTCTTTCGCCGCATCCGAGCCGCCCTTGTAGGGGATGTGCACCGCATCGACGCCGGTCTTCTTCACGAAGGCCTCGCCGTAGATGTGCGACGAGGTGCCCGCGCCGAACGAGGCGTAGCTCACCTTGCCGGGGTTCGCCTTCACGTAGGCCACCAGCTCCTTCACGTTGTGGGCCGGCACCGAGGTGCTGACCGACAGCACCAGCGGCCCGCGCCCGCCCATCGAGATGGCGGTGAAGTCCTTGAACGGGTCGTAGGGCACCTGCGCGAAGGTGTGCGGGTTCTGCGCCATCGTGGAAGAGGGCGCGTACAGCAGCGTGTAGCCGTCGGGCAAGGCGCGCGACACCTCGTTGGCCGCGAGCATGGTGCTCGCGCCGGGCTTGTTGTCGACGATCACGCTGGTGCCCAGCACCTCGCCGAGCTTCTGCGCCACGATGCGCGCCTGCGCGTCGGTGCCGCCGCCGGCGGTGAAGCCCACGACGATGCGGATCGGTTTGTTGCGCGCCGGAAAGTCCTGCGCGAACGCGAGCGGCGCCAGGCCCAGCAGGGCCGCGGCACTCAGGGCCGAGCCGAACGCACGGCGGGTGCCGTTGAGTTTCTTCATCGATGTCTCCGTTGGAATGTTCTCCTGATATTGATTTAGAAAATCATAAAAATCCATATTAACTAGGGAATACCCCGAATAAACGCCTTTTCATGGCTTTTGTGTTTGACAAAATGAACATTGAAATCAAAATACGACGAAACAGCCCATCCAAGACAACCCTCCATGAAAACTGTCGTCCGCACCGACGAGCGCATCCTGTCCTCCGACATCTTCGACCGCGACAGCCGCGTCAAGCGCCCTGACCACGGCAGCTGGGCCGAGCCCGGCAAGAACATTCCGGTCTATCACCGCTGCGGCGTGCTGGTGGTCGGCGGCGGCCCGTCGGGCACCGCCGCAGCCGCTGCCGCGGCCCGTGCGGGCGCCGACGTGGCGCTGCTCGAGCGCTACAACCACCTGGGCGGCCTGTCGACCGGCGGCCTCGTGATCTGGATCGACCGCATGACCGACTGGGAAGGCAAGCTGGTGATCCGCGGCTTCGCCGAGGAGCTGTTCGACCGCCTGCCCGCCGACGCCATCGCCGGCCCGCAGCGCGCGGACTGGGGCTCGCAGGACGTGGCCAAGGCCGCGCACTGGTCGCAGCGCACCGCCGCCTACCACGGCATCGTCACCTGGTCGCCCACCATCGACCCCGAGCGCCTGAAGCTGCTCTCGCAGGAGATCGTGCTGGAGCGCAAGGTCAAGCTCATCTACCACTCGTGGGCCGCCATCCCGATCGTGCAGGACGGCGCGGTCAAGGGCGTGGTCTTCGAGAGCAAGGAAGGCCGCATGGCCATCATGGCCGACGTGGTGGTCGACGCCACCGGCGACGGCGACCTGTTCGCCCGCGCCGGCGCCGCCTACGTGAACGACATCGAAGAAGCCGACGTGCACCACTGCATGAACACCTCGTGGCTCTTCGGCGGCGTGGACATGAACCGCTGGATCGACTTCAAGGCCGGCCAGCCCGATGCGTTTGCCGGCTTCATGGCGCGCGGGCGCGAGCAGCTCGGCCTCTTCGAGCGGCCCTTCGTCTCGTGGCGCAACGACGTGGCGCTCTTCATGGGGCCGCGCCAGTCGGGCTACTCGGCGCTCGACGTGGACGACCTCACGGCCGTCGAAGTGCGCTCGCACCGCGCCATGGCCGCGCACCTCGATTACTTCAAGGCGCACGCGCCCGGCTTCGAGGACGCCTACCTGATGCTGAGCGCGCCGCAGATCGGCGTGCGCCATGCGCGGCGCCTCACCGGCGTGGGCGCGGTGCTGCGCAGCCAGTGGCCCGACGGCGTGGCGCTGGCGGACGAGATCGGCGTGACGCCCGCGGTGTCGCCGAAATTCCCGAACATCTCCATTCCCTATGGCGCGCTGGTGCCGCAGCAGCTCGACGGCCTCGTGGCCTGCGGGCGCCACATCTCGTGCGACCGCAACTCGCACGGCTTCATGCGCGAGATTCCGCAGTGCTGGATCACCGGGCAGGCGGCGGGCGTGGCGGCGGCGCTGGCGTCGCAGGGCGGCATCGCGCCGCGCTTCGTCGATGTCGGCGCGCTGCAGTCCGCGCTGCTGGCGCAGGGCGTGTACCTGCGGGCCGGGGCTGAAGGCGGGCAGGGCGCGGCCTCCGTCGCGGCCGAAGCCAGCGCCTGACCCGGCCCCTTTTTGCCATGAACCCGGCCGACCTCCTTTCGCGAGCCTCTACATTGCAGAGTCTTGCAAAGCGTTCAAAGGGTCCCTTCATGTCCACCGATAAAAACGACAGCTCTCTTTCCGCGGCCGATGCGTCCGATTCGCGCGGCGAACGTTCCGACACCGTGAGCGCGCTGGAGCGCGGCATCTCGGTGCTGCGCTGCTTCAGCGAAGACCGCCCGGTGCTCGGCCACGCCGACGTCGCGCGCATCACCGGCATTCCGCGCCCCACGGTCAACCGGCTGGTCGCCACGCTGCTCTCGCTGGGCATGCTCAAGCCCGCGCAGGCGCCCGACCGCTTCATGCTCGGGCCGGGCGTGGTGTCGCTCTCGCGCGTGTTCCTCGGCAGCCTCGATGTGCGCGCCGCCGCGCGGCCCAGCATGCAGGCGATGGCGGAGGAGGTCGGTGCTTCGGTCTACCTCGCCGTGCGCGACGGCATGGAGATGGTGCTGATCGAAGCCTGCCGCCCGCGCTCGTCGATGCTCTCGGCGCGGCTGGACGTGGGTTCGCGCGCGCCGCTGCCGAACTCGGCGCTCGGCCGCGCGTACCTCTCGGCGCTGCCCGATGTGCAGCGCAACCAACTGGTCGATTCGATGCGCCTGCTGCGCGGCCCCGAGTGGGACGGCATCGCCGCGCCCATGACGCGCGCCATCGGCGAAGCCAAGCGGCTGGGCTATTGCCTCTCGCTCGGCGAATTCCACCGCGAGATCAACTCGGTGTCGGTGCCGCTCATCGGCCCCGACGGCGAGGTGATGGCGCTCAACGGCGGCGGCGCCGCCTTCGTGTTCACCGAAGACAGATTGCGCAACGAACTCGCACCGCGCCTGCACGACATCGCACTCACCATTGCGCGCGACATCGGCGGGCATGTGCCTTCACCCTCGCCGGGTTAGCCGCCCGGCCGGGGACCATTCCCCACGACGACAGAAGAACGGAGACACAGGTCATGCACCTGAGCAACGAAGAAAAAGCCATGTACGACGGCCGCGACGGACCGGCCGTGCAGAAGGCGATGGACCTGCTGATGCGCTACGGCGAAGCCCTCGGCGCCGAGCGACTGGTCGAGACGCGCAACGTCTGCGCCACCATCACCTCGACCACGCCCTTCCAGCGCGACTTCGCGCTCGCCAAGGGCGGCGGCATGGACGCGGTGTTCTCCGAATTCAGCCTCGACAGCCAGGAGACCGTCGAGATTCCCAAGTTCAAGGTCTTCACGAGCCACCTGCAACTGGGCTTCGACCCCGGCCAGCCCGAGCGCATGGGCGTGAGCGAGGAGATCGTGCAGTTCTACAACCGCAGCGAACGCCATGCGGCCGGCCTCGGCGCGCAGATCATGAACACCTGCACGCCCTACCAGGTGGGCAACATCCCGACGCGCGGCGAGCACTGCGCGTGGATGGAATCGTCGGCGGTGGTGTATTGCAACTCGGTGCTCGGCGCGCGCACCAACACCGAGGGCCGCGAGAGCACGGGCGCGGCGATGCTCACCGGCCGCATTCCCTACTGGGGCTACCACCTCGAAGAGAACCGCCGCGCGACGCATGTGATCGAGCTCGACATCGAGGTCGAGTCGATGCAGGACTGGGGCCTGCTCGGCTACTACATCGGCGAGCACGTGCAGGAGCGCGTGCCGGTGGTGCACAGCCGGCGCGGCATCGGCCGCGTGCCGAACCTGCCGCGGCTCAAGCACTTCGGCGCGGCCGCCTCGTCCTCGGGCGGCGTGGAGATGTACCACATCGCTGGCGTCACGCCCGAGGCGCTGACGCTGGCGCAGGCGCTCGGCGGCAAGGCGCCCATCGAGGTGCTGCGCTACGGCGAGGCCGAGCGCCGCGCCACTTACGAAAAGATCAACGTCACCGGCAAGGACAGCGAAGTCCAGTACGTGATGCTCGGCTGCCCGCACTACACCATCGAGCAGATCTGGGAGGCTGCGCAGCTCATCGAAGGGCGCAAGGTCCACCCCGATTGCGAGCTGTGGATCTTCACGCCGCGCGCCATCAAGTCGCTGGCCGACCGCAACGGCTACACGAAGATCATCGAAGACGCGGGCGGCATCCTCATGACCGACAGCTGCTCGGCCATGAGCCGCGCCGTGCCCAAGGGCACGAAGACCGTGGCGCTCGATTCCGCCAAGCAGGCGCACTACCTGCCCGCCATCCTCGGCGTGCAGGCGTGGTTCGGCAGCACGGCCGAATGCGTCGATGCCGCTTGCACCGGTCGCTGGAACGGAGCCTACGCATGAGCGCCGCAGTCATCACCGAACAAACCATCGTGATCCGCGGCCGCAAGGTGGTCGGCGGCGTGGCCGAAGGCGAGGCGCTGGTCACGCGCGACCGCATCTCGGGCTGGGGCGGCATCGACCCGCGCACCGGCACCGTCATCGAGACGCGCCACGAACTGCGCGGCCAGAGCTTCGCGGGCAAGGTGCTGGTGTTTCCGGGGGCCAAGGGCTCGTCGGGTTGGTCGGCGATGTTCCACATGACGCGGCTCATGAACTCGGCGCCCGCGGCGTTCCTGTTCAACGAGATGACGACCAAGATGGCGCTCGGCGCCGTGGTCACGCACTCGCCCTCGATGACCGACTTCGAGCGCGACCCGCTCGCATGCATCGAGACCGGCGACTGGGTGCGCGTGGACGCCGACCGCGGCGTGATCGAGATCACCAAGAAGAACAACCACAAGACCGGAGACCGCCCATGACCCGCCCCCTGCGCAGCAACTTCCCGCGCGGCTCCTACCTCTGGTCGGTGCGCAATGCGCATTGGCGCGCGCTCGGCATTCCCGAGGAGGATTGCGAGAAGCCCAAGATCGCCATCGTCAACAGCTCCTCGGAACTGGCCGCCTGCTTCAGCCACCTCGACAAGGTGGCGGCGGAAATCAAGGCGGCGATCCGCGCGGCGGGCGGCGTGCCGTTCGAGATTCGCACGGCCGCGCCCAGCGACTTCATCACCGGCGCGGGCGCACGCGGCGCCTACATGCTCGGCGCGCGCGACCTCGTGACCAACGACATCGAAGTCGCGGTCGAAGGCGCGCAGCTCGACGGCATGGTCTGCCTCACCTCGTGCGACAAGACGGTGCCGGGGCAGCTCATGGCGGCCGCGCGGCTCAACATCCCGACATTGCTCGTGCCCTGCGGCTACCAGCCCAGCGGCGAGTACCGCGGCAAGCACATGGACATCGAGGAGGTGTTCATCGGCGCGATGCACGCGGTCACCGGCCACCTGCCGGTGGAAGAACTCGTGGGCATGAGCCGCGAGGCGATCCGCGGGCCGGGCGTATGCTCGGGCCTGGGCACGGCGAACTCGATGCACATCGTGTGCGAGGCGCTCGGCATGGCCTTGCCCGGCAGCGCGCCGGTGGCCGCGCTGAGCCCGAAGATGATGGACGACGTGCGTGCGGCAGGCACGCGCATCGTGCAGATGGTGCAGGACGATCTGAAGCCGCGCGACATCCTTTCGCCCGGCGCCTTTGCCAACGCGGTGCGCGCGGTGCTGTCGGTTGGCGGCTCGCTCAACACGGCCAAGCATCTGCAGGCCATATCGACCGAAGGCGAGTGCGGCGTCGACGTGTACGGCCTCTTCGAAAGCCTGGGCCCGACGACGCCGGTGCTGGCCGGTGTGCGGCCCATCGGCGAGCATTCGATCGAAGCCTTCGAGGCGGCGGGTGGTTGCCGCGCGCTGATGAAGCAGCTCGCGCCCTTGCTCGACACGGGCGCGCTCACGGTGACTGGCGGCACGGTCGCCGACAACCTGCGCAATGCCCAAGTGATGGATGCCGAGGTGATCCGCCCCATCGACCGCCCGGTCGCGCCGCTGCCGGCCATCGTGCTCTTGCGCGGCAACCTCGCGCCCGAGTCGGGCCTCATCAAGACCGGCATTGCCGAGCGCAAGGTACGGCGCTTCACCGGGCCGGCCGTGTGCTTCTGGACTTCGGACGCCGCCATCGCCGCGATCAAGAACCACGAGATCGTCCCCGGCCAGGTGGTCGTGATGCGCGGCGCCGGCGCATGCGGCGGGCCGGCCATGGGCGGTGGCGCATCGCGCGTGGTCTTCGCGGTCGATGGCGCGGGGCTCGGCGACCAGGTCGCGCTGCTGACCGACGGACATCTCTCGGGCCTGGTCTGCAAGGGGCTCGTGGTGGCCGAGGTGTCGCCCGAGGCGGCACTGGGCGGCCCGCTCGGCCTCGTGCGCGATGGCGATGTGATCACCATCGATCTGGACGCGCGCCGCCTCGACATCGCATTGACCGACGCCGAACTCGCCGCGCGCCGCGCCGACTGGCAGGCACCGCCGCCGGCCTTCGACACCGGCTGGCTGCAGCAGTACCGGCGCAACGTGAGTCCGCTGTCCAAGGGCGCCGTGCTCGTGCGCACGGAGCGGCCGCAGCCCGCCAGCTAGACCTTTTTTCCCCGGCCTTCGTCAACCGGTGCGAACCCCCGTTCGCACCCGGTGGCGCAGCCCTGCGCGCGATTCCAGAGTTTTTCAACCAAAGAGAAGAAGCAGGAGACAAAAAACCATGAAGAGAATCTTGATGTGGTCGGCCATCGGCCTTGCCAGCAGCGGCGCGGCGCATGCGCAATCGAGCGTCACGCTGTTCGGCGTGATGGACCTCGGCGTCCAGTACACGAAGGGCGAGGGCGGCGGCTCGATCAAGGCGCTGTCGAACGGCGGTCTCTCGACCAGCCGGATCGGCTTTCGCGGCACCGAAGACCTGGGCGGGGGCCTGCGCGCGGGCTTCTGGCTCGAAGGCAGCCTGAACCCCGACCTGGGCACCGGCCGGCCGAGCAACACCAACAACCAGACGAGCGGCGCGGGCCCGGCGGGACCGATCACCTTCGACCGCATGTCCTTCGTGAGCCTGTCGCACGATTCGCTGGGCGAAGTGCGGCTGGGCCACGACTTCATTCCCACGCACTACAACAGCATCTACTTCGACCCCTTCAACGCCAACGGCGTGGCGCGCGCGGGCAACCTCACCTTCGCGGGCGCGGGCACCGGGCCGCTGCCCACGGCCATCACCGGCAGCAACACCGTGAGCTACTGGCTGCCGGCCAAGCTGGGCGGCTTCTACGGCATGGCGATGATCGGCACCGGCGAGAACAACGCCACCGCACCGAACCGCGACGACGGCAACTTCGGCGGCGCGCGCTTCGGTTTCGCCTCGGGCGCATTCGACATCGCGGCGGCCGTGACGCGCTCGCACTTCAACGCCACCTCCACCATCGGCAACTACACGCACGCCAACATCGGCGGCTCGTGGGATGCGGGTTTTGCGAAGTTCTTCGCGCTCTACAACAAGGTGACGGTGAAGCTCGCGGCCGGCACGGTGCGCAAGAACACCGTCGAGATCGGCGCGCACATCCCGGCCTTCGAGGTCGGGCGCATCCGCGTGAGCTACGCCTACCTGGACGACCGCAGCGACGAGAGCCTGCGCAACGCCAACGGCATGCCGCGCAACCGCGACGACGCGCGCCAGTTCGGCATCGGCTACGTGCACAACCTCTCCCGGCGCACCGCGCTGTACGGCACCTACGCGCGGTTGATGAACAGCGGGCAGGCGCGCTACGTGGTGAGCGGCGGCGTGGCGCCGGCGGGCGGGATGCGCTCGTCGGGCTGGGAGTTCGGCGTGCGGCACCTCTTCTGAACAAGGAGGTTTTCATGCGACGCAGAACCTTGACTCTCGCGGCCCTCGCCGCCACGGCACTGCCCGGCGCGGCGGCCTGGAGCGCCGACGCGTACCCGAACAAGCCGCTGAAGCTGATCGTCGGCTTCGCCGCGGGCGGCGGTGCCGATTCGCTCACGCGCATCATCGCGGAGGGGCTGTCGCGACAGCTCGGCCAGCAGGTGATCGTGGAGAACCGCCCCGGCGCCGACGGCGTGCTCGCGGCGCAGGCCACCTCGTCGGCCAGGCCCGACGGCTACACGCTGCTGATGGGCACCAACACCGCGATGGTCGCCGCGCCCACGCTGCGGCCGACCTCGCCCTACGACCCGTTCAAGGCCTTCACGCCGATCAGCTCGGCGGGGCAGTTCTCGATGTTCCTCGTGGTGCCGGCCAGCCTGCCGGTGAAGAGCGTGAACGAGCTGCTGGCGCTCGTGGCGTCGAAGCCCGGGGCGCTCAACTCGGCCTCGAGCAACAGCGCCTCGGAGCTCGCGATGCTGCAGTTGCTGGGCGAGCGCAAGGTGGTCAACGCGCGCTACAAGGGCGACATGCAGGCCATGACCGACCTGCTGGGCGGGCAGATCCAGATGATGTTCACCACCGGCACGTTGGCGCCGGGCTTCGTGAAGGAAGGGCGCATCCGCGCGCTGGTCACGCTGCTGCCGCAACGCAGCGGCTTGCTGCCCGATGTGCCGACGGGCGGCGAACTGGGGCTGGGCAAGCTCACCATCACGCCGTGGGCCGGCTTCTTCGGGCCGCCGGGGCTGCCGAAGGAGATCACCGACAGGCTCTCGCAGGAGTTGCAGAACACGCTCAAGCGGCCCGACGTGCATGCGCAACTGGTGCAGCAGGGCTTCGAGGGCTACGGCATGAGCCCCGCGAAGTTCGCCGAGTTCTTCCGCACGCAGTACGACGCCTTCGGCGCGACCGTGCGGGAGCACAACGTCAAGTTCGAATAGAAGAGGCCTCGCGGCGCCAGAAGGCGGCATCGGGGAAGGTGCCGGCGCCGGCCGCGGCGTTGTCCGTCATGTGCTCCGCGCGGCCCGTGCCCGGGATCGTGCAGGTCACGGCCGGATGGCTCAGCACGAACTTCAGCAGCACCTGCGCCCAGCTCGTGCAGCCGATCTCGCCGGCCCAGGCCGGCAGCGGCTTGTCGCGCAGGCGCCGCAGCAAGCCGCCACCGCCGAAGGGCATGTTGACGATCACCGCCACGCCGCGCTCGGCCGCGAGCGGCAGCAGGCGCTGTTCGGCATCGCGCGCATCGAGCGAGTAGTTGATCTGCACAAAGTCGAGCTTCTCGGCGCGCAGCACCGCTTCGACCTCGTCGTAGGCCGAGGCGGTGTAGTGGGTGATGCCGATGTAGCGCACGCGGCCTTTCTCTTTCCAGCCGCGCAGCGTGGCGAGGTGGGTGCGCCAGTCGACGAGGTTGTGCACCTGCATCAGGTCGATCTCTTTCGTGCGAAGCCGAGTGAACGACTGTTCCATCTGCGCGATGCCCGCCTCGCGGCCCGAGGTCCAGACCTTGGTCGCGAGGAAGGGCTTCGTGCCCGGCTTCGCTGCGGCCAGCAGTTCGCCGGTGGTTGCCTCGGAGCGGCCGTACATCGGCGAGCTGTCGATCACCGTGCCGCCGGCCGCGAAGAGCGCGTCGAGCACGCCGGGCAGGCGCTGGTATTCGTCGGTGCCGGGGCGCTGGTCGAAGCCGATCCAGGTGCCGCAGCCGACGACCGGCAGGGCTTCCTTCGTGGAGGGAATGGGGCGGGTGGTCATCTGCATCGCGGGCCTGCGGGGTGGCTGCTGGGCGAAGGAGGGGAGCGCGGCACCTGCGCACAGGGCTGCGCCCAGTCGGAGCAACCGGGCGCGCGTGAGGGCGTAAGGGTGTGCGTTCGTGAGGGGCGTCGTCACGAACGAAATTCTGCGCCCGCCATGCCGGCGGGCGGAAGGGCTCAGCGCAGGTAGCGCCCGTCGGCCTTGAGCATCGAGAGCTCCGAGAAGGTCAGCCCGCGGTGCTCGCCGGGCCGGTACGACACGGCGATGCCGCCGAGGTCCAGCGTCTTGAACGACTCCAGGCCCTTCTGCAGCGACTCGGGCGTGGGGTTGGCGCCCGCGCGCTTCAGGCCCTCGACCATGACCTTGGCCGTGACGTAGCCCTCCAGGCTCGCGTAGCTGAATTCGGTCATGCCGATCTTCTTCATCGCCGCCTGGTACTCGGCAATCACCGGCATCGCGCTGTTCCACGGGTAGGGCACGACCTGCGAGATGACCACGCCGGCCGCGTCCTTCTTGATGTCCTGGAACAGCTTTTGCCCATTCAGGAAGGAGAACGAATAGAAGGCCGTCTCGCCGCCGGTCGCGCGGTAGGCCGCGATGAACTTCGCCGCCACGTCGTTGGTGGCCGACAGCACCACGGCCTTGGGCTTGAGCTTGGCCAGTTCGGCGGCGCGGTCGGCCGCGTCGGAACCGTCGTTCTTGATGGCCACGCTGCCGACCATCTTGTCGCCGCGTTCGGCAATGAACTTCTGCGTGCTCTCCATCGCCGAGCGCGCGCCGGGGTTGTCGTTGTGCGCGAAGGCGATGCGCGACAGGCCGATGGTGAACAGGTGGTTCACGATGCGGCTGTATTCCTCGTCGAAGCTGATGCGCACCGGAAAGCCGAACTCGCTGAACTTCACCACCGGGCCCGCGCCCGTGTAGGGGCCGACGACGGGAATCTTCAGCTCGTTGGCCGCCTTCAGTGCGCCGACCGCCGACGAGGTGCCGATGGGCATCAGCACGCCCACGGCGCCGTCGCGCGCGAAGGTCTTGACGTTCTCGGCGCCCTTGGCGGGGTCGTAGGCGTCGTCGAGCTGGCGCAGCTCGACCGGCCGGCCGTTGACGCCGCCGCTCGCGTTCAGCGCGGTGAACATGGCACGGATGCCCACCAGCGGCTCGGTCGACAGCGACGCGAGCGGGCCGGTCTGCACGTAGGTCTGGCCGATCAGGAGCGGCTTGGCGGGCTGGGCCGAGGCGGGCGCCCCTGCGAAGACGAGGGCGGCGAGGGCCAGAAGCCGCAGGTGAATCTTTTTGTGTCTCATGGTCACTAATTGTTAATAAACCGATCTTAAGGCGCGGGCCTTCGCAGGTAAATCGATCGCTGGTTGCGACCTGAGAAATACTGTATAAAAATACAGTTAACAACTGCAATCATGGGCCTCCCTTTCCTCGACTCCTTTTCCACCGCCGCGGGCCGCGGCGTCTGGCATGCCGACGAACTCGGCCTGGCCGACGCGCAGGTCGTGGCCACCGGGCATGCCGCGCTCGACGCCGAGCTGCCCGGCGGCGGCTGGCCCGTGGGCGCGATGACGGAGCTGCTGCAGGCCACGCCCGAGGCCCATGTCTGGCGCCTGCTGCTGCCCGCGCTGGCGCAGGCCGTGGAAGCGCGCGGCGGGCCGGTGGTGCTGGTCGGCGCGCCCTACGAACCCTGCGGCGCCGCGCTGGCGGCGCAGGGCTTGCCGGTGGAGGCGCTGATGTGCGTGCGCAGCGACGCCCCGGCCGCGCGGCTGTGGGCCTGCGAGCAGGCGCTGCGCTGCGCCGAGATCGCCGCCGTCGTCGCCTGGCTGCCGCAGGCCCGCGTGGGCGAGCTGCGGCGGCTGCAGCTGGCCGCCGCGCAGCACGAGGTGCTGCTGTTCGTGTGCCGGCCCGAGTCGGTGGCGCTGTCGGCTTCGCCCGCGCGCCTGCGCCTGCGTGCCGAGCGCTGCCCGGACGATCCGGCGCAGATCGCGCTGCACCTGCTCAAGCGCCGGGGGCCGCCGCTGGCCGCGCCGGTGCGGGTGCCGGCGCGCAACGCCCGCATGAGCGCGCTGCTGGCCGCCGCCCGCGTGCGGCGCCAGCTGCGCCTGCCGCCGCCCGTGGCACCGGCCGCCGCGCCGTCGGCCACGGTGGTGCGCATCGACGCATGGAAAGGAGGCCCGGATGCACTGGATCGCCTTGCAGTGGTCGTCTGAGTCCGAAGAAGCCGACGCCCCCGACATGCCCCCGCCCGAGGCCCTGGGCTGGTGGGCGCTGCAGTTCACGCCGCACGTCGCCTGGCAGGACGAGGCGCTGATGCTCGAGGTTTCGGCCTGCGAGCGCCTGTGGGGCGGTCGCGCACCGCTGATGCGCCAGCTGCTGGCCCTCAACCCCGCGCCCGACGCGCGCATGCGCGGCGCGCAGGGCGCCACCAGCCTGATCGCGCTGGCGCGGCTGCGCCTGTTCGCGCGCAACGAGCACCGGCCCGCCGAAGTGCCGGCCGGCCTGCCGCTGGACACGCTGACGGCCGCGCAAGGCCACCTCGACCTGCTCGCGCGCCTGGGCTGCCGCACCTGGGGCGAGGTGGCCGCCTTGCCGCGTGGCGGCCTCACGCGGCGCTTCGGCACCGGGCTGCGCGAGGCGCTCGACATCGCCTGGGGCCTGCGCCCCGAAAGCCACGCCTGGCTCACGCTGCCCGACGTGTTCGAGCAGAAGCTCGAACTGCCCGCGCTGGCCGAGACCGGGCCCGAACTCATGTGGTCGGCCAACCGCCTGCTCTCGGCGCTGCAGATCTGGCTGCGCGCCCGCCAGCGCGGCGCGCGTGCGCTCGAGCTGCAGTGGACGCTCGACCTGCGGCGCCTCAACGGCGTGACCCTGCCGCCGCACCAGCAGCTCACCGTGCGCACGGCCGAGCCCACGCAGGACATGGCGCACCTGCGCCGCCTGCTGTCCGAAAAACTCGCGCTCACCACGCTGGCCGCGCCCGCGAGCTGGCTGAAGCTGCGCACGCTCGAAACCGATCCGCTGGCCGGCGCCAGCACCAGCTTCCTGCCGGAAGACAACCGCAAGGGCGACAAGCTGCACGAGATGGTCGAACGGCTCAGCGTGCGGCTCGGCGCCGACCAGGTGGTGGTGCCGCTCGCGCAGGCCGACCACCGGCCGGAGCGCCAGCAGCGGTGGCGGCCCGCGCTGCAGAAAGAGAAAACGCCTGCACCCGACAAGGCCCGCCAGGACGCCGCCTCGCAGCCCGATGCGATCTATCCGCCCTGGCTGCTGCCCGAGCCCTTGCGGCTCGAGATGGACGGCGAGCGCCCGTGCTACTGCGGGCCGCTGCGCAAGCTGGTCGGGCCGCAGCGCGTCGAGGCCGGCTGGTGGGGCGGCGAAGAAGACGGCGGCCAGCCCGCGATGCGCGACTACTACGTGGCCGAAAGCCCCGAGGCCGGCCTGGTGTGGATCTTTCGCGAGCGGCCCGCCGCGCGCTTTTCGTCGGGCGAGGTGCGCTGGTATCTGCAAGGCTTCTATGCCTGACCTGAGCGGCAAGGAAGAGCGCAAGCGCCAGCCTGCCAAGGTGCATGTGCTGCCGCAGCGGCAGAAGCCGGTGCCGGGGTTGCCCGACTACGCCGAGCTGCACTGCCTCACGAACTTCAGCTTCCAGCGCGGCGCATCGATGCCCGAGGGCATGGTGGAGCGCGCCTATCACCTGGGCTACTCGGCGCTGGCGATCACCGATGAATGCTCGGTGGCGGGCATCGTGCGTGCCTATGTCGCATTGCGTGATCTGCCTGCGAAGCTCGACGCGTACGAGCGCGAGCACCCGGATGAACCACCGATCCCGCGCAACCCCGCCTTCCGCCTGCTGTTCGGCAGCGAATTCCACTTCGAGCGCTTCAAGCTCGTGGTGATCGCGAACGACACCGAAGGCTGGGGCAACCTCTGCGAGTTCATCACCGCTGCGCGCAACACCGAATTGCCCAAGGGCGAGTACCGCGTGAGCTGGGAGGGCAGCGACGTGGCTTCGCTGCAGGACTGCCAGGTGCTCTTCGTGCCGCACCGTCCGCCGGGTGGTATGCCGGATGCAGCCTCCTTGCAGGAAGACCTGGCAGCGGCCAAGGCGCTGTACGGCGACAGCCTCTGGCTGGCCGTGGAGCTGTTCAACGAGTTCGACGACGACCTGTGGTTCGTCACGCTGATGCAGGCGGGCGAGCAGACGGGCGTGCCGCTCGTGGCGGCCGGTGACGTGCACATGCACGTGCGTGCCTGCAAGCCGCTGCACGACGTGTTGACGGCCGTGCGCGAGGGCAAGACCGTCGCCGAGTGCGGCTTTGCGCTGCAGTCGAATGCGGAGCGGCACCTGCGCCAGCGGGTGCGGCTGGCGGCGCTTTATCTGCCCGACATGCTGGCGAACACGCTGGTGGTGGCCGGGCGGTGCAGGTTCGATCCGAAGGTGATTCGCGACAACTACAAGTACCCGCTCGAAACCGTGGGCAGCAGCGAGACACCCTTGCAGACGCTGGTGCGCAAGACCTGGGAAGGGGCGGCCGTGCGCTACCCGGACGGCATTACCGACAAGGTGCGCGGGCAGGTAGAGAAAGAGCTCGTGCTGATCGCCGAGCTCCAGTACGAGATGTTCTTTCTCACGGTGGAGGACATCGTGCGTTTCGCGCGTTCGCAGGGCATCCTCTGCCAGGGGCGCGGCTCTTCGGCCAACTCGGCGGTGTGCTACTGCCTCGGCATCACTGCCGTCAACCCCGACAAGGCCACCTTGCTGTTCGAGCGCTTTCTGAGCCGCCATCGCAATGAGCCACCCGACATCGACGTCGACTTCGAGCACCAGCGGCGCGAAGAAGTCATCCAGTACATCTACGCAAAGTACGGCCGCGAGCGCGCCGCCATCGCCGCCGTCGTCATCTGCTACCGCTCGCGCAGCGCCTTGCGCGACGTCGGCAAGGCCATCGGCATCGACGAGCGGCTGGTCGACGAATTCGCCAAGGACCACTACTGGTTCGACGACACCGCGCTCGGCGAACAGCTCGACAAGGCCGCCGCGCGCGTCGGCGTGAAGGAAGACCGGCTCAAGCTGGTCCAGTGGATCGAGATGACGCAGCGGCTCAAGGGCTTTCCGCGCCACCTGAGCCAGCACGTGGGCGGCTTCGTGCTCACGCACACCAAGCTCACGCGGCTGGTGCCGGTCGAGAAGGCGTCGATGGAAAAGCGCTCCGTCATCCAGTGGGAGAAAGACGACCTCGAGGCCATGGGCATGCTCAAGGTCGACGTGCTCGCGCTGGGCATGCTCAGTGCGATTCGGCGCGGGCTTGACCACATGAACCGCTGGCGGGGCTCGATGATGGAGATGCACCACATCCCCAACGACGACCAGAACGTCTTCGACATGATCTGCGACGCCGACACCATCGGCGTGTTCCAGATCGAGAGCCGCGCGCAGATGTCGATGCTGCCGCGACTGAAGCCGCGCACTTATGAAGACCTGGTGATCGAGGTCGCGATCGTGCGGCCCGGGCCCATCCAGGGTGGCATGGTGCATCCGTATCTCAAGCAGCGTGAGCGGGTGGCAAAGAAGCTGCCAATCATTTATGAGGATGACGAACTTCGCCCCGCACTCGAACGCACGCTCGGCATTCCGATCTTCCAGGAGCAGGTGATGCAGATCGCGATGATCGCGGCCAAGTTCACGGCAGACGAGGCCGATCAGCTGCGCCGCGCGATGGCGGCATGGAAGCGCAAGGGCGGTCTCGGGAAGTTTCACGACAAGCTCGTCAAAGGCATGACCGGAAACGGCTACAAGGAGGCCTTCGCCGAAGCCATCTTCAAGCAGATCATGGGCTTCGGCGACTACGGCTTCCCCGAAAGCCACGCCGCGAGCTTCGCGCTGCTGGTCACCATCAGCAGTTGGCTCAAGAACTACGAACCCGCCTGCTTCCTCGCCGCCTTGCTCGACTCGCAGCCGATGGGCTTCTACAGCCCTTCGCAGCTGGTGCAGGACGCGCGCCGCCATGGCGTCGAGGTGCGGCCGGTCGACGTCACGTGCAGCGAGATCGACACCACGCTCGAAGCCCGCGCGCCCGATGCACCGCGCATGCCCGCAGGCACCGACACGCGCTACGCCGAGCGCCTGGGCAACGACCACCAGCCTGCCGTGCGGCTGGGCCTGAACCGGGTCCTGAGCCTCAGCGACGCTGGCGCCAAGCGCCTGCTCGCAGCGCGTGCACAAGCGCCTTTCAGCAGCACCGAAGACCTGGCCCTGCGTGCGGAACTCGACGGCAAGGACATGGCCGCGCTCGCGGCGGCCGATGCATTGATGTCGCTCTCGGGCCATCGGCGCCAGCAGGTGTGGGACGCCACCGCGCAGCATCGCTCGTCGGCCCTGCTCAAGGGCGTGCCGATCCACGAACAGGCGCTGCTGCTGCCGGCCGCGCCCGAGGGCGAAGAGATCGTCGGCGACTACGCGGCGCTGGGCCTCACGCTGCGCCGCCATCCGCTCGCGCTGCTGCGCCCGCGCCTGGCGCGCATGAATCTCATGAGCGCGGTGGAGCTGCGCGCCGCACGCAGCGGCCAGACCGTGCGTGCCTGCGGCATCGTCAAGGGCCGGCAGCGGCCCGGCACCGCCAACGGCACCATCTTCGTCACGCTGGAGGACGAGACCGGCAACGTCAACGTGATCGTCTGGAGCCACGTCATCGAGGCCTGGCGCGAGCCGTTGCTCAAGTCGCACCTGCTCGCGGTGCAGGGCACCTGGCAGCGCGACGACGACAGCGGCGGCAAGGTGCAGCACCTGATCGCCACCGGCTTCAAGGATCTCACGCCGCTGCTGGGCCGGCTGGCGCAGAGCAACACCAGCCGCGACTTCCACTGAGGCATTGCGAATGCAACCGATCGTTCCATGCCTCGCACCGCCCCTCACTTTTCGCTAACCTGTTCCTCCCATGTCCGCACTCGCCGCAACCGCCGCAATCGCTCTTGCCGATGAGGTCGTCGCCACGCCGATCGGCCCGCCGCCGCCCGCGCCCGATGTGCCCATGCCGCCACCGCCGCCGCCCGTGCTGCCGCCCGAAGGCGATCCGCCGCCCGTCGTGCCCCCGGTGACGGACCCCGGTTTTCCGCCGCCGGTGAGCGACCCGCCGCCCCTGCAGACCGCCGTGCCTTTCGGCAAGCCGCACGCACGGCGGCTGCGCGAGATCTACCGCTCGGCCGGCTGGCCCTGCTGCGACACCATCGAGGTCGAGCTGCTCGCGGGCGGTTTTCTCGAACGCGTGCGCGGCGCGCTGGGCCACGAGACGCTGCGCGTGACCGACGCGGGCATTGCGCGCATCGCCACCACGCTCACCGTCAACCGCGCGGCGCTGTCGCCGCACGAGGCGCTGGTGGAACGCGTGGCGCGCGAGATGACGCGCGGCGGCCGCATCGCCTGGCGCGGCCTGGGCCTGCGCGCGCGCCTGCCGCCGCTGGAGGAGGGCGGCAAGCCGCGCTGGTGCATGGCGCGGCCCGACGTCTTCTCGATCCGCAACACCAGCGTCGAGGCCTATGCGCATCCCATCGTGCACGAGGTGAAGGTCAGCCGCGCCGACCTGCTGGGCGACCTGCGCAAGCCCGACAAGCGCGCGGCCTATCTCGACCTGGGCGGCGAGTGCTGGTACGTGCTGGGCAACGACGCCAAGGGCCGCTGCATCGCGTCGCCCGACGAGATCCCGGCCGAATGCGGCGTGATGGTGCTCGAGGGCGAACGCCTCGTGGTGGCGCGCGCCGCGGTGCACCGCGCCTTCGAGCGCCTTCCTTTTTCGGTCTGGCTGGCGCTGGCCAAGGCGCAGCCCGTGGCGGGCTTCGAGGACGACGCGCAGGACCTGCTGATCTGACCCGCGCTCGTCAGGTGATGGCGTCGTAGTCCCGGTGCGCGACGGCGACCACGTTGCCCGGCTCGAACTGGCTCGCCATCTGGCGCAGGCCTTCCTCGCGGTCTTCGCGGCTGGCCTGCGGGTCGAACATCTGGTCGCAGAACTCGAGCAGGTCGCGCACGATGCGTTCGTGGCGGTAGTAGGCGAGGGCGAGCGTGTCGATCGCCTCGTTTGTGCCGTAGCCCTGGAAGAACAGCGCTTCTTCGCGCGGCTGGTTCCACACGCCGCCGACCCCGCCGCCGATGAACATCAGGTCGCGCTCCTTCGGCGCGAGGATCAGCGTGTCCCAGTCGACGATGCACAGGCGGTCGTCGTCGCCCAGCAGCACGTTGCCCGCGTGCAGGTCGGCATGGCACAGCACCTGCGGCAGCGACTTCTCGAGCAGGATCGAGGCAAGCTGTTCGCTGCGGTAGACGATCGAATCGATCTCTTCGTCGTGCGCGTCCCAGAAGGCGAGGAAACGCTTGACCAGATCGTCGCCCGCCACGCCGTTGATGAAGCGGCGCTGGTAGCGGCGCACGCCTTCGCGCCAGTGGTGCGAGTAGCTTTCGCGCGGCAGGCCCGCGCGCAGCGATTCGGGCAGCTCGGTGCGGTGGATGGCGTTCAGCGCGGTGCCGAGCAAGGTCCATTGCCGGTCGGTCGGCGTGCGCGTGAAGCCGTCGACGCCATCGAAGAACGGGTAGAGCGCCCAGTCGAAGCCATGGTCCTGCACGCTGAGCCGCCGCGTGCGCGTGAGCAGCGGGGCCATCACGGCGTCGATGTCACAGGTGTGATGCAGCACGGCCGGCACGTCGACCACGGCGGGCGTGAAGCCGCCTCGGCGCAGCTTGAGGAAGTACGCGCGGCCATCCGATGCCTCGATGCGGAACGCGGCCGAATCGACGTCGGCGCCCAGCGGCAGGAATTCCGCGCGTGTCACCTGCAGGTCGTAGGTTTCGGCGAGACGCGCTTGAACGGCGTCGGGGGCGATATCGGGTGGTGTCAGCATGCGGCGGGCGTGGCGTGGGTTCGATGGGCGCCGAAAATTGTCTCACCCGATCAGGCCACGAAAGCCGGCCCGCCGTTGTCAGACGGCGTCTTCTTTGTCTTCTTCGTCGGCCTCGTAGGTGGCCAGCACCTTGTGCTCGACGGGATGCGACGTGAACGAGCGCACGAGCAGGAATTTCCTCACGTGCCACGGGATCGGCGGCAGGCGCATCGGGTAGGCCGCACCCTCGGTGCGGCGGGCGATGGTGATGTGCGGTGTGAACGTCGGCGTTTCCGTGACGATGCCCGCCTTCTGGACGGCACGGCCGATGTCCGCATGCAGGGTGCGCAAGGCGCCGTGCTCGGCGGGCTGCAGCACCGCGATGTCGTTGCGCCATGTGCGCGAGCTGTCCAGCACGAGGCTCATGGGCCGCACCCGAACCTGGGCGAGCGCTTCACGCAGGCGTTTCTCGACCTCCTTGGGCTGGTCGCCGAAGCAGTGGAGCGTCAGGTGCAGTCGCGGGCTGCGAGGAAAGTAGTGGCCCTTGGGCCAGATCCATTCCTTGCGGTGCGCTTCGATCGCCGCTTGCACCTCGGGCTCGGGAAACAGCGCGATGAGAAGGTGGCGTTGCCTCTCGAAAGCGGGGGAATCCCAGTCGGGTTCGGGCCCGTTCGCAAACGCATCGCCGCGGTTGAAGTCGTCCATTGCAGTTCTCCGGGGGAAGAAGGATGAAAAGGCGGTTCAGGGCTCCGGCGGCCACCAATGCGCGGCCGTCGTCCGGATGACGCGCGCCGCCTGAACGCGGATGTCATCCTGCTCGTTGCTGTCGTCGTGGCCGTGCTCCCGCGTCACGCGGAAGGGCCAGTTCGAAATCCGGCCTGTCTTGCCGGTGGTGCGCGGACGCGACTGCAACGGATGCTGTCGCGAGGAGAAAAAAAGCACCTGCGCCGAGGGCGCAGGCGGGTTGGCGGTGGTCATGGCGTCGCCTCGAATGTTGTTCTTGGAGACGAGCCATTCTAAAGAAAAGACTGTATTTATGTACAGTATATTTGCAGTCTATCGAAGATCGTTGCCGAGCAAGGCGTCGAGGTCGATGGCCGCCGCCATCGCCCGGTAGCCGGCGTCGCCGGGATGCAGGTGGTCGCCCGAATCCATGGCGGCCTTCAGCCGCGCAGGCCGGGCCGGGTCGCGCAGCAGTGCGTCGACATCGACCACTGCATCGAAGGCGCCGCCTTCGCGGATCCAGCGGTTGACGGCCTGGCGCACGGTGTCTTTCTCGGGCGAGTGGTGGCCGGCCAGCGGCGTGCCTTCGAGTGCACGTTCGTTCGGCGGAATCGTCGCGCCCACGATGCGCACGTTGTGGGCATGGGCCATCTCGATCAGCTGGCGAAAGCCCTGGATCACGGTCTCGGCGCGCACCGCGGGTTCCTGCGGCGCGAAGGGGCCGCCGGGCCAGCCGATGTCGTTGGTGCCCAGCAGCACGATCATCGCGCGCACGCCGGGCTGCGCGAACACGTCGCGGGCCGCGCGTTCGAGCGCCGCGCGGCCCATGCCGTCCTTCAGCAACCGGCCGCCCGAGATGCCCGCGTTGAGCACGCCCACGCCGCGCGGCGCGAGCCGTTCGGCCAGCGCGTCGGGCCAGCGCGTGTGGGCGCCGGGCGTGGACCCGTTGCCGTCCGTGATCGAGTCGCCCAGCGCGACGACGGTGACGGGCGCTTGCGGCGTCTCGACGATCAGGCCGCTCACGTAGACGCGGGTGCTCCACGAGGTGGCGGCGGCCGGCAGCCGCGCGGCGGCGCTCAGGTCGCCGTCGGCGATGTACAGCGTCTGCCGCGCATCGAAGTGAAAGCCCGCGGGCTGGCTGGGTTCCGGCAGGTAGAGCGACACGGCCACCTCGCTCAGTGCGGGCAACGGCAGGTCGACCGGGTCGCTCACGAGGCGCGCGCCGGGCGGCAGCGTCACGTCGCTGCGGCCACCGAAGCGCAGCACGCGGTCGGAGCCTTCGACGACCGCCGAGCCGCTCGCATGGCGGGCCACGCGCGCGGCGCCGATGTGCAGCGGCGTGGTGCCGCCTTCGTTGCTGATCACCACGCGCAGCCGCGTGCCGCCAATGCTCAGGCGCGCCACCTGGCGCAGCGTCTGCCGCTCGAAGCGGGCGGGAATGCCCAGGGGCAGCACGAAGCTTTCGTCCCACAGCGGCTGGGTGGCGGCCATCCAGCTGGGGCTCCAGTGCGTGGGCGCTGCAACGGAGGCGGTGGCGGCGCCCGCGAGGGAAAGGGCGAGCGCGCCTTGGCGCAGGAGGGAAGTGAGTCGCGAAGCGGTCATGTGAATGTCCTCAGGTGAAAGAAGTGTCGATGGGCGAACTTTCTTCCATTCGAATCGCGAGGGGTAGAAGGCAGAATGGCATGCATAGCATTCCTGAATCGAATGACCCCATGGACACCCTTCGCGCACTCTCCGCCTTCGTGCACAGCGTCGAGCTCGGCAGCCTCTCGGGCGCGGCCCGCGCGCTCGACACCACGCAGCCCACCGTGAGCAAGCTGGTCGCGGGGCTGGAGCGATCGCTGGGCGTGCGGCTGCTGCGGCGCGCAGCCACCGGCCTGAGCCTCACGGAGGAGGGCCAGCGCTTTCACGAACGCGCGCGCCGCATGCTCGAGGACTACGGCGACGCCGTGGCCGATGCGCGCGCGCAGGTGCAGCAGCCGCGCGGCCTGTTGCGCGTGAGTGCGCCGGTCACGCTGGGGCAGCGGCATCTCAACGCGATGGCGGTCGAGTTCCTGCGGCTGTACCCCGACATCGAACTGGAGCTGGTGCTCGACGACCGCTTCGTCGATCCGCGCGAGGAGCGCATCGACGTCTCGCTGCGCGTTGGCGGCGCGCTGCCGCCCGACCTCGTCGCGCGCCACTTAGGAAGTTGGCCGCGCGTGCTCGTCGCCTCACCGGACTACCTGGCCGCACGCGGCAAGCCGCGCAAGCCGCAGGACCTGCTGGCGCACGACTACCTGCGTTATGCGTCGGGCGACGACGGCGTGCTGCTCACGGGCCCCGACGGCGCGGTGACCGTGCCGGTGCGCAGCCGCTACCGCGTCAACAACGCCGTGGCGTTGCTCGACAGCGTGCTGGCGGGCGCGGGCGTGTCGCTGCAACCCACGTGGATGGTCGCGGACCTGCTCGCGCAAGGGCGGCTGGTGCGCGTGCTCGCGCGGCACACGGGGCCCGCGCAGGAACTGCATCTGCTCTATGCGCCGCGCCGCCAGTTGCCGCTGCGCGTGCAAGTGCTGGTCGACTTTCTGGCGCAGCGTGTGGCGGCGCTGCCGGGGGCGGTGCGAGGGCGGGCGAACAGCGGTCGATGAACGCACCCCTGAGAGCACTTGGGCAGAACTGCGGTGCGTTGTCGTGCGAAAGTTCTCGCGCGGGCCGACCTGTCGAATTGGTTACAAAGCAACCCGTCCGCACTGCATTTCCGGGGTCACTACGACCTAGACTGCGCCTCGTTTCCTGAGGAGCTTTCCCATGCCCATGGATTTTCTGGAGCGCATCGAAGATGCGTCGTTCCCGATGGCCGTCCGCGACGAAGCCGACATCCACTGCGCGACCCTGCTGGTCGCCGCGCATCTCATCGAAGCCGTGCTGCCACCGGCCGCCAGCGGCGCGGGTGGGCGCGTCGCGGTCCTCCTGCTCATCACGCCGAAGGGGCGCGCCGCACTGCGGCTGCGACGGGACGAATTGCAGACCTGAGTCCAGACGGCGCTCAAGGGAACTGACGGTAGAATCCGCGCCTGCTGCGGGTGTAGTTCAATGGTAGAACCTCGCCCTCCAGTGAAAACACCGCTGCTTCACTGAAACCTACGCCAAAAGCTACGCCAGAGATTGTCGACCAATTCAGGCTGCCGCCGGCGCACCAGCACGACCATAGCCGCTGTTCTTGGGCGGCAGGAGGTCGGATTCCGGTCGATCGCGCCCCCAGTTCTCGAGGTCCTCGACAAGCCATGCCGTGCGCCCCGCGCTGAGCTTGCGGGGCTTGGGCAGATCGCCGCGCGAGACTAGGTTGTCCAGCGTGCTCTCCGAGATGGCCAGGAAGGCAGCCGCGTCAGGCCGCGCGAGATAGAGGGGGCGGATGTGGACTATCGGTGCAGCCGCTGGCTTCTTGGCCTTGGCCAGCGCTTCGGTGCTTGCGCTCATCCCATTTCTCCCCCATCGCGAGTCCGCCCGATCTCGGCGGCGGCTCTGGTGATTGCGCGTCGAGTGGCGGCCATGGGGTCGTCGCCGTACGGTTCCATCACGTAGACGATGCGCTGGTCTTTGGGGTAGCCGACGAACACCGTCCACTGCCCATCGTTGATGGAGTGGTAGACCTCCAGCCCAAGTTTTACAGCCAGCCGCAGCGCGTCGCCGTCGTCGGTGAGCGGGTTCCACCAATTTTTACTTCCATACCGACAAAGTAGCGCCCAGTGTGTGCCGTCTGGTGCTACGTCGCCCGTGATTTGCGACGTGAACAGCGGGGCGGACAGATGGAGCTGGCACACATCCTTTGGCGATTCGGCCTCTACGCAGAGAATGCCGTGCAGCTCCATGCGTGCCTTGTCGTCGGGTGAAAGCTGGCCGCGCGGGAACACGACGATCAGAGGTGCGGGCGCCTCGAAGGCTTCGGTGGTGGTCATGGATTACCCCTTCAGCACTTTGCCGCCAATGCCCTTGAGCAGCGCGGATAGGTCTTCGAGCTTGTCCTTGGGGATGCTACACAGCACGTTCGCGTGCGTCTGAGCGCGCTCCCATGCTCGGAAGTGGCGGATCAAGTCTTTGCCTTCGTGGTCGTTATCGTCGGCATAGACGACTCCGCAAGTGACCTCCACGACTGCGTCATCTTCGGGGTCGCCATCAAATGTCTCACCGTTGATCGACTCATCGTGATCGTCGTACCACTGGCCGTCAGGCCACGATGCGAGGTACGCTTTCCAGGTTGCTCCGTTGGTCTTCATTTCGTCCCTTCCTTCATTGCGCCCTCTGCTCGGGCCTGATCGATGGCGGCGCGGATCTCGTCGGCAGCGAGCATCACCACGCCTCTGTCGTTTGCCTTGGCCTGCTTTCTTGCGAACCGCCAAACGATCTCGTGCGCCTGATTCAATGCTGTGATCTTGGCGCTCTCGATCTCCGCGTCACGGGCCTTGAGGGCGGATTCGGCGTCGGAGAGGCGGACGAGAGCCACATCCCAAACGCCTTGAACGAAGGTCTCGTTGAGCATCCGCATGCGGGGCGTGTGCTCTTTGCCGGCCTTTGAGTAGGCCACGATGGGCAGGGTTGTCATGCAACCTCCAGTTGGAACTGATCGGCGTTGCCCCACTGCTCGGCCATGGCTTCGGCTATACCTTGTAGGGTGGTGCTGCGCTCCTTCCAGCGGTCCGGGCCTGGCGCAGCGTAATGAACTCGGCTGCGCAGCTTCATCGGGAGCGCGAGCATTTCCTGCTTCACGTCATTCGTCGCCCTGAGTCTGGGCAAGCCCTTGAGCCAAAGCCCGGTGGACTTCGTTTCCGGGTGGCCAAACATCCATGGCTGAACATACTGGTCGGCAGGGCGAATGCGTGTTCCGATAGCACCAGGCGGGTTCTCGATGGCGATGAGGGGGATCGGCGCATCCATCAACAGCTGCACGAAGTCCAGAGCCTCCTGTTGCTCAGCCTCTCGGCCTTTCCACCAGCGAGCGCCCGCGCGCGTGAGGTACGTGCAGGGCGGGTGCGCTACCATCAAATCCCATCCGCGTTCAAGCTCCTTTCGCACATCGCCCTCAACGTGGTACGACTGACTGCTATCCGAGGGCAGCAGGTCGCATGACCAGGCGTCGTGTCCCATTGCACGAAAGGCATCCCGGACGCGCCCGCTGTATTCACAAGCTACGAGCACTCGCATCACTCGCCTCCAATCCCGCCAGCAGGAGCGATGCCCGGGAAGGCTGAGCGCAGGTGTTTGCGCCACCAGTACAGGCCGCGTTCGCCGAGTGGACGGTCGCCGAATCCACATCCGTCTAGGTTGCCCAGGCCATAGAGAAACAGCAGCACTGCGATCTGCTCATCCGTCAGCGGCGCCCGCCCTGGCGCTGGTGATGCGGAGCGGGTGTTCCAGTCTTTGACCAGAAGCTCGCGCTGCTCATCGGTCTGAGCAACGTCGAACGGACGGCCAAGCAGCATGCAGTCCTCGTGATGATCGACATCAGCGTCAAGACGCCACCAGTCGCGGCCAACTGGTGCAATCGTCATCTGTGCACCGCAGAACGGGCACAGGGATAGCTTGGTGGCGCTTTTCATGCATCCCCCTCGGGGGGGCTCGCGCCCTTGAGTGCGGCGCTGAGCAGGGCCACTCCCTTCGGCAACACGTCGAAGCGTGAGCACTCCAGCAGCCCCATGTTCGCCCAGCGCAGAAGCGTCTCGTAGTCGGTAACCGTTTCGCCGCACTCCTCGAACTGATCGACAGTCATCTCGAACAGCTGCAACTCGTCCGCATCCAGCGCATCTCCCGCCCCTGCCTGAGTGGGGGCGGCGAGGGAATCAGCAGCGGCTTCACCATCAAGGCCCGCAAGCACGCGGAACTGCGTGGCGAAGTCGTAGGCCTGCCGTTCGGTGATGTGTTGCGCCTCGTCGTCCAGATCGTGGGAGAGGCGGACCACCGCATCCCAACGCTTCTCTCGTGCGGCTACCGCTTCTGTGGCGCCGAGCACGTAGCGCTCAGCGGTCTTCCAATCGTCTTCATCGAGGTGTGTTGCCAGCCAGTCGCCGAGTTGACGCAAGGGCTCCGGGGCACGGCAAATGATGTCGGCGAGGTACTTCTCCGCACCGTCTTCCCACGCCACCGCCTGCTGTGCTCCTGCCTGCACGGGCGCGGCGAGAAAACTGCGAGCCCGCGTTAGCACATCAGACCACGCGCTTTCGATGTAGCACCGATGTTCGGGCGCATTGTTCTGCTCGTCGTCGTAGATGTCGATCAGCGCGGCCAAGAGCGAATGGGCCGTTGCGGGCTTGCCGTTGATCGTTGCGGGCTGCACGGGCGCGGGCTGGGCGAGGGCGGCGAGCATCGCCGATTCGGCTGCAGCCACGTCGTCTTCGGTGACGGGCTTTTCACGGTCACGATTCCACGCTTCGTTCCATTCGGTTCGAACGTTGAACCAGTGGTTCGCAGCGCGCATCAGGTTGGAGGCATGCCCATACTTGGCTTCGAAGGCTTCACGCATTCGCTTGGCCGCAGGATGCTCGTTCTCATAGGCAGCATCCGCCGCGCTCGGTGCGGCCGGTGTCGCTGTGGCCTGCGTGCCGGCAAAGGCGACGATGGTTCGGATGCGGGAGAGTGGCGAGTCAGGCAGATCAACCTCGGACCATTCGTCCACGACAGCACGCACTTTGCGAATGACTCTCAGGTACTTCACCGCCCGCGAGCCCTCGCTGTCGGCCAGCGCCTTCGCTTCGGCAAGGGCGACCTCCATTGCCGCTGGTGCTGCCTCGGGTGAGGCGGCGAGCATGGCGCGAGCATTCCAAACGGAGACGGCCTCGGCACAGGTGGCGTAGGTTGCACGAGTGGTCGGATTTCCGTAGCAGTTCACCGTGCCGCACTTCACTACAAAATGCTGTCGCCACACCCCAGGCGTTCCTTCGGGCATTGCCGGCACCGCCCCGCAGAATGGGCACCGTGCGGGTGCTCCGTCCGGAAGGCAGTCGGCGAACTCTGGGCGCTCTGCCAACTGGCCTGCGAAGACATCCGCCGTCAATCCAATGCGCTTGGCCTCCTCGAAGAACTGGTCGAGAGTCATCGGCGCTTGCTCTGCCGCCACTACCTGCTCGGGCGCTACGGGGGAGGTGAGGGCGGCGGAAAGATCCGCAGCGATTTTTTCCGCGATGACCTCGCATTCGGCGATGCTTAGGCGACGGTCGTTGCCATCGAAGCCGGGCTGAACCTGCGCGGACCAAAGATTCGAGGGGATGTGACGGTCGTTGAGCACGTAGAGCGTCGATCCAACAACCTGGATGTTCGCGGTCAGTTCGAGCGCTCTGCTGTCTGTGGGGGGCATGGTGGGCCTCAGGCAGCTTGAAGAAGTTCGGCGACCGAATGCGAGCGGTCGAACTCAGCGATCACCTCGGCCATGTAGGCGCGGGCGTGCATCACCTTCTGGAACATCGCGGCTTCCTTGTCCAGGTCGCGCGTGACGGTCCACGAGGTCAGGCGCATGTTCTCGGGGATGTGCCCGACGACGTGCATGGCCAGCGGCTCGAAGCCGATCAGCTTCTCGGGCGTGTCGACGAGGCAGTAATTCACCTCCCACTCGTCGGCGTTCCAGAGCGCCATGTAGCCGCGCATCTGCCACTCGTAGAGCTTGTCTTCGCAGTCCACAGTGGCGATCGGGAAGGTCGCGATTGACCACGACGATTTCGTGTCATGACCACGGCGCGCCGGCGCATCGAACAGGTCGCACTCGCCGGTCAGGAAGTCATTCGAGCGGCGCTCGGTGTTCTTCGTCAGCGCCAGGCCTCGGACGCGGTTCAGCAGGTCGATGGAGTCCTGCTCGACCAGGATGCCCTTTTCCATCTGCTTGCTCGACACCTCGAAGTCGACGCCGAAAATCTCCTGCGCGGCGAGCTCGCGGATGTAGGTCTTGGCGCCCACGGACAGCGGGCCCTCCTTCTGCGTCTTGGGCTCAGTCATCAGCTTGCCGATGGAAGAGCAGCGAAATTTGAAGTCACGCATGGGCGGCCTCTTTGTGTTCGTGGGTCTGGGGTTGTGCCGAGCTCTTGAGCACGGCGCCGCGGGTCTGCACGGCCTTGGCAAAGGCGGAGTAGCCGTCCTTGTCTCGAGCGGCCTGGAAGACTTTCACGCCCTCCTGCATGACCTTGCGCAACTCGCCCTCATTCGTTGCGCCGGCGGCCTTGGCGGACCATTCGTCGCGGACCAGTTGCATCTGTCCTTCGCGCTCGTCTTCGGCGAGGTGGCGGACCAGCTCGGCATCGAGGTCTTCGAGATCCTGGCTGAACATGTCCGATGCAGCGGTGACGTTCAGGACCATCGCGATCTTGGCGCGCTTGCAGGCCATCTTCAGGACGGTGTTCGCAAGGTCGGCCGGCTCGGTGCGGATCTGCTCGACGGTGTAGTGGCCGCCTTGCTTGCGTCCGTACTTCACGCGGCGCATCTCTGGGGAGGTGGCCTCGAATTCCTCTTTGCAGACCGCCTTGCGCCAGCGGTACTTCTCTTCATCGGTCGAGCATTCGCCCAGGCCCGAGCCGAGGATTTCGCCGGTTTGCTGGTGCTCGGCAATGCAAGTGACGCGGTAACGGATGGACCCGGCCGCCGACAGGTCGGTGACTTGGTACTTGTCGGCGATGCGGAACGTCATGCAAAGCACTTCTGCGCCCGACTTCAGTAGCGTGGGCTTGTCGCCCGCTCCGGGAATCGTTCCGTAGTGCACGTTCGACTTCATGACCGACTTCATGACCTCCTGCACGGTCTTGGCGTGCGAGAGGACCACGGCTGCAGGGTTAACGCTGGCGGCAGACACCATGCCGCCGCGAGGCATTTCGATCAGGTCGTTCATGCTGCCTCTCCTTCGGCGATGGCGGCGCGGGCTTCGATGAATTCGGCGGTTTCCCGATCGGCAACGCGCACGACGCCCTTCAGTGCAGCCAGAAGGCGGGGGCCGGCTTTCTGTGCAGCGGCGAGCTTTGCGGCCGCCTCGGCGTCGGTCTTGCGCTTCTTTTCGGCGGCTGCAGCTTCTGCGGCCATCTCATCCATGACTCGCTTGTGTTCGGCTGCGCGGGCTTCTTCGTTGACTCGGCGGGCCTCGGCTGCTTCATCGTCCAGGCGCTTGCGTTCTGCTGCGGCCTCGGCATCGATGCGAGTTTGTTCGGCTTGCCGTGAGGCGCGCTGCTCGGCTTCCAGTGCCGCGCGGGCGTCGGCGATGCGCTTGTCTTCGGCGGCACGCGCTTCGCGGGCCAGTCGGTCTTCTTCGTCGCGGCGGGCGCGATCGGCATCCTCGCGCTTCTTGGCTTCGGCTCGGGCAGCGGCCTGCTCCTTCTCGAAGGCGGCGCGTTCGGCGGCCAGCTTTTCGGCCTGCGCCTTCTGCTCGGCAGCGGCACGGGCGCGCTCAGAGGCTTCGCGTGCTTCCTGCTCGGCACGCAGGCGAACCAACTCCTCGCGCTCGGCCTTCATTCGGGCCTGCTCGGCTTCGTGTTCCTGCACCTGGTCGAGGATCAGGTCGAGGCGATCCAGCGTCTGTTGCTTGGCCTGTGCAGCTTCGCCGGCACAGTCGCCGAACTCGTCGAGGGTGATCTCGATGGAGCGCAGGCCGTCGATCAGTGCCTGAATCCCTGCAGAGGGGAGGCCGGTCGCGGTCACGGCGATGTGGCGGAAACTGTCGATACGTTCGCGGATCACTGCGAGAGCCTTGCGCTCGGCCTCTTCGCGCGCCGCCTTCTCGGCCGCCTTGCGTGCTTCCTCGGCCTTGATCTGCGCGTCGATAGGCTGCTCAAGCTCGAGCAGCTCGGCGGTCAGCGCCTTGGCCTCGGCGTCGATCAACCGCGAGCGCTCCAGCGCCGGCGCCTTGAGCTCGACGCGCTTGGCTTCCAGCGCCGTGCGCAGGCTGCGGACCTCGGCGCGGTCCTTCTTGGCAATGTCCATGCCCTTGCCGGTGGACAGGTCATAGACCACGTCAGCCATGCGGGCGCGCAGGTCTGCCAGCGCGGCAGCCGTAGGGGAGTATTCGGCGATGGCCAGAGTCGGCCGCTCAAGAACTTCGGTCATGCTCAACCTCTGATGAAATGAATAGCCGCGGCAGCAATGCAAGACACGGCAAAGATGGCAGCAGCAAGGCCGCTGATAGCGGTGGAAAGGGGAGTGCGGGGCAGCTCGTCGGCTGCGTCGGCAGAATCCCCGATGGGGCTGTGGATGATGTTCACGGTCACTTCTTGTTCGCCGCGATGGCGGTGGTTTGGGGCGCCGCCTGAGGCGCGGTTGGCGCGTCATCGAACTTGATGACGACGAAGATGGCGATCACGAACGCGATGTAGAGCGCGAAGTCGGCAGCAGTGGGGCCGTCGCGGTCATCGGGCATGGGCTCGATCTCGCACTGGCTCGAGCGGTTGTAGGGGCCGAAGGCCTCATCGGTGGTGCGCGGGTAGCGACGGGTGTTCATGCGACACCTCCGACGGGCGGCTGCGGAATGTCGAATCCCTCGGGCATGTACTCGCGCCAAATCGCACCATCGGGGTCCAATTCGGTCTGCAGAACCTGCAGCGCCGCAAAGTGCCGAGCGCCATGGTTGTGATGCTCCGAGCGGTCGGCCATCCGATAGCCCCACTCGGTGCGCGTGGTGGCCGCCAGCTTGGCGCGGTACGCACGCACCCGCTCGTCGTGCTCGGCAGCGGGTCGGCCGACGATGGCCAGGCGAACCTTGGGGAACGGACGCACGGCCACGTCGGAGAAGTTCGGCGCGAGCATCAAGACACCTCGAGCGACAGTTCGTCGCCAGCCAGGCATTCCGCAACGAAAGCCATTGCAGCCTCGTCATCCGGATGCTCGGTAACCGTGACTTCACACTCTTCCTGGAAGAGCTGCGAGTCAATCAGCAGCAGAGAGTCCATGTTCTTCACTCCAAGAGGCAGCGGGGTGCTGCGTTGGGATGAAATGTACCGAGAACGGTATGAAATGGCAACCGAAATCGGTATGCTGCATCGATGAATTATTTGCTCACATCCGTATTCGGTATTAGTTTCACGCTATCGATTCGGCGTCGAGCAGCAGAGGCGCGCGCCTCGTCTTGCGCGCGCCATGGTCTGCGCGCACAGTGCGCCGATGGTTCACCCCATCATTCAGCTATTTGAGGAGCGGGCCGGTCTGCTCGACATGCTGCGAAGTAGGGCAGGCCTAGACGACGCCATTGCCAACTTGGCGGCCTGGATGGAACTCGCCCGCGATCACCTCACAGAAGACGACTGGGCGGTCCTGGGGGAGGTTGGAGCTGTGCTGTACCGGGAGGGGGCGGGTAGGCGGCGCCTGTGAGGAAACACTCGCTGGGCGCCTGCAACTCTTGCATCGCCAGCGTGGCAGCTCGGCGAAGGTTCCCAACTTGGTTGAACCTCACGCTCTACTCAAAAGAGCCTGGGCACCTTCTTCAGCGGTGTGAACTGGGAGCAGGCGAATGTCTGAGGCGTCCGCCTCTCGCGTGATCTCCAAGGTGTTTTCCTTGATTTGAGTGCGTTGGCGATCTCCAAGCGTCGCGTCGTCAAGTCGAGGAACTGCAGTGATCAAAGCGGCTGAACCAATGCCCGTCATTTCCACAACTCGTGCAAGTTCCCAGAGTCGCGCGCGCGCATCGCGCACACTTGCGCTTTGACGTGCAGGGTGCAGCACGCTGAAATGCGCTACTAGCACCGACGACAGGTAGCCAAAGCGTACAACCTGCCCGCCGTTGATCAAAGGACCGCCTCGCCCGAAGTTCGATGCCAATTCTGGCCGTCGGGCAGTGACGATCTCTTTAACTTCAGTGCTGAACCGGCGATTCACCTCTTCGGGCAGCGGAGCGTCAGATTCTTCAGAGGAATCGAGCTTGTCTAAATTTGCGAGGGATGAGTACAGAAGTGCTGCAACCCTCAGTAAGTCGCTGATGCTTGTTGCTGAAGTGGCGCGAACATCGCCTGGATGCAAGCCGAGAAATGGACTGGCGGCGGCTGCAATGCCGGCGGTGCGCGCCGCAGTCGCCAGCATGAGCAGGCCTGTATCCAGCAGCTTTTTCACGCCTGCACTTGACTGCGGTCCGTACAGACTATCCAGTACGTCGTCTCGCAAGATCCGCGAGTGTCCGACTTCACCGTTGAACTGATAAATGACGCCGGCCATGATGCGCTCGCCTGTGCCGCTGACCGGCTCCCAGAACACTGGGCGCCACGGATGCGTGGTCAAAGCAAGGGCGTCAGTCATGGTTTGATAATAGGTCGTTTGGTGCCGGAAAGCGACTGAGGATTCGATTGCCGAGCACGGCCATTCGATTTGCCACAAACGCCGCAAGGTGCGGCGCATCGACTGCAGTGCTTGCCTCTGTAACGCGGTCGCGCGGCAGGGAGAACCACGTTGCAAGTGCGGATGCGGACATGGCCTCATGCGCGCCGACGGCGCAAGCCATCAAAGCCAACTTGTTTTGGTCCACGTCGTTGGGGAAGAGGCCCAATGCACGCTCGTGGTCAATCCAAGCTGCTTCAGTACCATCCCATAGTATGTTGCCGAGATTCCGGTCTCGATTGTCGATGGCCTCGTCAGCTACGATGGCTAACGGCGTCTGCGTTAGATTTACCACGATGCCACAAGCCAGGGCGGTCATCTGATTTTTCAGTTCACCCTCAGGCAGCGATCCTATGCCTAGGCGTTGCTTGAGACTTGGGTACGCGGCATCAGCGCTGCCGAAGCTAACGGTATTGGATTCTTGGACCAAAAATGGCTCAGGAACATTGAGCCCCCAACCACGTAGCAGTAGCGCGCTGAAGGCCTCAGCCACAACTGAGGCTAGTGGCAGGCGCTTAAGAATTGCAGCCCTCAAAGCGCCATCTCCGAGTTGGAGCACGCACCGCATTGCATCGGTAACGCCGTCTCCTGCCGGAGTCTCACTTCCCACTACTACGGTGGCAGTCTGTATTTGCATCGGAGCTTCTCCAGGGCAGGGTGGTTTCGCAAATTCTTGTTTGTCGCTTGGCTAACCTCGATCACTGCAAGGCCGCCTTCGCGCAATGGGCACTCCCACTTGTCCCGCCGGAAACCTCTTCAGGGCGAGGAGGGCGGCATTTGCTCAACAGGCGTCAGAGCTTCGATGCCTCGGCCTTGGCGTCATTGACGTCGTCTTGAATCTTCTTTTGGCCAAGTGGACGGTACGAGAACGCGACTCGAGAGCGGTCGATCCGGCCGGCTCGTTCCGAGAGCAATATGAGGACTCTAGGCCCCTCCCATATGCTTTCCTCCGAGTCGAGCACTGCTCCGCTATTTGCTGTTACGGTTGCAGCCGACACCCGGTGAGGCTGACCGTATCGTTGGGTGAGGATCTCCTTGAGCCGTCGATAGCTTTCGTCGTGGCGGACGGCCAAGCTAATGAGCTGCACGCGGTCATCGACGAAGCGAACATTGCCGCCGCCCAAGATGAAATTCAGAGGCAGTCCCCACAACGTGCCAATCGATGGGTCCGAGGTGCTTACCTCTAGGCAGGGCGCCGTAGCTTGAAGCGCTGCATCGCCTGGCGGGCAACGCGGGATCGCATCCCTTCGGCCGCCGAGTTCAACTCCCATTACTGAAGTCGGCTCCGAGGCCCACTGGGCGTTGGCGATCGCACTGATGGCCAAGAGCCCCGCGCCAATGAAGGTTCGCATCGATATTCTCCTTAGAGCTCGGCGCCCATCCACACAGCGCGCCCAATGACCTCAAAGTCCTCGGCGCGCTGGTAGATGACGTTCTTCGGCCTGAAGTCAGAGTTCTCTGCTGTGGCGATGATTCCGGCCCCTTCAAGGCGACTGAGGCGCTTGATGAGCAACTCGCCATCGACACGGAAAGCGAAGAAATCGCCATTCAGGTTGTCGCGGTCGGAGTTGTTCACGAGCACGACCGCGCCAGGCAGGATCTTGGGGTAGTTGCTTTCCCCGACAGCGTCGACCACGACGCCCTTGCCTGGCGGGATGCCGAGCTTTCGAAGGAAGTCGGCCCGGAACGAGAGGGGCGGCCTCCCGTCTTCTTGGTAGACGATTTGCCCGTGGCCGTTGGAGAACTTGACGTCGACGCGCTGAATCTCGACGAACTCCGTCTCTTCTGCCTCGCCACGTAGCAACTCATCGAGCTGCAGACCGGCATACGACGCCAACTTCTTGATCGAGTCGATCCGCACGCCGGTGTCGCCCTTGGAGAGCCGCTGGAGGGTGCCTTGGCCGATGTCGTACCCAGCCTCCTTCATATCGACGCGCAGGCGGTCGATTGACCGGCCGTTGGCGATCCGCTTGAAGTGCTCGGCCAGCGACAGGTAGCCCTTCTTCGGGGTGGCCGCGGGAGTTTTTGACATGGGCGGATTCTTGCGCTTGTCATACCGTTGTCGGTATGCAATACTTGGACCGAAATCGGTATGAAAGAGGCCCATGTCCCCCATTGAACCCATCACTGAATTCCTCAAGCGCCGCCTGCGCGACGCTGGCCCAGCCAGGTTTGACGCGATTGCGGCGGCAGCGGGCGTCACTCCCAGCTTCATCCGCAAGTTCGTCTACGGCTCACGGGAGAACCCGCGAGTTCAAACGATTCAGCCGCTGGTCGACTACTTCGTAGAGGTGGACCGTGGCGAGCGTGACCTCCCAGTGTTCGCCGAACCCAAGGCCGCCATCGGGGAGGGCGCCTAAGCCATGGCCTCCATCCCCATGTGGCTCCAGATTCCGTTCGTGCTCATCGGCGCGGCCGCGCTCTCCGGCGCTGCACTCGCGGTGCTTTCGAAAGAGGACTGACATGCATCAGCCCTCAGCCCTCATCACCCAACTGCGCACCGCGCTTGGCTTCGAACGCGAGCCAGTGGATCTTGATGACGGCGGCCTCGCCTTCGTCGGATTCGTGCGTTTCGCGTGTGGCGATTCCGATGAAGCCCACGCCCTGCAAGCGTGCTGGTTCAACGCGAGCGGAAACGCTCCACGTCACGACACGCCCGCCACTTCTGCGGAGTGTGGCCAGTACATCGATTGGCTGATTCAGACCCATTGGGGCGAGGCGGGCGTTTCGGCCGCCACGGTTCACTGAGCTTGCGGCCATCACCTCCACGAGCGAAGCCATGAGCACGTCTGCATCTACCTCTACCGGTGTTGCTGACCAGTGCGCTTCGCTGATTTGTTTCGTTTGCATGCACGCAGTCTCGGATTTCTCGCTGCGCTGCAACACATCCATCTAAGGACCGAACGGATATGAACACCGCTGATGCACTGAAGCTCATGGTCAAGACCTTTCCCGGTGGCGTCGACACCGTGGCCGGTCGCATCGGCAAGAACTCCGAGACGCTGCGCAAAGAACTGTCGGGCACCGACCCGAAGTTCAAGCTCGGCGAGGGCACTGCCCAGCTGATCTCTGACCTGTGCGTCGAGAGCAAGTCGCCGAACTGCATGGCTTACGTCAATGCGGTGAACGCCAGCAGCGGCGGCTTCGTGCGTCTTCCCGTGCTGGAGGCGCCGCCTGCCGTGAACCTGCACAAGGGCCTCGCCGAGATCGTGCAGGAGATGTCGCACGTCGTTACCGCCGTGACCGAGAGCGATGCCGACGACGTGATCTCCGACAACGACCTGCAGCGCAGCCTGCGCGAGATGGAAGAGGCCCGCAGCGCGATCCAGGCGCTCGAGCAGGCCGTGCGCAGCAAGCACGCGGCCGGCAAGCGCAACCACCTGAGGGCTGCGTGACTGCAGCCACATGAGTACCACCACACGGAGAACACACCATGGCTAAAAGTCTTTTCGCTCCCTTCAACGCGTCCGCCGTCTACGGCATGTTCGGCTACTCCGGCTTCTGCTGCGATTCGGCAATCAACACAGACAACCCCGACATGGCTGAAGAGTGCTGGCGTCGTGGCTGGATGGACGGCGACACGCAGACGCTGCTGGGGACCGTGATGCAAAAGTGCGAAGCCAAAGCGCCCAAGGTTGCCGAGCGGCTGCGCGCACTGGGACCGACGCAAGTTGAACCCGAAATGGTGGGCTAGCAACCCGATGACCCCCGCACTCACCGACGAAATGGTTGCCGGCATGGACGACACCGCCGACTTCATGCACGCGAAGCCGGCCTTCGCTTTCGCGCCCTCAGGCATCAAGCACGAGCGCGCCCCCAAGGTCGTCCGCATCAAGGGCCTGCAGTCGATCCACCGCCACGGCATCCCCATCACAGGCCGCGCGCAGGGCGAGGTGGACATGCACCGTCGTGACGCTATTCGCCGAGGGGGCATCTAGCCATGCAACACGCCATCGACTTCACGGGGGCGCCAAAGGCGCGCCGCCGCGATCCCATCACGAGCCATCTGGCAGCCGAGCAGGCCGCGGAAATGGCGCAGCGTCACCATGCCCTCATCCTCGCCGTTCTGCGCGAGCACGGGCCGCTGGGCAAGGACGGCATCGCCTCCCGCCTGCGCGGTGTTGACGGTGTGGCCGTCTGCCGCCGCCTGACCGAGTTGCAGCGCCATGGACAGATCGAAGAGACGGGCCGCCTGGTCAAGAGCAGCGCTGGCCGTGCTGAGCGCGAGTGGAGGGTTGCTTGAGCGATCTTCCGTCACCGCTGACACCGGCCGGCTGCGACCTGCGCGACTTCCCGCACACGCCGCTGTTCCGGTCGCGCCTGTTCGGGTCGTCGTTCCATGCGCGCGCCACGGATGGTGAGTGGCGCGCGGGCGTCACGCTCTGGCTCAAGTCCTGGGATCAGGTCCCCGCCGGCAGCTTGCCTGACGATGACATCGAGCTGTGCCGCTTGGCCGAACTGGCGCGCGATCTCAAGGCCTGGAAGAAGCACAAGACAGGCGCTCTGCGCGGTTGGGTGCTCTGCAGCGATGGTCGCCTCTATCACCCCGTGGTCGCTGAAGGCATCAACACGGCGCTCGAAGCCAAGATCAAGCAACGCCTGAAGACCGCAAAGGCTCGCATCGGCGCGCTCGAAAAGCATCTGAAGGAAGCCAAGACAGACGGCGAGAAGGCGCGTATCACAGAGGAGATCAGGAAGGTCCAACAGACTCTGTCACAGGGTCTGTCACAGACTCAGTCACTTGATCCAAGAGAAGGAGAAGGGAAGGAGAAGGGACTTAATACAGACCCTAACGGGTCTGGCGGCAAGCCGCCGCTGACCACCGACGAGATCATCTTCGGCTACGGCGTCCCGTTGCTCGTCAACGCCGGCACGGCCGACAAGTCCGCCCGCTCGTTTCTCGGCGGATTGCGCAAAGGCCACGGCGACGAAGCCCTGGTCAACGCCTTGCGCAACTGCCTTCGCGAGAAGCCGCTGCAGCCGCTCGAGTGGCTCGCCGCCGCTCTCCCGCCTGCTGGCGCCGCCGGCAAACCCAACCGCCAAGAGGCCATCGAGCAGCGCAACCACGCTGGCGCCGAGGCCTGGGCAGCTCAAGGAGACCACCATGCAACCGTCTGAACGGCTGGAGTTCGCTCGCCTGTTCGCTGACGTGATGGCGTACTACCGCCAGGACGTTTCCGACTTCACGCGCTCGTTGTTCTGGACGGCCTGCGAAGGTGCATCACTTGAGCAGGTCCGCAAGGCCTTCGACTGGCATGCCAAGGACCCGGAGCACGGGCAGTTCGCGCCAAAGGTTGCCGACCTGGTGCGCATCATCGCGGGCACGCACACCGATCGCGCGCAGCTCGCCTGGGGCAAGGCGCTGGAGGCGATGGGCAGCGTTGGCGCCTACACCGATGTCGTCTTCGACGACCCAGCCATCCATGCCTGCATCGAAGACCTGGGCGGCTGGCCGAAGGTGTGCCGCACAGAGACGAAGGAGCTGAGCTACCTGCAGCACCGCTTCTGCGAGTCGCACAAGGCGTACACGGGGCGCGGCCAGTTCGCGTACCCGCGGCGCCTTTCGGGCGACCGATCGCCGGATTCTGAGTACGAGAAGAAGGGTCTGAAGCCACCGCGGCCGGCGCTCATCGGTGACGCCGCGCGCTGCAAGCTGGTGTACCAAGGCGGCAGCGCCGCCGGCAAGACGGTCATCGGGTACGCATCTTTTGCCGAACTGGCGTCTGCAGGCGTCATGCACGGCATCGAAGTCGAAGGGGCGCACTGATGTCTCGCCGTCACGCTGCCATTCAACTCCTGCGCCTCGGATCGCTGACCTTCGGCGAGTTCGTGACGATCACCGGCTGGCCCCACAAGACCGCGCGCCAGACCATCTCCCGCCTGCTCGAAACGGGGCACATCTACTACCTCGGCGAGCGCCCGCACGGGGTCTACGGAGCCTATTGATGAACTACCACCCCTGGCCCGGTATTGGGCTTTCCGAGACGCCCATCAACTGGGTGAAGGAGTTGGGCTCGGCGACGCTGAGCGCAAAGAGTACTGCGAACGTGGAGCGCCGTCGCAAGACCGGCAAGGACCACAGCACCTTTCGCGGCATGAGCATGAAGTCGGACGAGTCGGGCCTGCGCGGCGTGCCGAAGATGATGCGCGGCAGACGAAATGCATCGACGGGGTTTGGCAACGCCGTCCGGCCCGAGAGCAACAGCGGCCGCATCCGCGCGGCGCTGGCCCACGGCCCGATGAGCCGTGCGCAGATCTGCGCCGCTACTGGCGTCAAGGCCACCCACATCTACGCCTACCTGAAGAACGACCTCGAAAAGGGTCGCGTCATCAAGATCGTGAAGCAGGGCGAGTACCAAAAGTTTGCGCTGGCGGAGGGCGTATGTGCGTGAACTGCGCAGCGGCCATCAAGCAGGCCGACTACCCGCTGTACGACGCCAACTGCAAGACCTGCACCGTTCGTGCGATGGCTCACGGGCTGCCGTTCTGGCAGTCGAAGGAGGCGGGCGCGCTGGTGCCGGCGTACAGCCAGGCCATGCAGGCCGCCTTCGGTACGGAGTGGCGCATCTGGCACGAGAAGGTCAAGGCCGAGAGCGACCGCATCGGGAAGGCGAGGGCGCAATGACCGAATCCCTATCCATCGAACTGCACAACCGCTCGCAGGCCTGGGCCGTCATCAAGGACCAGCTCTTCCCGTTTCTCGCCCAGGTGCTGCAGGGCGGACACCGCTGGGTGCTCACTGTCTCCAAGCGCAAGCGCACGAAGCCGCAGAACCGCCGCTACTGGGGGAAGGGCGTGCTCGCCCAGATCGCCGCGCAGGCAGCGCCGAACGGACGGCTGTACTCCGCAGAGACATGGCACGAGCAGTTCAAGCGCATGTTCATCGGCGTCGAAGAACTGCCGAGCGGGGAGGTCATCGGCAAGAGCAGCACGGAGCTGTCGACGGCTGAGTTTTCGGATTTCTGCTCCCAGGTCGAGGCCTATGCGGCTTCGGAATTGGGCGTCACGTTCTACGAATTGGAGGCTCCATGAGGCGCGCCGCCAAGATCGATACCAACCAGACGCAGGTCGTCTCGGCCCTGCGCGCGGCCGGCGTGTCTGTGCAGAGCCTCGCGGCCGTCGGCAATGGCGTCCCCGACCTGCTGTGCGGCTTCCGCGGCAAGCTCTCGCTGCTCGAGGTCAAGGACGGCAGCAAGGTGAAGAGCGCCCGCAAGCTGACCACAGCGCAGACCGACTGGCACGCCATCTGGGCCGACATGCCGCTGTTCGTGGTGGAGACGCCAGAGCAGGCGCTCAAGGCGCTGGGGGTGATCGCATGACGTTCGCCCGCAAGCCTTACGTACGCAAGCAATCCAGCGTCATGGCAATGGCTGAGCGCGCCGGCCTGGGTAAGAAGCCTTCGATCGTCGCGCGCGGCGTCATGGCGCACTGCGCCGCTGCTGGCCAATCGCAGCCGAAGACGGAGATCGTCCGCAGCGAGGCCTACCGCCGGCTGGTGGCCGCCATGCCGTGCATCGCCTGCGGCTGTGGCCCATGCCAAGCGGCGCATCCGAACACCGACAAGGGCATGGCGATGAAGACGGACGACCGGCTGTGTTTCCCGCTGTGTGGCCCGCAACCAGGCCGGCCCGGCTGCCACGCGCTTTTCGATCAGGGCGCCATGTTCTCGAAGGCCGCGCGCCGCGCCATCGAACCTGCATGGGGCGCCGACACGCGCCGCCGCATCCTGGCCAGCGGGCAGTGGCCCCAGCGCCTCCCGCTTTTGAACACCACGCCCGAAGGGCAGAAAGAAGACCATGACCAACAAGACCTCTGACGAAATGATGGTTGGCGCTGCTGCCGGCGTACTCGCCCTGATCTTGGGCGTGCCCTTCGTGGCAGCGATCGTCGCGATCTCAGCTATCTGGAGCGGCTATGTGTTCCACCTGCTGTGGCTCTGGTTCATCGTGCCGACCTTCGGGCTTCCCGCGCTATCCATCCCGCTTGCCATTGGCGTGTCGCTCACGGTCGGCTTCATCGCTCGCGGCCGCGCTCCCGACGAGAAGGGAAAGGCGTGGTGGAAGACGGTTCTCGAAGTTCTGCTCCGACCGGCGCTAGTGCTACTCGTCGGCTGGGTTGTCACCAGATTCCTCTGAGGAGGCGTGCGATGAACTGCAAACCCGGAGAACTAGCCTTCATCGAGCGCACTGGTGCCGATACTGGGCATCTTCATGGACGCTTCGTCACTGTGATTCAGTTGGCGCCAATACGCCTCCATGGTCTCGCCGTGTGGGAGTACGAGCCGCCGCTATTCGCGGCGGATGGAAAGCGGCTCACGTATCTCGAGGACTTCTGCCTGCGCCCCATCCGCGACCCCGGAGACGACGCCGTAGACGAGTCGACCGCGTGGCTGCCGCCTGTGCCTCTGCCAGCCATCGACCCGACTCTGCTGCCGGAAAGGGCGGATGCATGAGCCAGTCACCGTACGGGCCAAGCCCGCTTGATCAACTGACCGGGCATCGTGAATCTGTAGAGGCGCGACGCCGAGCAGCTGCTGCCGCAATGCAAGAGCGCCCGCGTGCGCGGACTTCGACCGCCATCGTCGTCGCCAAGAACCCCACATCCGCCACCGTCGAGCCTATTGCGGTGGTGGACTTTTATCCCGAACCGAAGGACTCCGATGTCGATCACTGACCGCTACGCCACCGCCATCCGCTCTTCGTGCCTGACGGTCGATGCGCGCACCTTCCGCAGCGACACCGACGTGCTCGCAGGCATGGGCTGTGCTGACCGCGCACTGAGCCGAGGCAGGGACTTTCACGGGCGAGACACTCCGAAGGCGCCGCTCGCCGTCGCGCTTCAGCGCTTGTTCATGGGCGACAACCACGCCTCGCGCGAGATCGTGGCGTTGCTAGCGGAGATGGTCTGGAAGAGGGCGCGCAGCACGCGCGTGAAGCTGGCGCGTCCGGCGGCTGAAGACATGGCCAGGGCATGCCTCGCATGGCACAGGTCCGGTGTGTGCAAACCGTGCGGCGGGCACGGCGTGCTGGTCATGCCTGGGACGAAAACCCTTGGGGCCCAAAAGTGCAGCGCCTGCCGCGGCGAGGGCGCGGTGCCATTCGAGCGTCAGTTTCCCCATGAGCTTCGCGAACTCGCGCGTTGGCTCGTGGCCGAAATGGAGCGCGATCAGGCGAAGGCCGGGCCCGAGGCCATGAAGTGGATCGCTCCATCGCTGGAGTTCTGACCACTGGATGGATACCCCTTGCGAAGAGGGTATCCGTCTGATACGCTTGCCCTGTCGTATAAATTCAGGGTGTTCCTGAAAAAACAATAGCGGCCCAACCCTGATGGCGGAGCCATATTCAAAATCAGGGGCATCACGAAGAGGTTCACGTCGCAGCGGAGGCCAACTGGCCAAAGGGGAGCGTGAGCCGGGGAGTCTCTTCGTGATGGTGAACGCGCCGAATTTCGAAACGGCGGCGCAAACAGCCGAACATGCGAGGGGTAGCGACCTCGGGCAGATAGCGAGATGCAACACCAGGCGGCCGAAAGGCGGGAGTTGCACTTTGTGGAGCACGTCAGACAGTGCTATCCGGGGTAGCGTCCGGCCACCATCAAAGAGTCCGTCCAAAGACATGGTGATAGCGGCGTGCGCCGCATGATCCACAAGCCGCCCGGGTGCAAGCCTTGGCGGCTTTTTTGTTGCCCGTGACGACGAGGCTGCAAAGGAAAAAAGCAGGGCGAGTGGTTCCGGTGCGTCAACACCTTTCCCACCCGCCTCCGCCGTGATTGCGCACGGCATTAGCCGAAGACCCTGCCACCTGTACAGGCCGGGGGATTATGGACGATGCCGCACATGGAAGAGATCCGTTGCGCTGGCTGCAAACGCAAGCTGGCGATGGGCAGTTTTACCCACCGTGAGATTAAGTGCCCCCGCTGTGGGGCGATCAATATTCTGAGGGCCACGGCAACAGCCGAGAGCCCCAATCCAGAGCGCCAACGAGTGCCTTCATTAACTTTGAAAGGTACTTATGGCTTACACCCCTCAAGAACGCGAGGACATGCGGACCCTGGCAGCGGGGATCTGGACCCAGTCCATCGCTGACACCCTGGACATGAACGACGAGGTCATTGATGTGATCTCGAAGGCTGCTGGCGAAGCGCTGCAATGCTCTCTCGCCTACGCACTCGTGCCGATGCCGATGGGATTCCCTCCGGCGAACCTCACCGTTTGGCTGCTGCTGAACGCGGCGTCGGTCCTGCTCCGCCTCAACGGCGTTCGTCAGCACCAGACCTTCCGACCTTGCATCGTCACGGCCGCGGCGAACTGGCGCACGCCCCTCGAGCTGGCTTCGCAGGGCATCTGAGATCGACTACCCTGCGAGGATGGGTGAACTGCTTTACTTCTGGCTGTCGAGAATCGCTGGCGCCATGCTCGAGCTTCGGCTCCTGCGCGCCGACGACGGCGGAGCCAAGATCGGTTTCATCCTTGCAGGGATCGTCATCCTTGTCTGCGTGATCGCAATGTCGATCTACGCATAAAAGGGCATTCGCCCTCAGGCCGCCAGGTAGAAATGCTTGGCGGCTTTTCTATTTCCGATGTCTAGGAGTTCGCTTCCTGGCATCGAGAGCCGGCTACGTCGCTGGGCAAGACTCAGCCAGTCAGCTCCATGTCGTCCCCATTGATTGAGGCTATGCCATGAAAAGGCTTAACGCGAGTTTCTTCTTATCCGTCGCGCTTGCAGCATTGCTGTCCGCGACTCCCACGTACGCGCAGTGGCAGGTCCCCAGTAATTCCGTCCCAGTGGGGCGCGGAACCGGGACTGGTTTCAACAGCGCGGCGCCAGGCGCGGCTGGGCAGGTGCTGACGAGCAATGGCGCCTCTGCCGACCCCTCGTTCAAGAGTCTCCCGAACCTCGACACCCGGATCAATGTTCGATCCTATGGCGCGCTGGGCAATTCGAATGGCACGCACGGAAACGGCAATGACGATACGGCCGCCATTCAGGCGGCGATCAATGCTGCAGCTGCACAGAAAAACGCGCAGAACCAGACGGGCGGTGTCGTGTATCTCCCTTGCGGGACGTATCGCATCACCGCATCGCTATCGGGAGCAAATCCTGACACGAGCTACCACTTCAAGGGCGATGGTGCTTGCTCGCAGATCTACAACGACAGCTCGGCACCAGCTTCGACGCTTGTATTCAATCCTCCGACCAATTCTGGTTGCTGTGTTGCGCCAGGATTTTCCATCGAGGATGTCTATTTCATCAGGCCGTACAACCCCAACGTAAGCGCCTACGCGATCCAGCTAGCCAACCTCAGTAACCCGGTCTTTCGCAACCTTACGATCAATGGGTATGGGCGGGGCATTAGTCTGCAGGCCTCCTATGGCCCGAAAATTCTCTCGAACGTCTTTTCGAATTTTCAGGGAACCGCGCTCAACTGTACGCTCGACGAGTCGTGCAACAACGCCAACATTTGGGGCAATAGCATCTATTTTGTAGGCAATGACATTAGTGAAGCGTCGCTCAAGATTGGTCCGGGGGCTGCGAGCTGTCTGCAAAATGCCAACAACGTTTCTCTGATCGGCAACAACATTGAGAAGTCATACAGCGGTCCGCAATTCAATGGTGTGTGTGGCGCCACACTTCAGGATAGCTACATCGCTGAAAATACTACTCACCCGTTCCTGTTTACGAGTGCTCTCAATCGAGCAATCAAGATCAGCGGCAATTACTTTGCCTTGAGTGTTGCTGGCGGAGGCACTCTACCGCTGTCAAACGTCACAGGGGTCGATTTTGGTCCGAACTACTGGTTTAACCAGAGTCTGTCCTATGGCGCGAACCTCGCGTCGATAGGTTGGTCTGGCTATCAGAACTTGGCAAATGGGGCCACCCTTGCCGGCTATTGCAGCGAGACGATGAACTGCAGCTACATGGGCAACGGGTGGCTTCGTCAGTGGGGCTACACGACGACTTCGGGCAATACGGCTGCGGTGACGTTCCCGATCGCGTGCCCCAACCAAGGACCGTCTGAGGTCAATACGACGAGCGGGTCCGGCTCGAACATGACGACGTGGTACAGCGCCACCACGAAGACTGGCATGTCGGTGTGGACTTCGGCCTCAACTGGTGCCGTAGCCTGGAGCATCACCTGCAAATGACCGGGCAGCCCCTCCCGCTTGGCCTTAGGCAGGCTGGGTGGGAGCGGCAGGTCGACTGCACGATTTAGATTTCGCCCCCGGTTCATCCCTGAACGTGACAGGGCGCGCCACGAGGCCAATTTGGCGCGACTCTCCAGCGAATGCATCACCGTCATCACGAGGGATGCGAACAGCAGCACCCCAGCCGTGACCACCACGGTAGCCTGATGGGGTGCCTCATTCGAAAGGTCCGGCCATGGCGCTGACTCCCAAGCAACAGCGTTTCGTCGCCGAGTACCTTATTGACCTGAACGCAACCCAAGCCGCTGTGCGGGCCGGGTACAGCGCCAAGACCGCTCTGCAGCAGGGGCCTCGCCTGTTGGGAAATGTTGGAGTTGCCCGCGCGATCACAGAGGCCAAGACGCAGCGCGCGGAACGCACCGAGATCGATGCTGACTGGGTGCTTAAGCGCTTGGCGCGCGATGCAACCGCCGACCTGGCCGACCTCTATGACGACCACGGAGGCTTGAAGCCGGTCAAGGAATGGCCGCTCGTGTGGCGGACTGGTCTGGTCGCTGGCGTCGAGACTGTGCAAGAGCGATTGGGCGATGACCCTGATGGCGCTCCGACCTTCGCGACGGTGCGCAAGCTGAAGCTGCTTGACCGCACGAAGCTGGTCGAACTCATCGGCAAACACGTCGATGTTGGCGCCTTCAAGGAGAAGGTCGAACACTCTGGATCGATTGCCACACCTGAACTGAAGTTGGTGCTCCATGGAACTGCACCTCCACCCGCGGCAGACTGAGGCGTTCCTCTCCACAGCGACGGAAATCCTGTACGGAGGCGCGGCCGGCGGTGGCAAGAGTCACCTGATGCGGACGGCGGCGATCGCGTGGTGCACGGCGATTCCCGGGCTGCAGGTCTACATCTTCCGGCGCATCTCGGACGACCTGGCGAAGAACCACATGGAGGGCCCGACGGGCTTTCCCGCCATGCTGTCGGAGTGGATCGAGCAGGGCCACGCGAAGATTAATTGGTCCAAGAACTCCATCGAGTTCTGGAACGGGGCAAAGATTCACCTTTGCCATTGCCAATACGAGAAGGACAGGTTCAAGTACCAGGGCGCGGAAATCCACGTCCTGATGATCGACGAGCTCACGCACTTCACGGACGTGATCTATCGCTACCTGCGCGGGCGGTGTCGCCTTGGCGGGTTGCGGGTGCCGCCCCAGTACATCGGGTTGTTCCCTCGCATCGTGAACGGGTCGAACCCGGGCGGTGTCGGGCACAACTGGGTGAAGGCGACATTCGTCGATCAGGCGGCGCCGATGGCGATCACGCAGATGGGCAAGGAAGAGGGCGGCATGCGCCGGCAGTACGTGCCTGCCAAGCTGGCGGACAACCCGACGCTCACCGAGACCGATCCCGACTACGTCGACCGGCTCGAGGGTCTCGGCAACGCCGCGCTCGTGAAGGCGATGCGCGATGGTGACTGGAACATCATCGCTGGTGGCATGTTCGATGACCTATGGGACCAGGACACGCATGTCCTCCAGCCCTTTGCCATCCCGGCCAGCTGGCGCATTGACCGCGCGTTCGACTGGGGCAGCAGCAAGCCGTTTTCGGTGGGATTCTGGGCCGAGTCGGACGGGACCGAGGCAGTCATGGCAGACGGCACGAAGCGCGCATTCCCGCGCGGCACGCTGTTCCGCATCGGCGAGTGGTACGGCTGGAACGGGCGCCCGAATGAGGGCCTGAAGATGAGCGATGCAGGCATTGCCGATGGCATTGTGAAGCACCAGGTTGACATGGGCCTACAGGAGCGAATTCGACCCGGCCCGGCAGACAGCAGCATTTTCGACGAGACCAATGGCGACAGCCCCGCCAAGATTCAAGAACGCCACAAGGTGCGCTGGGAGAAGGCGGACAAGTCGCCCGGCTCGCGCAAGCGGGGGTGGCAACTGATGCGCGGACGGCTTCAAGCGGCTCGCGCGGAACGCATGGAAGAGCCTGGCCTCTTCGTGTTCGATACCTGCCGGCAGTTCATCCGGACGATTCCTGTTCTGCCGCGCAGCGACCGCGACCCTGATGACATCGACACCGATGCCGAAGACCACATCGGCGACGAAGCGCGATACCGCATCCTGGCGGTGAAGCGGACAACGACGGTCGAGCCACTGCGTATGTGACGCGGAAAGACAAGCGCATGGCCCTCAAGGTACAAGATCAATCGCCAGAAGTCGCCGCGATGGCGGTGAACTGGCCCATTGCTGAGGCGCTCCTTGGCGGCACCGTGGCGATGCGGGCCGCCGGCCAGACCTATCTGCCGAAGTGGCCGAACGAGGAGCAGCCCAGCTACAACACGCGCCTGAGCGTGGCGACCCTGTTCCCGGCGTTCGGCCGCACCATCGGCGTGATGAGCGGCAAGCCGTTCTCGAAGCAGCTGACGCTGGCCGACGACGTGCCGGCGAAGATCAAGACTTGGTGCGACGACGCTGACCAGCAGGGCAACAACCTGCACTCGTTCTCTGCTGTGGTGATGGCTGAGGCGCTTGGCTTCGGCATCTGCGGCGTGTTGGTGGACTACCCAAAGGTGGGCGATACCGTAAGGACGCAGGCTGATGAGCGTTCTGCCGGCGTGCGCCCCTACCTCGTCTTCGTCCGCCACGCGCAGATCCTCGGCTGGAAGAGTGAGCGCGCCGGCGGCGTCACCCGCCTGACGCAGCTTCGCCTGGCCGAGACGAAGGAGGTGCCTGACGGTGAGTTTGGCGTCAAGACTGAGCCGCGCGTGCGGGTGCTCGAGCCGGGCAAGTGGTCGGTCTACATGCCGGGCGCCAAGGCTGAAGACGATTGGACGCTGGAGGAGGGGGGTGTCACGACGCTCACCGAGATCCCCTTCGTGCCGTTCTACGGCAAGAAACTGGGCTTCATGTGTGGCGTCTCTCCGCTACTCGATCTGGCCCACCTGAACGTCAAGCATTGGCAGAGCCAGAGCGACCAAGACACCATCCTGCACGTCGCGCGCGTGCCGATCCTGGTCATGATCGGTGCCGAAGAGAATTCCAGCCTGACCGTGGGCGCATCGTCGGCGGTGAAGTTGCCGCTCGGTGCGGACATGAAGTTCGTCGAGCACACGGGCGCGGCCATCGACGCCGGCGAGACCTCCCTCGAAAAGCTCGAGGACCAGATGGTGCAGACCGGCGCCGAGCTGCTGGTGGTCAAGCCGGGTGAGCAGAAGTCCGCCACCCAGTCGAACAACGACGCAGAGGCGAACAAGAGCGACCTGCAGCGCATCACCGAGATCGTCGAGGACGGGCTCGACCAGGTGCTGCAGCTGATGGCGAAGTGGGTCAATGAGCCCGAGGGCGGCCATGCCAGCCTGTTCAAGGACTTTGGTGCCGGCAGCCTGAGCGATGCCTCGGCCCAGCTGATCCTGAGCATGCAGCAGGGCGGCCTGATCACGAAGCAGACAGCCATCCGCGAGCAGCAGCGCCGCGGGATGCTGGCTGCGGACATCGACCCGGAGACCGAGCTCGACGCAGTGGCCGAGGAGGGGCCGAAGCTGGGCGCGATCACGGACGAGGACATCGACCCCGCGACAGGCCTGCCGAGAAAGCCTGAACCGGCCGCTGCCTGATGGCCACGGTCAACGAGAAGCTGCTGGATGCGGAGACCGACCACACGGTCAACCTGCAGCAGTACAGCGCGGGGGTAGTGCAGCGCATCATTGCGATCCTGAACCGGGCTGACGCGCGGCTCGCAGCGGCCCTGATGGAGGCGCTGGAGGGGATGGACGCCACGACGTTCACGATTGAGCGCCTGGAGGTGATGCTGGGAGCTGTGCGGTCCCTGAATCAGGAGGCCTACGACGCCATCGGGCGCGCGCTGCCCGAAGAAATGGCGGTCCTGGCGACCTACGAGGCGGGCTACCAATTCGATCTGTTCGCCAAGACGATTCCAGCCGGCGTGCAGGCAGTCATTCCAGTGCAGGCGATCAGCACTGAACAGGCCTACGCGGCAGCAATGAGCCGGCCTTTCCAAGGGCGCTTGCTGCGCTCCTGGGCGGCGGCTGTCGAGCCGACCCGCATGGCGCAGATCCGGAGCGCAGTGCGCGACGGCTACCTGCAGGGCAAGACGAACGATCAGATCATCCGTGACATCCGCGGCACGAAGGCGAAGGGCTATGAAGACGGCATCCTGAACCGGGGTCGCATCGAGGTAGAGGCCGTTGTCCGGACAGCGGTGGCGCATACAGCGGCCATGGCCCGCGAGGAGTTCTACAAGGCAAACACCGAGTTGATCGCGGCCCTGAAGTGGGTGTCGACGCTGGACCTGCGCACGAGCGCGATGTGCCGGATCCGCGACGGGAAGAAGTACACGACGGACCACAAGCCCGTCGGGCACTCGGTGCCATGGCTGCAGGGGCCGGGCCGGCTCCACTGGCGGTGCCGCTCGAGCAGCGCGCCGATCACGAAGTCATTCCGCGAACTCGGCATCGACATCGATGAGCTGGCGCCGGCCGAGCGCGCCAGCATGGACGGCCAGGTGCCGGCGGAGATGAGCTACGGCGAGTGGCTGCAAAAGCAGTCGGCCAAGCGACAGGATGAGGTTGTCGGGCCAGTGCGTGGCAGGCTGATGAGAGAGGGGAAGGTTCCCTTCGACCAGTTTTACAACGCCAGGGGCGAGTGGATTGACCTGGATGTGTTGCGCGCTCGGGATGCCGAGGCTTTCAAGAGGGCGGGTGTCTGATGATCTACGGACCACGCGATTGCCAGGTGCCAGCCCATGTGCACGACATGGACGCGGGAGGAGCTCAAATCCTGCAAGTCCTGCAAATCGATACCGGCGTTGGAGAGGTGTTGCGTGCGCAGAGTCCACTGCGCACCGAGTGCGGCGAGGTGGCAACCAAGATCGAACGATTCCGGGCAATCTATGCCTTCCCGGAGCACAAGCCGACCCTGTTCCATTGCTACGGAAGGCTGACCCAGTAAACTGCCCGCGTGCCCCGTCTCAAGCTCGTACCCCCTACCGAACCCTCTCCAGCCGAGAAGGTCCGCCAGCGCGTGCGAGCGATGCCGAGGCCGGCAGCGGTGCTGCAGTGCAACTGCTGCGGCGGGCGCGAGATGATCGAGACGAAGACCGGCATGCTGTTCAAGGATGGCAAGGCCAGCGGCGGGACGAAGCAGATCGTCTGCGTGGCCTGCCTGATGAAGGGCGAAAGGGTGGTGGTGCTGTGAACGACGTGGAGCTGCAGTCCGCGACTGTGGTGCTGCTTTGCCTCGATGGCGCAAGGCTTCGGCTTCTGAGCGATGCAGGTGACTTGTACAAAGTGATCATGCGCTACGAGTACTTCGATCGAGCCATTGAGCGCCTCCAGCCCGGCAGTTTCATTGACATCAATGAGCCCGGGAAGTCACAACGCGAAATGAAGGTTGCAGTGGCGCCATCACGTTGGCGCGAAGGAGAATTGCTGCTTGTGCTTCGTGCCTGGCATTCCCCCTAACTGCCAGACCAACCCTACAACCCGCCCCGGGAAGCCGCGGCGGGTTTTCTTTTTCCCAAGCCGTTGTGCGCAAGCCCAGCGGCTTTTTTCATGCCCAGACGACGGATGTCTGAGGGCGCTTCGCCGCGGATGCGGCACCGAACCGACGGCGGATGCCCGAGGAAACAGCAACTCACCATGAAACTGAAACTTACCCCTGAAGGTCATGCCGTCGTTCTGGATGGCAAGCCGGTTTACACCACCGACGATGGCAAGGAAGTCGCTTTTGACGCTCTTGGCACGGTCGCGACCATCACTCGCCTCAATGGCGAGGCGAAGGACCATCGCATCCGCGCTGAGACTGCCGAATCGAAGCTCAAGCCATTCGAAGGCATCGAAGACGCCGCCGCCGCCATCAAGGCGCTGGCCACCGTCAAGAATCTCGACGACAAGAAGCTGGTGGATGCCGGCGAAGTCGAGAAGGTCAAGCTGGAAGCAATCCGCGCCGTCGAAGAGAAGTACGCACCCGTCGTCAAGGAAGTCGAGACGCTGAAAGGCTCGCTCTACTCCGAGAAGATCGGCGGCGCGTTCGCCCGTTCCAAGTTCATCGCCGACAAGGTCGCCATCCCGGCCGACCTGGTGCAGGCGAGCTTCGGCGGCCGATTCAAGATCGAAGACGGCAAGGTCGTGGCCTACGGTGCAGACGGGAACAAGGTCTATTCGAAGGCAAGCCCGGGCAACCCGGCCGACTTCGAAGAAGCACTGGAAATTCTCGTTGACCAATACCCGCACAAGGCATCGATCCTCAAAGGGTCGGGCGCTTCTGGTGGCGGTGCAGGCGGTGGTGGCAGTGGTGCAGGTGCTGGCGGCAAGAAGACCCTCACCCGTGAGCAGTTCGACAAGATGGACCCTGCGGCGAAAGCTGTTGCGGCCCGGGATGCGAACACCGTGATCACGGAATAGACCGATCCCTTTTTCCTCGCAACCTCGGGCCGCTCATGAGCGGCCTTTTTCATTCCAGAAAGGCTCGTCATGAGCAACACTCTCACCGGTCTCATCCCGACCATCTACAACGCCCTCGACGTCGTCTCGCGCGAACTCGTCGGTTTCGTTCCGGCCGTGTCCTCGGACATGACCTATGGCCGCGCGGCCGTCGGCCAAACGGTCACCTCGCCGGTTGCCCCTGCCGCCACCGCCAGCGACATCACGCCCGCCGTGACGCCGCCTAACGACGGCGACCAGGTCATCGGCAAGGTGGACATGACCATCACCAAAGCACGCCGCGTGCCGGTGCGCTGGAATGGCGAAGAAAAGCGTGGCCTGGACAACAACGGCGCCAGCTTCAACATCATCTTCCGCGACCAGATGGCTCAGGCCATGCGCGCACTGGTGAACGAAGTCGAGGCCGACCTCGCCGCCCTGCACATCTACGCCTCGCGCGCCTACGGCACGGCCGGCACCACGCCGTTCGCGTCGAACCTGGCCGACCCGGCCCAGATGCGCAAGATCCTGGCCGACAACGGCGCGCCCATGGGTGACCTGCAGCTGGTGATCGACACGTCGGCCGGCGCCGCGATGCGCACCTTGGCGCAGCTGACCAAGGCCAACGAAGCCGACGACACCTCGCTCCTGCGCCGAGGCGTGCTGCTGGACATCCACGGCTTCGCGATCCGCGAATCGGCCCAGGTGAAGACCTCGGTGGCCGGCACCGGCGCCAGCGCGACGACCAACACCGCAGGCTACGCTATCGGTGCCACGGTCATCACCCTGGCTTCGGCCGGCACCGGCACCGTCGTTGCAGGCGACGTGATCACCTTCGCGGGTGACACGAACAAGTACGTGGTCGCCTCGGGTGACGCGGACGTGTCCAACGGCGGCGCCATCACGCTGGCCGCTCCCGGCCTGCGCAAGGCGATCGCCACCTCGGCGACCGCTATCACCGTCGTGGCTGCTGCCGCGCGCAACATGGCTTTCGCCCGCTCGGCGATTGCCCTGGCCACGCGCGCCCCGGCCCTGCCGCCGCAAGGTGACAGCGCCGTCGACCGCCAGATCGTCACCGACCCGGTGAGCGGCCTGTCGTTCGAAGTGGCGATGTACCCGCAGTACCGCCAGATGCAGTACGAGGTCTCGCTCGCCTGGGGCGTCGCCGCGGTGAAGCCGGCCCACATGGGCATCCTGCTCGGCTAATCCGAGCCGCCCGGGGCTTCGGCCTCGGGCTCTTCCCACAACTTCGGAGAAGCGCCATGAAGACCATCAAGATCAAGCCGTCGCACGAGAGCCAAGGCGACCACATCCTCATCAACGAGGCCGACTTCAACCCCGACCTGCACGAACTGCTGGACGGCGCGCCGGCTGCGGACGAACCCAAATCGATGACCGCTGCCGAGCTCAAGGAAGCCCTGACCGCCAAGGGCATCGAGTTCCGCGGCAATGCCAGCAAGGCAGATCTGCAGGCGCTGCTGGACGGCGCGCCGGCTGCCTGAGCCTGCCTCGCGAAGCGTCTGTTGGGCGCTTCCCAAGACTGACTCTCCCTCGAAAGGCCTCCTATGCCACTCGTCAATTCCGGCTATCGCTTGGGCCAAGGCGGTTACTACAAGGATTCCGACGGCTCCGGCCCCTATGCCATCGACTCTGCTGGAGTCGCCACCCTGATCGGAGGCGGTGGCGGTGCCGGCGGTTCGGTCACTGTCACGAACTTCCCGGCGACGCAGCCCGTTAGCGCCGCTTCGCTGCCGCTGCCCTCGGGCGCAGCCACCTCGGCGGCCCAGACAACGGGCAACAACTCGATTTCGAGTATCGACGGCAAGCTGCCCGCGCAATCGACGGGCGCCGTGCCTGTCGAGACGATCAAGCAGGCCCTCGTGGCCCGGCAGCTTGCCTTCGCAGCCTCCAGCGGTGCGAGTGCCAACACTGCGCTGACCACGACCTGCCGCCGCATCAGCATCTACGCCCGCGGCGCCGACGTGCGCTACGCCATCGGCTCCAGCGGCCAGACGGCAAGCGCGACCAGCCACTTCATCGCGGCAGGCGAGCGCATGGACCTCGCAGTCCCTGCGACGCCGAACATCGCAGTTCTCGGCGCCACGTTGACCACTGGCACCCTGGAAGTCTCGGAGCTTTCGTGAGGCAGCGTGCAACACGCATGGGCGGCAACAGGGCGCCGGCCGCACTTGCCGCGCGCGTGGCCGCGCTCATGGCGTCGTTCTCAGGACCGAAGCTCTGGCTCGACCCGTCCGACGTGTCCACGATGCAGCAGGACAGCGCGGGCGCCACGCCCGTCGCGTCGGCAGGCGACCCCATTGGACGGATCATGGACAAGAGCGGGGCGGCGAACCACTGCATCCAGGCGACGACGACCAGCCGTCCACTGTGGCAGACGTCCCTTGCGGCGTTCGACGGCACAGACGACTCGTGGGCATCGGTATCGTCGATCGACTTCACCGCCACGGACAAGGTGACGGTGATTGCTGGGGTGCGCAGGCTCAGCGATGCTGCAGCGGCGATCTTGTGCGAACTGAGTGCATCGCTTAATGCCAATACAGGCACCTTCAACCTCAGAGCGCCAGACAGTGTCGGGGCGAACTATTCATGGAGCAGCAGAGGCGCCACACAAGCAAATGTTTTCGTCAGCTCAGCCGCATCGCCTGTCACGAATGTTCTGTGCGGCATCGGCGACATCTCAACAGACATCGCGACGTTGCGGGTCAATGGTGTGGCAACAAGCGCTGCAACAGACCAAGGCGCAGGGAACTACGGAAATTTTCCATTGTTCATCGGCCGCCGCAACAACGCATCGCTTCCATTCAACGGCAACCTCTACGGCCTGATCGTCATTGGTCGGCTGCTCTCGCCCGACGAGCTGTGGGTCTGCGAACGCTACATGGCTCGGCAGGCGGGGATTTCGATATGACCTATGTCCATCGGTGCCTGATTGTTCCCGCTGCGCTTGCACCCCAGGCGCGAACCCTGTGCGAGCAGCTGGCCGGCCCTCCCGGTTCTGGCATGTTCGTGATGGGACTTTCCGCCACAAGTTCCTCGCCCGCGACTCACTACGTTTCCAGCGGCAAGATCGAGGACACGTTTGCCGCCGTGCTGGCCGATCCCGCAGTCATGGTCGCAGCGTGCCTGAAGGCCGGGATCGTGATCTCGTTGGCCGTGTGCCAGGCACTTCTGTCGGGGAGTGATGTGAGCGCCGATTTGCCGTTTGCCGCGATGGCCCGGATGGGCCTGAAGCTGGTCCAGGAGCCCGCATGACCCTGATCATCCCTCCCGCCGCCAACGCGAACTCTCTCTGCTCGGTCGCGGATGCCGACACCTACCACGCCGCGCGCAAGAACGCCGCGTGGGCAGCGCTGGCAAACGACGACAAGGAGGCGAACCTCATCAAGGCGACCGACTACCTCGGCCAGGTCTACGGGCAGCGCTGGAAGGGCGTCCGCACCTCTTCGCTGCAGACCTTGGACTGGCCGCGCTACGACGTGTGCGCCAACGGCTATCCGGTGGCGAGTGACATCGTGCCGGTGGCCGTGGCCAATGCCTGCGCCGAAATGGCGCTGCGGGCGATCACCAGCCCGAGCCTGGCGCCTGATGTCGCGCGCCTGAAGAAGCGAGTGAAGGTCGGCCCCATCGAGACGGAGTATGTCGACGGCAGCACGGGCCTGACGCGGTACACGGCCGTCGACAACATGCTGGCCGCCTACCTGAGCTCGAGCGGCTCGATGATCAAGCTGGTGCGCGCATGACGATCATTGCGTGGGACGGGAAGACGCTGGCCGGCGACAAGCGCATCAACTTCGGCGGGTTGCACGCGACTACGACCAAGGTGCATAGGATCAAGGGGCATCTCGTCGGCTGCGCGGGGAACACGGCACAGATTCAGGAGATGCTCGACTGGTTCGCCGGGAGCTGCGAAGACGCGAAGTTTCCGGCGCTGCAACGGGACGCCAAAGAGTGCGTGACGATGCTGGTCATTGGTGCCGATGGGCGTGTGCTGCACTACGAGAACACGCCGCACCCGATTGTCATCGAGAACCCGTTCTGGGCGGTCGGGAGCGGTCGGGATTTCGCGATGGCGGCCATGCATCTCGGCCATGACGCCAGGAAGGCTGTCGAGGTTGCCTGCGCGCTCGATCTGGGCTGCGGCAACGGCATCGACGCTATGGAGTTGATCTGATGGCCTTCTACGACGAAATGGCGGCTCTCGCCGACGAGCTGCTGATCGAGTACGGCGCGCCGGCGCTGCTGACCCGAGTCACGCCCGGCGGCTACGACCCTGACACCGGCATGACGACGCCCGACGTCACGACCACATGGGACGGCACGGGCGCCAAGTTCGACTACGAGCAGGACGACATCGACGGAACCAAGATTCGGCAGGGCGACCAGCGCGTCTACATGAGCGTGGTGGGCGTGGCGAACCCCCAGACCAGTGACACCCTGACGATTGATGGCGTTGTCCTGAACGTCGTCATCTCGCGGGCGCTGAAGCCCGCCTCGACGGCCGTCCTCTACGACGTTCAGGTCCGCGGGGTGATCTGATGGGCCAGTTCGCCATTCAGCTGTCGGAGTTCGCAAAGAAGGCCGGCCAGAACGCCGACCTGGTCATCAAGAAGGTTGCCATCGACATCCTGGCGCGCGTGATCCAGCGCTCGCCCGTCGACACGGGGCGCTTCCGTGGCAACTGGCAGTTGACGGTGGGCTCGCCGGCGTCAGGCGCGAGCCAGGCCGCCGACAAGAGCGGCGCCTCCACCGTGGAGGCCGGCTCAAAGGTCATCGCGAAGTTCGAGGCGGGGCCAGACATCTACATCGTGAACAACCTGCCCTACGGGCCGCGCCTGGAGTACGAGGGCTGGTCGAAGCAGGCGCCCGCTGGCATGGTCCGAATCACAGTGGCCGAGTACCAAGGCCTGATCGCGAAAGCGCTGGGCGAGGTTCCGAAATGAGCGAACAGTTGATCCGCAGCCTGTACGAGGGGCGCCTGAAGGCTTGGGCGGCCGCGCGCGTGCCGGCGCTGCCCGTGGCCTGGGAGAACGTCTCTTTCACCCCGCCAACGGGCACCTACCTACGGGCCTTTCTGCTGCCGGGCGACACCAGGAGCCGAGACCTGATGGGCGACAACCGGCACCGGGTCGGCGTCTTCCAGGTGAATCTGGTGTGTCCAGGCGGCAACGGTCCCGGCGTGGCCGGAGGCATTGCGGCCGAGCTCGAAGCTCTGTTTCCCATGAACCTGATCCTCACCAGCGGCACCTTTTCCGTCACACAGGTGTCGCCGCTGCGCACGCGCGCCGCACTGACCGACGACCGCTACACAGTCCCGGTGGACTTCCAGTACCGCTCGGACACCTACCCGACCTGATTTCTCTCCCGCCCTTTCGTGGGCTTCTGCAACCTGGCCGCCATTGAGCGGCCTTTTTCATTTCCGAAAGGGCATCCGCCATGTCTTCCTACTTTCCCAACAAGACGATCCTGTCGATCAGCACGGGCTTCGACGCCGCAAAGACCGTCTCGGCGGTCACGAATGCGGATCCGGGCGTGGCCACGTCCACCGCCCACGGCTATGCGAACGGCGACATCCTTCTGATGGCGTCCGGCTGGACCGATCTCAACGACCGAGCCGTCCGCGCCGCGAACATCGCCACCAATGCATTCGACCTCGAAGGTTTTGACACCACCAACGCGACCCGTTTCCCGGTGGGCGCCGGCGTGGGCACGGCGAAGAAGGCGACCTCGTTCGTGGCCTTCTCCCAGGTCACCGACGTGCAAACGGCCGGCGGAGAACAGCAGTACTTCCAATGGGTCTACCTGGAAGACGGCCTGCAGCGCCAGAAGCCGACGTTCAAGAACGCGCGCTCGATGACTGTCACGCTGGACTACGACAACGCTCTGGCCTGGTACGACACGCTGCTCAACCATGACCTGACGGGCGACACGCAGATCCTGCGTGCCCAGCTTCCCAACGGCAAGGTCTTCTACTGGTCCGTCGTGGTCGGCTTCGACGGCGAGCCGAACTTCAACATCAACACCAACATGCAGGTCACTGCACAGCTGGCGCTGGTCAACCCCCGTTCGACGAAGTACTGATCCGCATGTTCAAGCTCAAGGCTGACCCTACTTTCTCCGCGAAGGTCGCATTCCCCGTCGCAGGCGGGGCTTCTGTGGACGTGCCCATCACGTTCAAGCACCGAACCAAAGCCGAGCTCAACGAGTGGCTCAAGGGTAGCAAGACCCGCAGCGACGAGGACACCTTCCTCGACATGGTGCAAGGCTGGGAAATCGACGAGCCCTTCACCAAAGAGAACGTCGCCATCCTGTTGCAGCACCACATCGGCGTCGCCCTGGCCGCGTACCAGGTCTACATCGACGAGCTCACAAGGCATCGCGAAAAAAACTCCTAGAGGCTGCGTGGCGGTTGTTCGATCCCCCGGATTGGGCAGGCCGCGCAGCACTCGGCTTTGAGCCGGAGGACTTCGGAGACGAGCGCTTCGAAGTCTGGCCGGACAACTGGCAGGCCGTGGGTGTTTTCTCCGCGATGCGCTCCCAGTGGCGCGCCGGCATGGGCGGCTTCTACGGGCTCGACCTCAACGTCCTGCCCGAGATCTGGCTACGCCTGAAGGTCCCAGAGGCCGACCGCGACGAAGTTTTCGAGTCCCTTCTTCTGATGGAGGGCTCCGCTCTGAAGTTCATGCATTCGAAGAAGGACTAGACCATGGACTTTGCAACCCTTGGCATCAAGATCGACAGCAGCCAGGCCAAGAAGGCGTTCGAGGACCTGGAGAAGCTGGAGAGCGCGGGCAGGGGCGCCGAGAAGGCTGTCGAGGACGTCGGCAAGGCCGCGGACAAGGCGGCAGTAGGGCTGGAAAGCGCTGGCAAGGCGACCAAGGAGGCCGCGTCCTCGGTCGACACCTACGCCCGAAAGGTCGATGGCCTTGCAAAGTCGCAAGTTGCTGCCGCTGCTGCTGCCAAGCAGATGGAGCTTTCGACCAAGGGCGTCGCTGCGGCCCAGGCAAGCATCGCCAAGGGCGGCCTCGACTCTGCGGAGATCAAGCGCACCAGCTCGGCAATCGATGAGCAGGTCAAGAAGCTGCAACAGGTCGCCTCGACGCATGGCATGAGCGCCCGGGAGGCGAAGCTCTACGAGTTGGCCGTGCAAGGCGCCTCGAAGGCTCAACTCCAGGCTGCGGACTCTGCGATCCGCATGAACGAGGGCTATGAGCGCGGCATTGCGATCGGGCAGCGCTTGCGCACTGGGCTGATCGCGACCGCAGCGGCAGCGGCGACATTGGCGGCCGGCGCTTTCGTGGCAACGAATCGGATCGCCGACAGCATCGCCAAGTACCAGGACCTTGCCGACAAGACTGGTGAGACCGCGTCGAACATTGCGTCGCTTCAAGCGGCGTCGGATCTTTCGGGCGTGTCGCTCGACACGGTAGCTGCGGCCTCCATTCGCCTGACGGCCGCTCTGTCGAAGACGGACGACGAGTCAAAGCTCGTTGGCAAGGGGATCAAGGCACTGGGCCTGAACTTCGACGAGTTCAAGAAGCTGTCTCCGGCCGAGCAACTTGATGCAGTGGCAAAGTCCTTGGCTGGGTTCAAGGACGGGGCTGAGAAGACGGCCGCTGCGGTCGCGATCTTCGGGAAATCGGGCGCCGAACTCATTCCGTTCCTGAACGACCTGGCCGATGGTGGCGAGCGCCAAATTCGCCTGACCGACGAGCAGATCAAGGCGGCCGACGAGCATTCGAAGGCTCAAGCGCGTCTTCGTACCGAGATCACCCAACTCGCCCAGTCGATCGTCGTCAACACCATTCCTGCTGTCTCGGACCTAACTGGCGCATTCAAGGATGTGATCGCGGAGGTCGTAGGCACGGGGAAAGAGGCGGACCAGCTCGGACGGAACAACAGCATTCGCCAATTTGCCGAGGACGGGGCCATGTTCCTCGCCACGCTCGCCGACTACGCGGTGAAGGTGGGGGAGGCGTTCCGGGCGCTTGGCAAGACCATCGGCGCCGCCGGCGCGGTGCAGTTCTCCCTGGCGAAAGGCGAATTTAAGGAGGCCTTCAATGCCAGCAAGGCGTTCTTCGAAGACACCGGGACCTTCTTCAAGACGCCGAGCCTGGCTGATGCACTCGGCAAACGCTTCGCCGAGCGCCGACAGAACGAAACGCAGCGCAGGCTAGAGGACCGAGGGTTTGACCCGCGGACGCGCATCGATGCGACGGGCCTAAACACCGACCGCGGGGCGAAGGGAAAGCGGGACAACACCGCGGCCCAGGAAGCCAAGGCTCAACTCGCCTTTGACCTGGACGACATTCGCAAGGCGCAGGAAGCGCTGTCGAACACCATTGCCAACGGCGAGAAGCTGCTCGAGGCCCGTCGCTCGGCGAGCCTGATCACCGAGGCCGAGTATTGGAAGCAGAAGCGCGTTTTCCTGCAGCAGAACGAGTCGTCGCAAGAGGCCGCGCTTGAGAAGGAGCTCGCGCGCTTACAGCAGGAGCAGCTGACCGGAAAGGAGAGGATCGACAACGATCGCAAGATCCTTGACGCCCAGGCGAAGCTGGCCAAGGTGCGCGAGAACGCGGCGACGAATCTCCAGGTCCTCGGGATCAAGGAGGCGGACGCCCTAGACAAGATCAAGATCAAGTTCGAGGAAGCGCAGAAGTCGGCACAGCAGTACGTCGACACGATCGCGCGCGCAAACCAACGCGATCTCGACGGGCTGGGCCGCGGCGCCCAGCAACGCGAGATCGGAGCACGGCGCAACCAGCGTGACGACCAGTTGCTCAACCGAAGTGATCAGCTTAGCTCGCAGCTGCGGGCCGGACAGATCACCAAGGAGGAGTTCGACAAGTACCTCGCCATTGAGAAGGCGGCCTATGACAGGGCGCTTGACGAAGACGCCAAGTATTGGCGAAAGAAGCTAGAAATCCAGCAGGATGGTGTCACAGGCGCACTGGAAGGGCTGCAGAACTACATCGACGAAGTCAACAACTCCTATGAGCGTGCAAACAAGCTCGTAGGGGACGGTCTTCGCGGATTCAATGACTCCCTGACTGATGCGCTGTTCGACAGGAATCTCGACTCGGCCAAAGATTTCGGCAAGCGATTCGCCAAGCAGATCATCTCCGGCATCCTGGATCAGCAGATTACAAAGCCGATTGCCGAATGGCTGCAATCCAGCTTGAAGGATGAGAACTCCATATTCGGCAATTTGATTGGCGGGCTCACTGGCACGAAGAAAACCGGCGAGAACTGGCTCGGACTTATCGGGCTTAGTGGAAAGTCTTCTGGCGCCAGCAGCGATCCACTCGGAGACCTGATCAAGTCGAAGGGGTTGATGGGCGATGCGACGGGCTTGTCATCTGCCGCGGCATCGACGGCTGCATTCTCTGCTGCACTTACGGCCGGAACTGCAGCGACTACGGCTGCGCTCGGCACGCTGGCGGCAGCTGCATCCGCTGCGGCTACGGCCATGGGTGGATCGAGCATCGGCGGCAGCCTGAGCGGTCTGGGCGGTCTGTTCTCCGGCAGTGGCGGCGGTGGCAGCGACCCACTCGGCGCGCTGATCGCGCTCAACGGCTGGGACGACGGCGGCTATACGGGCGCCGGGGGCAAGTACGAGCCGGCAGGCATCGTTCACCGCGGCGAGTACGTGGTGAACGCCGAGAACACCCGGCGTCTGGGGCTGTCGTTCCTAGAGCGCCTGAATCGCCGGGGCTATGCCGACGGTGGTTTCGTCGGTTCGGTGATGGGTGGCAGCCTGGCGGCGCCGTCGTCGAGCTCCTCCATTTCGAACACGAACAACATCAACGTAGCGGGCGACATGACGCGCAGCACGGCGAATCAACTCGCCAATCGCCTCGACCGCGACCAGCGTCGCGCCCGGAGACTACTGTGACCTTCATTGACCAAAGACTGAGCAAGAGTGTCGAAGCTGGGTTCACCGGTGGGCCTGAGTGGAAGACTTTGATCGTCCCGATGGCAAGCGGCCGCGAGGCCCGCCGCGGGCAGTGGTCGATGCCTCACTTCAAGTTTTCAGCCGACTATGCCGTCCTCAACCCGCGTGAGCAGAACGACATCCTGGCGGCGTTCATGGCCGCGCGCGGCCAGTTGCACAGCTTTCGGTTCAAGGACTGGAACGACTTCAAGGCGTCCAAGCAAGTTCTTGGCGTGGGAAACGGGACGAGCACCCCCATGCAACTCGTGAAGCACTACGAGTTCGGGCCAAGCTCGTACACGCGCGTCATCGAGTTGCCGATCGCCGCCAGCGTGACGGTGCGGACGAATGGCGTGCCGGTTTCCGTCTATATCGATGAGGACACTGGACTCGTGACTCCGATGTCGGGTTGGCCGAGCGGCCAATCCATCACTGCGGACTTCGAGTTCGATGTGCGAGTCCGATTCGCTGCTGATCACTTCCCTTTCACGCAGCACGCGAAAAGTGTTGGGCATGTGAGCATCGACTTGGTCGAGGTGATGACATGAGGTCGGTGCCATCTCTCCTGCAATCGCACCTCAACAGTGGCGCCACCACCGTCACGGTGCTGATGCGGATTGAGCCTGCCGCGCCGGGTTACGCGGTGGTCGGATGCACGCAGCTTGACCGCGATGTCGTCTACGACGATGGCTCTGGCGAAGTGGTCTATGCGGCCACAACGGCGCTCACCCCATCGAACCTGCAATCCACTGCCAGCATGGGCGTCGACAACGGCGAGTTTCAGCACCTGCTGCCCGAAGGCGACATGGGCATCAGCGAGAAGGAGTTGAACTCGGGCGCCTACGACTACGCGAAGTACAAGCTGTACCTCGTGAACTACGAAGACTTGACCATGGGTCACGTCCTGATCGGCAGCGGGACGCTTGGGCAGATCCGGGTCGAGGATGGCCTCACGTTCTGGACTGAGGCCGCGTCCACGGCGAAGAGCCTGAAAACCCAAGTCACTCAGAAGGGCTCGCGCACCTGTCGGGCCGTCTTCGGAAGCCAGGCGCTCGGCACTGCTGGTGGCGTGGTCACGGAGCGATTTCCTTGTGGCAAAGATTTGGCTGGCCTCTGGCAGGCCTTCGCGGTGCAGGCGGTCGGCATCGATTCGAATCGTATGTTCACGGTGACGAGCTGGGCCGCGCCAGCACGGACCTTCGTGCCCGGAATGCTCCGCTGGACCAGCGGGGCGAACGAGGGGCGCTCCTACGAGGTCGAGGTGCAAGGCGACGCGGGCAACATCGAACTTGCATTCGAGACCATGTTTCCAATCCAGGCCGGCGACGCATTCGAGATCCGTCCGGATTGCACGAAGTGGAAGGATGGCGCCAACGGCTGCAAGTCCCATTTCGGCGACCAGTGGGCCCTTCATTACCGAGGCGAGCCGAACATGAAGCCACAAGACGGAAACACGGTGATTGTTCCCGGCATCGCCATCAGCCAGGGGGTGGAATGAGCGAAGTCATCGAGGCGGCACGCTCATACCTTGGCGTTCCGTTCAAGCATCGCGGCCGAGATCGACGTGGGCTTGACTGTGCGGGACTGGCATGGTGTTCGTTCCGGGATATCGGGCAGGTGATGCCAGACGTGAAGCGATACGGGAGAGAGCCGCACCGCGACGGCTTGATGGAAACCTGCCGCCTAGCGTTTGGGGAGCCGGTGTGGGCGGGCTCAATCGACGAAGTCGTGTCGCGCGAAATGTTGGAAGTCGGTGACGTTCTCGTGATCCGATTCGAGCTGCATCCGCACCACATCGCCATGATTGGCGACGACTCGCTCTATGGGCTTTCGATGATCCATGCCGACGGCTCGCCGGCCGTGCGGCGCGTTGTCGAGCATGGTCTTGATGACCGTTGTCTGCGCATGATTTGCGCCGTGTTCAGGAGCGACTGATGGCCAGGCAGGTACTTCCAATTATTGGTGGGCTGGTCGGCAGCTACTTCGGCTATCCACAACTCGGATTCGTCGTGGGCGGCCTGCTCGGCGGGCTCGCGGATCAGGGTGTCGCCCAAGGGCCAAAGCTCGGTGAACTGGCGATCCAGTCTTTCGACGAAGGCTCGCCGCGGGCGATCATCTACGGCACCAGCCAGTGCTCTGGCTATGTCATGGAAGCCGGCATGCCGATCAAGACCACCGAGGTCGTGACGGGCGACAAGGGGGCGCCCAAGACAGAGAAAGAAGTGGTCTACCGCAACTATGCGATCGCGATCTGCGAGGGGCCTATTGCGGGCGTCCTGCGAGTGTGGTCCGACGACAAGCTGGTCTTCGACGTTCGCCCGGGCTCACTGATGCTCGCGGAGTCCTACGAGTGGGCCAAGAAGAAGACCTTCTACCTCGGCGGTGAAGAGCAGTTGCCCGACATCTTCCTCGGGGTGAATGTCTCGGGTGTCACTGAAACCCCAGCGTTTCGAGGCACGGCCTACATGTTCGCGCTACTCGATGACCTGACGGATCGGCGCGGCTCAATTCCCCAGTTCCGGTTCGAGGTCACCGAGACGGTGATCAGTACACCGTTGGAGCAGATTCCAAGCACTGAAGGATTTATCAACGGGTACTACGACCCGCTCTGGTTCGACTGGCAGACGGTTTTTGAGATGAGTACCACTGTGCCATTTCCAGACGCTCGGGTCGGGCTTTTCAAGTTAGAAATAAGAAAATCGCTTGCCGAAGCCCAGGTTGTCACGGACTTCACCGTCGCGTTCGGATCAGGGGAGGAGTTCCACGGAAGGATCATCGGCAACGGCACGTATCTCGTGGAGGTGCTTTCGATGAATCAGCTCATTCGAGTGGATGTGCACATCGAAAAGCTGGAAGGCGTGGAGACACCGATTGAGTATGACTCCAAGTTCTTCTACCCCGTTCCAAACGATCTTGATCCTGCGTACACGGCCTACTATGGCGGCGGCACCCCTCCGAGTCTCATCTATCCAGGCGACAGATATTTCGGTGTGCTCTACGACCCGGTGAGCGGAATCTTCGGGGTGGATTGGGGGCCAGCATTTCTTTTCGAGGAAGGAGGCCCGACCACACTCCAATCGATCGTGTCTGACTTGCACGCGCGCGTGGGCCTCGGCGCGTCCGACTTTGACGTCTCCGAGCTCACGAACAGCGTTGCCGGCCTGACCCTCTCCGGCGACTACAGCGCGGCCAGTGCAATCGATGTATTGCGTTCCTGTTACTTCTTTGATAAGTGCGAGCCGGGCGACAAGATACGTTACCCCAAGCGCGGCAAGCCGGTCGCGCTCACGCTGTCAATTGATGACCTCGTGGAGTTGCCAGACCTTGCACGTCGCGAGCAGGTCAGCGAGGTCCCGAAGAAAATCCATCTGCACTACTCGAATGCGCTGGCCGGCTATGCGCCGATCAAGGCCACGTACATGCGGTCGAGCCAGGACGATCAGAGCACGGTGGAAAGCACAGTGCAAGTGCCGGTCGTGCTCGATGTCGATGAAGCCGCGCGGATGGTGGAGAAGATGTTCAAGGTGACCGCGACCGATGCGCAGGGCGAGATCACGATCAGCGTGCCGGACAGCTTCATCCGCCTGGTCGCATCGGACTGCATCGGGCTCAACCTGCGCGGCCAGGTTCGCAGGCTGCGAATCGACGAGGTCAACTGGGCCGATGGCGTCATGAATCTGACTTGCCGCGTTGACAGGCAAAGCGCCTACACCTCGGTGCTGACGGGCATCCCCGTTGACCCGCCAGTGTTGCCGCCTTCAACCATCGTCGGCGACACCGTCTTTGCTGTGCTGGACATTCCCGCGCGCATCGATAGCGAGGACGACCTGAACTACTTGGTGGCGGGATCGGGAACGAAGCCGGCTTGGGCCGGTTGGGCCTACCAGCGCAGCACGGACGGCGGGGCGAACTACACCACGGTCAGCCGCATTGAGCAGTCGACGGTGATGGGGCGGCTTGTTGATCCGGTGCCATCGGCATCCGAGCATTTCACGGACACGACGAACGTTGTGCGAGTGCGGATGATCCGCCCGGGCCATGTGCTCGAGAGCCTGACCGAGCAGCAGTTTCTGAGCGAGCAGGGCGCCTTCGCGCTGCAACTGGTGGATGGTTCGTGGGAAATTCTGCAATACCTCGATGTCGACGACGAGGGTGACGGTGTCTATGCGCTTCGCTCCCTCCATCGCGGTCTGCTGAACACCGCGCCAGGGGAGCACGTTGCTGGCGCTTTGTTCGTTCGACTGGACAGGGCCACCCACATCGCCGCGCAAGCCTCCTGGCTGGGCGCCGATCTGACGCACCGCGGGGTGTCGTTCGGAAATTCGCCGGAAGGGGCTGCAGAGTTCGCGAAGGGCTTCCAAGGTCGATCGCAGATCGAGTGGCCCGTCGCATACCTCACTGTGAGCCGCGATGCTTCAAATGTGCTGACCGGTTCATGGACGCCGTGCCATCGATTCGGATCGGACGACGGCCCAGTGGCTTCGATAAATTTTCAGGGGTATCGAGTGAGCATCACCGACGGCAGCGCGAGCGCGACTTTCGACCGTGTGACGCCCGACTTCACCTACGACGCTTCGTCTATGACTGCACCGGTGACCGTCAGCGTCTCGGCGGTAAACCGAATCACGGGCGCAGGCCCAGCAACGACTGAAAGCATCTGATGGCAAGCACCCCGATCCTTCCCTTTGCCGTTTGGCAGTCTGGCACCAACCAAAATAGCATCCCGGCGAACGACAACGCGCTGCGCGCTGAGATCCTGCAGCGCAACGTCAACAACGCCACGACCGCGCAGCCCGGTAGTCCGACCGATGGCGACACATACATCATCCAGAGCACCCACACAGGGGCGCAGTGGTCCACGTTCACTCCGAAAGATCTAGCCATCTACAAAGGCGGGACATGGAAGGCGTTCGCCCCAGTGGAGGGCGTGAAGATCACTGTCGGCGGCGCGGTCTACGTCTACACGTCTGGCGCGTGGACGGCTGCGGGTGGCGGCGGTGGAGGCTCCATGACCAACCCTATGACCGCTGTCGCCGACCTTGTCGTGGGCGGAACGGTCACGGGCGGTGTGGCGGCCCCGACTCGCCTCGAAAAAGGCTCGGCTCTGCAAGATCTGCGCGTCAACGCGGCCGGCACTGCGCTGGAGTGGGCAACGCGGACCGTCGCAATCCCGATTGCGTGCAGCGATGAAACGACGGCGCTGTCGGCGGGCACCGCGAAGGTGACCTTTCGCATGCCCTTTGCGATGACGCTCACGGCTGTGCGTGCGTCGCTCACGACCGCGCAAGCCGGCGGCAGCATCTTCACGGTGGACATCAACGAGGGTGGCGCGACGATCCTCTCTACCAAGCTGACCATCGACAACACCGAGAAGACCAGCACCACGGCTGCGACTTCACCTGTCATCAGCGATGCGGCCTTGGCCGACGATGCCGAGATCACGATCGACCTTGACCAGATCGGCGACGGCACCGCCAAGGGCCTCAAGGTCTATCTCATTGGGGCGCCTGCGTAATGCTGCTCAACCCCTATCGATTCGGACCTCCGACAACGAGCAGCTACTCGCTCGCTGTCGCGCACTTCACGTCGCCCTACGTCTCTGTTTACCCATTTACCACGGGCGTCGGGTTTGGCGCGAAGTTCGCGGACCCGTCGACGCTGCCGACAGGCAACGCCTATGGAGTGAAGTTCTCTCCTGACGGCGCCAGCATCGCGGTGGGACACGATGTGACGCCCTATGTTTCCGCTTACCATTGGTCATCTTCTGGCTTCGGGACAAAATTCGCAAACCCCGTCGCATCTGTCGGCGGTTACTCGGCTGCGCTCGCTTTCTCACCTAGCGGAGGCGACATTGCAATCGCGTATATAAACTCGCCCCGGATAGCTGTCTATCCGTGGAATGGTGGCACGGGATTCGGATCAAGGCGAACAGACCCTGGAACTTACCCCGCCGGCAATGGCCAGGGCGTGGCTTTCTCTCCCGCCGGAAACGCACTTGTCGTTGGACATGCCACGACTCCCTACATCACAGCTTATTCATGGTCGACGGGATTCGGCTCTAAGTATTCCGATCCGGGGACGTTGCCAACAGGCGGCGGATGGGGTGTGGCCTTCTCTCCCGACGGCACGCGACTGGCGGTCGCACACGACACCTCTCCCTATATCTCGGTCTACCCATGGTCGCAGGTCACTGGCTTTGGCACGAAGATCGCTAACCCGTCAACGCTGCCCACTGGCAACGGCCGCGGAGTGGCGTTCTCTCCTGATGGAAGTTCTATCGCGATTGGATTCGCCGCTTCTCCCTATGTCTCGGTCTATCCCTGGTCGGGATCAGGCTTCGGCACGAAGTACTCCGACCCCACGGCCCTGCCAGCGGCAGTGGTGACTAGCGTTGCCTTTTCTCCTGACGGCCTAAGTATTGCCGTCTCACCCGTCAGTTCTCCCAACGTCATCGTCTACCCATGGTCTGGGTCCGGCTTCGGCGCCAAATATTCTGATCCTGCAACACTGCCAACAGGGGCCGGCACCGGCGTCGCCTGGGGAACCATCTAAATGAACATTGAAGAAGCCATCGCATCGGCCGTCGCTCAACGCGAAGAAGAAGTCGCGGGCTACCAATTCAACATCACCAACTTCGAGATGATGCTGGCGCGCCTGCCCGCGCGGTGGGACGACGCTGCCATTGCGCTGCGCGAGCGAGAGATCGTCTCGCAAGATGAGGCGCTTTTGCTGGGCCGCCACAAGTTGCGCGACGACATCCAGCAGAGGCTCGTCGCCGAGAAGGTGCAGATGCAGACCGCACAGCTCGTGCTCGATGTGCTGCTCGAGCGTCGAGGCCAGTAGATGGCACCACTCCCACAACCCGCTTCGGCGGGTTTTTTTATTCCTGAAAGGACTTCATGCCTGAGCCCACCACTACCGCCGGCGTGATCGTCGGCGCCATCTCGATGATGACTCTCGCGCTGCTGGGCGTGGACTACTACTCACTGCTCTGGGCGCTGGTGGGGGCGCTGCTCGCGCTTTACCAGTCCGAGTCGATGGGCAAGGTCCGCACGGTGATCTTCATCCTGCTGTCCACGCTGATCGGCGCCGCGTGCGGTACGGGTGCGCTCGCCTTCGTCAGTAGTGAATCGCGCCCGCTGCTGATCATCGCAAGCCTGGTGTCCGGCTACGGCGCGCAGATCGTCGTGACCGCGCTGCTCAACGCAGGGGTCAAGCGCATCGAGAAGCTGGGAGGTCAATGATGGAAACGATCCTTCGCCTGGCGGGCCTGTCCGGCTGCGTGCTGGTGCTGGCCGGCTGCATCTGCCGCATCGGCCTCATGCAGCGCAAGCGCAATCGCTTCATCTGGTGGCTGGTCTACGCACTCATGGCGGTGTATGCGGGCGGCGTGCTGCTCGACCTGGTCATGGATCGTCGCGTCGACTGGTACGAGATCGCCGGCATCGGCGGGATCGTGCTGCAGCTGGAGGCGACGCGGCGTGCGTGGCGCAACGGGGCGCCCCCTGAAACCCGCACAGACCATTCACCCCTCGGAGGCAAATGATGGACGCAAAGACCCTTGTGCGCTGCACGGGCGCGCGGATCGACCGTGCCCAGCGTTTCGCTGAGCCGCTCTCGGCCGCAATGGCGGAGTTCGGCATCGGCACGGCGGGGCGCCAAGCGGCATTCCTCGCGAATGTCGGCCACGAGTCGGGCGGCCTGCACTGGGTCGTGGAGCTGTGGGGCCCGACCATCGCCCAGCAGCGCTATGAGGGCCGGCGCGACATCGGCAACACGCAGCCGGGCGATGGCTTCCGATTCCGTGGCCGCGGCCTGCTGCAGACCACTGGCCGGGCGAACTACGCCGCGCTGAGCAAGGCGCTCGGCGTGGACTACGTCGCCGACCCAGACCGCCTGGCGCAGCCCATCGACGCTGCGCGCAGCGCGGGGTACTTCTGGCAATCGAAGGGCCTGAGCGCATTCGCCGATGCGGGCGACTTCCTGACGGTGGTGAAGCGCATCAACGGGGGCTTCAACGGCCTGAGCGAGAGGCAGATGCTCTGGGCTGATGCCAAGGCTGCACTGGGGCTCAAATGATCGGGCTTCTCGACCTCAAGACCCCGCTGCTGTGGGTGCTCGGCCTGGGGCTCGTGGCCGCGCTGGCCACGGCCGGCATCGAGCGCACGCGCGCGGCGGGCGCACGGGCCGATGCTGCCACGGCGCGCAAGGATCTCGCCAACTACAAGTTCTCGATCTCCGAGACCTCCCGCATCCTGCAGGCCGCCAACGACCGCAAGGCTGCAGACAACTACGCCCGACAACTGGAGGCACTGAATGCCGCTCGCACCCGTGAAACCCTGGCAGCTCGCACTGCTGACGATCTGCGCCTTGAGCGCGACAGGCTGCTCGACGTCGTCCGTATCGCCACCCGTCGCGATCGCGTGCCCGGCGCCGCCGCCACCGCCCAAGCTCAGCCGGCCCATCCCCTTGCAGACGTATTCGGCCAGTGCACGGCTGAAGTTCAAGAGCTGGTCCGAGCAGCTGACGACCACGCCTCCGACGTCCAAACCCTGAACGACAGCTGGCCGCGCTGACCTGCCAGCGCCTGCCACGCCCCCGCTCTGGCTCCGGCCGGGCCGGGGCGGGGCGGGGCGGGGCGGGGCGGGGGATTTTGTCATTTGGGGCGCCCAAGAAAAAGCCCGCACGAAGGCGGGCAAGGCGATCCCCGGAGGAGGGAGGATAGAGAGATGGGAATCGCGAAGTAAGTCTAACGTATTAATGTCTCCAGGGCGAGGCCCATGAAAAACCGTCTCGAGGGCGGCTGTGCGAGGCCGACTCATTGTTGAAGGGCGAGACAACGAAGTGCAGCTTTTGCATCAAACAGTGAAGAACGTTCGCGCGTTGCTCGTGGGGCCGTAGACTCGTCGCCAAAGATCCTAGGGCTTTCAACCTCTGTGGCGCGCGGCACTGCCGGGGAAAGTTGTTGCGCCTTCGGCCAGGATCATGTTGATCGGCGACACTGCAGCAGAATCGAAGCAGCAGGGCAGATGAATTAGCGACTCCTCGTGGCCTGCCACCACAAGTTTGGGTCTCGCTGGGAATCCCCGTCTCCGTGAATTAATAGCTCTTGAGCTGCATTGATTAGGAGTCCCCAGCCTCCCGTAGTGAGTTCGCTGTCACGAGAGATTGAATTAATCCCTCTGAGGCCAATCAAGGCGCCGGGATCCATGGACGACGCCAGTTTGCTGAACTCTTCAGCAACCTCTTCAAATTTCCAATTCAGCACATTTTTCGGACCAATAGTAAAAGCAATTTCCTTTAATATGGCCATCCTGCCCGGCGATACACCCCAATTTTCTGTTCGTGGAACATCTGGCGGAAAGAGTGTCGTCACGGGTTTTTCGGACGCAATCGATCTTACTTCGCTTATGTTGTCTGCTGTGACATCTATGTGTGTGATATGAGACGTCTTTTCTAGGAATTGGTCGACGGTATACATCCAAAAAGGCTGGTTGGACAGCGCTCTAAACTCATTAACCAATTCTGGCTGTGGGCCTATTCGTTGTCCTGATTGCTCTAGCCACCAGTCCTCTTTCTTGTCATCCGTCACAAGGATCATTGGAAGCTTGCACGACTGTGCTCTTGCTATTACCTGTTTCCAAATGAAGAGGTCTCCAAACTTTTTGTTGATGTCGCCGTCTGGCTCTTTATCTTTGTCTTTCCATCCAGGGGGGGTTTGAGACTTGTTGCGGCGCTCTCCTTCATTTCTGATTTCTGCCGCGCGATTGTCATCAAACGGCTCACCCGTGCAGTCTGAAAATAGGTCTTGAATAATTTTCAAGTGTGGATCGTCGGTGATTCTCTGGCTGATTTCTGATTTTTTATTTTCAAGCTGAGCGACGATTTTTGGCTTTAGCTGAAGAAATTGATCAAGAACTTCGCCTTCCAAGTAGGGGTGTCTACTTGTGTTGGTGAGTGCGTCTGAAATCTTGTTGAAATCTAGAGTTGCATTTGCATATGCTTTTGCTTGAAGGGCCGTAACGCCATGTCTGTTTCGCAAGAATTCTTTTGCGGCTTGGTGGGGGAGGAAAATTCTTCCCTTAAAAGATGTCAATGCTTGCTCTAGCTTCCCTCGGGTGGCATCTGAATATCTATAAATATTCAGTAAGACATTTGCGTCGAACGCAAAAATGCATTTCCCCAATATGGAATCAAATTCCTCGTTGGTCGGATGAAAGTAGCCTGGGAAGATGTTCTTCATATACGCTTAGTGCCGTGTGGACTCGAGCTTGCGATACTGGGTTTCAACTACAAGTGGTGGAAACCTTCGGGTCGACGGAGGTTTCTGCTGCAAGGGACGGGGTCGATCGTGTCTCAAGTGAGTTCGGGTATTTCGGCGCCGTACCGGGCCGCCACGATAGCCCGGCCGACGGCCATGCGCGGGTTCGGTCCTTCCTGCCACGGGCCTCGGCCTTCCGGCAGGCGACCGCCGGGCCGGCCCACGACGATAGAGCACCACTGGTGCCCCTTTCCGGGCATCGGCGCTACGTGGATTGCCTCGCGCTCGAGCAGCTGATCGAAGCCTGGCCAAGAGGTGGTGTACGCCGTGCCCGGCTCGTCGCCCAGGGCCTTGGCGATCCAGGCGTGCAGGGCGGCGCCGGCCAGCTCCGAGGTCTTCATTCCTCGGTTGAGACGAGCGACACCTCGGTGCCGTCGGCGGCGATCATGACGCCCGGCGTGCTGTCGGATACTTCCACGCGCACGCCCATGTGCTCGAACCCGTCGATGTTGGGCCCGCCGATGCCCTTCTTGCGCGTCTCCACGTAAACCGTGTGCTGCTCAGGCGTGAGGATGAATTTTTGGGGGTAGGCGTTGCCGTTCGCGCGCCAGTGCGCGATCAGCTTTTCGGTCATTGGGAGGTAGAGGCTTTGCATGGTGATCAGCCCCTCAGGACTTCGACAGGGCCGACGCCGTCGTAGACCGTCTCTCCGGTCTTCAGGTTGGTCACGGTCCAGCGCACGCCGGCCGCGCCCGGCGTGACCTTGTAGTCACCAAGGGAGAGGGGAAGAGGGTGGTCATCGCGCGCGACGCCGTCGTACCAGACGGGTGTGCGCAGGATCGTGGTCGGGGCGGGGAAAAAGTCGGTCTGGCTCATGGTCAGATTGTCGCGGTGATGGCGGATCGCCTCGCAACTTGTCCTGCTCCTTCATGCGCGCTTCATAGTCTCGAAGATGCCTGCCGATGGCTTCCGCCGTGTTGTTGGAGCCGTTGTGTCCCCGTGGCCAATCTGCCACTGCCGTGCGGATTTCGTCCTCCGTGTCTGGAAGCGTCTGGACCTCTCGCGTGCTCAAGATCGGCGTCGCGCCCGGATGGCGTCTTGCCGCCTGCTCCATCGTCAGTTTGAAGCTCGATGGGTGCGACTTCTTGCGCCAGATGTCGGGCGGCAGCATGAAGGTGAAGTACTCGACGTCTTTCACGGTCAGAACGGCAGGGGTCCATAGACTGCGCGGAGGTGGTGGCCGGCCGTGGCGCGAGCGGGATCTCCGTAGCCGTCGCCGACCTTCGCGCACAGCCCCACGATGTCGTAGGCGTAGTCGAGCATTCGCTGATCGAGCTTGTCGCCTTGCTTGATCAGGCCCTTCTCGGCGGCGAGGGCCGTGAAGATGTTGACCGGGTCGCGCACCCAGTTGAGGTGGCGCTCTCCAGCTTCCTTGTGGTGGCGGCGAGCGTACTTCGCTGGATCGGTCTTGCCATGCACAGGGAATGCTGCCTGGCCATCTTCGAACAGCTGCTCGTGGTCGGCCTTTCCGTCGGAAATGGCGAACCACTCTTTGATGAAGGCGGCGATCCACTGCTCCTCGGTGAAGGTGGTTGCGGAGGGAAGCTTGGGCATTTCGATCTCCAAAATACTGTATGGATAAACAGTATCTTCCTGCCCATGGCGCGCCGTCAACTGGTCCCCGAGTGCAAAATGTGGACATGAGCCACCTACGCCAAATCGCCCTCACGGTCGACGAGCAGGACCCAGGCCACTACTACTGGGTGCTGATCGAATCGAGGGACGACGCCAGGATTTACGGGGAGCTGAAGGCTTCAGACGAGCCGTTCGGCACCTATATGGAAGCCTTCGATGCTGGCGTCCAGGAGCTGCGGCGCATGGTCAACTGGCGCGACGGCCTGAGGGGGTGAGCGATGTGTACTCGTTACGTCTCCCCCGAAGAGCGTGAGATAGAGGCCTTCTGGAAGATCGATCGCACGACCAACCAGCGCAAGGACTGGGAGGCGCTGCTGACGGTGTTCCCGCTCTCGCCGGCCATGTTCATCCGCCGCGCCGACGCGGTCGACTACGCGCGCGAGCTGGTGACCGGGCAGTGGGGAATGATTCCACCCTGGTCGACTTCGAACGTCCCGGCGACGAAGCCGAAGAAGGGCGAGGAGAAGGGCAAGCGCCTGAGCACCGTCAACGCGCGCACCGAGGGCATGGAAAGGTCGCCGACCTACAAGAACGCCTGGGCCCGCGGCAAGCGCTGCATCATCCCGGCCGCCAGCTACGACGAGCCGAACTGGGAGACGGGCAAGAACGTCTGGTGGCGCTTCCGCCGTGCCGACGGGGCGCCTTGGGGCTTGGCTGGCCTGTGGGACGCCTGGACCGACCTGAAGACGGGCGAGGTCTGGGAGAGCTACACCATGCTGACGATGAACGCCGACGGCCACCCGCTCATGGGCCGCATGCACAAGCCCGATCCGAGGCTTCCGGCCGACCAGCAGGACAAGCGCACGGTAATCCCGCTCGAGGTGCGCGACTTCGACCGCTGGTTGACCTGCACAGTCGAAGAGGCGAGGAAGATGCTGAAGGTGCCGCCGGTCGAGTTGTTCGACGCCGGGCCGGTGCCAGCTTAGGCGCTCTTCGCCCGCGCCTCGCGCGCCAGCTTCTCCAAGTGCTTCGATAGGACCGTCAGCCAGCGGCGGCGCTCGACGTCGTAGGTGTGAGAGTTGTACGTGACCTCGATCACCGAGGGCATGTGGCCCAGCAGGGCCTCGCCGATTTCCTTCGGGCAACCCAAGGCCGCCAGCATTGTCCGGCTCGTGCGGCGCAGGTTGTGCGGCGTCCAGTGGGTGACTGGGAGAACAAGCCCTTCGCTTGCGCGCCGGCGGACCTTTTCCGAATACGGTTGCAGCCCGTAGATGTAGGTCGAGAAGTCGTGCTGCGTGTACTGCTCGCCACGAGCATCCTCGAACAGCCAGCCGGACTTTCCGACGTTCGCCAGCCGGCGCTGCACGATCTTCAGCGCGCGGCCGACCAGCGGCACCCGCAGGTCGACAGCATCGGCGAATCGCTCGTTCTTCGTCATCTCCCGCGGCACCGTCCACCACCAGCCGTCTTGTTCGTCGGTGATGTACTCAGGCCGCATGGATAGGATCTCGGAGCCGCGGGTACAAGTCCAGAGGTAGACCTGAAGCGTGTCCTGGCCAAGCTCGTGCATGTTCGGGAGCCAGGCCAATAGGTCGCCAACTTGTTCGCCCTGGAGCAGGGGGCGCTGTTGGCCCTGATGCTCGCCGCCGATGATCTTTCCCTTGCTTTTCAGCTTGCCCTTTTGAACCATGAGCCACCAGTTCGGTGTGTCCTGGTCGAGGCGGCCTGCGTCGAGAGCTCGGGCCCACGCGGCCCCGAGCATTGAGCGTAGCTTTTGGGCTGCGGTCGGCGTAGCTTTTCTGGATTCGAGGATGTCGAAGCAGGTCGAACGGCTGACAGAGGCGGCTGCCGAATCTGCGAAATCTGGCTCTTCGTCCATCAGCCGCTCCAGCGCGCGGCGCGCGGCTGTGGCGCCAGCTTCGTCTCGTTCCTGCAGGATGTGGCCGGTGATGTAGTCGGCGACCACCTTGCGCACCGTGAGCACTTCCGTCGTCGGAGCCGGCGAAGCCACTGCTTTGCGCTTTCGGCGCTGGTGCTCTTTCGGGTCTATTCCTTCGGCGCGCAGCTTGCGCAGTGCATCCCAGGCCGCGGCCGCCTCGGGCGCCTTCATGGATGGATACGCGCCGATGGACGTCTGCTTCATCAGTCCGCTGGCTGGCGACTTGTAGCGATAGGTCCACGTCTGCTTCGATGCCGACGCCACGAGGCGCAGCCCCTCGCAGCCATCAACCACAAGGTGTTCGCCAGGCTTGAGCAGCTTGGCGGCGCGGACGTCGAAGAACATGGACCTATACTCCCGGCTGTCGTCGTGGCGCAGAAGTGCCCACGGCGCGTAGGCCAAGCGAAGTTTCCTCAGAAACCTACGCCAAAACCTACGCTAAGGCGCGAAGTGTAAAGGGGTGAGGCGGGGTGAATTTGGGAATCCCCGCCGATGCCGAAAGGCAATATTTCCTCTGTAAATCAAGCACTTAGACTGAAAACTCGTTAGAAATCAACGAGTTGCGATAAGCGGGTGTAGTTCAATGGTAGAACGGCAGCTTCCCAAGCTTCATACGAGGGTTCGATTCCCTTCACCCGCTCCAGCTCCCATTCCCAGGCATTCCTTGCGACCTCCATGAAGGTCCACGCGAAGGAAGTCTGCGCGATCTGGCCAAAGCCAGCGCCTCCACGGGGCACGACACCGGGAACACCGGTGTTTCTGGTTGGACTCAAGCCGCCTCGCTCACCAACTGCACCAGCACATCCGCCAGCGGCGCGCAGCCACGGCACGCACCACCGTGCGCACCGGACTGGGCGCCAAGTTCACACGTGCACGTCAAGGCGTTGACACGCGCGCAAGCTGTCGTTCTTCGACGCTGTGGACTGACCCGACCCCGTGCGTGCAAGAAGCGATTCAGGTCACTGCACCTCGTCGCACCACACCCTGAACCCGTCCAGCTCGTTGGGCCCGAAGGTGCTGGACAGCGCGACATCGCTGGCGTCGCGCCCTTGCGCGATCAGCACGCGGCCGATGCGGGGCACGTTGTTGCGCGCATCGAAGGTGTACCAGCGGTCGCCCAGGAAGGCCTCGAACCAACCCGCGAAGTCCATCGTGCCGTACGGCGGCAGGGTGCCGACATCGCCGAGGTAGCCAGTGCAATAGCGGGCCGGAATGTTCAGGCAGCGGCACAGCGTGAGCGCCAGGTGCGCATAGTCGCGGCACACGCCTTGCCCTTCGTTGAAGGCCTCAAAGGCTGAGCGGGTGCGCCGTGCGTGCTGGTAGCCGAACTCGATGTGGTGGTGCACGAAATCGCACACCGCCTGCACGCGGCCCCAGCCGGTCGGGCCGTTGCCGAAGCGCTGCCAGGCGAAGTCGGACAGCAGGTCGGTCTCGCAGTAGCGGCTGCCCAGGAGGTAAAGCAGGGTGGATTCGGGCAGGTACTCCACCGGCACCTGCGGCGCCGAGGGCACGACGACGTCCGGCGCGCCGCTGTCGCGGATCACGGTGTCGGTGCTCAGCACGAAGCGGCCCGCAGGCGCGACCAGGCGTGTGCACCAGTTCCCGAACAGGTCGCGGTAGGCGGTGGTGGGGACGGACGGGTTGGTGAGCAGGTGGTCGGGGCGCTGCAGGTCCGAGGCGCGCGAGTAGTGGATGCTGAGGGTCAGGATCATCGGCGTCGGCCGGGGAAACTGGTACGCGATCTCGAAGCCGAGGTGGATGTTCATCGGCCCATGATGCGCCTTCGTTCGCGGGTGCGCGGGAATTCGCGGTGGGTTTCAAGCTGCACGGATCGTCGGCGCTCCTTGCGCAGGATGGCTTCCAGCGCTTTCATGGCTTGCGAAGCCCGACAGACGCAGGGATCGCCGGGACATGCCCGGCTGCTAGAGTGGGCCGCTCCATCAAGGGCGCAAGAATGGGCTTGTCGGGCATCCTCGTCGCACTCCTGCTGCTGATCTGGCTGGCGTTTCGCAGCTGGAGCGTGCTGCTGCTGGCACCGGCCGCCGCGGCGCTGGTGGCGCTGCTGAGCGGCGAACCCGTGCTCGCGCACTGGACCCACACCTTCATGGGCAGTGCGGCGCATTTCCTGGCGCAGTACTTTCCGCTGTTCCTGCTCGGCGCCGTGTTCGGCAAGCTCATGGAAGACAGCGGCTCGATCACCGTCATCGCCGATGTGCTGATGCGACGCCTCGGGCCGCGCCACGCGGTGCTGGCCGTGGTGCTGGCCGGCGCGCTCGTGACCTACGGCGGGGTGAGCCTGTTCGTCGCCTTCTTCGTGCTCGCGCCGATGGCGCAGCAGCTGTTTCGCGAGGCGGGTGTGCCGCGCCGCCTGATGCCTGCCGCCATCGCGCTGGGCACCTCGACCTTCACGATGTCGGCGTTGCCCGGCACGCCGGCGATCCAGAACGCAATTCCGATGCCGTTCTTCGGCACCACGCCGTTCGCCGCGCCGGGGCTGGGGCTCATCGCGTCGGCGGTGATGCTGGCCTTCGGCCTCGCATGGCTGCGGCGCCAGGAGGCGAGGGCGCGCCGCGCGAACGAGGGCTTCGGTGCCGATGGCGCACGCGCGGCGCCGGCCGCGCTCGAGAACGACGCCACGCTGCGCGAACGCGCCAGTGCCGCGCGCGAGTTCGATCCGGCCGAGATGGCGCACAGCCGGCGCGCCGAGGTGGCACCGCGTGCGCTGCTGGCCTTCCTGCCGCTGGCGGTGGTCATCGGCGTGAACCTGCTGATGTCGCTGGTCGTGCTGCCGCGCGCGAACCTGGCGTACCTGGCCGCGCCCGAATGGGGCGGGCTGTCGCTGTCGGCGGTGGGCGGGGTCTGGTCGGTGCTGGTCGCGCTGGCCTGCGCCATCGCGGTGGTGATCGCGACCCAGTGGCGCCGGCTCGATTCGCTGCGCGCCACGCTCGGCGCGGGCGCCAACGCCGCTGCGCTGCCGGTGCTCAGCGTGGCGAGCCTGGTCGGCTTCGGTGCGGTGGTGGCGGCGATGCCGGCCTTCGGCCTGGTGCGCGATGCCGTGCTGGGCATCGGCGGCGGGCCGCTGGTGTCGCTGGCGGTGTCGACCAACGTGCTGGCCGCGCTCACGGGCTCGGCCTCGGGCGGCCTGACGATTGCGCTCGACGCGCTGGGCGGCACCTACCTGGCGCGGGCCGCGGCCATCGGGCTCGATCCGGCCCTGCTGCACCGCGTGGCGGTGATCGCCTCGGGCACGCTCGACAGCCTGCCGCACAACGGCGCGGTCGTCACGATGCTGACGGTCTGCGGCTGCACGCACCGCGAGAGCTACCGCGACATCGTGATGGTCAGCATCGTCAGCGCCTTGCTGGCGCTGGTGGCGGTGATCGGGCTGGGGACGGTGTTCGGATCGTTCTGAGCCGTTGGAAGTGTGGCGAAAACGCCGAGAAAAATATTTCTCCGGGTTTTTCAGCGTCGCTGCCTGTTTCGTAGGCACCGTGTTGCAGGCCCCGCCAGGCAACGGTTTCGCGCGCTGCACACACGGTTTTCCACAACATTGTCCCCATCGGATTGGGAAAACCCGTCACTTCGGTGTGCTAGGGCCCTCGCTGGGCAGGGGGAGCAGCAGCCAGACGGTCGTGCCGACGCCGGGCGTGCTCTGCGCGCCGAGGGTGCCTTGGTGTTTCTGGACCACCGCACGCACGACCGAAAAGCCCAGGCCCATGCGCCGCGTGCCCGTTCCCTTCGTGTCGCCGGCGGCGGTGTCCGCGATGCTCGGGGTGCGTCGGCCGCGCGGTGCGTGGAGCAGGGCGTCGAGCTGTTCGGGCGTCATGCCCGAGCCCTGGTCGCCCACGGAAATTCGCACGCGGGCCGCGTCGGTGGCTGCGGCGCCGGGCGCGAGGTCCATGCGCAGTGCCACGCTGCGGCCGGACGGGCTGTGGCGGATGGCGTTGTTCAGCAGGTTGACGATGGCGCGGGTCAGCAGGGCGCCGTCGGCGTGCAGCAGGGTGTCGCCGGCGGCGTCGTCGACGCGGGCTTCGACGCGCACGCCGTGGGCCTGCGCGTAGTGCCAGACCTGGTCTCTTGCATCGAGCAGCACGGCGCCGACGTGCGTGTCTGCAAAGCGGTAGTCGTCCGATTCGGCGAGCGCGAAATCCATGAAGCCTTCGGCCATGGCGAGGGTGCGCTCGGCTTCGCGGCGGATCGCCGTGCGCATCGACGCATCGCCGGCTTCGTTCATCGCGAGGATGCTGAGGATCGTGACCTGCGGGCTGCGCAGGTCGTGCGACAGGAACTGGCGCCACTCGTCGCGCTGGCGCTGCGCCTCGCGCTCGGCCGTGAGCTCGGGCAGCATCACGACCCAGCCGCGGTCCTCGGGCGCGTCGCCGCTGAAGGCCGCGGCCTCCGGGCGGAACACGCGCGCGTCGGGTGTCACGTACTCGCCATGCAGCCGATCGGTCCAGTGGTCGGCGTCCGTGCGGGCCGGCGTGCCGTTGGCTGGCGGCACGGCCAGGGGCGCGATCAGCTCGGGCAGCCGCATGCCGCGCAACGCGACCGGGGTCGGGTCGTCGCCGTGCGATGGCATGGCGCTGCCGCCCAGCAGCCGGAAAGCCGCCGCGTTGCCCGACCCGATGCGTCCCTCTTCGTCGCAGATCAGCATGGCCACGGGCATCGCCTGCAGGGCCTTGTCCATGAGCTGCTGCATGCGCCGCAGGCGGGCAATGGCGCGGTCGAGCGCCTGCTTGGGATGCTCCGCCGGGTCCGCAGGCTCGGGCGCACGGGCCGGCACGACTTCGAAGGTGCCGCCCGGGAGCGCATCGAGCACCTGCGCGCGCTTGCGCAGGTAGATGAACTGCGACTCCAGGCGGCGCCAGCTCCACAGCAGGTAGAGGATCGCCAGGCCGAGCATCGGCGCGGCGGGCGGCAGCCAGTGGTGGCACGCCAGCATGGCAACGCCGCTGATCAGCAGGCAGGTGCTCGCCAGGCCGACGGCGATCGGCAGCGCATGCCGGCCCCTGCGCAGCAGCAGCCACAGCGCGATCCACAGCGGCACGACGGTCCAGGCCGCATGCCACAGCGGGGGCGACACGCTCACATTGCGCCCGTGCATCAGGTTGTCGATGGCATTGGCGTGCACTTCCACGCCGGGCAGCACGCCGCGGATGCCGGCGTTGGGCGTGAGCGTCTGGTCGCCGAGGCCGGGCGCGGTGGCGCCCACGAGCAGCAGCTTGTCGCGCAGCAGCTCGACGGGCACTTCGCCGCGCAGCACGCTCACGTAGGGCACGGTGCGGTAGCTGCCGCGCGGGCCGGCGAACAGCAGGCGCAGCGGGCTCTGGCGCAGCCAGTCGACCGGCGTCGCCTCGGGGTCGGCCACGGGCTGCGGGACGCGCTGCGCCATCAGCGCGCCCACGTAGGGCTGCAGCTGGTTCGGATAGCCCTCGAGCAGGTACAGCGTGCGCGCCACGCCGTCGCTGTCGGGCGCCAGGCCGGCATGCCCCACGCCGCGGGCCTGGGCGGCAAAGTCCGGCAGCGGCGGCAGGAAGCCCGGCCATTCGTGGCTGGTGAAGGCCAGGGGGCTCGCGTGCAGCAGCGGCAGGTACACGGGCAGCAGGCCCATGGCCTGCGCCAGGCGTGCGTCCTCGCGCGGGTCGGCGCTGGGCTCGGTCAGGAAGAGGTCGAGCAGCACGGCGCGCGGCGCCGCCGGCGCAAGCCGTTCGAGCAGGCGGGCGTGGGTCTCGCGGCTCCAGGGCCAGCGCCCGAGTTCGCGCAGGCTGTGCTCGTCGATGGCGATGATCAGGATGTCGGGCGACGCCCGGTGCGAGGCCAGGATCAGGAGGCGGTCGTGGATGTACGCATCCAGCTGCAGCAGGCCCGGGCGGTGCGCCAGGCCGAGCATGGCCAGCGGCAGCAGCAGCGCCATCAGCAACCGTTCGAGGACGAGGCGCATGCGCGTGCCCCGCTTCAGCGCACCGGAATGTCGAAGCTTCCGCCGAAACCGGTCGCTGCGGACGCAGCACCGTCGGGGGTGGCCTGGCGCGCGCGCCAGTGGTAGCGCCCGCCGAGCACGAAGGGACCGACCGTCATGCCGGTGGCGTAGACCGCAGGCTCGTTCACCAGCAACACGGCGAAGTCAGGGCTGCGCGAGAGTTCGAAGGTGTAGCGTTGGCCCGCGAGGCCCGGCCAGCGGACCTCCACGCGCCCGTCCGAAAGCACGGACGATGTGCCCGGGCCGCCCGCGCCGCCTTCGACCGTGGGCAGGTAGACCGCGCCGTCGCCCGGCAGCCCTTCGAGCCGGGCGGCGTCGAAGGCCGTGAGGCGCAACTGGTAGAGGCCCGACGGCAGTTCTGCCGGCACCGTGAAGGAAGGTCCTGGGCCGCGTTGTTCGTACACCGGCAGCAGGAAGCGCTCGTCGCGCGCCAGTTGCAGGCGGTAGGTTTGCGCGCCCGCAACGGGCGTGAAGCGGAACGTGCGGTCGTTGCGCGCCGTTGTTTCAGGCACCAGCTGGGGCGCCGGCAGCAGGCCCTGCGCCTGCGACGGGCCGCTCTCCAGCAGCACCGCGCCGCGGCCTTCGCGCAGCACGAGCGGCGGTTCGGACTGCGCGGGGCCTTGCACGACCACCTCGCCCGAGATCACTTCGCCCGTCAGCACGCCGTCTTCGTCGCGCACGCGGAAGTGCGTGCCCCGCACGCCCAGGCCCATCGACCGCGCGCGGATCTCGAACTGCTGGTTCGGCTGCTGCTTGTGCACCTGCGATTCGACGCGGCCTTCGATCAGCCGCAGCCGCACCGTGGTCGCGTCGATGGCCAGCACCTCGAGCGCGCTGCGCGAGGGCAGCACGACGCGGCTGCCACCCGTCACCCCGAGGGTCACGAAGGCGTCGGTGCCGGTGATGAGCGTGTCGCCGGCCTGGATGGGCATGCCGGGCGTGAGCGCCTGTTCAGGCACACCCGCGCGCTTGCGCGAGGCCCGGCCTTCGACCGCGGTGACCACCGCGGCGCCCTCGGGCACCAGCCGGCCGTCGGCAAAGTACAGCACCGTGCCCGGCTGCAGCAGGCGCGGCTCGCCCACCTGGTTGCGCTGCTGCACTTCGGGCCAGCGCAGCGGCGTGTCCAGCTGCTGGCCCGAGATGCCCCACAAGGTCTCGCCGGGCTTGACCACATGCGGCGACTGCGCGTTCGCGGCCATCGCGGCGACGAGCAGTGCGGCACCGGCCACGAGGCGATGCAGGCGAGGCCTGGTGTCGCGCGTCGCCATCACGCATCCACCTGCGGTTGTTGCGTGGCTTCGAGCCGGTAGCCGCGGCCGTACACCGTGCGCAGGCTCAGTCCGCTTTCGGCTTCGAGGCCGAGCTTGCTGCGCAGCCGGTAGATGTGGCTGTCCAGCGTGCGCGAAGGCAGCTCTTCGTTGCTGTAGCCGGCGCTTTCGAGCAGATGCGCGCGCGACACCGTGTCGCCCATGTGCTGGAACAGTGTCAGCGCGAGCTTGAATTCGCGGTCGGTGAGGGCATGCCGCTGCGGCGCGGCGTCGTCGCCCGGGCCCGGGTGGATCAGCACGCTTTGCGACACCCGTTCGAACTCCCAGCGGCCGAAGCGCTCGCCGTCGGACGGCGCCACCGGCACGCGCCGGGTCATGAGGCGCTGCACGCGTGCACGCAATTCCAGCGGTCGGAAGGGTTTGACGATGTAGTCGTCGGCGCCGAGGGTGAGGGCCTCCACCACGTCGTGCTCGGAGGCACGCGAACTCAGCATGAGCACCGGCACCTTGTCGGTCTGCCACTTGCGCAGCCACTGCAGCAGTTCGACGCCGGCCAGGCCGGGCACGTTCCAGTCGAGCACCAGCAGGTCGAAGCTCTCGCGCCGCAGCGCCTGTTGCAAGGTCGACCCGTTCGAAAACGTGATGCAGGTCACATTCGTCTCGCCAATTGTTAACAGCTGCTCGAGTGTCCGCACGAGATGCGAGAGCTGGTTCGGGTCGTCTTCAAGGATGGCGATGCGCATGGACTCCAGGGGTGGCGGTGGCAATTTTGACAGTGAATCCACGCCCGAAATCTGACGAATTCCGTAGCGTAAACGTTAGCAACATTGTTGGCGATGGTTATGAAGTAGTAAAGAAATTCACAAATGCAGACTAAAGCTGGCTGCAAATCTGACCAAACCTCACGCGGGCCCCTTGGCCTTCGGAGGCCCCCGACATCATCCGCCCCCTGTAGCGCCACCCGGCGCTCCGATCACTCCACATCTCCGGTTATCTCCGCTCGCCATGTCGCGATCCTGCGGGGTGCGGCCGGCTTGCATTTGAGGAACAGGGGAAATGAACAAGTCTTATCGGTCCATCTGGAATGAGGCGCTGGGCGCCTGGGTTGCTGCGTCGGAAACGACCCGGGCGCGCGGCAAGCGCGGCAGCGTGGTGCGCGCGGCCGTGACGGCCGGGGTGATGGGCGCGGCGCTGCTGAGCGGTGGCCAGGGCTGGTCGCAGACGATGATCAACGAAGCCGTCCCCACGGGGCACCCGGGTCCTGACGCGGTGCCGGGAGCCATCCTCGACATCAACTCGTACACCCGCGGCGTGATGATGCCGCGCGTGGCGCTCACCGATGCCACCACCTGGGGCCTGCCCGGCGGCGTGCCGGCCGACGGGATGATGCTCTTCAACACCACCGCCGGCACCACCACCAATGGCCTCACGCAGGGCTTGGTGACCTGGAAGGGCGGGCGCTGGGTGAGCGTCGACGAGACACCGTACCTGCACGTGAATTCCACGGCGGTCGGCAATTCGACGCAAGCCAACTCGGGCGCCATCGGCGCCAACAGCGTGGCGATCGGGCCCGATGCCAAGGCGCAGGCGGCCAATACGGTGGCGATGGGCAATGGCGCCCAGGCGCTCATGGACGGCGCGATTGCCATCGGCCAGGGCGCCAATACCGGACGGCAAACGGCCGCGAAGGACGCCATCGCCATCGGCACAGGCGCCAGCACGGGGGAGTACGCGCAAGCCGCCATCGCCATCGGCGCCAAAGCCGTCGCGGGCTCGGGCCGACCGGGCGCCATCGCCATCGGCGAAGGGGCGCAGGCGATCGGGGGCAATGCCATCGCCATGGGCAATGGCGCTGTTGTCAACGGGGCGTCGTTTGCCGTCGCCGTGGGCGATGCCGCGAAGGTGACCGGCGAATACGGTGTGGCAGTCGGTTCGGGCGCGCAGGCCGGCGGTGCCTACGCAACGGCGGTCGGCCCTGGGGCCGGCACCTCTGCCACGGGCGAGAGCAGTGTCGCCATCGGTCACGCAGCCGGCTATTCCGTGACCGGTGCCACGAACGTCGCCATCGGTCGCAGTTCGGGGCGAGGCCTCACGGGCGAGGGCAATATTTCCATCGGTGCGGATGCGGGCAACAGCGGAACCGCGCGCAACCACAGCGTGGCCATCGGTACCAACAGCGTGGTGCAGGCCGACTCGGCCATCGGCATCGGTCAAGGGACCATCGCCGGCGGCGCCAACGCCGTGGCCATCGGCGGCGACGCGACGCAAGGCGCCAACGGTGTCGCGGGCGCCGCCCGTGCCGAAGGCGCTCGCAGCGTGGCGCTGGGCTACGGCGCCATGACCAACAGCGCCGACAGCATTGCGCTGGGCGACAGCACGACCAACGGCACCGACACCATCGCGGCAGGACGCGGCGCGCTGGCGCAGGGCACCTTCGCCACGACCATCGGCGCCAACACACAGGCCACGGCCGTCAATGCAACGGCGGTGGGTGCTGCGGCAAGTGCCGCAGACGCCGCCCAGGCCACGGCTGCGCGCGCCACCGCGTTGGGCTACGGCAGCCTGGCCAGCGGCACGGACAGCGTGGCCATCGGCGACAGCACCGCCAGCGGCGCCAAGGCGATCGCCTTCGGCAGCGGCGCGCAGGCCAAGGGCACTCAGTCGATCAGCATCGGCACGGGCAACGTCGTCAACGGCAACAACAGCGGCGCCATCGGCGACCCGACCGTGATCGACGGCGCCAACAGCTACAGCGTGGGCAACAACAACACGCTGGGTGCGGCGGCGAACAACACCTTCGTGCTGGGCAACAACGTCAACGTCAACGTGGCCAACGCCACGGCGCTGGGCGATTCGACCAGCGTGACGGTGGCCGACGGCGTGGCACTGGGCAGCAAGTCGGTGGCGAGCACGGACAAGGGCGTGGCGGGCTTGGACCCGGCCACGGGCCTGGCCTCGACGGACACCTCGGCCGCGTGGAAGAGCACGCTGGGCGCGGTGAGCGTGGGCGGCAATGGCCAGACACGCCAGATCACAAACGTGGCGGCGGGCACGCAAGCCACCGACGCAGTGAACGTGGCGCAACTTCAGGCTGCGCAGGCCGCGGCGACCACGCACTACTACAGCGTGAACGATGACGGCAAGCAAGGCGGCAACTACAACAACGATGGCGCCAGCGGCAAGAACGCGATGGCCGCCGGTGTCGGCGCCCAGGCCTTGAAGCGAGGCGACGTCGCGATGGGCTTCCAGGCCGTCGCCAGCGGGGCAGACGTCCTGAACGGGCCGACCGAGAACTGGAGTTCCGTAGCGGTCGGCACCTATGCCACCGCCAGCGAAGGCAACTCCGTCGCCCTGGGCGGCTCGGCCAAGGCCGAGGGACGCGGTACGGCGCTGGGTTCGCGCGCCGAGGCCGGCTACGACACCGTCGCGATCGGCACGTTCGCGGGCATGGGCCGCCCCGCCAAGGCCGACCCCAACGATTTCAGCAATTCGCTCAACACCTTCGTCGGCAGCGGCTCGGGCGTGGCCGGCAATGGCGCGCGCAATTCCTACGTCGGCAACCAGGCGGGCCTGTCCGTGCAGGGCGACGAGAACGCCGGCATGGGCTACGGCGCGGGCGGGCTCTCGGCCGGCAACCGCAACGTCGCGGTGGGCCAGCGCGCCGGCCAGTTCGTGACGGGCGACCAGAACATCAACCAGGGCACGATGGCGGGCTTGCAGTCCAAGGGCAGCAACAACATCGCGCTCGGCACCCTGGCGAGCGCCAACCTGGCGCTGGCCGCGCAGGACCCGAATGCCCCGATCTCCCAGGCCGCCGTGCAGGCGGCGAACCTGGCGGCGCAGACCGAGTACATGGGCTTTCTGGCCAAGCGCGGCGTGACCGAGGCCGGCCTGGCCGACGGCACCTACACCCTGGACGCCAGCGGCAACGTCATCGAGGCCAGCAGCGGCAACGTGCTGGTCACCGCCGCCGAGCTGCAGACCTCGGTCACCCAGGCCTTCCAGCGCAACGGCGTGGCCGGCATCGACGCCAGCCGCACGACGGCCATCGGCCACCTGTCGCGCGCCACCGGCGACGACGCCGTGGCGCTGGGCTCGTCGGCGGTCGCCGGCGACAAGGCCGCCGTGGCCGTCGGCACGGCGAGCAAGGCGTTCGGTGTGTCCAGCGTGGCCGTGGGCGACAGCGCTTTCGCGCAGGGTGAAGCCTCCATTGCCATGGGCAAGGGTGCCCAGGCCAACGGCACGCAGTCGATCAGCATCGGCACGGGCAACGTCGTCAACGGCAACAACAGCGGCGCCATCGGCGACCCGACCGTGATCGACGGCGCCAACAGCTACAGCGTAGGCAACAACAACACGCTGGGCGCTGCGGCGAACAACACCTTCGTGCTGGGCAACAACGTCAATGTCAACGTGGCCAGCGCGACAGCACTGGGCGATTCGACCAGCGTGACCGTGGCCGACGGCGTGGCACTGGGCAGCAAGTCGGTGGCGAGCACGGACAAGGGCGTGGCGGGCTTCGACCCGGCCACGGGCCTGGCCTCGACGGACACCTCGGCCACGTGGAAGAGCACGCTGGGTGCGGTGAGCGTGGGCGGCAATGGCCAGACGCGCCAGATCACGAACGTGGCAGCGGGCACGCAAGCCACCGATGCGGTGAACGTGGCGCAGCTCAAGGCGGGGCAGACGCACTACTACAGCGTGAACGACAACGGCGTGCAGGGCGGCAACTACGCCAACGACGGCGCCACCGGCATCAATGCCCTGGCAGCGGGCGTGGGCGCGCAGGCGAACGGCGAGCGCAGCGTGTCCATCGGCTATCTGGCCGGCGTGGGCGCCAGCGCCGGCCTGGCCGGCCAGAACAACGTGGGTATCGGCACCGAAGCGGGTGGCGGTGTCGTGGGTTCCAGCAACACCGCCGTGGGTTCCGCTGCGGGCAAGGACGTGGCCGGCAGCTCGAACGCAGCGTTCGGCATTGCGGCGGGCCAGGGCGTTCAGGGCGACTACAACCTCGCGATGGGTGTCTACAGCGGCATCGGGACCAAGGGCACCTACAACACCGCGATCGGCGGCAGTGCGGGCCAGGCCGTGAACGGCAACGACAACATCGCCATGGGCGACCTGTCGGGCGCCTCGGTTGTCGGCGATACGAACGTCGGCATCGGCGCGGCGGCGGGCGCCGGCACCAAGGGCAACAGCAACGTCGCCATCGGCACCCTGGCGGGCGTGGTCGATCCTGCAACGTTGAGTGGCATCGCCGCCGACAACACGGTGAGCATCGGCAACAGCGCCGTGGCCAGCAAGAACGACGGCGTTGCCATCGGCCGCCAGGCGCAGGCCAGTGCGGCCAACGGTGTCGCACTCGGCGCGGACTCGAAGGCGACGCAGGACGCGGCCGCATTGGCGCTCAAGAACGCCTATGTGCCGGCAGGCGCGACGGCCGTGGCCGGCGCCATGCCGGTGGGCGAGGTGTCGGTGGGCAGTGCGGGCAAGGAGCGGCGTGTCACCAACGTGGCGGCCGGTTCGGACGATACCGATGCCGTCAACGTGAGCCAGCTCAAGGGCGCGCAGACGCACTACTACAGCGTCAAGTCGGCGAACCAGGCGGCGGGCTCGAACTACAACAACGACGGCGCCACCGGCGTGGACAGCCTGGCCGCCGGCGTGAATGCCGCTGCCGGCGGAAACAGCGCCATTGCCATCGGCAACAGCAACGCCGCAGGCGCACGCGCCATCGCCATGGGTTCGAAGGCGTCCGCGCCAGAGGCGGATACGGTCGCCATCGGAACCGGCGCCGCGGCGCTGACCAGCAATGCGACCGCGCTGGGAGCTGGTGCGCTCGTCAGCGCGTCGGGCTCGGGCTCCACAGCGCTGGGCGCAGGCAGCAAGGTCACGGGCGCACGGTCGCTCGCGGTGGGAAGCAGTTCGGTGTCTGCCGGGCAAAGCAGCGCCATGGGCTACCTCAACAACGTCGACAACACGGGCGGTGACGGCGCAGCGTTCGGCTCCTTCAACACGGTGTCCGGCACGGGCCGCGGCTCCCTGGCGCTCGGCTTTGTCAACACGGCCTCCGCAGATGCCGCCACTGCCGTGGGGCAGCGCAACGTGGCCTCCGGCAGCAAGAGCGTGGCCTTGGGCCACGGCAACAAGGCCGCCGGCGCCAACAGCATCAGCATCGGCACCGGCAACACCGTCAACGGCGACAACAGCGGCGCCATCGGCGATCCGAGCGTGATCGACGGCGCCAACAGCTACAGCGTGGGCAACAACAACACGCTGGGTGCTGCGGCGAACAACACCTTCGTGCTGGGCAACAACGTGAACGTGAACGTGGCCAACGCCACGGCGCTGGGCGATTCGACCAGCGTGACCGTGGCCGACGGCGTGGCGCTGGGCAGCAAGTCGGTGGCCGACAGGGCCGCCGGCGAGCCCGGCTTCGACCCGCGCACCGGCACGTTCAGCACGGCCTCCACCCCGACCTGGAAGAGCACCCTGGGCGCGGTCAGCGTGGGCAACGGCACCGACACCCGGCAGATCACCGGCGTGGCAGCGGGCACCGCCGAGACCGATGCGGTGAACGTGGCGCAGCTCACCGCTGCGCAGACGCATTACTACAGCGTGAACGACAACGGCACGCAGGGCGGTAACTACGACAACAAGGGCGCGACCGGCATCAATGCGATCGCGTCAGGCGTGGATGCCGTGGCCGCGGGCGTGGGCACCGTGGCGGTCGGCAACTTGGCCGGCTCGGGCAGCACGGCGGCTGGCAATTCGCACAACACCTTCGTCGGGTACGCCGCGGGCCGGCAGGTCGTGGGAGCGGACAACACGGCCGTCGGCAACAGTGCCGGTGTGTCGGTGACGGGCGGGACCAACACCGCGCTCGGGGCGAGCGCGGGCGCCCGCGTCACCGGGGATTCCAACATCGGCATCGGCGTGAACGGCGGGGCGGTCACGACCGGTTTCTCCAACGTGGGCATCGGAAGTTCCGCGGGGCAGGGCACCAACGGCGCCTTCAACGTGGCGCTGGGCGGTCTTGCCGGCGGCGGGGTCCAGGGCAGCGCCAACGTCGCGATCGGCTTGAACGCGGGCGAGAGCATCAGCGCCAGCAACACCGTCGCCATCGGCAACCGTGCCAAGGCCACGGGCGACAGCGGCGTCAGCATCGGCACCGATGCCAGCGCCACCTACGCGAACGCGGTGGCACTGGGTGCCAACAGCACCACGGCCTCGGACCTGACGACGTTGAACGCGAACGCGGCCTATGTGCCGCCGGGCGCCACGTCGGTCGCCGGCGCGACGCCGGTGGGCGAAGTGTCGGTAGGCGGCGTGGGTGCCGAGCGGCGCATCACCAACGTGGCGGCCGGCGCGGTCGATACGGATGCGGTGAACGTGAGCCAGCTCAAGGCCGTCGATGCGACCGCCAACGCGGGATGGAACGTGGCGGCCAACGGCGAAGCCACGGGGGGCAATGTCGCACCGGGCGCCAAGGTCGACTTCAGCAATTCGGACAGCAACATCGCGATCACGCGCACCGGCACCAATCTCGACTTCAAGCTCGCTGACGATGTGAAGGTCAACAACAGCGTGACGGTGGGGCAGAGCGTGCTCAACACCACGGGCCTGACGGTGAACGACGGCGCGGGCAATGTCACGAAGACGACGGCAGCGGGCACCACGGTGACCAACGGCACGACGACCACGGTCGTCGCGGCCGGTGGCGTGACCAGCGGCAGCGTGAATCTCAGTGGTGTCAGCAACGACATCCAGGGCCTGAGCAACAAGACGCTGACTGATCCGAGCTTTGCGACGGTGGGGCGCGCAGCGACCGAAGAGCAGCTCAAGATCGTCAATGACACGGCCAGCGCAGGCTGGAACGTGGCAGCGAACGGCGAAGCCACGGGCAGCAACGTGGCGCCGGGCGGCAAGGTCGACTTCAGCAACTCGGACAGCAACGTCACGATCACGCGAAGCGGTACGAACCTCGACTTCAAGCTGGCTGACGATGTGAAGGTCAACAACAGCGTGACCGTAGGCCAGAGCGTGCTCAACACCACGGGTCTGACGGTCAACAACGGCACGACGACCACGGCGGTCGCCGCCGGCGGCGTGACCAGCGGAACGGTCAACCTGAGCGGCGTCAGCAATGACATCCAGGGCCTGAGCAACAAGACGCTGACCGATCCGAGCTTCGCGACGGTGGGCCGTGGGGCCACGGAAGAGCAGCTCAAGATCGTCAACGACACCGCCAGCGCGGGTTGGAATGTCGCAGCCAACGGCGAAGCCACAGGTGGCAATGTTGCACCGGGTGCCAAGGTCGACTTCAGCAACTCCGACAGCAACATCGCGATCACGCGCACCGGCACGAACCTGGACTTCAAGCTGGCCAACGACGTGAAGGTCAACAACAGCGTGACAGTGGGCCAGAGTGTGCTCAACACCACGGGCCTGACCGTGAACGACGGCACGACCACCACGGCCGTTGCCGCCGGCGGCGTCACCAGCGGCACCGTCAAGCTCAGCGGCGTCAGCAATGACATCCAGGGTCTGAGCAACAAGACGCTGACCGACCCGAGCTTCGCGACCGTGGGCCGCGCTGCGACGGAAGAGCAGCTGAAGCAGGTCAACGACACCGCCAGCGCAGGCTGGAATGTCGCAGCCAACGGCGAAGCCACGGGCGGCAACGTCGCACCGGGCGGCAAGGTCGACTTCAGCAACTCGGACAGCAACATCGCGATCACGCGCACGGGCACGAACCTGGACTTCAAGCTCGCCGACGACGTGAAGGTCAACAACAGCGTGACCGTGGGCCAGAGCGTGCTGAACACCACGGGCCTGACCGTGAACGACGGCGCGGGCAATGTCACGACGACGTCGGCGACGGGCACGACCGTGACCAACGGCACGACCACTACAGCGATGGCTGCCGGCGGCGTGACCAGCGGAACGGTCAACCTGAGTGGCGTGACGAACGACATCCAGGGCCTGAGCAACAAGACGTTGACCGATCCGAGCTTCGCGACGGTGGGCCGTGCAGCGACTGAAGAGCAGCTCAAGATCGTCAACGACACGGCCAGCGCAGGCTGGAACGTGGCGGCCAACGGCGAAGCCACGGGCGGCAATGTCGCACCGGGCGGAAAGGTCGACTTCAGCAACTCGGACAGCAACATCGCGATCACGCGCACGGGCACGAATCTCGACTTCAAGCTCGCTGACGATGTGAAGGTCAACAACAGCGTGACCGTGGGCCAGAGCGTGCTGAACACCACCGGCCTGACGGTCAACAACGGCACCACGACCACCGCGGTGGCTGCAGGCGGCGTGACCAGCGGCAGCGTGAACCTCAGCGGTGTCACCAACGACATCCAGGGTCTCAGCAACACGACGTTGACCGACCCGAGCTTTGCGACGGTGGGGCGTGCGGCCACCGAAGAGCAACTGAAGAAGGTCAACGACACCGCCGGCGCGGGCTGGAATGTCGCGGCCAACGGCGAAGCCACGGGCGGCAATGTCGCACCGGGCGGCAAGGTCGACTTCAGCAATTCGGACAGCAACATCGCGATCACGCGCACGGGCACGAATCTCGACTTCAAGCTGGCTGACGACGTCAAGGTCAACAACAGCGTGACGGTGGGGCAGAGCGTGCTCAACACCACGGGACTGACGGTCAACAACGGCACCACGACCACCGCGGTGGCCGCAGGCGGCGTGACCAGCGGCAGCGTGAACCTCAGCGGTGTCACCAACGACATCAAGGGCCTCAGCAACACGACGTTGACCGATCCGAGCTTCGCGACGGTGGGGCGTGCAGCCACTGAAGAGCAGCTGAAGAAGGTCAACGACACCGCCAGCGCAGGCTGGAATGTCGCGGCCAACGGCGAAGCCACGGGCGGCAATGTCGCGCCAGGCGGCAAAGTCGACTTCAGCAACTCCGACAGCAACATCGCGATCACCCGCACCGGTACGAACCTCGACTTCAAGCTGGCTGACGATGTGAAGGTCAACAACAGCGTGACCGTAGGCCAGAGCGTGCTCAACACCACGGGTCTGACGGTCAACAACGGCACGACGACCACGGCGGTCGCCGCCGGCGGCGTGACCAGCGGAACGGTCAACCTGAGCGGCGTCAGCAATGACATCCAGGGCCTGAGCAACAAGACGCTGACCGATCCGAGCTTCGCGACGGTGGGCCGTGGGGCCACGGAAGAGCAGCTCAAGATCGTCAACGACACCGCCAGCGCGGGTTGGAATGTCGCAGCCAACGGCGAAGCCACAGGTGGCAATGTTGCACCGGGTGCCAAGGTCGACTTCAGCAACTCCGACAGCAACATCGCGATCACGCGCACCGGCACGAACCTGGACTTCAAGCTGGCCAACGACGTGAAGGTCAACAACAGCGTGACAGTGGGCCAGAGTGTGCTCAACACCACGGGCCTGACCGTGAACGACGGCACGACCACCACGGCCGTTGCCGCCGGCGGCGTCACCAGCGGCACCGTCAAGCTCAGCGGCGTCAGCAATGACATCCAGGGTCTGAGCAACAAGACGCTGACCGACCCGAGCTTCGCGACCGTGGGCCGCGCTGCGACGGAAGAGCAGCTGAAGCAGGTCAACGACACCGCCAGCGCAGGCTGGAATGTCGCAGCCAACGGCGAAGCCACGGGCGGCAACGTCGCACCGGGCGGCAAGGTCGACTTCAGCAACTCGGACAGCAACATCGCGATCACGCGCACGGGCACGAACCTGGACTTCAAGCTCGCCGACGACGTGAAGGTCAACAACAGCGTGACCGTGGGCCAGAGCGTGCTGAACACCACGGGCCTGACGGTGAACAACGGCACGACCACCACGGCCGTCGCGGCTGGTGGCGTGACCAGCGGCACCGTCAAGCTCAGCGGTGTCAGCAACGACATCCAGGGCCTGAGCAACAAGACGCTGACCGACCCGAGCTTCGCGACCGTGGGCCGCGCGGCCACCGAAGAGCAGCTCAAGCTGGTCGACGCCACGGCCAGCAAGGGCTGGAACCTGAGCGCGAACGGCGAGGCAACGCCGCAGAACATCGCACCGGGCGGCACGGCCAACTTCGCCAACGGCGACAACATGGTCGTCACCCGCAACGGCAACACGCTGACCGTGGCGACCGCCAAGGACGTGAAGTTCGACAGCGTGACCACCGGCGACACGGTGATGAACAACGCCGGCGTGACCGTCGGCCCGAACGTCACCCTCGGTGCGACCGGCCTGACCATCGTCGGCGGTCCGAGCGTGACCACGGCGGGGGTCGACGCGGGTGGCAAGGTGATCACGAATGTCGCGCCGGGCGTGGCCAACACCGATGCGGTGAACGTCAGCCAGCTCAAGGACACGGTCGCCGAGAGCAAGACCAAGTACTACAGCGTGAACTCGACCGGTGGCGGCAACGAGAACAACGACGGTGCCACGGGCGCCGACGCGATCGCTGCGGGCAAGGACGCACAGGCAACGGCCGTCAACGCGGTGGCGATGGGCACGGCGGCGCAGGCCGCGGGCGTCAGCGCCACGTCGATCGGCAATGCCGCCTGGGCGATGGGCGACCGCAGCACGGCGGTGGGTTACTTCTCGACGGCCGACGGCATCGACAGCGCGGCCTTCGGCGCCTGGGCGCGGGCTGCGGGCAACGGCAGCGTGGCCGCGGGCGCGGCCTCGAACGCCTCGGGCGTGGCAAGCGTCGCGATGGGCGCGGCGAGCGCCGCTGTCGGCGATGTGAGTGTGGCAGTGGGCGCAGGCAGCACGGCCGCCGCGGCCGGCGGTGCGGCCCTGGGCGCAGGCTCGGTGGCAGACCGCGCAGCGGGCGTGAAGGGCTATGTGCCGCCAGAGGCGACCGCGGCACAAGCGGATGCCATCGCGGCCACCACCAGCACGACGGGTGCGGTGGGCGTGGGCGACGTCGCCAACGGCGTGTTCCGCCAGATCACCGGCGTGGCCGCCGGCTCCGCACCGAGCGACGCCGTGAACGTGGCGCAGCTGCAGGCGGTGGCCAGCCAGGCTGCGGCGGCGGGCAGCAAGTGGATCACCGGGTCGCCGACGACCTACGTGGCGCCCACGTCCACGGGCACCGACAGCACGGCGGTGGGCTCGGGCGCGGCGGTCAAGGCCGACCGGGGCGTGGCCATCGGAACGGGCGCCGTGGTCACCACGAAGAACAGCGTCGCGCTGGGCAACGACTCGACCACGGCGGAGGCCAAGCCCACCAAGGAGGTCACGCTCCAGGGCACGACCTATCAGTTCGCCGGCACCAAGCCGGTGGGCGTGGTCAGCGTCGGCTCGAAGGACGCGGAGCGCCAGATCACCAACGTCGCGGCCGGCGAGATCAGCGCCACCAGCACCGACGCGGTGAACGGCAGCCAGCTGTACGCGACGAACCAGGCGATCAACAACATGACCACCGGTGGCGGCGGCATCAAGTACTTCCACGCCAACTCGAAGGCGGCGGACTCGAACGCCGCCGGCGCCGAGAGCGTGGCCATCGGGCCGAACGCGGTCGCGCTGGGCAACAACGCCATCGCCACCGGCAACGGCGCGCAGGCCAAGGCGGCCGGCAGCATCGCGCTGGGCGCCAACAGCACGGCCAGCGCGGCCAACAGCGTGGCGCTGGGCGACGGCGCGGTGGCCAACCGCGCCGGCATGAACGGCCAGCGCGAGATGTTCTCGAACACCGTCGTGCAGTCGGCGCAGGGCGCGGTGTCGGTCGGTTCGGCCGGCAACGAACGCCAGATCACCAATGTGGCCGGCGGCACGCAGGCCACCGACGCGGTGAACGTGCGCCAGCTGCAGGCCGTGCAGCAAAGCGCGGTGCGCTACGACACGAACGTGGACGGCAGCGTCAACTACAACAGCGTGACCATGGGCAACGGCGCCTCCACCGGCCCGGTGACGGTGCAGAACGTGGCACCGGGCGTGGCACCGACCGACGCGGTCAACGTGCAGCAGCTCAACCAGGCCGGCGCGGCCAACATGGCCTACACCGATGCGCGTGCCAACGCGCTGGGCGGCGAGATCCGCAATGTGGCGAAGAACGCGTATGCCGGCGTGGCCGCCGCCATGGCCGTGCAGATGCCGGGCACCTCGGTGCCGGGCAAGACGGTGATGCGTGTGGGTTACGGCACCTTCAAGGGCGAGAGCGCGGTGGGCATCAGCTTCCGTCGCACGGCCGAGAACAACGGCTGGAGCATGACCGGCGGCGTGGGCATGAGCCGCGCCGGGGCGGCGGCCACGGTCGGCGCCGAGTGGGTCTTCAATTGAAGCGGGAGAGAAAAAGAATGAAGCAGATGAATCGAACCCTGTCCGCCGTCGCCCTGGCGGCGGTGCTTGCGGCCCTTCAAGGCTGCGCCTCGCCCGGCGCCGCCATCGACAAGGACGCGCAGGCGCGCGCCGCGGCCGAGAAGCCGGCGCCGCCCAAGCCCGAGGAGTTTCCCGACCTGGGCAGCGCCAAGTGGAAGCAGGGCGCCTTCCCCGGCGTCGACAAGTTCCAGCGCGTGCGTCCCGGCATGGGCAAGGACCAGCTGCGCGAGCTGCTGGGCTGGCCGCACTTCAGCGAAGGGCTGTGGGGCGTGCGCGAGTGGAACTACATCTTCCACTTCTACACGGGCAAGGGCAGTGACTACACCACCTGCCAGTACATGGTGCGTTTCAACGGCAACGAGCTGATGACCGGCGGCTGGTGGAAGAACCCCGACTGCGCCTTGCTCGCGCAACCGCCGCTGGCCACGCCGATCCCGGCCAGCACGAAGCTGGCACCGCCGCAGAAGGTCACGCTCAGCGCCGACGGGCTGTTCCGCTTCGACGGCGCCTCGCTCACCGACCTGCAGCCCGCAGGGCGCGCGCGGCTGGAGCACCTGGCCGGCGAGCTGCGCAACAACTTCCGGTCGCTGCACTACATCGTGGTGACGGGCCACACCGACCGGCTGGGCGGCGACGCCTACAACGAGGCGCTGTCGCTGGAGCGTGCCAACACCGTGCGCGACCTGCTGGTGCAGCAGGGCCTGGACCGCAAGCTCATTCGCACCGCGGGCATGGGCAAGCGCCAGCCGGTGGTGTCCGATTGCGAAGGCACCCAACGCACGCCGGCGCTGCTGCAATGCCTGCAGCCCAACCGACGGGTCGAGCTCGACATCGCAGGGGAGCAGTGACGATGAACGCGCCCGCTCCTTCGGGATACCGGATCGCGCTGGTCGATTCCGACGCCCTGCAGCGCGCCTGCACCGGCAACTCGCTGACTGCATTGGGGGCCGACTTCATCCCGTTCGTGCGCATCGCCGACCTGATCCAGGCGCTGGAGGTGGGCCAGCGTTTCGACGGGGTGATCGTCGGGCTGCACGCCGACGCGCAGAAGACGGTGGCGCGCGTGCCCGCCATGCACCAGGCGGCCGACTGGATGCTGCCGCTGCTGTACCTCACGCACCGCTCGGAGCTGCCGAGCGTGGAGGCGGTGCCGGTCGCGGTGCGCGCGCAGCGCTCTTTCGAGCTGCTGCTGACGCCCGTGTCGAACGAGGATCTGGGCGTCTGGCTGGGGTCGCTCGACGGCCGGCTGAAGCCGGCGCGGCTGATTCGCGTGGGGGCGGACGCCTGACGCGTGCCCGGGGCCCGGCCCGATGCAGGGCCGGGCCTGTCAGAAATTCACGGCAAGGGCGGCATGGCGTGGCCGGCCTCGTCGCGTGAACTCCCTCTCCTTGACGGGTTTGGACACGGGCCACACCGGCACCAGCCGGTAGCCCTGCTTGTAGACCGCGCGCAGCTCGTACCCGTTCTCGGCGCACAGGTCCAGGCGCTTGCGGATGTTGGCCGCGCACACATCGAGCACGCGCGTGCCTTCATAGGGCGTGGTCTTGTCCCAGATCGACTGCCACAGCCAGTCGCGCGTGATCACCTGCCCGGCATTGCGAAACAGGGTGACGGCGAAGGCGTACTGGCGCGGCTGCAGGCGGATGCGCCGGTCGCGCAGCAGCACGGTGTGGGCCATGTCGAGAAAGCGGTAGGGACCCCAGGTCGGTGGGCCGAGGCTGGCGGTCTGTGCGGCATGCCGGGCGCGCAGCAGCAGGGTGCGCATGCGCCAGGCCAGCTCGTTCATGGCGTCGTCGATGCCGGCGCCGTGCAGCTCGATGAAGTCGTCCCAGACCGGCGCGTCGCGCCAGGGCAGGAGCTGCTCCCACCGCTTGTCGCGCACGATGAGCAGCGTCTGGATGTTCAGCGCCCGGCAGGCGGCAAAGAGGCTGCGGGAGGCCAGTTCGTTGTCGACCACCACGAGCAGCAGATCGACCTGTCGGCCGCTGTCCAGCGACGCAAAGAAGTCGGCCAGGCTCGAGAACTGGAAGGCGTCGTAGCCCAGGAGGGGCAGGTTGTGCAGCAGCTGCCCGCCGGTCACGCCCTGTTCGTCGAGCAAGGCCACGCGCGTGGTGAGCGGCATGGCTCAGGACGCCTTCTTGCCGTCCCGGGCCGCCAGGACGACGGTGCCCACGGCGCACACCGCGAACAGGATGCCCGTCGGAACGGCGCCGATGCTGCCCAGCAGCCCGCTGTACAGGTCGGTCAGCATGGCGATGAGCCGGTTGCCGCTGGACTGGCGGCTCAGGTCGTTGGCAATGAATGCGTTGAACGACAGCACGGCGAACACCAGTGCCACAAAGCCAGCCACGATCCACTTCACGATGTTTTGCTCCCTTTTCCCCGGCGCAGCGCAGGCTGGCCGCCCGGGTCCTTCGATGCTAGTGGCGGCTTCGAGGGAGGAGTCTGATGAATTCTTTCAGCGCGGTTCGCGTCGGCGACGGGCGGCAGGCGGGTGGCTTGGGGCGGTGGGAAACAGCCCGGAAAAATATTTTTCCGGATTTTTTCCGCCCGCTGCCTGTTTCGCAGGCACTGCGTTGCAGGCCCCGCCAGGCAACGGTTTCGCGCGCTGCACACACGGTTTTCCACAACGTTGTCCCCATCGGATTGGGAAAACGCGTCATTTCGATGTGGTAGGGCCCCTGGAGGGGGCGCGGCGGACAAAAAAATACCCGCCGGGGCGGGTATTTCGAGGGGCCCCCGAAGGGGCGCGCTCTAAGGCAAACAGAGAGCTCTTCTTCTGCGGCCCTGTTGCGTGACAGCAAGCTCATCCTCGGTGACGAAGGGCCTGCGGCCTGTCAGCGGAAAAATGTCGTAACCGTAGGACAAGTTAAAAAGTGTGAAGAATTTGGCACTTTTTCGAGCTTCCGGGGATACCCTCGGTCCGAACGATCGTGCAGAACTGTCGGTGTTGTCCGACAAGCCGGGGGCGGCCCGGGCCCTAAATTTTGCGGACTCGCTTCAAGTGCGGGTTCTCTGTGCGTGACAGCAATCCAGAGATTCAGCCCAGCATCGTGCTGGGTTTTTTTTGCCCGTTTTGGGGTGGTTTCGGCTCGTCAGCGCAGGAAGACGTGCTCCATGAACTGCCGGATCGGGTACTGGATCACCGTCTGCACCCGGGCCGGCAGCTCCAGCGGGCGCATCAGCATCTTCAGCGTGGCGCCGGGGCTCAGGTTGTTGCGGATGGTGCTGTTCATGCGCGCGCTGAGCTGCTGCACGTAGGCCGCGTCGCCGGCCCGGTGCGGGGCGCGGGCCTGCAGCACGTGGCGGACGGCGCAGTCGGCGTCCTCGCTTTTCAGCTCCAGCGTGCGCCGGCCGATGGTGCCCATCACGCGGAAGCGGTTCAGCCGCTCCTGTGCGCGGTAGCGGCGGAAGAACCGGTAGAAGTGCTTGTAGTGGTTGACCTCGTCGGTCGCGATGCGCGTGGCCAGGTCGCGCAGCACCGGCTCGGTGGTGCTGCGGGCCATGGCGCGGTAGTAGGTGGCGGTGCCGGTCTCGACCACGCAGCGGGCGGTCATTTCCAGGGCACGGGTCGGGGCCAGCAGCTCGACCTTGCAGTAGGTGGCGTATTCCGCCAGGAAGCCGCGATAGGCGGTGTCCCAGTCGAACTCGGGCCACACATGGCGCACGTAGGCGCGCAGGGCCTGACCGTGTTGCAGCTCTTCCTGCTCCCAGTGGTTCGACAGCCACTCGGTGACCTCGTCGTCGCCGCGGAAGAAGTCGACCAGGTTCTGCGTGTACAGGTCGGAGCCGCTCTCGATGAAGGAGGCCGACGCCACCAGGTAGAAGAGGTTTTCGTCCGAGCGCACCTGCTCGCGTGCGATGCGGGAGAAATCGAGGTCTTCGATCTTCCAGTGTTCCGAGGCCTGACCCGCCATGCGTGCTCCTTGATTCATGTTGCCGATGAAAACAGGGAAGAAACAGGCTGCAGCCGGGGAGGGCGCGCACCGCTTCAGCCGTCCATATTAGCCCCGGCTTGCGGATCGCGCGTGCGCATGGCCCGTGGCGGGCCCGGGCACCATGCGCAAACCTATAATCGATTGTTCAAGCAAATCAAGCAGTTAGGCCGGTTCAACGCAGTGGTTTCGACGCAGGGTCGCCATCGCCAGGCCGCCCCGACCGCAGACGAAATCCAAAGATGAGCCAGCCCACATTCACGGTCGCGGACATCCGCAAGACCTTTCTCGATTTCTTCGCCTCCAAGGGCCACACGGTGGTGCCTTCGAGCTCGCTGGTGCCGGGCAACGACCCGACGCTCATGTTCACGAACTCGGGCATGGTCCAGTTCAAGGACGTGTTCCTGGGCGAAGACAAGCGCCCCTACGTGCGCGCCGCCTCGGTGCAGGCCTGCCTGCGTGCCGGCGGCAAGCACAACGACCTCGAGAACGTGGGCTACACCGCGCGCCACCACACCTTTTTCGAGATGCTGGGCAACTGGAGTTTCGGCGACTACTTCAAGCGCGACTCGCTGAAGTGGGCCTTCGAGCTGCTGACCCAGGTCTACAAGCTGCCGGCCGAGAAGCTCTGGGCCACCGTCTACATCGAGGACGACGAGGCCTACGACATCTGGACCAAGGAAATCGGCCTGCCGCCCGAGCGCGTCGTGCGCATCGGCGACAACAAGGGCGGGCGCTACATGTCCGACAACTTCTGGATGATGGCCGACACGGGCCCCTGCGGCCCGTGCTCCGAAATCTTCTACGACCACGGCCCCGAGATCCCCGGCGGCCCGCCTGGCTCGCCCGATGAAGACGGCGACCGCTACATCGAGATCTGGAACAACGTGTTCATGCAGTTCGACATGCAGCCCGACGGCTCGGTCAAGAAACTGCCCGCGCCCTGCGTCGACACCGGCATGGGCCTGGAGCGCCTGGCGGCGATCCTGCAGCACGTGCACAGCAACTACGAGATCGACATCTTCGACGCGCTCATCAAGGCCGCCGGCCGCGAGACCGGCACGCAGGACCTGTCGAACAACTCGCTGCGCGTGATCGCCGACCACATCCGCGCCACCTCCTTCCTGGTGGCCGACGGCGTCATTCCGTCGAACGAAGGCCGCGGCTACGTACAGCGCCGCATCGTGCGCCGCGCCATCCGCCACGGCTACAAGCTGGGCCAGAAGAAGCCCTTCTTCCACAAGCTGGTGCCCGACCTCGTGAAGCTCATGGGCGACGCGTACCCCAAGCTGGTGGCCGATGAGAAACGCATCATCGACACGCTGAAGGCCGAAGAAGAACGCTTCTTCGAAACGCTGGCCAACGGCATGGAAATCCTCGACGCGGCGCTGGCCGGCGACGCCAAGGTGCTGCCGGGCGACGTGGCCTTCAAGCTGCACGACACCTACGGCTTTCCGCTCGACCTGTCGGCCGACGTGTGCCGCGAGCGCGGCCTGAGCGTCGACGAAGCGGGCTTTCACGCCGCGATGGAAAAGCAGAAGGCCGCGGGTCGTGCCGCCGGCAAGTTCAAGATGGACCGCAACGTCGAGTACGCCGGCGCGGGCAACACCTTCACCGGCTACGACCACCTGGAAGAAAGCGCCAAGGTCGTCGCGCTGTACCTCGACGGCGTGGCCGTCGACGCGCTGAAGGAAGGCCAGAGCGGCATCGTGGTGCTCGACACCACGCCCTTCTATTCGGAAAGCGGCGGCCAGGTCGGCGACCAGGGCGTGCTCGTGGCCGAAGGCGTGCAGTTCGGCGTCGACGACACGCAGAAGATCAAGGCCGACGTGTTCGGCCACCACGGCACGCAAACGCAAGGCACGCTGAAGGTCGGCGACGCGGTCAAGGCCGCGGTCGACACCGCGCGCCGCGCCGCCACCATGCGCAACCACTCGGTCACCCACCTGATGCACAAGGCCTTGCGCGAAGTGCTGGGCGACCACGTGCAGCAGAAGGGCTCGCTGGTCGACGCCGACAAGACGCGCTTCGACTTCGCGCACAACGCCCCCGTCACGCGCGAGCAGATCCTCGAGATCGAGAAGCGCGTCAACGCCGAGATCCTGGACAACGCGCCCACGCAGGCCCGTGTGATGGATCTCGAGTCGGCCCAGAAGACCGGCGCCATGATGCTGTTCGGCGAGAAGTACGGCGAGACCGTGCGCGTGCTCGACATCGGCACCAGCCGCGAACTGTGCGGTGGCACCCACGTGGGCCGCACGGGCGACATCGGCCTGTTCAAGATCGTCAGCGAAGGCGGCGTGGCCGCCGGCGTGCGCCGCATCGAAGCCGTCACGGGCGCCAACGCGCTGTCGTACCTGCAGGACCTCGAATCGACCGTGCACAGCGTGGCCGCGACGCTCAAGTCGCCGGCCGCCGAGCTGCAGGGCCGCCTCTCGCAGGTGCTCGAGCAGGTCAAGACGCTCGAACGCGAAGTGGGTGCGCTCAAGGGCAAGCTCGCGTCGTCCAAGGGTGACGAGCTCATCGCGCAGGCGGTGGACGTCAACGGCATCAAGGTGCTCGCGGCCAAGCTCGACGGTGCCGACGCCAAGACGCTGCGCGACACCATGGACAAGCTCAAGGACAAGCTGAAGACCGCCGCCATCGTGCTGGCCGCCGTCGACGGCGACAAGGTGCAGATCGCCGCTGGCGTCACGGCCGACAGCATCGGCAAGGTCAAGGCCGGCGAGCTGGTCAACTTCGTGGCCCAGCAGGTCGGTGGCAAGGGCGGCGGCAAGCCCGACATGGCCATGGCCGGCGGCACCGACGCCGCGGGCCTGCCGGCCGCGCTGCAATCGGTGCAGGCCTGGGTCGCCCAACGGACCTGAGGTCCTTTCCGCTCACTTTCCACACAGCACTTCATGTCCGACGCGATCCCCGGTGAAGTGCTCGTGATGGGGGCGGGCACCATCGGCTGTTTCATCGGCGGCAGCCTGGCGGCGGCGGGCGTGCCCGTCACCTTCGTCGGCCGTCCGCGCGTGCTCGACAAGCTCGCGCGCCACGGCCTCACGCTCACCGACCTCGACGGCGCCCGACACAAGCTGGCGGCGCCCACGCTGCGCCTGTGCGAGCAGGTGCCGGTGGGCGCGCGGCCCGCGCTGGTGCTGCTGTGCGTGAAGAGCGGCGCCACGGCCGAGGCGGCGCGCGAGCTGGCGTTTGCGCTGCCGGCCGGCACCACGGTGGTTTCGCTGCAGAACGGCATCTCGAACTGCGCCGCCGCGGGGCAGGCCGGCCCCTCGCTGAACATCCGCGCCGGCATGGTGCCGTACAACGTGGCGGAGATCGACGACGGCGCCTTCCATCGCGGCACCCCCGGCCGTCTGGCCGCGGAAGACGACCCTGCGCTGCGCGACTGGCTGCCCGTGTTCGAGCGCGCCGGCGTGCCGCTCGACCTGCATGCCGACCTGCTGCCGGTGCAGTGGGGCAAGCTGCTGCTCAACCTCAACAACCCGGTCAACGCGCTGTCGGGCCTGCCGCTGCGCGACGAGCTCATGCAGCGCGGCTACCGCCGCTGCTTCGCGGCGCTCATCGACGAAACGCTGGACGTGCTGCGCACCGGCGGCATCGTGCCCGCGCAGGTGGCGGCCGTGCCGGCGCGGCGGCTGCCGGGTTTGCTGCGGCTGCCCGACTGGCTGTTTCGCATCGTCGCGGCGCGCATGCTGCGCATCGACGCCAAGGCGCGCTCCAGCATGGCCGATGACCTCGCATTGGGGCGTCGCACCGAGATCGACGCGCTGAGCGGCGAGGTGGTGCGGCTCGCGCAGGAGCATGGCCTGAGCGCGCCGCGCAACGCGCGCATGGTCGCGCTGCTCGAGGCCTGGCCGCAAAACCAGAAGCGCTGGACGGCACGCCAATTGCAGGACGCACTGGGCCTCTAGTCGCCGACCCTGTACCCTCGGCCCATGGCGGCTTTCAAGAGGGAGGGGTTGTCATGCAGGTCCTGATTCTCGGCAGCGGTGTCATCGGCACCTCGGTGGCGTACTACCTGGCGCGCGCCGGGCACGCGGTGACGGTGCTGGAGCGCCAGCCGGCGCCCGCGCTCGAAACCAGCTTCGGCAACGCGGGCGAAGTCTCGCCCGGCTACTCGGCGCCCTGGGCCGGGCCCGGCGTGCCGGTCAAGGCGATCAAGTGGATGCTCATGCAGCACAGTCCGCTGGTCATCAAGCCGATGCTCGATCCGGCCATGTGGCGCTGGGGCCTGTCGATGCTGCGCAACTGCACGCAGGCGCGTTACGAACTCAACAAGGGCCGCATGGTGCGGCTGGCCGAATACAGCCGCGACTGCCTGAAGACGCTGCGCGCCGACACCGGCATCCGCTACGACGAGCGCATGCAGGGCACGCTGCAGCTCTTTCGCACGCAGGCACAGCTCGACGGCACCGCGAAAGACGTGGAAGTGCTGAAGGCGTCCGGCGTGCCCTACCAGGTGCTCGACCGCGACGGCTGTGTGCTGCATGAGCCCGCGCTCGGCGCCGTGAAGGACAAGTTCGTCGGCGGCCTGCGCCTGCCGGGCGACGAGACCGGCGACTGCTTCAAGTTCACGCAGGCGCTGGCCAAGCTGGCCGAAGCCGAGGGCGTGCAATTCAGATTCGGCGTGACCATCCAGGCCCTCGAACACGAAGCGGGGAAGGGCGTGACCGGGGTGCGCACCGACCAGGGCCGCTTCACCGCCGACCGCTACGTGATCGCACTCGGCAGCTACTCGCCCGCGCTGGTGCGGCCGCTGGGCATCGATCTGCCGGTGTACCCGGTCAAGGGCTTCTCGATCACGGTGCCCATCACCGACGCGAGCGGCGCGCCGGAGTCCACCGTGATGGACGAGACCTTCAAGGTCGCCGTCACGCGCCTGGGCGATCGCATCCGCGTGGGCGGCACGGCGCAGCTTTCGGGCTTCGACCTGGCGCTCGACGCGCGGCGACGCGACACGCTCGAGCACGTCGTGACCGACCTGTTCCCGCGCGGCGGCCCGGTGCGCGACGCGTCCTTCTGGACCGGCCTGCGCCCCATGACGCCCGACGGCACGCCGGTGATCGGTGCCACCCGCGTGCCCAACCTGCTGCTGAGCACGGGCCACGGCACGCTCGGCTGGACCATGGCGGCCGGCACCGGCCGCGTGATGGCCGACCTGGTCGCGGGCAGGGCGCCCGAGATCGACATGGAAGGCCTGACCGTCGCGCGCTACGGCGGGTAGCCGCTCCACGCTTTTTCCCTCGAAGGGCGGCCCGAAACGGCCGCCCTTTTTCGTGGGCCGCGCACCCCGGTGTCACTTCAACTAGGGTTTTTACCTAGTCATGAAGTTGTCTTCGTCGGTATTCTCGCGGTGTTCCATTAATAAATCGTTGTTTCGTTAGTGAAACAAATCACCGATTCCACGGACCCCCGATGACACACACTCGCCGCCTCGCCATCGCCGCTGCCGTCTCCCTGGCCGCCGCTTGCGCTTCCGGACTCGCCTGGGCTGACACCTACCCCAGCAAGCCGATCACGCTGGTCGTTGCCTATCCGGCGGGTGGCGACACCGACGCCCTGGCGCGCCTGTACGCCGAGAAGCTCTCGGCCCGCGTCGGCCAGCCCGTGGTGGTCGACAACCGCCCCGGCGCCAGCGGCATCATCGGCAGCGCCTTCGTGTCGAAGGCCGCGCCCGACGGCTACACGCTGCTGCTCGCGCCCAGCACCTTCTCGATCGCGCAGCTGGTGCTCAAGACCGGCAGCACCTCGGGCTACGACGTGCTCAACGGCTTCACGCCGATCGTGCAGACCGGCAACCTGCCGCTGTTCCTCGTGGCCAGCGGCGCCAAGGGCTACACCGGCCTGAAGGACGCGGTGGCCGCGGCCAAGGGCGGCAAGTCGCTGAGCTACGCCAGCCCGGGCAGCGGCTCGCCGATGCACATCCTGGGCGAGATGTTCGCCCGCGCCTCGGGCACCAGCCTGGCGCACGTGCCGTACAAGGGCGTGGCGCCCGCCGTCAACGACGTGCTCGGCGGCCACGTGCCGGTGACCTTCATCACGCTCGGCCCGGTGGCGCCGTACATGCCCAACGGCAAGATGGTCCCGCTGGCCGTGGCCTCGCGCGAGCGCTCGCCGCTCGCACCCAAGGTGCCGACCTTCGCCGAGCTGGGCTACAAGGACGTCGAGCTCACCGCCTGGAACGGCCTGTGGGGCCCGCGCAACCTGCCGCCCGAGATCGTGAAGACGCTCAACGGCCACTTCAACGAGATCCTGAAGATGCCCGACATCGTCGCGCGCATGGCCGTGCTGGGCACCACGCCCGTGGGCGGCGACGCCGACGTGCTGGCCAAGACCAACGCCGCCGACTTCGCGCGCTTCGGCAAGGTCATCAAGGAACTCGGCATCCAGGCCGACTGAACCTCACGGAGACGCCCGCCATGACCGACCTCAAAGCCATCGCCGATCCCTCCAGCCTGCAGGCCCTGCTGGCCGAGATGCCCGCCAACCTGCTGGCCGGCCGCCGCGTGCTCGTGACCGGCGGTGCGCGCGGCCTGGGCCTGGCGTTCGCGCAGTGCGTGGCCGCGGCGGGTGCGAGCGTGGTGCTGGCCGACATCCTCGGCGAGCTGGCCGAGACCGAGGCGAAGGCGCTGCGCGATGCCGGCCGCACGGCGCACGCGCTGGCCATCGACCTGTCGGACCCGGCCTCCATCGAGGCGGGCGCCGCCGAGGCGGTGCGCCTGCTGGGCGGCCTCGATGGCCTCGTCAACAACGCCGCCATCACCAACTCGGGCGGGCGCGACGCGCACCAGCTCGAGATCGACATGTGGGACCGCGTGATGAACGTCAACGTGCGCGGCAGCTGGCTCATGGGGCGCGCCTGCCGCCCCGCGCTGGCGGCCAGCGGCCGTGGCGCCATCGTCAACCTGGCGTCGGACACGGCGCTGTGGGGCGCGCCCAACCTGCTGGCCTATGCCTCGAGCAAGGGCGCTGTCATTTCCATGACGCGCTCGCTGGCGCGCGAATGGGGCGGCGACAACATCACGGTCAATGCCGTGGCGCCCGGCCTCACGCTGGTCGAGGCCACCGAGTACGTGCCGATGGCGCGCCACCAGAAATACCTCGAAGGCCGCGCCATCCCGCGCGAGCAGCAGGCGGCCGACGTCTGCGGCGCGACCGTGTTCCTGCTGTCCGGCCTGGCGCGCTTCGTCACCGGCCAGCTGCTTGCCGTCAACGGCGGCTTCGCGATGCACTGAACCTGTCACCACCGACCGAATTTCCCGACCAAGGAGTACACCCATGAGCGATTTGTCCGAACAGCAGAAGATCAACAACACCCTGGCGCAGCCCGAGGGCAGCAGCCTGGCCGAGTGGATGAACACCCGCATCGCCCGCTACGAAACCCGCAAGTACGATTGGGACGCGCTGAAGTTCCAGGCCGACTTCGACCCCAAGTTCCGCCGCGCGCAGATGCGCTACGTGGGCACCGGCGGCACCGGTGTCGCGGCCGACACCAACACCGTGCCCTCGGAGCACTTCACCTTCTCGACCATGGTGATCCCGGCCGGCCACGAAGGCCCGCCGCACATCCACACCGACGTGGAAGAAGTGTTCTTCCTCATCCGCGGCAAGCTCAAGGTCGTGATCGAGAAGGACGGCGAGCGCTTCGAGACCATCATGACCGACCGCGACCTGATCTCGGTGCCGCCCGGCGTGTACCGCGAAGAGATCAACATCGGCGACGAAGACGCGCTGATGTGCGTGATGCTCGGCGCCAAGAAGCCCGTCACGCCGACGTACCCCGCCGACCACCCGCTGGCCAAGATCAAGCGCTGAACGAGCGAGCAAGCGAGCGAACAGGCCATGAGCACCGTCGACATCTCCGCGCAGACCCTGCCGGCTTCCGAGCTGGCGCGGCTCGACGCGCGCTTTCCGGCCCGCGACGTCGCGGTCGGCGGCGGCGCGGTGGTGTCGGTGCGCGAATGCGGGCAGGGCCCGGTGATCGTGTGCCTGCACGGCATCGGCTCGGGCGCGGCCTCGTGGCTCGACACCGCGGCGCTGCTGGCGCCGCAGGCCTGCCTCATCGCGTGGGACGCACCGGGCTATGGCCGCTCGACGCCGCTGGCCTCGGCCGCGCCGACCGCCGTCGACTACGCCGCACGCCTTGAAGCAATGCTCGATGCGCTGTCGATCCGTTCCTGCGTGCTCGTCGGCCATTCGCTGGGCGCCATCGTGGCCGCGTCGGCCGCCCGCAGCGATGCGAGCGCCAGTGCCCGCATCCGCCGCCTCGTGCTCGTGAGCCCTGCCATCGGCTACGGCGCTGCCGCGCGCATCGACGCCCGCGCCAAGGTGCGCGCCGAACGCCTGGCCACGCTCGACGACCTCGGCATTGCCGGCATGGCCGCCAAGCGCGCGGGCCGGCTCGTGTCCGACGGCGCCTCCGAGCACGCCCGCCAGTGGGTGCGCTGGAACATGGCGCGCCTGAACGACCACGGCTACCGCCAGGCCGTCGAGCTGCTGTGCAACGCCGACCTGCTGGCCGACCTGCCGCCGCCGATGCCCGTGCGCGTGGCCTGCGGCGCGCTCGACGTCGTCACGCCGCCCGCCGCCTGCGAAGAAGTCGCGCGCCGCTGCGGCGTGCCCCTCGAATTGGTGGACGATGCGGGTCACGCCGGCTATGTGGAACAACCGCAGGCCGTCGCCGCCTTGCTGCGCGAATCGCTCGCCGGCTGACCCGACACGAACAAGACAACCGAGAGGAATTCCAAGATGGCCACCGACAACGAAGTGATGGAAGAGGGCGCGGACCGCTACAACGTGCCCGCGCTGGAGCGCGGCCTGCGCGTGCTGTGCGAGTTCAGCCGCGAGAGCCGCACGCTCTCGGCGCCCGAGCTGGCGCGCCGCTTCGACCTGCCGCGCTCGACCGTCTTCCGCCTGCTCACCACGCTGGAGAACATGGGCTTCCTCGAGCGCGCCGAGGGCGGGCGCGACTACCGCCTGGGCCTGGCCGTGCTGCGCCTGGGCTTCGAATACCTGGCCTCGCTGGAGCTCACGCAGCTGGGCACGCCGCTGCTCAACCGCCTGTGCGACGAACTGCGCACGCCTTGCAACCTGGTGGTGCGCGACGGCCGCTCGATCGTCTACGTCGCCAAGGTGGCGCCGGCCACGCCCTTCGCCAGCTCGGTCACGGTGGGCACGCGCCTGCCGGCCCACGCCACGGTGCTGGGCCGCATCCTGCTGGAAGACCTCACGCTGCCGCAGCTGCGCGCGCTGTACCCCGAAGACAAGCTCGAGACCTTCTCGCCGAGCACGCCCAAGACCGTGAACGAGCTGTTCGACATGGTGCAGGCCGACCGCCAGCGCGGCTATGTGCTGGGCGAGGGCTTCTTCGAATCGAACATCTCGACCATCGCCGCGCCGGTGCGCGACCACAGCGGCCACATCGTGGCGGCACTGGGCGCCACCATCACCTCGGGCCACATCGACGAGAACCGCATGGACGAGATGGTGCAGCGCGTGCGCGGCACCGCCGACGAGATCTCGGGCCTGCTCAATTACTCGCCCGCACGCACCAGCAAGGTGGTTCCGCTGCGCAGCGCCTGACACGCTTTTTTTCGATCATGACGACCTCCGCCCCTTCCTCCTCCTTCTTCGCCGCCGACGCACTGGCCGGCCGCGTGGCCGTGGTCACGGGCGGGTCGTCGGGCATCGGCCTGGCCACCGTCGAGCTGCTGCTGGGCTGCGGCGCCGCCGTGGCGCTGTGCGGGCGCAACGCCGAACGGCTCGATGCCGCCGTGGCCGGCCTGCGCGCGCAGTACCCCGACGCCAAGCTGTTCGCGCAGACCTGCGACGTGCTCGACGCCGCCTCGGTGCGCGCCTTCGCCGCCGCCAGCGAGGCCGCGCTCGGCCCGGCCTCGATGCTGGTCAACAACGCAGGGCAGGGGCGTGTCTCCACCTTCGCCGACACCGACGACGCGGCCTGGATGCAAGAGCTGAACCTGAAGTTCTTCTCGGTCATCCACCCCACGCGCGCCTTCCTGCCGCAGCTCACGGCGCAGCGCGCGGTGCTGGGCGATGCCGCCATCGTCTGCGCCAACTCGCTGCTGGCGCGCCAGCCCGAGCCGCACATGGTCGCCACTTCGGCCGCGCGCGCGGGCCTGTTGAACCTCGTGCGCTCCATGGCCACCGAGTTCGCGCCGCAGGGCGTGCGCGTCAACGGCATCCTGATCGGCCTGGTCGAGTCGGGCCAGTGGCGCCGCCGCTTCGAGGCGCGCGAAGACAAGTCGCAAGACTGGTCCGCCTGGAGCCGCCAGCTCGCCACCACCAAACACATCCCGCTGGGTCGCCTGGGGCTTCCGACCGAAGCCGCGCGCGCGATCCTTTTCCTTGCTTCACCGCTCGCGTCGTACACGACCGGCAGCCACATCGACATCTCCGGAGGCCATTCCCGCCATGCATAACCCCAACAACACCGTCACGGTCGGCGCCGTCGTCGCCGCCTTCCTCGAGCAGTGCGGCGTCAAGGCAGCCTTCGGCGTGATCTCGATCCACAACATGCCGATCCTCGATGCCTTCGCGCAGCGCGGCACGGTGCGCTTCATCTCGGCGCGCGGCGAAGCCGGCGCGGGCAACATGGCCGACGCCTATGCGCGCTCCACCGCCAGCCTGGGCGTGTGCATCACCAGCACCGGCCCGGCCGCGGGCAACATCGCCGGCAGCATGGTCGAGGCACTGACGGCCGGTGCGCCGCTGCTGCACATCACGGGCCAGATAGAGACGCCGTACCTGGACAAGGGCATGTCGTACATCCACGAGGCGCCCGACCAGCTCACCATGCTCAAGGCCGTGTCGAAGGCCGCGCTGCGCGTGCGCAGCGTCGAGACGGTGCTGGGCACGCTCAAGCGCGCGGTGCAGCTCGCCATGACGGCGCCGACCGGCCCGGTGAGCGTGGAGATCCCGATCGACATCCAGTCGGCGCTCACGACCATGCCGGCCGACCTGTCGCCGCTGCCCATCGAGCGCCCCGTGCCTTCGGCCGCCGGCCTCGATGCACTGGCCGCGCGCCTGGCCACGGCCAAGCGTCCGCTGCTGTGGGTCGGCGGTGGCGCTCGCCATGCGCGCAGTGCGATCCAGCGCCTGCAGAAGCTGGGCTTCGGCGTGGTCACGACCACGCAGGGCCGCGGCACGGTGCCCGAGGACGATGCCGGCTCGCTCGGCGCCTACAACATCCAAAAGCCGGTCGAGGCCTTCTATCAGACCTGCGACGCGATGCTCGTGGTCGGTTCGCGCCTGCGCGGCAACGAGACGCTCAAGTACGAACTGAAGCTGCCGCGCCCGCTGTACCGCATCGACGCCGATGCCGCCGCCGAAGGCCGCTGCTATGCGTCCGAAGCCTTTGTCTGCGGCGATTCCGCGCTGGCCCTCGACGGCCTGGCCGACCGCCTCGAAGCCGCGAAGTACCAGGCCGACCCGCAGCTGCTGGTCGACCTGCGCGCCGCGCACGACCAGGCCGTGGCCACGCTGCGCGACGGCCTCGGCCCGTACGCCGAACTCGTGCGCCAGCTGCAGTCGGTGGCCGGCCGCAAGTTCAACTGGGTGCGCGACGTCACGGTGTCCAACAGCACCTGGGGCAACCGCGAGCTGCGCGTGTTCGAACCCAGCGCCGGCGTGCACGCCACGGGCGGCGGCATCGGCCAGGGCATGCCCATGGCCATCGGCGCGGCCATCGGTGCGGCAGTGACGGGCTCGGGCCGCAAGACCTTCTGCCTGGCCGGCGACGGCGGCTTCATCCTGAACCTGGGCGAGCTGGCCTGCATGGTGCAGGAGAAGGCGCCCATGGTCATCGTGCTCATGAACGACAAGAGCTACGGCGTGATCAAGAACATCCAGGACGCGCAGTACGGCGGCCGCCAGTGCTACGCCGAGCTGCACACGCCCGACTACGACCTGCTGTGCAAGTCGATCGCGCTGCCGCACGCTCGCGTGAAAGACCTGGCCGACCTGCCGGCGCAGCTGGACCAGGCGCTCGCCGCCGACGGCCCGTTCCTGCTGGAGATCGACATGCTGTCGATCGGCGGTTTCAAGACCAGCTTCGCCGGCCCGCCGACCAACACGGTCACGCAGATTCCCGCGCTCGGCGCGGCCAAGTGAGCGAACGCGGAGCCCCACGCATGACCACTGCCATCACGCGCATTGCCCTCGTCGGCTGCGGAGCCATCGGCACCTCGGTGCTCGAACTGCTGCGCGGCGATCCCGCCCTGAAGGTGGTGGCCATCGTCGTGCCGGCCGAAGGCATTGCTGCCGCGCAGAAGGCCGCGCCCGACGCGCAGGTGGGCAGCGCCGTGCCCGCCGACGGCATCGACCTCGTGGTCGAGACCGCCGGCCATGCCGCCATCGAGGAACACGTGCTGCCCGCGCTGGCACGTGGCACGCCCTGCGTGGTGGCCTCGGTGGGCGCGCTGTCGGCCACGGGCTTCGCCGAGAAGCTCGAGGCCGCCGCCGTCGCCGGCCATACGCAGGTGCAGCTGATTCCCGGCGCCATCGGCGGCATCGACGCGCTGGCCGCGGCCCGCATCGGCGGCCTGGACAGCGTGCGCTACACCGGCCGCAAGCCGCCGCAGGCCTGGAAGGGCACGCCGGCCGAGCAGGGCCGCAACCTGGACACGCTGGCCCACGAAACCGTGATCTTCGAAGGCAGCGCGCGCGAAGCCGCCTTGCTCTATCCGAAGAACGCCAACGTGGCGGCCACCGTCTCGCTCGCGGGCCTGGGCCTGGACCAGACGCTGGTGCGCCTCATTGCCGACCCGGCCACCACCGAGAACGTGCACACCGTCGAAGCCGAAGGCGCCTTCGGCAGCTTCGCACTGACCATGCGCAACAAGCCGCTCGCGGCCAACCCCAAGACCTCGGCCCTGACCGTGTACAGCGCCGTGCGCGCGCTGCGCAACCGCGTCGCGGCCCTTGCCATCTGAGCCACCCCATGATCTCCACCGAACTCCTTCCGATCTGCATCGCCGGCGAATGGCGCCTGGGCGGCGGCGACGTCTACGAAAGCCTGTACCCGGCCACCGGCGAGCCCATCGCGCGCCTGAGGGCCGCGAGCCTGGCCGACGTCGAAGAAGCCATCACGCGCGCCGACCACGCCTTTCGCACCAGCGGCTGGGCCCAGCGCCTGCCGCACGAGCGCGCTGCTGTGCTGCACCGCGTGGCGCAGCTGATCCGCGAAGAGGGCGAGTCGCTGGCGCAGAAGCAGCGCCTGGACAACGGCAAGCCGATCAGCGAAACGCGCAACCTCGTGGCCAGCGCCGCGGGCACTTTCCAGTTCTTCGCCGCCGCATTGGAGACGCTGGAAGAAACCATCACCCCCTCGCGCGGCGCCTTCGTCACGATGAGCGTGCACGAGCCCATGGGCGTGGTCGCGGCCATCACGCCGTGGAACTCGCCCATCGCCAGCGAAGCGCAAAAGCTGGCGCCCGCGCTGGCCGCCGGCAACGCGGTGGTCGTGAAGCCCGCCGAAGTCACGCCGCTCATGGCGCTGGAACTGGCCCGCATCTGCGAGCTGGCCGGCGTGCCCAAGGGCATCGTGAGCGTGCTGCCGGGCAAGGGCTCGGTGATTGGCGACGCGATCACCAAGCACCCGCTGGTCAAGCGCGTGTCGTTCACCGGCGGCACCACCACCGGCAAGCACATTGCCCACATCGCGGCCGACAAGATGATGCCGGTGTCGCTCGAGCTCGGCGGCAAGTCGCCCACCATGGTGCTCGACGACGCCGACCTCGACCATGCGGTGAACGGCGTGCTGTACGGCATCTTCAGTTCGTCGGGCGAGTCGTGCATCGCGGGCTCGCGCTTGTTTGTCGCGCGCGGCATCTACGACGAGTTCCTCACGCGGCTGGCCGAAGGTGCCAATGCGCTGCGCGTGGGCGACCCGGCCTCGGAGCGCACGCAGATGGGGCCGCTCATCACGGCCAAGCACCGCGAGGGCATCGAGCGCTACGTGGACCTGGGCGTGTCCGAAGGCGGGCGCATCCGCACGGGCGGCGTGCGCCCGCACGGCGCCGACTACGACAAGGGCTACTTCTACCAGCCGACGATCCTCGAAGGCCTGACCAACAACGCCCGCATCAGCCAGGAAGAGATCTTCGGCCCGGTGCTGGTCGCGATGCCCTTCGACAACGAGGAAGAGCTGATCGCGCAGGCCAACGACAGCGTCTACGCGCTGGCTGCCGGCGTGTGGAGCCGCGACTTCAAGCGCGCCTGGAAGCTGGGCCGCGCAGTGCAGGCCGGCACGGTCTGGGTCAACACCTACAAGCAGTTCTCGGTCTCGACGCCGTTCGGCGGCTGGCGTGACAGCGGCCTGGGCCGCGAGAAGGGCCGCGAAGGCATCTTCCAGTACATGGAACAGAAGAGCATGTACTGGGGCACCAATGAACAACCGCTCCCGTGGGCGAACTGAACAGGAGCACACGATGAGCGTACTTGGCATCGACCAGATCACCTACGGCGCGGACGACCTGCCCGCCTGCCGCCAGTTCTTCCAGGACTGGGGCCTTTCACTCGTGTCCGAAGCCGCCGATGAACTCGTCTTCGAGTGCCTCAACGGCTGCAAGGTGGTCGTTGCGGCGTGGGACAAGCCCGGCCTGCCGCCCGCGATGGAAGAGGGCCCGACGCTGCGCGAAGTGGTGTGGGGCGTGGAAAGCGACGCCGACCTGGACCGCTACGCCGCCGCCATCGCGCAAGACCCGGCCTTCACCGACACCACGGTCGACGGCGCGCGCCGCATCGGCTGCACCGACCCCAACGGCCTGGCCGTGCGCCTGCAGGTCAGCCGCAAGCGCGCGGTCGAGGTCGACTGCGGTGCCATGAACACCTGGAACGCCAAGCCGCGCGTGAACCAGCCCGCACCGATCTACGAACGCGCCGCGCCGATCGAGGTGGGCCACGTCGTGTTCTTCGTGAGCGACGTGAAGGGCACGAGCGCGTTCTATGCGCAGCGTTTCGGCTTCGTGTCGTCCGACGGTTATCCGAACCGCGGCGCCTTCATGCGATGCGCGCCCGAGGGTGGCCACCACGACCTGTTCCTGCTGCAGATTCCGTCGGGCAAGCGCGGGCTCAACCACGTGGCCTTCACCGTGCGCGACATCCATGAGGTGTTCGGCGGCGGCCTGCATTTCTCGCGCTGCGGCTGGGACACCCAGCTGGGCCCGGGCCGCCACCCGGTGTCGTCGGCGTACTTCTGGTACTTCAAGAACCCGGCCGGCGGCCTCATCGAGTACTACGCCGACGAAGACCAGCTCACCGCCGACTGGCAGCCGCGCGAGTTCGAACCCGGCCCGACCGTGTTCGCCGAATGGGCGGTCGACGGCGGCCTCGATGGCCACACGCGCCGCCAGAAGAACGCCGAAGGCCCGAAAGGTGCTTTCCTGACCGAGAAGAAATGAATCCGGTGACCCTCATGCAACGACGTTTCTCCTTCTCCCTGCTGGCCGCCGCGGCGCTGGCCATCGCCTTGCCCGCGCACGCACAGAGCGACGCGCACAAGCAGCTGTCGAGCGACCGCTTCACCATCGTCTCGCCGTTCCCGCCCGGTGGCCCGGTCGACACGCTGGCCCGCATCCTGTCCGACGGCCTGGCCAAGCGCTACGGCCAGGCGGCCGTGGTCGAGAACATGGTGGGCGCGGCCGGCAACATCGGCATCGACAAGGTCAAGCGCGCCAAGGGCGACGGCCACACGCTGCTCGTGGTGCCGGCCGGCAACCTCACGATCAACCCGACGCTGATGCCGAACTTCCCGTTCAACATCGAGAAGGACTTCGTGCCCGTCACCATGCTCGCCAAGGCGCCCAACGTGCTGGTGGCGTCGCCTGCCTCGGGCATCAAGAGCGCGAAGGAACTGGTGGCGATGGCCAAGGCCAAGCCCAACACGCTGTCGTATGCCTCGCCTGGCGTGGGCAGCGGCCTGCACCTGGCGGGCGAGCTGTTCAAGCAGCAGGCCGGCATCGACCTGCTGCACGTGCCCTACAAGGGCACGGCGCCCGCGCTCAACGACGTGCTCGGCGGCTCGGTGCCGCTGATGTTCAGCAACCTGCCCGCGACCATGCCCTTCATCAAGAACGGCAAGCTCGTCGCGCTGGGCGTGACCGAAGCCAAGCGCAGCGCCGCCGCGCCCGACATCCCCACGCTGGCGGAGCAGGGCATCCAGGGCGTGGCCGTGACCTCGTGGTATGGCCTGCTGGCCCCCAAGGGCACGCCGCCCGCCGTGGTCGAGCAGCTGGCGAAAGACGCGGCCGAGATGCTGGCCCAGCCCGACGTGCGCGAGCGCCTGAAGGCGCAGGGCATGACCGACGCGGCCATGAAGCCCGCCGAGTTTGCTGCCCACATCCGCGATGAGACGGCCGTCTGGGCCCGGATCATCAAGGCCCGCAACATCGTGGCCGAGTGAGCCACCCCCAAGAACAAAGAGAGACAGAGACCATGCAGACAAGCGAATCCACCATCGGCATCGTCGGTGCCGGCATCGGCGGCCTGGTCGCCGCCATCGCACTGCGCCGCGCGGGGCACGACGTGGTCGTGTTCGAGCAGGCGAAACAGTTCGCCCGCGTCGGCGCCGACATCAACCTCACGCCCAACGCCGTGCGCGCACTCGACGGCCTGGGCGTGGGCGATGCCGCCCGCGTGACCGCGGCCCGCCCGTCGCACCGCATCAGCCGCACCTACGACAGCGGCGAGGAAACCTCGCGCCTCGAAATGGCCGACTCGGCCGAGCAGCGCTACGGCGCGCCGCAGCTCACCATCCACCGCGCCGACCTGCTGGCTGCGCTGGCCGACATGTTCCCGGCCGAGCGCGTGGCGCTGGGCAAGCGCGCCGAGACCATCGCGGCCGACGACAAGGGCGTGACCCTGTCGTTCAGCGACGGCACCAGCGCCCGCGTGGGTGCGCTGATCGGTGCCGACGGCATCCACTCGGGCGTGCGCACCGCGATGTTCGGCGCCGAGAGCCCGCGCTTCACGGGCATCGTCGCCTACCGCGCCGTGGTGCCCGCCGAGCGCGTGGCCGGCGTGCCCAACCTGGGCGCCTTCACCAAGTGGTGGGGCCCGAACCCGCAAAGCCAGATCGTCACCTTCCCGCTGAACTGCGGCAAGGACATCTTCATCTTCGCCACCACGCCGCAGGACACCTGGCACCTCGAGTCGTGGACCGCGCCGGGCAGCGTCGACGAGCTGCGCGAGCAGTACGTGGCCTACCACCCCGAGGCGCGCGCGCTGCTCGACGCCTGCGACACGGTGCTCAAGACCGCGCTGTACGAGCGCGACCCCATGCCCGCCTGGGCGCAGGGCCGCATGGCACTGCTGGGCGATGCCGCGCACCCGATGCTGCCCTTCATGGCGCAGGGCGCCGGCATGGCCATCGAAGACGCCGTGGTGCTGTCGCGCCACCTCGACGGCGTGGCCATGGCCGGCATCCCGGCCGCGCTGCAGGCCTACCAGACCGCCCGCATCGAGCGCGCCAGCCAGGTGCAACTTGGCTCGCGCGGCAACAACTGGCTGCGCGAAGGCGGCAACGCCGACTGGGTGTACGCCTACGACGCCTGGGCCGTGCCGCTGGGCGTGCCGGCGCAGGGCGCTGTCGCTGCCGCCGCCTGAAATTTTTCCCCTCGCTTACGGAGGCTCACGATGCAACAAGACCGCTTTCTCCAACCGCACCAGGCGCGCCAGCGCCCCGCGACCACCTACGAAGACCTGCTGGGCGACGTGATCGAACGCGCCTACGCCGACGGCATCCACGACCTGCCGGGCCTGGTGCAACGCCTGAACGACAGCGGCCTGGCCACGCCGGGCGGCCTCGCATGGACCGAGGCGCTGTACCGCAAGGAAATGGCCACGCTGGCCGCCTGAGGAGAACCACCATGACCATCGCCATCCATCCCGTTCCCGCCGATCCGGTCGACCACCTGCTCGAGATCGGCCTGAAAGACCTCTGGTACCCGATCTGCCCCTCGCACTTCATCAAGGAGAACCCCATCTCCCTGCGCCGCCTCGGCCGCAAGATCGCGCTGTGGCGCGACGGCGAAGGCGTGCTGCACGCGCTGGAAGACCGCTGCCCGCACCGCGGCGCGCCGCTGTCGCAGGGCGTGGTGCTGGGTGACCGCCTCTCGTGCCCGTACCACGGCGTTGAAGTGCGCCACGACGGCGTGGTCACGCGCGTGCCCGGCAGCCCCGGCTGCAAGCTCGAAGGCTCGCGCGCCACGCGCCACTTCCACGTGCAGGAGCGCGCGGGTGCCGTGTTCCTCTACAACTCGAAGGAGCCGGTCGATGTGCCGCCGCCGCTGGTGCTGCCCGAGCAGCTGACCGACGAGGCCGAGTACTCCAACTTCCTGTGCTACACGGAATGGAAGGGCGACTACCGCTACGTGCTGGACAACGTGATGGACCCGATGCACGGCACGTACCTGCACAAGCAGTCGCACTCGATGGCCGAGGGCGACTCGAGCGCCAAGTTCGGCGTGCGCCCGACCGACATCGGCTTCGTGTTCGAGAAGGAAGGCCAGCGCAACGTCAACTTCGACTGGACCGAGTGGGCCGACACCGGCATCCACTGGATGCGCCTGGAAATTCCCTACCCGAAGACCGGCGGCCCCGGCGGCAACTTCATCATCATCGGCGCCTTCTCGCCCATGGCCAACGGCATGACGGCCACCTTCTTCTGGCGCGCACGCAAGCTGGCGCCGGGCTGGGAGCGCGACACCTGGCGCTTCCTCTACAAGAACCGCCTCGAGGCGCGCCACTGGCACGTGCTGGAACAGGACCGCGTGATGCTCGAAGAAATGGAAGCCGACGCCAACCAGCACGAGAACCTGTACCAGCACGACCTGGGCATCGTCCGCCTGCGTCGCCACATGCGCAACCTGGCCCAGGCGCAGCTGGCGCAAGCCGAGGCCGCCACGGCCTGAACTGCAAGCAAGCGAGCATCGCCATGTCTTCTCCCACGCTGAACGCCCTCGTGCACACCATGCGCTACGAGGCCGACGGCATCGTCAGCGTCGAGTTCCGGCCGGCCACGCCGGCGGTGGACTTTCCCGCCTTCGAGGCCGGCTCCCACATCGACCTGCACCTGCCCAACGGGCTGGTGCGCAGCTACTCGCTGTGCAACCCCTCGAGCGACCGCCAGCGCTACGTGGTGGGCGTGCTCAACGACCGCAAGAGCCGCGGCGGCTCGCGCTACGTGCATCAGCAGCTGCGCGTGGGCATGACGCTGCCCATCTCGGCACCGCGCAACAACTTCAAGCTGGAAGAGGGCGCCGAGCACTCGGTGCTCGTGGCCGGCGGCATCGGCGTGACGCCCATCTGGTGCATGCTGCAGCGGCTCATCGCCATCGGCCAACCGGTCGAAATCGTCTACTGCGCGCGCACCCGCAAGGAAGCCGCCTTCTGCGACGCCATCGAAGCGCTGGCCGCCGAGAAGTCGGTGCAGCTCACCTGGCACTTCGACGACGAGAAGGGCGCGCCGCCCGACCTCGCGTCGCTGCTGGGCGGCAAGGGCGCCACCAGCCACTACTACTGCTGCGGCCCCACGCCGATGCTCGACGCCTTCGAAAAGAGCTGCGAGCAACTGGGCTACGCCAACGCACACATCGAACGCTTCGCCGCCGTGCATGTGGAGGCGCCCAGCGCCACGCAGACCTGCGTGGTGCAGTGCGCCAAGAGCGGCAAGAGCGTCGAGGTGCCTCCGGGCAAGTCGATTCTCGACAGCCTGATCGACGCTGGCCTCAACCCCGACCACAGCTGCAAGGAAGGCGTCTGCGGCGCCTGCGAAACGGCGGTGCTCGAGGGCGAAGTCGATCACCACGACGGCATCCTCACCAAGATCGAACGTGCGTCCAACAAGACCATGATGATCTGCGTCTCTCGCTGCAAGGGCGAGCGCTTGGTGCTGGATATCTGAGCAACAAGGCCACAACCCACAAGACGGCCGAGAGAAGAAAACCAACCGAGACATTCAATGAAAAAGTACTTGATCGCGATGGCTGCGGCCACCGCGGCTGGCGGAGCGCTGGCCCAATCTTCCGTGACGCTGTTCGGCGTCGTCGACGCCTCCGTGGTCTACACGCGCGGCAGCGGCAACGGATCGGCCCACAAGACGCAGCTGGGCAACAGCGGCAACATGTTCAGCCGCCTCGGTTTTCGCGGCACGGAAGACCTCGGCGGCGGCTACTCGGCCAACTTCTGGCTCGAGATGGGCCTGCAGAACGACAGTGGCACGGGCTTTCCGTCGAACTCCAACAACCAGGCCAGCGGCAACGGCACGCCCGGCGTGCTGAGCTTCAACCGCCGTTCGACCGTGAGCCTGGCCGGCCCCTTCGGCGAAGTGCGCCTGGGCCGCGACTACGTGCCCGCCTTCTGGAACACCGCGATCTTCGACCCCTTCGGTACGGGCGGCGGCATCGGCGCCAACCAGATCTACTTCTCGGGCCTGGGCGGCCTGGTGGCGCCCACCGGCACGCGCGCCTCGAACAGCATCGGCTACTTCCTGCCGGGCAGCCTGGGCGGCTTCTACGGCCAGGTGATGTACGCGATGGGCGAGAACGACTCGACCTCGGTGCTGCCCGGCACCCAGGTGTCGAACAAGCGCGACGGCCAGCACACGGGCGCGCGCTTCGGCTACCAGAGCGGCGGCCTCAACGTGGCGCTGGCCACCGGCCGCACGCGCTACGTCGCGGGCGACCTGCGCGTGACCAACCTGGGCGCGTCCTACACCTTCGATGCGGCGCTCATGAACCTCAAGCTCACGAGCGAGCTGTACAAGGAATCGAAGGGCAGCACCGACGCCAAGGGTGTGCTGGTCGGCTTCCAGCTGCCCATCGGTCCGGGCGAGATCAAGGCTTCGTACGCGCGCTACAAGCTGGAGCCCGCCAACGCGGTGCGCGAGCCCACGACGTCGAAGCTGGCCATCGGCTACGTGCACAACCTGTCCAAGCGCACCGCCGTGTACGGCACCATCGCGCGCATCAGCAACAAGAACGGCGCGACGCAGGCCCTGGCCGGCGCCATCACCATGCCCAACCGCGCCTCCAGCGGCGTCGAGTTCGGCATGCGGCACATGTTCTGACGCGGGAGGGCCGGCATGCGCGCAACCCCCGTCTGGCCGCAGGTGCGGCGCCTCGCGGCGCTGGCCCTCGGATCGCTGCTCGTGGCCGGCTGCGCCGGCATGTCGCCGACCGCGCAGCCCGCGCCCGGCCAGCTGCTGCTGGCCAGCCCCGACAAGCTGCACGGCCTGCCCGACGCAGGGCGCAACTGGGTCATGTCGTACGCGTCCACCGCCTTCGACGGCGCGAACGCGGTGGTCGTCGGCCAGGTGGCGCTGCCGCGCACGCCCGCGCCCGCCGGCGGCTATCCGGTGATCGCTTGGGCCAACGGCTCGACCGGGCTCGCACCGCAGTGCGCGCCTTCGCTGGTCGTCAACCGCGAGCGCGATGCCTACCTCAACGCCTGGGTGCAGCAGGGCTATGCCGTGGTGCGCACCGACTACGCAGGGTGGGGCGCCTTCGGGCCGGTGCCCGACCTGCACAGCCGCAGCAACGCCGAGAACCTGGCCGATGCCGTGGCGGCCGCGCATGCGCTCGACGGCGCGAAGCTGCGCCCCGACTGGATCGCCGTGGGCCACAGCAAGGGCGGCGGCGCCGTGCTGTGGGCCGCCGGCCTGCCGGACCGCAGCGCGGGCCGCTACCCGCTGCGGGCGGCCATCGCCATCGCGCCCACGGGGCCCGGCGTGCTGCGGTTCATGGACAGCGTGATGCGCGGCGAAGCGGTCGCCGTCCCGGCGCTGCCCTTCGTGTCGCTGACCGTGATGAGCGCCAAGGCGATGAAACCGGACCTCGACGTGCAGGGCCTGACCTCGCCCGCGCTGCGCCCGCACCTCGACGCGATGGGCTCGGCCTGCCTCTCGGGGCTGTTCGCGATGCCGCCGCTGCCGCCGGGCCCGTACCTGAAGCCCGGCGCGGCGTACGACGCGATGGCGCGGCTGCTGGCCGCGCAGGATGCCTCGTCGCTCACGATGCGGGTGCCCGTGTCGGTCATCCAGGGCGAGAAGGACGAGACGACGGTCACGCCCGACACCACGGCGGCGATGGTGCGCAGCCTGTGTGCGCGCGGCGCGACCGTGCAACTGAAGCAGTACGCCGGACAGACCCATCGGTCGGTCATCGGTGCCTCGCAATCCGACGCGTTCGGATTCGCCCGAACGGTCCTCGACGCAGGCAGGCCAGCGAGCGACTGCCCCTGAAGCCGCGCCGGCCCCCGTGCAACCCACCTGAGAAGAATCCCATGTCATCCAAGGCCATGCGCTGGTACGGGGTCGTCACCCTGTTCGTGATCGTCGCGATCTCCTACGTCGACCGCATCAACATCGCGGTGCTGATCACCGATGCGGCCTTTCTGAAGCACGTGGGCATCGACGCCGCCGACCGCGTGAGCCAGGGCCTGCTGGCCACGGCCTTCATGCTGGGCTACGGCATCTCGGCCTTCGTGCTCACGCCGTTCTGCTCGGCGCTGTTCGGCGTGCGGCGCAGCCTGATCTATGGTCTCGTGCTGTGGGGCGTGGTGACCTGGGCCTCGCCCATGTTCCACAGCTACGGCATGCTGCTGGCCTCGCGGGTGCTGCTGGGCGTGTCGGAAGGGCCGCTGTTCTCGCTGGCTTCGTCGTACATCAAGGCGCACTTCCAGAGCCACGAGAACGGCAAACCGAATGCGCTGGTGAACATGGGCACGGGCCTGGGCCTGGCGGTGGGCTACCCGCTGGTGGGCTACCTGCTCACGCAGTTCGAATGGGACAGCTCGTTCCATGTGCTGGGCGTGCTCAACATCGTGCTGGGCATTCCGCTGGTGCTGGCCTTCGTGCGCATGCCCGCGGGGCACGGCGACGGCATCAAGCCTTCGTCGCTGGGCGATGCGATGTCGCGCGTGGCGGGCATCGTGAAAGGCGCGCTGCACACGCGGCACCTGTTCCTCATCACGCTGCTCACCTCGGCGGCGCTGGCCTACCTCTGGGGCAGCAGCAACTGGCTGCCGACCTACCTGCGCGAAGCGCGCGGCTTCTCGCTGCGCGAGATGGGCTGGATCGCTTCGCTGCCGCAGTACGCCACGGTGCTCGCGGTGTTCACGGGCGGCGTGCTCATCGACAAGCTCGGGCGCGACCGCGTGCCCTTCATCTTCATGGGCGCGAGTGCGGGCGTGGCACTGTCGGTGCTGCTGGCCATCAACGCGCGCGACCCGTACATGGCCGCGACCTGCCTCGTGGCGGCGAACTTCTTCTGGGGCCTGCAAAGCCCCGCCATTCCGAGCACCGTGCAGCACTGCTCGCGGCCCGAGCACACGGCCAGTGCCTTCGGCGTGACCAACGGCGTGGGCAGCCTCGTGGCGGGCTTCATGCCGGCGCTGATGGGCGGCGTGATCACCGCGGTGTCGCACGGTGGTGGCGCAGCGCACACAGCGGTCACCGCGGCCTCGTCGGCGGCGGGTTTCTTCGCGGGCTTTGCACTGCTCATCGGCACGCAGGTCGTCGTGTTCGCATGCGGCTTTCTGCTGTGGTGGCGCGAGCGCGCGCAACGCACGGCTGCAGTCTCTGGTTCACAGCTTTCGTAGCCTTCGCCGCGGCTTGAACCTTCGTACTGTGGCCGCTTCGTCACAGTGAAGGGCCCGGGTTTTTGTCATCTGCGTGAGCAGGTGTTGCGGGCACAGAACCATCTTCGTATCGCATGGCACGCGTCGCGTGCCATGACGCCATTCGGCCTATCGCGCGCGAACAATTGGAGAGAGAAAAGTTCCGCGGATCGTTGAGCTCATTGCATCGATCAGCTACAACTGCGTGCACTTCAACGGACGAGGGAATGCGCGTGAAATCAACCACAAGAGCCGCAGCCAGTCTTGCCGTCGCCATCGCTTTCGCCATGGCCCCGGCCGTTCACCTGACGGGTGAACGCATCGCGTCGATGCACGGGCACTGAGCCCGGCCCGCGACACCCCACCGCGTTCACACGCTCCCCCCAACACCCCGCGTCTTGACGGGAATGGCGCCGCTCGCCCCGCGCATCCTGGGACCACCGCAGCACACGCGGTGCGGTCCGGCCTGAGCCTGCGTTCCTGACGAACTGCTTGTTCGCCGGGAGGGCGTTGTGCTGCCCGCATTTCCTGTTGATCTGTCGTTCCACTCATCCCGCGCGCGTCACGCGCATCGCCGGCTATCCGCCGGTGCCTGCGGTGCGGCGCATGTTCCTTACCAAGAGTACCCAGAGGCGATCATGAAATCACTGAATACACCTGTCGTTCATTGCCTGGCCCTCACGGCCGTGACCCTTGCCGCGCTGACGGCCTGCGGCGGCGGCGGAGACAGCGGCGGTGGCGCATCCTTCGGCGGCTCCGGCCTGAACGCGCCGTCGCTGGCCAACGCGCCCGCGGCCGACGGCGGAGACACCACCAAGAAGACCCCCGACGATGGCGTGCCCGCTGCACGCGATTCGGCAGTGGCCGCGGTCGATCGTTCGGCGCGGCCGATGGAACTGCCCGACACGGTCTGGCCCGTGAACTACAAGCTGTGGTTCCGCCCCGATGCGGCGCTCAAGACTTTCGTGGGCCGCGCCGACGTGGAGATCGACGTGCTCCAGCCGGTCGACGCCATCGTCGTCGCCGCGCACGACCTCAACTTTGCGCGCGGGCGCACCACGCTGCGCAAGGTGTCCAAGCCGGGCGAAGCGATCCCGCTGATTCCCACGCCGCAGACGCGCGGCGACTTCGTGCAGCTGCGCCTGAACGACGGCCAGATCGCCAAGGGCAAGTACCTGCTGCACATGGAGTGGGACGGCAAGATCCAGTTCTCCGACGCCGAGTACTGCACGCCGGACGTGATGGCGAAGAACCCGCTGTGCTCGGCCGCGTCGGGCATCTTCAAGGTGGGCCTCTCGACGCCCGAGGGCGTGAGCAGTGACGCCATCGTGACGCAGGGCGAAACCAACTTCGCGCGCCAGTGGTTCCCGGGCTGGGACGAGCCGGCCTTCCGCCACACCTTCGAGATCTCGGCCGAGGTGCCGGGCGACTGGAAGACCGTGTCCAACGGTGCGCAGACCGAGGCCGTGAAACTGCCCGACGGCTACCAGCGCGTGGCCTTCGAGAAGACGCCCTCGATGCCGATGTACCTGGCCTTCTTCGGCGGCGGCAAGTTCGACATCCTGGCCGACACCTTCAAGAACCCGCTGGACGGCAGCGACATGGCGCTGCGCTGGTTCACGCCGCCGGGCCGCTCCGACTGGGCCAAGTTCGCGATGGAGTGGACCAAGGTGTCGATGGACTACTACTACAAGTACACCGGCATCCCGCTGCCCTTCAAGAAGTTCGACACCGTGGCCGCCAACGACAGCTACGACAACAAGCCCAACACCGGCTTCGGCGGCATGGAGAACTGGGGCTCCATCTTCGAGTTTGCCGACGCGGTGCTCACCAAGCCCGGCGACAAGCCCACGCTGTACTCGGTGACCGTGGTCACGCACGAGGTGGCGCACCAGTGGTTCGGCGACCTCGTCACGCTCGACTGGTGGGACAACGTGTGGCTCAACGAGTCGTTCGCGCGCTGGTTCGAACGGCGCACCACGATCAAGTTCCACCCCGAGTACTACAGCTTCTCCGACTACGTGCTGGACAAGCACAACGTGATCGTGGCCGACCTGAAGCCCTCGGCCGTGCCGGTGCAGCGCAACCTGAACGACGCGGGCTCGTTCGGCTTCATCAGCCCGTCGATCTTCGTCTACAACAAGGGCAGCCACGTGCTGGAGACGATCCAGAACTACATCGGCGAAGAGGCGATGCAGAAGGGCCTGCAGATCTACCTGAAGGACTATGCGTACGGCAACGTCACGCCCACGCGCCTGTGGACCTCGCTGGAAAAGGCCACCAACAAGAAGGTCAGCGACATCGGCGACAGCCTCATCCGCCAGACGGGCGTGCCGCTGCTCACGGTGGATGCGCAGTGCGCCGGCAACCGCACCTACGTGAACATCACGCAGGAGTCGTTCCCCAACCAGAACCAGTTCCCGGCCTCGACGTGGACCATTCCCGTCACGCTGGCGTACGGCGACGCGATGGAAAAGCGCGAGACCTTCGTGATGTCGAACAACGCCACGCAGGTCGAGCTGCCGGGCTGCACCGCGGTGCTCGCCGGGCCGACGGGGCAGGACTACTACGTGAGCAACTACAGCGCGCAGTCCTGGAGCAACCTGCTGGCCAATGTGCAGAACTTCGCGGGCAACAAGCCGCTGCTGCTGAACATCGAGCGCGATGCCTTCCGCCTGCTGGGCGTGGGGCGCATCACGCAGGCGCAGTACGACCAGATCAAGGGCGTGCTGAACCTGCCGGCGCCGCTGCTCGCCAAGACGCAGCTGAGCCAGCAGAAGATGGCCGCGGTGGATGCCGGCGAGAAGGAAGAGTACCCGCACGCGCTGCGCTTCCAGGGCAAGCTGCCGCTGCGCGAGAACCAGAAGCGTTGAGTCGGATTGATCTGAGCCTTATTTCGTGAACCTCGCATGCGCCGCGCCGGCGGCGCATGCGTCACCTCATTCGAACCTCATGAAAACTCTTCTGAATTTCTTTCTGGCAGTGGCCTGTGTGTCGCTGCTCTCGGCCTGCGGCGCACGCGGCGGACCCGAGACCGAACTGGTCGGCGTCTACGCCGTCGAGCGCAACGGCGTGCTCAAGGAGGTCGTCAAGATCGAGCGCGACGGCGACCGCTACATCATGCGCGACAAGGTGCGCACCCCCGAGTGGAGCGAACCCAAGATGCAGCTGCAGCCGGTGACGCGCGAGCGCTGGAGCCGCATCACCACCGACACGGAGAACACGTCCTTCGTCGGCATCTCGAGCGACCAGCTCGGCATCTTCAAGGTGCCGCCCGGGTGGCAGAAGAACGGCTTCAAGACGCAGACGGGCTACTTCTTGTTCTATTCGCAGGGGCCGGTGGAAGCGCACAAGCTCTGATCGGCCACCAGCACCACGACAGCGCACGTGCCCCGAACGAGAGGACCTGGTTACGGCGCAACGATCGCGCCTTCGATGCGGTGACGCTTCAACGCATCAGCGACAAAACCAGAAGCCTTCATTTCTTCGACGAAGGAGGCAAGCAGCGCCTGCGCCTGCGCCCCGCGACTGGCCGGCGTCCCCATCGCCTGCTGGATCACCATGAAGCGCCCCGGCAGCACACGCACGCCTGGTGCGCGGGCTGCTTCACCTTCGAGCAGTTGGCGGATGCCCGCCGCCACCTCGACCTCGCCCGCACGCAATGCAGCGAGCGCAGGCCCCGCGCCCTGAAGGCGCACGATCTCGGCCGCCTTGATCTCGCGCGTGAGGAACAGGTCGTAGGCGCTCCCAGAGCCGACCGAGATGCGGTGGCCTGCGGCATCGACCTGCGCGTTGTTGGTCAGCGCAGAAGATTCGGGCACGAGGTAGCTGCCCTCGATCAGCACATAAGGCGCCGTGAAGCGCAGCCCTTCGCTGCGCGCCGGATCGACCGCGAAGAAGCCGATGTCGGCCTTCTCGTTCTTCACCGCGTCCACCGAGGCTGCGGCCTTCTCGAACACCACCAGCTCGATGCCCACGCCAAGGCGCCGCGCGAACTCGCGGGCCAGGTCGATCGACACGCCGACGGGCTCGCCCGTGCTGGCGTCCTTGTTGGCCAGGATCGGGTTGCCGAGGTTGATCGAGGCGCGCAGCGTGCCGCTGGGCGCGAAGGCGGTCACGAGGGCGGAAGAGGGCGAAGTGGTCATGGCGTCCGTTCGTCGGGAAGGCGGAAGGAGGGGATGAAGGCCGCCAGTTTACGGGCCGTGGGGCGCCGGTTCAGCGTGCCGACAGGGGTTCCAGCCCCGTCTTCGCGATCGTCGGCGCTGCGGCCGGCGCGTTGAGGTAGCGGATCAGCTGGCGCGCCGCCTCGGGCTGCTTCGAGGCCGTGGCGATGCCGGCCGAGAACACCGTCACGCGCTGCACCTCGGCGGGCAGCGGGCCGATGTAGTCGATGCCCTCGATGGGCAGCAACTCGCTCACTTGCTGCAGGCCGAGGGCTGCGTCGCCACGCGCCACCACCGTGCCCACGCGCTCGCTCAGGATGCGCTTGCTCTTGGGCTTGACCTGGTCCTCGATGCCCAGCGTCTTGAGCAGCTCGGTCTCGTAGTACGTGCCGCTCGCGCTCGCCGAGTAGGCGATCGACGGCGCTGCGAGCAGCGTGCGCTTGAGCGCATCGACCGTGCCGATGTCGGGCTTGGGCGCGCCCTTGCGCACCGCGAAGCCGATCGACGAACGCACCAGGTCGACCTGGCTGCCCGCCACCACCTTGCCCTGCGCCACCAGCGCATCGAGCGCGGGGCGGGCCAGGATCACGACGTCGGCGGGTTCGTTGCGGCCGAGGCGGCTGGGAATCGAATCGCTGGCATTGCCCATCGACGCACCGTAGGCCGTCTTCACGCTGCGCCCGGTGCTGCGCTCGAAGCCCGGGCGCAGCTCGTTGTAGGCGGCGGTGAAGCCGCCGGAGGTCATGACGTGGATGTCGCCTGTGGCGGCGGGTGGGGTGCTGACGCAACCGGCGAGCGCGAAGGAGGCGGCCAGCGCCAGGGCGGCGCGGCGGGTCAGGGCGGAACGGGGGAAGGCGAAGGCTGTCACGGCGTGTGTCTCCTGAAGATCGTGCCGTGCCATCGTAGGGGCCGAGCCTGTCAATCGGCCTTCAGGAAATTCCGGGTTACTACCAGCTACCCGCGCGAGGGCTTGGGCGGGTCCGCGTCCTTGGCGGGCGCCGCCGCCGGCAGCCGCCCCCGCTTCGCCAGCCCTTCGCGCAGCAGGAATTCGACCTGCGCGTTCGCGCTGCGCAGCTCCTGGGCCGCCAGCCGCTCGATCTCGGCCCACAGGGCCGGATCGATGCGCAGCGGGTAGGACTTCTTACCGGGACTGGCCATCAGGGAACAACGACGTGGCGGCGGTGAACGGGAGCCTTGGATGCATCAGGTGTAGAGCGTGCCCGTGTTGACCACGGGCTGGGTTTCGCGGTCCGAGCACAGTACCACCAGCAGGTTCGACACCATCGAGGCCTTGCGCTCGTCGTCGAGCACGACGAGGTTGCGCTCCGACAGCCCCTTGAGGGCGGCCTCGACCATGCCGACCGCGCCCGCCACGATCTGGTGCCGCGCGCTCACGATGGCCACCGCCTGCTGACGCCGCAGCATCACCTGGGCGATCTCGGGCGCATAGGCCAGGTGGGTGAGCTTGGCGTCGAGCACCTCGACGCCGGCGCTGGCAAAGCGCTGGTTCAGCTCGGCCTTGAGGGCATCGGCCACCACGTCGAGCCCGGCGCGCAGCGTGACCTCGTCGCTTTGCAGGTCGTCGCCGCTGTCGTAGGCGTAGAGCGTGGCCAGGTGGCGGATGGCGGCTTCGGACTGGATGGCGACGAACTTGTTGTAGTCGTCGATCTCGAACACGGCCTGCGCTGTGTCGTGCACGCGCCAGACCACGGCCGCGCCGATCTCCACCGGGTTGCCGCGCTTGTCGTTGACCTTCAGCGGCGGCGTGTTCAGGTTGCGCGCGCGCAGCGAGATCTTCTGGCCCGACTGGAACGGGTTGGTCCAGCGCAGGCCCTCGCTGCGGTCGGTGCCCTGGTACTTGCCGAAGAGCGTGAGGATGATGCCCTCGTTGGGCTTGAGCATGTACAGGCCCGGCAGCAGCGAGACGCCGACGACGATCAGCAAGATGCTCAGGGGCAGCGGCATCATCCGCCGCACGAGAACCCAGGCGCCGACCGCAAGGATCAGCAGCGCCACGGCGACGATGCCGTATCCGTTGACGGACCGGTACGGCCGCTCCCTGCGGACCGGGCGAGGGATGGACGGGGTCTGCTCGTGCATGAAGGCCTCCTGTTGAAAGTGATATCACTTTAATATCTTTTTGGAGGTCGTCAAGGCTTTCTTTCGGCTCGCCTTCGCCGGTTCGGCTGCCTCGCGCAGGCACTGCGCAAACTGCGCGACGAGGGGCGGGCTGGCGCGTGGCTTGCGCTGCAGGAGGCCGATCTCGCGATGGAACGTGGCCTCGCCGAGGGACAGCATGCGCACGCCCGGCGGCAGCGGCAGGTGGGCCTCGACCCGCGGCACGAGCGCAACGCCCAGGCCCTTGGAGGCCAGGTGGATGAGCCCGGAGATTTCGTCGACCTCGATGGCGTCGCTGACCACGAGGCCTTCGCGCTGGAGGAATCGTTCGACCATGCGCCCGCCGAACGATGCGCGGTCGTAGCGCAGGAACGGCTGTTCCTGCAGCAGGGTGCGCCAGTTCCTGCCCGGCACGTTCGCGGGGGCAATGAGCACATAGGGCTCGCGCACCAGGGTCTGCCACGTCAGCTCGGGAAGAATGCCGAAAGGCGGCCGGATGATCACGGCCGCATCGATGCTGCCGGCGTCCAGGTCGTCCATCAGCCGCATCGACACGCCGGGCGAGATGTGCACGCGCAGCAGGGGGAAGCCGGCGCGCAGTTTCTCGAGCGCCCGCGCCACCAGTGTCGGCTGCGCGGACGCGATGGCGCCGATGCGCAGCAGCCCGGCGTTCGCAGCGTCGTCGGGCAGCTCGCCGAGCTTGGCGTAGAGGCCGCAGATTTCTTCCGCCCGTCCCAGCGTGGTCTCGCCCGCCGCATTCAAGGTGGCAGAGCGGCCCGTGCGATCGAAGAGCGGGAACCCCAGGGATTCCTCGAGCCGCTTGATCTGGCTGCTGACGGCCGACTGCGTGAGGCCGATGCGCTCTCCCGCCGCGGCGAATGTGCCGTGGCGACACACGGCGATGAAGGTTCGAAGCTCGGTGATCATTAGGGATTCATCGAAATGGGTGGTGCTCAGCGATGAAATATATCGTTTTCGGTTATGTGGCTCGCTGCTTAGAGTTTGCTCACCCTGAACTCCTTGATCGATGAACCCCATGAGCACCCCCACTGCACGCATCCCGTTCCACCTGGCCTTTCCCGTGCGCGACATCGCCGAGGCACGCGCCTTCTACGGCGAGTTGCTCGAATGTCCCGAAGGCCGCAGCTCGACCGAGTGGGTCGACTTCAACTTCCACGGCCACCAGATCGTGGCGCACCTGGCGCCCGACGAATGCGGCCACAAGACGCACAGCGCCGTGGACGGCCACGACGTGCCCGTGCGTCACTTCGGCGCCGTGCTGCCGATGGACCTGTGGCAGGCAATGGCCGACAAGCTCATCGCACGCCAGACGCCATTCGTGATCGAGCCCTACATCCGGTTCAAGGGCGAGCCCGGCGAACAGGCGACGATGTTCTTTCTCGACCCGTCGGGCAACGCCATCGAGCTGAAGTCCTTTGCGGACCTGGATTCGCTGTTCGCCGTCTGAAAGCGCCGACGTGAAAACAACCCACTGCCTTCTGGCGGCCGCAACGGCCGCGGCGCTCCTGCTGTGTGCGGGGCGTGCATCCGCCCAAACCGACGTGCTGAAGAAGATCAGGGAGTCCGGCGCCATCACCATGGGCGTGCGCGATGCCTCGGGTGCCATGTCCTTCACCCTGGGGCCCGGCAGCTACACGGGCTTTCACGTCGAGGTCTGCGAACGTGTCATTGCCGACATCGGGAAGGCGTTGCAGATCGGCAAGATCCACGTGAAGTACCAGCTCGTCACGCCGCAGAACCGCATGCCGCTCGTGCAGAACGGAACGGTCGACATCGAGTGCGGCACCACGACCAACAATGCGGCGCGCCAGAAGGACGTCGCGTTCGCCCCGACGCTCTATGTCGAGGGGGTTCGCATCGCGGTCAAGGCGACATCCGGCGTTGCTTCGGCGGCCCAGCTCGCCGGCAAGGCGGTGGCCGTCACGACGGGGAGCACCTCCGTCCAGCTGCTGAGAAAACTCAAGCGCGACAACGCCCCGGAGATTGCGGAGGTGTACGCCAAGGACAACAGCGAAGGGTTCCTGCTGCTCGAATCGGGCCGCGCAGAGGGCTTCGTCGCCGACGGGCAGATCCTTGCCACCTTGATTTCCAGGAGCAAGGAGCCGGCGCAGTACCGCTTGCTCGACCAGGTGCTCAGCGTCGAGCCGATCGCGATCATGGTTCCCAAGGGCGATGCCGCGTTCAAGAAGCTGGTCGATCAAAGTGTCCTGGCGTTGGCAAGGAGCGGGGAGGCCGCGCGGCTCTACGACAAGTGGTTCATGCAGCCCATTGCGCCGCACGGCGCGAAGGTGGGGCTGCCGGCCAGTGCCCTGACCAGGGCCGCCTGGGCCAACCCCAGCGACAAGCCGATGGAAGACTACGAGGTGCGATAGGGTCGCACGCGCAAGGCGACGAGGTCGAATCAGACGATCAGGTCGAAGCAGGAGCCCGCGTAGTAAGGCTTGTCGCCGCCATCGACGAAGGGCACCTCGATCGGCTTGCCCTCGTTGCGCCACACGTCGCGCTTGCGGTAGCCGGCGCGTGCCAGGTCGGCCAGCAGCTCGTCGTGGTGCTGGATGCGGTAGGCGCACACGGCCACGCCGATGCTGTTGAGCGTGTAGATCGTGCGCTCGGGGTGCACGGCCGTGGTGTTCATGACGATGCGTCGGGGCTTCACGGCGAGCGCGGAAAGAATCGCGTCCATGCGCATCGGCAGGTACTGCAGGCTGCCCGACACGTACAGCACGTCGCAGCCGCTCGCGTCGCGGTAGTCGGTGGTGAAGCTCAGTTGCGCGGTCGCCTCGCGCTTGAGGGCCATCGCGCGGCCGCTCTCGACCACGCCGGGCACGTCGCACACCGTCCAGCGCAGGGTGTCGGGGTAGCTCAGCACGCGCCGGAAGGCGTAGTACTTGATGCCGACGTGCCCGCCCAGGTCGAACACGCGCGTCAGGCCCGCGTCGATGGAGCGGCCCAGCCAGAAGAGGCCGGGGTAGTCGTAGAAATAGATCTGCGGGCTGTAGAGCTCGCCCGCGTCGGCATTGGCGTAGCCGACGGCCTTGCTGGGCGGCGCGCCGGCCTCGGCCGCCTCGAAGCTCTCGAACGACCCCATGAAGAGGTTCTCGTCCGTGTTGTTCAGGAACTTGCGCCGGTAGGCGCTTTCGCGGGGCGGGAAGGTCAGCAGGCTTGAAAGCATGTCTCTCTCCTGTGGCTTTCGCATTCTGAGCGCAACCGGCGCCTTTGGGGGGCGATAGCCCAGCGCCGCGGGGGCGGTTACCCCGTGGGGGTTTACATGCCGCTCGCCAGCGCCGCAGCCGCCGCGCGGGTCTCCACCCCCAGCTTCTCGAAGATGTGCTCCAGGTGCTTGTTCACCGTGCGCGGGCTGGTGCCCAGGATCTCGCCGATGTCGCGGTTGGTCTTGCCCTTGGCGAGCCACGACAGCACCTCGGTCTCGCGCGGCGTGAGGGCCGCGTCGGCCAGGCGCGCGGCCGGGCCTTCGCGCTGGAGGGCGAACAGCAGCATGGTCTCGCCCAGCGCCGCCGCGCCCAGGTTGCGCACCGACAGGCGCATGCCCGTGGCGGTGCCGATGGCGATCGATGCACCCGGCGCCAGCGCGGGCTCCACCGACGCGGGCAGGCGCCCCGGCGCCACCGGGTCTTCGAGTGCATGCAGCCACAGCGCGGCCTGCGGCGAGCGCCAGGCGATGCGCCCGCGCGTGTCGACGAACACCACGCCCATGCCCGCCACGTCGACCGCGTCGCGCGCCATGCGCGTGATGCGGGCGTTGCGCGTGTGGGTGTGCAGCCGCGCCAGCACCTCCTGCGCGCGGATCGGCTTCACCACGTAGTCGACGCCGCCGCACTCGAAGCCCTCGACCACGTGCGCGGTTTCCGACAGGCCGGTCATGAACAGCACCGGAATGTGCGCCAGCGCCGCGTTGGCCTTGATGCGCCGGCAGGTCTCGAAGCCCGAGAGGCCGGGCATGAGGCCGTCGAGCAATATCGCGTCGGGCACCACCAGCTCGAGCCGCTGCAGCGCGGCCTCGCCGTCAGCCGCCACCAGCACGGTGTAGCCGCTGGCCTCGAGCGTGTCGCACAGCATGCCCAGGCTGCTGGGGGCGTCGTCCACCACCAGCACGACGGGGCGTTCGGGTTCATGACCGGGCGAGGGGAGTGTCTGCATCTTCTGCCAGTGCGTTGCGGAGGGTGTCGAGTTCGAAGCGCGCGACCATGCCGCGCAGCCAGGTGCAGGTGGCCGCCGCGGCGGGCGAGGCGGCGGCCAGCCGGTCGAGCGCGGTGTGCAGGCCGCGCACATGGCCCATCTGCACCAGGCGCATGAGGTCGGCGCGGTCGTCTTCGCCGAGCGCGAGCAGGGGCGGGCGCGGCGGCGCCAGGTCGGGGTCGGCGGGAGGCGGCAGGGCATCGCCGGTCGCCAGCCATTCGAGGCCCAGGTGCCGCTCCAGCGTGGCGATGAGTTCCGACTCGATCACCGGCTTGCCCACGAAGGCCTGGCAGCCCGCGGCGCGCAACCGGTCGGCCTGGTTCTCGAACATGTTGGCCGAGACGATGATGATCGGCAGCTCGGCAAAGCCCGAGGCCCGCACCGAGCGCGCGGTCTGCCAGCCGTCCATGTCGTCCATCGTCAGGTCCAGCAGGATGGCCGAGGGCAGCTCTTCGCGCAGGCTGTCCAGGCACTCGGTGCCGCTGGCCGCCTCGCGCACCGTGAAGCCCAGCGGCGCGAGCATGCCGGCGAGCATCTGGCGCTGCACCGGCTGGTCGTCCACCACCAGCAGCGTGCGGCGCTCGCCCAGGTAGCCCGACACCGGCTCGCGCGAGCCCGCCTGCGGGCCGGGGTCAGCCACCTCACGCAGGTACACGCGCACGCTGAAGGTGCTGCCCGCCGACGAGGTCGACGCCAGCTTGAGCTCGCCGCCCATGAGCGAGGTGAGCAACCCGGTGATCGTCAAACCCAGCCCCGTGCCCGGCTCGCCGCGCCGGCGACCCGCGGCGCCGCGCTCGAAGGGCAAAAAGATGCGCTGCCGGTCCTGCGGCGCCACGCCGATGCCGGTGTCGACCACGTCGAAGCGCAGCACCTCGCGCCGCGCGTCCACGTGCAGCGTGACGGTGCCGCTGTCGGTGAAGCGCACGGCGTTGGTCAGCAGGTTGATGAGGATCTGGCGCAGCCACTTCACGTCGGCATGCACCCACGGCGGCAGCCGGCCCGCATGCGTGTAGACGAACGCCAGGCCCTTGGCCTCGGCCTGCGGGCGCACCATCTGCACCACCTGGTCGAGAAAGGCCGGCAGCGCCAGCGGCGAGGGCTCCAGTTGCAGCCGCCCGGCCTCGATGCGCGCCAGGTCGAGCAGCCCGTCGATGAGGCCCAGCATGTGCTCGCCGCTGCGGTGGATGGTCTGCACCGCTTCGCGCGGTGGCAGGGCCGCGTCGCCGCCCTTGAGCAGGATCTGCGAGTAGCCCAGGATGCTGTTGAGCGGCGTGCGCAGCTCGTGCGTCATGCCGGCCACGTAGCGCGTCTTGGCCTGGTTGGCGGCCTCGGCGGCTTCCTTGGCGGTCTGCAGCGCGGCGTCGGTGCGGCGGTGGGCCTCGATCTCGAGCGCGAGCAGGTTGTTGTGGCGGTTCGATTCTTCCTGCGCCATCTGCCGGCTCTCGCTGCCCAGCACCACCCACCACGCGGCCACGGCCGCCACCACCGAGAGCAGCGCGAACACTTTCAAAAAGGCTGTCGCCATCGCCGAATCGATGGTGCCCGCGATGGCCTCCTGCGCGTAGACCACGCCCACCACCGTGGCCAAGAGCGCGATGAGCGAGGTGGCGACCAGCAGGTAGTGCGCGACGCGGAAGTTGAGCCGCGCCGACAGCGCGGGCGGCAGCAGCGCCTGCAGCCAGCCGCTCATCTGCTCGGCCGCGCGCGAGTCGGTCTTGCAGCGGTCGTGGCAGCGCGATTCGAGCGTGCAGCACAGCGAGCAGATCGGCGCGCTGTAGGCCGGGCAGTGCGCCATGTCTTCCGACTCGAAGCTGTTGTCGCACACCGAGCATTTCACGCTCTGGCCGGGCGTCCAGCGGTCGATGTCGGTGCGCGCCAGGTAGTAGCGCCCGCGCGTCCGCCACGCCAGCAGCGGCGACACGGCCATGGCCGTGGCCAGCGCGATGAAGGGCGAGAAGGCCCGCGCCCACTGGCCCAGCGCGCCCGAGTAGGCCAGCATCGCCAGCGCCGCCGCCACCAGCATCGCGACCAGGCCCACGGGGTTGATGTCGTACAGGTGCGCGCGCTTGAACTCGATGGTCTTCGGGCTCCAGCCCAGCGGCTTGTTGATGACGAGGTCGGCCACCAGCGCGCCGACCCAGGCGATGGCGATGTTGCTGTAGAAGCCCAGCACGTGCTCCAGCGCGGCGAACACGCCCAGTGCCATCAGCAGGATCGCGATGGCCACGTTGAACACCAGCCACACCACGCGCCCCGGGTGGCTGTGCGTGAGGCGCGCAAAGAAGTTCGACCATGCGAGCGAGCCCGCATAGGCGTTGGTCAGGTTGATCTTCATCTGCGACACGACGACGAACAGCACCGTGATGCCGAGCACCCATGCCGGGTCGCGCAGCACGTACGAGAAGCCCGTGAGGTACATCTGCGTGGGCTCGATCGCGTGGTTGGCCGGTATCTCGTGCTGCAGCGCCAGGAAGGCGAGGAACGCGCCGCCCATCATCTTCAGCATGCCCGGCACGATCCAGCCCGGCCCGGCGACCAGCACCGCCGTCCACCAGCGCCCGCGGTTGGCGGCGGTCTTCTCGGGCAGGAAGCGCAGGTAGTCGACCTGCTCGCCGATCTGCACCACGAGCGAGAAAGCCACCGTGGCCGCCGCGCCGAACATCAGCGGATCGAAGCCGCTGCTGTCCGAGGTGCGGCCCACGAGCCCGGTGAAATCGGCGTACAGCTCGGGCTTCTTCACCATCACCGCGATGAAGGGGCAGACGAACAGCACGATCCAGATCGGCTGCGTCCACAGCTGCAGCCCCGAAATGAGCGTGATCCCGCGTGCCACCAGCGGAATGATCACGATCGACGACACCAGGTACAGCAGCCACAGCGGCCAGTCCAGGTACATCTGCAGCGCCAGCGCCAGGATGGCCGCCTCGAGCGCGAAGAAGATGAAGGTGAAGCTCGCGTAGATCAGCGAGGTGAGCGTGGAGCCCAGGTAGCCGAAGCCCGCGCCGCGCGTGAGCAGGTCCATGTCGACGCCGTGGCGCGCCGCGTAGTACGAGATGGGCAGGCCCGTGAGGAAGGTGATGAGCCCCACCACCAGGATCGCCCACAGCGCGTTCGAGAAACCGTAGCTCAGCGCGATGGCGCCACCGATGGCCTCCAGTGCCAGGAACGAGGTGGCGCCGAAGGCCGCGTTGGCCACGCGGAACTCCGACCACTTGCGAAAGCTGCGCGGCGTGTAGCGCAGCGCGTAGTCCTCCAGCGTTTCGTTCGCGACCCAGGCGTTGTAGTCGCGGCGGATGCGAAAGATCTTCTGTCCGGAGACGGATGTCATGGCGGGTTCTCGCGGCGGCGGCAACGGTGGCATGCGGCAGGTACAGCAAGAAGCGCTCCCTGCGGTCCCGTGCCTTGTCTGCTCGCGAGTCTGCGGCCCGGGCAGGGGCGCATCGCTACGTTGAATGACGTATTCGCGCAGAGGCAAGTGATTTCTAAAGTACCAGCCATGGTGCTCGCAGCACCGTCCGATGCACTGCGATGGTGCGCGGCTCACTCTTCTTTCAACCTGCCTGGAGTTCCTGATGTCGCGTGATTCCGATCCTTCTTCCCTCGATGCCATGGCACTGCGCCGCCGCCGTCTGTTGCAGGGCGCCGCCGCGCTGCCCGTGATGGGCCTGAGCGGCCTGAGCTTCGGCCAGGGTCAGTTCCCCACGGCCAAGGTCAACACCACCAAGCTCGCGGTGACCGACACCGAAGTCACGGTGGGCCAGCTGCATTCGTCCACCGGCACCATGGCCATCTCGGAGACCGGCTCGATCCAGGCCGAGCAACTGGCCATCGACCAGATCAACGCGATGGGCGGCATCCTGGGCCGCAAGATCAAGGTCATCAAGGAAGACGGCGCCTCCGACTGGCCGACCTTCGCCGAGAAGTCGAAGAAGCTCCTGGTCAACGACAAGGTCGCCGCCGTGTTCGGCTGCTGGACCAGCGCCTCGCGCAAGGCCGTGCTGCCGGTGTTCGAAAAAGAGAACGGCCTCTTGTACTACCCGACCTTCTACGAAGGCCTGGAGCAGAGCAAGAACGTGATCTACACGGGGCAGGAGGCCACGCAGCAGATCATCTGGGGGCTGGACTGGGGCGCGAAGGAGAAGAAGGCCAAGACCTTCTTCCTCGTCGGCTCCGACTACATCTGGCCGCGCACCTCGATGAAGATCGCGCGCAAGCACATCGAGAACTTCCAGAAGGGTTCGGTCAAGGGCGAGGAATACTACCCGCTGGGCCACACCAACTTCAACTCGCTGATCAACAAGATCAAGGTGGCCAAGCCCGACTGCATCTTTGCGGCCGTGGTGGGCGGCTCGAACGTGGCCTTCTACAAGCAGCTCAAGGCCGCGGGCATCACGGGCGACAAGCAGTTCCTGCTGACGCTGGCCGTGACCGAGGACGAAATGACCGGCGTGGGCGGCGAGAACTTCGCGGGCTTCTACTCGTCGATGAAGTACTTCCAGACGCTGGACAACGAGAACAACAAGAAGTTCGTGGCCGCCTTCAAGGCCAAGTACGGCAAGGACGCGGTGATCGGCGACGTGACGCAGGCGGGCTACCTCGGACCGTGGCTGTGGAAGGCGGCGGTGGAGAAGGCGGGCAGCTTCGACATCGACAAGGTGGTGGCGGCATCGCCGGGCATCGAGCTGAAGACGGCGCCGGAGGGCTACGTGAAGCTGGATGCGAACCATCACTTGTGGAGCAAGGCGCGCATCGGGCAGGGGCAGCTGGATGGCAGCTTCAAAGTGGTTGCCGAATCGGGCGAGCTCATCAAGCCCGATCCGTTCCCCAAGGGGTATCAGTAACTCCCCCGAAGCGGCTCACTTCGTGTAGCCGCCTCCCCCTCAAGGGGGCGACACCTGCGGCCCGGCAAAGCCGGTTCCGCGGTGTCTCACGACTTGTTCCCTGACCCTTACCGGATATTGCGCAATGAGCCTCTCGGACATGATGAACATCGGCCTGATGCAGGGCTTCGCGGGGCTGAGCCTCTTTGCGGTGCTGCTGCTCATGGGCCTCGGGCTCGCGATCATCTTCGGGCAGATGGGCGTGATCAACATGGCACATGGCGAGTTCATGACCATCGGCGCCTACTCGATCTTCCTGGCCGCGCAGGTGACCGAGCGCATGGCGCCCTCGCTCATGCCGTACTACTTTCCGATCGCGATCGGGCTGGCCTTCGTGTTCGCCTTCATCGCCGGCTGGCTCGTGGAGTGGGCGCTGATCCGCCACCTGTACAAGCGCCCGCTCGACACGCTGCTCGCCACCTGGGGCGTGAGCCTGGGCCTGCAACAGATCTTTCGCACCTTCATCGGCCCGAAGGAGGTGAGCCCCACGCTGCCCGAGTGGCTCATGGGCTCGTGGACGCCGCACGAAGGCCTGGACATTCCGATCAACGGCCTCTTCGTGCTGGCGCTCACCGCGCTGGTCACGGGCGGCGTGCTCATCGCCTTGCACAAGAGCCGCTGGGGCCTGCGGGTGCGCGCCACCGTGGCCAACCGCACCATGGCCAACGCCACCGGCATCGACACCAAGAAGACCGACCGCCTCACCTTCGCCATCGGCTGCGGCATTGCCGGCGTGGCGGGCGCGGCCTTCACCACCATCGGCTCGACCGGGCCGACCTCGGGCTCGCTGTACATCGTCGACGCCTTCCTGGTCGTCACCTTCGGCGGCGCCGCCAGCCTGCTGGGCACCGTGGTCTCGGCCTTCGGCATTGCGCAGACGCAGTCGATCTCGGAGTTCTTCATGACCGGCTCGATGGCCAAGGTGCTGACGCTGTCGCTGATCGTTTTGATTCTGATGATGCGACCGCAGGGACTGTTCGCAGTCAAGGTCCGCCGTTGAACCCGATTTCTTCCCGGAGAACCTCCCGATGAATTTCCTCAAGGCCTCGATCCGGCGCTACCAGCTCGGCAGCCTCCTGCTGCTGGTGCTGCTGCTCGCGGTGGTGCTGCCGCTGTCGCTCGACATCTTCCGCCTCAACCTCGTGGGCAAGTACCTCAGCTACGCCTTCGTGGCCGTGGGGCTCGTCATGGTGTGGGGCTACGGCGGCGTGCTGAGTCTGGGGCAGGGCGTGTTCTTCGGCATCGGCGGCTATGCGATGGCGATGTTCCTGAAGCTCGAAGCCTCCGACCCGATCACCACCAAGATCCAGTCGACGCCCGGCATTCCGGACTTCATGGACTGGAACCAGATCACCGAGCTGCCCGCGCTCTGGTTGCCGTTCAAGAGCCTGCCGCTGAGCCTGGCGCTGGTGGTGCTGGCGCCGATGGCGCTGGCCTGGCTCATCAGCTTCGCGATGTTCAAGCGCCGCGTGGGCGGCGTGTACTTCGCGATCATCACGCAGGCGGTGGCGCTGATCTGCACCGTGCTCATCATCGGCCAGCAGGGCTACACGGGCGGCGTGAACGGCATGACCGACCTGAAGACGCTGCTGGGCTGGGACACGCGCACCGACAGCGCCAAGTACATCCTCTACTACGTCTGCGTGGGCCTGCTGGTGGCCAGCATCGTGCTGTGCCGCTGGGTGCAGACCAGCAAGCTGGGCACGCTGCTGCTGGCGATGCGCGACAAGGAAGACCGCGTGCGCTTCTCGGGCTACGACGTGTCGAACTTCAAGGTCTTCACCTTCTGCCTGGCGGCCGGGCTCTCGGGCATCGGCGGCGCGATGTTCGCGCTGCAGGTGGGCTTCATGTCGCCGAGCTTCGTGGGCATCGTGCCCTCCATCGAAATGGTGATCTTCTGCGCCGTCGGCGGCCGCATGAGCCTGGTGGGCGCGGTGTACGGCGCGCTGCTGGTGAACGCGGGCAAGACGCTGTTCTCCGAGAGCTTTCCCGACCTGTGGCTGTTCCTGATGGCCGCGCTCTTCATCGGCGTGACCATGGCCTTCCCGATGGGCCTGGCGGGCCTGTGGGAAGACACGATCAAGCCGTGGTGGGCCTCGCGCCGCCAGGCCCTGCGCGACGCCGCGACAAAGCCGCCGCCCGCCGCCGTGTCGGCCCCTTCACCCGTCGCCGCGCCGCAGGCCGAGCCCGTGCTGCCCGAAGGCATCGGCCGCCAGCGCGCCTGACCGACACCGGAGCCCCACCTCATGAGCAACACCGACTTCGCCCTCGCCGTGGAAGACCTCAGCGTCTCCTTCGACGGCTTCAAGGCCATCGACGACCTGACGCTGTACATCGACAAGAACGAGCTGCGCGTGATCATCGGCCCCAACGGCGCCGGCAAGACCACGCTGCTCGATTTGATCTGCGGCAAGACGCGCGCCAGCGCCGGCAGCATCAAGTTCAAGAACACCGAGCTCACGAAGATGGCCGAGCACAAGCGCGTGCGGCTGGGCATCGGGCGCAAGTTCCAGACGCCGTCGATCTACGAGAACCTCAGCGTGTTCCAGAACCTGGAGGTGTCGTTCCCGAAAGGGCGCTCGGTGTTCGGCGCGCTGGCCTTCCAGTGCGACGACGAGGTCAAGGGCAAGGTGCAGGCCATCGCCACGGAGATCGGCCTGGCCGACAAGCTCGGCACCGAAGCAGGCCTCCTGAGCCACGGCCAGAAGCAGTGGCTGGAGATCGGCATGCTGCTGATGCAGGAGCCCGAGCTGCTGATGCTCGACGAGCCCATTGCGGGCATGAGCGCGCGCGAACGCGAACTCACGGCCGACCTGCTCCAGCGCATCTGCCGCAACCGCGCGGTGATCGTCATCGAGCACGACATGGCCTTCGTCAAGCAGATCGCGCACAAGGTCACCGTGATGCACCAGGGAAAGATCCTCGCCGAAGGGCCGATGGAGAAGGTGCAGGCCGACCCGAAGGTCATCGACGTTTATCTGGGGCACTGAACCATGAGCACCATCATGCTGAAGGTCGACGACCTGCACACCGCCTACGGCCAGAGCGAGGCGCTGCACGGCATCTCGTTCGTGGGCCATGCCAACGAAACCATCGCCATCATGGGCCGCAACGGCATGGGCAAGACCACGCTGTTCAAGAGCCTCATGGGCGTGCTGCCGATCAAGAGCGGTCGCATCGAAGTGGCGGGGCAGGACGTGTCGCGCGACGAGAGCTTTCGCCGCGTGGCCAAGGGCATCGCCTACGTGCCGCAGGGCCGGATGATCTTCCCGACGCTGACGGTGGAAGAGAACATCCAGACCGGCCTGGAGAACTCGAAGACCCGCCGCATCCCCGAGGAAATCTACGCGCTGTTCCCCGTGCTGTGGGACATGAAAAGCCGCAAGGGCGGCAACCTCTCGGGCGGCCAGCAACAGCAGCTCGCCATTGCGCGCGCGCTCGTCACCGACCCGAAGGTGCTGCTGCTCGACGAGCCCACCGAAGGCATCCAGCCTTCGATCATCAAGGACATCGCCAAGGCGCTCAACGAGATCCGCAAGCTGCGCGGCATCACCATCGTCGTGTCCGAGCAGGTGCTGAGCTTCGCGATGGACGTGGCCGACCGGCTGTTCGTCATCGAAGGCGGCCGGCTCGTGCACGAGACCGCGCGCGACAAGACCGATGTGGACCACATCAAAGCCTATCTCTCTGTCTAACCACAACCCCAGGAGCCACTGCACATGACGGACACGCTGATCAAGGTCGACCTGACCAAGCCGCCCACGGAGAACGAAAACATCCACAACCGCTGGCACCCGGACATTCCGATGGCCTGCTGGGTCAACCCGGGCGACGACTTCATCCTGGAGACCTTCGACTGGACCGGCGGCTTCATCAAGAACAACGACAGCGCCGACGATGTGCGCGACATCGACCTGAGCACGGTGCACTACCTTTCCGGCCCGGTGGGTGTGAAGGGCGCCGAGCCCGGCGACCTGCTGGTGGTCGACCTGCTCGACATCGGCGCCAAGCAGGACAGCCTCTGGGGCTTCAACGGTTTTTTCTCGAAGAAGAACGGCGGCGGCTTCCTGACCGATCACTTTCCCGAAGCGCAGAAATCGATCTGGGACTTCAAGGGCATGTTCACGAGCTCGCGCCATATTCCCGGCGTCAACTTCGCGGGCCTGATCCACCCGGGCCTGATCGGCTGCTTGCCCGACAAGCCGATGCTCGACCTATGGAACGAGCGCGAAGGCAAGCTCATCGCCACCGACCCGGACCGCGTGCCCGGCCTCGCGAACCCGCCGTTCGCCGGCACCGCCCACATGGGCAAGATGACCGGCGAGGCGAGGGCGAAGGCGGCAGCCGAGGGCGCGCGCACCGTGCCGCCACGCGAACACGGCGGCAACTGCGACATCAAGGACCTGTCGCGCGGCTCGAAGGTGTTCTTTCCCGTGTACGTCGACGGCGCGGGCCTGAGCGTGGGCGACCTGCACTTCAGCCAGGGCGACGGCGAGATCACCTTCTGCGGCGCCATCGAGATGGCCGGCTGGGTGCACATGAAGGTCACGCTCATCAAGGGCGGCATGGCCAAGTACGGCATCAAGAACCCGATCTTCAAGCCCAGCCCGATCACGCCGCAGTACAACGACTACCTGATCTTCGAAGGCATCTCGGTCGACGAGAGCGGCAAGCAGCACTACCTGGACGTGAACGTGGCCTACCGCCAGGCCTGCCTGAACGCCATCGAGTACCTGAAGAAGTTCGGCTACTCGGGCGCGCAGGCCTATTCGATTTTGGGCACCGCGCCCGTGCAGGGCCACATCAGCGGCGTGGTCGACGTGCCCAACTCGTGCGCCACGCTGTGGCTGCCCACGGGCATCTTCGACTTCGACATCAACCCGAACGCCTCGGGGCCTGTGAAGTTCATCGACGGCAGCGTGGACATGCCGCTGTCGCACGACCTGCGTTGACGCCATGCCGACCTACGACTACGCCTGCGGGCAGTGCGGCGGCTTCGAATCGCTGCGGCCTTCGGGCCAGCGCGACGAGCCCGCTGCCTGCCCCGATTGCGGCTCGGCCTCGCCGCGCGTGTTCACGGCCGCGCCGCGCCTGGCGCTGATGGCCGCCGACACGCGCCATGCGATGGCCACCAACGAACGCGCGCGCCACGAGCCCGCGAGCTCGCGCGACTACGCGCGGCTGCGGCATCCCTCGGGCTGCGGTTGCTGCGCGGGATCGTCGCGGCGCAGTGCCACGCAGACCGCGCCGAACGGGGCGAAATCGGCCCCGTCGCGGCGGCCCTGGATGATCTCGCACTGAGGGTCCGGCGTGCATTCCTTGCATGCGCTAGGCGCATGCAAGGAATGCCGGCAGCGAGAACTTTCTCGTGCGTTCCCTCTGGAGGAGAGGGTTCCGGGTACCGCATCGCATGCGCGGGCGGCGCGCGATTGTTTCAATCCCGTGAACGCCGCGATTCCTTTTGCTGCGGTTTTTTGGGGCGCTTCAGGTTCAAACTTCATCCCATCGACACACCACCTGAAGGAGATTGAAATGAATGCCTCGAAGACCCTCGCCGCCGTTGCGCTCTCGCTCCTGGCTGTTGCCGGTGCCCACGCCGAAACCTATGACGGCGTGCACACCGTGAACTCGACCCTCTCGCGTTCGGACGTCGCGTCGCAAGCCGTGGCCGCCGCCCGTGCCGGCAACGAGTACAGCGACGGCGCCACTGCCGGCGCACAGACCTTCACCTCGACCGCCGACCGCTCGACGATCCGCGCTGAAGCCGTCGCCAAGGCCCACGACCCGCTCGCCAGCCTCGACCGCCGCGCGTTCTACCGCGACGAAGTGCCGGCCGCTTACAAGAAGCCCAGCGTGTCGTTCACGCGCCAGGCTGGCCTGTAAGCCAGGTCGCTGCGGCAAGCCGATGCTTCCATCGGCTGCCTGAAGAACGAACGGGCCCTTGCGGCCCGTTTTTTCGTTGGGACGTCGCGCGTCAGGCGGCGTGTGCAAGGACGTTGACGAGCTTCCCGAACGGATCGCGGACATAGAAACGGCGCACACCCCAGGGTTCGTCGACCGGGCCGTATTCGATGGCAAAGCCGGCAGCCCGCATGCGCGCAAGCGCCGTGTCGACATCGTCGACTTCGATGGAAAGGTCAGGCACTGGCGTGCCCGAACCGCCTTCAGACGCAAAGCTGACCTGCACGCTCATCTCGGCCTGCGAACCGTAGGTGCGTATCCAGCCGTGGTCCATCAGCAGATCGAGGCCGAGCACGTCGGCGTAGAAGACCTGTGCGCGTGCCACATCCTGCGTCGCGAAGTTGGCGACCAGTCGTTTGACTTTCATTGCTTGGAACTCTCTTCGACGGTTTCGGGTGCGATGCGGAAAGCCTTGGGCTTGCCGCCGGATTCGGCATGGAGCAGGTCACCTTCGATGCGGATGCGGGTCCACGTGTCGATGATGCCGTCGGCGCCGATCAGCTCGATGCTGTCGCCAGAAAGCACCCGGTAGCGAAACGACGGCGCGCACTGCGGACCATCGTGCGTGCCCAGCACCGCGCGAAGGAATCCGTTCGATGCGAACCAGTAGATCTCGACCCGGGTGTCGGAGATGAGTTGCAGCCGGCGGTCGATGGGGAGGGCGGTAGTCATGAGAGATGAGTGGGCGGGGGGGTCACCACAAGGCAGCCAATTCCGAATGAGGAGCGGCCGAATATAGAAGACCCCGCATGAGCCTGGCCAGCCGCGTGCGTGAAACCGCCATCGAGGGCGGGTAAGCTCGCGGCCCATGAAGCGCAACAGCACTCCCCGCACGTCCAAGTCCACCGGCGGCAAGGCTGCCGCGGCGCCCGCCGCCGAGGCACCCGACGTTCCGGTGTCCGCTGTGCTGGCACGCATCGAAACCCTCTGGTCCTCGCTCGGCCCCGTGGGGCAGCGCATTGCCGACTTCATCGTGAAGAACCCGCGCGAGGTGGTCCACATGTCGGTCAGCGAGGTGGCGGAGCGCACCGGCTCGAGCGAAGGCAGCATCGTCGGCCTGTGCAAGAACCTCGGCGCCACGGGCTTCCAGCAGATCAAGATCGCGCTGGCGCAGGAGATCGTGCGGCCGGTGCAGTTCATCCACGAAGACCTCGACCCGCAGGACAAGGCCGACGCGGTGATCCGCAAGATCTTCCAGAGCAATGTGCAGACGCTGCACGACACGCAGTCGATGCTCGACGCCAAGGCGATGGAGCGTGCGGTGCAGCTGTTTCGCAAGGCCGAGCGCATCGAGATCTACGGCATCGGCAGCTCGGCCACCATCGCCGAGGATGCGCACTACCGCATGCTGCGCATCGGCCTCAATGCCAAGGTGGTGGTCGATTCGCACGTGCAGGCCATCAGCGCCTCGCTCACGAATGCGAAGACGGCGGTGCTGACCATTTCGCATTCGGGCAGCACGCACGAGACGGTGACGGCCACGCGCCTCGCGAAGGAGGCCGGCGCTGCCACGGTGTGCATCACCAACTTCGGCAAGTCGCCGATCCAGGCCTTTGCCGACGTGCTGCTGTTCACCATGGCGCGCGAAACCAACTTCCGCACCGAGGCGATGACGAGCCGGCTCGCGCAGCTGGCGATCATCGACGTGCTGATCGCCTGCCTGGCGTTGTCGGACTACGACACCTCGGTGCGCACGCTGCGCCAGACCTTCGACGTGCTCTCGCTCAAGCGGTACTGAGGCGCGGGTTCCACTGCTTCTGAGACGGGCGGCACGAGCAGCCCGGCCACCGTGGGCGCCACCGCCCCCGGCGATTCACCCACCAGCACGCAGGCCAGGCCGAGCCGCGCGGCGCCTTCGCCGTCGGTCAGCGGATTGTCGCCGACCACCACCGTGCGCCCGGCGTGCGCGCCGAGGCGGCGCAGGCCTTCCTCGAACAGCAGCGGCGCAGGCTTGCCGACCACGCACCACGGCTGCACGCCGCTGGCCGCGACCACGGCCGCCAGCAGCGCGCCGGTCTCGGGCACCACGCGCCCGTGCGGGCCCGGGTGTGTGGCGTCGGCATTGGTCACCATCAGCCTGGCGCCGCGCCGCAGTGCGTTCGCGATGACCGACAGGCGCGCGTGGCTGAAGTGCATGTCGAGCGCCAGCAGCACGACGTCGGCCTCGGCCTCCGCGGACACCAGCCGGCAGCCCTGCGCGCGCGCATAGCGCTGCAGGGCAGGGCTGGCGGCCAGCAGCACGCGCGCCTGCGGATGCTGCTGCGCCAGCTGGCGCACCGCGAGTTCGCCGGCCAGCACGATGCGCTCGGGCGGCACGCGCAGGCCCAGCTTGCGCAGCCGCACCGACAGGCCCTGCGCCGTGTGCGTGGAGTTGTTGGACACGATGGCGTAGCGGTCGTGGAAGTGCGCCAGCAGGCGGGCCGCGCCGTCGATGGCCTCCTGCTGGCGCACCAGCGTGCCGTCGAGGTCGACCAGCAGGTGGCGGGCCTGCGCCAGCGCATGGACGGCGCCTGCGTTCAGGGTCCCTGTTGTCGTGTGATGCGTGCTCATGGATCTCCGGGATTGGGGCCGTCGTGGGGGCTCGGCCGTGGCGGCGGATTCTATTGAATATTGCTCAGTGAAATTTGAATTTTGAAATGAGCTTATTTCATTTTCCTGTCATCTGCGCCTCCTAAAGTTCTCTTCATCGGGGCGTTGCAACCGCACGCCCACTGCTTTCCAAACGAAGGAACCGACCATGAAAAAGCTCTTGGCCCTTGCGGCTGCCGCCCTCTCGCTGACTGCCGCGCTGCCGCTGGCCGCGCAGGCCCAATCGGTGGCCGACGGCTCGCGCGAGCGGCCCCTGCGCGTGCTGCTGATCCCGGCCGACGGTGGCACCGAGTCGGGCACCAAGGCCGACTACGCGCCGGTGTTCAACGCCATCACGCGCAGCACCGGCCTGAACTTCGACCTCAAGGTCGGCCAGTCGTACGGCGCGGTGGTCGAGGGCATGTGCAACCAGCTCGCCGACATCGCCTTCTTCGGCCCGGTGTCGTACGTGCAGGCGAACAAGCGCGGCTGCGCGCAGCTCCTGGCCGTGGGCGTGGAGAAGGGCGCCTCGGTGTACTACGCGGGCATGTTCGCCAAGGCCAACGCGCCCATCGTCTCGGTCAAGGACCTCAAGGGCAAGCGCGTGGCCTTCGGCGACGTCAACTCGGCCTCGAGCTTCACCTTCCAGGTCGCGATGCTGCTCGATGCCGGCATGGACCCGGCCAAGGACCTCGGCGCCATCCGCATGACCGGCAGCCACGCCAGCAGCCTGGCCGCGCTGGTGCAGGACCAGGTCGACGTGGCCTCGCTCTCGTTCGACTCCTACGAGAAGGCGGTGAAGCAGGGCGTGGTCGACCCGAAGACGGTGAAGGTGGTGGCGCGCAGCATGGCCATTCCGTACCCGCCGCTGGCGCTCAACTCGAAGCTGCCCGAGCCGCTGAAGGCGAAGCTGAAAGACGCCTTCCAGACCGTGAACAAGGCCCCCGGCGTCACGCCCGACATGATCCGCGGCTACGGCGGCGGCAAGATCGACGGCTACGACACCAAGTTCTCCGAAGCCGAGTTCAACGTCGCCGCCGAAAAGCTCGGCCTGCTGACCGACGAGCTCAAGGGCCGCATCCTCGCCAAGTCCGCCGAGCGTTGAGCGTCGCCATGCTGAATTTCGAATCGGTCGCCATGCACTACGCCGACGGCACGCGCGCGCTCGACGGCGTGTCGCTGCAGGTGCCGGCGGGGCAGTTCTGCGTGGTGCTGGGCGCCTCGGGCGCGGGCAAGTCGACGCTGCTGCGCATGGCCAACGGGCTGGTCAAACCCACGCAGGGCGCGGTGCAGGTCGAGGGCGTGCAGATTGCCGCGCACTCGCTGGCCCGCATCCGCCCGCGCATCGGCATGATCCACCAGCAGTTCAACCTGGTGCTGCGTTCCACGGTGGCCGACAACGTGCTGGCCGGTACGCTGCCCGCGGTGCCGACGTGGCGCGCGCTGCTCGGCCTGTTCACCGACGCGCAGCGTGCCAAGGCCTGCGCGTTGATCGAATCGGTCGGCCTGCAGGAGCAGCACCTGCTGCGCCGCGTGAGCGAGCTCTCGGGCGGACAGCAGCAGCGCGTGGGCATTGCGCGCGCCTTCATGCTGGAGCCGCCGCTGGTGCTGGCCGACGAACCCGTGGCCAGCCTCGACCCGCAGACCAGCCACGACGTGCTGTCGTTGCTGCGCACGCAGGCCCGCGAGCGCGGCACCACGGTGCTGTGCAGCCTGCACCAGATCGAGCTGGCCTGCGAGTTCGCCGACCGCATCGTGGCGCTGCGCCACGGCGCCGTGGTGTTCGATGGCGCGCCCGCGGCCTTCGACCCGAAGGTGTTCGACGCGGTCTATGGCCGCACGCCGGCGCCCGCGCGGCTCGCGCCCGAAGCGCCGTTGCCGCTGCATGCCGGCGCGCTGGAGCTGGTGCCATGAGCCGCCCCGCATCCGCCTGGGACCTGCCGCGCCCCTTCGGCGCCCGCAGCCTCGCCGTGCTGCTGCTCGTGGTGGTGGTCGGCTTCTTCGCCGGCCAGCGCGTGGAGATGGGCCGCATGCTGTCGCTCACGGGCGAGGGCGTGCTCGCGGCCGTCGGCCTGCGCGATCAGTCGCAGGTGCTGTCGGGCCTGGGCACCATCGCCAGGTCGCTCTTTCCGCCGCAGGTGTCGGAGCGCACCGAGGTGTCGCGCATCGAGGGCTTCGACCGCGAGCGGCTGCCGTGGTTTTCGCATGTCGAGATGGAGGAGTCGCGCCAGCCCAAGCTCAACCCGCAGACGCTGCAGATGGAAGAGGTGGTGGACCGGCGCGAGGTGCTGGTCGAGCCCTTCGGCTACCTCTGGCATGTGGCGGTGAAGATGCTCGAGACCTTCGAGATCGCCATCTGGGCGACGCTGCTGGCCATCGTGCTGAGCGCGCCGCTGGCCTGGTGCAGCGCGAAGAACTACACGCCGAACCGCGCCGTCTACACGCTGGCGCGCGGTGTGGTCGGCATGTTCCGCGCGGTGCCCGAGCTGGTGAGTGCGCTGTTCCTAGTGCTGGCCTATGGCTTCGGTCCCATCGCCGGCGTGCTGGCACTGGCGCTGCATTCGGCGGGCTTCCTCGGCAAGTTCTACGCGGAAGACATCGAGACCGCCGACGACAAGCCGCAGGAGGCGCTGCGGGCCATCGGCGCCAGCAAGTTGAAGGTGATGCGCTTCGCGGTGCTGCCGCAGGTGATGCCGCAGTTCATTGCCTACACGCTGTACATCCTCGACCGCAACGTGCGCATGGCCACCGTGGTCGGGCTGGTGGGCGCGGGCGGCATCGGCCAGGAGCTGAAGGGCCGCTACGACATGTACAACTACGCGCACGTCGGAACGATCCTGATCGCGATCTTCCTCACGGTGCTCGTGCTCGACAGGGTCGCAGCCCGGCTGCGCAGCCGCTATGCCTGAGCGCTGACACCCACCCATCCGCCCACTTCGGGCACCCGAGTTCTCCCCGTTTCTTCCCGTTCCGGTGCAAGCCCTTCGAGGCCTGCACGGCCCGGCTTCGCCCTGCTTTTCTTCCCACGCCCCTTCGATCCAGAAAAGGACACCTTCATGACCTCACGTTCTTCCCGGTATGGCCTCGCTGCGGCGGGCTTTCTCCTGTGCCTGAGCCTTGCCGCATGCGGCGGCGGAAGCGGCGGTGGTGGCGGCCTGCCGGTGCCGCCGCCCACCGGCCCCACGCCCCCGACCACCACGCCGGAGCCACCCGGCCCGACGCCGGCGCTGAAGTGCGCGCCCTGAGCCGCGCGCCGCCTTCATCCACACGCCTTCCATTTCTTCTCTTTTTGTCCTCGCGTTGAAAGACTCCCCATGAACCCCTCCAACCGTCGCGATTTCTTCCGCAAGTCGGCCGGCGCCGTCGGCGCGGCCTCGGCCCTCACCCTGCTGCCGCCCACGATCCGCAAGGCGCTCGCCGTCGAGGCCGCGGTCGACACCGGCACCATCAAGGACATCAAGCACGTCGTGATCCTGATGCAGGAGAACCGCAGCTTCGACCACTACTTCGGCACGCTGCGCGGCGTGCGCGGCTTCGGCGACCGCTTTCCGATTCCGCTGGCCAACGGCAAGTCGGTGTACTTCCAGTCGAACCCCGCGGGCGGCGCGGAGATTCCGCCGTTCCGCCGCGACTCGACGATCGCCAACGCGCTGATCGGCTCGGGCACGCCGCACAACTTTCCCGACCAGCAAGCCGCATGGAACCAGGGAAAGATGGACCGCTGGATCCAGTTCAAGAACCAGGCCACGATGGGCTACTACCTGCGCGAGGACATCCCGTTCCAGTTCGCGCTGGCCGATGCCTTCACGGTGTGCGACGGCTACCACTGCTCCATCCTCACCGGCACCGACCCGAACCGCATCGTGTTCTGGTCGGGCTCCAACTTCAACCCGGAGCTGCGCAAGAAGGGCATCAACAGCACCGACACCGACTCCGAACCGGTGAACTCGCGCTGCTGGCCCAAGCCGTCCAACTGGGTGGCGAACCGCCCGCAGGAGGCCGACGGCTCCGGCCAGAAAGACCCGATCACGGGCGACTACAACTACAAGTACGTCAACAACGCCTTCAAATGGGACACGCTGCCCGACCTGCTGGAGAAGAAGGGCGTCAGCTGGCACATTTACCAGAACATGAACAACAACTGGACGGGCGCCATGCACGGCTGCCTGGCCTTCGAGAGCTTCCGCACCGCGCAGCCGGGCTCGCCGATCTATGAGCACGGCCTCACGGGTGGCCCCGACACGGCCGACGGCGCCACCAACTTCCTGGCCCAGCTCAAGCAGGACGTGATGACGGGCAAATTGCCGGACGTCTCGTGGGTGCTGCCCACGCAGGCGCTGGCCGAGCACCCCGGCAGCAGCGAAGGCACGGCCGGCGCGGCCGACTTCATCGCCGACGTGCTGGACGCGCTCACGTCCAACCCGGCCGTGTGGAGCAAGACCGCGCTGTTCGTGACCTTCGACGAGAACGACGGTTTCTTCGACCACCTGGCCATGCCGGCCGTGCCCTCGTACGACGCCAACGGCACGCTCATGGGCAAGTCGACCGTGCCGCTGGAGGGCGAATACTTCGACGCCTCGGTGGGCAGCTACCTGGCCGCCGCCGACAACACCACCACCGGCAAGATCCGCCCCTGGGGCCTGAGCTCGCGCGTGCCGATGTACGTGGTGTCGCCGTGGAGCAAGGGCGGCTGGGTCAACTCGCAGGTGTTCGATCACACCTCGGTGGGCCGCTTCCTCGAGAAGCGCTTCGACATCACGGTGGATGCGATCAGCCCGTGGCACCGCGCCGTGTGCGGCGACCTCACGACCTGCTTCGACTTCGTGAGCCCGAACGACCCGGTCGTTCCCAAGCTGCCCGACACGAGCAACTTCCCCGCGATCAATGCGGCGCAGCGGCTGCTGCCCACGGCCCCCGTGAGAAACGCCCCCGCCACGCCGCAGCCGCTGTACCAGGAGACCGGCACGCGCTTCTCGCGCGCGCTGCCCTACGAACTGCACACCAGCGCGCGCGTCGAGCCGCGTGGCCTGGTGCAGCTGGTGTTCGCGAACTCCGGCACGCAGGGCGCCGTGTTCCATGTGTACGACAAGCTGCACCTGGACCGCATCCCGCGCCGCTACACGGTCGAAGCCGGCAAGCAGCTGGCCGACTACTGGAACACCGGCGCCAGCGACAGCGGCAAGTACGACCTGTGGGTGTACAGCACCAATGGCTACGTGCGCAGCTTCCAGGGCGACGCACTGGCCTTCGACACCGCCGCCTTCAAGCCCGAGGTGCAGGTCTGCTACGAGCCGGTCGACGGGCAGGTCTACCTGAAGGTGCACAACAACGGCAAGGCGGCCGGCAAGGTCACGGTGACGGCCAACGCGTACCGCAACGACGGCCCCTGGACGCTCGAGGTCGCGCCGGGCGCCACCGGCATGCTGCACTGGAGCCTGGACAAGAGCGGCTACTGGTACGACTTCACCGTCAGCGCCGGGCACACCGAGCGCCGCTTCGCGGGCCGCGTCGAGACCGGCAAGCCCGGCGTGAGCGATCCGGCCATGGCCCTGCACCTGAAGGCCTGAGCGTCATGAAGTTCAAGAACAGAACGCGCAGCAAGACCCTGCTCGGACTGGCCGTGGCCTTCGGCTCGGTGGCCGGCATGGGCATCGCCTCGGCCCAGCCGATCACCTGGGACCCGGCCAAGGGCAACCTGGGCATCGGCGACAAGGCCGGCACGACCGGTGTCACGGGCAGCAACGACCTGGCCTTCGGCAAGGGCGCGGGCAACAACGTCAGCACCAACTGGAACCTGGCCATCGGCGAGGGCGCCGGCACCGGCGTGTCGGGCAAGAACGCCAACCAGGCCATCGGCTACTACGCGGGCACCAACGTGGTCGGCGGCTGGAACCAGTCGATGGGCCGCAGCGCGGGCCAGAACGTGACCGGCGACTACAACAACGCCGTCGGCTTCTGGGCCGGCACCGACGTGAAGGGCAACGGCAACGAGGCCTACGGCAGCAACGCCGGGCGCAACGTGACCGGCAACGCCAACCAGGCCTACGGCGGCGACGCGGGTCGCAACGTGACCGGCAGCAACAACCTCGCCACGGGGCAGGGCGCGGGCAGCGGCGTCACCGGCTCGGGCAATCAGGCCTCGGGCCAGATGGCCGGCGCGCAGGTGGCGGGCAGCAACAACGTGGCCATGGGCCAGGCCGCCGGCGGCGGCGTGCAGGGCAACCAGAACCTGGCGCTGGGCACGGCCGCGGGCCAGGGCGTGGTGGGCAGCCACAACATCGCGCAGGGCAGCGGCGCGGGCCAGAACGTGATGGGCAGCGGCAACATCGCGATCGGCGCCGACGCCGGCGTGTACGTGAACGCGAACCAGGCGATCTCGCTGGGCAGCGCCGCGCGCGCGAGCGCCGACAACGCCATTGCCCTGGGCAGCAACGCATCGGCTTCTCACGCCAACAGCGTGGCGCTCGGCGCGGGCAGCACGACCACGCGCGGCGCGCAGTCGAACTACGTGGCCGTGGGCATGAGCGGGCTGCAGTCGTCGACCGGCGAAGTGGCGCTGGGCAACCGCCAGCTCACCGGCGTGGCGCCCGGCAGCGCGCCCGACGACGCGACCAACGTGGGCCAGGTGCAGGGCATGGTGCAGCAGGGCGTGAGCACTGCCAACGCCTACACCGACAGCGTCGCCGCGCAGGGCCTGCCGTTGGGCAAGGCCTACACCGACTTCACTGCTGCGCGACTGCAAAGCCAGATGGACGAGAACGCGCGGCGTGCCTATGCCGGTATTGCAGGTGTCGCCGCGATGGAAGCTGCGCCTGTCGTGCCGGGGAAGATCAGCTACGCCGTGGGGCTGGGCAACTTCCGCAGTGAAAGCGCGATGGGCGGGTCGATCCGTCGCACCTCGCAGGATGGGCGCTACAGCGTGACGCTTGGGGTGGGTGCGAGCAGCTCGGGCGTGGTGAGTCGGGTGGCGTTCACCGGGGTGTTCGACTGATCTTGTTCAGGGCGACGATCCCGCCGACGGGGTGCCTTGCTCCGCGAATGTCCCCCGGCCTGCGGCCTCCTCCTTGATTTCGCTGCGCAAGGCACCCCATCGACGTGATCGTCATCAGTGCTGTCGTTGATCGGCCAGCACCACGACAGCGCTCGGTGTGCGCAGGACACTGGGTGCTTCCCGCAGCGAAACCAAGGAGGAGGGCGTGAGGCGCAGCCCCGGGGGACATTCGCGGAGGGAAGTACCCGGTGGCCTGTGCACGCGCCCTGAAGAAACTCACTCCCGCGTCAACACGAAGCGCTTGCGAATCCCGTCAGAAGCAGAAGGCGCGACCCACAGATCGATCTCACCCGGTTCAACAACAGGCTTCATGTCCCGCCCCAGAAACTGCAGGTCGTCATTGCCGACAGCGAACTCGACCACCTCCGAAGCCCCCGGCGCAATCCGCACCTTGCGGAAGTTCTTCAACTCGCGCACCGGCCGCGTCACGCTCGCAGCGCGCTGCGCCAGGTACAGCTGCACCACTTCTTCCGCCTCGCGCGTCCCCGTGTTGGTGACGGTGGCGCGCACACGCAGCGTCTGGCCGATGGCGAGGCGGTCCGTGCTCAGCTCGACCTGGTCGTAGCGCACCGGCGCATAGCCGATGCCGAAACCGAAGGGGTACAGCGCCTCGTTCGTCGCGTCCAGGTAGCGGGTCTTGAAGGCCGTGCCCGGTGCGCTTTCGGGCGAGGGGCGGCCGGTGCGCTTGTGGGCGTAGTAGTAGGGCACCTGGCCCGCAGTCTGCGGAAAGCTCACGGGCAGGCGGCCCGAGGGATTGGCGTCGCCGAACACCACGTCGGCGATCGCGTGGCCGGTCTGCACGCCGAGGAACCACGTCACGAGGATGGCGCGCGCATCGCGCACCGCCCCCTTGAGCGCCATCGCGCGGCCGTTGCTCAGCAGCACGACCACCGGTTTGCCCGTGGCGGCCACGGCTTCGGCCAGGTCCTGCTGGGCCTGCGGCAGGCCGATGTCGCTGCGCGAGCGCGACTCGCCCGACATCTTCTGGCTCTCGCCGATGGCCAGCACCACCACGTCGGCGTCGCGCGCGGCGGCCACGGCGGCCTCGATGCCGCCAGGCAGCGGCGATTCGACGTTCGCACCGCGCGTGACGGTCAATCGCGAGGCCTCGGTGCCCAGCGCGGCATGCAGGCCTTCGTCGATGCCCACGGGCGCGGACTGGCCCGGGAACAGGCTCCAGGAGCCCATCAGGTCCTTCGTGCCTTCGGCGAAGGGGCCGATCAGCGCGATCTTCTGCGGGCCGGTTTTTGCGAGCGGCAGCAGCTGGCCTTCGTTCTTCAGCATCACGATGGAGCGGCGCGCGCTCTCGCGGGCCAGCGCGATGAACTCGGGGTTCTCCACGCGCTGCGCGGCCGGCGGGCCATCGAGGCCGCGCATCGGGTCGTCGAAGAGGCCGAGCTTGAGCTTGACCCGCAGCACGCGCCGCACGGCCTCGTCGAGCCGCGCCATCGGCACTTCGCCCGAGGCCACGAGGTCGGGCAGGTGGCGGATGTACAGGCCGCTTTGCATGCTCACGTCGGTGCCGGCCATGAAGGCCAGCTTGGCCGCCTCGCGGCCGTTGGCGGCGTGGCCGTGCTCGATGAGCTCCTCGTCGGCCGTGTAGTCCGACACCACGAAGCCCTTGAACTTCCACTCGTCGCGCAGCACGCCGGTGAGCAGCGCGGGGTTGGCGGTCGAGGGAACGCCGCCGATCTCGTTGAAGGCGCTCATGACCGACAGCGCGCCCGCATCGAGCGCCGCGCGAAACGGCGGCAGGTAGACCTCGCGCAGCGTGCGCTCGGAGATTTCGCTCGTGTTGTAGTCGAGCCCGCCCTCGGCCGCGCCGTAGGCCGCGAAGTGCTTGGGCGTGGCCAGCATCGAGTCGGCGTTCGCGAGGCTGCTGCCCTGGAAGCCGCGCACGCGCGCCGCCGCGAACTGGCGCGCCAGGTACGGGTCTTCGCCCACGCCTTCGAGGCCGCGGCCCCAGCGCGCGTCGCGCGCGATATCGACCATGGGCGCGAAGGTCCAGCGAAAGCCGTCGGCCGTGGCCTCGACCGCCGCCGCGCGCGCGGTGCGCTCGGCCAGCGCGGGCTCCCAGCTCGAGGCCTCGGCCAGCGGCATCGGGAAGATGGTGCGAAAGCCGTGGATCACATCGGCGCCGAAGATCAGCGGAATGCCCAGCCGCGACTCGCGCACCGCCACCTGCTGCAGCCGCCGCTTGCCTTCGAGGCCGGCGTTGTTGAACAGGCCCGTGAGCCGCCCGTTGCGCACGTCCTCCGTCTCCTGCTGCCCGTTGCGCCAGCCGGCCTGCGGGTTGTTCGGCGTGTTGATGTCGGCCGGGCCGTAGAGGCTGAGCTGGCCGGCCTTTTCCTGCAGCGTCATGCGCGCGATCAGCGATTCGATGCGGGCTTCGGCGGCGTCGGAGGGCTGGAGGTTTTTCGGAACGGACGCCGCGATCGCGGGGAGGGAGAGGGCGGACAGGACGAGGGCGAGAACGGCGGCTTTTCGAACATGCATGGCCGCCTATTCTGCAGACAACGCCCGCCCGCCCCGGCCAGCGGGTTTCCGCCCTGGGCGTAGGGCCTTGTCCGACCTTGGTCTCTTCAGGCCCTGCCGGTCAGTCCGCGCCCAGCCGCAACCGGCTGGGCAGTCGCTTCTCGATCGCGAACTTCAGGAGCGCCGCGCAGCGGAAGATGCCGTGCGCGAACTTGCCGTAGGGCAGTGTGAGAAAGAGCGCCATCACCACGCCCAGGTGAACCGCCAGCAGCAGCGCCATGAAGCGCGTGTCGCGCCACGCGAGCAGGGCCAAGCCCGTGAGGCTCGTGAGCAACAGCAGCGCGATGAAGCCGCGGTCCATCGGCCGCTGCGCCGCGTCGCCGTGCGCGGCGTGGCGCCGCAGGTTGAGCCACAGCAGGCCGACAGGGCCGATCACGAGGCCGATGCCGCCCGTGGTGCCCAGCAGCACGGGCAGGCTCGTGAGCGCATAGGGCGCATGCAGGTCGAACAGGTAGTGGTAGAGCGTCGCCACGCAGGTGGAGGCGAAGCACAGCATGAAGCCGTAGAAGGTGAAGTGATGGAAGCGCCGGCGCCACAGCGTGAAGCGGTCGTCGGCGTTGTTGCAGCCTTCGCCATGGCCGCCATCGAGATACCTCAGGCGCAGCGCGTCGTGCGCGGCTTCGGCGCTCGCTGCGCGGCGCACGCCCGGCAGGTCGGGCGCGTTGCCCGGGTCGTTCGCGGGCGAGACCTCGCGCCAGAAGCGGCGCGTGCCCATGGCCAGCGCAAACATCACGAACACGAACACCGCGCCGAACACCAGCGCGAGGAAGTTGTGCGGAAAGATCGCGTAGAAGTTGCCCGCGAGCGGTTCGTGCACGAGCGAACCCGCCATCGCCATGGCCAGCACGAGGAACAGCGCGAGCCCGCCTGCCAGCGCCAATGCGACGGTGAGCCCGGCCCGCTTGTAGAGCGCGCCCATCGTGGGCGGCCAGGCGTAGTCGTGGTAGGTCTGCAAGCGCACCTGCGCCATCGCCTGCGGCACGTTCACGGCGAACTCGTGCGGCGGCGCGTACTGGCAGGCATGCAGGCAGGCGCCGCAGTTGTGGCACAGGTTGGCGAGGTAGTGCGTGTCGGCCTTGCCGAACTCGAGCCGGCGCGTCATGGCGGGGAACACGGCGCAGAAGCCTTCGCAGTAGCGGCAGGCGTTGCAGATCTGCAGGATGCGCGCGACCTCGCCTTCGCTCGCGGTCACTGGAAGGGCGGGCTGGATCGGGATGACGCGCGACGGGGCGCTGCCGATGCCATCGGCATCCGCACGGGCGCGTGCGACGAGGTCAGTGAGCTGCTGCAAGGGTGGTCTCCGGGGACTTCTTTGAAATGTTCTTGGCGGCCTTCGCGGCCTGCGTCCCGGCGATGCGGCCGAAGGCCGTGCCGATGCTCATGCCGACGCCGGCCGTGTAGCCCTGGCCCAGCACGTTGCCGGCCATCATTTCGCCGGCCACGAAGAGGTTGGGGCTCGGGCGTCCGCCGAAGCGCACGGCGGCGGTCTCGTCCACCTTGAGGCCCAGGTACGTGAAGGTGATGCCGGGGCGCAGCGGATACGCATGGAAGGGCGCGGTGTCGATCGGGCGCGCCCAGTGCGTCTTGGCGGGTGCGAGGCCTTCGGTGTGGCAGTCGTCCAGCGCCGTGTGGTCGAAGCGGCCGACGCGGCAGGCGGCGTTGTAGTCCTGCACGGTGCGCACGAAGGTGGCTTCGTCCAGGCCGATCTTCTGCGCGAGTTCGCCGAGCGTGCTGGCCTGCGTGCCGGGGAACACGGGCGGCATGAAGCGCCCGACCGCCTGCTGGTCGATGACCGACCAGGCGATCTGCCCCGGCTGCTGCGCCACGAGCCGGCCCCAGATCGCATAGCGCTTGGGCCAGAAGTCTTCGCCCTCGTCGTAGAAGCGCTGCGCGTCGCGGTTGACCACCACGCCGAGTGACACGCAGTCGATGCGCGTGCAGATACCGCCGTCGTACAGCGGTGCGCGTGCGTCGATGGCGACCATGTGGCCCTGCGACGGATCGCCGATGGGGTCGGCGCCCGCGTCGATCATGTGCCTGAGCAGCACGCCCTGGTTGAAGCGCGTGCCGCGGATGAGGAAGTTGTCGGCCGGCCACTCGCCGCGCTCGTTTTGCCCCCACGCCTCGCGCAGCCATTCGCGGTTCGATTCGAAGCCGCCCGAGGCGAGCACGCAGCTCCTGGCTTCGATGCGCTCGCCGGCCTCGGTGCGCACGGCCACGAAGCGGTCGCCCTCGAGCTCGACCGAGGCCACGGGCGTGTCGTAGCGGATCTGCACGCCGAGCGCTTCGGCGCTGCGGTAGTAGGCGTTGACGAGCGCCTTGCCGCCGCCCATGAAGAAGGCGTTGGTGCGCGCGACGTGCAGCGCGCCCGACAGCGGCGGCTGGAAGCGCACGCCGTGGCGGCGCATCCAGTCGCGGCAGTTCGACGAGGCGCGGATCACGAGGCGCGCGAGGCGCTCGTCGGTGAGGCCGCCGGTCACCTTCAACAGGTCTTGCCAGTACTCCTCTTCAGGGTAGGCCTCGACCAGCACGTCCTGCGGTGCGTCGTGCATGCAGCGCAGGTTGCGGGTGTGCTGCGAATTGCCGCCGCGCCATTCTTTGGGCGAGGCTTCCAGCAGCAGCACCGAAGCGCCGGCCTCGCGCGCCATCAGCGCGGCGCACAGCGCGGCATTGCCGCCACCGACAACCAGTACGTCTATCACTCGTGGGTCTCCTTGGAATGCAGGAGACTTTAGGCAGCGAGGCCTTCACGCGAAAGGCCGAAAGAGGCAACAGGTGTTCAGCTTTCGAGAAGACTTGCGCCGACCCAGCGGCCTTCGCTGACCAGTGTGCGGGCCGTTTCGGCGACCACCACACGCGCGGCCAGCGCGGCGGGCGAGAGCTCGTCGTCCGACAGGCTCACGAGCAGGTTGCGGCGCCCGACGTGGGCATCGGCAATCTGCGTGAGCTCGAGGTCGTCGCCGTCGTGCCGTGCGGTGGCGGCGCCAGGCTGGATGGTGGCGCCGTGGCCGGCGCGCACCGCGTCCATCAGCAGCGCCAGGCCGTCGACCTCGGCCACGATGCGCGGCGCCACGCGCGCCCGTGCAAAGGCGGCCATCAACGTGGCGCGCAGGCCGTGGCTGCCGCTGGGCAGGATCAGCGGCACCTCGGCCAGCTGCGACAGGCGCACCTTCTTGCCCGTGGGGCGCGGCGTGAGTGCGGGCGACGCGATCACGAAGAGCTTTTCGGCCAGCAGCGGCGACACGCTCCAGCGCCGCGGCGTGTCGGTCTGGAACAGCACGGCGAGGTCGAGCTGGCGCGCATGCAGCATCGTCGTGAGGTGGCCCGACAGCGCCTCGACCATGTGCAGCCGCACCTCGGGGTAGCGCGCCTGCATGGCCTGCATCAGCGGCACGCCCAGCACGGCGGCGGTGGTGGGCGCCAGGCCCACGCTCACATGGCCCGACAGGCGTGCCTGCTGCGCGGCACGCACGGCGTCGTCGGCGTGGCGCAGGGTGAGCTGCGCCTGGTGCAGGAAGGCCAGGCCGGCGTCGGTGGGCATGACGCCGGTCGAATGGCGGCGCAGCAGCCGGGTCGAGAGTTCGCTTTCGAGCCGGCTGATCTGCTGGCTCAGCGCCGAGGTGACCACCCCCAGCTCCACGGCCGCGCGGCCCATGCTGCGCAGCTCGCAGACCTTGACGAAGTAGCGCAGTTGTCTCAGTTCCATGCGCGCATCATGGCGCAGGCACGGCGGCGGGCTGGCCGCGCCGCACCAACAGCCATCCGAACAGTGGGGCGGTGATGTACATCACGACCGAGTAGATGGCGGCCGGCAGCGCGAGCGGAAAGCTCCCCAGCACGCTCACCGCGATGAAGATGGCGAGCGTGGAGTTGTGGATGCCGATCTCGTAGCTGATGGCGGTGGCCAGCGGCTTGTCCAGGCCGGCGGCGCGGCTCAGGTAGTAGCCGGCCAGCAGGCTCACGAGGTTGAACAGCAGCACCGGCACGCCGATCTCGGCGAAGGTGGTGGTGATGTTCTTCCACTCGTTGGCAATGGCGAGCACCGTGACCACCGCGAGCACCACGCCGCTGAAGATCTTGGTCGGCTTTTCCATGCGCGCCGCGAAGCCGGGCTTTCGCGACGCCACGACCATGCCGATGGCCACCGGCACCAGCACGATGGCGATCACCTCGACCAGCTTGCGCGTCTGCAGCGGCACCACCTGGCCGCTTTGCGCGAAATGGCCGATGGCCCAGTTGGCGATGAGCGGCAGCGTGACGATCGACAGCAGCGTGTTCACAGCCGTGAGCGAGATGTTCATCGCCACGTTGCCGCCGAACAGGTGCGAGAACAGGTTGGCCGAGATGCCGCCCGGCGAGGCCGCCAGCAGCATGAGCCCGATGGCGAACACCGGCGACAGGCCGAAGCCCACGATGATCGCGTAGCAGGCCAGCGGCAGGCCGATGACCTGCAGCACGAGCGCGATGGTCACGGCCTTCGGATGCTTGAACAGGCGCCGGAAATCCTCGAGCGAGAGCGACAGCCCCAGCCCGAACATCACGAGCGCGAGCGCGCCGAACAGGAACCGGGTCACGATGAGCGTGGTGTCCATGCGGTGGTGTCTCCTCTTGGGTTCTTCTGCTTAAAAAAATGGCTGCCGGCACCCGTCGCGCGGGCGCTGGCAGCCGTACAAAACCGGGGTCGACGCTCTTATTGTTTGTAGCTGTCGTCGATGCGGTCGAGTTTGCGGATCAGCGAAGGCCAGACGAACATGCCGCCCAGGCCGCCGCTTTGCACCTTCATGGCCTGGCCCACGCCGTCGATGATCCTCGGGTCCACGTGCGTGAGTTCACCGCCGCCGGCCTGCGCGGCGATCTGGATCTGGCAGGTGTTCTCGAAGGTGTACATCGAAAGGAAGGCGTCGGCAATGGTCTTGCCGCAGGTCAGCAGGCCGTGGTTGCGCAGCATGAGGAAGTTGGCGTGGCCCATGTCGGCCTGCAGGCGCGGCTTCTCGTCGTCGCGGAAGGCCACGCCTTCGTAGTCGTGGTAGGCCAGCGAGGCCAGCACGAAGGTCGACTGCTGGCTGATGGGCAGCACGCCGTTCTTCTGCGCGCTCACGGCGATGCCGGCCCGGGTGTGGGTGTGCAGCACGCACTGGATGTCTTCGCGCGCGGCATGCACGGCGCTGTGGATCACGAAGCCGGCCGGGTTCACGGGGTAGGGCGAGTCGATGATCTTGTTGCACTGCTGGTCGACCTTGACCAGGCTCGAGGCCGTGATCTCGTCGAACATCAGGCCGTAGGGGTTGATCAGGAAGTGGTGCTCGGGGCCGGGCACGCGTGCGCTGATGTGCGTGAAGACGAGGTCGCTCCAGCCGTACAGCGCCACCAGGCGGTAGCAGGCGGCGAGGTCGACGCGCAGCTGCCATTCTTCGGCGGAGACGAGCTTCTGGATTTCGGAGGCGGAGGTGGCGTTCATGGGAGGTCCTTGGTCTTGATCAGGCAGCGGTCGGTTCTTGCAGCACCGTCTTGTAGACGCTCTGCTTGGGCTGCGCCATCAGGCGGCGCAGCATGGGCTCGAACTCGCTGATGGGCAGGGTCTCGGCCTTCGGGTCGAAGGCCGGGTTGTCGTAGAGCGCGCAGAACTCGGCCGTGCGCTCGTAATGCGGGTGGTCCTTGAAGCTGTCGCGCATGTCGCGGTCCAGCCCGATGTGGTGGAAGAAGTAGTGGCCCTGGAAGATGCCGTGGTTCTGCACCATCCAGTGGTTGGCCTCGCTCACGAAGGGCTTGAGGATGGCCGCGGCGATGTCGGGGTGGTTGAAGCTGCCCAGCGTGTCGCCGATGTCGTGCAGCAGCGCGCACACCACGTACTCCTCGTCGCGGCCGTCGCGCAGCGCGCGCGTGGCGGTCTGCAGCGAGTGGGTGTAGCGGTCGACCGGAAAGCCGCCGTAGTCGCCTTCGAGGATCTGCAGGTGCTTGATCACGCGCGCGGGCAGGCCGCCCGCGAACTGCATGAACTCGCCGCCGATCAGTTGCCAGTCTTCACGCGTGCTGTCCTGCATGCGCTTGAAACTTGCCCGTGCGTTCATCGTGTGGGGTCTCCGTTCTTGGGGGGATGGCGGCCACTGTAGACCTGCGCTTGACCTTCAACTGTCAAGAATTTGACAATGCGAGGTTCTGGTAAACCCGCCTCAGGCGCCTTTTTCCCCTCCATGGCCACCTCGACCAAGCCGCGCCTGTCGGCCGCGCACCGCGCCGCGCTCGACGGCAACCCCTGGTTCACCAGCATGCCGCGCGCGCAGCGCGATGCGCTGCTGGGCGCGGCCGAGCTGCTGCATGTGCGCCGCGGCACCATGGTGTTCCGCCAGGGCGATCCGATCCATGCGGCGGGCGGCGGCTTCTACGGGCTGGTGGCGGGCACGATCAAGATCTCGTCGCTGCGCCAGGACGGGCGCGAGGCCATCCTGGCGGTGCTGGAGCCGGGCAACTGGTTCGGCGAGATCACGCTCATCGACGGCTCGCCGCGGACGCACGACGCCACCGCGCTCGAAGCGCTCGACCTGCTGGTGGTGCCGCCCGAGGCCTTCGTGCGGCAGATGCGCGACGTGGTGTTTTCCAACGCCATCGCCGCCATGCTGGCCGCGCGCGTGCGCATGCTCTATGGCCTGGCCGAAGACGCGACCTTGCGCAGCCTGCGCGCGCGCGTGGCGCACCGGCTGCTGGTGCTGGCGCGCGGCGACGCCACGCAGTCGGTGCACCTGCGGCACGAACTCATGCTGTCGCAGGAGGCGCTGGCCATGATGCTCGGCGTGACGCGCCAGACGCTGTCCAAGGAGCTCAATGCGCTGGCGACCGAGGGCGTGGTGTCGCTGGGCTACGGGCGCATCGTGCTGCTGTCGCTCGAGGCGCTGCAGGGGCTGGTGCGCACGGGCTGAGGGTCTTGTCACAGCGCGGGCAGGGCACAGGCGTATAAGACCTTCCCGGCCCGCCATTCCGGCGGCCCGGCGTCTTATTTCTTCACAGGAAGGTGGCGAATCATGAGCAACAACAAACCGACGGTCGTCCTGGTCCATGGTTTCTGGGGTGGTGCGGCGCACTGGCACAACGTCATCGTGGAGCTGCTGCGCAAGGGCCACACGGCCATCCGCGCGGTCGAGCTGCCGCTGACCTCGCTGGCCGACGACGCCGAGCGCACGCGCAAGATGGTGGCGCAGGTGCAGGGGCCGGTCTTGCTGGTCGGCCACTCGTACGGCGGCGCGGTGATCACGCAGGCCGGCGACCTGCCCAACGTGGTGGGGCTGGTCTACATCGCCGCGTTCGCACCCGACGCGGGCGAAAGCCCCGGCGGCATCACGCAGGAGCATCCGCCCGTGGCCGTGCCCAACCTGGCGCCCGACAGCGACGGCTACCTGTGGGTGATTCCCGAGAAATACCACGAGAGCTTCTGCCAGGACCTGAGCGCCGAAGAAGGCCTGGTGATGGGCCTGACGCAGAAGGCGCCGCTGGCCAGCACCTTCGGCGACACCATCACGGCGCCGGCCTGGAAGAAGAAGCCGTCGTGGTACCAGATCTCGAGCGAGGACCGCATGATCTCGCCCGTGAACCAGGAGCGCATGTCGGCGCGCCTGGGCGCGAAGAAGGTCATCACGCTGGCGGCCAGCCACGCCTCGCTGGCCTCGCAGCCGCAGGCCGTGGCGGCGCTCATCGACGAAGCCGCGAGCGCTGCCTGAGGCCGGCTACGCGCAGCGCTCGGTGCGCTGCGCAGCCGTCGGGCGGGCCCGCCAGCCGAGGAACGCCACGGCGCAGGCTGCTGCAATCACGATCGCCACGGCGACGCCCATCACCGAGAAGAAGGCCTGGTCGAAGGCCGTGTGTGCGAGCGCCACGAGCTGCGAGGCGATGGGCGCGGGCAGCGTTTCGGCGGCCAGCAGCGCGGCATCGATGCTGTCGCTGGCCGAGGCCGGCACGGCCAGGCCGTCGGGAATCACCAGCGCGGCCGTGTAGCTCGCCGAGAGCACGCTGCCCAGCAGCGCGATGCCCAGCACGCCGCCGAGTTCGTACGACACCTCCTCGATCGACGCCGCCATGCCGGCGTGTTCCACGGGCGCGTTGTTCATGACCGCGTTGGACGCCGCCGTGATGGTTGCGCCCACGCCCAGCCCCAGCAGCACCAGGATCGCCGGCTTGAGCAGGCCTGCGGCATCGACCGCCAGTGCCAGCGCGCACAGCGCCAGCGCGGTGGTCACGAGGCCGCCCAGGATGACGGGGCGCGAGCCGACGCGTGCCAGCAGCAGGCCCGCGAGCGGCCCCGCCACGAAGGCGGCCAGCGGCAGCGGCAGCAGGGTGAGACCGGCTTGCAGCGGCGTGAGGCCGACCACCAGCTGCAGCCGCTGGCTGAACACCAGCTCGACACCGATCAGCGCCACCGAGGCCACGATGGCTGCGATCACGCCGCCCGAGAAGTAGGCGTTGCGGAAGAGGCGGAAGTCGATCAGCGGCGCGCTGCTGCGCCGCTGGCGCCGCACGAAGAGGGCCATGGCCACCACGGCCAGCGCGCCGGTGATGGCGGCCGTTGTGACCGAGGGCGCGAACTTGGTGAGTTCCTTGATGGTCAGCACCAGGAAGACCAGCCCCGCCAGCACCTGCACCGAGCCGATGAAGTCCCAGGGGCGCGTGCCGGTGTTCTTCTGCGTCGGCAGCAGCCACAGGGCCAGCACCAGCGCGAGCACCACCACGGGCACGTTGATGAGAAACACCGAACCCCACCAGAAGTATTCGAGCAGCACGCCGCCCACGACCGGCCCGAGCGCCGCGCCGCCCGAGGCCACCGAGGCCCACACGCCGATGGCCACGGCGCGCTCGCGCTCGTCGGTGAACACCAGCCGCAGGATCGCCAGCGTGGCCGGCATCATCATCGATGCGCCCACGCCCAAGAGGGCCCGCGCGGCGATGAGGACGGCCGGGTTCGGCGCGTAGGCCGCGCACAGCGAGGCCACGCCGAACACGGTCAGGCCCGCGACGAACATGCGCCGGTAGCCCACGCGGTCGCCCAGCGCGCCCATGCCCAGCAGGAAACCGGAGACGACCACGGTGTAGGCGTTGAGGATCCAGAGCTTCTCGGTGGCCGAGGCGGCCAGGTCGTGCGTGAGCGTAGGCAGTGCCGTGTAGAGCACGGTCATGTCGACCACGATCAGCAGCAGCGCCATCGAGACGATGCCGAGCGTGATCCATTTCTTGGCGGTGGGGTTCAAGCCGTTCATTGCGTGGCCCTCCGGTCGTGCGACTGTGCGGTGGTGCCGTCCAGTTCCTTGAGCATCGTCACCGAGACCGTCGCGCAGCCGCGAGCGTGGAAGAAGTCGTGCGCGCGGGCGTTGCCGATGCCGCTTTCGAGAAAGAGGCGCTGGATGCCGCGGCCCTGCAGCTCGGCGCAGACCCAGTCGAACAGCCGCCCGCCCAGGCCGATGCCCTGGAAGCGCGCGTCGACGACGAGGTCGTCGAGCGTCGCGAAGCTGCGCGCGGCGCGGCGGGTGTCGTCGATGGACACCAGCGCGAAGCCGGCCAGTGCGCCGTCAGCTCGCGCGACGGCCACGCGGGCGTGGGCGGTGGCCGGGTCCAGCGCTAGGGTCTCGCGCACTTGCGCCATGAAGACGGCGGGCAGGTCGCTGCGCCATTCGCCGAGGGCTACGGCGCGCTGCTCCTGCAGCTCCGAATGGGAGATGTAGGAAGGGGAAAGTTGCTGCAGGAACAGGGCGGTCAACGCCTGCGCCTGGGAAGGATCGCTGCACCAGCTGAGTTCGAACGCCGGTGTCGTCTTGTTGTTCACATTCGTCATGGCGCCATCTTGCGTCATTGAAATGAATGAATAAAGATGGAATTAATCTAAAAAATAGATGGATGACCGAAATGGAATGGACCGTTGACCAATTGCGCCAGTTCGTGACGACCGCCGAGTGCGGCTCGTTTTCGGCCGCGGCGCGCCACCTGGGCAAGGCCCAGTCGGCCGTGAGCACCGCCATCGGGCTGCTCGAGGTCGACCTCGGCGTGGCGCTGTTCGACCGCTCGCGCCGCAACGCGCAGCTGTCGGACGCGGGCCGGGTGCTGCTGCTGGAGGCGCGCGAGCTGCTGCGGCAGGCCGAGCAGCTCGACCAGCGCGCCCGCTCGCTGCACGAAGGCGACGAGGCGGCGCTGTCGCTGGCGCTGGACGAAGCCCTGCCGTACACCGCCATCGGCACGCTGATGCGCGAGCTGTCGGTGAAGTTTCCGAGCCTCGAACTCACGCTGCTCAACGGCACCGCGACCGAGGTGGCCGACTACGTCGAGCAGGAGCGCGCCAGCGTGGCCTTCCACTTCGACCGCGGCCCGGTGCGTGCCAGCTTCGACCAGCGCCACATCGGCAGCGTGCGCCAGGGCGTGTTCGTGGCCAGCGACCACCCGCTGGCCGACGGCCGCACCGTGCGGCGCCAGGACCTGGCGCGGCAACGCCAGCTGCTGATGCACGCGGACGACGTGCACGAGGTGGCCTACAGCCCGCGCGTGTGGCGCTCCGACAGCTTCTACAGCACGGCCGAGATGGTGGCCGACAACCTGGGCTGGGCCGTGCTGCCCATCAACATCGCGCGCTACGAAGGCTTCAGCAAGGCGCTGAAGGAAGTGCCGTGCCCGTCGCTGGCCTTGCCGCGCTTGTCGGTGCGCATGCTGTGGCTGCAGGGGCGCCCCCTCGGCGCGACGGCGCTGTACGTGCAGCAGCGCTTCACCGAGCTGCTGCGCGACAGCGCCGTGTGAGGCGCGTCAGCGGAGCACGCGGCCGTCGGCCGAGATGCTGATGAGGTCGATGCTGCGCACGTTGTCGCGCAGACCCGGGCGCAGGTTGATGCGGAAGCCGCCCACGTCGTAGTCGGTCATCGCCGTCATCGTGCGCTGCAGCGTCGCGGTGTTGAAGCCGCGGCCTGCGCGGCGCACGGCCTCGCCCGCGGCCTTGGCGGCGATGAAGCCCTCGAGCCCTTCGTACGACGCGGTCTGGTCGGAGTTGTCGACCGCCGCGAGGTATTCCTTGACGATCGGAATGGCCGAGGGCCGCGGCGAGGGCACCACCTGCGAGATCACGATGCCGCCGATGTCCTTGCCCAGCTCGGCGTAGAGCGGGTCGATGCCGACGATCGAGAAGGCCATGAAGTTGCCCGTGTAGCCGCTCTTGCGCAGCTTGCGGATGGCGCTGGCCGTGGTGCCCGAGAGCGACACCAGCACGATGGCCTGGGGCGTCTGCTGCTGCACGGTCTTCAGCGCGGCGTCGAGCTTGTCGGCGCCCGCGGGCACCAGCGCGCTGGCGACCAGCGGCGGCAGCTTGAGTTCGGAAACGGCCTGCTGCACGGCGGCCAGGCCGGCGCGGCCCATGGCGTCGTCGTCGCCCACCAGCGCGATGCGTTTCTGCCCCACGGTGGCGCATTGGCGCACGATCTTGAGGGCCTCGTCGATCATGCCGGGGCGCACATGGAACACGTTCGGGTGATCGGGGCCGCGCAGCGTGTCGGAGGCGGCGAAGGGCGCAAAGAGCAGGCTGCCCTGCTGCGTGGCGACCTTGGCGCCGGCCTCGCTGCTGGCGGTGCCGACAAAGCCGAACAGCATGTCGGCCTTGTTCGCGCCCAGCAGGGTGCGGGCATTGGTGGTGGCGCGCGCGGCGTCGTAGCCGTCGTCGAGCTGCAGCAGCTTCAGCTGCAGGCCGGTGGCGGCGTTGCGCGTGTTGAAGTCGCTCACGGCGAGCCGGCTGCCGGCCGCGAAGGCGTTGCCGATCTCGTTGGCGCTGCCGGTGAGCGGCACCGACTGGCCGAGCAGGACGACGCGGGCCCCGGCGGCGGCCGGGCGTGGCGTCTGTGCCAGCAAGGGACGGGTGATGCCGAGGCCGCTTCCCAGAAGCAGCGTTATGGAGGCTTTTCCCAGCCATGTCCTGCGAGACGCGTTCATTGGCTACCTTTTGCTAACAATAGTAAAAAAGTGTAGCAATTTCGAGGCCAGGGCGGAAGGCGCGGGTGCTCCAGAATTGCCCTGATGAAAACAACTGTGTCCTGGGTTCTGGGAGGGATGTGCGCGGCGCTCGCCGGGTGCGTCGTGTCGCCCCCATCGAAGGTGGTGGAAAAGGCGCTGCCCGCGCCGGAGGTCTTCGTGCCCGTGGCTGCGCCGCAGCCGCCGCAACCGAGGATCGAGCCGCCGCCCCTGCCGCCCCCATCGATGATCGAGCCGCCATCGCTGCCACTGGCGGGGCCGCCGATGGCATTGCCGTCGGGGCCGACCCTCATGGCGGCGCCGCGCGCCGATTCGCGCGTTGCGTCGGACGCGGTCGTGACGGAGCCGGTGATCCGCCAGCGCCGTTATCCCAGCTACCCGTCCGCGCTGGTGGAGGAGGGCATCGAGGGCCTGGTGATCACGGCCTTCTTCGTCGGCGTGGACGGCAAGCCCGAAGACATCCGCGTCGAACGCTCGCCGCACCCGCTGCTGTCGCAGGCGGCGACCGATTCGCTCAAGGGATGGCACTTCGACCCGGCGCGCACCGCGGACGGGCGTGCGGTGCGCGCCCGCATGCGGCTGCCGTTCCGCTTCAAGCTCGTCGAGTGAGCGGGGGGAGTTGACGCGCGCTCAGGCGCGTTTTTCGAACACCAGGTCCCACACGCCGTGGCCCAGCTTGAGGCCGCGGTTCTCGAACTTGGTGAGCGGGCGGTACGCCGGCTTGGGCGCGTAGCCGGTGTCCGGCGCGGTGTTGCGCAGCAGCGGCTCGGCGCCCAGCACTTCGAGCATCTGCTCGGCGTAGGGCTGCCAGTCGGTGGCGCAGTGGATGTAGCCGCCGGGGCGCAGGTGCTGCGCCAGCTTGGTCACGAACTCGGGCTGGATCAGGCGGCGCTTGTTGTGGCGCTTCTTGTGCCAGGGGTCGGGAAAGAACACATGCACGCCGGCCAGCGTGCCGGGCTGCAGCATGTGGTCGATCACGTCGACCGCGTCGTGCGCGCAGATGCGGATGTTCGAGATCGACTGCTCGCCGATGCGCTTGAGCAGCGCGCCCACGCCGGGCTCGTGCACCTCGCAGCACAGGAAGTTGGTCTCGGGCAGCACCGTGGCGATGTGGGCCGTGGCCTCGCCCATGCCGAAGCCGATCTCCAGCACCGTCGGGCCCACGCGGCCGCCGAAGGCCGCCGTGAGGTCGAGCCGCTCGGGCGTGTAGGGCACGAGGAACAGCGGGCCCAGCTCGGCGAAGGCGCGGGCCTGGCCGTCGGTGGTGCGGCCGGCGCGCTTCACGAAGCTCTTGAGGCGGCGGTGCAGCGGATGCGGCTTGCCGTCGGTGGCGTCGTCTTCGGGGGATGCGGGCAGGTCGTCGCCGGGCGGGAGGTCGTTGGACACGGTGTCGGGAATGTTCATGAGGGCCGCGAATTGTAGAGATCGCGCCATTCGGGCACCCAGCCGCCCAGGGCGGCGGTGCAGTGGCCGGCGGCCGTGGGGCGCAGGCCGAGCGCGCGCGCGGCGGTGTCGAGCGCGGCCAGCGCGGCCTGCGGCGTGGCGGTGTCGATGGCCGTGGCGCCGTTCTGCTTGGAGAGCTTGTCGCCGTCGGCGCCGCGCACCAGCGGCGTGTGCAGGTAGCTCGGCGTGGGCAGGCCGAGCGCCTGCTGCAGCAAGATCTGGCGCGCGGTGTTGTCGGCCAGGTCCTCGCCGCGCACCACGTCGGTCACGCCCTGTTCGGCGTCGTCGACCACCACGGCCAGCTGGTAGGCCCAGGGGCCGTCGGCGCGGCGCAGCACGAAGTCGCCGACCTCGCGCTGCACGTCCTGCCGCTGCGGGCCGAGGCGGCGGTCGTGCCAGTGCAGGTCGCCGGCCGGCATGCGGTGCGCGGCAAAGCGCCAGGCGCGCGCGGGTTTGCCGTGCAGGCCGTCGCGGCAGGTGCCGGGGTAGACGCGCTCGCCGTGGCGCTCGTGCGCGTGGCCGAGCCGGGCCAGGGCCAGGTCGATGTCCTTGCGCGAGCAGCCGCAGGGGTAGGTGAGGCCGCGCGCGCGCAGCGCGGCCAGCGCCGCCTCGTAGTGCGCGGTGCGCTGCGTCTGCCACTCGGGCGGTTCGTCGGGGAGCAGGGCGCAGTCGGCGAGCTGGCGCAGGATGTGTTCGCCCATGCCGGGCAGGCAGCGCTCGGTGTCGGCGTCCTCGATGCGGACCAGCCAGCGCGCACCGTCGCCGCGCGCCCGCACGTCGAGCCAGCTCGCGAGCGCGGCCACCAGCGAGCCGGCGTGCAGCGGGCCGGTGGGCGAGGGGGCGAAGCGGCCGGTGGCCCGCATCCTTTCTTGGAGGACTTAGAGAACGGCCAGGGCCAGCGAGAGGCCCGAAACGAAACCGTCTTCCACGCGATGGCCGATGCACCAGTCACCGGCGATGCCGATGCGCGCCTTGGCGTCCCACAGGTGGGTCTGGCCCACGGGCACCTGCGTCTGCGCTTCGGGCCAGCAGCGCGCCTTGGCGTGGCTGGGCGTGGCGTGGATGCCGGTGATCTCCGAGAAGGCGCGCAGCAGCTTGGCCTCGATGCGCGCGGGCGTGTCGCGCAGGTGTTCTTGCGACCAGGTGGCGCTGGCCTGCAGGGTCCAGCGCTCGACGCGCTCGCGGCCGGGCTTGGACGATTCGCGCGCCAGCCACGCCACGCGGTGGTGGGTGCTGCGCGCCACGTTCCATTGCGGGCCGAGGTGCGACATGTTGGCCTGGTTGGCCTGGGGGAAGGCGATCATCAGCGTCCAGCAGGGCGCGATGCGCACGCGGTCGATCTTGCGGCTCAGCGTGGCCGAGCGTTCGCCATCGGCCAGCAGCTCGCGGGTGCGCGCGGGCGGCACGGCCAGCAGCACGGCGTCGAAGCCGGAGTACACATGCTGCGAATCGTCGGCGCCGGCGGTGCGCAGCTGCCAGCGGGTGGCGTCGAGCGCGTCGGGCTCGATGCGGGTGACCTGGGTGCCGGTGACGAGGTGCTCGCCCAGCGGCGCGGCCCAGTGGGCCACGAGCGCGTCCATGCCGGGCTGGGCGACCCAGTGCGGCTCCAGCGAGGGCAGCGCCGCCTCGGCCACGCGGCCGTGGGCGTCGAGCACGCGCACGAGGTTGGCGCTCCAGGGGCGGCACAGCGCGGGCGTGGTGGCCAGCACCTGGGCAAAGCGCGGATCGCGCACGGTGAAGTACTGCGCGCCGCTGTCGAAGCGGCCGAAGGCGGTGTCGATGCTCGCCATCCGCCCGCCCGGCGTGGCCTCGCGTTCGAACACCGTGACACGGTGCCCGGCCTGCATCAGCGTGCGGGCACAGGCCACGCCGGCAATGCCGGCGCCGATGACGGCGTAGTGGCGGGCGGCGGCGGGAGTTCGGTGGCGGTCGGCGGTGGCGCGGGCTTTGGCTTTGGGCATGGCGGACTCTTTTCTTTTGACAGGGTGATGACTGAGGAGGCCGTGCACACTCTAACTCGGTCTGCGCGCGCCGCCGGGCTGGGGGCGACCCTTAGGCAGCCGCGAATCACATGGCGTTCAGCGACCGCGGTGGCGTTCGAGCAGCGCCTTGCGCGTGCCCTCGTGCTCGAACTGTGCGAGCCACCATTCGAGCGCGCGCCCCGGCTTGCCCGCGCTGCGCACGCGCCACGCGCAGTGCATGGTGCCCAGCGGCGGCTGGCGCTCGGTCTGCAGCTCGACAAGGTGGCCGGCCTCGATGTAGGGCCGCGCCATCGGCTCGGGCAGGAAGCCGCCGCCCAGGCCGTGCAGCTGCGCGGCGATCTTGGCCTGCATGCTGGGCACGGTGAGCACGTCCTGTCCGCCCACGAGGTTCACGGTCATGCTCGGCCCGCTGCGCACCGAGTCGGCCGCGGCCACCGCGCGGTGCTGGCGCAGCACCGCGTCGCTCAGCGGCTGCGGCAGGCGCGCGAGCGGATGGTGCGGCGCCACCGCGAACACGAAGCGCAGTTCGCCGATCGGCCGGCTGCGGATGCCGGTGGCGGTGAAGGCCAGGCTCGCGGCATCGAGCACCGCGCCGATGGCCAGGTCGGCCTCGCCGCTGGTCAGCGCCTCGATGGTGCCCAGCAGGGTTTCGTCGCGCAGCTTCAGCCGCGTGGGTGGCTCGAGCGCGAAGAAGGCGGTGCACAGGTCGAGCAGCGGGTCGCGTGCGATCACGCTGTCGACCGCGATGGTCAGCATCGGCTCCCAGCCGGTGGCCACGCGCTTGACGCGGTTGGCCACGGCGTCGATCTCGCCGAGCAGGCGCGCGGCCTCGCGCAGCAGTTCGGCGCCGGCCTCGGTGATGCGGGCCTGCCGCGCGCTGCGGTCGAACAGCAGCACGTCCAGGGCGTCCTCGATCTGGCGCACGCGGTAGCTCAGCGCGCTGGGCACCAGGCCGAGCGCGCGCGCGGCGGCGGCGAAGCTGCCGGTGGTGGCCACCGTCTGCAGCATGGCCAGCGCGTCGGGGGTGAGGACGTCTCGGGCGCTCGTCATGGGGCGGGCTCCATCATTCAAATAATTTGAATGATGCCATCAAAACCGGGCGTCTTTCAGAGGGGGATGGAGGTCCAGAATTCTTCTCATCCGCTGCGCATCCGGCGCGGCCCACGACGAAAGCCCCGGCGCCCGAACCGGGTGGGGCAGCAAGGAGTTCGATATGTTGCAAGTGCGTAAATCCCAGGAACGCGGTTATGCCGACCATGGCTGGCTGCGCTCGTTCCACAGCTTTTCCTTCGCCGGGTACTACGATCCGGCCTACATGGGCTTCGGCAACCTGCGGGTGATCAACGAAGACCGCGTGGCGGCGGGCGCCGGCTTCGGCACCCACGGCCACCGGGACATGGAGATCATCAGCTACGTGCTCTCGGGCGAACTCGCGCACAAGGACAGCATGGGCAACATCGAATCCATTCCGCCGGGCGACGTGCAGCGCATGAGCGCCGGCCGTGGCGTGATGCACAGCGAGTTCAACCACAAGGCCGACCAGACCACGCACTTCCTGCAGATCTGGATCGAGCCCAAGGAACGCGGCATTGCCCCCGGCTACGAGCAGAAGCAGTTCAGCGACGCCGAAAAGCGCGGCACCCTGCGCCTGGTGGCCTCGCCCGACGGCCGTGACGGCTCGGTGACGGTGAACGCCGACGCGCGCCTGTTCGCCGGCCTGTTCGACGGCAGCGAAACCGCCAGCCTGGCGCTCGACCCGCAGCGCAAGAGCTACGTGCACCTGGTGCGCGGCGAGCTCGAAGTCAACGGCCAGAAGCTCGTGGGCGGCGACGCCGCGATGCTCGAAGGCGAATCGCAACTCACGCTCGGCGCCGGCACCGATGCCGAAGTGCTGGTGTTCGACCTGACGGCCTGAGACGGCGTCTTTTTTTCCTGTCCCTTTGCTTCAACAACCAACGAGGAGTTTCACCATGGCCATTACGACCACAACCACCGCCCCCAACGCTGCCCAGGACACGCTGGCACTCATCGGCCGCGTGCTGCTTGCAGCGCTGTTCGTGCCCGCCGGCTTCGGCAAGCTCATGGGCTTTGCCGGCACCGTGGGGTACATCTCCTCGGTGGGTGCACCATTGCCGCAGGTGGCGGCGGTCATCGCGATCGTCGTGGAGCTGGGGCTCGGCCTGCTGCTGCTGGTCGGCTTCAAGACGCGCCTGTCGGCCATCGTGCTGGCGATCTTCACCGTGGCCGCGGCTGTGATGTTCCACAACTACTGGGGCATGCCCGCAGACAAGGCCTTCGTGAACCAGCTGATGTTCTTCAAGAACATCGCCATCGCCGGTGGCCTGCTCGCTTTCGCGGCATTCGGCGCCGGCCGTTTCAGCATCGATAAAAAGTAAGCTCGCTCCCCAGGCCGCGCACACCTCGTGGGCGCGGCCTGCTGACTTCATCGCTTCTTTGAGGAAATCCGTTTCATGGCAAACATCGTCGTTGTCTTCCATTCCGGCTACGGCCACACCCAGCGCGTGGCCCAGGCCGTGGCCGACGGGGCGGGCGCGCAGCTGCTCGCCATCGACGCCGACGGCAACCTGCCGGCCGGTGGCTGGGAGACGCTGGCCGCGGCCGACGCGATCATCTTCGGCTCGCCGACCTACATGGGTGGCGTGAGCTGGCAGTTCAAGAAATTCGCCGACGCGTCGTCCAAGGTCTGGTACACGCAAGGCTGGAAAGACAAGCTCTTCGCCGGCTTCACCAACAGCGCCACGATGAACGGCGACAAGGTCACGACCATGACTTACCTGTGGACGCTGGCCATGCAGCACAGCGGCATCTGGGTCAGCATGGGCATCCTGCCGACCAACAACAAGGCGGCCACGCGCGACGCGATGAACTACGTCGGCGGCTACGGCGGCCTGCTCACGCAGTCGCCTTCGGACGCGAGCCCGGCCGAGATGCCCAAGGGCGACCTGGAAACCGCGCGCGCCTTCGGCGAGCGCGTGGGTGCAGTGGCAAGATCACGCGCATAACGCCCCACTGAACTTCGCCCACAAGGACCCCACGATGACCGACACCATCCCCGAAATCCAATTGCTGCGGCCCCACGACAAGGACCTGGGCGGTGGCTTCAACGTGCGACGCGTGCTGCCGGCGGCGCAGCGCCGCTCGGTCGGGCCCTTCGTGTTCTTCGACCATTTCGGCCCGGCCACCGAGCAGCCCGGCAACGCGCACGACGTGCGCCCGCACCCGCACATCGGCCTGTCGACGGTCACCTACCTGTTCGAGGGCGCGATGATGCACCGTGACAGCCTGGGCAGCGTGCAGGAGATCCAGCCCGGCGCCATCAACTGGATGACCGCGGGACGCGGCATCGTGCACTCCGAGCGCAAGCCCGAGCGCCTCTTGGCCGACACGTTCGTGAACCACGGCCTGCAGCTGTGGGCCGCGTTGCCGCAGGCCCATGAAGAGGTCGAGCCCAGCTTCGAGCACACGCCGGCCGACGCCATTCCCGAGCTGACGGTGCAGGGCGTGCCCGTGCGCGTGCTGGTGGGCGAGGCCTTCGGCGTGCGCTCGCCGGTGAAGACGCTGGCGCAGACGGTCTACCTGGACATCGCGCTGCCGGCCGGCGGCCGTTTCGAGCTGCCCGCGCTGGCGCCCGAACTGGCGGTCTACATGGTCGACGGCGATGCGCGCGTGAACGGCGAGCCGGCGCCCGCCCACACGATGGCGGTGCTGCCGGACGGGCAGGGCGCGGTGTTCACTGCCGACGCCGCCGTGCGCCTGATGGTCATCGGCGGCGAGCCGCTGGACGGCCCGCGCTACATCACCTGGAATTTCGTCTCGAGCCGGCGCGAGCGCATCCTCGAAGCCGGTGCCGACTGGGCTGCCCAGCGCATGGGCCACGTGCCCGGAGAGACCGAGTTCATTCCGCTGCCGGGCAAGCCCTTCGGCGTGCGCGAGCCCGACACGGGCACCACGCCGGTCTGAGCCTTCCGTTTATTGCTTGATGCCGATGTCCGGGTCTTCCGAGGCCCGGGCGCTGGCATCGGAGGCGCGCGCGCTGAGGTCGGGCGCCAGGGCCCGGCGGCCGTCGAACACGAAGCAGTCGCCGTGGTAGTGCGCGCCGCCGACGTCCTCGAAGTACTTGAGGATGCCGCCTTCGAGCTGCAGCACGTGTTCCACGCCTTCCTCGCGCATGAGGATGGCCGCCTTCTCACAGCGGATGCCGCCGGTGCAGAAGCTCACCACCGTCTTGCCCTCGAAGTCGGCGCGGTGCGCCTTCAATGCGGGCGGGAATTCGGTGAACTTGGTGATGCGCCAGTCGATCGCGCCGTCGAAGGTGCCTTCGTCGACCTCGAAGTCGTTGCGCGTGTCCAGCATCACGATCTCCCGGCCCTCGTCGTCGTGGCCCTGGTCGAGCCAGCGCTTGAGCGTGGGCGCGTCCACGCCGGGCGCGCGGCCCGCGGCGGGCTGGATCGCGGGGTGGTCCATGCGGATGATCTCGCGCTTGAGCTTCACCAGCATGCGCCGGAAGGGCTGCGTGGCCGACCAGCTTTCCTTGGTTTCGAGGTCGGCAAAGCGCGCATCGGCGCGCAGGTCGGCCAGGAAGGCGTGGATGGCATGCGCCGTCCCCGCCAGAAACAGGTTGATACCTTCGGGCGCCAGCAGGATCGTGCCCATCAGGCCCAGGGCCTGCGCGCGCTCGCGCAGGGTCTCACGCAGCACGGGGCTGTCGTTGATGCCCACGAACTTGTAGGCGGCGATATTCAAAATCTCTTGCACGGGGCGGGATTGTAGGGACCGGCGAATGACGGGCGGACTCAGGGAGGAGGTAAAGTCTTGATACAAATAATCTGGAGGGAAGAATTCATGGTTCGACGTTTGATCGCGTGTGCGGCCATTGCGCTGTCTGCAACTGCGTGGGGGGCCTCCGACGCGTTGCAGGATGCCTACGATCTCTGCAATACAGGCCGGGGATTCACAACGGACAGGCTCACCGCCTGCGACAGGGTAATTGCCGCCAAGGGACTCACGAAGCGGCAATATGCCGTCGCACACGCGGTTTTGGGCAACGCGCTGAAGGAGGATGGCGATTTTTCTCGCGCGATGGCCGAGTACACCGAGGCTTCCCGTATCGATCCGACCTACACCTTTGGCTACAACAACCGTGGCGCTCTGTGGAATTTGGCGGGTGAGCCGCGCGAGGCGTTGCCCTTTTTCGACAAGGCGGTCGACGCCCATAAAAATCTCGACAAAGAAGCGACGCCAGCGCCCAAGTACGCGGAGGTTTATCGGAACCGCGGCGCGACGTTCGTCAAGTTACGCGAATTCAAGAAGGCGATCGCAGACTACGATGAGGCGCTTCGGATCCATCCCGAGAGTTCTGGGGCATATCAGGGGCGCGCGTCCGCTTGGGAGGAAGCAGGCGAACTGGACAAGGCGCTTGCAGATTACGACCAAGCGCTACGCATCGATCCGAAGGACTCCTTTGGCTATCAAGGTCGAGCTTTGGTGTGGGAGCGAAAGGGTGACTATGACCGCGCGATTGCTGACAACACCGAGGCACTGCGTACAAATCCCGGGAACGTCCAAGTGCTCAACAACCGTGCGGTGGTTTGGGAGCGGAAGAAAGAGCCGACGAAGGCGATCGACGACTACAGCGAAGCGATCCGTCGCTCGCCCTCGTTTCCCATGGCATACAAGAATCGCGGCATGCTGCGGGAGAAGTTAGGCGAGCACGACGCAGCCATTGCGGATTTTGATCAAGCGATTCGTCTGATACCGAGCTTCACCGAAGCTTATTTCGGTCGAGGGCTTTCTTGGGCCTCCAAAAGCGACTACGAGAAATCATTGGCTGATTTCAATGAAGTCATTCGTCAGACGCCGAAGCGAACGATGGCTTACGTCTATCGCGGGACAGCATGGATGAAGACACAGAATTTCGACCGCGCCTACCAAGACTTCGACCACGTCGTTCGTACGACACCTGAATATGTAGACGGCTATTTCGGTCGAGCAAATGCACGAAGGGCAAAAGGCGATCTTGACGGCGCGCTTGTGGATCTGGACAAGGTCATCAGCTTCAAGACTTGGCGCGCTGTCGATGCCCATCTTGTGCGCGCTGATATCTGGCGTAGCAAGAATGCCCCGAAGCGTGCAGCCGAAGAAGAAGAGGCCGCCTACCGCCTCGATCCCGGCCTCAAGGCGCGGCTGGCAAAACCCGCGACATGATCCGAACGAGGGTCTTCCTGACGGCGCCTCCGGGCGCCCGAAAACTACAATGGCAGGATGTTTGTTCACCTGCGTCTGCACACCGAGTTTTCCGTCGTCGATGGCACGAATCGAATCGACGAAGTCATCAAGGCCGCCGCTGCCGACAAGCAGCCCGCGCTGGCCATCACCGACCTGAACAACCTGTTCGGGACGGTCAAGTTCTACAAGCAGGGCCGGGGCAAGGGCGTCAAGCCCGTCATCGGCGCTGAAATCTTCATCGACGGGCTGGGCAAGGAGCCCGGCGCGCTGACCCGCCTCATTCTGCTGGTGCAGAACATGGAGGGCTACCTCAACCTGTCGGAACTGCTGGCCCGCGCCTGGACGCAGAACGTGAGCCGCGGCCAGTCGCAGGCGGCCTGCAAGCTCGAGTGGCTGCAGGAGCTGCAGGGCGGGCTGATCGCGCTGTCGGGCGCGCAGGCCGGGCCGCTGGGCCAGCCGCTGCTGCAGGGCCAGGAAGAGCGCGCCGCCGAGCTGGCGCTGCAACTCGCGGGCATGTTCCCGCACCGCTTCTACATCGAGCTGCAACGTGCCGGCCGCCCCGAAGACGAGCCGCACGTGATCGCGGCCGTGAAGCTCGCGGCCCGACTGAAGCTGCCGGTGGTGGCCACGCACCCGGTGCAGTTCGCCGAACGCCAGGACTACGAGGCGCACGAGGCGCGCGTGTGCATTTCCGAAGGCGAAATCCTGGGCAACCCGCGCCGCGTGCGCAAGTTCACCGAAGAGCAGTACTTCAAGTCGAGCGCCGAGATGCAGGCGCTCTTTGCCGACGTGCCCAGCGCGCTGGCCAACACGGTCGAAATCGCCAAGCGCTGCAACCTCACGCTGGTGCTCGGCAAGCCGCAGCTGCCCGACTTTCCCACGCCCTTCATCAGCGAAGGCGTGCGCATGCCGATCGGCGAGTTCTTCCGCCAGGAGTCGTTCGACGGGCTGGAGGTGCGACTGAAGCACCTGTACCCCGACGAAGCCAAGCGCGATGCCGAACGGCCGCGCTACGTGGAGCGCCTGGAGTTCGAGATCAACACGATCCTGAACATGGGCTTCCCCGGCTACTTCCTGATCGTGGGCGACTTCATCAAGTGGGCCAAGGAAAACGGCTGCCCCGTGGGCCCGGGCCGGGGCTCGGGTGCGGGCTCGCTGGTGGCCTACGCGCTGAAGATCACCGACCTCGACCCGCTCGAATACAAGCTGCTGTTCGAACGTTTCCTGAACCCCGAACGCGTCTCGATGCCCGACTTCGACATCGACTTCTGCCAGGGCAACCGGGACCGCGTGATCGACTACGTGAAGGACAAGTACGGCCGCAACGCCGTGAGCCAGATCGCCACCTTCGGCACCATGGCCGCGCGCGCGGCCATCCGCGACGTGGGCCGCGTGCTCGACATGAGCTACATGTTCTGCGACGGCATCAGCAAGCTGATCCCGAACAAGCCGGGCATGTCGGTCACGCTGCAGTACCCGCCCGCGACCAAGATCGAAGGCGACAAGAACAACTACGCCATCGAGATGGAGCCGCAGCTGGCGGAGCGCATCGAGAAGGAAGAAGAAGTGCGCATGCTGGTCGAGCTCGCGCAGAAGCTCGAAGGCATGACCCGCAACATCGGCATGCACGCCGGCGGCGTGCTCATTGCGCCGGGCAAGCTCACCGACTTCTGCCCGCTGTACCAGCAGCCCGGCAGCGAATCGGCCGTGAGCCAGTATGACAAGGACGACGTCGAAGCCATCGGCCTCGTGAAGTTCGACTTCTTGGGCCTGGCCACGCTCACGATCCTGGAGATCGCGCGCGAGTTCATCATGAAGCGCCACAAGGGCCAGGAGAACTTCGCGTTCGAGAACATCCCGCTGAACGACGGGCCGACCTACCGCCTGTTCTCCGACGGCAAGACCGAGGCCGTGTTCCAGTTTGAATCCCGCGGCATGCAAGGCATGCTGAAGGACGCGCGGCCCACGCGCCTGGAAGACCTGATCGCGCTGAACGCGCTGTACCGTCCGGGCCCGATGGACCTGATTCCCAGCTTCGTGGCGCGCAAGCACGGTCGCGAAGACGTGGAGTACCCGCACCCGGCCGTGGCCGAAATGCTCTCCGAGACCTACGGGATCATGGTCTACCAGGAGCAGGTGATGCAGACCGCGCAGATCCTGGGCGGCTACTCGCTCGGCGGCGCCGACTTGCTGCGCCGCGCGATGGGCAAGAAGAAGCTCGAGGAAATGGCCGAGCACCGCGAGAAGTTCCGCGCGGGCGCCCTGGCCACGCACGGCATCGTGCAGGACAAGGCCGACGAAATCTTCGACTTGATGGAGAAGTTCGCGGGCTACGGCTTCAACAAGTCGCACGCCGCCGCCTACTCGCTGCTGGCGTACCACACGGGCTGGCTCAAGGTCCACTACACGGCCGAGTTCTTCTGCGCGAATATGACCGTGGAAATGGACGACACGGACAAGCTCAAGCTCTTGTTCGAAGACGCCCAGAAGAATTTCAACATCACCTTCGAGCCGCCGGACGTGAACCGCGGCAACTACCGCTTCGAGCCGGTCACCAACCGGATCATCCGCTACGGCCTGGGCGCCGTGAAGGGCACGGGCCAGCTCGCGGTCGAGGCCGTGGTGCGGGCGCGCGAAGAGGGCGGGCCGTTCAAGAGCCTGTACGACTTCTGCGTGCGCATCGACCGCCAGCGCATCAACAAGCGCACGGTCGAGGCGCTCATCAAGGCTGGCGCGTTCGATGCCATCCAGCAGAACCGCGCCTCGCTCATCGCCTCGGTCGACCGCGCCTTCGAGTTCGCCATCGCCACGGCGGCCAACGCCTCGCAGGCCGACATCTTCGGCGACTGCGAGCACGGTTCGGCCACGCAGGAGCCCGACCTGGTCGACGCCACGCCCTGGGGCGTGAAAGAGCGTCTGACTTTCGAGAAGACGGCCGTGGGCTTCTACCTGTCGGGCCACCTGTTCGACGAGGTTTCGCACGAGGTGCGGCGCTTCTGCAAGCGCGAGATCGGCGACCTGCTCGACAGCCGCGACCCGCAGGTCATCGCCGGCATCGTGAGCGACTTCCGCGTCATCAACGGCCAGCGCGGCCGGCTGGCGATCTTCAAGCTCGACGACAAGTCGGAGTCCATCGACGCCACGGCCGACGAGGCGCTCATCAACGCCAACCGCAACACGCTGAAGGACGACGAGCTCGTCATCGTGAGCGGCAAGCTGCAGCCCGCGCGCGGCGGCTTCGAGGCGCGCTTCCAGGTGCAGCAGGTGTGGGACCTGGCCTCGGCGCGCTGCCGCTTCGGCAAGTTCCTGCGCGTGGCGGTCAATGGCAAGGTGCCGGAGATCGCGCGCCTCTTGAAAGACTTTCCGGCGCGCACCGAGCAGACCGAGGTCGGTGACCTGGTGCACGGCCTGCCCGTGCGTCTGTCGATGGCGCGGGGCGGGGCGCAGGTCGAGTTGCAATTGGGCGAGCGCGCCAAGTTCTTCCCGACCGATGCGGCGCTCGCGAGCTGGACCGCGCAAGCCGAAGCGGGCAAGGCGCAGGTCATCTACGATTGATCGGATCGCGCGGCCCCGGGGAACCTCGGGGCCTGCGCGCGGTCCATCAGACTGTTGCAACCCGGCCCTGGGCCATTCACAGGAGGAACGACCGCATGCATTTCAAGAAGATCCTCAAGACCACCGCATTGACATTCGGCGTGGCGCTGCCCATGGCCGCGGCCTGGGCCCAGTACGCCGGCCCGAGCTCGGTGCCGAACCTGACGGTCAAGCAGTTGATCGAGACCGGCCAGGACGACCAGCACGCCACGGTGCGCGGCTTCATCGTCTCGCACGACGGCGGCGAGCACTACACCTTTGCCGACGACACGGGGCGCCTGAAGGTCGAGATCGACGCCAAGTACTTCCCGCCGGGCGTGAAGATCGACGACAAGGTGCGCGTCGAGCTCAGCGGCGAGTTCGACAAGGACCGGCTCACCGGCAAGACCGAACTCGACGTCAAGCGCGTCATCACCGTCCTGCGCTGACCCCGGCCTTTTTTCCGAGCGCCTGCTCGACTTGGTCGAGCACGGCCTCGGGGGCGTGCAGCCAGTCCTTGGCCAGCACCTGCATCACCTGCCAACCGAAAGCGTCGAGGATGCGCGGACGCGAGACATAGCGTTCCAGCACGTTGTGACGCGTGCCGTCCTGCGCCGCGCCGTCCACGAGGAGGCCCAGCGCATAGTGGCCCTGTCCCGATGCGCGCACCGCGAGGTCGCAGCGAAAACGCGACTGTCCCACCTGTTCGTCCACCGCATGGCCGCGTGCGCGCAGCGCCTGCGCGATCTGCGCCGTAACCTCGTCCGTGCGCGCCTGCCGCGCCACGTGGCCGCGCGCCAGCGGGTTCATGCCTTCGAGCACGCGCCGCGCCGTGTCCTCGTCGCCGCGTGACAGGCACTCGGCATAGCGCAGGAAGTTCTTCAGCGCGGCTGCGCCTTCGTTGTGGTCGTTGGTGATCGCCTCATGGCGGATGGTCGAGACCACCGCCATGTGGTGCTTGGCGCGGCTGAAGATCACGTTCAGCCGCTTCTCGCCGCCGCGCTGGTTGATCGGGCCGAAGTTCATCAGCATGCGGCCCTCGGGGTTGGGGCCGTAGCAGATGCTGAGGATGATGATGTCGCGCTCGTCGCCCTGCACGTTCTCCAGGTTCTTGATGAAGAGGCCGCAGAACTGGTCGTCTTCCTCGCGCACGTACTCGGCCTCCAGCCGCGCTGCGAAGTCGGCATCGACCGCGCCGAGCGCGTTCAGCTCCTCCTCGATCTCGCCCTGCTGCGCCTCGGAGAACGCCACGATGCCCAGGCTGCGTCCGGTCTCGCGCTTGAGCAGCTCGCGCACCAACTGCGCAATGTGCCGCGCCTCGCCGTCGTTGATGCGGTTCTCGTACACCGCATCGGCCACGCGGTGGAAGCTGATGGCGCGCGAGAGCAGGGCGTCGACCTGCGCCTTCACGGACTCGTCGCTCGGGCTGCGCGACTGCACCACGATCTCGCCGCGCTCGGGCGCGGGCAGGCTGCGGTCGGGAATGGTGTACAGGTTGCCCGCGTAGAAGGCCGCGTTCGAAAAGCCGATGAGCGATTCGTAGCGGCTGCGGTAGTGCCAGGCCAGCAGCGTGGCCGGCAGGTTGCGCGCGCCCTGGTTCAGCAGGCTGTCGGCGTCGAGCACGACGGCGATGCGTTCGCCTTCCTCGCCGTTCTCTGCATCGTCGCCTGCCACCGACACGGTGTCTTCCTCGGCATCGCGGCCCGACGAGAAGAAGCTGGTCGGCGGCAGCTGCATCTCGTCGCCCACCACGATGATCTGCGGCGCGCGGTACAGCGCCGGCACGGCTTCCTCGACCGGGATCTGGCTGGCCTCGTCGAAGATCACCACGTCGAACAGGTCGGCCGCGAGCGGCAGCGTGTCGGACACCGACAGCGGGCTCATGAGCCAGATGGGCTTCATGTCGCGCACCACGCGGCCGGTGTCGCCACTGGCCAGCTCGCGGATCGCCTTGTAGCGCATGGTCTTGCCGAATTCGTGCTCGAGCTCGCGGCGGCCGGCGTTGTAGCTCTTCTTGAAGACCTTGCCGTCGGCGTCGAGCTGGCTGGCGGGCAGGGCGCTCTTTTGCACATGGTCGCGGAAACGCTGGCGTACCGCGGCGGCGAGCGTGCGTGCGTTGCGTTCGAGCAGCTTGCGTTCGCCTTCGCCCAGGCGCTGCGCATGGCGCGCGAGCGTGGCGCCGTCGAAGCGCGGCAGCCAGCGTTCGGTGCGGTACACGCGCTCCAGCCCTTCGCGCGCGACGGCGTACTCGATGGCCTCGGGCGGCAGCGGCAGGGTGCGCAGCGCGGCGGCCACGGCGGGGTCGGCGTCGGCCAGTTCCTGCAGCGGCTGGAGCACCGACGGCAGCGCGTCGGCCTGGTCGCGCAGCGTGCGGGCCAGGGCGTCGAGCGCGTCCAGCGGTTGCGCGCCGGCGTCGTGCAGCAGGTCGCGCCAGAGGGCCTCGAGCGTGTCGACGCGCGGCGCGGCGGCGACGAGCTGCTCGACGCTGCGGCGGCCCGCGTCGGTGCGCAGGTGAGCCTGGAACGCCGCGCGCAGGCCGGCGCCGGCGTCGATGCCGCGCATCGCCTGCAGCTGCTGCGCGAAGGCCTCGGCGTCGGTGCAGCCGTAGTCGGCCTCGAGGCGCGCCGCCTGCTGGTCGAGCGCGGTGCGCGCGGCCTGTTCGGCGCGCAGGTCTTCGAGGATCCGGCTGGGCCGCGGACGCACGGCATGGGCGGCGAAGTCGTAGCGGCGCTTGAGTTCGCCCGACAGGCGCCACCACGAGGGCTGCAGCCAGCGCAGCAGCGAGCCTTGCTGCGCGCGGGCCTGCGCCAGCGCGGCTTCGGTGTCGCCGGGCGAGAGCTTGTCGCGCCAGTGGGCGGTGCGCTGCAGCTGCGCGTCGAGCGCCTGCTGCAGCGTACGTCTTTCATTGAGGGCGGCGCCGAGCGTGAGGCTGCTCGGGTGCGTCGCATCGAGCAGCGCCAGCTGGCCACGCGCGGCCAGCGCGGCGACGCTGCGCGCATCGGCCACCACGGCGAGCGCATCGCGCCACAGCACGCCGGCCTCGGCCAGCGGCGACCAGGCATCGACCAGCGCATCGCGGCAGGGGGCGCTCAGGTCGATGGCGCGTTCGCTGCGCTCGACCAAGCGCGCCAGCGGCTTCTCCTGCGCGAGCAGCGAGGGCGCGAGCTGTGCGAACACATGCTGCGCGAAGCTGGGCGCACCCAGGCTTTCGGTCACGGCCAGGTGCAGGCGCGACACCAGCTCCGCATGCCGGCGCCAGGCCGCGAAGGCGGGCAGTGCCTCGGCCTGCAGCGGCGTGAGCGACGGGTCGTCGGCCTGGAGCGCCACCAGCCGCGAGAGCAGCTCGCGCAGCGTCACGGCGATGTGCTCGGGCACGTCGTGCATGGCGGCGTCGAAGCGTTCGAGCGCGCGCAGGTCGAGGTCCATGGCGTCTAGCACCTGCGTGCGCTCGGTGCTTTCCTGCGCCAGCGTGCCGGGCGCCTCGAGCCACAGCTCGTAGGTCTTGCGCAGGTTCTGCACGAAGGCCTTCTTGTCGCCTTGCGAGTCGTGGATCATGCAGCACAGCTCGTCCAGCCCCTGCTGGCGCAGGCGGTGGAACACGACGTCGATGGCGGCGCGCTTCTCGCAGACGAACAGCACGCGCTGGCCGCGGCCCACGTAGTCGGCGATCAGGTTGGTGATGGTCTGCGACTTCCCCGTGCCCGGCGGGCCCTGGATGATGTAGCTGGTGCCGGTGCGCGCTAGCGCCACCGCGGCGGTCTGCGTGGCGTCGGCCTGCACCACGGGCCACTGGTCGGCCAGCGGCAGGGCGGGCGGCGTCTCGGCGTCGACGCGGCGCGGCTGCAGCGAGAACACGCGGTCGAAGGCCTCGCTCGCCAGGTCGGATTCGGCCAGCCCCGAGTAGTCGCGCACCAGCGACATCTTGCGGTGGTTGAAGTTGCCCAGCGTCACGGCCGTGAGGTCGATGTCCCACTGGTAGGGGTTGCCGCTGCTTTCGCGCAGCGCGAAGGTCTTGCGCTCGGTGTCGTCGACCGCGGTGGCCGCCATCTGCGGTGCGCGCGGCTGGGGTGCGCCACCGACGGCTTCGCGCACCGGCAGCGGCACGGGGCGCACGCGCGCATGGAACAGCTGCAGCCCGCGCGGGCGGAAGTCGTCCTGCGCGTAGCTGAAGTCTTGCGCGGCCACGGGCACCGCCGAGGGCGAGCGCACGCGGGTGCGGCGCTTGAACTGTTCGAGCCGCTGGCGCGCGCGCTGGTGCATCACGGCGATCTCGGGCTGCTTCACGAGCCGCAGCTGCACGCCGGGCTCGCTCTGCGCGATCTGCGCCGACAGCTGCGCATGGAACTGCTCGAGCGAGGTCTCGCGCAGGTCCACCGTCTCGGGCAGCGCGATGCCGTAGAGCTGGCGCAGGTGATGGCGCAGCGTGGGGTTCACCTGCGCCTCGCTGGCCGAGGCTTCGAGCAGGTACTGGTCGCGCACGCCTTTCTTGCGCGTGAGCTCCACCGGCAGCATCAGCAGCGGCGAGGCGATGCGCTCGGCCTCGCCCTCCTTGAGGTTGTGCCAGCGCAGGAAGGCGATCACCAGCGACAGCTGCGAGAAGCCGTACTCGGCCCGGTCGCGCCGCGCCTCCTGCAGGATGCGGTCGAGCGCGCCGGGCAGGTAGGGCTGGTCTTCGAAGCGCAGCCAGCGCGCGAGCGGCACGGGGTCGCAACTGGCGATGTCGGCGGCAAAACGGCCGTCCCACACGCACAGCTGGTCGGTGCGGATGCTGTTCAGGTCGACCACCAGCGGCACGCTGGCGACGGTGAGGTTCACGTGCGCCTGCGTCGGCTTGAAGTACAGCAGGCGGTTGCGCCGCGAGAGGTCGAAGAGCCGGTCGCGCAGGTGCAGCTGGATCGCCTGGCGGCGCTGGCCCGCGCCGTCGCGGGCGGGCGCGATGCGGTCCAGGCCGAGGTCGACGGGCTGGTCGCGGTAGGTCTCGAGGCGCCGGATGACCGAGGGCAGGTCGCGTGCGCGTTCGTGGCGGTCGAGCGCGGTCATCTCGAAGATCACGGCGGCCACCACCGGGTGCAGCCGGCGGTTCAGCTCGAACAGGTTGCCGCGGTGCGTGGCGAAGCGGGTCAGGTCGTCGCCGTCGGTAAAGTCGAGCCCGCACGACAGGCTGGCCAGCACCTGGCCCAGGCACAGGATGTCGCCGAGCGCGTCGTGGTGGCCCAGGCGCAGTTCCCACGCGGCGTAGCCGGGCAGGTAGACGGGGCGCGTGGGCACGGTGTCGGGGCCGGCCTCGGGCATCACCGCGAGGTTCTCGAGCGCGACGCCGGCCTCGGCATCGACGGTCAGGCGCGTTTCGCCGACCACGCGCAGCACCGAGGCGGCGGGTTGTTCGAGCGGTGCGATGGCCTCGGGGTGACGGCGTGGTGCGGTGCCTTCAGGCTGGGCGAGCGCCAGCGCGGGTTCGGCGGGCGCGTCGGTCACGCGGTAGGCGAAGGCGTTGCCGAGCGCGGCGACGTGGCCGAGTTCGTGCAGGGCCGAGACCTCGCGCAGCAGCGGCAGCACGAGCTTGAGCACGTCGTCGGTCTGCAGGCCGCCGTGGGCCTCGGCGGTGGCGAGCAGTTGCAGGAGCGGGGCGGGAGCGAGGGTCATGCGGCGGCGGCCTGCGAAGAAGAGGTGGCGGCCTTGTCGAGCAAGGCGGCGGCGTCGCGCTTGACGCGGGTGAAGTTGCGCTTGGACAGACCCAGGTCTTTCAGCACGCGCTGTTCGAAGGGCGTGTCGCAGCCGAGCGCATCGGCCAGGCCCAGCGCGGCGGCGAGGGTGACGTCGTCCATCTCGGGATCGGCGGCGACGAAGTCGACCAGCACGCTGGCCAAGTAGTCGTGCAGGCCGGCGGGCGCGGGCTCGGGCGACGGCATCGCCGACGTGGGCGGCGCGAAGTCGGGGAAGAAGCGGCGCGCATGCGCCAGCAGCGATTCCGACTGCAGCACGGGCCGCTGCAGCAGCTGCGCGAGGGTGCCGCGCGTGAGCGCGCTCACGCGTTGCTGGCCGAGCACGTCGAGCGTGGCCAGGTCGAGCGGGCCTTCGAGCGCGGCTGCCAGCCATTCGTCGGCGTCGTGCTCGCGGCCGGCCCACAGGCGCAGCGCGCGGGCGCGCACGAACACCTCGGGGTGGCTCACGCCGCGCGTCTGCAATGCCTTGTTGTTGGGGTCGGCGCAGATTTCCTCGGCCTGCGCCAGGTAGCTCGCCACGTTGACCTGCGTGAGGCCGGTCTCGATCTTGATGAGCGCACTCACGGCGGGCTCGAGCGCGCCGCAGGCCACGCAGCCGCCGCGGTCGGCAAAGGCCTCGGTGTACAGCGCATGGCGCCGCGCGGCCTGCAGGTGGCTCGCATCGGCGCGCGGATCGGCCGCCGTGGCGTGCAGCAGGCGGTCGACGACGTGGTGCTGGCCGCCGTCGCGCTCCCACAGCAGATAGTGCGCGAGCTCGTGGCCGAGCACGGCCTGACGCTCGGGTGGCTGCAGCTTTTCGAGCAGCGGGCCCGAGAGCACGATGTGCGCTTCGCCCGGCACGACGTAGATCGCGGCGTTCATGGCCGCGCCGTCGCCGGACGGGGCCTGGTAGAGCGTGATGCGCGCCGTGACGCCGAGGCGCTGCGCGGCCAGGGTGGCATCCGCGTGCAGGTCGGGGTGCGCGTCGGCGTCGAGGCGGTAGGCGCTGCGCAGCAGTTCGGCGCGCATGGCGGCCGTGTGTTCCTCGCGCGCTTCAGCGGAGGCGGCCCAGCGCCAGGCCTCGGGTTCGTACGCCTGGAGGTGGGCGGCCAGTGCCTGCTGGTAGGGCAGTGGCGTCAGGTCTTGGAGGCGAACGGCAGGGAAAGAGTCGACCATGTCAGGAGCGCCAGCAACAATGAGTTGCCGACGATCCTAAACGAGCGGGTGGTGTCGCTTGCAATCACCCACGATGTGGGTGAATGCGGGGTGTCAACGCTTCGGCTTGAGCGTGACGATCAGCGACGGGAAGATGCGCCCGTCCGTGTCGCGCGGCAGCTTGTCGGTCTTGCGCAGGCCGCGTTCGGCCGCTTCGTCCCAGGCCGGAAGGCCGCTGGACTTGGCGAGCTTGACGCCGACGATGGTGCCGTCGGGTGCCAGGTTGACCAGGAACTCGGCCTCGGGGTTGCCGTTCACGCTGTCGGCATCGGGGAAGGTGATGTTCGGGCGCACGGCGGCGGCGATGCGGCCGGCATAGCCGCTCGACGGGCCGGACGAGCGTTGGGCATTGCCCTTGGCGTCTTCGTTGCCGCTGGCGCCCGCCATGCCCTGCATGCGCTTGAGCGTTGCGGCGCGATCGGCGGCCGCCTGCTTGGCGACTGCTTCCGCCTTCTTCGCTTCGGCCTGCTTGGCCTCGGCTTCCTGCTGCTTCTTCTGCTCGGCCAGTTTCTTCTGCTGCTCTTTCTTGCGCTCGGCTTCGTCTTCGGCGCGCTCCTTGGCCTCGAGCTCTTTCTTCTTTTGCTGCTGGCGCTGCTGTTCGAGCTCGCGCTCCTTCTGCGCCTTCTGTTCCTTGAGTTTCTTCTCGCGCTCCAGTGCGATGTCGGGCGCAGGGGCAGGCGCCGGCTCAGGTGGCTTGACGGCCGGGGGAGGCGGCGGGGGCGGTGCGGGTGCAGGCGGCGGCGGTGCGGGCACGGGCGCCGGCGGCTCCGGCACCGACAGGCGTGGGGCGGCCTGCATCACGGTGGTCGACCACAGCTCGGCATCGACCGCGCCGTCGTCGGCTTCGCTGCGCCAGCGCACGCCCCAGGTGAGGGCGGCGATCAGCAGCGCATGGGCAATGAGCGCGAGCACCACCGCGCGGGGCGTGCCGCGCTGCGGCGGCGGCGCGAACTCGGGGCGATCCAGGGCGAGCGACATGCCTTATTTGCCGCCCGTGGTCGTGACCGACAGCCCCACGCGCTCGATGCCGCTGCGCTTGAGCTGGTTCATCGCCTTCACGACGGTTTCGTACTTCACCGACTTGTCGGCGCTGATGACCACGGGGCGCTGGGCGTCGCCGCCTTGCGCGGCCTTGGCCGCCGAGCCGATCTGCGTCATGGGAATCGAGGCGCCGCCGGTGCCGGTGGATGAATCTTTCTTGATCTGCACTTCGTCGTCGCTCTTGATGACGATCTCGATGGGCTTCTCGGGCTGCTTGTTGGCTCGGTCGACCGAGGGCAGGTTGATCACGCTGGGCGTGATGAGCGGGGCCGTGACCATGAAGATGATCAGCAGCACCAGCATCACGTCGATGAACGGGACCATGTTGATCTCGTTGATCGTGCGGCGGCCGCGGCCCCGGGATGAAACGGCGGGCATGTCGTCGCGTCCTTTGTCTTATGCGCGCCGCTCTTCAGCGGTTCGCGGCGGTGACCGAGGCGGCGGGCGTCACGGCGCCGGGGTTGGCCGAGAGGTTGCGCTGCAGGATGTTGGAGAACTCTTCGATGTAGGTCTCCAGGGCGATGGCGATCTTGTCGATCTCGCGCGCGAAGCGGTTGTAGCCGACCACCGCGGGAATGGCGGCGAACAGGCCGATGGCCGTAGCCACCAGCGCTTCGGCGATGCCGGGCGCCACGGTGGCCAGCGTCACCTGCGTGAGGGCGGCCAGGCCGGTGAAGGCATGCATGATCCCCCAGACCGTGCCGAAGAGGCCCACGTACGGCGACACCGAACCGACGGTGGCCAGGAACGACAGGTTCTGCTCGGCCGCATCCAGTTCGCGCTGGAAGCTGGCGCGCATCGCGCGGCGGGCGCCGTCGAGCAGCGTGGGCGCATCGGTCACATGGCGCTCGCGCAGCTTCTGGTACTCGCGCATGCCGGAGGCAAAGATGCGCTCCATGGGGCCGGCGAACTTGGCGTTCTGCGCGGCCGAGGCGAACAGCTCGTTCAGGCTGGTGCCCGACCAGAACTCGCGCTCGAAGTCGTCGTTGAGCGCGCGGATGCGCTTCAAGGAAAAGTACTTGCGGATGATGGCGGCCCAGCTGGCGACCGACACGATCACCAGCAGCAGCACGACCAGTTGCACCACGAAGCTGGCGTGGAGCAGGAGATTGATGATGGAGAGATCTTGGTTCATGGCTTGAAAGGTTGAGTCATGGAGCCGCTGGAGTGCTCGAGGGTTCCCGAAACTTGGGCCGGAATGCGCGCAGGGCGCAAGGTGGCGGCGTTCACCCAGCCGATGCGGATCGTGCCTTCGCAAAGCAAGACCGGTGCCGCGGCCCCGGTGCGTTCTTGCTCTGTTTTTGATAGCACGCGCTGAGCGATTATCAACGACGCCGTGCCCAGTTGCCGCAGCTCGGCTGTAACCAGCAGTTCGTCGTCCAGCCGCGAGGGCCGATGGTATTTGAGCTGCGTTTCGCTCACCACGAACTGGCCGCCGGTGGCTTCCTTGAGCTTGCGCTGCTCGACGCCCAGGGAGCGCAGCCACTCGGTGCGACCGCGCTCCATGAACTTCAGGTAGTTGGCGTAGAACACGATGCCGCCCGCATCGGTGTCTTCCCAGTAGACGCGGATCGGAAACTCGAAACTCATTGGGCGATCATGGCCCGCAGGCGCTCGACCGATTCCTGCAGGTGCGCCATCGAACTGGCGGTGGAGAAGCGCACGAACTTCGCGGTCTCGGCCGTGCCGAAGTCGCGGCCCGGCGTCACGGCCAGGTGGGCGCGCTTCATGGTCTCGAAGGCGAAGTCCCAACTGCCCGAGATGCCGAGTTTGTCGGCCACGCTGGTGCAGTCGACCCAGGCGTAGAAGGCGCCGTCGGGCACCACGGGCACGTTCAGGCCCAGGGCGTTCAGTTGCGGAATGAACCAGTCGCGGCGCGCCTTGAACTCGGCGCGGCGGCGTTCGTACTCGGCGATGCTCTCGGCCTCGAAGCAGGCCAGCGCCGCGTACTGCGACACCGTGCTCGCGCAGATGAAGAGGTTCTGCGCCAGGCGCTCGACCACCGGCACCAGCACCTCGGGCACCACCAGCCAGCCCAGGCGCCAGCCGGTCATGTTGAAGTACTTGCTGAAGCTGTTGATGCTGATGACGTTGTCGTCGATGGCCAGCGCCGTCTGCCCGAAGGCATCGTCGTACGACAGGCCCAGGTAGATCTCGTCGATCAGCGTGATGCCACCGCGCTGCGACACCACCTCGTGGATGCGGCGCAGTTCGTCGGGCGCGATCGAGGTGCCGGTCGGGTTCGAGGGCGAGGCCAGCAGCACGCCGCGCGTCTTGTCGGTCCAGGCGGCTTCGACCTTGGCGGCGGTGAGCTGGAAGCGCTCCTCGGCCGTGGTCGGCACCAGCACGGCCTTGCCGTCCGCAGCACTCACGAAGTGGCGGTTGCAGGGGTAGCTCGGGTCGGGCATCAGGATCTCGTCGCCCGATTCGACGAGCGCGAGGCAGGCCAGCTGCAGTGCGGCCGAGGCGCCGGCCGTGACGACGATGCGGCGCGCCGGCACGTCGACGTTGAAGCGCTGCTTGTACCAGCCGCTGATGCGTTCGCGCAGGTGATCCAGGCCCGTGGCCTGCGTGTACTGCGTGGCGCCGGCGCGCACGGCGCGTGCGGCGGCTTCCTGCACCAGGGGCGGGGCGGTGAAGTCGGGCTCGCCGATGTTCAGGAAGATCATCGGACGGTCGGTGTGGGCCACTTCGCGGGCCAGCACGCCGGCGGCTTTCGCCACCTCCATCACATAGAACGGTTCGATGCGCTGCGCGCGCGTCGAGATCCTCATGGGCGCGCCTTGCCGGTGGCCCGGTCGGCTTCCACTTCAAGTGGGCGCAGCTGCGGTGCCAGCCCATTGAGCACGGCGTTCACGTACTTGTGGCCGTCGGTGCCGCCGAATTCCTTGGCGAGTTCGATGCACTCGTTGAGCACCACGCGCCAGGGCACGTCGGGGCAGTTCTGGAACTCGTACACGCCGATCCACATCACGGCGTGCTCGATGGGCGAGATTTCTGCGAACTTGCGGTCCAGCAGCGGCAGGATCAGCGCGTCGAGCTGTTCGGCGCCGTTGATCGAGCCGTGCAGCAGCGCGTCGTAGTGCGCCGCGTCGGCCTTGTGGAAGCCCGCGAGGTCGCGCGTGAAGTGGTCGATGTCGGTCGGGTCGTTGCGACCCACCAGGTGCTGGTAGAGCGCCTGCAGCGCGAACTCGCGCGCGCGGCTGCGGTTCGACTTGGCCGCGGCCTTGCGCACGCCCGTGCTCGTGAGGCCGGTGCGCGACTGGCGGGACTTGGCGGACTTGGAGGTGTCTTCGGTCATGAAAGGGTGGCCAGCAGTTGTGCCATCTCGACCGCCACCTGGGCTGCGTCGCGGCCCTTGTCGGTCTGGCGGGCGACGGCCTGTTCGAGGTTTTCGGTCGTGAGGATCGCGTTGGCGATGGGCAGGCGGTAGTCGAGTGCGACGCGGCTCACGCTCGCGCCCGATTCGTTGGCCACCAGTTCGAAGTGGTAGGTCTCGCCGCGGATGATGCAGCCCAGCGCCACGAGCGCGTGGTAGCCGCCGCGCTCGGCGAGCGCCTGCAGCGCCACCGGCACTTCGAGTGCGCCGGGCACCTGCACATGATGGATGTCGGAGGCGGCCACGCCGAGTGCCTCGAGCTCCGACAGGCAGGCCGTGGCCAGTGCGTCGGTGATGTCGGCGTTGAAGCGCGCCTGCACGATGCCGATGCGCAGGCCTTTGCCGTTGAGGGTGATCTCGCCCTTGTTGGAACCTTGCATGGTCGTTCAGTCTTTCGTGAGGTAACCGGCGATTTCGAGGCCGAAGCCGGCGGCCATGCTCGGCATGCGACGCGGCGCGCCGAGCAGGTTCATCTTGTGCACGCCGCATTCGCGCAGGATCTGCGCGCCGATGCCGTAGTTGCGCAGGTCCATGCGGCCGCGCTCGGGCGCTTGCGCAGGGCGCGCGGTGCCGTCGAACTGCGCGAGCAGCTCGGCCGCGGTTTCGCCGCAGTTCAGCAGCACGGCCACGCCCTTGCCTTCGTTCGCGATGTGCGAGAGGCTGGCGTCCAGGCTCCAGGAGTGCATTGGGCGGTTGACTTCGAGCGCGTCGAGCACCGACAGCGGTTCGTGCACGCGCACCGACACCGTCTCTTCGGGCGCCCACTGGCCGCGCACCAGCGCGAGGTGCACGCCGCGGCTGGGCTTGTCGACGAAGGCGTGGGCGGTGAAGGTGCCCCAGTTGGTCTGGATTTCGCGGCAGCCGACTTTTTCGACCAGCGATTCGACGCGGCTGCGGTGCTCGATGAGTGCGGCGATGGTGCCGATCTTGAGGCCGTGTTCGGCCGCGAAGATCTGCAGGTCGGGCAGGCGGGCCATCGTGCCGTCTTCGTTCATCACCTCGCAGATCACCGAGGCGGGCGAGCAGCCGGCCATGGCGGCCAGGTCGCAGCCGGCTTCAGTGTGGCCGGCGCGCATGAGCACGCCGCCGTCCACGGCCTGCAGCGGGAAGATGTGGCCGGGCTGTACCAGGTCGGCGGCCACGGCGTTGCGCGCCACGGCGGCCTGCACGGTGCGGGCGCGGTCGGCGGCCGAGATGCCGGTGGTCACGCCTTCGGCGGCCTCGATGGAGACGGTGAAGGCGGTGGAATGCTTGGCGCCGTTGCGCTGGACCATCGGCGGCAGCTGCAGCCGCTCGCACATCTCGCGCGAGAGCGTGAGGCAGATCAGGCCGCGCGCGTGGCGGGCCATGAAGTTGATGGATTCGGCGGTGATGTGGTCGGCGGCGATGACGATGTCGCCTTCGTTCTCACGGTCTTCCTCGTCCACGAGGATGACCATGCGGCCGGCGGCCAGCTCGGCCACGATGTCTTCGACCGGGGAGATCGGTGCGGGTGCACGGTCGGCGCGCGGGGCGCCGATCGGCGTGACGGAGGCGTTCATTTCGAAGTGTCCTTGGGAGACGTGGAAGACGTCAGAGAGGGGGTGAGCATGCCGGCCTGAAGCATGCGCTCCACGTAGCGCGCCACGGTGTCGATTTCGAGGTTGACCTTCGAGCCGGCCTTCAGGCCGCCGAGGGAGGTGTTTTCCACGGTGTGCGGGATCAGGTTGATGCTGACCTCGGCGCCGCCTTCGATGTCAGCCACGCTGTTGACCGTGAGGCTCACGCCGTTGATGGTGATCGAGCCCTTGTAGGCCAGGAAGCGGGCGAGGGCAGGCGGTGCGACCACGCGCAGCTCCCAGCTTTCGCCGACCGGCGCGAAGAAGCTCACGTGGCCGATGCCGTCCACGTGGCCCGAGACGATGTGGCCGCCGAGGCGGTCGCTCGCGCGCAGGGCCTTCTCGAGGTTGATGCGGCTGCCTTCGTCGGTCAGGCCGGCCGTCTTGTCGAGGGACTCCGCGGAAATGTCGATGGTGAATTGCCCGCGTTCAGGTGCGAGCGTGGTGACCGTCATGCAGGCGCCGTTGAGCGCGATGCTGTCGCCGAGCCCGACGTCGTCGAGGTAGCCGTCGGGCACCTCGATGCTGAGTCGCTTGCCGTAGGAGGAGGAGGTGCCGAGGTCGTGGATGGCGGCGATGCGCCCCACGCCGGTGATGATTCCGGTGAACATTTCCACATTTTCGCAGACATCGAGGGGTCTTCGGCCCGAAGGGCCGGTTTGCGGCTGCGAATGTGCCGCGCCGCGTGGGCGGCGGCTCAGAAGCGGTCGCGGCCGACGACGCGCGCGACGATGCGCAAGTCGGGCCCCAGCATGTCCACCGACTTGAATTCGAGCGGCAAGGCGCCCGCCAGCGAGGTGAGCGGGCCCTCGGCATGCAGGTGGCTGGCGATGTCGAGCCCGCTGCCGATCAGCTTGGGCGCCAGGTACACCAGCAGCTCGTCCACGCAGCCTTCGCGCAGCAGCGAACCGTTGAGCTTGTGGCCCGATTCGACGTGCAGCTCGTTGACGCCGCGCGCCGCGAGGTCCTGGAGCATCGCGGGCAGGTCGACCTTGCCGTGCAGGTTGGGCAGGCAGGTGATGGTGGCGCCGCGGGCTTCGAGCGCGGCTGCCTTTTCTTCGTTGTGGCGGCTGGCGGCGTAGATCCAGACGGCGCGGCCAGCTATGAAAATGTGAGCGTCGGGCGAGGTCTGGAGATGGCTGTCGACCACCACGAGGTGGGGCTGGCGCGGCGTGTCGACCAGGCGCACGTCCAGGCGCGGGTTGTCTTCGAGCAGCGTGCCGACGCCGGTCAGCACCGCGCCGGTGCGGGCCCGCCAAGCATGGCCGTCGGTGCGCGCAGCCTCGCCGGTGATCCACTGGCTCACGCCGTTGTGCAGGCCGGTGCGGCCATCGAGCGAGGCGGCAATCTTCATTCGAACCCAGGGCTGCTTGCGGATCATGCGGCTGAAGAAGCCGATGTTGAGTTCGCGGGATTCGTCGGCGCCCGGGCCGACTTCGACTTCGACGCCCGCCGCGCGCAGGCGCTCGAAGCCTTGTCCCGACACGAGCGGGTTCGGGTCGGCGAGCGAGGCCACGACGCGGCGCACGCCGGCGGCGATCAGCGCGTCGCAGCAGGGGCCGGTGCGGCCGTGGTGCGAGCAGGGTTCGAGCGTGACGTAGGCGGTGGCGCCCGCGGTCGAATGGCCCTGGGCCTGCGCATCGCGCAGCGCCATCACCTCGGCATGCGGACCGCCGGCTTGTTGCGTGTGGCCCTGGCCGATCACGCGGCCTTCAGCGTCGCACAGCACGCAGCCGACGCGCGGGTTCGGGTCGGTCAGGCGGATCGCGGAGGCGGCCAGCCGCAGGGCGGTGGCGATGTGGGAGGCGTCGTGTCGGGAAGAGGACATGCCGGGTTCGTTCACGCCTTCTCGGGGGTCAGATGTCGCGCAGCAGCTGGCGGAACTCGTCCACGTCCTCGAAGCTGCGGTACACCGAGGCAAAGCGCACGTAGGCGACCTTGTCGAGTTTCTTGAGTTCGCGCATCACGAGCTCGCCGACTTTCGTCGAGTCGATTTCGCGCAGGCCGCTGGCCAGCAGCTTCTGTTCGATGCGCAGCAGGGCGTTGTCGATCTGCTCGATGCTCACGGGGCGCTTGCGCAGCGCCAGCATCATCGAGGCGCGGACCTTGGTCGAGTCGAAGTCGGCGCGGCTGCCGTCCTTCTTGACCACGACGGGGAAATTGACGTCCGGGCGCTCATACGTGGTGAAGCGCTTGTCGCAGGCGCTGCACTGGCGGCGCCTGCGGACGAAGTCGGCGTCTTCCGAAACGCGGGTCTCGACGACCTGCGTTTCGAGATGACCGCAAAAAGGGCATTTCATGCGGCCAGTGCTTCTCTTCTTCTATTTACGAAATCAACGGTAGACAGGGAAGCGGCTCGTCAAGGCGTGGACCTTGGCGCGCACCGCGTCGATGTTCGCCGCGTCGCGCGGGTTCTCGAGCACGTCGGCCACCAGGTTCGCCGTGATGCGGGCCTCTTCGTCCTTGAAGCCGCGCGTGGTCATGGCGGGGGTGCCAATACGCACGCCGCTGGTGACCATCGGCTTTTCCGGGTCGTTGGGGATCGCGTTCTTGTTGATCGTCATGTGGGCGGCGCCCAGCACGGCTTCGGCTTCCTTGCCGGTGATGCCCTTGGAACGAAGGTCGACCAGCATGACGTGGCTTTCGGTGCGTCCGCTCACGATGCGCAGGCCGCGCGAGGTGAGGGTGTCGGCCACGATCTGGGCGTTCTTGACCACCTGTTGCTGGTAGGCCTTGAACTCGGGCGTCAGGGCTTCCTTGAACGCGACGGCCTTGGCGGCGATCACGTGCATCAGCGGGCCGCCTTGCAGGCCGGGGAAGATGGCGCTGTTGATCGCCTTCTCGTGCTGCGACTTCATCAGGATGATGCCGCCGCGCGGGCCGCGCAGGCTCTTGTGCGTGGTCGAGGTCACGATGTCGGCGTGCGGCACCGGGTTGGGGTACACGCCCGCGGCCACGAGGCCGGCGTAGTGGGCGATGTCGACCATGAAGATCGCGCCGACGTCCTTGGCGACCTTGGCGAAACGCTCGAAGTCGATGTGCAGCGAGTAGGCCGATGCGCCCGCGATGATCAGCTTGGGCATGTGCTCATGCGCCTTGCGTTCCATCGCGTCGTAGTCGATGGCTTCGTTGGCGTCCAGGCCGTAGCTCACCACGTTGAACCACTTGCCGCTCATGTTCAGCGGCATGCCGTGGGTCAGGTGGCCGCCTTCGGCCAGGCTCATGCCCATGATGGTGTCGCCGGGCTTCAGGAAGGCGAGCATCACGGCTTCGTTGGCCGAGGCACCGCAATGCGGCTGCACGTTCGCGGCGTCGGCGCCGAAGATCTGCTTGACGCGGTCGATGGCCAGTTGCTCGGCCACGTCGACGTGCTCGCAGCCGCCGTAGTAGCGCTTGCCCGGGTAGCCTTCGGCGTATTTATTAGTGAGCTGCGAGCCCTGGGCGGCCATGACGGCCGGCGAGGCGTAGTTCTCGCTGGCGATCAGCTCGATGTGGTGTTCCTGGCGCGCGTTTTCGGCTTGAATGGCGGCCCAGATTTCGGGATCGGTCTGTTCGACCAGGATATTGCGTTGGTACATGGCAGTCCTTTGAAGACGAGGTCCTTGTTCAACCAAACAAGGGCTGCCCAGGCGAACGGCTGAACGCCTGTTGTGGTCAGGCGGCACGCTTCCCAGTGGTATTCCACGTCAGCGCGTGGCACCTTTTTCAGGGTGCTGCGCCTATCGCCAGTCGCGTACAGGCCGAGTGTAGCGCAGGCCCGGAGGCTTCCGGGCCGCAGGGCTTCAGGAAACTGCGGAGAGCAGGGCGACCTTGGCCGGCTCGCTGCCGGTGGCCGGTTCTTCACGCGCCGGCTTGGCCGGTGCCACGACCGGAATTGGCTGTGCACGCGCCGTGGTCGGCGGCGGCACGACCATCGTCGACGGCGCACGGCCGGCGGCGACCTGACGCAGGCGCTCGTGCTCGGCCAGCACCTTGGCGGCATAGCCGCCGTCGTCGTCGAGGTTGGCGGCGCCCACGTAGTAGCGCAGGCCGCCTTCGAGCGAACCGGCGCGGGCGATGCATTCCTGCAGCACCTTCACGCCGACGCGCATGTTGGTCACCGGGTCGAAGGCGGTGAGCGTGCCGCCCGCGCTTTCGTACTTGTCGCCATGCACGCGGGTCATGACCTGCATCAGGCCCTGGGCGCCGACGTGGCTTTGCGCGAACGGGTTGAAGCTGGATTCGATGGCCATGATGGCCAGGATCAGCGTCGGGTCGAGCTTGGTGCGCTTGCCGATCTGGTAAGCCTCGGAGACCAGCACGCTCAGCGGCTCGGCCGCAACGCGGTACTTCTTGCTGAGCCAGTAGGCCACCGCCGCCTGCTGCTTGGGCAGATCGTCGGGACTCGCGGCCGTGGTGCGCTCGATGGCGGTCGGCTCCAGGTCGGTGGCTTCGGGCGCGGGCTTGCGCGACTGCAGCCAGCCCATCAGTTGTTCCTCGCCGGTCTTGCGCAGATCGGGCCGCGCCACGAGGGCGAGGGCCGCGAACACGATGGCCAGGCCGACCAGTGCAAACCCGTTGTGGGTGATTTCAAAAAAGCCGTCTGCCACATCGGACACGAAGGTCCGTAGCCCGCGGGCTGTGGCATCAAACGCCTTGCTCATCGCTTTTTTTCCTTTCTGTGCGGCACCTGGCATGCAGCGCCGAAAGGGCGATGGATGAAGGCAGCGGCGCTTGGATTGGTATGTACGAATCAGGCTCCGCGCATGGAGGGGGTGGGGTAAGGAGCGCGGCGGCCTGATCACGCCGGTGGAATTCGGCAGCGGATTCAGGAAGGCCCTCCTGCGTCCGGCAGCGAGGGCAGGCGGATTCTAGCGTGGCTAAATACACGGTCAAGCATAAGGATTTGGTTTCATATGTTAATAAGTGCTTGAAGAATCCCCTCGTCCGAGGGGGCTCCAGGGGGAGTGCACCTACGGGAAATCCCTGGGAAAAAGGCATTTGCAAAGGAAGGGAGGGACGCCTAATCTGGACGGGCCTGAGGTTTCAGGCGTTTTTCCGAAGTCAGGCAGTCCGAGGTGCAAGTCAAGGACTCGAACGATGGAGGACTCCACGGCGGCAATCTCTTGCTGCCAGCACGGCGGGAACCAATTGACTTCCGGTCGCGCGAATCGATGGCATGGGTTTTGAGCCCGCCATCAAGCCCGGTGACAAGACACTTCGTCGACTCACCGGGCTTTCTTGTTTGTGGCGTTCACACTTTCGGCCTACCGATCCTGTCGAGGGGCGCGCGGGCATCGCAATGCCTCGCCAAAAGGGAACGCATTCACGTTTCAGCCAACTTTGTTGGCATCTGTTTGCGGCACACTTCTGCGGATGGATGCTGCTTCGATCAAACAAAACAAATGGGTGCGGCGTGGGGTTGTCGCGTTGCTGGTTCTGCTGGCCCTGTGGGTCATCGCCTGGCTGGCGGTGCCGCCGATTGCCAAGAGCCAGCTCCAGAAGATCGCGAGCGAGAAACTGGGCCGGCAGGTCACCGTCGGCAAGATCGATTTCAAGCCCTGGACGCTCGAACTTGCACTGAATGACCTGCGCATCGCCACGGCCGACGGCAAGCAGCCGCAGGTGGCCATCAAGCGCATCTATGTCGACGCCGAACTGCAATCGCTGTTCCGCCTCGCGCCGGTGATCGATGCGGTGACGGTCGAGGCACCCGCGGTGCTGCTCACGCACCAGGCCGACGGCAAGTACGACATCGACGACATCCTGGCCAAGCTGGCCTCGGGCCCGCCGCCCGACCCGAAGGCCGAGCCCGCGCGCTTCGCGATCTACAACATCTCGATCAAGGACGGCGCGGTCGATTTCGACGACCAGACCGTCAAGCGCCGGCACGAGCTGCGCGGCTTCATGCTGAACGTGCCGTTCCTGAGCAACCTCGCGTCCAAGCGCGAGATCACGACCGAGCCCAAGCTGGCCTTTGCGCTCAACGGCAGCCACTTCGACTCGGCCGCCTTCACGACCCCGTTCGCGCAAAGCCGCAAGACCGACGCCCACGTGCAGTTCAAGGGGCTCGACCTCGTGCCGTACCTGGGCTACATCCCCGGCGGCCTGCCGGTGAAGCTGCAGGCCGGCAGCCTGGACGCCGACCTGAAGATCGATTTCCAGCAGACCAACACCATCGGCCTGAAGATCACCGGCACGGTCGAGGCCCACGGCGCCAAGCTGGGCGACGCGCGCGGGCGCGACCTGCTGGGTTTCGACTCGCTCAAGCTGGCACTGGCCGACGTGCGGCCGCTGGAGTCCGTGTTCCACCTGAGCGAGGTCGCGCTGACCAAGCCGCAGTTGGTGGTGGCGCGCGATGCGGCCGGTCAGCTCAACCTGATGGCCACGAACCCCGCGACCGGCGCGGCCGAAAAGGCGGCGCCGCTGCCCGCGCCCGCCGCCAGCGCCCCGGGCGGCAAGCCGGCCGCCGAGAAGCCCAAGCTCAAGGTGCAGGTCGACAAGATCGCGCTCGACGGCGGGCGCATCGGCTGGCGCGACGAGACCGTCAAGCCCGCCGCGGCCATCGACCTCACCGACCTCGGGATCAACCTCACGGCCGTCACCTGGCCCATGGAGAAGCCGGCACAGTTCGACGGCAGCACCGCGGTTGCCGGTGCCACGCTGAAGTTCAAGGGCACCGCGACCGACAAGGTCGCCGACGTGCAGACCGAGGTCGAGGCGCTGCCGCTGTCGCTGGCCGCGCCGTACCTGGCGCAGAGCCTGGAGCCCACGCTCGACGGCAAGCTCAGCGGCCAGATCGACGTGTCCTGGGCCCAGCCTGACCTGAAGTTCAAGGCGCGCCGCCTGGCCGCCGACGGCCTGGCACTGACCCAGGCCAAGACCGCGCTGGCCAGCGTTGGCCGCTTCGAGCTGGTCGATGCCGAGGTCGACATGACCAAGCACACCTTGAACATCGCGTCGTTCACCGCGACCAACCCCAAGGTGAGCGTCGAGCGCGACAACGAGAAGCGCTGGATGTTCGAGCGCTGGCTCAAGACCCCGGCCGGCGGCGCCAAGGTGGCGGCGCCCAAGCCGGCCGACGCCGGCGCGGCGCGCCCCAACAGCGCCAACACCAAGCCCTGGGCGCTGACCCTGGGCACCCTGGCCGTGGACAACGGCAGCCTGTCCTATGCGGACAAGGCCGGCTCGGCGCCGGTGGCGATCGAGGTCACGGCCTTCAAGCTGCACGCCCAGAAGATCGCACCCGACACCAACACCGTCTCGCCGCTGCAGGTGTCGGGCCGCATCGGCGCGGGCCGCCGCGCGGACCCGGGGCGCTTCGACTACAAGGGCACCGTCGTGCTCAAGCCGCTCGCGGCCGAGGGCCGGCTCGAGGTGGCGTCGTTCCCGGCGCATGCCTTCAAGGCCTATTACGCCGACGCGCTCAATGTCGACATCCGCCGCGCCTTCGCGAGCTACCGCGGCACGGTGCGCTATGCAACCGCGCCGGCCGGCATGAGCGTCAAGCTGGCGGGCGACACCGCGCTGGACGACTTCCGCGCCAACAGCGTGTCGCTGACCCAGTCGCCGGGCTTCGACCGCAGCAACAGCCAGCTGCTGAGCTGGAAGACGCTGAGCCTGCGCGGCCTGCAGGTCAGCCTGGCGCCCAACGCAGCCCCGACCGTGGACGTGCGCGAAACCACGCTGACCGACTTCTTCGCCCGCGTGATCGTCGACCCGACGGGCCGTCTCAACCTGCTGAGCCTGACCAAGAAGGGCGAGGAGGCCTCGAAGGCGGCCGCTGCCGCCGCCACCGAAGCCAGCACCAAGAAGGGCCCGGGCGGCACGACCACCACGACCCGTGCGCCGGCCTCGGCGCCGCAGCGGGCCTCGGGCGGCGCGCCGGTGTCGGCCGAAGCCATGGTCGGCGGCGCACCCGACGCCGCGCCGGCCGCACCCGCCCCGGCGGTGGCCGCCGCACCCGCGGCCGACAGCGGCCCGGCGCCGGTCATCAACTTCGGTCCGATGAGCCTGGTCAACGGCAAAATCGATTTCACCGACCTGTTCGTCAAGCCCAACTACTCGGCCGACCTGAGCGAGCTGACCGGCAAGCTCAGTTCCTTCTCGTCGAATCCGCCGAACGGGCAGGGGGGGCGGCCGGCGCTGGCCGACCTCGAACTGCGCGGCAAGGCGCAGCAGACCGCGGCGCTGGAAATCACCGGCAAGCTCAACCCGCTGGCCAAGCCGCTCGAACTCGACATCACGGCCAAGATGCGCGACCTTGACCTCGCGCCGCTGTCGCCGTACTCGGTGCGCTACGCGGGCCACGGCATCGAGCGCGGCAAGATGAGCATGGACGTCAACTACAAGATCGCGCCCGACGGCCAGCTCACCGCCACCAACAAGCTGGTGCTCAACCAGCTGAAGTTCGGCGACGAGGTGGCCGGCGCGCCCAACAGCCTGCCCGTGCGCCTGGCCGTGACGCTGCTGGCCGACCGCAACGGCGTGATCGACGTCGACCTGCCGCTCAGCGGTTCGCTCAACGATCCGCAGTTCAGCATCGGCCCGCTGATCTTCAAGGCCGTGGTCAACCTGATCGTCAAGGCCGTGACCGCGCCGTTCAGCCTGCTCACCGGCGGCCTGGGCGGTGGCGGCGGCGGTGATTCCAGCGCGATCACCTTCGAGCCCGGCAGCTCAGCGCTCAGCACCGGCGCCAAGGAAAGCCTGGACAAGGTCGTGAAGGCCCTGACCGACCGGCCGACGCTGCAGATGACGGTGGTGGGCACCTCCAGCCTCGAAAAGGAGCGCGATGCCTACCAGCGCCAACGCCTGCGCCAGCTGACCCAGGCCGAGAAGCGCCGCGTCGCCGTGCGCGGCGGCGAGACCGGCACCGAGGTGCCGCCGGTGACCGATGCCGAATACCCGGCGCTGCTCACTGCCGTCTACAAGCGCTCCGACATCACCAAGCCGCGCAACATGGTCGGCCTGGCCAAGGACCTGCCGGTGAAGGAAATGGAAAACCTGCTGCTGGCCAGCGTGCCGGTCGACGAAGAGTCGATGCGCCAGCTCGCCGTCGAGCGCGGCGCCGTGGTGCGCGACTACCTGCTGGCGCAGAAGCTGCCGAGCGAACGCCTGTTCCTGGGGGCCGTGCGCACCACGGCCAGCGGCGCCGACTGGAAGCCCGGCGCCGAGCTGAGCCTGACCATGAAATAGCCGGCAGGGCTTGGCTTTTCGCCACGCCTTGCTATATATCCAGCGGGCCCTTTCCAGCCCGCCGAACGGTGCACGCCGCAGTTCCGACACGGAATTCGGCGGGCTGTTCGCCAACTGGGTGAAAATGTCGATGTGCGCCGGCCTTTGCCGGCGCCTTCGCTTTCTCTACCAAGACAACGATTTCGCGCAGTGACCTCTACTTCTTCCAAGCCACACGACCTCCAGGCCCTCGATACGCTCACCGGTGGCGCCTTCACCGCGCCAACCTCGGGCGAGCGTTCCGCGCGCATCCGCGACTGGCTCGCGGGCAACCCCACGTCCGAGCAGATGCAAGAGGTCTTCAAGGAGTTGAGCGGCCGCGACAAGGGCGCGGCGCGCCTGCTGCGCGAAAAGCTCGACGAAATCAAGCGCGCCAAGGGCCAGGAGGCCATCGCCGCCGAGTGGGCGCAGAAGGCTGAAACGCTGCTGGCGCAGTCCAAGCTCAACATCGCCGACGCACTGGCCTGGCAGCGTGACGCCGCCAAGGCCGGCGCGCCGCTGTCGCGCGAACCGCTGGCCGGGCTGAAGGCCCAGCTGGCCGAGCGCGTCAAGGGCATCGAAGACCTGCAGCACCGTGCGCAGGTCCACCGCGAAGCCGCCGTCTTGCTGGCACAGCGCTTCGAAGTGCTGTCCACCAAGGGCTGGAAAGACGCCCAGGCCGCCGAAGAATCGCTGCGCGCCGACGTGACCCACTGGCAGCAGCAGGCCGCCGATATCGTGGCCGATGCCAACTGGAACAGCCTCGACGCCAAGTTCGCACCCCAGCTCGACGCGTCCAAGTCGCAGCTGCTCGTGGTGTCCGACTCGTTCCACGGCGCGCTGGCCCAGGCCATTGCCGCCGCGGCCGATGCCGCCGCACCGCTGCCGCCCGTGCCCGTCTGGGCCGACGAGCTGCGCGCCGCACGCGGCGAAGTGGTGGCCCCCAAGGCCGCCGCACCCGCGCGTCCCGCCGCACCCAAGGTCGACCCGGCAGTGCGCGCTGCAGCGCAAGACGCCGTGCAGGCCGCCCTCGCCAAGCTCGAACAGGAAACCGCCGAAGGCCACGGCAAGGCCAGTGCCGGCGCCGCCGCTGCGCTGCGCGCCGTGCTCAAGGAACACGGCAAGCTGGTCGACGCGCCGCTCGAAGCCCGCGTGCATGCCGCACTGGTCGCCGCCGGCGAACTCGAAGGCTGGCAGCGCTGGAGCGCCGACAAGGTGCGCGAAGACCTCGTCGCCAAGGCCGAAGGCCTGCTCAAGCGCCCCGAAGGCCAGGCCCTCGGTGGCCGCAAGATGCAGGAAACCCTGCGCGCCCTGCGCGACCAGTGGAAGCAGGCCGACCAGGGCGGCGTGCCGAACCACGCGCTGTGGAAGCGTTTCGACGAAGCCTGCAACGAAGCCCACAAGGTCGTCGAGGCCTGGCTCGAGAAGGTGCGCGCCGATGCCGCCGAACACCGCGCCCTGCGCGTCGCACTCATCGAAGAGGTCAAGGCCTGGGCCGCGGCGCATGCCGGCGCCACCGACCTGAAGGCGCACAACCGCGCGCTGCACCAGTTCGCCGATCGCTGGCGCGATGCCGGCCACGTGGGCGAGAAGGTGTTCGCCGAACTGCAACCGCTGTGGAATGAAGCCTTCGGCGCTGCCCGCGCCCCGTTCGAAACGGCGCAGAAGGCCAGCGTCGAACGCCGCCAGGCCATGATTGCCGAGGCCACCGAGCTGGGCGCCCAGCCGATGCTGCGCATCGACGCCGTGAAGGCGCTGCAGCAGCGCTGGCAGGCCGAGGCACAGAGCGTGCCACTCGACCGCCGCCACGAACAGAAGTTGTGGGACGCGTTCCGCGCGCCCATCGACGAAGCCTTCAACCGCAAGACGGTCGAGCGCGAAAAGGCATCGGCCGCGATGAGCGAGCACGATCGCTACGTGCTCGACGCGTCCAAGGCGCTCGACGCGGCCAATGCCGGCGGCGACGCACAGAAGATCCGCGCCGCCATCGCCGGCCTCGAAGCCGCGCTGCGCGGTGAAGCACCGGCGCCCGCGCCGGCACCCGCCACCACGAGCGACGGCCCCTCGGTCGGCGCGACCGGTGTCGAAGCCCCCGGCCAGGCCGCCGCCGAGTTCGGCGAAAGCGCCGAGCAGACGCCGGGTTCGAGCGACGCCGAAGCCCTGCCATCCGCCCCCGCGGCGGCAGTGGCCGATGCACCCGATCTGGTCGCTCCCGCAGACGGCGCCGATGCCTCGGCCCGCAGTGACAGCGCCGCGCACGAAGCGGGTGAAGCTGCAAGCGTCGCGCCGGCCGCGCCGCCGAAGCCCGCACCCAAGCCCGTGGTCGCCATGCGCGGCGACGACCGGCCGAGCAGCAAGAAGGGTGAAGCTGCACCCGCTGCGCGTGGCACCGGCCGTTTCGGTGACCGCCGCGACGCCGGCCGTCCCGGTGCCGGTGGCCCCGGTCGTCCGAACGACCGTGGTGGCCCGCGTCCCGATGCACGCGGTGGCGATCGCGGCGCACCCGGCGGCGGTGGCCGTTTTGGCGACCGTCCGCCGCGCGAAGACCGCGGCCCGCGTCTGGGCGATGCCGCCTTCCGCGCCCAGCGCGAAGCGCTCGAGCGCGCCGACTTTGCGCTGCGCAAGCTGGCCGCGCAGGCCCACGGCGAAGCCCTCACGCAGGTGCTCGGCGCCTGGGAGCAGCGCGACGCCGCCCGCCTGCCGAGCGTGCAGGAACTGGGCCGCGCCGTGACGCCGGCCGTGCGCAGCCAGTGGTCGCAAGCCGTGGGTACCGCACCGACGGCCGCTGCAGGCGATGCCGCCGAAGCGCTGCTGCGCCTGGAGATGGCCGCCGAAGTGCCGACGCCCGCCGAGCAACTCGACGCACGCCGCGCGCTGCAGCTCAAGCTGCTGACGAAGCGCGGCGATCCGACGCCGGCCCAGACCTGGGGCCAGGACGCCGGCAAGGTGCTGGCTGCTGCGCATGACGCTGCCACCGCGCGCCGTCTGCAGAACGCGCTGAAGGCGCTGCTGCGCAAGTAAGAAGAGGTATCGCGGCGATGCAGCCGCATGCATGAAAAAGGGGCGCCTCACCGAGGCGCCTTTTTCTTTGTCTGAATCGCGTCAGCTCAGGGCTTCGCGGGAAGGAAAAATGCGTCGAACAACGCCACGACCTGCGGAAAGTCGCGCGCGAAGTTCGGCCGGTTCACGAAGTAGGCCTCGCAGGCCACCGCGAAGAATTCGCTGATCGAGGTCGCGCCGTAGTCGTCGAGCCAGGGCGGCTCGGCGCCGAAGCGCTCGGCGAGGATGGTCTTTTCTCGGAAGTCGTCATAGGCCGGCTGCAGCACCGCCATCCAGGCCGCACGCGCCTCGCGTGCGCTGCGCCGGCCCATGAAGCCGGCCGGCAGCGGCGGGCAGCCGTCGGCGATGCCGCTGCGCATGTCGATCTTGTGGGCGAACTCGTGGATCACGACGTTGTAGCCGCCTTCGCTGGTCACGCTGCTCGCGAGCACGTCCTGCCAGCTGAGCATGACGGGGCCCTGGTCCATCGCCTCGCCGGCGACGACCTCTTCGTACTCGTGCACGACCAGCGCGTCATCGACGACCTTGCGCTGCGCCACCACCTCGGACGGATGCACCACGATGCCGACGAAATCGTCATACCAGTCGAGCCCGTCCTTCAGGTGCAACACCGGCAGCACGGCCTGCGCCGCGATGGCCAGCGCCACCTCGTCAGTGATGACGAAGCCCTGCGTGCCGTGGAATTCCTTGTCCCGCAGGAACTCGGCCGCCAGCGTGCGCAGCCGTTGCTGCTGCGCAGGCGGCAATGCGCCCAGGAAGGCGTAGCGCGTGAGCGTGGTGCGCCAGGCGGCGTCGGGAATCGGAGGCAGGGTGCGCAGCCGGCGCAGCCACTTGAACATCGGTGGGCGGTGCGGCTAGCGCAGGTCGACGCGCTGCGCGCCGGCGGCCGACAGGCACAGCAGTTGCGCGCGCGGCGGATGGGTGGCGGCATCCCAGTCGCTCAGCACGATGCGACGCAGGCCATGGCCCAGGTCGTGGACGGCGGGGCGGTGGGTGTGGCCGTGGATCAGCGCGCTGGCGCCCGCGTGTTGCAGCCATTGGCGGGCAGCGTCGGGGTCCACGTCGGCCCAGAGGGTCGAGGGATCGCGCTTGCGGTCTTCGCTCTGTGCGCGGATGGCGCGGGCAAGCGCGCGGCGCTCTTCCAGCGGGCGCGCGAGGAACGCGGCCTGCCATTCGGGCGTGCGCACCTGGGCGCGAAACTGGAGGTAGTCGGTGTCTTCGAGGCAGAGCGCGTCGCCGTGGCTCAGCAGCCAGCGTTCACCGTGCAGCACCAGCACGGTGGGGTCGTCGAGCAGCGTGAGGCCGCATTGCGCGGCAAAGGCCTTGCCGACGAGGAAGTCGCGGTTGCCGTGCATGAAGAACACGGGCATGCGCTGCGCCGTACGCTGCAGCAACTCGACGCATTGCGCCTCGAAGCCGGGCTGGTCGGCGGCATCGTCGCCCACCCACACCTCGAACAGGTCGCCGAGGATCACCAGCGCATCGGCCGGCGTGGTCTGCAGGTAGCCCTGCCAGGCCTCGAAGGTGGCCAGCTCGCTAGCCTGCAGGTGCAGGTCGGAAATCAGGTCGACGGTGCGCCACGCGGGCGGCGCCACCAGCTCGGAGAAAGCCGGGTTCGCCATGGGCGTCATGCCGCGCCGCCGTGCCTGGAATGCGTCATTCCGCGATGACGACGGCCTTTTCGATCACGACGTCTTCGAGCGGCACGTCGTCATGGAAGCCCTTGCGGCCCGTCTTCACGGCCTTGATCTTGTCGACGACATCGGCGCCGCCCGTGACCTTGCCGAACACCGCGTAGCCCCAGCCCTGGGCCGAGGGGGCGGTGTGGTTCAGGAAGCCGTTGTCGGCCACGTTGATGAAGAACTGGGCGGTGGCCGAGTGCGGTGCGCTCGTGCGGGCCATGGCCACGGTGTAGTTGGCGTTCTTGAGGCCGTTGTTGGCTTCGTTCTCGATCTCGGCGCCGGTGGGCTTTTGCTTCATGCCGGGCTCGAAACCGCCGCCTTGCACCATGAAGCCGGGGATCACGCGGTGGAACACCGTGTTGTCGTAGTGGCCCTTCTTCACGTACTCGATGAAGTTGGCGGCCGACTTCGGTGCCTTTTCGGCGTCGAGTTCGAGCGTGATGACGCCGTAGTTCTTGATGTGCAGTTCGACTTGGGGGTTGCTCATGGGATAGCTCCTTCTACGGAAATGAGATTACTTCGCCAGCGTGGCGGACTTGATGGTGAGGGTTTCGACGGGCACGTTCTGCATGCCGCCCTTGTTGCCGGTCTGCACGGCGCGGATCTTGTCGACCACGTCGGTGCCGGCGACGACCTTGCCGAACACGGTGTAGCCGTAGCCGTCAGGGTTGGGTGCGTTGAGCGAGTCGTTGTTCTTCACGTTGATGAAGAACTGCGAGGTGGCCGAGTTCGGGTTGCCGGTGCGGGCCATCGCGATCGTGTACTTGTCGTTCTTCAGGCCGTTGTTGGCCTCGAGCGGGATCGGCGGGCGCGTGGGCTTTTGCTGCAGGTCGGCCGTGAAGCCGCCGCCCTGGATCATGAAGCCGTCGATGACGCGGTGGAACACCGTGCCGTCGTAGTGCTTGTCCTTGACGTACTGCAGGAAGTTTTCGACCGTCTTGGGGGCCTTGGCCGCATCGAGCTCGACCACGATGTCGCCCGCCGAGGTGGCGAGCTTGACGCGCGGCGCGGCCTGCTGGGCGTGCGCGCCGGCGGCGGCGCCGAAGGCCAGGGCCGCAGCCAGTGCGAGGGCGCCGCGGCGGCTGAAACGGGAAAGTGCAGAGGTCGTCAAATGAGGCTCCGTGTGCGGGTGGAGGGGAGGGCGGTGGGCCTGCGAGGGCGCAGGTTGGGAGGCAACTGTGTGCGCACCGCCGGATTGCAAGAGGCTGTTACTTGGTCGTGCGGCCCACGGGCTTGCGCACTTCGGCGGGTGCGGCCGGCAGCGCGGCCGCATCGGCCGCGGCCTTGGGCGTGAAGATCTGGCGGATCAGCGCGAGCTTGGGCGCGACGCTCGCGTTGGTGGTGGCGAACTGCTGGGCGCGCTGGTATTCCTGGGCCGCCAGGCGCGCGTACACGTCGCCGAGGTTTTCGTGCGCGGTGGCGTAGTTGGGGCTGAGCTTGAGCGCGGTTTCGAGCGCGGCGCGGGCCTGGTCGAACTTGCTCTGCGAGGCATACAGCGCCGCGAGATTGTTGTAGGGCTCGGGCAGTTCCGGGAAGTCCTGCGTGAGCTGCGTGAACGCGGTGGTCGCCTCGGCGGTCTTGTTCTGCTCGGTGAGGATCACGCCGCGCAGGAAGCGCATCTGCGGGTCGCGCGGCTTGCCGGCGATGTAGGTGTCTGCCTTGGCGAGCGCCTCGGCGGACTTGCCCTGGCGCAGCAAAAGGTTGACGTCGTCGTAGTCGTTGGCGTGCGCGGCAAAGCCCCACAGACCGAACAGCAGTGCAAAGGCGAGGGGGAGTTTGGAGAACACGGCGTGCTTCATGAAGTCTCGGCAGGATAGGGGGAGCGGGCCTGGAGAACACCCGGATGCTGCGCGGCGGCAGCCGTTTATACTGCGTCGCATTGTAGCCGAGGGGCCACGTCCAACCCCTCGTAGCCACGCCCCCCGTCACCCCTGAAATACACCGTTGTTCGCCCGTACCGCACGTGCGCGAATCAACGCTTTCCGAGTCCCATGAGTCTGCGCATCTACAACACGCTGTCGCGTGAATTGGAGGAATTCTCCCCCCTGCAACCTGGGCAGGTTCGCATGTACGTGTGCGGCATGACGGTCTATGACCTGTGCCACATCGGCCATGCCCGCATGATGATGGCGTTCGATGTGGTGCAGCGCTGGCTGCGCGCCAGCGGCTATGCCGTGACCTATGTGCGCAACATCACCGACATCGACGACAAGATCATCGCCCGCGCGGTCCAGCGCGGCATCACCATCCGCGCGCTGACCGACGAGGTGATCGCGGCCATGCACGAGGACATCGGTGCGCTGCGCATCGAGCCGCCCACCATCGAGCCGCGCGCCACCGAATACGTGCCGCAGATGCTCGGCATCATCGAGACGTTGGAGCGCAAGGGCCTGGCCTACCGCTCGGACAACGGCGACGTGAACTATGCCGTGCGCAAGTTCCCCGGCTACGGCAAGCTCTCGGGCAAGTCGCTCGACGAACTGCACGCCGGCGAGCGCGTCGCGGTGCTCGACGGCAAGCAGGATCCGCTCGACTTCGTGCTCTGGAAATCCGCCAAGCCGACCGAGCCCGACGACGCCAAGTGGGAGAGCCCCTTCGGCACCGGCCGCCCAGGCTGGCACATCGAGTGCTCGGCCATGAGCTGCGCCACGCTCGGCGAAACCTTCGACATCCACGGCGGCGGGGCCGACCTGCAGTTCCCGCACCACGAAAATGAAATTGCGCAGAGCGAAGGCGCCAACGGCAAGCCGCTGTCGCGCTTCTGGGTGCACAACGGCTTCGTGCGCGTGGACAACGAGAAGATGTCCAAGAGCCTGGGCAACTTCTTCACCATCCGCGAAGTGCTGCAGAAGTACGACGCCGAGAGCCTGCGTTTCTTCCTCGTGCGCACGCACTACCGCAGCGCGCTGAACTACAGCGACGCGCACCTCGACGACGCGCGCAACTCGCTCAAGCGCCTGTACACCGCGCTCGACCTGGTGGCCCCCGCGACCGTGGCCATCGACTGGGCGCAGCCCCACGCCGCGCGCTTCAAGGCGGCCATGGACGAAGACTTCGGTACGCCCGAGGCCATCGCCGTGCTGTTCGAGCTGGCCGGCGAGGTCAATCGCACGAAGTCCGCAGACACCGCGGGCCTGCTCAAGGCGCTGGCCGGCACGCTGGGCTTGCTGCAAGGCGATCCGAAAGCGTTCCTGCAAGCGGGCACCACGCTCGACGAAGCCACCATCCAGGCGAAGATCGATGCACGCGCGGCGGCCAAGGCGGCGAAGAATTTCGCCGAAGCCGATCGCATTCGTCAGGAGCTCCTCGAGCAGGGCATCGTGCTCAAGGATTCGCCCACGGGAACGACCTGGGCGGCCGCACAGTGAACGGAACGACGAACCCCGTACCCGCCACCCAGCAGACCAGCGTGCGCATCTACACGCCGGACTATTGGGAGGAAGCCTGCAAGCACCTGGCCAAGAAAGACCGCGTGATGAAGCGGCTCATTCCGAAGTTCGGCGAGGCCTGCCTCGAGTCGCGCGGCGACGCCTTCACCACACTGGCGCGCAGCATCGTGGGCCAGCAGATCTCGGTCAAGGCCGCGCAGTCGACCTGGGACAAGTTCGCGGCGCTGCCGCGCAAGCTGACGCCGGCCAACGTGCTCAAGCTCAAGGTCGACGACATGCGCGGCGCCGGGCTGTCGGCGCGCAAGATCGAGTACCTGGTCGACCTGGCCCTGAATTTCGATTCGGGCACCGTGCATGTCGACCGCTGGAAAGACATGTCGGACGAGCTCATCATCGAAGAGCTCGTGGCCATCCGCGGCATCAGCCGCTGGACCGCCGAGATGTTTCTCATCTTCCACCTGATGCGCCCGAACGTGCTGCCAGTCGACGACCAGGGCCTGCTCAACGGCATCAGCGTCAACTATTTTTCGGGCGACCCGGTCAGCCGCAGCGATGCCCGCGACGTCGCCGTGGCCTGGGCGCCGTATTGCAGCGTGGCGACTTGGTATATTTGGCGATCGCTGGACCCCGTGCCGGTCGTTTACTAAGGATCACCCCCAGGCTTCGCGCACTTCGTGTCGCTTCGCCAACCCCCTTCGAGGGGGCAACACCGCAGGCCCGGCAAAGCCGGTTCCTCGGTGTTTCTGGAATGAATGCAAAAGAGCCGGATGGCCGGTCAATTGATGAAATAAACAGGAGAAGACGTTGGCGAAACGAACCTTCCTCGACTTCGAGCAGCCCATTGCTGAACTCGAAACCAAAATCGAAGAACTGCGCTATGTCCAGACCGAATCGGCGGTCGACATCTCGGAAGAAATCGATCAGCTCGGCAAGAAAAGCCAGCAGCTCACCAAGGACATCTACAGCGACCTGACGCCCTGGCAGATCACCAAGATCGCGCGGCATCCGGAGCGCCCGTACACGCTCGACTACGTCAACGAAATCTTCACGGACTTCGTCGAGCTGCATGGCGACCGCCACTTCTCGGACGACCTGTCGATCGTCGGTGGCCTGGCACGCTTCAACGGCGTGCCCTGCATGGTGCTCGGTCACCAGAAGGGCCGCGACACGAAGGAGCGCACCGCGCGCAACTTCGGCATGAGCAAGCCCGAGGGTTACCGCAAGGCGCTGCGTCTCATGAAGACGGCCGAGAAATTCAAGCTGCCGGTGTTCACCTTCGTGGACACGCCCGGCGCCTATCCCGGCATCGATGCCGAAGAGCGCGGCCAGTCGGAAGCCATCGGCCGCAACATCTTCGAGATGGCGCAGCTCGAGGTACCCATCATCGTCACCATCATCGGTGAAGGCGGTTCGGGCGGCGCGCTGGCCATTTCGGTCGGCGACCAGCTCGTGATGCTGCAGTACTCGATCTACTCGGTGATCAGCCCCGAAGGTTGTGCCTCCATTCTCTGGAAGACCAGCGACAAGGCGCAGGAAGCCGCCGATGCCCTGGGCATCACGGCGCACCGCCTCAAGGCGCTGGGCCTGGTCGACAAGATCGTCAACGAGCCCGTCGGCGGCGCGCACCGCGACCATCGCCAGATGGCTGCGTTTCTCAAGCGCGCGCTCAATGACGCCTTCCGCCAGGTCAGCGACCTGAAGACGAAGGAACTGCTGGACCGCCGCTACGAGCGCCTGCAGAGCTACGGCCGATTCAACGACACCAAGGCCGACAACAGCCGCTGAGCGGCTTTCCCTTTTCCATCATGAGCGAAGCCTTCGAACGCGCCATGGCCGCGTTCGAACCGGCCTGCCTGCCGCTGGCCGTCGGCTTCAGCGGCGGTGCGGATTCGACCGCCTTGCTCGCGGCCTGCGCGGCGCGTTGGCCGGGGCAGGTGATCGCTTTTCATGTGCACCACGGCCTGCAGGCGGCGGCCGACGACTTCGAGCGGCAGTGCGCGCAGGTCTGCGAGCGGCTCGGTGTGCCGTTGGTGACGCACCGGGTCGACGCGCGGCATGCCTCAGGTGACAGTCCCGAGGATGCGGCGCGACGCGCACGCTATCAGGCGTATGCCGCCATGGCGCAAGCCGATGGGGCGCGGCCTGCCGTGTCGTCCATTGCGCTGGGGCACCATGCCGATGACCAGATCGAAACACTCCTGCTGGCGCTGTCCCGCGGCGCCGGCCTGCCGGGCCTGGCCGCGATGCCTGCGCATGCTGTGCGCGACGGATTGAACATTCACCGGCCGCTGCTCGCAGTGCCAGCGGCCGACATCCGCAGCTGGCTGGTGCAGCAGCAGTTGCCATGGATCGAAGACCCGAGCAACGCCGACGCACGCTACACCCGCAACCGCATTCGCGCCGTGCTGCTCCCTGCATTGGCGGACGCTTTCCCGCAGTTCCGCGCCACCTTCGCGCGCAGCATCGGCCACGCGGCGCAGGCGCAGCAGCTGCTGGGCGAATTGGCTGTGCAAGACCTCGCCGCGGTGGGCGAGCCGCCGCAGATCCGGCCGCTGCAGGCGCTGTCCCGCGCACGGCAGGCCAACGTGCTGCGCCACTGGCTGATGCAGTCTCATGGCTGCGCACCGAGTGCGGCGCAACTCGACCAGCTGCTGGACCAGGTCCGCGCCTGCACCACGCGCGGCCACCGCATCCACCTCAAGGTGGGCGCAGGCTTTGCCGAGCGCAGGGGAGAGCGGCTGCATTGGTACAATGCCCCGCCCTCGCTGAAGACTTCGCTCTGACGGCTTGCAGGGCGCCGCTGTCCAGGCGGCCCTTTATCTTTCTCTGATTTCATCCATGGCATTGATCGTTCACAAATATGGCGGCACGTCGATGGGCTCGACCGAGCGCATCCGCAATGTCGCCAAGCGCGTCGCCAAATGGGCGCGTGCGGGTCACCAGATGATCGTGGTGCCCAGCGCCATGAGCGGCGAAACCAACCGCCTGCTCGGTCTTGCCAAGGAGCTCTCACCGGGCAAACCCGGCGTGGCCTATCACCGCGAACTCGACATGCTCGCCGCCACCGGCGAACAGGCCTCGTCGGCGCTGCTGGCGATGGCGCTGCAGGCCGAGGGCGCAGAGTCCGTGAGCTACGCGGGCTGGCAGGTGTCGGTGCGCACCGACAACTCGTACACCAAGGCCCGCATCGAGAGCATCGACGACGCCAAGGTGCGCGCCGACCTCGCGGCCGGCCGTGTCGTGGTCATCACCGGTTTCCAGGGCGTGGACGACGAGGGCAACATCACCACGCTCGGCCGTGGCGGCAGCGACACCTCGGCCGTGGCCATCGCGGCGGCCATGAAGGCCAGCGAGTGCCTGATCTTCACCGACGTCGACGGCGTCTACACCACCGACCCGCGCGTCGAGCCCGATGCGCGCCGCCTGAACACCGTGAGCTTCGAAGAGATGCTCGAGATGGCCAGCCTCGGCTCCAAGGTGCTGCAAATCCGCTCGGTGGAATTCGCCGGCAAGTACAAGGTGCCGCTGCGCGTGCTTTCGAGCTTCACGCCGTGGGACATCGACATCAATGAAGAGGCCAAGTCCGGCACGCTGATCACTTTCGAGGAAGACGAAAACATGGAACAAGCCGTCGTATCCGGCATCGCATTCAATCGCGACGAAGCCAAGATCTCGGTGCTCGGCGTGCCCGACAAGCCGGGCATCGCGTATCACATCCTCGGTGCCGTGGCAGACGCCAACATCGAAGTCGATGTGATCATCCAGAACCTCAGCAAGGACGGCAAGACCGACTTCAGCTTCACCGTGCATCGCAACGAGTTCGCGCGCACGGTCGAGCTGCTCGAGTCGAAGGTGATGCCTTCGCTGGGCGCCACCGAAATCGTGGGCGACACCAAGATCTGCAAGGTCAGCATCGTGGGCATCGGCATGCGCAGCCACGTGGGTGTGGCGAGCAAGATGTTCCGTGTGTTGAGCGAAGAGGGCATCAACATCCAGATGATCTCGACCAGCGAAATCAAGACCTCGGTCGTGATCGACGAAAAATATATGGAATTGGCCGTGCGCGCGCTGCATAAAGCGTTTGATCTCGACCAACCGACCGCTTAAGTAATGGCATAATTGCGGTTGCTTTCAGGAACTGTGACCGAGTGGCCGAAGGTGCTCCCCTGCTAAGGGAGTATGGGGTGTAGAGCCTCATCGAGGGTTCGAATCCCTCCGGTTCCGCCAGGATTGGCTTCCTGATCACCTTGCAGTGATCAAACAGCCCAAAAGAGCCCCGCCAGTCGGGGCTTTTTTGCGTCTGCGCGCGACGCGTGGCTGCCTCGCCGAAAAGGCGAGGCGATGTCTTCAGGACGGCTGCGGTCCGAGCACGGACAGCGTTGCGATCGGCGCTGCGCCCACATGCAGTTCGCAAGGATCGCAAGGCACCGAAATCTGCCGTCCGTCGAAGCGCACCCGCACATGCGGATAGGTTGCTCCGGTGATGGTGCCGAGCCGGCCTTCGCTGACGACGCGGTCGCCGCGACGGAACGACCGGCCGAACCGCAGCTTGATTTTTTCGAAGCTCATTTCAGTCTCTCCTTGGTGGGCACCTGATGCTCAACGCACCGGATCGGATTCGATCGATGGCCGGACCAGGGTCGCGGCCGTGTCTTGAAGGATCAGCGCGTGATCCGGGTCGTGGCTGAGGTAGGGGCTGGTCAGCAACTGGCCGATCAGCCGGTCGAAATGGAATCGGACCTTCGCCGGCTCGGGGTGTGCGGCGTACAGGGCGCGAAGCATCGAGACGATGGCGCTGATCTGCGTGGCAAGGACCTCCATGGAACCCAGGCGGCCCGCCGCTTCGAAAACTGCTTGTTGATCTGAGGGGGGCATCCGGGCCTCCTTTTTGGGGCGTTGGCATGTCCAACGCAAAAAGAGGCTGAAAGGCTTACTTCGAGAGGATCGCTCCCCAGAATTGGTGATGTCCCGCCTTCAATTCGTGACTTATTTCACGAATCTAGGCTCACTGGCGCTGGGCGGGCGCAGACCCCAACACCTCCGCCAGCACCCGCAAGGCGTCAGTCGCCAGGTCCGAAAAGCGCACCGAGCAGGCCAGCATGAGGTTCAGCGGCAGCCCGAAGTCTTCGATCAGCGTGCCTTCGGGGTCGCGCAAGGTGCCGTCCGGATCGCGGCCGACGAGGCCTGCCGTGCCGACGCGCTGCGCGTAGGTGCCCGGCGGGACGCCATAGGCGGCCACCGGCAGGCCCAGTGCGATGGCCACGCCAACTTCGAACACCGTGCCCGAGTCCGGCTCCAGCCCGCGAAACGGCGCGAGGTTGGCAATGACGCCGTCCACCGACCGCAGCAGCTTCATGTTCTCCTCGTAGATCCGGCGCGCGGGGTCGGGGCCGGCGTGCGTGCCGTCGAACGGCGGTACGGCCGTCATGCCAAGCGCGTCGCAGGCCAGCGCCAGCGCGGCAAAGTACTGCGCGGCGTCGGGCCGGAACACGTCGGGGCCGGCGAGGTAGACCCGCGGGCGCGTGGAAGAGGAGGGCATCTGTCGAGTATGCGACCGCCCCCGGCCAGCGCCAACGGGAAGGGCTGCGACCCGGTTGGTTACTTCTTCATCGCCTTGACTTCGGCCATGCCCTTGCTTTCGTCGGCCTTGGCCTGCTTCACGCAAGTCGACTTGGCTTCGCCCTTCTGGTCGTCGCATTTTTCCTTGGCGATGCTGTAGGCCACTTCCACCTTGGCTTCGGCCACCTTGCGGGCATTGCTGTCGCTGGGCTTCATCTTCTGGTCGAGCTCGGCCTTGGCGATCTTTTCCTTGCCCTTGGCTTCCTCGACGCAGACGTCCTTGGCGTTGTCCTTCATGGCATCGCAAGCGGCGCGGTCGGTCTTGTAATCGGCCGAGATCTTGTCGCGGGCTGCCTTGTATTCGGCGACCGCCGGGTCGACCGTGGCCGCGGGCGGCGGGTTCACCTGCGCTTGCGCCGACACGGCCGTGAGACAGGACACGGCAGCGGCGCACATCCACATGAGCTTTCTTTGCATGGTCATCTCCTTGAAGGCGCCGGCGGTTGCTTCATTGCCACAAGCGCAAGAGAACCGGCGCCCGAAAACCATCCTAGGAACCGATGGCGCGAGAGCGGTAGGACGCCTCGCGAATCCGCCGTCAGCGCATGCTGACGCTCAGTGGCCTTCTGTTGTAGCGTGCGCGCGCATCTCGCTGCGCAGGGCGCGCTGTCCCGACGCCAGGGCGAGCTCGTAGCTCTCGACCGGGTCGAAGGCGCAGCGAAGGACGGTGGGATGCGCACCGTCGGTGTCGGTTTCAAGCAGCCGCCAGACAAAGGATCCGGGAGCCGGCTCGTCGATGATGAGTTCGATCGGATGTGTCATGGCCCCACGATGGTCGCTCGCATGGCGCGTGTCTGTAGGCGAAGACCGCCCGATGCCGCGCCTTGCCCCCAGAACCCCCAGATCTGGTGATGGCAGGAGCGCAGCCGCGAGGGGACACTGCACCTTCGCGCGCGAAGCCTGGGTGATGATTCGGGCATGCTTCCCACCTTGTCCGAACCGTCCTGATGTCCGCTTTCTCTCCCCCGCCCGAAGGTCCGGCGATGACGCCGCCGCCCAGTCCCGACCTGCCGGCGCCCGTGCTGATCGTCGAGGACGACGCGCTGATGCAGCGGCGCATCGTCGACATCCTGGCCCAGCTGGGCTACGCCCGCGAGGTGCTGGTGCTGGCAGGCACGCTGGCCGATGCGCGCATCGAACTTGCCCGGCAGCCGTTCGCGCTGGTGCTCGTCGACCTGGGCCTGCCCGACGGCAACGGCGTGGAGCTGATCACGCAGATGAGTGCATCGATGAATGCGGACGACGGCCCCGGCATCCTCGTGATCTCCGCCTGGAGCACCGACGACCTCATCCTCAACGCGCTGCGCGCCGGCGCCACCGGCTACGTGCTCAAGGAGCGCGACGACCTGGAGCTGCTGCTGTCGATCCGCAGCGTGCTGCGCGGTGGGGCGCCGATCGATCCGTTCATTGCACGCCGCATCCTCGACCTGACGCAGGCGCCGCCGGCCACGCCGGGGCGCGTCGGCGAAGATGTGCTGACCTCGCGCGAACTCCAGATCCTCCAGCTGGTTGCCGAAGGCCTGACCAACCGCGAGATAGCCGAGCAGATCTTCCTGTCGCGGCACACCGTCGAATGCCACATCAAGAACATCTACCGCAAGCTCACCGTTTCCTCGCGCACGCGCGCCGTTTTCGCAGCGCGTTCGCGTGGCTTGCTGGCCTGAGCCTGTGGTGGTTGTTCGCGCACACGGCATGGGCGGTCGAGGCGTGCGCGCCGCACATCGACAGCGTGCGAGCCGTGCGCGCCACCGCCGGCGCGGGGCCTGAAGCACCGCCGCCCATCGACGGCTGGCAGCCGGTGACGCTGCCCGACCACTGGGCCACGCGCTGGCCCGGTTTCGAAGGCATCGTGTGGTACCGCATCGACTGGCAGCGCCCCTGCGCGGGCCGCGACGACGCACCGCAGCTGGGCGTGGCCTTCGACTACCTGAGCATGGCCGGCGCGATCTCGCTGAACGACAACCTGCTCTGGCGCGATGCCAGCCTGGTCGAGCCGCTGAGCCGCAGCTGGAACACGCCGCGTGTCTTCTTCCTGCCGGCCGCCGCGTTGAACCCCGGCACCAACACGCTGTGGGTGCAGGTGGTGGGCGGCAGCATGTACGGCTCGGGGCTGGGCCGCGTGGTGCTCGGCCCGGCGGACGAGGCGGTGGCATACCACGACGAACGCCGCCTGTTCGCGCGCGTGCTGCCCGCGGTCAACCTCGTCATCTCGATCACGCTGGGTTGCTTCTTCCTCGTGCTGTGGCTCATGCGCCGGCAGGAGGTCGCCTACGGCTGGTACGCGCTCAGCGCCATCGCCTGGCTGGTGTTCGCGAGCAACACCGTGGTCAGCACCTTGCCGTGGCCGTTCGCCTCCACCGACGCCTGGTCGCGCTGGATCACGGCCTGGATGGTCCTGTACGTGAGCTGCTTCTGCATGTTCATGTGGCACTTCGGCGGCCAGCGCTTTCCGCGCCTGAGCCGCGCGCTGTGGACCGTGGCCGCGCTGGCCGTGGCGGCGATCGCACTGCTGCCGCAGCCTGCGCTGTCGGTCGCGACGCTGGCGGTGTTCATCGTCTACTCGCTGCTCTTCATGGCCGTGTGCGTGCAGTTCATCCTGCGCGCGCTCGACACCAAGAAGACCGAGCACCTGCTGCTGGCCCTGTGCGCCTTCGGCTTCCTGGTGGCCGCGGTGCACGACGCGCTGATGATCCTGCGCGTCATCGACGACCGCTTCGGCTACACCGTGGTCACGGCGCCGCTGATCATGATCGGCATGTCGCTGATCCTGGCGGGCGGCTTCACGCGCAGCCTGCGCCGCGTCGAGAGCTTCAACGACGAGCTGGCGCGCGAAGTGCTGGGGGCACGCACCGAGCTGGCCGACACGCTCAGCCGCGAACACCGGCTCGAACTCGACAACGTGCGGCTGAACGAGCGCCTGAGCGTGGCGCACGACCTGCACGACGGCCTGGGCAGTTCGCTGGTGCGCTCGATCGCGCTGGTGGAGCAGTCGGGCGAGGCGCTGCAGCGGCCGCAGTACCTGTCGATGTTCAAGTCACTGCGCGACGACCTGCGCCAGATCATCGACACCCACAGCGGCGGCGCGGCCCCGGTGGCCGCCACGCCCACGCAATGGCTGGCGCCGATGCGCCACCGCTTCGGCCGCCTGTTCGAGGAGATGGGCATGCGCAGCCACTGGCAGACGCCCGCGGCCTGGCCCTGCGCGCTGTCCGCGCGCCAGGTGCTGGGCCTCACGCGCCTGCTCGAAGAGGCGCTGGCCAACGTCGTGAAGCACAGCCGCGCGCGCACCCTGCGCGTGCAGCTGCTGGCCGACGGCGAAGCGGGCGTGCTGCTGAGCGTCGAGGACGATGGCGTGGGCTTCGATGCGGTGACGGTCGCCTCGTCGATCGGCGGACTGGGCTTGCGCAGCATGCAGGCGCGCATGACGCGCATCGGCGGCACGCTGCAGATCGACGCGGGCGACGGAGGCACGCGGCTGGAGGCGAGGGTGCGGGCGCCCGTGGCAGGCGCTGGCAGCAGCTGAGGCACGCTGCGCGCGTGATCAGCGCGCCTTGCGGAACGCGCGCACCTCGGGCGCCGGATGGTCTTCGATGTGCTGCAGCAGGAAGTCGAGAAACTCCTGCGCCGACGGCGAGAGCCCTCGGTCCTTGTTGAGCCACACCTGGAACTTGCGGCTGAGCACGGGCGTGACGAGGGGGCGGAATTCGAGCTGCTGGCGCTGCAGCAGCACGCCCGCATACGGCAGGCAGGTGGTCACGCCCAGGCCGTGCTCGACCATGCTCAGCGCCGTGGTCAGGAAGGCGACTTCATGCGTCGGGCTGAACTCCAGCCGGCCCGGCGACGCATAGAGCTCGGCGCTGAGCAGCTGCGTGTATTCGCCCTGCAGCGAGATCACGGGGTAGCGGACCAGGTCGCTCCAGGCGACCCTTTGCTTTTTGGTGAGCGGATGCCCCGGGGGCAGCACCGCCAGAAAGGGCAGGGTGAAGAGCGTGCGCGCCACCACGTTGGCCGGCGCGTCGCGCTCGGGGCCGATGGCCAGGTCGACGTCGCCGTTGATGAGCCGGCCCAGCACGCTTTCGACCATCGAGTCCTGCAGGCGCACGCGGATGCCGGGGTACTTCCGGGCGAAGGCGGCCATGATTTCCGGCATGACCGTGCACGCCATCACCTGCGGCACTGCGATGCGCACGGTGCCGGTGCGCAGCTCGCGCAGGTCGGACACCGCATCGAGCGCCATGCCCAGGTCCTGCAGGATGCGCTCGGCCATCGGCAGGAAGACCTCGCCCGCGCTGGACAACTGCAGCTTGCGCGTCGTGCGGTGAAGCATCTGCACGCCCAGGTTCGACTCCAGGTCCTTGATGAGGCCGCTCAGTGCCGACTGCGTGATGTGCAGCCGCAAAGCCGCCTCGGTCACGCTGCCTGCGCGGGCCACCGCGATGAAGGCGCGCAATTGGCGCAACGTGACATTCATCGGTTTATCAGATAAGTAGGAAAGAAATATCTGATTGAACCATGAATGAAGCTCGCATCCAATCGCAGCGCTGTCACAACAACCACTGCCCAGGAGACATCGTTCATGCCCGTTTCTCATCGCCTCGCGCGCCGCGCCTTCCTTTCACTTGCGGCTGCCATGCTTGCTTCCGGCGCGGGCCACGCGCAAGCGCAGGCGCAGGCCTTTCCGTCCAAGCCGATCAAGTGGATCGTCGGCTATCCCGCCGGCGGCGGCAGCGACTTCCTGGCCCGCACCATCGGCGCGCAGATGTCGGTGCAGGCCGGCCAGCCGGTGATCGTCGACAACCGCGCCGGTGCCGGCGCCATCATCGGCGCCGAGGTCACGGCCCGGTCGCCCGGCGACGGCTACACCGTGTTCACGGCCGACAACGGCGTGCTCGTGTACAACCCCGCGCTCTACAAGAAGCTGCCCTATGCCGTCGATCGCGACTTCGCGATGCTCGGCCTGATGGCGCGTACGCCGCTGGTCCTGGTGGCGGCGCCCTCGACGAACCTCAAGACCATCGGCGCCCTGATGGAGCAACTGAAGAGCAAGCCGGGCACGCTGTCGTACGCCTCGCCGGGCAACGGGAGCCCGCACCACTTGGCGATGGAACTGTTCCTGAGCCGCAGCGGCCTGTCGACCATGCACGTGCCGTACCGCGGCGCCGCGCCCGCGCTGCAGGACGTGATGGGCGGACAGGTGCCGCTGATGGTCGTCGACACCTCGTCGGGGCTCAGCGCCATCCAGTCGGGCAAGGTCATTCCGCTGATGGCGTTCAGCGCCAAGCGGCTGCCGATCCTGCCCGCCGTGCCCACGGTGGGCGAGCAGGGCTTCAAGGATTCGGAAGCCTACGCATGGCAGGGGCTGGTGGTGCCGGCCAGCACGCCCGCGGCCATCCAGGAGCGTCTTTCCAAGGAGATGCAGGCCGCACTGGCCAACGAGGGCGTGCGCAAGCGGCTGCAGGAAGGCGGCTGGGAGCCGGTGCCGAGCGACAGCGTGCTGATGAAGACCTATGCCTTCGCCGAGACCAAGAAGTGGCACGCGCTGATCCGTGAGCGTGGCATCTCGCTGGACTGAAGACGCCGCCTCGTGAGGGGGCGGGCCGGGGCGCACCGGCGGTGTTGTAGCCTGTCGCCCCATGGATTCCCTCATCGCCGCCTCCGCGCGCGCGCTCGCTGCCGGCGACGCGCTGGGTGCCCTCAAGCGCGTGGCCCTGCGCGACGACCCGCCGGCGCTCGCGTTGCGCGGCATCGCCATGGCCCAGCTTGGCGAGCACCCGCGTGCGCGCGAGCTGCTGCGGCGTGCCGCGAGCGGCTTCGGATCACATGAAGAACTGGCGCGCGCACGTTGCGTCGTTGCCGAGGCCGAGGTGGCGCTCGCGATGCGCGACCTGGGCGGCTCGCCACGCGCGTTGACCGCGGCGGCCGTCACGCTCGAGGCGCGCGACGACCTGGTCAATGCACTGCAGGCGCGGCTCATCGCGGCGCGTCGGCTGCTGCTGCTCGGCCGGCTCGACGAGGCTGCCGCCGCGCTGTCGCTGCTCGACGGACACAGCCTGCCGCCGTCGCTGGCGGCGGTGGCTGAGCTGGCGTCGGCGGAACTCGCCCTGCGTTCGCTGCGCACCGGCACGGCACGGGCAGCGCTCACCCGCGCACACGACGCAGCCCTGCGTGCGCGCGTGCCGGCGCTGCTGGCCGAAGTGGCGGAGGCGCGCGCCGCGCTCGAACGTCCCGCCGCCCGGCGCATCGCTGCCGGCGGTGAACAGGCCCTGCGCCTCGATGAGGTCGAGGCGCTGCTCGCGTCCGATGCACTCGTCGTCGATGCCTGCCGCCGTGGCGTCGGAGGCGGCGACACCTGGCGCTCGCTTGCACGCCGGCCCGTGCTGTTCTCGCTGGCACGTGCGCTGGCCGCGGCCTGGCCCGGCGATGTCGACCGCGACGCGCTGATCGCCGACGCGTTCCGCACCCGCGACTCCGACGAGACGCACCGCGCGCGCCTGCGCGTCGAGATCGGCCGGCTGCGCGCGCTCGTCAAGCCGATGGCGCGCATCGAGGCCACGCCGCAGGGCTTCATCCTCCAACCTCTGGATGCGCGTCCGGTCGTGGTGCTGGCGCCGCCCATCGACGGCGAGCAGGCCTCGCTGGTGGCGCTGCTGTCCGACGGCGCGGCCTGGTCGACCTCGGCGCTCGCGCTGGCCCTGGGCGCGAGCCAGCGCACGGTGCAGCGCGCACTGGCCGAGCTCGAGGCCGAGCGGCGCGTGCGCGCCATCGGCCAGGCCAGGGCGCGCCGCTGGCTGGCCCCGCCGCTGGCGGGATTCACGACGATCTTGTTACTCCCCGCCGCGCTGCCGATTGAATAGAGTCGGGCTCATGCGCTACCCCCTGTGGCGCACCTACAGGAGCCCACCATGAGCAGCAGCAACAGCAGTCAGAGCAAGAAGGCAGGCAAGGACCGGTTCGAAGGCGCGGTGCAGGCCGCGCAGATCGTGCGCGAATACGGCCCGTTCGAAGGCGTGGAGCGCATCCACGGCGTGACGCACGACGGCCACCAGGTGTGGGCCGCCACCGGCGGGCAACTGGTCGCCTTCGATCCCGCGAGCGGTGAAGCCACGCGCCGCATCGACGTCGCCTGCGACGCCGGCACCGCCTTCGATGGCACCTGCTTCTATCAGATCGTCGAGGCGCGCATCGACAAGATCGACGCCGCCACCGGCAAGGTGCTGGCCTCGATTCCCGCACCCGGCAACGGCTCCGACTCGGGCCTCACCTGGGCCGAAGGCAGCCTGTGGGTGGGCGAGTACCGCGACCGCAAGATCCACCAGATCGACCCGGCGACGGGTGCGATCCGCCGCACCATCGAATCGAACCGCTTCGTCACCGGCGTGACCTGGGTCGACGGCGAACTCTGGCACGGCACCTGGGAAGGCGACCAGAGCGACATCCGCCGCATCGACCCCACCAGCGGCGACGTGATCGCGCGGCTGGAAATGCCCAGCGGCGTCGGCGTGAGCGGCCTGGAGTCCGACGGTGCGGGGCTCTTCTACGCCGGCGACGGCCGGGCCAGCAAGGTCCGCGCGGTGCGCCGCCCGAAGACGGCCACGGCCTGAACGACACACACGCCAAGGAGCACACACCATGAACACCTCTGTGAATCACCCCGTCGTGACCCCCGAGCGCTGGATCGATGCGCGCAAGTCGCTGCTGGCGCGCGAGAAGGAGCTGACCCAGCTGCGCGACCGCATCGCCGAGGAGCGCCGCGCGCTGCCGTGGACCCGCGTCGAGAAGGCCTACGTCTTCGACACGCCTCAGGGCCGCCGCCCGCTCGCCGACCTGTTCGAAGGCCGTCGCCAGCTGCTGGTGCAGCACTTCATGTTCGGCCCCGACTGGGAGCAGGGCTGCCAGAGCTGCTCGTTCATGGCCGACCATACCGACGGCATGCGCGTGCACCTCGAGCACCGCGACGTCACGCTGGTGGCCGTCTCGCGCGCGCCGCTGGCCCGCATCGAAGCGTTCCGCCATCGCATGGGCTGGCAGTTCGCCTGGGTCTCGTCGCACGACAACGACTTCAACCACGACTTCGGCGTGAGCTTCACGCCCGATGAAATGGCCAGCGGCGCGGTCGCCTACAACTACGTGAAGCAGCCGTTCCCGAGCGAAGAAGCACCTGGCGTCAGCGTGTTCTTCAAGGACGACGCCGGCGACGTGTTCCACACCTACTCGACCTACGGTCGCGGCGTGGAAGTGATGATGGGCACCTACAACATGCTCGACCTCGTGCCCAAGGGGCGCGACGAGCACAACCCGTCCTACACGATGGACTGGATCCGTCACCACGACCGCTACGAGCCCGCGCCTGTTGCGGCGGTGGGTGGTTGCTGCCACGCGCAGTCGTAAAGAAGCGCACGACCTGCGTGCTGATCGGTCCGCACCATGGCAAGCCTCTGGCCCTGGCTGGCGGTGGCGGGAATGGGCGTCCTGCACGGCCTGAACCCCACCACCGGCTGGATGTTCGCCGCCGCCTGGGGCCTGCGCTCGCACGACCGGGCGCAGGCGCTGCGGGCGCTGTGGCCGATCGGCGTCGGGCACGTCGCCTCGGTGGTGCTCGTGGTCGTTGCGGTGGCCTTCGGCCTGTCGATGGACCGGGGCCTGCTGCAGTGGCTGGCCGGCGGGTTGTTCGTGGGGGTCGCGCTCGTTCACCTGTCGGGTCGTCTTCCCATCATGGCGCGTGCGCCGGCGGGGCATGCGGGGCTGGCGTTGTGGTCTTTCATGATGTCCACCGCGCACGGTGCCGGCCTGATGCTGGTGCCGGCGCTGATCCCGCTGTGCATGGGCGATGCAGCGAAGGGCGTGATGAGTGGTTCGCTCGTGCTGGCGTTCGCGGCCGTCGCGCTCCACGCGGCGGCGATGCTGGCCACCACCGGGCTGATGGCCATCGCCGCCGGGGCGGGCGTGAGCTGGCTGCGGCGCCTGGCGCGCCGGCCTACTGCCTTGCGCTGAACGCCCGATGCGCGCAAAGCGCATAAGCAAACGCGAAAACCGGCGTTCCATTCGAGCGGCCTGCGGCGCAACACTCGAAGGCTCTCGACCCCACAGGCCTTCGGATGCCCGGTACCTTCACTTCCCCGCGCAAGCGGCTCGGCTTCTTCAGCCGGCTGCTCGACGATGCCCCCGCCGCCGAGCGCTACCGCCTCGTCACCGCGCAGATCGCCCACGCCGAGGCCTTCGGCTTCGACTCCGCCTGGGTGGCGCAGCACCATTTCCATGAGCACGAGGGCGGCCTGCCGTCGCCCTTCGTCTTCCTCGCCCACGTGGCCTCGCGCACGCGGCGCATCCGCCTGGGCACGGGCATCGTCACGCTGCCGCTGGAGAACGCGGTGCGCACGGCCGAAGACGCGATCGTGCTGGACCTGCTCTCGGGCGGCCGGCTCGAAGTGGGCGTCGGCACGGGCGGCACGCCGGCGTCCTTCGCCGCCTTCGGGCTGGACAGCGACAACCGCGCGGCGCTGTTCGAGCGGCAGCTCGCCACGGTGCGCGACGCCTGGGCCGGCCGGCCGCTGCCCGGCGGCGACACGCTGTACCCGGCGGGTGCACAACTGCTCGGCCGGCTCTGGCAGGCCACGTTCTCGGTGAGCGGTGGCACACGCGCGGGCACGGCCGGCGACGGGCTGATGCTCTCGCGCACGCAGCCGCGCACCGCGCAGGCGCCCGATGCATCGCTGGCCGACCTGCAGGACCCGATCATCGACGCCTACCTGGCCGCGCTGCCGCCGGGGCGCACGCCGCGCATCGTGGGTTCGCGCAGCGTGTTCGTGGCCGACTCCCGCCAGGAGGCGCTGCGCCTGGCCGAGACCGGGCTGCGCCGTGCGGTGGTGCAAGCTGCCGCCACGGGGCAGATCGGCCTGGCCGACCGCGTCCGCGCCGATGCGCCGCTCGAGCAGCTGATCGCCGCGTACGACGTGCATGTCGGCGCGCCCGACGACGTGATCGCCTCGCTGCGCGCCGACCGCACGCTCGCGCGCGTGACCGACCTCGTGTGCCAGGTGCACTCGGTCGATCCGCCGCACGCGGCCATCCTGCGTTCCATCGAACTGACCGCCACGGTCGTCGCACCGGCCCTGGGCTGGGCGCGCGATACGGGTGTGCCGGACCTTCAATCGCTTGCGCTTCTCTAGGTTGTTCTTTCTTATGAATGCCGTTGTTTCTTCTACTCCCATTCTTCAGACCTTCGACGTGATCGATGAGTTGGTGGGCATCGCGCCCGGCAGTGCGCTCGACCGGCTGCGCGCGCAGCGTGAGCAGGCGCGCACGCAGGCACAGCAGAGCTATCTCGCGCTGTTTGCGCCGGCTGAACCCGTGGTCGGGCACTTCGAGATCGCGGACCGTTTCGCCGTCGCGGCCTTCGTCGCCGGATTGCACGGGCAGCCCGAGGTGGCGCGCTTCTATGCCGAGGCCTTGGCGGGGCAGGGCGTGGCAAAGGCCATCGAGGCCGAGGTTGCACGCGGTGCCACGCAAGGGCCGTATGGCCGCTATCCGGAAGGTCCGCTCAGCGTGGAAGACGCGGCCGGCCCGGTCTACGCCGTCGAGGCGGCGCAGCGCGCGGTGCTGGGCGAACGGCTGTCGGCCGGCCTTGCACACGCGCACCTGCTGGTCTTCCACCCGCGCGACGCCAGCCCGGCGGCATTGCAAGCGCTGCTCGATGCGGGATGGCGCACCACGGAGATCGTCACCTTGTCGCAACTGGTGGCGTTCCTCGCGTTCCAGATCCGCGTTGTCATCGGCCTGCGCGCGCTGGCCACCACCTCTGCATGAGCGCCCCATGAGCACCGAATCGACCCTGACCCATCCCCACAACACGCACCCGCGCGCCTTCACGCAGACGCAGCTCGAATGGCTGCCCTGGCTCGAACCGTTGCCCGAGGACGAACTGACCGAGCGCCACTACGCAGGCCTCGTCGACGCGTCGCGCGCCAAGTCGCCGTACTTCCGTCTGCTGGCGCGCGACCCCGACATCCTCGGCGCACGCACGCGCACCGACAAGGACATCTTCTACAACCCCGACGCCGGCCTGCCGCGCGCTGAACGCGAGCTCTCGGCCGCTGCGGCCTCGCGCTTCAACGGCTGCATCTACTGCGCCTCGGTGCATGCGCGCTTTGCCTCGCACTTCTCGCAGCGCACGGACGACGTGCAGCGGTTGCTCGACGAGGGCGTGCAGGCCGAGCTGGGCGCGCGCTGGAACGCGATCGTGCAGGCGTCGGTCGCGCTGTCGGCCACGCCGTCGACCTTCGGTCCTGCGCACATCGACGCCTTGCGCGCGCAGGGGCTGGACGATCTCGCGATCGCCGACGTCGTGCACGGCGCGGCCTTCTTCAACTGGGCCAACCGGTTGATGCTGTCGCTGGGCGAGCCGCAGGAGCCTGCTGCCGCCTAGGCGCGGATCACCGCACGCAGCTTTGTTGCGGCGGCAAGTGAGGGGGATCACAGTCGGGCGCGCGGTACGCTTTCGGGTCGGCACGATGACCCGCATGGACACCGACGCCCCTGTGTACGCAACGACACGCCAAGGCCGCGCTCCGGCGCCGGGCCTTGCTTTCGGCAATCCTTTTGTCCGCTGCCGATGCGGACTGGCCGGCCTGGAGCGCATCCACCGACGGTCGTGGATGAAGTTCCTGCCCGGCTTGCGCTTCTATCGCTGCAGCGGTTGCGGCAAGCCGCAGCTGGCGCCGAAGCGCGCGGTGCGCGACGCGGTCATTGCGCACAGGAGCGAGCAGCAGAACCAGCGCTAGCGGCTCTTCTCCCGAGGTGCGTCCGTCAGCATCCCATTCAGCAGCAGGTCGATGGTCTGCTCGGTGTGCTGCTCGGCCTGCTCGGGGCTCATCGGATCGACGTTGTAGAGCCGCTTGATCAGGTGCATGGACGACTGCACCGAGGTCAGCAGGCTCGTCATCATGACGCTCGCATACGCACGCGGATAGGGCTTGATCAGGCCCTCCGCCTGGCATTCGGCGAGCAGCGCGTCGAGCAGCTCATGGAACGGCCGCATGTAGTGCTCGATGATCCAGTCCAGCCGTGGCCCGGCCTGCGCCACCTCGCGCAGCACCAGCGAATGCGCCGCGGGGTGCAGCACGTTGATGATGGCGAACACCCGCAGCGCGCTGCGCAGCTTGGTGAGCGCATCGGCCGTGTCCTCGTCGACCTGCATCGCGTCGATGGACGCCATCGCCTCGGTATACGTGCTCTCGACCACGGCGCGCCACAGGCCTTCCTTGCCGCCGAAGTGGTAGTTGAGCAGCGGCTGCTTCACGTCCGCGCGCCGCGCGATGGCCAGCACCGACGTGCCCTCGAAACCTTTCTCGGAGAACTCGACGATGGCCGCGTCCATGAGGCGCTGCCGGCCTGAGGTGTCGGCCGCGGGTTCCGCCGCCTCGGTGCGGGCAGGGGCGGGGGTGCGCTTCGGGGCGGTCTTGCCCGTGGGAGTCTTCATGGATGGCGTGCGCCGGCGGGCCGTGGCTGGTTGACGATGGCCGCATTGTCCAACAGTCGCGCGCACCGGTCGGCCGGTCGACGTGTTTGACTTATATAAGTATAAACACGCATCTTGCATCGACTTATATTTGTATAAATTCACGTGCATGGCAGCCGTTGGTGCTGCCGAAGGTCGAGAGAGCCACAGATGCACGTGTTGGAAGTTCCCGTTTTGATCGTCGGTGCCGGGCCCGTCGGGCTCACGATGGCGGCCCTGCTGGCCGACCAGGGCATTGCGTCGCTGCTCGTCGAGCAGCGCGACGGTCTGCACCAGGCGCCGCAGGCGCATGTCATCAGCGCGAGGACGCGCGAAATCCTGGCCAGCCTGGGCATCGCCGACGAGGCGTTGGCGCGCGTGACCACGCCGCCGGCCGACGCGCGCTACGTCACGTGGCGGCGCAACCTCGCCGAGGAAGACATCGCACGCATCGAGATCGGCGGCGAGGCGCGCTTCGTGCAGCTCGATTCGGTGAGCGGCAAGCGCAGCGCGAACGTGCCGCAGCATCATCTCGAGCGCGTGCTGTTCGACGCGCTCGCCGGCCGCACCCACTGCGAGACGCGCTTCGGCCAGACCTGGCGGGCGGCGGAAGAAGAGGGTGATCGCGTCGTCTCGCGCATCGAGGACGCGGCGAGCGGCGAGGTCTATGCCGTGCGCAGCCAGTGGCTGCTGGCGGCCGACGGCGCGAGCAGCTCCGTGCGGCGGGGCGCGGGCATCGCGATGGCCGGCGACACGAACCTGGCCCACATGGTCACGGTCAACTTCGAGGCCGACCTGCGCCCGCTCGTGAAGGACAGCCCGTCGATCCTGTTCTGGACCCTGTCCGCGAAGGCGCCCGGCACCTTCATCGTGCACGACGCGGCGCGCTACGCGGTGTTCATGACGCCGTACTTCCCGCCGCACGAACAGCCCGCGGACTTTCCGGTCGCCCGCTGCGAACGCATGCTGCGCGCCGCGCTGGGCACGGCCGAGGTGCCGTTTCGCATCACCTCGCTCTCGCACTGGACCATGCAGGCGCACGTGGCCGACCGCTACCGCCAGGGGCGCACCTTGCTGATCGGCGACGCGGCGCACCGCTTTCCGCCCACGGGCGGGCTGGGGCTCAACACGGGCATCGCGGACGCGCACAACCTGGCGTGGAAGCTGGCGCTGGTCATGCAAGGCCGCGCGGACGAGGGCCTGATCGACACCTACGGCGCGGAGCGCCGCCCCGTCGCGGTGGCGAACTGCGAGGCCAGCGTGAAGAACTTCCACAAGATGCGCGAGGTCACCGCGGCCATGGGCATCGACGACCGCCGGCTGCCGCTGCTGGGGCGCGTGCGTTCGAGTGCGCCGGCGCGCGCGCTGCCGGGGGCGGTGCGCTCGGCGCTCGGTGGGCTGTTCGTGGCGCCGGTCGAGTGGCGCACGCGCCGCATCGCGAAGGCCGCGTCCGTGCGCTGCGCGGCCATCCGGCAGCGCGTGCAGCGCGCCGCCGAGGACCAGATGGCGCACTTCAGCACCGTCGGCCTCGACCTGGGCCATGCCTACGAGGGCGCGGCCGTGCGGGGCGACGGCACGACCGCGCCGGTTGCGCCAGACCCCGTGCGGGACGTGTGCCAGTCGCTCACGCCCGGCGCGCGCTGGCCGCACTTTCACCTCGCCCCCGATGCCGGCGTTGCGTACCGCACCAGCTCGCACGAGCTTCTGAGGCCCGGGCACTTTCTCTTGGTGGGCATGGGCCGCCACGGCGCGGCGTGCGAACGGCTGGCGGCCTCGCTGGGCATGGCCGTCGTGGGCGTGAACCTGGACCTCGCCGCCTCGCACAAGGCGCTCGCGCAGCTGATCGCCTGGAACGACGGCCGGGCCGACGCCACCCTCCTGGTGCGGCCCGACGGTCACATCGCCTGGCGCAGCACCGCGCCGCAACCGCCAAGCCAGGACGAGGTCTCGGCGGTGCTGTGCGCCATCTTGCAGATCACCCCCTCCCGCCTTCTCCAACCCCTCGACAACAAGGACATGCAATGACGAACCCCATGGACCGCTTTCCCCTTCCTTCGCCCGACCCGCAGGCGAGGTCGCCGCGCAAGCTCGCGCACGTCGTGCTGGCGACACGCCGCTTCGACGAATCGATCCGCTGGTGGAGCGTGGTGCTCGGCGCACGCACGATGTTCCGCAACGAGATGCTGTGCTTCCTGAGCTACGACGACGAGCACCACCGCGTGGCGCTCATCAACGCGCCCACGCACAGCGCCGGGCAGGCCCAGACCGCGGGCGTGGACCACGTCGCCTTCACCTACGGCACGCTCGACGACCTGCTGCACACCTACGCGCGGCTCAAGGGCCACGGCATGCAGCCGGTGTGGAGCATCAACCACGGGCCGACCACCTCGCTGTACTACCTCGACCCCGAGGGCGTGAAGGTCGAGCTGCAGGTCGACAACTTCGAGAGCGCGGCCGAGCTGGACGCGTGGTTTCGCGCCGGCGATTTCGCGACGAACCCCATCGGCGTGGAGTTCGATCCCGAGGTGCTGCTCGCACAGCATCGCGCGGCCTGACGCGCAAGGAGAACCACCCCATGCGCCTGTGCACTTTCTCGACCGATGCGTTCTCGCGGCACGTCGGCCTCGCCTTGCCGGACCAGCGGCTGCTCGATGTCAGCGCCGCGTTGCCCGGCGATCCGCGCTTTGCCACGTTGCTGGACGTGATCCAGCATGAAGACGACACGCTGCCGATGCTGCGCGCGCTGCTCGCGTCGACGCAGATGCCGCAAGGCTGCCTGCATGACCTGAAGGACGTGCGGATCGAGCTGCCTTACCAGCCGCCGCAGATCCGCTGCTTCAGCGTGTACGAGCAGCATCTGAAGAATGCCTTCCGGCAGGTCGCCGCGAACGTCTCGCCGGCGGCCGGTGCACCGGCGTGGGCGATGCAGATTCCGGCGGCCTTCTACGAGACACCCGTCTACTACAAGGGGGTGCGGCTCAACCTGTCCGGCCCGGGCGCCCCGGTGCGGCGGCCCGCGCCGGGCACGATGCTCGACTACGAGGCCGAGCTGGCCGTGGTGGTGGGGCGCGGCGGCAAGAACATCGCGGCGTCCACGGCCATGGCGCATGTCTTCGGCTACGTCGTCTTCAACGATTTCTCCGAGCGCGCGCAGCTCATGAAGGAACTGCGCAGCGGCGTGGGCACCGGGCCCGCGAAGGGCAAGGACTTCGATGGCAGCAACAGCCTGGGGCCCTGGATCGTCGCGGCCGACGAGATCCCCGATCCGCATGCGCTCGACGTGACGGTGCGCGTGAACGGGCAGCTGCGCGGGCAGGGCAGCACCTCGGGCATGACGCACCGCATCGATCGCATCCTGAGCTTCGCGTCGCAGAACGAGACGCTGCATGCGGGCGAGCTGCTGGCCACGGGCTGCGTGCCTGAGTGCGCGGGCGTCGAGCAATGGCGCTTCCTGGACGACGGCGACCGCGTGGCGGTCGAGATCGCGGGGCTCGGGGTGCTGGAGAACACCGTCATCGCCGCCTGATCGCCTGCACGCTCAAAGAAAACAACAACGGAGACAACGATGACAACGACATGGCGGACCCTGGTGTCTGCAGCTGCGCTGTGCCCGGCGCTTGCCGCGGCCGACAACGGCTATTTCCAGATCGGCTACGGCGCCGAGGCACGGGGCCTTGCCGGCGCCGCGGCCGCATCGACCCGCGATGCCTTCGGCGGCGCGAGCAACCCCGCCACCACGGTGTGGGTCGGCGACCGGATGGAAGGCAACTTCATCGCCACGCGCGGCGACACGCAGATGGTGCGCACGGCGAACATGCCACCGCCCACCACGGGCCTGCTCGACACGCGGACCGACAGCCTCGGCCGCTGGGAGCCGCTGGCCGAACTGGCGATCAGCCGCGTGATCGCGCCGGGGCTGTCGGCCGGCCTCGTGGCCTACAGCAACGGCGCTGGCACCTACTTTCCCGCCGACAGCACGCCGTGCCCGTCGCCCGGCGGCGCAGTGCAGCGGGCGAACGCGGCCTGCGGCACGGGGCGCAGCATCACGACGATCAAGCAGCTGACGGTGGCGCCCACGGTGTCGAAGCAGCTGGGCGAGCGCTGGTCGGTCGGCGCCTCGCTGCTGCTCACGGCGCAGCAGTTCAAAGCCGAGGGCGTGCAGCCGCTGGCGCCGCAGTCGGCGGCGCCGCTGCACCTGAGCAACCAGGGCGTGGCCTCGTCGTTCGGCGTGGGCTTTCGCGTCGGGGCGTACTGGCGCGCGAGCGACACGCTGAGCCTGGGGGCTGCGTGGTCGCCGCGCACGCGCATGGGCCGCATCAAGGCCTACGAGGGCTTGCTGGCAGACCATGGGCGGCTCGATGTGCCGATGAACCTGCTCGTCGGGCTGCAGTGGTCGCCGACCGAAGCGCTGTCGGTGCTGCTGGACTACCAGCGCATCGGCTACGCGGGCGTGTCCGGGTTGGGCAACCGGCCCTTCGATGGATCGGTGCCGCGCGGTGCGGCGGGTGGCCCGGGCAACGGCTGGAAGGACATGAACGTCGTCAAGCTCGGCGTGCGCTACCAGGCCACGCCGGCCTTGCGCCTGTCCGCGGGCGTGTCGGCGAACAGCGCCGCCTATGCGGACGCGGCCACCAGCGACAACCTCAATTCGCCGTCCACGTTCCGCCGGCACTTCACGCTGGGGCTGGGCTATGCGACGTCGGCGCGCACCGAGTGGTCGGTCTTCTATTCGCTTGCGCCGGCGCACCGCACGAGCGGACCTTCGGCGCTTGCCGCAGCGGTGGGCGCGCAGCTGAACGGTGTGTCGAACCCCTGGGGCCGGGAGAGCCTGGCCACGCGCCAGCAGAGCCTCGGCGTGCAGTACGCGGTGCGTTTCTAGTGCGTTGCCAGCGCTCAGGCGTCGTCGGCCGCCGTCTTCGCCTGCAACTGCTGCTGGCGTTCGGCGATGGCCATGTCGCGGGCCACGTCATGGCCGAGCGTGCGCACCGAGAACGACCGACTCACGCTGCCCTTGCCCGCCGTGTAGGTGATCGCCACCCAGTACCCGGGATGGCCCGCGCGCGGCGTCTTGAACTGCACGCCGCTGACGCCGCTCGTGTTGTTGCGTCGCACGATCTCCGACTTGGATCGCTTGGGCGGCAGCTCGGCTTCGTCGTCGGGCGGCGGGCGTTTGCGGATGGCTTCCTCGGCGGGATGGATTCGGGCAAGGCCGACCATGCGGCCGAGTTGGCGTTGCCGCTCGCCGATGGCGTGCGCGCGCGCCGCGGGGCCCCAGTCGGCCAGGTCGAACTCGGTGCGAAGGATTTCCTCGTGGCCGAGGTAGGTCTTGGCCAGCCAGGCCACGGGTTTGCCCTGCGCCGAAAGCCGGGGGAAGACGCCAGGCTCGCCCGTCCTGTTGTTGCTGCGCAGGGCCTGCGCGCGTTCCTTGCGCGCGACCGGCGGGTGCTCTTTCACGATGGTGTCGCGCCAGGCCTGCGCGCGCCGCAGCGCCTGTTGGGTGCCGCCGTAGCTGGCGTGGCCGAAGAGGCGCGCGTAGCGCACGCCGTCTCGCACGAGCGACACCTCGAAGCCCCAGGGACGGGGAGAAATGCCGTACATGTCGGTGGGGTTCGGAATACCTTTGGGCATCGTCAGTGCGTGGTCATGGCGTTTCGGGGCTGTCGCTGTCCCAGGCGCAGAGCTCGTCGGACAGCTCGTGGGCTTCCGGCAGCAGGCTGCCGAAATCGGTCGAGGCGAAGGTCGGCGCCACGTGCACGCCCTGGTCGTCGCGGCGCACCAGCCCGCGGCTTTCCATGTCGCGCATGGTCTTGTTGACGACCTCGCGCGAGAGCCCCGAGTACGACGCGATCACCGCCTGCGTGATGCGCTTGTCGTAGCCGCCGGTGGCCGCAGGCGCCAGCTGCGTCAGCTCGTGCAGCACGCGGCTCACCAGGCTTTCGGACGACAGCGACGAGATGCGGCGCAGTTGCCCGCGCACCATGGCGACGCGCTTCATCGCGATTTCCAGCAGGCCCATGGTCACCTCGGGGTACAGCGCGCACAGCCGGCGCACCGCGGCCACCGGCAGGTGGTAGACCGACGAGGGCAGGGCGGCCACCAGCGTCGAGGTGGCCTGGTAGCTGTTCTCGCCCAGCGAGGGGCCGAGGAAGAAATCGCCCCGGCGGATGAAGTCGGTCGTCACGTCCCGGTCGACCGCGCGCAGCAGGCCCGTGGCCACGCAGTAGATGCGGTCGGTGTGCGTGTCGGCCTGCAGCACGATCTCGTTGCGCCGGTAGGAGTGAAGCGCGCTGCTGCGAATCAAGGCGGCGCGCTCGTCGGGCGGCACGCTGGCGATCAGGGGATGGAGATACATGGCCATGGCGGTTGCGAGACCAGCGGCGGTTCATGCGCATGCGCGAATCCACGGGCGGCGGTCAAGGAACAGGACGGTGCGGCGCCCCCGGGGCGGCTCGCCATCGAGCGCCCCTTCGCCGGACCGGGCTGCGACGGGCTGATGAAGGCGACGAAGCCATCTCAGCCGGGCTGGAGCTGCGCGAACAGCGTGTCGATCCGGGCCCGTTCCTCGGCCCCTCGCAGACAGCGCTCGCGCAGCCACAGGGCATCTCCCTGCCGCGCGATGCGCAGGTCGTAGACGTGTTCGATGTCGTCGACCACGACGTCGCCCGCAGGCCGCGCCTTGGCCGTGGGCGCGGGATGCGGTTGTGCGGCCCACAGGGCCAGTTCGATCTCGGCCGGGCTCATCGGCCCGCTGTCGCGCAGCGCGATCCAGTCGGCATGCAGTTGTGGCTGGGCGGCGATGCCCTTCACGAGGATCGGCTCGCGCCCGAGCGCCGCGAGCAGGTCGTCCAGCCGTGCGTGGCGGGTTCGCAGCAGAAAGCAGTCGTCGCGCAGGCAGGTGAGGTCGGTGTCGGCCACCGGCGACGGCGGAAAGGCCGCGAAGAGCCGGCGCCGGACCTCGCGGCTCACGCCCGCCGCCACCTCGGGGCCGTCGGTCTCGGCGAGCTGCGCAAGGTTGGCAATGAAGACCAGCGCACACACCCGGTCCGGCGGCGGCAGGGGAGGCGAAGGCCGCACCGTTTCGGCATCGCGGCGCGGGCCCGGCAGGCAGGACGCCAGCGCCGCGCGCCATCGTGCGCCGAAAGGTTCGAGTTCCGTGAAATACAGAGCAGCCATTTCATCCCCAGTAGAGAGAGTTCCGGTTGACGTTCGGTCCGAAGGGATGCTACGAATCGCGCCCTTCTTTGGCATTCGCTTTCGCGGCGCGGATGTGTCGCGAGTCACATTCAGATGCAATTGCCCGCCGGGGGCCCGGCCCTGGGCGCCGCGGCGGCCAAACCGGCGGGCGTCGTGCAGCTTGCTTCGGTCCGCGCGCCGCTCCATCCCCCCGAACACCTGGGCTGTTATCTCTGTTATTGTTTGTAAAAATTATCCGAGGTCCGCACGGATCTGTCAGGAAGAATCGGGGAGTTCCCGCTTGTGATTCGTGGCCCTGGCGTTGCGCGGGCCGCCATGGAGGGAGGGCGTGCAGCATGTCCGAGCCAGAGACCGACGCGCGCATTCAGCGCTTTCACACCGGCATGGTGCCGCGCAAGGATGGGTTCGCCTTCTGGGCCGACGAGATCGGTCCTCATGTGGGGCGGCTGGACAGCCCTGAGCGCTCGCACTTCCAGCAGGAACTCACCATCGTCGACACGGCCGGGCTGGCGTTCATGCGCGTGCACGGCAGCGGCGCGAGCATCGAGCGCAAGGGCCCGAGCCAACTGATGGGGGCCGACGTCTACCCCTATCACCTGCTGATCAAGCTCGACGGCGGCCTGGCCATCAGCGAGCAGCGCGGGCGCGTCGAGCTCGGCGCCGGCGACATGGTGCTGATCGACTCCTGGCACCCGCTGCGCCTGCGCTCGACCGAAGTCACCAACTCATGGACGCTGGGTCTGTCGGAGGCCGTGGTGAACCGCTGGCTGCCCCATGCCGGCCAGTCCATCGACCTGCGGCTGGCCGGCGACAAGGGCTGGGCCGCGTTGCTGTCGGGCTATCTGCGCGCGCTGGATATCGGGCACCTGTGCGCCATCCACAGCCCCGCGCAGCGCCAGCTGCTGGGCGAGCACCTGATGTCGATGCTGTCGTTCACGCTGGAGCAGAACGGGCTGTCGGCGCAGCCGGGCGCGCTGGGCGAGCGGGTGTCGCCGCGCGACGGCGAACTGCACGCTCGCATGCGGGCCTGGATTCGCGAGCATCACGCCGACACCGAGATCGATGCGCAGAAGCTGGCCGCCAGCTTCAATGTGTCGGTGCGCTACGTGCACAAGGTGTTCGCCAAGGCCGGCCGCGGCATGACCTTCCTGGAAACCCTGCAGGGCGACCGGCTGGAGGCCGCGGCCCGGATGCTGCGCAGCCCCGAGGGCGCGCGCAAGTTCGTCGCCCAGGTCGCCTACGAGTGCGGATTTGCCGACCCGGCCTACTTCGGCCTCGTCTTTCGCAAGAAATACGGCTGCACGCCGCGCTCCTTTGCGCTGCAACAGCCAGGACACGCCGAGACAGACGGCGCACCCCTTCTTTCCTGATTCGGGCACCTGGCGCCGTGCCGCAGTTCACGGCCGGCCGGTGTTTTCGGGCATGGCCGCGCGACCGTGCCCGATTTTCATACTTCTGTTCCCTTCATTGATACCTGTGAATTTTCTTTGGGAATAAATTCTCTATTCGGCAATTCTGGTTGAATAAAAATGCATTCGTAAAAAAATGCATCTGCCTTCAACAATTTAGAGCAATTTATTGTCAGAGGTGTGAATGATGAGGGCCAATTTCCCGGTGAATGAGGCAAAAATAGAAGTTTGTAACGCCACGGTGTGCAAGGTAATTTTCAATGTTTGATCAAAAATCTCCGCACATTGCAGTGTTGGATTCTTCCCCCCGAACGCGATGGCACGCCAGTCGCGCCGTGAAGATGCTGGGCTATACGCCCATTGCATTTTCGAATATCGATGAATTGATTTCGCAGGTCGAGCCGGACGGCAAATTCGAGGCATTGCTGGTCGCAATTCCATCGGCACCCGACGATGTGCAAAAGCTGATCGGCCAGGTGCGTGAAACGCTGCGCTACAACACGCCGCTGGTCATGAGCGCGCGCAAGCGCCAGATCCGCGGGCTGTCGCTGCTGCACGCCGGTCCTGACGACGCCGTGCTGCCCGAGCCGTCGACCTTCGAAGAGATGTACTTCATGCTCGAATTCTTTCTGCGCCAGCGCAACCGGCCGGTGGTGCCGCGCAGCCTCGATTGGCAGGAATTCAGCCTGTTGTCGCCGTTCGACATGGTGGATGTGGCGGGCACGGAAATTCGCCTGACGCCCATCGAATTCGACCTGGCGGCTGAATTCTTCCGCCACATGAACCGGCCGCTGGGCCGCGAGCACTTGGAAATGATCGGTTGGCAAAGTGGTGTCGCCGCCGGCTCCCGCACGCTGGACGCCAACGTGTCGAAGCTGCGCCGAAAGCTCGGCCTGTATGTCGACCAGCCGCACGGCCTGTCGCTGCACGCGGTGTGGGGCATGGGCTACCAGCTCAGCCAGATGGGCAAGCGCGACGCGCCCGGCACCTGGACCTTCCCGACGGACTTCCGGGTGGAGGCGGCGTCACAACCGCGGCTGGCGTCCTGAACGACGCTGCGATTCAGCGGCCCGGCGGTTGTGCCAGCACCCAGCGCGCGAGCACCTGCGCGTCGGCCTCCGAGACCAGCGACTGGCGCGGCATGATCACGCGGCCCCAGGTGCCCACGCTGCCGTTGCGGATCTTGTCGGCCAGGCGCGCGGGCGCGGTGGCGTCGTTCCGGTAGCGATCGGCAATCTGCGCGAAACCCGGCCCCACCTGTTTGTGCACCAGCCCATGGCAGGCCATGCAGGCGTTCTTGCGGGCCAGGTCGACGGCAGAGGGCTGCGGCTGCTGGGCTGCGGCGCCGACGGACGCGGCGGCGAGTGCGATCGCGAGAAAGTGGGGAGCGGGAAGCCGGGGAATGCAGGGCATGGAGGGGAAACCGGGGAGGGGCGAAAACTGTACCGCGCCCCTTCGCACACCTGCGTTTACAGCCCGAATGCCCTTGCCGGCGCTCGTCGCTCATTCGCGACAAGTCGATTCAAGAGTAACTAGTTGTATGGTTAAATCCCTCGCAACTACCGCGAAGAGGACGAGGGATTCCCATGAAGCTGCCGCTCTGCATTGCATTGGCCACCGTGGTCCTGGCCGGATGCGCCAGCGCACCGCCGACCGGTCCCGGCCAGGGCACCGGCATGTCGTACATGCCGATGGTCGCCATGGAAGGCGTGGACAAGGCGCGCTACGACAGCGACGTGGCGGACTGCCGCACGGCGGCCACCCGCATCACCGCGCGCAGCGAATCGGACGACGCCATGTGGGCCGCGCTGGGCCTGGGCCTGATCACGGTGCACGGCCAGGGCATCGTCGCCGCGGCCTCGTACACCGGCATCACCGCCGCCGTCATCGACTGGAACACCCGCCCCAGCGGCGCGCTGATCGCCGAGCACCAGCAGATCGCCATCGTCCATTGCATGGCCAAGCGCGGCTACCGCAACCTCGACCCGAACGTGCAGGACACGTTCTACGGCAACACCTACAACCCCGTGCTCGCGCTCAAGCCGCGCCGCACGAGCATCGACACCTACAACGTCGAGCGCCTGGCCAAGGCCGGTCGCTGCAACGTGCAGCCGCGCGCCGAGATGACGGCCAAGGGGCCGGGCTACGAGACCTACAGCGTGCCGTGCGCGAGCGGCATGGCCTGGGCCGTGCGCTGCGAATTCGGCAACTGCCGCGTGCTGGCGCAGACGCCGGTTCGCCCGACGGCGCCCGTGCGCCGCTCCTGAGCCCGTACCGCCCACCGGGCGGATCGGCTCACTTCACGACCATGCCCTTGAGCGCCGGGTCGGGCGGCGGGGGCTTCAGCTTCATGTCGCGCAGCGTCTTCACGAGCAGCTGCGCAATCATCATGTTGCGGTGCCGCTTGCTGTTGGCGGGAATCACGTGCCACGGCGCGTGGTCGCTCGAGGTGGCGACCAGCGCGTTCTGATACGCCTTCTGGTAGTCGGCCCACTTGGTGCGCACCTCGAGGTCGCCCATGCTGAACTTCCATTGCTTGCCGGGCGTGTCGATGCGGGCCTGCAGGCGCTCGCGTTGCTCGTCCTTGTCGATGTGCAGCATGCACTTGACGACGACCGTGCCGGTCTCGGTGAGCAGCCGCTCGAAATCGTTGATCTGCGCGTAGCGGCGGCGGGCTTCGTCGCCGTCGATCCAGCCCTCGACCACGGGCACCAGCACGTCTTCGTAGTGGCTGCGGTTCCAGACCATGATCTCGCCGGTGCGCGGCACGGCGGCGTGGCAGCGCCAGAGGTAGTCGTGCGCGCGTTCTTCCTCGCTCGGCGCCTTGAAGGCCGTCACGCGCACGCCCAGCGGCGAGGTGCGCGAGAACACCCAGCGCACCGTGCCGTCCTTGCCGCTGGTGTCCATGCCCTGCAGCACCAGCAGCACCTTGCGCCGGCCTTCGGCGTGCAGCACGTCCTGCAGTTCGTCGAGCTCGACGGCCAGGGTGTCGACCTCGGCGCGCTGGCCTGACTCGTCGCCCGTGAGGAAGGGCGTGTCGTCCGGGTCGATGCGCGAGAGCTTGAACTTGCTGCCGACGCGGTACTTCTTGAATTTGGACATCTGCGGGCGCTCCGTCAAAAAAGAAACGAAGCCCGCAGGGTACGCGAATCAGCGCTGCGGGCGGCCACGCGGCGGCGGGTGGTCGTCGTCGCCGTTGCTTTCGTCGATCGATGCGCTCCAGCGGTTGTCCCACTCCGCCTGGTGGCGCACGCCGTCGATCTCGCGCCGGTCGCGCTTGGTCGGTCGGCCCTGTTCGATGGCCAGGGCCGGCTCGCTGCCCATGCGGCGCTGCTCGCGGAAGGCGGCCTGCGCCGCCAGGCTCTCGGGCGTTTCCTCGTAGAGCTGCTGGGCCACGGGCGCCGGACCGCGCTGGCCGCTGAGGCCGCGCACGGTCACGGTCCGCGTGAGCGGGCCCAGGCGCATCGCGACCGTGTCGCCGGCCTTGACCTCGCGCGAGGCCTTGGCCACGTCGCCGTTCACCTGGATGCGGTTCTTGCCGATTTCGTCCGCGGCCAGCGAACGGGTCTTGAAGAAGCGGGCGGCCCAGAGCCACTTGTCGATGCGCAGACGGTCCATGAAGGTCGGAAATGAAAGGTCAGCCATTGTGGCGCGACAGCGGCAGCCGCACCACGGCGTCGAGCCCGGTCACGTAGGCGCTGCCGCCGGCGCCGAGCACGGTGCGGTTGTCCAGGCTGATGCGCCCGCCCAGCGCCAACACGATCTCGCGGCAGATCGCCAGGCCCAGGCCCGAGCCGCTGGAGGTGTTGCCTGCCGAGAACGGCGCGAACAGGCGCTGGCGCAGCTCGGTCGAAATGCCCGGGCCGTCGTCGCGCACGGTGAGCACGGCCTCGTCGCCCTCGGCGTGCACGCGCACCGAGAGCGGGGCGCCCACGGGGCTGTGCTTGATGGCGTTGTGCAGCAGGTTGCGCGTGAGCTCCTGCAGCATCCACTGGTGCGCGCGCACCGTCACCGCGTCGTCGGCGGCCAGCTCGAAGTCGAGCGCCTTGTCGGCCACCAGCGGCGACAGGTCGAGCGCGATGTGGCGCACCACGTCGCCCAGGTCGAGCAGCGCCGATTCGGGTTGCTGGCGCAGTTGCTCCACTTTCGCCAGCGACAGCATCTGGTTGGCCAGCGTGGTGGCGCGCTCGACGGTCTGGCTGATCTCGACCAGCGCCTGCTCGGGCGCCACGTCGCCGCGGCGCGCCGACTGCACCTGTGCCTTGAGCACCGCCAGCGGCGTGCGCAGCTGATGGGCGCTGTCGCGCACGAAGCGCTTCTGGTGGTCGAGCAGCCGCTGCAGCCGCCCCATGACCTCGGTGGTGGCGTCGATGAGCGGGCGCAGCTCGGCCGGCGCACCGGGCGCGTCGATGGGCGACAGGTCGTCTTCCGGGCGCCGCTCGATGGCTTCGCCGAGCTCACGCACCGGCCGCGTGGCGCGCTGCACCACGACCACGGTGACGAGCGCGATCACGCCCATCAGCAGCAGCTGGCGCCAGAGCATGTCGAGCAGCAGCTTGCGCACCAGCGTCTCGCGCAGCTCCAATGTTTCGGCGACCTGCACCACGGCCATGCCGCGACCGCGCGCGCTGGCCACGGGCTGCAGCAGCACGGCGACGCGCACCGGCTGGCCGCGAAACTCGGCGTCGTAGAAGTCGACCAGCGCCGCATACGCCCCGCGATCGGGAATGCGCCCGCGCCAGAACGGCAGCTCGGCAAAGCCCGAGACCATCTCGCCGTCGAGCGCCGACACGCGGTAGAACAGGCGGCTGCGGTTGTCGGCCTCGAAGGCCTCGAGCGCGGAGTAGGGCACGATCGCGCGCAGCCGCGCCATGTCGTCATAGCCTTCCACGTCGAGCTGTTCGCCGATGGTCTTGGCCGAGGCCAGCAGCGTGCGGTCGTAGGCGGTGGTGGCGGCTGCCAGGCTCTGGCGGTACAGGCTCACGCTGTTGATCACGACGAACACCGCCACCGGCACCAGGATGCCGAGCAGCAGCCGTGCGCGCAGGGACGACATCATCTGCCGCATGCCTGCGGTCAACTCTCGGCCCGCAGCAGGTAGCCCAGGCCGCGCATCGTCATCAGCACCGTGCCCGTGCCCACCAGCTTCTTGCGCAGGCGGTACACGACCACCTCGATGGCTTCGTACTGCACGTCGGCCTCGCCCGGGAACACCAGCTCGAACAGGCGCTCCTTGGTGACGGCGTGGCCGGGCTTCATCATCAGCGCCTTGAGCAGTGCCAGTTCGCGCGGTGTGACCTCGAGCAGCTCGGCGCGGTGGTAGATGGCGCCGTTGTCGGGCTCGAAGCGCAGGCCGCCGACCTCCATCGGATTCATCGCAGCCGCCTCGGGCCCGGCGCTCTGGCTGCGCCGGCGCAGTGCGCGGATGCGCGCCTCGAGTTCGTCCAGGTCGAAGGGCTTGGGCAGGTAGTCGTCCGCGCCGGCGTTCAGGCCCATGATGCGGTCGCCCACCGTGCCGCGCGCGGTGAGCAGCAGCACCGGCGTGCGCAGGCCCTCGGCGCGCGCCTGGGCCAGCACCTGCAGGCCGTCGACGTTGGGCAGGCTCAGGTCGAGCGCGACCACGTCGGGCTCGATGGCGCGCCATTGCGCCAGCGCTTGTGCGCCGTCGCCGCAGATGCGCACGTCGATGTGCCGGCGCCCGAGCGTGCGCTGCAGGGTGAGTTGCATCGAGGGGTCGTCTTCGACGAGCAGCAGCTTCATACGGGGCGCGGGATCGGGAGGGATCGGAGGGGGAGCTTCTTCGGTGTTTTCCCCAGTCTGGTGGACAGCCAACTGACAGCGGGGCGGCGCATGATAGCGGCTCAGGTCCAAGTCAGGTTCCATCCGTTCCCAAGTTCTGAGGAGACACCAACAATGCGTCGCGATACCTTTTTGAAGTCCCTGGCCGCACTGGCCGCTGCCGGTGCCTTGCCGCTGTCGGCGCGCGCTGCCGCCAACGTCAAGATGATGATCCCCGCCAACCCGGGCGGCGGCTGGGACACCACGGGCCGTGCACTGGGCAAGGCCCTGACCGACGCCAAGGTGGCCGACACCGTCACCTACGACAACAAGGGCGGTGCCGCCGGCGCATTGGGCCTGGCCCAGTTCGTGAACGGCTCCAAGGGCGACGCCAACGCACTCATGGTGATGGGCTCGGTCATGCTGGGCGGCATCATCACCGGCAAGCCGCCCGTGAAGCTCGAACAGGCCACGCCCATCGCGCGCCTGACCACCGAATACAACGTGTTCGTGCTGCCCGCCAACTCGCCTTTCAAGACCATGAAGGACGTGGTCGACCAGCTCAAGAAGGACCCGGGCAGCGTCAAGTGGGGCGGCGGTTCGCGCGGTTCCACCGAGCACATCGCCGCGGCCATGATCGCGCAGAAGGTCGGTGCCGACCCGTCCAAGATCAACTACGTGGCCTTCCGCGGAGGCGGTGAAGCCACTGCCGCCATCCTGGGCGGCAACGTCACCATCGGCGGCAGCGGCTACAGCGAATTCGCCGAGTACATCGCCGCCGGCAAGATGAAACCCATTGCTGTCACCTCCGCCCAGCGCCTGCCGGGCATCAACGTGCCGACCCTGAAGGAACAGGGCATCGATGTCGAGATCGGCAACTGGCGCGGCGTGTACGGTGCCCCCGGCATCTCGGCCGAGCAGCGCAAGGCACTGACCGACATGGTGCTGGCCGCCATGAAGAGCCCGTCGTGGGCCGAGTCGCTCAAGAAGAACGACTGGACCTCGGCCGTGCTGTCGGGCGAAGCCTTCGCCAAGTTCGTGGACGACGACTTCGCCAGCCTGCGCGCCATCATGACCAAGTCCGGCATGGTGTAAGCGCGCCAGCGCCTGCCTGCCCGCTCAACGGCGCGCTGTCCTCGCAAGAGACGACAGCGTGCCGTTTTCAAATCCAGCACCACATTCCGGGAGCAAAAAATGACAACTCCAGATCCCTCGGTCTCGTCGTCTGACGGGGCCGCGCAAGCCGCGGCCGTATGGCCTCAAACCCTGGTCGGCGCCGGCGTGCTGCTGACCGGCCTGGCGCTGGCCTTCGGCGCCATCGGCATTTCTTCCGAAGCCGGCTACGGCGGCGTCGGCCCCAACTTCCTGCCCTGGCTGGTGTCGGTGGTGCTCGTGCTGTGCGGCGCGTGGATTCTGTGGGAGGCACGCACCGGGGGCTTTCGCGAACTCGACGCGCCCACCGGTGCCGACCGCGCCTACTGGCCCGGCTTCATCTGGGTCTCGGCGGGCCTGCTGCTCAACGCTGCGCTCATCACGACGCTCGGCTTCATCCTCAGCTGCACGCTGTGCTACGTGCTGGCCGTGCAGGGCTTGCGCCGCGCGAGCGGGCAGGCCGGCGTGAACGCGCCGCGCACCTGGCTCACCGACTTCATTGCGGGCGCACTCATCTCCGCGCCGGTGTTCTGGATGTTCACCCAATTCCTGGCGATCAACCTGCCGGGCCTGACTTCTTCCGGGTGGTTCTGACATGGAAATCTTCAACGCACTCATGGCGGGTTTCGCCACGGCGATCACCCCGATCAATCTGCTCTGGTGCCTGGTCGGCTGTGCCCTGGGCACCGCCGTGGGCGTGCTGCCTGGCATCGGCCCGGCGGTGGCGGTGGCGATGCTGCTGCCCATCACCGGCAAGGTCGACATCACGGCCTCGATGATCTTCTTCTCGGGCATCTACTACGGCGCCATGTACGGCGGCTCGACCACGTCCATCCTGCTGAACACGCCCGGCGAAACCGCCAGCATGGTGACAGCGATGGAGGGCAACAAGATGGCCAAGAGCGGAAGGGCTGGCGCAGCGCTTGCCACTGCCGCCATCGGCTCCTTCGTGGCCGGCACCATCGCCACCGTCATCGTCACGCTGTTCGCGCCCTTCGTGGCCGAGTTCGCGGTCAAGCTCGGCCCGCCCGAGTACTTCCTGTTGATGCTGCTGGCCTTCACCACGGTGAGCGCGGTGCTCGGCAAGAGCACGCTGCGCGGCATGACGGCGCTGTTCGTCGGCCTGGCCGCCGGCTGCGTGGGCCTGGACCAGATCTCGGGCCAGGGCCGCTACACGGGCGGCGTGCCCGAGCTGCTCGACGGCATCGAGATCGTGCTGGTCGCGGTCGGCCTGTTCGCCGTGGCCGAAGTGCTCTATGCCGTGCTGTACGAAGGCAAGGTCGTCGAAGGCCAGAACAAGCTCAGCCGCGTGCACATGACCAAGCGCGACTGGAAGCGTTCCATTCCGGCCTGGCTGCGCGGCACCGCCATCGGCACGCCTTTCGGCTGCATTCCGGCCGGCGGCACCGAGATTCCGACCTTCCTGAGCTATGCGATGGAAAAGAAGCTCGCCAAGGACAAGGACGCCAAGGCCGAGTTCGGCACCAAGGGCGCCATCGAAGGCGTGGCCGGCCCCGAGGCCGCCAACAACGCCACGGTGACGGCCGCGCTGATTCCACTGCTCACGCTGGGCATTCCCACGTCGAACACCACCGCCATCCTGCTGGGCGCATTCCAGAACTACGGCATCCAGCCGGGCCCGCAGCTGTTCACCACCTCGGCCGCGCTGGTGTGGGCGCTGATCGCCTCGCTCTACATCGGCAACGTCATGCTGCTGGTGCTGAACCTGCCGATGGTCGGCCTGTGGGTCAAGCTGCTGAAGATTCCGAAGCCCCAGCTCTACGCCGGCATCCTGATCTTCGCGACGGTCGGTGCCTACGGCATGCGCCAGAGCGCGTTCGACCTGTTCCTGCTCTACGGCATCGGCCTGCTGGGCGTGGTGATGCGGCGCTACGACTTCCCGACCGCCCCCGTGGTGGTCGGCATGATCCTCGGCCCGCTGGCCGAAGCGCAACTGCGCAACGCCATGTCGATCGGCGAGGGCAGTGCGGCCGTGTTCTTCCAGCGTCCGATGTCGATCACCCTGGTGGTCATCGTGGTCGCCGTGCTGGTGCTGCCGCGCCTGGCCAAGCGCATGAGCGAGCGCAAGCTGAAGCGATTGGCACAACTGGACGCCTGACGCGACCGGCTTTCTTTTTCGGTTCACATGCCGCGGGCGATTGGCGCCCGCGGCATTTTTTTGAATGCGCCTGCGGCGCCAAGGGGCTTGACTGCGCAGTCATCACCGCGTCGCCGCAGGTCCCCAGAATGGCGGCTTCGTTCGGGGTACCGCTTGCATCGCCCGCATTCCATGCCCGGTACGGCAGGGGTGTGACGAGGTATTCCCATGAAGAGTCCACAGACTCTGGCCTGGCTGCTGCTCGCGGCCAGCGTGGCGGCGGAAGTCGCCGGCACCATCGCCCTTCGCCATGCCGAAGGTTTCACCCGCCTGTTGCCCTCGCTGCTCACCGCCGCCTGCTATGCCGGCGCGATCTGGCTCATGTCGCTCGCGGTGCGCGTACTGGATGTGGGGCTGGGCTACGCGGTCTGGGCCGGTGCCGGCACCGCGCTGATCGCGGTCGCCGGCATGGTCTGGTTCGGTGAAGCGGTCACGCTGACGCGCGTGGTCGGCCTGCTGGCCATCGTGGCAGGCGTGGTGGTGCTGAACATCGAGGCGCGGTAGCGGGGGCACCGCTGCCTGCGCTCGGAGGTCTCAGCGCTGCGGCGCCTCGACCAAATCGTCGTCGATGTGCGGATCGGCCGGCTGCCCGCGCAGCTTGCGCACCGTGCGCCGTATCCAGTGCTCGATGTCGTCCACGTAGGTGAACACCGCCGGCACCACCAGCAGGCTCAGCACCGTCGAGGTGATGAGCCCGCCGATCACCGCCATCGCCATCGGCGAGCGGAAGCTCGAGTCGGCGGCCCCGAAGCCCACGGCAATGGGCAGCATGCCGGCGCCCATGGCGAGCGTGGTCATGATGATGGGCCGGGCGCGCTTGTGGCAGGCGTCGCGCAGCGCGTCCCAGCGGCTCATGCCGTGGTCGCGGCGCGCCACGATGGCGTACTCCACCAGAAGAATGGAGTTCTTCGTGGCGATGCCCATCAGCATGATCAGGCCGATCAGCGACGGCATCGACAGCGCCTTCTGCCCGATCAAGAGGCCCACGAAGGCGCCGCCCAGCGCGAGCGGCAGCGCGCACAGGATGGTCACCGGGTGCAGGAAGTCCTTGAACAGCAGCACCAGCACGATGTAGATGCACAGCACACCGGTGAGCATGGCCAGGCCGAAGCTGGCGAACAGCTCGGTCATCACTTCGGCGTCGCCCACCTCGGCGATGCGCACGCCCGGCGGCAGCTTCTGGATCGAGGGCAGGGCCTCGACGGCGGTCTTGGCGTCGCCCAGGCCCACGCCCGACAGTTCGATCTCGAAGTTGACGTTGCGCGAACGATCGTAGCGGTCGATGACGGCCGGGCCGCCTTCCATCGTGAGCGAGGCCACCTGGCTCAGCATGACGGGGCCGCGCGCGCCCGGCACCGACAGGCGACCGATGAGGTCGAGGTCTTGTCGCGCCGAGTCTTCGAGCTTCACCACGATCGGCACCTGCCGCTGCGCGAGGTTGAGCTTGGCCAGCGCCTGGTCGTAGTCGCCCAGCGTGGCCACGCGCAAGGTCTCGGCGATGGCCGAGCTGGTCACGCCCAGGTCGGCGGCGCGCGCGAAGTCGGGGCGCACGGCGATCTCGGGGCGGATCAGGCTCGCGGTCGAGGTGATGTTGCCCAGGCCGGGAATGGTGCGCAGGTCTTTCTCGACCGCGCTCGCGGCGGCCGACAGCGCGACCGGGTCTTCGCCCGTGAGCACCAGGATGTACTTCTCGCCCGAGCCGCCCAGGCCCACGGTGCTGCGCACGCCGGGCAGCGTTTCGAGCGCGGTGCGGATCTCTTTCTCGATCACCTGCTTGCGCGGCCGGTCGCCGCGCGGGTCGAGCTGGATCGTCAGCGTGGCCTTGCGCGTCTCGGGCGTGCCGAAGTTCGCGAACGGGTCGCCGCCCGCGCTGCCGCCCGCCACCGTGGTGTAGACGCTCTTCACGTGGTTGATCTTCATCACGCGGCGGCGCGTTTCCTCGGCCGCGGCCGTGGTCTGCGCCAGCGTGGAGCCCGGCGGCAGCGACAGGTAGACCTGCGTCTGCGAGTTGTCGTCGGCCGGGATGAAGCCGGTCTTGAGCAGCGGGATCATCGCCAGCGAGCCGAAGAAGAAGAGGGTGGCCATCACCATCGTCTTGAAACGGTTGTGCGTGCTCCACGTCACGGCGCGCATGTACCAGCGCAGCCAGCCCGGTTCCTTCTCGGCACCGACGATGGGCTTGAGGATGTAGGCCGCCATCATCGGCGTGAGCACCCGCGCGACCACCAGCGAGGCGAACACCGCGAGCGACGCGGTCCAGCCGAACTGCTTGAAGAACTTGCCGGCCACGCCGCTCATGAAGGCCGTGGGCAGGAACACCGCGATCAGCGTGAAGGTGGTGGCGATCACGGCCAGGCCGATTTCGTCCGCCGCTTCCATGGCCGCCTGGTAGGGCGACTTGCCCATGCGCAGGTGGCGCACGATGTTCTCGACCTCCACGATGGCGTCGTCGACCAATATGCCGACCACCAGCGAGAGCGCGAGCAGCGAGATCACGTTGACCGAGAAGCCCAGCAGGTACATGCCGACGAAGGCCGGAATCACCGACATCGGCAGTGCCACCGCCGAGACGAAGGTGGCACGCCAGTCGCGCAGGAACAGCCACACCACGATCACCGCGAGGATGGCGCCCTCGTACAGCAGGTGCAGCGAGCCGTTGTATTCCTCTTCCACCGGGTCGACGAAATTGAAGGCTTCGGTCAACTCCAGGTCGGGCCGCTGCGCGCGCATGTCGGCCAGCGCTTTCTGGATGGCGTGGCCCACTTCGACCTCGCTGGCGCCGCGGCTGCGGGCCACCTCGAAGCCCACCACGGGCTTGCCGTTGAGCAGCGCGGCGGCGCGCGGCTCGGCGATGGTGTCGCTGATGCGTGCCACCTGGTCCAGGCGAATGCGGCGGCCGTCGCTCAGTGCGATCTGCATGTCGGCGAGCTGGTCGGCCGACTGCACGGTGGCCATGGTGCGCACCGGCTGTTCGCTGCCGCCCAGGTCGATGCGCCCGCCCGCGCTTTCGGTCTGCACCTGGCGCAGCTGGCGCGAGATGTCGGCCGCCGAGGCGCCCAGCGCCTGCAGCTTGCTCGGGTCGAGGTCGATGTGCACCTGGCGCGTGACGCCGCCCACGCGGCTCACCGCGCCCACGCCGGGCAGCGCGAGCAGCTTCTTGGTGACGTCGTTGTCGACGAACCAGCTCAGCGCCTCGTTGTCCATGCGCGACGAGGCGATGGTGAAGGCCAGCACCGGCTGGGCCGCGAAGTCGAGCTTGGTGACGACCGGGTCGCGCACGTCGGCGGGCAGGTCGGCACGCACCTTCTGCACGGCCGAGCGCACGTCGTCCACGGCCTCCTGCACGGGCTTCTCGAGGCGGAACTCGACGATCAGCGTCGCGGCACCGTCCTGCACCTTGGTCGTGATGTGCTTCAGGCCCTGGATGGTGGCGATGGAGTTCTCGAGCTTGCGCGCGACGTCGGTTTCGAGCTGCGAGGGCGCGGCGCCGGGCAGCGAGACCGAGACCGTGACGGTCGGCAGGTCGATGTCCGGGAAGTTCTGCACCTTCATGGCGTTGAACGACAGCAGCCCCCCGAAGGTGAGCAGCACGAACAGCATCACCGCCGGAATGGGGTTGCGTATGGACCAGGCGGAAACGTTCATGGCGTGTCCTTTGTGCTTGCTTATTTAGGCGAAGGCGCGGATGCCGCTGCCTTCGCCGGGGTGGCGGACGCAGGCGTCGCCGCGGGCGTAGCGTCCACCACGCGCACCAGGTCGCCGTCGTTGAGGAAGCCCGCGCCCTGCACCACGATCTGCACGCCCTCGGGCAGTGCGTTGGTGATTTCGACGCGGTCCTTCAGGCGGCGGCCGGTCTGCACCTTGAGCTGCGCCACGCGGCCGTCGGGCAGCAGCGTGAAGACGTTGTTGAAGCCGTCGCGTGGCACGATCGCGCTTTGCGGCACGGTCGGCGCGGAACTGCGGCCGAGTTCGAAGTCGCCGCGCGCGAACATGCCGGCCTTCACGCCGGTGTTCTGCTGCACGTTGGGCAGGTCGACGTAGACCAGCGCCGCGCGCGTCTGCGGATCGACCGTGGGCGCGATGCTGCGCACCGTGCCCTTCACCTGCGCGCCGCTGGCGCTGACCACGAAGGCCGGCGTGCCCACGGCGATGCGGCCCAGCTCGGCCGAGGTGACTTCGGCGCGCCATTCGAGCCGGCCCTGGCGGATCAGGCGGAACAGTTCGGTGCCGGCGCTCACCACGCTGCCGACCGTGGCAGTGCGCGCGGAGATCACGCCGTCGTCCGGTGCCAGCACCTGCGTGTTGCGACCGCGCACCTGTTGTGCGGCCAGCACGGCCTCGGCCGCTTCGGCGCGCGCCTTGGCGGTCTGCTCGGTGGTCTGGTACTGGTTGATCTGCTGCTGGCTCAGCGCGCCCGTGGCCTGCAGCGTGCGGGCGCGCGCGGCGTTGCCGGCGGCGTCGGCGGCCGAGGCGCGGGCTTCGGCCAGCGAGGCGCGCGCCTGCGCGATGTCGGCCTGCACCGTCTCGGGCGAGAACACCGCGAGCACCTGGCCCTTCTTCACGGTGTCGCCCACGTTGACGCGCACCTCGGCCAGCTTCAGGCCGTTCGATTCGGAGCCGACCACGGCCTCCTGCCAGGCCGCCACGTTGCCGTTGGCGGCCAGCGTGACGGTCAGCTCGGTGGCCTCGGGCTTGGCGACCGAAACGGTCAGCGCCGGACGCTGCGCGGGGCCCTTGGCGGCGGGCGCGGCCTTGTGGTCGCCGTCCGGCTTGCGGGTGAGCCACAGGCCTGCGGCGACAACGACGACGAGCGCCAGCAGCGCGAGGACAAGGGTGGAACGCTTCATTGTTTTCATGGCGACGTCGCGACCTTGGCGGCCGGGGTGGTGGTCATTGGGGACGATGCTTCGGCGGGGCGGCTCCAGCCGCCGCCCATCGAGCGGTACAGGGAGACCCAGGCTTCGGTGCTCTCGCGCTGCAGCGAGACGCGCGCGGTCTGCGCGGCGAACAGCGTGCGCCGCGAATCTTCGAGTTCGAACAGGCTGGCCAGGCCGCTGCTGTAGCGGGCCTGGGTGGCGTCGAACGAGGCCTGGTAGTTCTTCACCGCGCTGTCGGCGTCGGTGCTGCGCGCGGTGGTGGCGTCGAGGTTCACCAGGGCTTCCTCGACCTCGCGCACCGCCTGGCGCACGTTGGCGCGGTAGAGCGACACGGCCTCGGCGTAGCGCGCCTTGGCGGCCTCGGTGTTGGCCGCGCGCGCACCGCCGTCGAGCAGCGGCACGGTGAGCGACAGCGGCCCGACCGTCCAGGTGTCGAGCGATTCGCGAAAGCCGCTGGTGCGGATCTGCATGCGGCCGATCGAGCCCGAGAGCGTGAGCTTGGGGTAGCGCTCGGCCTCGGCCGAGCCCACCTCGGCGCTGGCCGCGGCCACGCCGAGCTCGGCCGCGTACACGTCGGGCCGCTGCGAGAGCGCCTGCGCCGGCACACTGGCGATGGCGCCGACCACCGGCAGCGCACGCTGCGTGGGCGAGGCCGCGAGCTTCTGTGCGAGCGTGGGCTCGTCGAGCCCGCTGAGCGCCACCAGCGCCTTGCGCTGCACCGCGCACAGGGCGCGCTGTTGCGTGAGGCGGCCTGAGGCGTCGGAAGCGCTGGCACGCGCCAGCGCGGCGTCGGCCGGCGCGGTGAAGCCGGCGCGCGCCGACAGGTCGGTGAGCCGCGCCGTTTCGCCGCGCGACTTCGCATCGGACTCGGACACGTTCAACTGCTGCTGGCAGGCGCGCTCGGCGAAATAGGCGTTGGCCGTCTCGGCCGCCACGGCGACGCGGGCGTCGTGCCACTTGGCGGTGGCGCTGTCCAGCTTCTGCTGGGCCGCGTCGCGGTCGGCGCGCAGGCGGCCGAACAGGTCGATCTCCCACTTCGACTGCAGGCCGGCCTGCAGCGTGGTGACGGGCGCGGTGGAGGCGCTGCTGCTGCTCGAAGAGCCGCCCGCGCCGAACGACGAGCCCGAGACGCCCCGGCTGGCCGACGCCGTGCCGTCCAGGCTGGGCAGCAGCGCCGCGCCGGCCTGCACGCGCGTGGAACGCGCCTCGGCCACGCGCGCTGCGGCGCTCGCGAGGGTGGGGCTGGCGGTTTCGGCGGCGGCGATCAGCTCGACCAGCAGCGGGTCGTCCAGCTGGCGCCACCACTCGGCCAGCGCGGCCAGCGAGCCGCCGTGGGGCAGGGGCGCGTGCCACTGCGCGGGGAAGGGCGCCTGCACCGAGGCGGGCGGGCGCGTGAGGCCGCAGCCGGCAAGGCCGAGGCCCAGCGGCAGGCTCAGAACAAGGGCAATCCGTCGGAGTCGTCTCATGGCTTCTTTCTCTGCTCGGCGGCCACCTGGCGGCGGCGTGCGGTTTCGGCCTGGACCAGCGCCATCGCGTAGCCCGTGAGCCGGTCGGCCCAGGTGTCGATGGCGCGCGGCGTGCGCAGCAGCGACGGGCGCAGGGCCTCGATGAAATCCTGGCTCACGTACAGCTGCATCGACAGCCCCGTGATCGCGAAGGTCAGGCGGTGGATGTCGTCGTCGGCGCGCTCCACCTGCAGGTGGCGGCACAGCAGCTCGACGATGGCACGGTGCGGGCCCTTGATGTCGCGTTCCAGTTCCTTGGCCCACTGGCTGGTGGGCTCCAGCATCTCGCGCATGTGCAGCTGGATGCACTGGCGCACGATCTCGCCCTGCTTGAGCGGATCGATCATGGTCGCCATGCAGATGCGCAGCGTGTCCTCGAGCGACTGGCCGGGCACGTTGCAGGCGGCCACCAGGTCGTTCGAATCGCTGCCCATCGGTTCGTTGAAGGTGGCGCCGTACAGCCCCTCCTTGTCGCCGAAGTAGTAGCTGATGGCCGACACGTTCACCCCCGCCTCGCGCGCGATCTCGCGGATCGAGGTCTTGGCGAAACCGTTCTGGGCGAACAGCCGCAGCGCGGTGTGCAGCAGGCGGTGGCGCGCCTCGGCGCCGTCGCTGCGGGGGGCGCGGCGCGGCGAGGGCACGGGCGTTGGCGTTGGCGTGGGGGTGAGAGGGTCCCTGGCGTTCATCGGCGCGATTAGAGCATGATTGAAATCAAACGATTGATTTACTTAAGGCTTGCTGAAGGCTTTTGTTTTTGGTTGCATCTGGGCCTGCGCGAGGCCGGGGCGGGGGCCGCACACAGTACGATCCGCGCATGTCCGTCGCCCCCTTTGCCGCCGCACCGCCGCCCGCCTTGCCCCTGGACGCCGAAGGCATCCTCGCGCTGGCCGCGCGCTCGATGTTTCATCTGTTTTCGAGCATCAGCCAGGGCATGTTCCTGGTCGACCGCAGCGGGCGCATCGTCTGGGTGAACGAGGGCTACCGCCGCTTCCTGCCGGCGCTGGGCTTTTCGTCCATCGACGAGTTCATGGGCCACATGGTCGAGGACGTGATTCCGAACACCATGATGCGCCGCGTGCTCGAAACCGGCGAGCCGATCCTCATCGACCTGCTGACCAACAAGGCGGGCACCTTCGTGGTCAGCCGCATCCCGCTGCGCGAGGAGCGCGAAGACGGGGAGGGCCTGGGCAAGGTCATCGGCGCCATCGGCATCGTGCTGTTCGACCAGCCCGAGACCACGCTGCAGCCGCTCATCAGCAAGTTCGCGCTGCTGCAGCGCGACCTCGACGACGCGCGCCGCGAGCTGGCCAGCCAGCGCAACAACCCGCTGTACCAGCACGCACCCGACGGCCAGCGCCGTTCCAAGTACACCTTCGCGAGCTTCATCGGCAGCAGCCCGGCGGCCGTGGAGGTGAAGCGCCATGCACGCCGCGCCGCGCAGTCCACCAGCCCGGTGCTGCTGCTGGGCGAGACCGGCACCGGCAAGGAGCTGCTGGCGCATGCGATCCATGCGTCGTCCACGCGCGCCAAGGGCCAGTTCGTCAGCGTCAACATCGCGGCCGTGCCCGACACGTTGCTCGAGGCCGAGTTCTTCGGCTTCGCGCCCGGCGCCTTCACCGGCGCCGACAAGCGCGGACGCGAAGGCAAGTTCAAGCTGGCCGACGGCGGCAGCCTGTTCCTCGACGAAATCGGCGACATGCCGCTGGGCCTGCAGGCCAAGCTGCTGCGCGCGCTGCAGGAAGGCGAGATCGAACCGCTGGGCTCCAACAAGCTGATTCCCTTCGACGCCCGCGTGATCGCCGCCACCTCGCGCGACCTGCCCGAGCTGGTGCGCCGCGGCCTGTTCCGCGAAGACCTGTACTACCGCCTCAACGTGCTGCCGCTGCGCGTGCCGCCGCTGCGCGAGCGACGCAGCGACATCCCGGCGCTGGTCGAGGCGCTGGGCGAGGACATGGCGCTGCGCAGCGGCGAGGCCCCGCCCGAACTCACGCCCGACGCGCTCGCGCTGCTGGCTGGCCAGCACTGGCGCGGCAACATCCGCGAGCTGCGCAACGTGCTGGAGCAGGTGACGATGCGCAGCGACTCGCAGCGCATCGACGCGGCGCAGCTCGAACGCATCCTGCGCGAGGCCGGGCTGGAGCAGATCGAGGCGCCCGACACCTCGCACAGCCTGCGCGACGTCGACCAGGAAGCCGCGCTGCTGCGCCCGCTGTCGCAGCAGGTGGCCGAGCTGGAGCGCAAGGCCATCGCCGCCGCGCTCGAAAGCACCGGCGGCAACAAGCTCGCGACCTCGCGGCTGCTGGGCATCTCGCGCGCCACGTTGTACGAGCGCATGACGGGGATGGGCCTGTCATGAGCGTGAAGGCACTGCGCTCCACCTTCGGCCCGAACTGCCATTGGTGCGGACTGCCGATGGACTTCGACGAGCCGCACGGACGGCCCGAGTCGGCCACCATCGAACACCTGCTCGACGCCACGCTGGGCGGCGTGCGCCAGCAGAAGCACCGGCGCCTAGCGCACGCGGTGTGCAACCACACGCGCAACGAGCTGCGGATGCGGGCCGAGCGCGAGTTCGAAAGCTGGCTCGCGGCGCGCCGCGACTCTGCTGGGAAACCCTGACTGATCAGCAGACAGTTGTCTGAAATAAAGACAACTCAAATGCACTGAAATCAGGCGAAACCGGTTGCGCCCGAATGAGGAAGCCTTTGTTATCAATGGCTTAGGCGGGTGGCACGAACTGTGCAATATTCAGTCACCTTTATCAGGAGACAAGACATGCACCGTCGCCACCTCATCGCCCTGGCCGCCCTCGGCGCCACCGTTGCCACCATGCCCGCCTGGGCCCAATCGAACGAGATCCGCATCGCCCACGTCTACAGCAAGACCGGCGCGCTGGAGGCCTACGGCAAGCAGACGCAGACCGGCCTGATGATGGGCCTGAACTACGCCACCGGCGGCACGATGATGGTCAACGGCAAGAAGCTGGTGGTCATCGAGAAGGACGACCAGGGCAAGCCCGACCTGGGCAAGTCGTTGCTGGCCGCCGCGTACTCCGACGACAAGGCCGCGCTCGCGGTCGGCCCGACCGCTTCGGGCGTGGCGCTGGCCATGCTGCCGGTGGCCGAGGAGTACAAGAAGATCCTGATCGTCGAGCCCGCTGTGGCCGACTCGATCACCGGCGACAAGTGGAACAAGTACATCTTCCGCACCGGCCGCAACTCGAGCCAGGACGCCATCTCCAACGCCGTGGCCATCGACAAGGCCGGCGTCACCGTCGCCACGCTCGCACAGGACAACGCCTTCGGCCGCGACGGCGTGAAGGCCTTCGGCGCCGCGCTGAAGAAAGCCAAGCTCGCGCACGAGGAATACCTGCCGCCCGCCACCACCGACTTCACGGCCGGTGCGCAGCGCCTGATCGACAAGCTCAAGGACCAGCCGGGCCGCAAGATCATCTGGATCGTCTGGGCCGGCGCGGGCAACCCGTTCAAGATCGTCGACCTCGACCTGAAGCGCTACGGCATCGAGATCGCGACCGGCGGCAACATCCTGCCGGCCATGGCGGCCTACAAGTCGCTGCCGGGCATGGAAGGCGCGGCCTACTACTACTTCGGCATCCCGAAGAACCCGGTGAACGAGGCGATGGTCGCGGCCCACTACAAGGAATTCAAGACGCCGCCGGACTTCTTCACGGCCGGCGGTTTCTCGGCCGCGATGGCGGTGGTGACGGCGCTGAAGAAGACCAACGGCGACACCGGCACCAACAAGCTCATCAGCACGATGGAAGGCATGAGCTTCGACACGCCCAAGGGCAAGATGACCTTCCGCAAGGAAGACCACCAGGCGATGCAGTCGATGTACCACTTCAAGATCAAGGCCGACCCCGCCTTCGCGTGGGGCGTGCCGGAGCTGGTGCACGAGATCAAGCCGGAAGAGATGGACATCCCGATCAAAAACAAGCGCTGAACACGGCGCTGATCGCCCCCTGAACCCGCGGCGCGCATGCAGGCGCCGCCCCCTTTTCGCCCCGGATGGCCGCCGGGCGAAGCGCCAGCCTGCGTCCGCGCCAGCTGTCGTGTGCCACGGTCAATTCGTCAGTCTGCAAGCAAGCGTTCGATCAAACACAACAGAAGGAGACAGCGATGCCAGCGATGCGATGGAACAACTGGAGGGGGTTTGCCGCAGCAGCGGTGATCACGGCGGCGGCGCAGGCCGCCACGGCGGCCGTGCCGCTGCCGGCACTGGGCGCCAACCCGGCGGAGGTGAGCGTGTCCGGCCTGTCGGCCGGCGGCTTCATGGCGGTGCAGCTGCACGTGGCCTACTCGGCCACCTTCAAGCGCGGCGCGGGCGTGGTCGCCGGCGGTCCGTACTACTGCGCCGAAGGCTCGGTGGTCAATGCCACCGGGCGCTGCATGACGCACAGCACCAGCATCCCGGTCTCCACGCTCGTGAGCACCACCAACAGCTGGGCCGCCAGCGGTGCGATCGACCCGGTGTCGAACCTCAGCAACTCCAAGGTCTACCTGTTCTCGGGCACCTCGGACAACACCGTCAAGCAGCCGGTGATGGACGACCTGAAGACGTATTACCAGAGCTTCGTGCCGGCCGCCAACACGGTCTACAAGAACAACCTCGGCGCGGGCCACGCGATGGTCACCGACGACTACGGCGGCGCCTGCAGCACCACGGCCGCGCCGTACATCAACAACTGCGGCTTCGACCTCGCGGGCGAGATCCTCACGCAGCTGTACGGCCCGCTGAACCCGCGCAACAACGGCGCGCTGGGCGGCACCTTCACCGAGTTCAACCAGTCGGAGTTCGTCTCCGGCCACGGCGTGGCCGCCACCGGCTGGCTCTACGTGCCGCAGGCCTGCACCACCACCTCGTGCCGCGTGCACCTGGTGCTGCACGGCTGCAAGCAGAACTACACCGACGTGAGCGACCAGTACGTCAAGAAGACGGGCTACAACCGCTGGGCCGACACCAACAACATCATCCTGATCTACCCGCAGACCAGCACGGCGGCCACCAACAGCTGCTGGGACTGGTGGGGCTACGACAGCGCCAACTACGCCAAGAAGTCGGGCCCGCAGATGGCCGCCATGAAGGCCATGATCGACCGCGTCACCGGTTCGGCCGGCGGCGGCGGGCTGCCGGCGCCCACCGGCGTGGGCACCTCGGGCGCGACCAGCAGCAGCATGGTGATCGGCTGGGCCGGCGTGTCGGGCGCCAGTGGCTACAACGTGTACCGCGGCGGCAGCAAGGTCAACGCCTCGCCGGTGGCGGGCACCAGCTACACCGACACCGGCCTGGCCGCGTCGACCACCTACAGCTGGACCGTGGCCGCCCTGAACGCGAGCAACGTCGAAGGCGCGATGTCGGCGGCCGCCACGGGCGCGACCACGGCGGGCCCGGGCGGCGGCGGAACCTGCTACACCGCGAGCAACTACACCCACACCATCGCCGGACGCGCCTATGCGCTGTGGGGCCTGACCTATGCCAACGGCTCGGGCCAGTCGATGGGCCTGTGGAACATCTACGCCATGACCACGCTGAAGCAGACGGGCGCCAACTACTACGTGATCGGCACCTGTTGAGGCCGTTCACCCTGCACTGATTTTTCGATTCGCAAGGACCTTTCCACAATGCTTGAGACCCGGGATCTGACCATCCGCTTCGGAGGGCACGTGGCCGTCAACAGCGTGAGCTGCGCATTCGCGCCAGGCACGCTGACGGCCATCGTCGGCCCCAACGGGGCGGGCAAGACCACTTACTTCAACCTGATCTCCGGGCAGCTCAAGGCCACGGCCGGCACGGTGTCGCTCGACGGGCAACCGTTGTCGCACCTGTCGCCGTCGGCGCGCACGCACGCCGGGCTGGGGCGCGCGTTCCAGCTCACCAACCTGTTCCCGAACCTCACGGTGCTGGAGAACGTGCGGCTCGCGGTGCAGGCCACGCGCGCTGGCGCGCACCGCCACGGGCTCAACCTGTGGAGCATCTGGAGCGACCACAAGGCGCTGACCGAACGCGCCGAGCAGATCCTGGCCGACGTGGCGCTCGAGCCGCGCGCGCACGCCACCGTGGCCAGCCTGCCGCACGGCGACCAGCGCAAGCTCGAGGTGGCGCTGCTGATGGCGCTCGAACCCAAGGTCTTCATGTTCGACGAGCCCACGGCCGGCATGCACGCGGCCGAGGCGCCCGTGATCCTCGACCTGATCCGCAAGCTCAAGCAGGACAAGACCAAGACCATCCTGCTGGTCGAACACAAGATGGACGTGGTGCGCGAGCTCGCGGACCGCATCATCGTGCTGCACAACGGCACGCTCGTGGCAGACGGCGAACCGGCCGAGGTGATCGCCTCGCCGGTGGTGCAGGAGGCCTACCTGGGCATCGCGAAGGAGGCCGCATGAGCACCGAAAATTTGCTGACCCTGGAAGGCGTGCAGACGCACATCGGGGCGTACCACATCCTGCACGGCGTCGACCTGGCCGTGCCCAAGGGCCAGCTCACCATGCTGCTGGGCCGCAACGGCGCAGGCAAGACCACCACGCTGCGCACCATCATGGGCCTGTGGCACGCGTCGCAGGGCAGGGTGCAGTTCGCCGGCAAGGACATCACGGCCCTGCACACGCCGCAGATCGCCGAGCTCGGCGTGGCCTACGTGCCCGAGAACATGGGCATCTTCTCCGACCTCACGGTGAAGGAGAACATGGTGCTGGCCGCGCGCGGCGCCAAGAACGCCGACGCCATCGACGACACGCGGCTGAAGTGGATCTTCAAGCTCTTTCCCGCGGTCGAGAAGTTCTGGAACCACCCGGCCGGCAAGCTGTCGGGCGGGCAGAAGCAGATGCTGGCCGTGTCGCGCGCCATCGTCGAGCCGCGCCAGTTGCTCATCATCGACGAGCCCAGCAAGGGCCTGGCGCCCGTGATGATCAACAACATGATCGAGGCCTTCGGCGAGCTCAAACGCAGCGGCGTGACGATCCTCTTGGTCGAACAGAACATCCACTTCGCCCAGCGCCTGGGCGACACCGTCGCGGTGATGGACAACGGCCGCGTGGTGCACAGCGGCTCGATGGCCGCGTTCTCCGCCGATGCGCAACTGCAGCAATCGCTGCTCGGACTTGCCCTATGAAACTCGACTTCGACTGGAAGCCACTGCTTCTTGCCCCCATCCTCGCGCTCGTCGCGCTGCCGCTCACGGGCTCGGTCTCGACCTGGCTCACGCTCACGGTGGCGGGGCTGGCGATGGGCATGATCATCTTCATCATCGCCTCGGGCCTCACGCTGGTGTTCGGCCTGATGGACGTGCTGAACTTCGGCCACGGCGTGTTCATTGCGCTGGGCGCCTTCGTGGCCAGCAGCGTGCTGGGCCTCATGGGCGACTGGACCGGCTCGGGCGAGCTGTGGCGCAACCTCGTGGCCGTGTTCCCGGCCATGCTGGCCGCGATGGCGGTGGCCGGCGCCATCGGCCTGGCCTTCGAGCGCTTCATCGTGCGGCCGGTGTACGGCCAGCACCTGAAGCAGATCCTCATCACGATGGGCGGCATGATCATCGGCGAAGAGCTCATCAAGGTGATCTGGGGCCCGGCGCAGATTCCGCTGCCGCTGCCCGAGGCGCTGCGCGGCTCGCTGCTGGTGGGCGACGCCGCCATCAGCAAGTACCGCCTGCTCGCGGTGGCTGTGGGCGTGGTGGTGTTCGGCGTGCTGGCCTGGACGCTGGGCCGCACCAAGATCGGCCTCTTGATCCGCGCCGGCGTGCAGGACCGCGAGATGGTCGAGTCGCTGGGCTACCGCATCGGGCGCCTGTTCGTGGGCGTGTTCGTGGTGGGCAGTGCGCTGGCCGGCCTGGGCGGCGTGATGTGGGGGCTGTTCCAGCAGAACCTGGTGCCGCAGATGGGCGCGCAGGTCAACGTGCTGATCTTCATCGTGATCATCATCGGCGGGCTGGGCTCGACCGGCGGGGCGCTGCTCGGCGCGCTGCTGGTGGGGCTCATGACGAACTACATCGGCTTCTTGCTGCCCACGCTCACGCAGTTCGCGAGCATCTTCCTCATGGTGGCCGTGCTGCTGTGGCGCCCGCAGGGCGTGTACCCCGTGGCGAACCGTTGAGGAGAAAGCCGTCATGTTCCTGAAACGACTTCTCTCCAACGACATGCCGCGCAGCCGCCTGCTGGCGCTGCTGCTGGTGGCCCTGTTCCTGGCGCTGGCCTTCGCGCCGTTCCTGTTCCCGGGCGTCAAGGCGCTCAGCGTCGCGGCCAAGATCCTGGTGTTCGTGGTGCTGGTCGCGAGCTTCGACCTGCTCCTGGGTTACACCGGCATCGTGAGCTTCGCGCACACGATGTTCTTCGGCATCGGCGCCTACGGCATCGCCATCTCGGCCTCGCGGCTCGGGCCCAACTGGGGCGCGGTGCTGGTGGGGCTGGGCGCGTCGCTCGCGATCTCGCTGGTGCTTTCGCTGGCCATCGGCCTCTTTTCGCTGCGGGTGCGCGCGATCTTCTTCGCGATGATCACGCTGGCCGTGGCCTCGGCGTTCCAGACGCTGGCCTCGCAGCTGTCGGACTTCACCGGCGGCGAAGACGGCCTGACCTTCAAGCTGCCCGAGCTGATCTCGCCGAGCTTCGAGTTCGCCGAAGAGCCCTTCCTCGGCGTCTCGCTCGACGGGCGTCTGCTGTGCTACTACCTGCTGTTCGTGGCGGCGGTGGTGCTGGTGCTGGCAATGCTGCGCATCGTGAACTCGCCCTTCGGCCGCGTGCTGCAGGCCATCCGCGAGAACGAGTTTCGCGCCGAGGCCATCGGCTACCGCGTGGTGGTGTACCGCACCACGGCGGCCGTGCTGTCGGCGCTGTTCGCCACGCTGGCCGGCGCGATGCTCGCCATCTGGCTGCGCTACAACGGGCCCGACACCTCGCTGAGCTTCGAGATCATGATCGACGTGCTGCTCATCGTCGTGATCGGCGGCATGGGCACGATCTACGGCGCGGCCATCGGCGCGGTGCTGTTCGTGGTGGCGCAGAGCTACCTGCAGGACCTGCTGCGCCTGGGCAACGAGGCCGCCAGCGGCCTGCCGTGGCTCGCGGCGCTGCTGTCGCCCGACCGCTGGCTGCTGTGGCTGGGCGTGCTGTTCGTGCTCTCGGTCTACTACTTCCCGACCGGCATCGTCGGCAAGCTGCGGGCGAGGGCAGCGAAATGAGCGACGGCAACAACAACAGCACCATGACGCCGACATCGCACTACGCACAACTCGCAGGCCGTGAAATCCACTGGCTCGATTGGGGCGATGCCAACGCGCCCGTCGTCATCGCCTGGCACGGCCTGGCGCGCACCAGCCGCGACATGGACGAGCTGGCGCAGCACTTTGCGGCGCGCGGCTTTCGCGTGATCTGCCCCGACACCCTCGGGCGCGGCCTGAGCCAGTGGAGCCCGGCGCCCGACGAGGAATACACGCTCGCGTTCTACGCGCGGCTGGCCAATGCGCTGTGCGACGAGCTGCGGTTGGGCCGCGTGCACTGGGTGGGCACCTCGATGGGCGGCGCGATCGGCACGGTCTGCGCGTCGGGCCTGTTCGAGCCGCGCATGAAGGCGCGCATCGCCAGCCTCACGCTCAACGACAACGCACCGCAGCTCGCGCAGGCCGCCATCGAGCGCATCCGCGCCTACGCCGGCGACCCGCCGGCCTTTGCCACGGTGGCCGAGCTCGAGGCCTTCTTCCGCACGGTCTACAAGCCCTACGGCTGGCTCAGCGACGCGCAGTGGCGCCGCCTGACCGAAAGCTCCACGCGCCGCCTGGCCGACGGCCGCGTCACGCCGCACTACGACCCGGCGATGGTCAAGCAGTTCAGCGCGCACGACAACGACTACCTGATCTGGCCGCACTACGACGTGATCGAGGCGCCGGTGCTGTGCCTGCGCGGCGCCGAGTCCGACCTGGTGCTGCCCGAGGTGATCGACGAGATGCACCGGCGCGGGCCGGGCGCGGCCGGGCGCCTGCAGGTGATCGAGGTGCCGGGCTGCGGCCATGCGCCCGCGCTCAACGTGGCGGAACAACTGGACCCGATCGAGGGGTTTATCCGCGCGGCCGGTCGTTGAAGGCATGGCCGGATCACAATCCGGCCGACTTCAACTCCAAGATCACCTCGCCATGGCCCTCTCGATGTACGACCTGTCCGTGCCGGTTTTCACCCGCGGACTCGGGCAACTCACCCACCTGCTCGACAAGGGCCTCGCGCATGCGAAGGCCCAGGGCATCGACCCGGCGACGCTGGTCGAAGCGCGCCTCGCGCCCGACATGCTCACGCTGGCCGGCCAGATCCAGCGCGCGAGCGACGCCTCCAAGCTGGGCACGGCGCGCATCGCCGGCATCACCGCGCCGAGCTTTCCCGACGAGGAAAAGACCTGGGACGACCTGCTGGCGCGCATCGTGAAGACGCAGGATTTCCTGGCCGGCGTGGACCGCGCGCTCATCGACGGCCAGGAAGAACGCCCCGTGACCATCAAGGCGCGCGAAGGCGAGGCGCACTTCACGGCGCAGCGCTACCTGCTGCAGTTCGCGCTGCCGAATTTCTTCTTCCACGTGACCACCGCCTACGACGTGCTGCGCCACAAGGGCGTGCCCGTCGGCAAGATGGACTACCTCGGCCGCTTCTGAGTTCGCTCAGGCGCGGCGGGCCGCCAGCGCGTACATCAGCGGAATGCGCGGCATGCCCTCGGCCGGGGCCATGCGCCGTCCGCCGAGTTCGCGCATGCCCTCGAAGGGCTTCCAGCCGTTGGTGTACGGGTACTCCTCGAAACGCTCGATGGCCAGGCCCGCCTGCGCGAGCGCGGTCGTCACCTGGCCCAGGCCCCAGGTGAACTCGAAGCTCGGGTGCGGGTTGCGAAAGCCTTGCACGCCGGGCATCGGGCGGTCGTCGGCCACGAGGCCGTCGCCCGACTCGGCCACGTAGTCGCCCACGCCTTCCTCGGGCACGGGCGCGTCGTTGAAGTAGTCGTAGTGGAACTTCCACTGCGGGTCGAACACCAGCGCGAACGGGTGGAACTCGACGATCACGAAGCGACCGCCGGGCTTGAGCAGCTGCGCCACGCCGCGCGCCCAGGCGCCGATGTCGGACAGCCAGCACAGCGTGCCGTACGAGCAGAACACGAGGTCGTGGCGCTCGCCGCGCGCGGCGGCAGCCTCGAAGTAGTCGTAGACGTCCGCGCGCTCGAAGCGCGCCGCAATGCCCGACTCGGCCGAGAGCCGGGTGGCGAAGTCGATGGCCTCGTCGGAGATGTCGACGCCGGTCACGCGGGCGCCGCGGCGCGCGATGCTCAGGCTGTCCTGCCCCGCGTTGCACTGCAGGTGCAGCACCGAGAGGCCGTTCACGTCGCCGAGCAGGGCGCTTTCCTCAGGGAAGAGCGTGGAGCCGCCCGCGCGGAAGAAGGCGGCCTGGTCGCCCTTGTGGCTGTTGTGCGCCACCGTGGCGGCGTTCCACGACTGGCGGTTGGCTTCGTGCAGGTCTTTCTTCATGGTGTCGTCGTGTCTTGTCGGGTCGGCCAGCCCGCCAGGTGGCGTTCGGCGATGCCCGTGAGCGCGGTGATCCACGCCGGGCTGTCGTTGAGGCAGGGGATGTAGCCGAAGCGTTCGCCGCCCGCGTGGAGGAAGGCTTCGCGGCCTTCCATCGCAATCTCTTCGAGCGTTTCGAGGCAGTCGGCCGGAAAGCCCGGGCACACCACGTCGACGTGCTTCACGCCGCGCGCGCCGAGCTCGCGCAGGGTGGGCTCGGTGTAGGGCTCCAGCCACTTGGCGCGGCCGAAGCGCGACTGGAAGGTCGTTCGGTACTGCGTGGACGCCAGGCCCAGCCGCGCCGCGAGCAGGCGCGCAGTCTCGAGGCACTGCGCCTCGTAGGGGTCGCCCAGCGCGATGTTGCGCGCGGGAATGCCGTGGAAGCTCATCACCAGCAGTTCGCCGCGGCCTTCGGTCTTCCAGTGCTTCTCGATGCCTTGCGCGAGCGCCTCGATGTAGGCGGGGTCGTCGTGGTACTGGTTGACGAAGCGGAACTCGGGCACGTGGCGCTGGCGTCGGCTCCAGGCGTTCACGGCGTCGATCACGCTGGCCGTGGTGGTGGCCGAGTACTGCGGGTAGGCCTGCAGCACCAGCACGCGCGTGGCGCCCTCGGCCTGCAGCGCGTCGAGCCGCGAGGCGATCGACGGGTTGGCGTAGCGCATCGCGTCGCGCACCGTCACGCGGTGGCCGCGCTCGCCGAGCCAGCCGGCCAGCAGGGTGGCCTGCTTCTGCGTCCAGACCTTGAGCGGCGAGCCTTCGGGCAGCCAGATGCTGGCGTACTTCGCGGCCGACTTCGCGGGCCGCGTGCGCAGGATGATGCCGTGCAGGATCAGCGCCCACAGCGCCCTGGGAATCTCGACCACGCGCGGGTCGCCCAGGAAGTCGGCGAGGTAGGGGCGCACCGCGGCGGCGGTGGGGGCATCGGGCGAACCCAGGTTGCACCAGAGCACGGCGGTGCGGTCGTTCTTGCTGTTCTGACTGTCTTGGGGGGCGAGAGGCATGCGATATTCTCGGGCATGACTTCCGCTTCCCCGGCGCCCGGCGGCGCCACGCCGCTCGACATCTCGCGCATCTCGGCGATCACGCTCGACCTCGACGACACCCTGTGGCCGATCTGGCCGACCATCGAGCGTGCCGAGCGCGTGCTGCACGAATGGCTGCTGCGCGAGGCGCCCAAGACGGCCTCGCTGCTGCTCACGCCGGGCGTGCTGCGCGAGCTGCGCGAAGCCACCGCCAAGGAGCGCTCCGACCTCGCGCACGACCTGAGCGCGCTGCGCCGCGAGTCGATCCGCACGGCGCTCGTGCGCGCGGGCGAAGACCCGGCACTCGCCGACCCGGCCTTCGACGCCTTCTTCGAAGAGCGCCAGCGCGTCACGCTGTACGACGACGCCCTGCCGGCACTCAAGTGGCTCAGCGAGCGCTACCCGCTGGTGGCGGTGTCGAACGGCAACGCCGACCTCCACAAGACCGGCGTCGGCCGGTGGTTCCGCACCGCCTTCAATGCGCGCGCCTTCGGCAGCGGCAAGCCGCACGCGCCGATCTTCCGCGCCGCGGCGGCCTCGGTCGGCCTGCTGCCGAAAGACGTGCTGCACGTGGGCGACGACGCCGCGCTCGACGTGGTGGGCGCGCTCAATGCCGGCATGCAGGCCGCGTGGCTGGTGCGCGACGAGCGGCCGTGGGAGCACGGGGCGCGTCCGCAGCTGATCGTGCCCAACCTGCACGCGCTGTGCATCGCGCTGGGCGCCTGACGCTCGCCAGCACCAAGAACGTCACCGCGGTCGATACCAGAAACACCGAGGAACCGGCTTTGCCGGGCCTCTGGTGTTGCCCCCTGCAAGGGGGTTGGCGTAGCGACACGAAGTGCGCGAAGACTGGGGGTTAGCCAAATACTGGGCGGAAGAAGCTGCGTTCGTAGCTGACGATGCAGCGGGTTTCCTCCGCGTAGCGGAAGGCGGCCTGGCAATCGGCGTCCTGCATCGAATCGGCCCGGTAGGTCTCGTACGCGGCCAGGCTCGGAAAGCTGAACATCGCCAGCGCCACGTTGTTCGCGCCTTCGGACGGCAGGAAGTAGCCGTGGTGCTGGCCGCCGAACTTCTCGACCAGCGGAATCCAGAGCTTGCCGTAGTGCTCGAATTCCTTGAGCTTGAAGGGGTCGACGATGTAGCGCAGGTAGCAGGTGATCATGGGTGAGGAGCGTCAGGGGACTATCGGCGCGGCCCGAGCGGCGCGCGGCTGCCCGGACTATAGTTTTGCGACGGCCTCCTTTCACTGCTTTCGCGCGAATTTCCTCCCATGCATCTTTCCACCTGGCTCCTCTTTTGCGGCGTGACCCTGCTCGTCGTCTTCACGCCCGGCCCGGCCGTGCTGCTCGCGGTCTCCAACGCCATCACCGTCGGCCCGCGCCGCGCGATGATCAGTTCACTGGGCAACGCCTGCGGGCTCTTCCTGGTCTCGGCCGCCGCGATGGGCGGGCTGGGCGTGGTGCTCAACACCTCGGCCACGGCCTTCATGGTGCTGAAGGTGGCGGGCGCGGGCTACCTCGTGTACCTGGGCATCCGGCAGTGGCGCAGCCGCACGAGCGTGCTCGCCGAGCTGCAACCGTCGGCCACGCCGGCGCCTTCACGTTCCGCGCGCCGGCTGTTTGGGCATGGCGTGACGGTGGCGCTGACCAACCCGAAGGGCATCCTGTTCTTCTCGGCGCTGTTCCCGCAGTTCCTCACGCATGACGCGCCGATCCTCACGCAGTTCGCCGTGCTCACCACGACCTTTGCGGCCGGCTCGGTGTTGGCGCATGGCTCGTACGTGCTGCTGGCGCGCCTGCTGAAGAAGCAGTTCGCGAACCCCAAGCGTGCGCAGCTGTTCAACCGCGTGTCGGGCGGCGCCTTCGTGCTGTTGGGGTTGAGCCTGCTGCGCCTGCGCAACAAGACCGCCTGAACCGGCTTTTTCAGTCGAGCCCGAAGCGTTCGCGCAGCGCCGCGCAGAAATCGGCGGTGCCGCTGAGCGAGAGCGTGAGGGTGTCCAGGCGCGGGTTGTCTTCCCGCGTGCGCTGAACGTCGCAATCCCACGTCGCACCTTCGTCGAGCGCGCCGCGCATACCCGGGAAGCTGGCCTCGGCCCAGGCCAGCACCAGCGCGATCTCGGCTTCCACCTCGGGCGTGCGCTCGGGCGGGGTCGAGGCCATGGCGTCGAAGGTGCCGTGGTCTTCGGTGTCTTCGCTGTAGTCGAAATCGAGGTAACGCAGGGTCGTGGTCATGGGGTGGCAAGCGCGCGTGCGACGGCCAGTCCGTTGAGGACCGCGCCTTCGAGCGTGGCGGGATAGGGGCCTTCGGTGTAGTCGCCGCAGGCCTGCAGCCCCGGCGCGATGGCGGCCGGCGGACGCGCCAGGCCGGGCGTGCAGGCGAAGGTGGCGCGTTTTTCGACCACAGTCTGGATCGGTGTGAGCCCCGGTTGCCCGAGCTGCGCGCCGGCTTGGATGAGCACCTGTTTCTCGAGCGTCTCGCGCGGCGTTTCGTTGGCGCTCACGACAAAGGCGAGCACGCCTTCTGGTCCACCGAGCTGGCCGCGATCGAACACGAACTGGGCCGGTGCGCTGCCCGGCTGGCTGCGCAGCGCGAGCATCGGTTCGGCCAGCGGTGTGGCGCCGCGCACGTAGACCGTGGCAATCGCCTCGAAGCGCAGCGATTCGGTGACGTTGCACCAGCGCGAGGCTACGGGCAGGCCGGTGGCGCGGGCGAGCCGCGCGGCGTCCCAAGGGGCGCCCGCGAGCACGGCCTGGTCGAAGACCTCGTCATCGACGCGCCACCGGTCGCCTTCGGGCGCGATGGTGCGCACGCGGTGCCCGATGCGCGTGGTGGCGCCATGCCGGGCAAGCCACGCCAGCGCGGCGTCGGGCAGCAGCGCGCCAAGGTCGACGCGCGGCAGCAGCAGGTCGGCACCGCCGCGCCCGCTGAACAGCGCGTCGTGCAGCACGCGCAGGAACACCTGGCCGCTCGATTGCGGCACGGGCGTGTTGAGCGCCGAAACGCACAGCGGCTCGATCAGCTCCTGCATGACGCGTGGCGTGAGCCCGGTGCAGAGCGTGGCGACGCTGGTGCCGGGCGCGCAGCGAAAGCCCGCGAGGCGCCAGCGCACGGCGGTGGCCAGCAGTGCGGCCTTGTCGCGCCAACTCCAGCCGCGCGCGGTGAAGATGCCGATCAGCAGGTCGAGCGGCGGCGGCCGGCCCGCGGGCAGCTGCAGCCCGCCGCCGTCGGCAAAGCGCAGCGAGAGCGGCAGGCGCTGCAGGGCGGTGTCGACATCCACACCCACGTCGCGCATGACCGCCAGCGTGGCGGTGTAGGCGCCGATCAGGATGTGCTGGCCGTTGTCGAGCGCCATGCCGTGCATGTGATCGACCCGGCGCGCGCGCCCGCCGGCCATCGGCGCGGCTTCGAACAGGGTGACGGCGTGGCCGAGGCGCGTGGCCTCGACGGCGCAGGCGAGGCCGGCCCAGCCGGCGCCGATGACGGCGAGCCTCATGGGCACGAAGGGTGGGGCGTCATATCCGGCCTAGGGCCTGGACTTTCCATGCGAGCCACAGCTTGCGCACGGGGGTGAGGCTGACGCGCTGGTTCAGCACCTGGAAGTCGTCGCGCTCGATCTCGCGCAGCAGCGTGCGGTAGATGCTGGCCATCATCAGGCCGGGCTTCTGCGTGCGACGGTCGGCCAGCGGCAGCAGGGCCAGCGCTTCGTCGTAGGCGGCGTGGGCGCGCTGGGCCTGGAACTTCATGAGCGCGACAAAACGGTCGGAGTGCACGCGGTTCAGGATCTCGTGCGCCTTCACGTCGAACTGCTGCAGCTCGTTGACGGGCAGGTAGATGCGACCGCGCAGCGCGTCTTCGCCGACGTCGCGCAGGATGTTGGTCAGCTGCAGCGCCAGGCCGAGCTTGTGGGCGTAGGCGGTGGTCTGCGGATCGGTCTGGCCGAAGATGCGCGCGGCGACTTCGCCGACCACGCCGGCCACCAGGTGGCAGTAGCGCGCGAGGCCGGGAAAGTCGAGGTAGCGGGTCTGGTCCAGGTCCATCTGGCAGCCGTCGATCACCTCGTGGAGCTGGCGCGCCTCGATGCCGTAGGCCGCGGCATGCGGCGTGAGCGCCTGCATGACCGGGTGGCGCGGCGTGCCGGCAAAGGCCTGGGCGACCTCGGTGCGCCACCAGGCGAGCTTGGTGGCGGCCACGCCGGGGTCGGAGACCTCGTCGACCACGTCGTCGACCTCGCGGCAGAAGGCATAAAAAGCCGTGATCGCGGCGCGCCGCGGCTTGGGCAGGAACAGGAAGGCGTAATAGAAACTGCTGCCCGAAGCGGCGGCTTTGTCTTGCACGTATTGCTCGGGATTCATCGGGGAGGCGCTGCTTTCATGGGGCGTGATTGTCTCCGCATCCGCCATGCCTTCCAGAGCAGCACGGGCGCATCGGCCTTGCCGACGGTGGGGCGCTGCGAGAAGGTGTCGAAGCCCAGGTCCTCGATCTTGTCGAGGATGCGCAGGCCGCCCTGCACGACGAGGCGCAGCTCCCAGCCCACGCGGCCCGGCAGGCGGTGCACGAGCGGGGCGCCTTCGGTCATGAGCTCGCGCGCCCAGAAGGCCACCACTGCTATCAGATTGATAGCTTCCTGCGGCGGCGGCGCCGGCGACAGCGGTTCGAAGACTTTGAAATGCTCCGAGGTGAGGCCGCGCCGCGCGCAGTCGGTGCGTGGAAAGTAGAAGCGCCCGCGCGGTAGGTCGACGCTCGGGTCCTGCCAGAAATTGATGAGCTGCAGCGCGCTGCAGATGGCGTCGCTCTGGGCCAGCGCCTGCGTATCGGTCACGCCGTACAGGTGCAGCAGCAGCCGGCCGACCGGGTTGGCGGAGCGGCGGCAGTAGTCGAGCAGCTCGGCGCGGTCGGCGTAGGTGCCGCGGTCGCGGGTCTTCTCGATGTCCTGCATGAAGGCGCTGAGCAGGTCGGCGAGCAGGTCTTCGGGCAGGCGGTACTCGGTGATGGCCCAGGCCAGCGGGCCGAACACGTGGGGCCAGCGCGAGTCGGGCAGCGCGTCGCCGCGCGCGGCGGCGGCCAGTTCCTCACGGTAGGCGCGCAGCTCGGCCAGGCGCGCATCGGGCGAGGCGTCGCCCTCGTCGGCGATGTCGTCGGCGGTGCGCGCGAAGTGGTAGATCGCGGCAATGGGCGGACGCAGGTGCGGCGGGCACAGCCAGGAGGCCACGGGAAAGTTTTCGTAATGGGCCGGCGCGGCGGCTTGGGGGGGAGTGGCGGACACGCCACGATTGTCGGCGACGTCATGTCCGGGCACTATGCTCGTGGCGTCGCCACTTTCCATCTCTCTTTCTTTCGCCTATGACGATGAAAGCAACTGCCGCGGCTTCCGGGACCTCGCTTCCCGCTTCGGGCGACACGGCACACGCGGCCGGGCCGGGACTGATGATCGCGGCGCTGGGCGTCGTCTTCGGCGACATCGGCACCTCGCCGCTGTACGCCTTCAAGGAGACGATGAACCCCGAGCACGGCGTGCCGTTCTCGCCCGACGCAGTGCTGGGCCTGCTGTCGCTGATCTTCTGGGGCCTGATGTTCGTGGTGACGCTCAAGTACGTGGTGTTCGTGCTGCGCGCCGACCACGACGGCGAGGGCGGCATCCTGGCGCTGCAGGCGCTGGCGCGCAACGCCGTTTCCGGCCCGAAGACCAAACCCTGGGTGTGGCGCGGGATCGGGCTGCTGGGCCTGGTGGGCGCGGCCATGTTCTACGGCGACAGCCTGATCACGCCGGCGATCTCGGTGCTGTCGGCGGTCGAGGGCCTGGAGGTGCAGGCACCGGTGCTGCAGCGCGCGGTGATCCCGATCACGCTGGCGATCCTCGTCGGGCTGTTCATGGTGCAGAAGAAGGGCACCGGCGTGGTCGGCAAGATATTCGGGCCGGTGATGCTGCTGTGGTTCCTGGTGCTGGGCCTGGCCGGCCTCTGGCAGGTGCTGCAGCAGCCGCAGGTGCTGGCGGCGCTCGACCCGCGCCGGGCGGTGAGCTTCCTGGTCGTGCACCGGGCGCAGTCGCTGGCCGTGCTGGGCGCGGTGTTCCTGGCGTTCACGGGCGGCGAGGCGCTGTACGCCGACATGGGGCATTTCGGCGCCAAGCCGATCCGGCTGGCGTGGATCTTCATTGCGCTGCCAGGGCTGGTGCTCAACTATTTCGGGCAAGGCGCGCTGGTGCTGGCGAACCCGGCGGCCATCGACAACCCGTTCTTCCGGCTCTTTCCGTCGTGGGGCGTGCTGCCGATGGTGGTGCTGGCCGCCATGGCCACGGTGATCGCGTCGCAGGCGGTGATCTCGGGCGCCTTCTCGCTTACGGCGCAGGCGATGCGCATGGGTTACCTGCCGCGCATGCGCGTGGTGCAGACCTCGGGCACGGCCATCGGGCAGATCTACGTGCCGGCCGTCAACTGGCTGCTGATGGTCGGCGTGCTGCTGCTGGTGCTGGGCTTCCGCAGTTCGGGCGCGCTGTCGGCGGCGTACGGCATCGCGGTGTCGATCACGATGGTGACGACCACGTTGCTGGCCGGCATCGTGGCCTGGGGGCTGTGGCGCTGGAACAAGGTGGCGGTGGTGGTCGGCGTGCTGGCCTTCGCGGCGGTCGACCTGACCTTCGTGGTGTCCAACAGCCTGAAGGTGGCCGAGGGCGGCTGGCTCACGCTGGCGGTGGCGGCCGGGGTGATGGTGCTGTTCACCACCTGGGCCAAGGGCCGGCGCCTGGGCCTGGAAGCGGCCGAGGCCGACAGCCTGCCGCTGCGGCCCTTCGTCGAGTCGCTGGCGCTGAACATGCCGCACCGGGTGAGCGGCACGGCCGTGTTCCTGAACCCCGACGCCACGGCGGTGCCGCACGCGCTGCTGCACAACCTCAAGCACAACCAGGTGCTGCACGAGCAGGTGATCGTGCTGCGCGTGCTCTCGTGCGACACGCCGCGCGTGGACGCGCGCCTGCGCATCGAGGCCGAGCAGCTGATGGACGGCATCTGGGTGGTCACGGCGCGGCACGGCTTCATGGAGCGGCCCGACGTGCCCGAGTTCATCCGCATCCTGGCCTACCAGAAGACCCTGGCCATCGACTCGATGAAGACCTCGTACTTCGTCTCCCGCGCCTCGGTGGGCGAGGAGAACCTGCCGGGCATGAACCCGGTGCGACGGGTGCTGTTCGGCTGGCTGCAGCGCAACGCGGGCCGGGCATCCGATTACTTCGAGCTCCCCGACAACCGGCTGGTAGAGATGGGGCAGAGAACTTAGCGGGAACGTGGTCAACTGACCGGCGGGTCATTGACACTGTTTAACGTTTACCCTAGATTACTAACCGGTGGGTCATTAATGACCCGGTTCCTCTCTTCTTGGGTGTCTCATGACCGCCTCCGCCGCCTCACTCCGTGCCCGCAGCGCCGCCTGGCTGCTGCTTCCTGCCATCTTTCTGGCCGGCTGTTCGCCGAAACCGCCTGCCCAGGAGCCCGTGAGGGCGGTCAAGTTCGTGACCGTCGGCACCAGCGACTACGACGCCCAGCCCGAGTTCTCGGCCGAGGTGCGGGCCCGGGTCGAATCGCGCCTGGGCTTCCGGGTGGCGGGCAAGATCACCAAGCGCCAGGCCGAACTCGGCCAGCACGTGCAGGCCGGCCAGGTGCTGGCGCAGCTCGATCCGCAGGACTACCGCCTGGCCGCCGAGGCCGCCCGGGCCCAGCAGGCTGCCGCGCAGACCAACCGCGACCTCGCAGCCGCCGACCTGAAGCGCTACACCGAGCTGCGCTCGCAGAACTTCATCAGCGGCGCCGAACTGGAGCGCCGCGAAACCACCTGGAAGGCCGCGCAGGCGCAGCTTGAGCAGGCGCAGGCGCAACTCGCCTCGCAAGGCAACCAGGCCAGCTACACGACCCTGGTGGCCGATGTGGCGGGCATCATCACCGCCATCGAGGCCGAGCCGGGCCAGGTGGTGCAGGCCGGTACGCCGGTCGTGCGCATTGCCCAGGACGGCGCGCGCGACGTGGTGTTCGCGGTGCCTGAAGACCGCGCCGCGCTGATCAAGCCCGGCTCGCCGGTCGCGGTGCGCGGCTGGTCCGGCGGCGAGGTGCTGCAGGGCAAGGTGCGCGAGGTGGCCGCCAGTGCCGATGCGGTCACGCGCACCTACTCGGTCAAGGTGTCGATTGACGCCGCGACCTCGCCGGCGCTCGGCGCTACGGTCTATGCCAGGCCGCAGGCCCTGGCGCGCACCGACGTCGCGGTGATCAAGCTGCCGACCAGCGCGCTGCGCCAGGAAGGCAAGGGCTCGGCAGTGTGGGTGCTCGACAAGGACAGCATGACCGTGCGCTCGCAGCCGGTGCAGGTGGTCACGGCCGACGGCAATGAAGCGGTGATCGGTTCGGGCCTGGCGCCCGGCATGATGGTCGTGGCCGCGGGCGTGCACGTGCTGTCGCCGGGGCAGAAGGTCACCATCTACCAGTCGAAGGAGGCCATGGCGGCCGCCGCCAATGGCCAGCAACAGGCGCAGGCGAAGCAGCAGGCCGTCGAGGCCGTGGCCGCGACGAAGAAGGAGATCGCAACGGGTGCCGCCAAATGACGGAAGGCCCTGCAACCCCTGAGACTCCCGGACACAAACCCGCCGGCTTCAATCTTTCCAAATGGGCGCTGGACCACGCGCCGCTCACGCGCTACCTGATGGTGGTGCTGATGGTGCTGGGCGCGTTCGCGTACTTCCAGCTCGGCCAGGACGAAGACCCGCCGTTCACCTTCCGCGCCATGGTGGTGCGCACCTACTGGCCCGGCGCCACCGCGCAGCAGGTGGCCGAGCAGGTCACCGACAAGCTGGAGCGCACGCTGCAGGAAGCGCCGTACGCCGACAAGATCCGCAGCTATTCCAAGCCGGGCGAGTCGCAGATCATTTTCCAGATCAAGGATTCGTCGAAGGCCGCCGAGGTGGCCAACGTCTGGTACACGGTGCGCAAGAAGATCGGCGACATGCGCGGAACCTTGCCCGCGGGTGTGCAGGGGCCGTTCTTCAATGACGACTTCGGCGACGTCTACGGCGTGATCTACGCGCTGGAGAGCGAAGGCTTCAGCTACGCCGAGCTCAAGACGCTGGCCGACGACGTGCGCCAGCAGCTGCTGCGCGTGAAGGACGTGGCCAAGGTCGACCAGTTCGGCGTGCAGGACGAAAAGGTCTTCATCGAGATCTCGCAGAAGCGCCTGGCGCAGCTGGGGCTCGACTTCAACGCCGTGCTGGCTCAGCTCGGCTCGCAGAACGCGGTCGAAAGCGCTGGCACGATCCAGTCGCCGCTGGACGTGGTGCAGGTGCGCGTGGGCGGCCAGTTCACCAGCGTCGAACAGCTGCGCGAAATGCCGATCCGCGGCAGCTCGGGCAACCAGATCAAGCTCGGCGACATCGCCGAGATCCGCCGCGGGTACGTCGATCCGCCGGCCGTCAAGGTGCACCACCAGGGCAAGGAAGTGATCGCGCTGGGTGTGTCGATGGCCAAGGGCGGCGACATCATCGCGCTGGGCAAGGCCCTCAAGGCCACCACCGCCACCATCGACCAGCGCCTGCCGGCTGGCGTGAAGCTGGCGCAGGTGCAGGACCAGCCGGTGTCGGTGGCCAGCTCGGTCAACGAATTCGTCGGCGTGCTCATCGAGGCCGTGGCCATCGTGCTGGCGGTGAGCATCATCGCGCTCGGCCTGCACAAGGGCGGGCGCTTCGGCTGGTACATCGACATGCGCCCGGGGCTGGTGGTGGCCATCACCATTCCGCTGGTGCTGGCCGTGACCTTCCTGGCCATGAACTACTTCGGCATCGGGCTGCACAAGATATCGCTGGGGTCGCTCATCATTGCGCTGGGCCTCCTGGTGGACGACGCGATCATCGCGGTCGAGATGATGGTGCGGAAGATGGAAGAGGGCTACGACAAGGTCCGCGCCGCCACCTTCGCCTACGACGTGACGGCCAAGCCGATGCTCACGGGCACGCTCATCACGGCGGCGGGTTTCCTGCCGATCGGCATCGCCAAGTCGGTGACGGGCGAATACACCTTCGCGATCTTCGCGGTGACGGTGATCGCGCTGGTGCTGTCGTGGATCGTGTCGGTGTACTTCGTGCCGTACCTGGGCACGCTGCTGCTCAAGGTGAAGCCGCACGACCCCGATGCGCCGCCGCACGAGCTGTTCGACACGCCGTTCTACAACGGCTTCCGTCGCGCGGTGAACTGGTGCGTGCAGCACCGCTGGCTGACCATCGGTGCCACCGTGCTGATCTTCGCGCTCGGCATCGTCGGCATGGGCAAGGTGCAGCAGCAGTTCTTCCCCGATTCGAGCCGGCCCGAGATCATGGTGGACATCTGGTTCCCCGAAGGCACCTCGTTCGCCGCGAACGAAGAAGTGGCCAAGCGCGTCGAACAGCGCGTGATGAAGGAAGAGGGCGTGAAGACCGTCAGCACCTGGATCGGCTCCGGCGTGCCGCGCTTCTACCTGCCGCTGGACCAGGTGTTCCCGCAGACCAACGTGTCGCAGCTCATCGTGCTGGCCAAGGACCTGAAGGTGCGCGAGACGCTGCGCCTGCGGCTGCCGGCCTTGCTGGCCGAGGAATTCCCCGAGGTGCGCGGCCGCGTCAAGCTGCTGCCCAACGGCCCGCCGGTGCCGTATCCGGTGCAGTTCCGCGTGATCGGCACGGAGCCCGCCCAGCTGCGCGCCCGTGCCGACGAGGTGAAGGCCGTGCTGCGCGAGAGCCCCAACATGCGCGGCGTGAACGACAACTGGAACGAGTCGGTCAAGGTGATCCGCCTCGAAATCGACCAGGCCAAGGCGCGCGCGCTCGGCGTGACCAGCCAGGCCATCGCCCAGGCCTCGCGCACCATGTTCAGCGGCACCACGGTCGGCCAGTACCGCGAGAACGACCTGCTGATCGACATCGTGCTGCGCCAGTCGGCCGACGAGCGCGAGGCCATCTCGGACATCGGCAACGCCTACATCCCGACGACTACAGGCCGTTCGATCCCGCTCACGCAGATCGCCCGCCCGGTGTTCACCTGGGAGCCCGGCGTGATGTGGCGCGAGAACCGCGACTACGCCATCACCGTGCAGGGCGACGTGGTGGAAGGCCTGCAGGGCGCCACCGTGACCGAGCAGCTGCTGCCGAAACTGCGCGAGCTGGAAGCCGGCTGGCATGCGGCCGGGCAGGGCGGCTACCGCATCGAGGTGGCGGGCGCCGTGGAGGAAAGCTCCAAGGGCTCGGCCTCGATCGTGGCGGGCGTGCCGATCATGCTGTTCCTGGTGTTCACGCTGCTGATGCTGCAGCTGCACAGCTTCAGCCGCTCGCTGCTGGTGTTCATCACCGGCCCCATGGGCATCGCCGGCGTGGCCGCCGCGCTGCTGCTGCTGAACCGGCCCTTCGGCTTCGTGGCGCTGCTCGGCGTGATCGCGCTGATGGGCATGATCCAGCGCAACGCCGTGATCCTGATCGACCAGATCGAGAGCGACCGAGCGGCCGGCGTGCCGGCCTGGGATGCGATCGTCGAATCGGCCGTGCGGCGCCTGCGCCCCATCGTGCTGACCGCTGCGGCGGCGGTGCTGGCGATGATTCCGCTGTCGCGCAGCGTGTTCTGGGGACCGATGGCCGTGGCCATCATGGGCGGACTGATCGTGGCCACCGTGCTGACCCTGCTCGCGCTGCCGGCGATGTATGCCGCGGCCTTCCGCATCAAGCGGGAGCCGACGGAGTCGGAGGCACCGAAAGGCACCCCCATTCATGTTTAAAATCGAAAGCTGACCGATTTCAAGCGGATGGTCTTTGGCCCGAGGGATTCCCGAGGTGCCGGAAGGCCGTCCGCTTTTGCATTCACCTGAAAGATTGGCATCGCGCGGGTGGCGAAATTGGTAGACGCACCAGGTTTAGGTCCTGACGTTCGCAAGAACGTGCCGGTTCGAGTCCGGCCCCGCGCACCAGCCCTGCTATGTAGCCCGTTCTATCGAGCAGTGACGAAGCCCCGTTTCGCAAGGAACGGGGCTTTTTCTTTGGCCGTCGTTCGCTTCACCAGTCGCTGCTGCTACTGCTGTCGCTGCTTGAACTGTCCGAGCTGCTACTGCTGCTCGAGTCGTCCCACGAACTCGTGTCCTTGATGCCGAAGTTGTCGTCCACGAAGCTGTGGTCGGGCTCGGGGGCGGAAGAAGGCCAGAGGCTGCGCCCGATGTCGGCGTTGTGGCTGCGGCTGCCGTGGTGGTTGAAGATGTTGATCGTGCTGCCGCGGTGGTCGTCCGACCGGTCGCGCAGCAGGTGGTGCAGCAGTTCGCCCGCGACCGCCGCGCCGACGCCGACTGCGGCGCCGGTCGCCAGCGCGCTGCCGATGCCCAAGTCCTGGCTGGGCGGCGGCGCGGGCGGAAATCCTCCGTCGCTGTTCGCTGCGGCGTAGCCCATCGACGAGTCGCTCGTGGGCCGGGAGAACCGGGGCGCCGGCGCGGCGGCGGGGAAGGTGGCGGCGCGCGAACGCCGCTGGAAGAAGACGTAGGCCGCAACGATCAGCGCGACGACGCCGATGGGACCCCAGGGGATCGAACCGGTGGGCGGAAAGGAGTCGACCGGCGCGGGCGACGCTGCGGGCGCCGGCGCGCTGACGGGGCTGGGCGCGGGTGGCGGCTCGGGCGTGATCTCCACCGGCTTTTCGAGCTTGCGTTCGAGCTTGGCGACCGACTCGGCTTTCGCGAAGGAGAGCTCCGGCGAGATGTCCCTGGCCCGGTCCAGCGCCTCGCGCGCGTCGTCGAGCTTGTTCTCCATGGCGAGGAGTTCCGCGTGGACGTAGTGGGCCTTCGCGCTGTTGGGGTGGCTCTTCAGCACCTTGGCGATCATCGCGTTGGCCTCCGCCATCCGGCCGTTGCTCGCAGCCTGGTGGATCTGCTGGATCGTCGGCTCCTTCGCTGCCGGTACGGCCGTCTTGGCCTGCGAAGGCGAAGCAATGCCAAACGCAAGAACCAGGGTGAAGGCGAGGGCGGCGAACAGTCGCTGAAGCATGGAAAGGTCCCTGTGGGCGGTGGCAAATCGCCCGCCACTTTAAAGGGGAATTCGCCCCCGGAGCCGGGGGCAGGGCGCAATCCGCGCGCACGGGCGTTCGCATCGGCGAGAGCGGGTGTTTTCCGCCGATTAGAATCGCGGGTTGCCCAGTTTTGCAGGCGGCACGTGTGTGCCTCCGCATAAATCCCGCGAGCGCGTGTAAGTCCTTGATCTGTATTGATTAAAAGATGCAGGCCCGCGCACCAGCCCCCTTACCAGGAAGACATCATGACCGTGAACGTTGAAACTCTCGAGAAGCTCGAACGCAAGATCACGCTGACCCTGCCGGTCGGCACCATCCAGAACGAAGTCGATTCGCGCCTCAAGAAGCTCGCGCGCACCGTCAAGATGGACGGCTTCCGTCCCGGCAAGGTGCCGATGAACGTCGTGGCCCAGCGCTACGGCTACTCGGTGCACTACGAAGTCATGAACGACAAGGTCGGCGAGGCCTTCTCGCAAGCCGCGAACGAAGCCAAGCTGCGTGTCGCCGGCCAGCCCCGCATCACCGAGAAGGAAGAGTCGCCCGAAGGCCAGCTCGCCTTCGACGCGGTCTTCGAAGTGTTCCCCGAAGTCAAGATCAACGACCTGTCGGGCGCTGAAGTCGAGAAGCTGTCGGCCGAAGTCGGCGACGAAGCCATCGACAAGACCCTGGACATCCTGCGCAAGCAGCGTCGTACCTTCGCCCAGCGCGCCCAAGACGCCGTGGCCGAAGACAACGACCGCGTGACGGTCGACTTCGAAGGCAAGATCGACGGCGAGCCCTTCCAGGGCGGCAAGGCCGAAGACTTCCAGTTCGTCGTCGGCGAAGGCCAGATGCTCAAGGAATTCGAAGACGCCGTGCGCGGCATGAAGTCCGGCGACAGCCGCACCTTCCCGCTGTCGTTCCCGGCCGATTACCACGGCAAGGACGTGGCCGGCAAGCAAGCCGACTTCATGGTCACCGTGAAGAAGATCGAAGCCTCGCACCTGCCCGAAGTCAACGAACAGCTGGCCAAGTCGCTCGGCATCGCCGAAGCCACCGTGGAAGGCCTGCGCGCCGACATCAAGCGCAACCTCGAGCGCGAAGTGAAGTTCCGCCTGCTGGCCCGCAACAAGAACGCCGTGATGGACGCCCTGGTGGCCAACGCCGAACTCGACCTGCCGAACGCCAGCGTGCAGTCGGAAGTCGCCCGCATGATCGAAGGCGCCCGCGCCGAGCTCAAGCAGCGCGGCATCAAGGACGCCGACAAGGCCCCGATCCCCGAGGAAGTGTTCCGCCCGCAAGCCGAGCGCCGCGTGCGCCTGGGCCTGGTGGTGGCCGAGTTGGTGCGTGCCAACAACCTGCAGGCCAAGCCCGAGCAGATCAAGGCCCACATCGACGAGCTGGCCGCCAGCTACGAGAAGCCGCAAGACGTCGTGCGCTGGTACTTCAGCGACAACAACCGCCTGGCGGAAGTCGAAGCCGTGGTCATCGAGAACAACGTGACCGACTTCGTGCTGGGCAAGGCCAAGGTCAACGAAAAGTCGGTGTCGTTCGACGAACTGATGGCGCAGCAGCAGCAGTAAGCTGGTTTCCGTCGCTGCATGCAGCAACGCCGATGGGGCTTGTGCTTTGCGGCACGAGCCCCATTTCACTCAGGCGTACAGTTCAATTAGAGCGAACGAATCCATTTTCCGGAGAGCAAATTCATGAGCGCACAGGAAATTCAAGGCCTCGGCATGATCCCGATGGTCGTCGAGCAGTCGGGCCGCGGCGAGCGGTCGTATGACATCTACTCGCGTCTCCTCAAGGAACGCATCATCTTCCTGGTGGGCGAGGTCAACGACCAGACCGCCAACCTCGTGGTGGCCCAGCTGCTGTTCCTCGAGAGCGAGAACCCGGACAAGGACATTTCGTTCTACATCAACTCCCCGGGCGGTAGCGTGAGCGCCGGCATGGCGATCTACGACACGATGCAGTTCATCAAGCCGTCGGTGTCGACCATGTGCCTGGGCTTCGCGGCCAGCATGGGCGCCTTCCTGCTGGCAGCCGGCGAGAAGGGTAAGCGTTTCTCGCTGCCCAACTCCAAGATCATGATCCACCAGGTGCTGGGCGGCGCACGCGGCCAGGCCACCGACATCGAAATCCATGCGCGCGACATCCTGCGCACCAAGGACCAGATGAACCGCATCCTGGCCGAACGCACTGGCCAGCCGCTGGAAAAGGTCAAGTCGGACACCGAGCGCGACTACTTCCTGACCGCCGACGAGGCCAAGGATTACGGCCTGGTCGACCAGGTCGTCTCCCAGCGCGGTTAATGCCGCCCGGCGCCTCGGGCGCCCAAAAGGCAAAAACGGCGTTTCCCACACGGGAAACGCCGTTTTTGTTTAGTTATCATTGTCCATACCCTGTCACGAGGCAAAAGTCCATGGCCGAAAAAAAAGGCACCTCCAGCGAAAAAACGCTTTATTGCTCGTTCTGCGGCAAGAGCCAGCATGAGGTCAAGAAGCTGATCGCGGGCCCTTCGGTCTTCATCTGCGACGAATGCATCGACCTGTGCAACGAGATCATCCGTGACGAGCTGCCGGCCGGTGAGGAAGCGCGCGACGCGCGCAGCGACCTGCCCACGCCGCTGGAGATCAAGACCAACCTCGACAACTACGTGATCGGCCAGGAGCCGGCCAAGCGCATGCTGTCGGTGGCGGTCTACAACCACTACAAGCGCCTGCGCCACAAGGAAAAGAACACCAAGGGCGACGAGGTCGAGCTCAGCAAGAGCAACATCCTCTTGATCGGCCCCACGGGTTCGGGCAAGACGCTGCTGGCGCAAACGCTCGCGCGCATGCTCGACGTGCCCTTCGTGATGGCCGACGCCACCACGCTGACCGAAGCCGGCTACGTGGGCGAGGACGTCGAGAACATCATCCAGAAGCTGCTGCAAAGCTGCAACTACGAGGTCGAGCGCGCCCAGCGCGGCATCGTCTACATCGACGAAATCGACAAGATCTCGCGCAAGTCCGACAACCCGTCGATCACGCGCGACGTGTCGGGCGAGGGCGTGCAGCAGGCGCTGCTCAAGCTCATCGAAGGCACCATGGCCAGCGTGCCGCCCCAGGGCGGGCGCAAGCACCCGAACCAGGACTTCCTGCAGATCGACACGACCAACATCCTGTTCATCTGTGGCGGCGCCTTTGCCGGCCTCGAGAAGGTCATCGAAAACCGCACCGAGGCCTCGGGCATCGGCTTCGGCGCGGCGGTCAAGAGCAAGGCCCAGCGCAGCATCACCGAGGTGTTCCGCGAAGTCGAGCCCGAAGACCTGATCAAGTTCGGCCTGATCCCCGAACTGGTGGGCCGCATGCCCGTGGTCGCGTCGCTGGCCGAGCTGAGCGAAGACGCGCTGGTGCAGATCCTGACCGAGCCCAAGAATGCGGTGGTGAAGCAGTTCACCAAGCTGCTGCAGATGGAAGGCGTGGACCTCGAAATCCGTCCCGCGGCGCTCAAGGCGATCGCACGCAAGGCTCTGGCCCGCAAGACCGGCGCGCGCGGCCTGCGCTCGATCCTTGAACAGTCGCTGATCGACACCATGTTCGAATTGCCGAACGCGACCAATGTCGACAAGGTGGTGGTCGAGGAATCGACCATCGACGAAAACAAGCCCCCGCTGCTCGTGTACCGCGAAACGGCGAAAAAGGCCTAAAGGACAAGGACGCTCATGTCTGGTCATACCCCATTGCCCCCCGAAGCCCTCGACCTGCCGCTGCTGCCGCTGCGCGACGTCGTGGTGTTTCCCCACATGGTGATCCCGCTCTTCGTGGGTCGCCCGAAGAGCATCAAGGCGCTCGAGCTGGCGATGGAGGCCGAGCGCCGCATCATGCTGGTGGCCCAGAAGGCTGCCGCCAAGGACGAGCCCTCGGTCGAGGACATGTTCGAGGTCGGCTGCGTCTCGACCATCCTGCAGATGCTCAAGCTGCCCGACGGCACCGTGAAGGTGCTGGTCGAAGGCCAGCAGCGCGCCCGCGTGAACCGCATCGATGACGGCGAAACGCACTTCTCGGCCAACGTGACGCCCGTCGAGGCGCCCGAAGGCGGCGAGAAGGGCACCGAGGTCGAGGCGCTGCGCCGTGCGGTGATGCAGCAGTTCGACCAGTACGTCAAGCTGAACAAGAAGATTCCGCCCGAGATCCTCACCTCGATCTCGAGCATCGACGACGCCGGCCGCCTGGCCGACACCATCGCCGCCCACCTGCCGCTCAAGCTCGACAACAAGCAGGCTGTGCTCGACCTGGACGACGTCAAGGCGCGCCTGGAAAACCTGTTCGGCCAGCTCGAGCGCGAAGTCGACATCCTGAACGTCGACAAGAAGATCCGTGGCCGCGTGAAGCGCCAGATGGAGAAGAACCAGCGCGACTTCTACCTCAACGAGCAGGTCAAGGCCATCCAGAAGGAGCTCGGCGAAGGCGAAGAGGGCGCGGACATCGAGGAGATCGAGAAGAAGATCAAGCTCGCCAAGATGTCCAAGGAAGGCCTGAAGAAGGCCGAGGGCGAGCTCAAGAAGCTCAAGCTCATGTCGCCCATGTCGGCCGAAGCCACGGTGGTGCGCAACTACATCGACGTGCTCATCGGCCTGCCGTGGAGCAAGAAGACCAAGATCAAGCACGACCTGGCCAATGCCGAAGCCGTGCTCAACGCCGACCACTACGGCCTCGAGAAGGTCAAGGATCGCATCCTTGAATATCTCGCGGTGCAGCAACGCGTCGACAAGGTGAAGGCACCCATCCTGTGCCTCGTGGGCCCGCCGGGTGTCGGCAAGACCTCGCTGGGGCAGTCGATCGCGAAGGCGACCGGCCGCAAGTACACCCGCATGGCGCTGGGCGGCATGCGCGACGAAGCTGAAATTCGCGGCCACCGCCGCACCTACATCGGCGCGCTGCCGGGCAAGGTGCTGCAGGGGCTGAGCAAGATCGGCACGCGCAATCCGCTGTTCCTGCTCGACGAGATCGACAAGCTGGGCACGGACTTCCGCGGCGACCCGTCGAGCGCGCTGCTCGAGGTGCTCGACCCCGAGCAGAACCACACCTTCGGCGACCACTACGTGGAAGTCGACTTCGACCTGAGCGACGTCATGTTCGTCGCCACCTCGAACTCGATGAACATCCCGCCGGCGCTGCTGGACCGCATGGAAGTCATCCGTCTCTCGGGCTACACCGAGGACGAGAAGACCAACATCGCGATCAAGTACCTGCTGCCCAAGCAGTTGAAGAACAACGGCGTGAAGGACGACGAACTGGCCGTCACCGAATCCGCCGTGCGCGACATCGTGCGCTACTACACGCGTGAAGCCGGCGTGCGTTCGCTGGAGCGCGAGCTGTCCAAGATCTGCCGCAAGGTGGTGAAGGGCCTGCTGCTCAAGCAACTGACGCCCAAGGTCACGGTCGACAGCGAGAACCTCAACGAGTTCCTCGGCGTGCGCAAGTACAGCTTCGGCCTGGCCGAGAAGCAGAACCAGGTCGGCCAGGTGGTCGGCCTTGCATGGACCGAGGTCGGCGGCGATCTGCTGACGATCGAAGCGGTCACCATGCCCGGCAAGGGCGTGATCAGCCGCACGGGTTCGCTCGGCGACGTGATGAAGGAATCGGTCGAAGCCGCGCGCACCGTGGTGCGCAGCCGCTCGCGCCGCCTGGGCATCAAGGACGAGGTGTTCGAGAAGCGCGACATCCACATCCACGTGCCTGATGGCGCCACGCCCAAGGACGGCCCGAGCGCGGGTGCGGCGATGACGACCGCCTTCGTGTCGGCGCTCACCGGCATCCCGGTGCGTGCCGACGTCGCGATGACCGGCGAGATCACGCTGCGCGGCGAGGTCACGGCCATCGGCGGCCTGAAGGAAAAGCTGCTGGCCGCATTGCGTGGCGGCATCAAGACCGTGCTGATCCCCGAAGAGAACGCCAAGGACCTGCAGGACATTCCCGAGAACGTGAAGAACGGCCTCGAGATCGTGCCGGTGAAATGGATCGACAAGGTGCTCGAGATCGCGCTCGAGAAGATGCCCGAACCGCTGTCCGACGAAGAGGTGGCCGCATCGGCTGCTGCGGTGGCCGAACTGGCCAAGCAGCGGGCGGGTGCGCCGCCTTCCGAAGGCTCGGTCAAGCATTGATCGATTGATTGCAGAACTTGTGAAGCCTCAAAAAACTGGTATATAATTTGAGGCTCGAAACGCGGGAATAGCTCAGTTGGTAGAGCGCAACCTTGCCAAGGTTGAGGTCGAGAGTTCGAGACTCTTTTCCCGCTCCAGTTTTGAAAAAGGGAAGCAAGCAGCTTCCCTTTTTTTCGCAGTTCGATTTCGTTATTCAGCGTGGCGCGATAGCAAAGCGGTTATGCAACGGATTGCAAATCCGTCTAGCCCGGTTCGACTCCGGGTCGCGCCTCCACTCTCTCATCAAGACCGATCGGCTCCGATACGCAAGCCCCGCCAACCGACGTTGCCGGGGCTTGTTTCATTTGGGTTATCGTCGATGTTCAACCTGTGGCCCGGATGGTGAAATTGGTAGACACATCGGACTTAAAATCCGCCGCTTCCTTGATCGGGGCATACGGGTTCGACCCCCGTTCCGGGTACCACCATATTTACAAGGGAGTATTTGATGCCTCGCTACAACGCTCCATTTGAGATCCATGTGCATGGCGATGTGCCGCTGCGCGCGGACGCGAGCTTCGAGCAAATCCAGGAGGCGCTGAAGCCGCTCTGGAAATACGCGGGCGCCAAATCGCTGGCCGACGGTGCCACCAGCACCTACGAAGAAGAACCCGGCATTCGCTTCGAGCAAAAGGATCACACGCTGCAGATCTGCTGGACCGTGCCCGGCGACGAAGACTTCCGCCAGGCGCTCGACGAGATGTGCATGGCCCTGAACGAACTCTCCGAGCGCGGCGCCGCCATTGAAGTCACCTTCTACGACACCGATTTCGACGAGGAAGAGGGCGACCCCGGCGAAGAGTCGCGCGACGACTTCCTGATGCTGTTCGTGGGCCCCAACCCGGCCGCGATCATGCAGGTGCAGCGCGACCTGCTGGTCGAAGACGTGGTCAACCTCATGGAACGCCACTTCGACGGCGCCGAGCTGGGCGGCGTGGTCGCCGAGATCGATCGCCTCTTCAGCGACCGTTTCGATGCCCTCGTGAACTCGCTCGAAATCGGCAAGCGTCCGCGCGGTGCCGGTGGGGCCGGCGGCGGCAGCGGTGGTGGTCACGGCGGTGGCCGTCGTCCGCGCCACCTGCACTGATCCTTCACCCCGTCCGGTCCTAAAGGCCGCATGGCCCTGTTCCCAGCCTCCGCGTTGCGCCCCGGCGTGCGCAAGCGCGAGGTGTTCGGCTGGGCGATGTACGACTTCGCGAACTCGGGCTACACCACGGTCGTGATCACGGCGGTGTTCGCCGCCTACTTCGTGGGGGGCATCGCCAAGGGCGCGCCATGGGCCACCTTCGCGTGGACCGCGGCCCTCAGCACCTCGTATGCCATCGTGATGTTCACGATGCCCGCCATCGGCGCCTGGGCCGACCTGCGCGCCGCCAAGAAGCGCGTGCTGGTCATGACGACCGCGGGCTGCGTGCTCGCCACCGCGGCGCTCGCGCTCACGCCGGGCTTCGCGGGCGGGGCGATGGGCGTCGCGCTCGCGGTGGCGCTGGTGATCGTCTCCAACGCGTTCTACTCCTACGGCGAGTCGCTGACGGGCGCCTTCCTGCCCGAGCTGGCGACGGCCGAAGGCATGGGCAAGGTGAGCGGCTGGGGCTGGGCCTTCGGCTATGTCGGCGGCATGCTGGCGCTGGGGTTGTGCCTGGCCTACGTGCTGTGGTCGCAGGCGCGCGGGTTGCCGGCGGCGCACTTCGTGCCGGTCACGATGCTGATCACCGCGGCGATCTACGGCGTGGCCGCCTGCGTCACCTTCGCGCTGCTGCCCGAACGCGCCGTGCCGCAGGTCAGTCGCGGCGAGGACAGCGCCTGGCGGCAATTGCGCGCCACGTTCCAGCAGGCGCGCGCCTACCGCGACTTCATGTGGCTGCTGGTCTGCACCGTCTGCTACCAGGGCGGCGTGGCGGTCGCAATCACGCTGGCCGCGATCTACGCGGAGCAGGTGATCGGCTTCGTCGCGAGCGAGACGATGGTGCTGATCTTCGTGCTCAACATCGCGGCCGCGCTCGGCGCTTTCGCCTTCGGCTACGTGCAGGACCGCATCGGCCACAAGGTGTCGCTGGCCGCGACGCTGCTCGCGTGGATCGCGGTGTGCGTGATTGCCGCGTGGGTCACGACCAAGGGCGGCTTCTGGTGGGCCGCCGCGATCGCGGGGCTGGCGATGGGCTCGAGCCAGTCGGCCGGGCGCGCGATGACGGGCTACCTTGCACCGCCGCAGCAGCTGGCCGAATTCTTCGGCCTCTGGACCTTCGCCACGCGCCTGGCCAGCATCATCGGCCCGCTGAGCTTCGGTGCCATCACCTGGGCCACCGGCGGCAACCAGCGCATCGCGATCCTCTCGACGGCCGTGCTGTTCGTCGGCGGGCTGTTGCTGCTGCTGCCGATCGACATGCAACGCGGCCGCAAGGCCGCACTGCAGGCGCGCTAGTTACTCAACGACGCTCAGGGCAGCTTGTCGCCGAACAGGCTGTCGCGCGTGAGCGGGTAGCCGGCTTCCGGCGCATAGCGCTTGATCCAGTTGTCGGGGTTCTTCACGCGCGTCGCGAAAGCCGCCAGGTCCGAGCGATCGAGCGAGCCGTTGTAGATCGCGTTGGTCTGGTTGGCCGGGCTCACGGTGAAGCTGAACGCCGTGCCGGCCGTCGTGAGTGCATCGGGAATCGTGCCGGCGGCGCCGCCGAGCGTGATGCTCGCCAGGTAGTTGCCGACCGCCGTGATCTTGCCGGCCTTGCCTTCGCCCAGGCCTTCGATCGTGCCGCCCGCGATGGCGTAGACGGTTTCCGACTTGCCGATACCACCCGGCGAGCCCAGCGTGAAGCCCTTGTCCGCGATCGGGCTGCCCACGACGTCGGTCTGGATCGTCACGATGGTGCCGGCCGGCAGGTTCTGGTTCGCGGTCCAGAAGAAGGCCGTCTCGTTGGTGATGTCGGTGAACTCGGCCGCGTCCTTCTTGCGGTCGCGGTCGGTGAACAGCACCTGCGTGCCGCCGTTCACCGCCTTCAGCAGCACGAAGGCATAGGCGTCGGGTGCCTCGGCGTTGGCGGCCATGAAGAGCAGGTCGCCGGCCGCCAGCGGCGTGGGCACGCCGGCCGTCGTGAAGCCCAGCGTCGCCGTGTCGTGGATGCCCGCGAAGGCGTTGCCGGCGGCGTCGGTGATGGCGTCGGCATCGACCGTGACGTAGTAGCCGGCATTCATCGCGAGCTTGGCCGTGGGCACCAGCGTCAGCACGTTGAACGCCACCTGCACGCGCGCGGCGGGGCTGTTGGCGTGGAAGGTCTCGACCACCGCGCCGTCGGCCGCATGCAGCACGATGCGCCCGGACCCGAGGCGCACCGCCTCGTTGAACGACAGGATGATCGAGGTGTCGAGGTTGACGCCCACGCGGCCGGCCGGCGGCGACGCCTTCTGCAGCTTCGGTGCGGCCGTGTCGACCCACGGCGCGCCCAGGCGCACGACGAAGCCGTCGAACTTCTGCTCGGCGGCGGGCAGGTCCTTCGAGGCCGTCTTGCCGTCCCACTTGGTGTCGCCGTTGTCCAGCAGCAGCTGCACCTGCGTGCCGGCCTTCACTGGGCCCGGCACCTCGACGACCGATTCGAAGCTGCCGCCCGTGGCCTTGCGCAGCGCGTCGAGGTCGTTCGACAGCTCGACCGGTGCGCTGTTCGGGTTGCCGTCCCAGGCGAACAGGGCGAAGTTGCGGTCGACCTCCGGCACCGCGGCGCCCGCCGGGCCCGCGACGATCAGGTAGTTGCCGTCGGTGCCCTTGTCGATCGAGCGGATGCCGCGGCCGCCCAGCTCCAGTTCGATGGGCGCGCCGAAGACGGCCTGCGTGGCGGTACCGGCCATCAGCGCGGCGTGGTTCTGCAGCGGCACGATCAGCGCCTTGGCGCGCACCGAGGCGCCGGTCTGCGGCGCGCGAAAGCCCAGCCACAGGGCGGCGTCGCCCGGCGCGCTGGTCAGGCCTTCGATCGAGAAGCCGTCGATGCGCTCTGGCACGACGCCGGCAGCGGCCGACACGGCAAAGCCGAAGTGGTCGGCGCCGAGCCCGTGGGCGTTGCCTTTGTCCCAGGCGATGAGCTGCGCTTCGAGCAGCGAGAACTGGCCCACGTAGTCGAAGGTGGTGGCCGCGCCGGTGCCGCCGACCTTCACCGCGAAGAGGTGTGAACGGTCGGCCGCTGCGTCGCCGCCGTCCTTCTTGTTGCTGTTGGAGCCGGTGAAGTACAGCGTGTCGCCAATGCGCGTGCCGGCTTCGAGGTCGAGTTCCTTGGCGAGCTTGGGGCCTTCGAGCTTGTAGCTCCATTCCTTCACCGCGGCGCCGCCGGCGCGCGGGTATACGCGCAGCACGTTTGCTTCGTCGTCCGCCACCAGCATGAAGTCGCCGGGCAGGGCGAGGGCGGTCGATGCGTCCGACGAGCCTTCGGTGGTGCCTGCGTTGGGCGTGAACTGCGCCTTCGACACGAGCTGGTCGGGCTCGGGCTGCACCACGGCGGGTGGCGTGGTCGGCGGCGGGTTGGCGACCGGCGGGAAGAACCCGCTGAAGCCGCCGCCGTCACCGCCGCCGCAGGCCGCCAGCAGGATCGAGAGGGTGCCGGCGAGCAGCATGGGGCGGAAGGGAATGCGGGTCGGGTGGGAAAGCGAACTCATGGTGCGTGGCCGTTCTTTGGAACAAACCGCGCATGCTGTTGCTTTCGTATGACGGGTCCGTGAATGACCCGCCGGGTTTCAAGTGCGCCTCAGGGCGTTTGCTGCAGCGGCTTGGGCGCCTTGTAGCGCTCGCCGTCGTAGCGCAGCGTCACGGTGCTGAATTTGGCGGGCAGCGCTTTTTCGACGCAGCCCTGGTCTTCCTGTTCCTGCGCGCGGCTTTGCACCAGCGTGCGCGACAGCTGCAGGTCGGCCAGGCCGTTGCTCGTGGTGCGGGCGACCGACAGCATGGTGCGCAGCTTCTCGAAGTGGCCGGTGCAGGTGGCGTCCCAGCCGCCGTTGTCGTGGTCGAGCTCGATCTCCTGCAGCACCTGGCGCAGCTTGTTGCCGTGCTGCACGTACAGGCGCACGGTCTCGCTGGCCTGCGGGCCCGAGGTCGTGCTGTTGCCGCGGTAGCGCACGCGCAGGCCGAAGGCGCGCGTGTCGGGCGACAGCACATAGCGCGAGGTGTCGACGCGGATTTCCTGGATCGAGGTGGTGGCGTCTTCATCGAGCGCCTCGGGCAGGAAGATCCGCCCGATCACCGTGTCGCGGTCGGTGTTGCCGTTGTCGGGCCGCTGGATCAGCAGCAGCGCGAGGTCGAAGACCTTGGCGCCCTTGTCCGTGGTCTCGCGCGGCATGGGCAGCACCACGATGCTGCGGCCGGGAAACGCCGGCCAGACCTTGCAGGCGGCCAGCCGCTCATCGAGCGGCTGCTTCGGATAGAGCTTGGCGTGCATGCGCTCGGCCAGCCCGCTTTCGCAGGCGGCGTGGCCCAGGCCGGCGGCCGAGGCCAGGCCCAGCAGGACCAGTGCATGACGCAGAAAGAAGAGGGCGCGCATTTGCTGGTGAGTGGATGTCAGGCTGCGTTCGCCGCCGGCACCGAAGCGCCTTGCACGCGCGCGGGTAACCAGCGCGCCGCGGCGGCTTCGAGCACCGCCAGGACGCCGCTGCTCTCGAGCACCAGAGCGCCTTCGCCGTTGTCATCTGCCAGCCGGCCGAGCGATGTCAGCACGCGGCGCGTCTGCTGCGCGACCGGTGCGCCGGTGTCGATGAAGCGCAGCGTCGGCGGTGCGTGGCGCTGCAGTTCGTCTTTCACGAGCGGATAGTGCGTGCAACCGAGCACCACGGTGTCGACCTCGCCTGGCCCGTCGCCGAAGGGGCCTGCTTCCGCCATGTAGCGCTCGCACAGCGCGGCGATGCCGGGGTTGTCGAAGCCTTCGATGGCCTTCACGAGGCCGTCGCACGGCACGGGCCGCACGGTCGTCGCGCCTGCAAAGGAATCGCGCAGCGCTGCATACCGGGCGCTGGCCAGCGTGCCGCGCGTGGCCAGCACCGCGATGTGGCCCGTGCGGCTCGTCGCCACGGCGGGCTTGAGCGCCGGCTCCAGGCCCACGATGGGCAGCGAGGGAAATTCGGCGCGCAGCACGTGGATCGCCGCCGTGGTGGCCGTGTTGCAGGCCACCACCAGCGCCTTGATGTCGTGCGCACGCAGCAGGTGTTCGACCACCTGGCGCGAGTGCGCGATGACGTAGGCGTCGCCGCGCTCGCCATACGGCGCGTTCGCGGTGTCGGCGAAGTAGACGAAGCGTTCCGTCGGCAGCTCGGCCTGCAGCGCGGCGAGCGTGCTCAGCCCCCCGACGCCGCTGTCGAACACGCCGACCGGGTTCAAGCGACTTCCAGCGGAATGGTCTTGAACTCGCCGCTGGCGATGCGCTTTTGCCACTCGGCCGGGCCGGTGATGTGCGCGCTGGTGCCGCCGGCATCGACCGCCACCGTCACGGGCATGTCGACCACGTCGAATTCGTAGATGGCTTCCATGCCCAGGTCCGCAAAGCCCACGACCTTGGCGGTCTTGATGGCCTTGCTCACGAGGTAGGCGGCGCCGCCCACGGCCATGAGGTAGGCGCTCTTGTGCTTCTTGATGGCCTCGATGGCGACCGGGCCGCGCTCGGCCTTGCCGATCATGGCGATCAGGCCGGTTTCGGCCAGCATCATCTCGGTGAAGCCGTCCATGCGCGTGGCGGTGGTCGGGCCGGCGGGGCCCACGGCTTCGTTGCCGACCGGGTCGACCGGGCCGACGTAGTAGATGACGCGGTTCGTGAAATCGACCGGCAGCTTCTCGCCCTTGGCCAGCATGTCCTGGATGCGCTTGTGCGCGGCATCGCGGCCCGTGAGCATCTTGCCGTTCAGCAGGATCGTGTCGCCCGGCTTCCAGCTGGCGACTTCGGCGGGCGTGAGCTTGTTCAGGTCGACGCGCTTGCTCTTCTTTTCGTCGGGGGCCCAGTTCACGTCGGGCCACAGGTCCAGCGACGGCGGATCGAGGTAGACCGGGCCGCTGCCGTCCATCACGAAGTGCGCGTGGCGCGTGGCCGCGCAGTTGGGGATCATCGCCACGGGCTTGCTGGCCGCGTGCGTGGGGTACATCTGGATCTTGACGTCGAGCACGGTGGCCAGGCCGCCCAGGCCCTGCGCGCCGATGCCCAGGGCATTGACCTTCTCGAACAGTTCGAGGCGCAGCGCCTCGACCTTGCTGAGCTCGGCGCCCGAGGCGGCCTTGGCCTGCAGCTCGTGCATGTCCAGGTCGTCCATCAGGCTTTCCTTGGCCATCAGCGCGGCCTTCTCGGCCGTGCCGCCGATGCCGATGCCCAGCATGCCGGGCGGGCACCAGCCGGCGCCCATGGTCGGCACGGTCTTGAGCACCCAGTCGACCACGCTGTCGCCGGGGTTCAGCATGACCAGCTTGCTCTTGTTCTCGCTGCCGCCGCCCTTGGCGGCCACCGTCACTTCGACGGTGTTGCCGGGAACGATCTCGGTGAAGATCACCGCGGGCGTGTTGTCCTTGGTGTTCTTGCGATCGAACTGCGGGTCGCCCACGACCGAGGCGCGCAGCGTGTTGTCGGGGTGGTTGTAGCCGCGGCGCACGCCTTCGTTGATGGCGTCGTCCAGCGAACCGGTGAAGCCGCCCCAGCGCACGTCCATGCCCACCTTGAGGAACACGTTGACGATGCCGGTGTCCTGGCAGATCGGGCGGTGGCCCGTGGCGCTCATCTTGCTGTTGGTCAGGATCTGCGCGATGGCGTCCTTGGCGGCGGGACTCTGCTCGCGCTCGTAGGCCTTGGCCAGGTGGGCAATGTAGTCCGCGGGGTGGTAGTAGCTGATGTACTGGAGCGCGGCGCTGATCGATTCGATCAGGTCGGCCTGCTGGATCGTGGTCGTCATGGTGGGGAGTCTTCTTGGAGGGGGAACGCCCTCGATTATCTCAGCCACCAATACCGCAGGCCGGCGCCGGGCGAAAGGGCGCCGGCGCGGGTGTGAGTCGGTGTTACCGGGCGGCGGCGCGCGCCTGCGCAATCCACCCGTCGAACGTCGCCTGGTGCACGCGAATCCACCCGTCGGTGTGGCGCGTCACGTCCTGCATGCTGTTCGCGCCTTCGCTCATGCGCAGGTTCTGCGCGTTGATGTCGCTGATCGGCAGCTTCATCACCTCGAACAGGCGGCCGGCGGCGGGGTTCTTCTCGATGAAGGCCCGGTTGGCGACGATGCGCTGCTCGTTGGCCAGGAAGCCGTAGTTGCGGCCATTGGGCAAGCGGGTGTCGACCTGCGCGCCGGCCTGCGCGGGCGAGAAGGGCACCTGCAGCCAGACCACGTCGGCGCCCGGGCGCAGCACGGCGCTGACCCAGTAGGGCGTCCAGGTGTAGTAGAGGATCGGCTTGTCCTGCTTGAAGCGCGCGATGGTGTCGGCCATGAGCGCGGCGTAGCTGCCCTGCTTGTGGGTCACGCTGTCGCGCAGCTGGTAGGCGCTCAGGTGGCCCTCGATGGCCAGTTCGCAGCCCCAGCCGGGGTTGCAGCCGGTGAGGTCGGCCTTGCCGTCGCCGTCGGCATCGAACAGCTTGGCGATGGCCGGGTCTTTCAGCTGCGCGAGGTTCGTGATGTTGTATTGCTCGGCGGTTTTGCGGTCGATCAGGTAGCCCTGCACCGCGCCGTCGGAGTACGTGCCCTGGCGCCACAGCTTGGCGTCGCCGCCGCTGTTCTTGTAGAAGTCGGCGTGCAGCAGGCTCCAGTGGTTGGCCATGAAGGTGGCGTCGCCGTTGGCAATGGCCAGGTGCTCGGTGGCGGGCTCCAGGTCTTTCATCGGCTCGACCTTGTAGCCGAGCTTTTCGAGCGCGCGCATCACCAGCAGCGTCTGGAAGGCTTCCTCGGCGAGCGAGCTTTTCAGCGGCTGCACGGTGATGCCCTGGCCGGGCAGGTCGTTGGCGGCCTGTGCGGTCGCTCCGAAGGCGACGAAGCCCAGCGCCAGGAGGCTGCGGGCGAAGAGGAGGCGGGTGGTCTTCATGCGTGGATGTCCTCCGTGACGGTCAGTGCGCTGGCGTGGAAGGGGCGGGCACGGCGTCGTCGGCGTGCGCGCCGCGCGAGGGCGTGCCGACAAGACGCTGCAACGTGCGCAGCGCAAGGCCGGCCGGTCCCGTGTACCACCAGCGATGGCCGGCGCTGCGGCGCGACTTGCCCATGGCCTGTGTCAGGCGGTCCAGCGTGATCGCCAGCAGCACGATGCCCAGGCCGCCGACGGTGGCCAGGCCCATGTCGAGCCGGCCGATGCCGCGCAGCACCATCTGGCCGAGGCCGCCCACGGCGATCATCGAAGCGATCACCACCATCGACAGCGACAGCATCAGCGCCTGGTTGATGCCCGCCATGATCGACGGCATCGCCAGCGGCAGTTTCACCTTCACGAGCATCTGCCAGGGCGAGGCGCCGTAGGCACGCGCGGCCTCGATGAGGTCGGGGCGCACCTGGCGCAGGCCGAGGTTGGTCAGGCGCACCAGCGGGGCGAGCGCGAAGACGATGGTCACGATCACGCCCGGCACGTTGCCGATGCCGAACAGCATCACCACCGGCACGAGGTACACGAAGGCCGGCGTGGTCTGCATGGCGTCGAGCACCGGGCGCATCACGCGCTGGGCACGGTCGTTGCTGGCCAGCAGCACGCCCAGCGGCAGGCCGATGACCATGCAGAACACCAGCGAGGTCAGCACCAGCGACAACGTGACCATGGCCTCGGGCCAGATGCCCAGCACGGTCACCAGCATCAGCGACACGACGGTGCCGACGGCCAGCGCGCGGCCGGCGAACTGCCAGGCGAGCAGGCCGATGAGCGCGATCATCGGCAGCGCGGGCAGGGCGGTGAGCAGGCCCTGCACCGAGTTGAGCGTGCTGTCGATCGGCAGGCGCACGGTTTGGAAGAAGGGGCGGAAGTGCTCCACCACCCAGCCCAGGCCCTGGTTGATCCAGGCCTCGACGGGCAGCGAGCCGTCCCACAGGCGGTGCAGCGCGAAGCCATTGGTGGCGGTGTCGGCCTGCCCCGCGAGGGCGTGCGCGGTGTTCGCCGACGCGTCGAGCCAGGCGCTGGCGGTCGAGGTGTCAGGTGCGGCCGAGATGGCTTCCCACGGATCGAGGGCAACAGGGGGCGCGGCGGGCGTGTCCAGGACGGGGGTGTCCAGCAGGGGCGCGTTCAGGTCGGAAGGCAATGTGGTGTCGTTCATCGTTCAAGGTCCTTCGTGAATTCAGTGCGGCTCGGCGGCGAGTGCGGGCGCGGCATGCGGCGAGACGGGTTCGATCGGCGGCGTGTCGCGGTCGAGGAAGCGCAGCAGCGTCGTCTTGCTGATCGCGCCGCAGAAGCGGCCGTCGCCGGCCACGACCGGCAGCGCGCACGGTGCCTGCGCGAGCTGGCCGATCAGGCCGGCCACGGGGGCCTCGGCGTCGATGCGCGGCAGGTCCTCGAGGAAGGCGTGCTGCAGTCCGAGCGGGCCCGAATGCCCGTCGAGCGCACCGCGCAGCGTGTCGGCCGACACCACGCCCAGGAAGCGCTTGGTCGGGCTGGTCACGTAGGCAAAGTCGCGGTCCTGGTCTTCAAGCAGCTTGAGCGCCGCGCGCGCGCCGCGCTCGGGGTGCTCGCACACCACGGTGAGCGACTTGCGCGCGATGTCGGCCGCCTTGAACACCGCCGCCGCGTCCACGCCGCGCACGAAGCTGCGCACGTAGTCGTCGGCGGGGGTGCGCAGGATCTCGTCGGGCGTGCCGACCTGGATCACGTGGCCGTCCTTCATGATCGCGATGCGGTCGCCGATGCGCATGGCTTCGTCCAGGTCGTGCGAGATGAAGACGATGGTGCGCCGCTGCACCTGCTGCAACCGCAGCAGCTCCGACTGCATCTCGGTGCGGATGATCGGGTCGAGCGCCGAAAAGGCTTCGTCCATCAGCAGGATCGACGGGTCGGACGCCAGCGCGCGCGCCAGGCCCACGCGCTGCTGCATGCCGCCCGAGAGCTCGTCGGGGTAGCTGTCGCCCCAGCCCGAAAGGCCCACCTGCGCCAGCGCCAGGTCGGCCTGCGCGAGGCGGTCTTTCTTGCGCGTGCCCGACAGCTCCAGGCCGAAGGCGGTGTTCTCGCGCACCGTCATGTGCGGCATGAGCGCGAACGACTGGAACACCATGCTGATGTCCTTGCGGCGCAGCGCGCGCAGCTTGCTGTCGGAGTGCTCGTTGATGTCGGCGCCGTCGATCACGATGCGCCCGGCGGTCGGCTCGATCAGCCGGTTCAACAGGCGCACCAGCGTCGACTTGCCCGAGCCCGACAGGCCCATGATCACGAAGATCTCGCCGGCCTGGATCTCGAAGGTGGCATCGAACACGCCGATCGACTGGCCGGTCTTCGCCAGGATTTCCTTCTTGGAAAAACCTTGGCGGACCAGCTCGAGGGCTTGTTCGGGCGAATCGCCGAACACCTTGAAGACATGGTCGATGAGAATTCCTTTGGCCATATGCCGGGGCTCCTTGAGTGAAGGGTGGACACAGCACCGCCCCGGAGGGCGGCAACGGCCACGCCATCAGCCCGATGAGGGAGCTGCCCGACAGCGCGCATGAAGATTGCGCATGCGCATGCAATGGCCCGGCGAGCCCCGAGGGCTGCCGACAGGCACTGAAGACGACTTGGCGACGAAGCCAGTGCCCGCCGGATGCTTCATTCGCAGACAACGGGCCTGGTCGAGGGGCGCCGCCTGGATGAGCGTGACGTGGCAATGGGGCCGGAAAAAAGATCCGGCCGGTTTGCCGGGCTGGGCCCGGCGTGAAGGGCCTTGCACCGCGACGGGATTCACAGATCCGCGAGTAGTGCAAGGGTGACCAATATGACTTGTTGGTCGTCGGAAGCCGCTAATTATAACTTTTTGGCATGACGCGAGTCAACCCGCAGGCGTATCGTGTCTGTGGGACCCGGGCGAAAGGCCTCGTCAGATGCGAGCCATTCTTATCGAGACCATACTCGGCATCGCGCCCGATAAGCGGCGCAACCATCCAAGACTGCGGAGCCTTTTTCTCATGACGACTTCTCCCAAGACCCGTGCCGAGCGCGACACCTTCGGCCCGATCGACGTGCCGGCTGACAAGCTGTGGGGCGCGCAAACGCAGCGCTCGCTGCAGAACTTCGACATCTCCGGCGAACAGCAGCCGCGCGAGATCATCAAGGCGCTGGCCCAGGTCAAGCGCGCGTCGGCGGTGGTCAACCATGCGCTGGGCCTGCAGGATGAAAAGAAGACGCACGCCATCGTGGCCGCGGCCGACGAGGTCATCGCCGGCAAGCACCCGGGCGAGTTCCCGCTCGTGGTCTGGCAGACCGGCTCGGGCACGCAGAGCAACATGAACGTCAACGAGGTGCTGGCCAACCGCGCCAGCGAACTGCTCGGCGGCGAGCGCGGGGAAGGGCGCCTCGTGCACCCGAACGACGACGTGAACCGCAGCCAGTCGAGCAACGACGTGTTCCCGACCGCCATGCACGTGGCGGCCGTGGAAGCCATCACGCACAAGCTGCTGCCCGCCATCGCCAAGCTGCGCGGCACGCTGGCGAAGAAGGCCGAAGACTTCGCCGACATCGTGAAGATCGGCCGCACCCACCTGCAGGACGCCACGCCGCTCACGCTGGGCCAGGAGTTCTCGGGCTACGTGGCGCAGCTGGCGCACGGCGAGGCGCATGTGCGCGCCGCGCTGCCGCACCTGTGCGAACTGGCGCTGGGCGGCACGGCCGTCGGCACCGGGCTCAATGCGCCCAAGGGCTACGCGGAGCAGGTCGCGGCCGAACTGGCGAAGCTCACGAACCTGCCGTTCGTGACCGCGCCGAACAAGTTCGAAGCCATGGCCAGCGTCGACGCGCTGGTGCATGCCCACGGCGCGCTCAAGACGCTCGCCGCCAGCATGAACAAGATCGCCAACGACGTGCGCTGGCTCGCGAGCGGCCCGCGCAGCGGCATCGGCGAACTGAGCATTCCCGAGAACGAACCGGGCTCGTCGATCATGCCGGGCAAGGTCAACCCGACCCAGAGCGAGGCCGTGACGATGCTGGCCGCGCAGGTGTTCGGCAACGACGTGGCCATCAACATCGGCGGCGCCTCGGGCAACTTCGAGCTGAACGTGTTCCGCCCGATGGTGGCGCACAACTTCCTGCAGAGCGTGCGCCTGCTGGCCGACGGCATGGTGAGCTTCAACGACCACTGCGCCGTGGGCATCGAGCCGAACCGCGAACGCATCACGGAGCTGGTGCAGCGCTCGCTGATGCTGGTGACGGCGCTGAACACGCACATCGGCTACGACAAGTCGGCCTACATCGCGAAGAAGGCGCACAAGGAAGGCACGAGCCTGCGCGAAGCGGCGATTGCGTCGGGGCACCTCACGGCCGAGCAGTTCGATGCGTGGGTGGTGCCGGAGAACATGACCGGTCGCTGATTCGTTCGGCAGCCCTCATGAAAAAAGGACCCGCGAGGGTCCTTTTTCGTTGCCGGCCGATCGATCAGTAGCCGATCGTGTAGCGCTGGCGCGAGTGCGCGGGCTTCTCGAGCTCGTCGATGAACGCGATCGCGTAGTCCTCGAACGTGATCCAGCTGCGGCCTTCGGCGCTCACGAGCAGGTCGTCCTTGCCCAGGCGGAACTTGCCGGTGCGCTCGCCTTCGACGAATTCGGCGGAGGGCGACAGGAAGGTCCAGTCGAGGTCCTTCTCGTTGCGCAGCGCATCGAGGAACACGCCGCCTGCGGTGGCTTCGGCGCGGTAGGCATCGGGGAAGTTCGGCGTGTCGATCACCTTCAGGCCGGGCGCTGCGAACAGGCTGCCGGCGCCGCCGACCACCAGCAGGCGCTTCACGCCCGCGCGCTTCACGGGCTCGATGACGGCCGCGGGCGGCACGGTGGCGAAGTGCGCGGCGCTGAACACGGCGTCATGGCCGGCCACGGCCTTTTCGAGGGCGGCGGCGTCGAGCGCGTCGACATCCACGGCCTTCACGTTGGCGCGGCCCGACAGCTTCTCGCTGGCCTTGCGCGCGATGGCGGTGACGGTGTGGCCGCGGCGCAGTGCTTCTTCGAGAAGGCGACCGCCGGCACGTCCGGTGGCGCCGAGGATGGCGATGTGGCTCATGAGGGACTCCAGTCAAAAGTTGGGAAGGGGATGAACCGCATCTTAGGTTTCTGGTTTCGAAAGAAATACCTCGAATTCCGCGCTTCTTTATTCCTAAAATCGTTCGAATGGACCGATTGAACGCAATGCGGGTGTTCGTGACCGTGGTGGACGCGGGCAGCCTCTCGGCCGCGGCCGACAAGCTCGACCTGTCGCGCCCGGTGGTCACGCGCTACGTGGCCGAACTGGAGCAATGGACCGGCGCACGTCTGCTGCACCGCACGACGCGCCGCCTCAGCCTCACGGCGGCGGGCGAAGAGTTGCTGCCACGCTGCCGCCAGGTGCTGGAGCTTGCGGGCGACATGCAGGCGGCGGTGCGCCATCCGGCCGAGGCGCCGAGCGGGCAGCTGCGCATCACCGCCAGCACCTCGTTCGCGCAGGCGCAGCTGGCCGGCGCGGTGGCCGACTACGTGCGGCGCTACCCGGGCGTGGCGGTCGACCTGGTGCTGCTCGACCGCGCGGTGAACCTGGTGGACGAGCGCATCGACCTGGCCATCCGCGTGTCGTCCGAGATCGATCCGAACCTCATCGCGCGCCGGCTCTCGGTGTGCCGTTCGGTGGTCTGCGCAACGCCCGATTACCTGAAGGCACACGGCCAGCCGCAGCGCGTGGAAGAACTGGCGCAGCGCAACTGCCTCACGCATTCGTATTTCGGCCGCAGCCTGTGGAACTTCACGCGCAAGGCCGACGGCCTGCCGGTCTCGGTGGCCGTGGCCGGCAACCTCTCGACCAATGACGCGGCCAGCCTGATGGCGTTGGCGCGGGCCGGAGCGGGCATCGCGATGCTGCCCACCTATCTGACGTCGGGGTTGCTGCAATCGGGCGAGCTGGTGTCGCTCTTTCCCGATCACGAGCCGCAGGTGCTGGGGGTGTATGCGGTGTACGCCTCGCGCAAGCACATGCCGTCTGCGCTGCGCACCTTGCTCGATTTCCTGGCCGAGCGCTTCACCGAAGTGCCGGCCTGGGACACGCCTTCCTAGTGGTGGGCGTTGGCGGCGGCCGCCTCGTTCATCAGTTTGTCGGTGTAGGCGATGGCCATGGCCGAGAACAGGAACGCGATGTGGATCACGGTCTGCGCGATCAGCACCTTGTCGGTGTAGTTGTCCGCGTTGATGAAGGTCTTGAGCAGGTGGATCGAGCTGATGCCGATGATGGCGGTGGCCAGCTTCACCTTGAGCACCGAGGCGTTCACGTGGCTCAGCCACTCGGGCTGGTCCTGGTGGCCTTCGAGGTCCATGCGGCTCACGAAGGTCTCGTAGCCGCCCACGATCACCATGATCAGCAGGTTGGAGATCATCACCACGTCGATCAGCGCCAGCACCACCAGCATGATCACCGTCTCGTTGAGCGCGCCGACCGGTGCGGTGGTCTTGTAGCCGATGCTCGCGATCAGGGCCTGCAGCGCGTCCTTGTTGCCGAAGGCGGCTTCGACCAGGTGCAACAGCTCGACCAGGAAGTGCACCACGTACACACCCTGCGCCACGATCAGCCCCAGGTACAGCGGCAGCTGCAGCCAACGGCTCGCGAAGATGAGCCGGGGCAGGGGCTTCAGCGGGGAACTGCGCGCTGGTACGGGCGCGTTCCGGGCGTCGAAAGGATCGGGGGCGGACATGGGGAGTAAGAAGACAGGTGTAAAAAGTCGGGCGATTCTAGAGGTCTCCCAGTGACGCACTCGTGATAACCCTGCGAACTAACATCGACCCCGTCAGTGGCCCGTAAGTGCGTGCCCCGACATTACGGCCGCATTCAATCAGGAGACAAGAGCATGAGCAGCGCATCGAAGAACATTGAATCCGTCCTGGTCGAGAACCGTGTGTTCCCGCCCGACGCCCGCGCCACCGAAGGCGCCCGCATTGCCGGCATGGCCGCCTACGAGGCGCTGTGCAAGGAAGCCGAACAGGACTTCGAAGGCTTCTGGACCCGCCTGGCCAAGGACAACCTGCAGTGGACGAAGCCCTTCACCCGCACCCTGGACGAATCGAAGGCGCCGTTCTACGAATGGTTCGGCGACGGTGAACTCAACGCCAGCGCCAATTGCCTGGACAAGCACATCGGCACCCCCGTCGAGAGCAAGACCGCCATCGTCTTCGAAGCCGACGACGGCGCCGTCACCCGCGTCACCTACAAGGAGCTGCTGGCCCGCGTGAGCCAGTTCGCCAACGCGCTCAAGGCGCAGGGCATCCGCAAGGGCGACCGCGTCATCATCTACATGCCGATGACCATCGAAGGCGTGGTCGCCATGCAGGCCTGCGCGCGCATCGGCGCCACCCACAGCGTGGTGTTCGGCGGCTTCTCGGCCAAGGCGCTGCAGGAGCGCATCATCGACGCGGGCGCGGTGGCTGTCATCACCGCCAACTACCAGCTGCGCGGCGGCAAGGAACTGCCGCTCAAGGCCATCGTGGACGACGGCATCGCACTGGGCGGTTGCGACACGCTCAAGACCGTGCTCGTGTACGAGCGCACCCCCACCGCGTGGAACCGCGTCGAGGGCCGCGACAAGACCTTCACCGAAGCGCTGGCCGGGCAGAGCACCGAGTGCGCGCCCGTGCCGGTCAATGCCGAGCACCCGCTGTTCATCCTCTACACCTCGGGCTCCACCGGCAAGCCCAAGGGCGTGCAGCACGCCACCGGCGGCTACCTGCTGTGGGCCAAGCTCACGATGGACTGGACCTTCGACATCCGCCCCGAAGACCTGTTCTGGTGCACCGCCGACATCGGCTGGATCACCGGACACACCTACGTTGCCTACGGCCCGCTCGCGGCCGGTGCCACGCAGGTCGTGTTCGAAGGCATCCCGACCTTCCCGCATGCGGGCCGCTTCTGGGAAATGATCCAGAAGCACAAGGTCTCGATCTTCTACACCGCGCCCACCGCCATCCGCTCGCTCATCAAGGCGGCCGAAGGCGACGAAAAAGTGCACCCGAAGAACTGGGACCTGACCAGCCTGCGCATCCTCGGTTCGGTCGGCGAGCCGATCAACCCCGAGGCGTGGATGTGGTACCACCGGAACATCGGCGGCGAGCGCTGCCCGATCGTCGACACCTTCTGGCAGACCGAGACCGGCGGCCACGTCATCACGCCGCTGCCGGGCGCCACGCCGCTGGTGCCGGGCTCGTGCACCTTGCCGCTGCCGGGCATCATGGCCGCCATCGTCGACGAGACGGGGAAAGACCTGCCCAACGGCGCCGGCGGCATGCTGGTCATCAAGCGGCCGTGGCCCTCGATGATCCGCACGATCTGGAACGACCCCGAGCGCTTCAAGAAGAGCTACTTCCCCGAAGAGATGGGCGGCACGATCTACCTGGCCGGCGACGGCGCGGTGCGCAGTGCCGACCGCGGCTACTTCCGCATCACGGGCCGCATCGACGACGTGCTCAACGTGTCGGGCCACCGCCTGGGCACGATGGAAATCGAATCGGCGCTGGTGTCCAAGACCGACCTCGTGGCCGAAGCCGCGGTGGTGGGGCGTCCCGACGACGTGACGGGCGAGGCCGTGTGCGCCTTCGTCGTGCTCAAGCGCGCGCGCCCGACCGGCGAGGAAGCCAAGCAGATCGCCAACGAGCTGCGTGCCTGGGTCGCCAAGGAAATCGGCCCCATCGCCAAGCCCAAGGACATCCGCTTCGGCGACAACCTGCCCAAGACGCGCAGCGGCAAGATCATGCGGCGCCTGCTGCGCAGCATCGCCAAGGGCGAGGCGATCACGCAGGACACCTCGACGCTCGAGAATCCGGCGATCCTCGACCAGTTGTCCGAGACGAACTGACCTCCGCGATTGGCCGAATCCGGCCAATCCGGAACAGTTGTCACGAACCTGCTGTATCGAGGTGTAGGACATGGCCGTTTGTGCGGCCGTGTGCACCAAAGCGGGCTCCTTGCTGAGGTAAAACCGATGTCGTTACCGCGCGCCACGACAGGCGCGCGGCTTTTGTCATCGTGATCGGTTGTTTGCAAGGAGGCGCCACATGGGCGTGAGATCCGCTTTTCTTTTTGTCATCGTGCTGCTCATCGCGGGGCTTGCCGCGCTGAACTGGGGCACGTTGTCCGCACCCACTGACGTGTGGCTCGGCTTCATGAGCGTGTCGGCGCCGCTGGGGCTGATCATGCTGGGGCTCACGGCCGTGCTCGCGGCCTTCTTCCTCGTGTACGTGCTGTACCTGCACAGCTCGGTGCTGCTGGAGACCAAGCGCCACACGAAGGAAATGCAGACCCAGCGCGACCTCGCCGACAAGGCCGAGGCCTCGCGCTTCACCGAGCTGCGCAACTTCCTGGAAGCGCAGGAGAAGCAGCACATGTCGCACAACGCCGATCGGCACACGGCGCTGCTGGCGCGCATGGATCAGCTGGAAAGCGCGGTCAAGCTGCGTTCGGACCAGACCGACAACACGGTGGCCGCGCACATCGGGCAGCTCGAGGACCGCATCGAGCGCCGTCCGCTGCCCAGCGACATCAACCCGAGCATCTGACCGGGCGCGCCGCGCGCTTCGTTTCTCTGATTACTTCGTCGACAGCACCCAGGCCGCGAGCTTCTTCGCATCGGCTTCGCTGACTTGGTTGTTGGCCGGCATCGGCACCGGGCCCCACACGCCCGAGCCGCCCTTGATGATCTTGGTGGCCAGCGTGTTGGCCGCACCCTTGTCGTCCTTGTACTTGGCCGCGATGTCCTTGAACGACGGCCCGAGCACCTTGCGTTCGACCGCGTGGCAGCTCATGCAGTTCTTCGACGTGGCAAGGGCCAGGTCGGCAAAGGCGGGCGCCGCGAGGCCGAGGCCCAGGCCCAGGGCTGCCATCAACATCGTTCTTTTCATGGGGCTGTTTTCGTAAGGGCTGAGTTACATTCGATCAACGCGATTGTAGGTAGCGCGGTGCACACGCACCGGCGGCGATACCGACCAACTCGGAGGGTATTCGCGATGTGGTTTCTGCTCTTGGGCCTGCTTGGTATAGCCCTCAAATATTTCGAAGTGGGCATGGTCGCCGGCTGGAGCTGGTGGATCGTGCTGAGCCCGTTCGCGCTGGCGCTGGCCTGGTGGGCCTGGGCCGATTCGTCGGGCTACACCAAGCGCAAGGTCATCGAGCGCGAAGAGCGGCGCAAGCAGGCGCGCATCGACCGCCAGAAGACCAACATGGGCCTGCGCACCAGCAACGGTCAACAGCGCCCGCGCCGCTGACCAGGCGGCCCCGTCACCTGCGCCGCATGCCGACAGGACGCGCGCCATGGACGACGAAGCCGCCACCCACGCCTTGCTCGTCTTCGGGCTGTCGCTGCTGGTCGGGCCGGCTGTCGGCGCGCTGGTCGGGCGCTTCAAGACCTTCTTCTGGGGCGCCGGCGTTGGCGCCTTGCTGATCGGCTGCGCCGGCCTGTACGGCGCGGTCACGGTGGGTTGGCAGCGCTACCAGTCGATCGCGGGCACGGCCAGCACGCAGGGCAGCCTGATCGAGTTCGTGGAAGAGCGCAGCAAGGACAGCAAGGGCTACGTCACCACCACGCGCGCGCCCCTCGTCGAATACACCGCCGCCGACGGGCAGAAGCGCCGCGTCAAGGGCCTGGGCGGCAGTCTGTCGGACAAGGAGTGGGGCGATGCGGTCGAGGTGCGCTACAGCACCGCCGACCCGGCCCAGGCGCTGGTGGCCGACTTCCAGAACATGTGGGGCATCGTCTGGGGGCTCGGCCTCTTCGGCGGCTTTCCGACGATGTTCGGCCTGTTCTTCACCGGCATGGCGCTCAAGGAAGGCCGCAGGGGCCGGCCGGCGCCGGTGCGCGAGCCGACGCCCACGCAGAAGAAATGGCGCATGCGCGGCACGGTGCTGGCGAACGTGGTGTTCCTGGCCGGCTTCGCGCTGGTGTTTCTCTATCCCGACGACAGTGCGATGAAGCAGTTCGGTGCGGGTTTTCTCACCATCGGCGCGGGGGCGCTGCTGCACTTCGTCGTGCAGAGCTTTCCCCCGGCGATGGACTTCGAAGCCCGAGGCATCTTCGCGATCGTCGGCCTGGGCTTTGCGGCCTTCGGCTACGGCGCGTGGATGATGGGCTGATGCCGCTTCAGAACTTGTCGAGCACCGCACCCGAGCTCGCGCTCGAGGCGTTGAACGCGAACTTGGCTTGCACGCCGCGCGTGTAGCGCGGGGCCGGCGGCGTCCAGCCTTCGCGGCGCTTGGCCAGCTCGGCTTCGGGCACGTTCAGTTCGAGCACCAGCTTGTGCGCGTCGATGGTGATCGAGTCGCCTTCGTTGACGAACGCGATCGTGCCGCCGGCCGCCGCTTCGGGCGCCACGTGGCCGACCACCATGCCCCAGGTGCCGCCCGAGAAGCGCCCGTCGGTGATGAGGCCGACGCTCTCGCCCAGGCCCGCGCCGATCAGCGCACCCGTGGGGGCCAGCATTTCCGGCATGCCCGGGCCGCCCTTGGGGCCGAGGTAGCGTAGCACCATCACGTCGCCGGCGACGATCTTGCCGGCCAGGATGGCCTGCAGCGCCGACTGCTCGTCGTCGAACACGCGGGCCGGGCCGGTGATGACCGGGTTCTTTAGGCCGGTGATCTTGGCGACTGCGCCTTCGGGCGACAGGTTGCCCTTCAGGATGGCCAGGTGGCCTTCGTCGTACATCGGCTTGTCGATGGGGCGGATCACGTCCTGGTCGGCACGCGGCACGTCGGGCACGTCCTTGAGCACTTCCTCGATGGTCTGACCGCTGATGGTGATGCAGTCGCCGTGCAGCAGGCCGGCCTTGAGCAACACCTTCATGACCTGCGGAATGCCGCCGGCCTGGTGCAGGTCGACCGCGAGGTACTTGCCCGAGGGCTTCAGGTCGCAGATCACGGGCACCTTCTTGCGCATGCGCTCGAAGTCGTCGATGGTCCAGTCCACACCGGCCGTGTGCGCGATCGCCAGGAAGTGCAGCACCGCGTTGGTCGAACCGCCGGTGGCCATGATGACTGCCACGGCGTTCTCGATGGCCTTCTTGGTCACGATGTCGCGCGGCTTCAGGTCTTTCTTGATGGCCTCGATCAGCACCTTGGCCGATTCCTTGGCCGAGTTGGCCTTTTCGTCGTGCGGGTTCGCCATGGTCGACGAGTAGGGCAGCGAGATGCCCAGCGCCTCGAACGCGCTCGACATGGTGTTGGCCGTGTACATGCCGCCGCACGAGCCCGTGCCGGGAATGGCACGCTTCTCGATCTCGAGCAGGTCTTCGTCGCTCATGTTGCCGGCGGCGTTCTGGCCCACGGCCTCGAACACGCTGACGATGTTCAGGTCCTGGCCCTTGTAGCGGCCCGGCAGGATGGTGCCGCCGTAGACGTAGATGGCGGGCACGTTGGCGCGCAGCATGCCCATGAGACCGCCGGGCATGTTCTTGTCGCAGCCGCCGACCACCAGCACGCCGTCCATCCACTGGCCGCCGACGCAGGTCTCGATGCAGTCGGAGATGACTTCGCGGCTCACCAGCGAGTACTTCATGCCTTCGGTGCCCATCGCCATGCCGTCGGAGATGGTGGGGGTGCCGAACACCTGCGCGTTGCCGCCGGCTTCCTCGATGCCCGCGATGGCCGCGTCGGCCAGCTTCTGCAGGCCCGAGTTGCAGGGCGTGATGGTGCTGTGGCCGTTGGCGACGCCGACCATCGGCTTCTTGAAGTCGCCTTCCTCGTAGCCCATGGCGTAGAACATCGAGCGGTTGGGGGCGCGGCTCTTGCCTTCGGTGATGTTCGCGCTGCGGCGATTGATCTGGATGGTCTTGGTGTCCATGGTGTCTCTTCTGTCGTGGGGAGATCGTGAGGGGGAGCGCCAAGTATCGGACTTCTGATTGATTGGTTCCAATCCAATTTGAAGCATGGATTGATATGCTCAGCGTATGAATGAAGCCCTCATCGACCTGCGCGCCTGGCGTCAGTTCGTGGCCGTGGCCGAAGAACTGCACTTCGGCCGCGCCGCCCTGCGCCTGCACATGACGCAGCCGCCGGTCACGCAGGCCATTGCCCAGCTCGAGAAAACGCTGGGCGTGGTGCTGTTCGACCGCACGCGCCGCCGCGTGGCGCTCACGCCGGCCGGCGAAGCGCTGCTGCCCGACGTGCGCGAGCTGCTGGCGCGTGCCCAGGCGCTGCCGGCGCGGGCGCGTGCGGCCGCGGCGGGGCAGGTGGGGCGCGTGCGCATCGCCTTCGTTTCGACGGTCGGGTTCGAGCAGCTGCCGGCCTGGGTGCGCGAGTTCCGCGTGCTGTGCCCCGAGGTGGCGCTGGAGCTGGTCGAGGCCACCGGCGACGTGCAGCTCGAAGCCTTCGCGCGCGGCGAGATCGATGCCGGCCTGATGCTGCATTCGCCGGGCGCCGCGCCGCCGGGGCTGGCCTGCCTGCCGGTCGAGGTGGAGCCGCTGGTGCTCGCGCTGCCCGCCCAGCACCGGCTGGCCGAGGCGCGGCCCGTGCCGCTGGCCGAGGTGCTGGACGAGCCGCTGGTGATCTTTCCGCGCCGCATCGTGCCCTCGCTGCACGACGCGATCTTCGACCTGTACCACGCGGCCGGGCGCACGCCCCGGGTGGCGCAGGAGGCGATCCAGATGCAGACCATCGTCAACCTCGTGTCGGGCGGCATCGGCGCGGCCTGGGTGCCGCACAGCGTGATGCAGTTCCGGCGCGCGGGCGTGGTCTACCGGCAGGTCCACGAGTTCAAGGGCGTGGGGCGCCGCCGCGTGACGCTGCCGGTGTGCGAGACCAGCCTCGTGTGGCCCGCGCAGGCGGCGCACCCGGCGCTGGCGCGCTTCGTGGCCTTCGTGCGCGAGCGGGCCGGGCGCGTGCCGGCGTAAGGCTCAGGCGCTGCGCGCCGCCCGGCCGGCGGGCGAGGGCGCATCGAGCGAGGCCGCCAGCAGCGCATCGAGCCAGCCCGCGAAGGCCTGCACCCGCCGCGACAGATTGCGCCGGTGCGGGTAGACCAGGTGCACCGGCAGCGGCTCGGCGCGCGCGTCGGGCAGCACTTCCACCAGCTCGCCGGCCGCCAGGTGCTCGCGCACGTCGTAGGCCGGGATCTGGATCAGGCCCAGCCCGGCCAGCGCGCAGGCGATGTAGGTCTCGGCGTTGTTCGCCGCCACCTGGCTGCGCAGGCGCAACACCTGGGTCTCGCCGTCGCGCACTTGCCACTCCCAGGGCGCGGCCCGGCCGCTGGTCGGCGAGGCGTAGTTGACCGCCATGTGCTGCGGCAGGTCGGCCGTCGTGCGCGGCGTGCCGTGACGCGCGAGGTAGGCGGGGCTGGCGCAGTTGATGAGCGTGAAATACCCCAGCGGCCGGGCCACGAGGCTGCTGCTGGCGAGCGGGCCGACGCGCAGGGCGCAGTCCACACCTTCGAGCACGAGGTCGACCGCGCGGTCGCTGGAACCGAGTTCCAGTTCGACCGCCGGGTGGTGCGCAAAGAAGTCGGGCAACGCCGGCGCGATCAGCAGGCGCGCGATGCGGCTGGGCACGTCGACCTTGAGCCGGCCGCTCACGCTGCTGTGCGCGGGCTGGAACTGCTGCTCCATGTCTTCCATGTCGGCCACCAGCGCGCGGGCCCGCTCGAGCAGCACCTCGCCGTCGGGCGTGAGGCCCACGCGGCGTGTGGTGCGGTGCAGCAGGCGCGAACCCAGGCGCGCCTCGAGCTGCTGGATGGCGGTCGAGATGGTGGCGCGCGGCAGGGCCAGCCGGTCGGCGGCGCGCGTGAAGCTGCCGGTTTCGGCCACGCGCAGGAAGACCTGGAGGAGTTCGATGCGGTCCATGGCGGCGGGGCTGATTGTTCGTGGTTTTCAGAACAGTCTAGCCTTGAATGAATGATTTATCTGCAACTTGGCGATCAATAGACTGGCGGCTCGTCACACATCCCGTCCCGGGTCTTTCACTCACTCAGAGGAATCCATCCATGTCCGCACGCACGCTCACGAACAAGGTCGCCGTCATCGCCGGCGGTGGCAAGAACCTCGGTGCCCTCATCGCCCACCAACTGGTCGACGGCGGCGCCCGCGGCATCGCCATCCACTACAACAGCGACGGCTCGCGCGGCGAGGCGGAGCAGACGGCCGCCGCGCTGAAGGCCAAGGGCGCCGACACGCTGCTGGTGCAGGGCGACCTCGCCGTGGTCGAGAACAACGTGAAGCTGTTCGACCAGGCCGTGAAGCACTTCGGCCAGGTCGACCTGGCGATCAACACGGCGGGCGTGGTGATCAAGAAGCCGATCCTGGACATCACCGAGGCCGACTACGACAAGAGCTTCGACGCCAACGCCAAGGCGGCCTTCTTCTTCATCCAGCAGGCCGGCCGCACCATGGCCGACGGCGGCAGCATCGTGACGCTGGTGAGCTCGCTGCTGGCGGCCTACACGCCGTTCTATGCCATCTACCCGGCGGCCAAGGCGGCGGTGGAGCACTACACGCGCGCGGCCTCCAAGGAGTTCGGCGACCGCGGCATCTCGGTGAATGCCATCGGCCCGGGCCCGATGGACACGCCGTTCTTCTACGGCCAGGAAAGCCCCGAGGCCGTGGCGTACCACAGCAGCGCCGCCGCGCTCAGCAAGTACTCGAAGAAGGGCCTCACCGACATCGAGGACATTGCGCCCATCGTGCGCTTCCTGGTCACCGAAGGCTGGTGGATCACGGGCCAGACCATCTTCGCCAACGGTGGCTACACCACGCGCTGACCCGCCGATATCCGGCAAGATGCGCCCAGGAGGGCAACGCAGATGCACACAGTCATGGTGATGGGAGGCGGCTTCGCGCTGCTGGTGGTGTTTCTTCTGGCCGGCCGCTTCATGGGCGACGGCTCGACGATGGCGCTGGCCGCGGCGGCCAAGTGGTTCATTCCGGCGTGGTTCGTCGGCGCGGGCATCAACATGGCCGTGGGCGTGCTCAAGGCCGGGTACTCGGTGGCCGAGGAGCTGCCGATCTTCCTGTTCATCTTCGCGGTGCCGGCCCTGGTGGCGGGGTTGCTGTGGTGGAAGTTCGGGCGCTGACATTGCCCTGAATGCCCCCGTGGCGGCGGCGTCATTGCGCCACGGCACAATCGTCGGATGCTCATGTATCCGCAGATCAATCCCATCGCCTTGCAGCTGGGGCCGGTGGCCATCCACTGGTACGGCCTGACCTACCTGGCGGCCTTCGCGCTGTTTTACTTTCTGGGCACGCGCCGCCTGCACCACGAGCCGTTCCGCTCGCTGGCCACGGCCGGCGTGTGGCAACGCAAGGACATCGAGGACATCCTGTTCCTGGGCGTCATGGGCGTGATCGTCGGCGGCCGGCTCGGCTACTGCCTGTTCTACAAGCCCGAGTACTACCTCACGCATCCGCTCGAGATTCTTTATGTGTGGCAGGGCGGCATGAGCTTCCATGGCGGCCTGCTCGGCGTGATCGGCGCCATGGTGTGGTTCTCGCGCTCGCGTGCGCGGCCGTTCTGGCAGGTGATGGACTTCGTCGCGCCTTGCGTGCCGACCGGCCTGGCCGCAGGCCGCGTGGGCAACTTCATCAACGGCGAGCTGTGGGGCCGCTTCAGCAGTCCCGACCTGCCCTGGGGCATGGTGTTCCCGCAAAGCGGTTCGATGCTGCCGCGCCATCCGTCGCAGGTCTACCAGTTCCTGCTCGAAGGCCTGCTGCTGTTCGTCGTGATGTGGCTCTATGCGCGCAAGGAGCGCAAGCAGGGGCAGGTGGCCGCCGTGTTCCTCATCGGCTATGGCGTGCTGCGCTTCGTGGCCGAGTACTTCCGCGAGCCCGACGATTTCCTGGGCCTGCGCGCGCTCAGCCTGAGCCAGGGCCAGTGGCTCAGCGTGCCGATGGTGATCGGTGGCATCGCGCTGTGGATCTGGTTCGGCCGCGCCGGAAAGACCGGCAGCACCGCGCGCGCCTGATCTTTCAGACCCCCGCATAACGCGGCGCAGCACCTTCGGGTGCGCGCCGCTTTTTTTCGTCCGTCTCAGGGTAATTCCGGGCCGCAAGGGCAGGGCGCGGCCCTTGCATTGCGTTAACCATGCACTCACAATTATGCGTAATTACAGGAAATTACGCGAAACGCCCACCGACTTTCCGAGTCCTCAACGCATGCGCCTGGTCCCCAATTCCCTCCACGACGAAGTCGCCGCCACGCTGCGCGAGCAGATCTTCGACGGCACGCTGTCGCCCGGCAGCTTCGTGGACGAGGTGGCCCTGTGCGAGCGGCTGTCGATCTCGCGCACGCCGCTGCGCGAGGCGCTGAAGGTGCTCACGGCCGAAGGCCTGCTGCGCCACGAGCCGCGCCGCGGCTGCTTCGTGAACGAGGTGACCGAGCGCGACCTGGACGAGATCTTTCCGGTCATCGCGCTGCTCGAAGGGCGCTGCGCCTACGAGGCCGCGCGCAACGCCAGTGACGCCGAGTTGAACGAGCTCGACGCGCTGCACGAGCGCCTGGTGCGCCACGCCAAGGCGCGGCGCATCAACGACTACTACGCCACCAACCACATCATTCACGAGGCGATCATCAAGCTCGCCGACAACAAGTGGCTGGCCCAGGTGATCGGCGACCTGCGCAAGATCCTGAAGCTGGCGCGGCTGCAGCAGCTGCACGCGCCGGGGCGGCTCGACCAGAGCCTGTCGGAGCACCTGGCCGTGTTCGCGGCGCTCAAGGCACGCGACAGCGAAGGCGCCGACGCCGCCATGCGCACCCACATGACGCGCCAGCGCGAAGCCTTGCGCGAAGTGATGCAACAGCAGAAATCCCGGGTGATGCCGTGACAGGCGCCACCCATCCAGCCAACGGCACAGGAGCAGATCGATGAGTGCGACCGAGTGGTTCCAGGCGCGCCTGCGCATGGGCGAATCGTCCAAGGTTCCCGTGGCGAGCAACGGCGCCACGAAAGGCCCGGCCCGCCACACGCCCAAGCCCAGCGCCCGCACCACCGCCGAGCGGCTGCAGGCCACGCTGCGCAAGGCCGACGAGGCGCTGTCGCCGCGCACGCTGCGCCGCGTGCTGGCCGAGCTGCAGGCGGTGATCGATCCGCGCGTGAGCGAGGTCGAGGGCGGCCGCCGCGCCCATGCCATCGCGCAGGCCTACGCCGGCGCCTCGCCCGAAGAGCGCCGCGACTACTGGGCGCTCATGAGCGAGCATTTCGCCGCCGACGCGGGCAAGCTCAAGAGCGCGCGCGATCAGCACCAGAGCGCCGTCGGCACGCCCGACGAAGGGCAGGCCGAGCTGCGCCTGCGCCGCGCGCTGGTGTCGCCGCGCATGCGGCTGCTGCAGCGCTTCGCGGTCGAGCCCGGCGGCATGCGCTTCCTGGTCGACCTGCGCGCCGACCTGCTGCCGTGCCTGAAGTCCGACAAGCGCCTGCTCGCGCTCGAGGCCGAGCTGGAGCACCTGTTTTCCACCTGGTTCGACGTGGCTTTTCTCGAGCTGCGCCGCATCGACTGGAACTCGCCGGCCTCGCTGATCGAGAAGCTCATCCGCTACGAGGCGGTGCACGACATCAAGAGCTGGTCCGACGTGAAGAACCGGCTCGATGACAGCGACCGCCGCTGCTACGGCTTCTTCCATCCGCGCCTGCCGAACGAGCCGCTCATCTTCGTCGAGGTGGCGCTGGTCGACCGCATCAGCGAAGGCATCATGCCGCTGCTCGACGAGGCCGCCGTGCCGGTGCAGCCGGCCAAGGCGACCACCGCGATCTTCTATTCGATCAGCAACACGCAAACCGGCCTGCGCGGCGTGAGCTTCGGCGACTCGCTCATCAAGCGCGTGGTCGAGACCCTGCAGGACGAACTGCCGCGCCTGAAGACCTTCGCCACGCTGTCGCCCATTCCGGGCCTGCGCGCGTGGCTCGCCAAGAACGCCGCCGAGCTGCTGCCGCGCCTGGACGAGAAGCGCGAAGCCGAACTCGGCCGCCTCGTCGGCTCGGTGCCGCCCACGGCCGAGCGCCTGCTGGCGGCGGTCGATGCGGCCGCAGAACTCGACGCGAAATCGCCGCTGCGCCAGTGGCTGCTGCAGGCCACCGCCGAGTACCTGGGCCGCACGCTGGTCGACGGCACGCCGGCCGACCCGGTGGCGCGCTTTCACCTGGGCAACGGCGCGCGCGTCGAGCGGCTCAATTGGGCCGGCGACCCGTCGGCCAAGGGGCTCAAGCAGTCGTACGGCCTCATGGTCAACTACCTGTACGACCTCAAGCGCCTGGACCGGCATCGCACCTGGCTGGCCGAAGGCAAGATCGCGGTTTCGGGAGACATCGAAGGCCTGTTCCTCAAAAAAGGCTGAGTCCGTTCGCTTCGCCGCGGCAGCGCTGCGGCCCGCACCTTGACCGCCGGAGGGCGGCAACATCTACAACGACGACGACAGGAGACGAGACAGATGACGCAACAGAGTTTTCAACGACGCGATGTGCTGCGCGTCGCCGCAGCAGCCGGGGCCGTGGCCCTGTGCGGTGGCGCACGTGCCCAGGGCTGGCCGACCAAGCCCGTGACCATGGTGGTGCCGTTCCCGGCCGGCGGAGGCACCGACGCCTTCGCGCGCCCGCTGTCGGCGCAGTTCTCCCGCGCGGCAGGCCAGACGCTGGTCATCGACAACCGCGGCGGCGCGGGCGGCACCGTGGGCGCGAGCATCGCGGCCAAGCTGCCGGCCGACGGCTACTCGCTCTTCATGGGCGCCGTGCACCACGCGATCGCGCCGTCGATCTACCCCAAGCTCGACTACGACCTCGAGAAAGACTTCGTGCCGCTGATGCTGCTGGCCAACGTGCCGCAGGTGGTGGTGGTCAACCCGAAGCGGGTGCAGGCCGCGACCATCCAGGAGCTGATTGCCACCGCCAAGCGCAACCCCGGCAAGCTCAACTACGGCTCGGCCGGCTCGGGCACCTCGCACCACCTGGCGGGCGAGTTGTTCAAGCTGCAGACCGGCACCTTCATCACGCACATTCCGTACCGCGGCGCGGGTCCGGCGCTGTCCGACCTGATCGCGGGCAACGTCGACCTGATGTTCGACGGGCTGGGTTCTTCCGCGCAGCACATCAAGGGCGGCCGCATCAAGGCGCTCATGGTGGCCGGCGCCAAGCGCAACCCCGCGTTCCCCGACGTGCCCTGCGCCGCCGAGGTCGGCCTGCCCGACTACACCGTCACCACCTGGTACGGCCTGTGGGCGCCCAAGGGCACGCCGGCCGAAGCGCAGACGCAGATCATCGACACGATGAAGAAGGCGCTGGGCACCGACGAGCTGAAGGCCATCTGGGCACAGAACGGCTCCGAGATCCCGAACGTCACGACCGCCGCCTACGGCCGCTTCGTCAACGCCGAGATCAAGCGATGGGCGACCGTCGTGAAGGCCTCGGGCGCCAAGCTCGAATGAGCGAGCGGCAGGTCTCGCTGCGCCGCGACGGCGCTGTGGCGCTCGTCACGCTGTCGAACCCGGGGCGTCTCAATGCGATGACGCGCGCCATGTGGCGCGCGTTGCGCGCCGTGTTCGACGACCTGCACGGCGACACCGCGCTGCGCTGCGTCGTCGTGCGCGGGGAGGGCGGTGCCTTCTGCGCGGGCGGCGACATCTCCGAGTACCCCTCGTTCCGCTTCGAGGAAGCGAGCCTGCGCGAATTCCACGAGAACGAAGTCTGGGCCGCGCTGCAGGCGATGCTCGACTGCCCGCTGCCGCTGGTGGCCCAGATCGAAGGCGCCTGCATGGGCGCCGGCGTCGAGATCGCCAGCTGCTGCGACATCCGCCTGGCCGGCGCGTCGGCGAAGTTCGGCGCGCCCATCGCGAAGCTGGGCTTTCCGATGGCGCCGCGCGAAGCCGCGCTGGTGCATGGCGCCATCGGCGACGTGCTGGCGCGCGACATGCTGCTGGCCGCCGGCGTGCATGGCGCGCAGCGGCTGTACGACGCCGGCTTTCTCTTGCACGTGCTGCCCGACGCCGAGGTGCCGGCCGCTGCGCAGGCGCATGCGGCGCGCATTGCCGCGCTGTCGCCCCAGGCCGCGCGCTTGCACAAGGCCACCTTCACCGCACTCAAGAGTGGCGGCGCGGCGGCACAGCAGCTGCTGGCCACCGCGTACGACTATGCCGACACCGCCGAGCACCGCGAAGGCATCGAGGCCTTCCTGGGCAAGCGCCCTCCGAATTTCCGCTCTTCCTGAGCCTGCCGTTCGATGATGACGAAGATGATGAAGACGAAGTCCTCCCCCAACGCCAACCTGTTCGCCGCCTTGCGCGCCGCCTTTCCCGCTGACCTCGATGCCATCGCGGTCGAGACCGACAACGGCCTGCACTATTCGTGGCGCGACCTCGACCGCGCCAGCGCGATGATCGCCAACCTGCTCGACGGCCTGAAGCTCGAGAAGGGCGCGCGCGTCGCCGTGCAGGTCGAGAAATCGGTCGAAGCCATGCTGCTGTACCTCGCGACCTTGCGCGCGGGCTACGTGTTCCTGCCGCTCAACACGGCCTACCAGAGCGCCGAGATCGAGTACTTCATCGGCAATGCCGAGCCCGCCGTAGTCGTGTGCACCGGCCGCAACGCGGCCTGGGTGCGCCCCATCGCCGAGGCGGCCGGCACGCGCCATGTGTTCACGCTGGACGACGACCGCACCGGCACGCTGCTCGATGCGGCGGCGCGCTGCAGCGACCGCCACACCGTGGCGCTCAAGAAGCCCGACGACCTCGCCGCCATCCTGTACACCAGCGGCACCACCGGCCGCAGCAAGGGCGCGATGCTCACGCACCGCAACCTGCTGTCGAACGCCGAAGTGCTCAAGGACTACTGGGGCTGGACGAAGGGCGACGTGCTGATTCACGCGCTGCCGATCTTCCACGTGCACGGCCTGTTCGTGGCGCTGCACGGCGCGCTGCTCAACGGCAGCAAGATCCTGTGGTTCTCGAAGTTCGACCCCAAGCGCATCGTCGCCAAGCTGCCCGAGGCCACCGTGTTCATGGGCGTGCCCACGCTCTACGTGCGCCTGCTGGCCGAGCCGGGCCTCACGCGCGAGGCGGTGCGCACCATGCGCCTGTTCGTCGCGGGCTCGGCGCCGCTGCTCATCGAGACCTTCGACGAATGGCGCGAGCGCACCGGCCACACCATCCTCGAACGCTACGGCATGAGCGAGACCGCCATGCTCACGTCCAACCCGTATGACGCCAAGAAGGGCGAGCGCCGCGGCGGCACCGTCGGCTTCGCGCTGCCCGGCGTGCAGCTGCGCGTGCGCGACGACGAGGGCAAGGACCTGCCGGTCGACGAGATCGGCGGCATCCAGGTGAAGGGCCCCAACGTGTTCGCCGGCTACTGGCGCATGCCCGAGAAGACGAAGGAAGAATTCACCGCCGACGGCTTCTTCAAGACCGGCGACGTGGGCAAGATCGATGCGCGCGGCTACATCACTATCGTCGGGCGCAGCAAAGATTTGATCATCAGCGGCGGCTACAACGTCTACCCGGCCGAGATCGAGGGCTACATCAACGAGATGGCCGGCGTGGCCGAAAGCGCCGTCATCGGCGTGCCGCATCCCGACTTCGGCGAGGTGGGCGTGGCCATTGTGATCCCCAAGGGCGGCGCCACGATCGACGCCGACGCCATCGTGGCCGAGCTCAAGGCCAAGCTGGCGAACTTCAAGATCCCGAAGCGCTGCTTCGTCGTGCCGGAACTGCCGCGCAACACGATGGGCAAGGTGCAGAAGGCGCTGCTGCGCGCCGAGCACAAGGGACTGTTCGCCGCCTGAGCCCCGCCGCGCGCCCGGGCTTCAGGCGGGGGGCGCGAGCCCGTTCATCAGCCCGCTGCGCGCGTGGCAGTTGATGTACTCGTAGCTCTGCTCGTCGGCCTTGAGCACCGACACCTCGTGGTACAGGCGCAGGCGCAGCTCGAAGTTCAGCGCCTGCACGTAGCGCATGAAGCTGCCGAAGATCGCGACGTGTGTCGGGTGCGACTCGGCCCAGCGCTCCATGTCGGCCAGCGAGCGCCAGTAGCTCAGGCCGAAGGACTTCTGCAGCGGTGCACCGTGTGCGTCGAGGTGGTGCATGAAGCGGTTGCTGTAGCAGCCGATGGGCAGGCCCTGGTCGCGCAGGAAGTCCATGCCGTCGCGCAGCACCGGGGCCATGTCTTCCAGGTAGCGCTGGCGTTCCTGGCCGCTGGTCTCGGTCCATTCCTGGCCCGAACGGATCATCGCGAGGTGCGCGTGGCCCGCGATGCGCACGCGCTGACCCGGTGCAGGCGTGCCGGCGATCACCGCGCGCGTGCCCGAAGGCGCGAGCGCGTCGGCCTGCGCGAGCGGGAGCCGATCGCGCATCGACCCCCAGTAGCCGTGCTCCTGCAGTTCGCCGCTCACACCGCCCATCACCACGCCGATGCCCTCGAGGCGGTCGGGCGTGCTGAACAGGGTCTCGAAGTGCGCAGCACGCGGGGAAGCGATTTCTCGGAAGTAGCCGAGGCCCTCGTGCAACCGCTCGTTGGCGTTCCACCAGGCTTCGACGGCGGGCGTGGCACACCAGCGCGCGAACGCCGCCGCATCGCGCCAATAGGCGATGGCGATCAGGTTGTCGTACCCGTCGGCGTCCACGCAATGGGCCAGGTCGTGGTGACCGGGGCCGTCGGGCAGGGCGAAGTCGCCAGCGATTTTCAGGAGCGCGGCGCAGGCCCGGCCCTGCATCGCCGGACCGCGCGACTGCACGCCGAAATAGCCCATCACGACCTGGGTCGTCGCCACGGGCGCGCGCGCCGACCAGCCGGGGTAGGGCGGGGTGTGGTCGCCTGCCACGCGACGCTCGCGGGTGCGCGGGCAGCGCAGGTGCTCGGGAATGGCCGATTCCATGGTGCGGCTCCGTGGTCGGCTCAGGCCACGACCGGCTCGGGCACGCTGCCCTCGGGCTCCGGCGTGAGCTGCACCACCACGGGCGTGCGCCGCGTCTTGTTCAGCAGCAGCTGTGTGACGTCGGGCCGCGAATAGTGGCCGCTCGGATCGGCCGCCGCCTTGGCGAGCGCGATCATCCCGAGGTCGATGTCGGCGATCACCAGGCCCTCGGCGTCTTCGGCCAGCGGCGTGCCCAGTGGCGAACCGTCCGGGCCGTAGATGCGCGCATGCCCGCCGCCGACGCCCAGCATCTGCCGCTTGCCGTCGTCGGTGCACATCAGCTCGCTCATGGCCTTCGACACCGTGGCGCAAGGCGCGATGACGAAGCAGCCGCCCTCGACCGCATACACCTGGCTCGCGGCGTTGTTGACCTCATGGCCCAGCGCGTAGGCCGCGCCGCGGTAGAGCGAGAAGCTCGGCCATGCGCCGCAGTGGATCTGCTCGTTCTGCGCGTACATCGCGTACTTGCTCAGCGGCTGCAGGTGTTCCCAGCAGCACAGCGAGCCGATGTTGCCCAGCGGCGTCTGGACCACGTGCAGGTCGGCGCCGTCGCCTTCGCCGAACACGGTGCGTTCCACGTGCGTGGGCTTGAGCTTGCGGCGCGTCTGCACGGTACGACCCTGGTCGTCGATCAGCGCCTGCGCGATGTACAGGCTGCCCGCCGCTTTCTCGCTGTAGCCGAGCGAGAGCCAGATCTTGTGCTGGCGCGCCGCCGCCTGCAGGCGTTCGAACTCGGGCGAGCCGATGACCAGCGAGTTGTCGTGGTAGCGCTGCACGAACTGCATGCCCCAGGCCGGCGAGTCGAGCCAGACCCACCACGGGTAGCCCGGGACCCAGGTCTCGGGAAAGGCGATGAGCTGCACACCCTGTTTCGCGGCCTGCGCCATGAGGTCGATGGTCTTGTCGATGGTGGCGTCGAGGTCGAGGAACACAGGCGCGGCCTGCACGGCGGCGACGCGGAGCTGGGGGTGGACGGTGGTCGGCATGGGGTGTTCTCCAGGGGGCAATGAACGTAACGAAATCCCCACTGTGCGCACCGGGTTTGCGCGGTGGCATGCGGGTTGCATGAAGCGTAAATTCGCGCCGCCGGAACGCCTTGACCCGGATTGGCGGCGTTCTTGTTCCAGCGTTGCATGTGCCTTGCGAAGGCCTTCCGAGGACCCCGATGACCCCCTTGCTCAGCACCGATGCCGTCCCGCGCGAGCAGCGGCTCGCGTACTGGACCGACATGATCTGCAACGTCTACGTGCAGCTCGAATGCGACGCGGTGCGCACCGGCGGGGGTGGCGACTTCGAGGGCAGCATCCGCCAGCACGCGCTGCCCGGCCTCGGCATGTCGGTCGTGACCTCGCGGGCGCAGAAGGTGATGCGCACGCCGGGCCACATCGCGGCGTCGAGCGACGACTGTTTTCTCGTGAGCATCCAGGCGCGCGGGCAAGGCGTGGTGCGCCAGGACGGACGCGACGCCGTGCTCGGCGCCGGCGACTTCGCGCTGTACGACAGCACGCGGCCTTATCAATTGCTGTTCGACCGGCCCTTCGAGCAGATCGTGCTCAAGCTGCCCGGCGAGCGGCTGCGCAGCGAACTGCGCGACACCGAAGCGCTCACGGCCACCACGGTGTCAGGGCGCGAGGGCGCGGGGCACCTGCTGCTGGGCATGATCCGCACGCTGCGCGAGGACTTCGACGCGCTGCAGCCGGCCTCGGCGCTGGCGGTGGCCCATGGCGTGCAGAACATCTTGGTGGCCGGCTTGCAGACGCTGCCTGCGGCGCACGCACCGGCGCTCAGCAAGCTCACGGCGTACCACCTCGCGCGCGTGAAGCAGCGCATCGACGAGCAGCTGGCCGATCCGACGCTGTCGGTGGGCACGCTGGCGGCGCAGCTGGGCATGTCGGTGAGCCACATCCACCGCGTGTTCAAGAGCGAGCCGCTGACGCCCTCGCAGTACATCTGGGAGCGCCGGCTCGACGCATGCAGCCGCGACCTGCTGGAGCCGCGCCTGGCAGGGCGGCCGGTGGGAGAGATCGCGTACGGGAGAGGGTTCAACGACGCGGCGCATTTCAGCCGCGCGTTTCGCGAGCGCTTCGGGTGCTCGCCGCGCGAATGGCGGCGGCAGCGCTCGCAGCCATGACCGCGGCCACGGCGCATCGGCCGTCGCCGCGGTGGCCGGGGCTGCTTACTGGACCAACAACACCGAGATGTCGGTCTCGGCCACGACCTTGGTCGCGACCGAACCCATCAGCGCGCGGCCCAGGATGCCGTGGCCGTGCGTGCCGAGAACGATCAGCTCGGCCTTCGATTCGGTGGCCGACTTGAGGATTTCCTCGGCCGCGTGGCCGTGGCGCGCGTCGGCCTTGAAGTTGGTCACGCCCTTGTCGGCGAACCAGGCCTTCACCGGGTCGAGCACCTTGGCGTTTTCCTCGGCGTAGTAATCGGTGACGATTTCCTTGCTGAGGTGCCGTGCCACGTGGCCGGAGATGCCAGTGCAGACATTCACCACCACCAGCTCATGGCCGTCCACGAACATGGCGCGGTTGGTCAGCAGGTAGTTGAGGGCTTTTTGCGTGTAGGCGCTGCCGTCGACTGCGATGAGGATTTTCATGGCTTTCCTTGTACGACTGTGAAGAACTGCCACATAGGATGGCACAGGAAAGCCAGCGAGTGTTTGATATGCCTCAGCCCCGCAGGCCCTTCCAGAGCATGTAGGCGGCCAGCAGGTACAGGATGCTCGCGAACACGCGCTTGAGCTTTTTCACCGGCAGGCTGTGCGCGGCCCTGGCGCCCAGTGGCGCGGTGAACACGCTGCAGGCCGCGATCACCACGAGCGCGGGCAGCCAGATGTAGCCGAAGGCGCCGGCCGGCAGACCCTGCACCGACTGGCCGCTGAGCACGTAGCCCAGCACGTTGGCCACGGCGATCGGAAAGCCCAGCGCCGCGCTGGTCGCCACCGCGTTGTGGATCGCCACGTTGCACCAGGTCATGAACGGCACGCTGATAAAGCCGCCGCCCGCGCCCACCAGGCCCGAGATGAAGCCGATGATGCCGCCCGCCGCGAGCTGGCCGCTGGTGCCCGGCATCTGCCGCGTGGGCTTGGGCTTCTTGTCGAGGAACATCTGCGTGGCCGAGAAGCCCACGAACAGCGCGAAGAAGATGGCCAGCGCCGTGCCCTTGAGCAGCGCGAACACGCCCAGGCTGCCCGCGAGGCTGCCGATGACGATGCCGGGGGCCAGGCGCTGCACGATGTCCCAGCGCACCGCGCCGCGCTTGTGGTGCGCGCGCACGCTGGACACCGACGTGAAGATGATCGTCGCCATCGAGGTCGCGATCGCCATCTTCACTGCCAGGTCGGCCGGCACGCCGCGCTGGCCCATGATGATCGTGATGAACGGCACCATCAGCATGCCGCCGCCGATGCCCAGCAGGCCGGCGAGGAAACCGGTGCCCAGGCCGAGCGCGGCGAGTTCGGCGATCAGGAGCGGGTCGAGCAGGGCAGCGAGGTTCACGGGAGGATGGGGAAAGAACGAGCGGCTGAAAAAGCAACGGCCCCGAGCGGTGAGGCAGGGGGCCGTGGCGGGAAAAGGTGTCTGCAGATGGTGTGCCGGACCCGCATCCTGAACCAGGGTTCAGGTGGGCGAGGGCAGCAGGACTTCGGGTTCATCTGACGCGAGATGATCACGCCCGTCAAGCGATGTACCAAGCCCGGCTCCGGAGAGCATTGGAACAAGGAAATATTAAGCCCGACACGTCTGCAGACAAAACGGATTTTACGCCCCGGATGTGCCGGGCCGCGCGCCCTCAGAGCAAATGTCCATCGCCCGCCAGGGCCTGATCGAGTCTCTGAATGAGCTGGGCGGCCTTCGGGTCGGTGTCGGTGGCGGTTTCTTCCGTGCTGCTGGCCGCGACGGGGGCCGGTGCGGCGGCAGCAGCGGCCTGCTGGGCCGCGAGATCGAAAGCCAGGTTCAGCGAGGCGAGCACGGCGATGCGGTCGCGTGCCTTCACCTTGCCCGCGTCGCGGATCTTGCACATGGCCGCGTCCACGCGGTCGACGGCCTCGCGCAGTTGCGCTTCGCCGCCGTCGGGACAGCCGAGCAAATAGCTCTGGCCCATGATCTGTACTTCAATCTGCTTCATGCGTGATGGGAATCTTCGGAAGGGGGTTCGGCCGGCAGCCGTTCGAGCAGGGCATCGAGGCGGGTGCGGGCCGCGGCGAGCCGCGACTTCAGGCCGTCGCGTTCACGCGTGAGCGCATCGACCTGTTCCTGCAGCAGCGCGTTGGTGCGCTGCACCTCTTCGTGACGCACGAGCAGGCGTTCCACACGCTCGGCGATCTGGTCGATGGGGCTGGAGGCGGGCATGGTTGGCGATTGTAGTTTCCCGGGAATTCGGAAGGTCTGGCGCACCGCGCGGGGCGCGCACCGGACGTGGCCGAGATTCTGGGGCCTGCGCCGTCCGTGATCAAACCCGGTGTGGCGTGCCCGCCCCGTGGGCCTAAAATCTCGCCCGTTGGTGCTCGCGGCGTGGTTCGCACGGCGCAGTTCAACGGGAAGCAGGAGTGGACGCCCCCCGGGGCCGAAGCCGCCTGCGCTGCCCCCGCAACGGTCAAGCAGACGACGCCGCAACGCGTCACCCCTTTCCATCCAGCCACTGGGCGCCCTGAAACAGGTGCCTGGGAAGGCGGCAAAGGGTCGATCTGCCAGCCCGGATACCGGCCAACAAGGCGGCTGCCGCATCGGCAGCCATGACGCCCATGGCGCCGGCGGGGAAGCCGGCCAGGGCATAGAAGTTCGTTCGGTTCACCCCATGATTTCCTGTGTTTCCCTCTCCAGCGGCCGCGCCAGCGTGCGCCGCAACCGTCCCGCGTGCCTGCCGCTGACGCTCGCCCTGGCCTCGGCCTTCGGCGGCCTGGCCCTGGTGCCGCTGGCCGCGCAGGCGCAAGCCGCCGCAGCAGCATCTGCCACGCTCGACGAGACCGTGGTCACCGCCAACCGCACGCCGCAGGCGCTGTCGGACCTGGTGGGCGATGTCTCCATCATCGACCGCAAGACCATCGAGCGCAGCGGCGCGACCGGCGTGGCCGACGTGCTGGCGCGCCTGCCCGGCATGGAGATCTCGCGCAGCGGCGGCGTGGGCAACGCCACCAGCGTGTTCATCCGCGGCGCCGAATCGCGCTTCACCGCGGTCTACCTCGATGGCGTGCGCATCGATTCGCAATCGACCGGCGGCGCCGGCTGGGAAGGCATTCCGCTCGCGCAGATCGACCGCATCGAAGTGCTGCGCGGCCCGGCCGCCGCGGTGTACGGCTCGGATGCCGTGGGCGGCGTGATCCAGCTTTTCACCAAGCGCGGCGAGGAGGGCGTGTCGCCCTACGCCGGCATCGGCTTCGGCAGCCACGGCCTGCGCCGGATCGAAGGCGGCGTGAGCGGCAAGTCGGGCCTGCTCGACTACTCGTTCGGCGTCGCGCATGAAGAAAGCAAGGGCTTCAACATCCAGCCGATCGCCAAGCGCACGCCCTCGAAGGACGGCTTCACCAACCCCGACCGCGACGGCTACCGCAGCACCTCGGGCAACCTGAAGCTGGGCTTCCAGATCACGCCCGACCAGCGCATCGACGCCACCTTGCTTACCAGCAACACCGAGGCGGCCTACGACCCGTCGGTGAGCTTTCGCACCAAGCCGCCGATCACCTTCCGCGACGACGTGTCGACCAACGAGCTGCGCACCGCCGGCCTGACCTGGTCGGCCAAGTGGAACGACATCTACAGCACCCGCCTGCAGGTGACCGATTCGCAGACCGTCTACAAGACCCAACCTTCGTTCTACCGCACCGAGACCCGCCTGCGCGGCTACCTGTTCCAGAACGAATTCCGTTTCGGCGCGCACCTGGTGACCGCCACGCTCGAGCGCCGCGAAGACGCGCTCGAGAACGCGCCCACCACCTCGGCCAAGCTGTTCTCGCGCGACCGCTCGCAGAACGCCGCCGCACTGGGCTACGGCTACGTGAAGGGCCCGCATTCGCTGCAGCTGCACGTGCGCCATGACGACGACAGCGAGTTCGGCGGCAAGACCACCGGCAGCGCCGCCTACGGCTACGCGATCACGCCGAGCCTGCGCGCCACCGTGTCGGCCGGCACCGCGTTCCGCGCGCCCACGCTGTACCAGCGCTTCAGCGAGTACGGCCTGGCGAGCCTGCAGCCCGAATCGAGCCACAACGTCGAGCTGGGCCTGCAGTACACGGCCGGCGCCACGCAGGCCGGCATCGTGCTGTACCGCAACCGGGTGCAGAACCTGATCGTGTTTGACGGCAGCGCCAAGGGCTGCCAGTCGTCGTTCGGCTGCTACGCCAGCACGGCGCGCGCACGCTACCAGGGCGTGACGCTCACGGGCGGCCACCGCATCGGCGACGTCACGCTGCGCGCCTCGCTCGACTACCAGGACCCGCGCGACCTCGCCACCGACCACCTGCTGGCACGCCGCGCCCGGGCCCACGGCACGCTGGGCGCCGACTGGCGCATCGCCGGCTGGACGCTGGGCGCCGAGGTCCAGAGCTCGGGCAAGCGCTACGACGACGCGGCCAACACCGTCAAGCTCGGCGGCTACACGCTGCTGAACCTGTCGGCCAGCAAGCAGATCACGCGCGACCTGAACCTGGTGGCGCGCGTGGACAATGTGGGCGACAAGGACTACCAGTTCGCACGGCTCTACGCCACCGGGGGCCGCACCGCGTACGTCGGACTCAAGTGGACTCCGCAGTAAACACCCGCCGCTCCTCGCCCGGCGCAGCCGTCACCTGCGCCGCGGTGCTCGTGGCCGCGCCGGCCTCGGGGCAGGGCAAGACCACGGTCGCGGCCGCGCTGGCACGGCTGCACGTGCGCCAGGGCCGCCGCGTGCGGGCCTTCAAGTGCGGGCCCGACTTTCTCGATCCCCACTGGCTCGCGCTGGCCACCGGCGCGCCGGTGCATTCGCTCGACCTGTGGATGACCGGCGAGGCCGACTGCCGCGCGCGCCTGCATGCCGCCGCGAGCGAGGCCGACCTGGTGATCGTCGAAGGCGTGATGGGCCTGTTCGACGGTACGCCCAGCGCGGCCGAGCTGGCCGAGCGCCTGGGCCTGCCGGTGCTGGCCGTGATCGACGCGCAGGCCATGACCGGCACCTTCGGCGCGCTGGCCTACGGCCTGCAGAACTTCCGCCCGGGCCTGCCCTGGGCCGGCGTGCTCGCCAACCGCGTGGCCGGCGAGCGCCATGCCGACATGCTGAAGGACGCATTGCGCGAGCCCGACGACTGGCTCGGCGCCTTGCCGCGCAGCGCCGATTTCGCGCTGCCCGAACGCCACCTGGGGCTGGTCGGCGCCGCCGAACTCGGCGATGCGATGGTGCGGCTCGACGCCGCGGCCGACGTGCTCGCCGCCACGCCGCTGGGGCAGCGCGCGCCCGGGCAGCTGCCGCAGGTGCGCTTCGAGCCGGAGGCCGCTGCGCCCGTCGCGCCGCTGCTGGCCGGACGCACCATCGCCATCGCGCGCGACACGGCGTTCTCGTTCATCTACCCGGCCAACCTCGAGGTGCTCGAAGCCCTCGGCGCGCGGCTCGCGTTCTTCTCGCCGCTGGCCGACGAACCGCTGCCGCCTTGCGACGCCACCTGGCTGCCCGGCGGCTACCCCGAGCTGCATGCGGCCGTGCTGTCGGCCAGCGACCGGCTGCGGCTCTCGCTCGCCAACCACGTCACGGCCGGCAAGCCGATCTGGGCCGAGTGCGGCGGCATGATGGCGCTGTTCGACGAACTCGCCACGCGCGACGACGCCGAGCCGACCGACGTGCACCGCCTCTGGGGCGTGCTGCCGGGGCGGGCCGTCATGCAGAAGCGGCTGGCCGGCCTCGGCCCGCAGCAGCTCGATCTGGGCGCGCATGCTCTGCGCGGCCACACCTTCCACTACTCGCGCTGCGAGACGCCGCTCGCACCCGCCGCGCGCACCGTCGGCACGCGCGGCGGCGAGGCGCTGTACGTGCATGGGCCCGTGCGCGCGAGCTACTTCCATGCGTGGTTCGCGTCCAGCCCGGAAGCGACCGCGCGGCTCTTCAGCGCCATGCCCCTCGAACTCGACAGCCACGCCGCACAGGCGCCCCCCGATGCCCCTCACTGAGCACGAATTCATCCTCGGCGGCCAGAAAAGCGGCAAGTCGCGCCGCGCTGAACAGCGCGCGGCCGACTGGCTGGCCCAGGCGCCCGCATCGCGCCGTGCGGTGTTGATCGCCACCGCGCAGGCCCACGACGACGAAATGCGCGAGCGCATCGCGCGCCACCAGGCCGACCGCGCCGAGCGCGTGCCCGGTCTGCAGACCCTCGAGGAGCCGATCGAGCTGGGGCGTGCCATCGTCACGCAGAGCGCGCCCGACACGCTCGTGGTGGTCGACTGCCTCACGCTGTGGCTCACCAACCTGCTGATGCCGCTGCGCACCGAAGGCGCCGCCGTGGTCACGCGCACGCCCTCGGCGCACGCCACGCTGCTGCTCATCGCGCTGCGCGAGGCGCGCGGGCCCGTGGTGCTGGTGGGCAACGAGATCGGCCTGGGCGTGATCCCGCTGGGCCGCGAGACCCGCGCTTTCGTCGACGTGCTCGGCCGGCTGAACCAGGACGTGGCGGCCGCCTGCCATCGCGCGACGCTGATGGTCGCCGGCCTGCCGCTGACGCTGAAGGCACCCGGCGCATGAGCTTCGATCGCACGAAGACCTGGTTGCGCGCGTCGTTGCTCGGGCTCGCCCTGGTGGTGGGCGCGCAGGCGGCGCAGGCCGTCGATGTGGTCGATGAGCGCGGCGTCACCGTGCATCTGGTGCAACCGCCGCAACGCATCGTCTCGCTGCTGCCGTCGCTGACCGAAGGCGTCTGCGCACTCGGCGCCTGCGACCGCCTGATCGGCGTCGACCGCTATTCCAACTCGCCCGCGCAGGTGCGCGCGCTGCCGCAGCTCGGCGGCGGGATCGACCCGAACGTCGAAGCCGTCGTCGCGCTCAAGCCCGACGTGGTGCTGCTCGCCAAATCGTCGCGCGTCACGCAGCGGCTCGAAGCGCTGGGCCTGAAGGTGATCGTGCTCGAACCCAAGAGCCACGCCGATGTGCGCCGCGTATTGGGCGCGCTCGACCAGGTGCTCGGCACGCACGAGGCGCCCGCCGTGTGGCGCGCCATCGACGCGGCCGTGTCGGCCGCGGCGCAGTCGCTGCCCGCCAGCGCCAAGGGCCTGCGCGTGTACTTCGAGGTCAACACCGGCCCCTACGCGGCGGGCGATTCGTCCTTCATCGGCGAGACGCTCGCGCGGCTCGGCGTGAAGAACATCGTGCCGGCGTCGCTTGGCCCCTTTCCCAAGCTCAACCCCGAGTTCGTCGTGCGCGCGAACCCCGACCTCATCATGGTCAGCGTGCGCAGCGCGATGGGGCTGGAGCAGCGACCCGGCTGGGGCGGCATCCGCGCGGTGCGCGAAGGCCGCGTGTGCCGCTTCGACGCCGAGCAGACCGACGTGGTCGTGCGCCCCGGTCCGCGCATGGACGAGGCCGCGCGCCTGATGGCGCAGTGCCTGGCGGACAAGGGGCGGTGAGCGGCATGCATTCCGCCCATCTGCGTCGCGTGCTGCTGCTCGGTGCCGGCCTGCTGGTGCTGGGCGCGGCGCTGCTGCTTTTCGGCCTGGGCATCGGCAGCACCGGCTTCCAGAGCCTGCTGTCCGCGCGGCACGACCCGGTGGCGCTGCAGATCGTGTGGGACATCCGCCTGCCGCGCACCCTCGGTGCGTGGCTCGCGGGCGCGCTGCTCGGGCTTGCGGGCGCGGTGGCGCAGGGGCTCTTTCGCAACCCGCTGGCCGATCCGTACCTGCTGGGCAGCGCCTCGGGCGCGTCGCTCGCCGTGGCGTTGGCGCTGATGCTGTTCGGCGGCTCCGTCACCAGCACGCAATGGGTGATGCGGCTGGGGCTCACCGGCGCGGCCTTTGTCGGCGCGGTGGCCGCGGTGCTGCTCACGCTCACGCTGGCGCGCGGCGTGCAGCAGACCCTGCGCCTGCTGCTGGCGGGCGTGATCGTCGGCGTGGTGCTGGGCGCCGCCAAGGACCTCATCACCATCGCCTCGGCCGACATTCTTCAGGCGCTGCAGGGCTTCGTGCTCGGCAGCACCGGGCTGGTCGGCTGGGCCGCCTGCGCCGTGATGGCGGCGGTCGGCGCGGCCTGCCTGCTGCTGGCCTGGGCGCTCGCGCCGGTGCTCGACGGGCTGGCGCTGGGCGAGGCCACGGCGCGCAGCCTGGGCCTGCCGCTGGGCGCCATGCGCGCCGCGCTGGTGGCGGTGCTGGCGCTGGCGACCGGCGCCGCCGTCGCGCAGACCGGTCTCATTGCTTTTGTCGGCCTGGCCGCGCCGCACCTGGTGCGCTCGGTGGTCAAGACCACGCATGCGCGGCTGATCGTGCTGTCGGCGTTGATGGGCGGGCTGCTGCTGATGGCGGCGGACCTGCTGGCGCGCTGGCTGATCGCACCGCAGGAGCTGCCCGTGGGCGTGCTCACGGCCGTGCTCGGCGGCAGCTACCTGCTGTGGCTGATGCACCGGCGCGGCGCGAAGGGAGGCGGCCTGTGAGCCGCACGCCATCCGCCGCGCTCGAAGCGCATGGCCTCAGCGCCACGCTCGGGTCGGTCGAGGTGCTGCACGGCATCGACCTGTCTCTCGCGGCCGGCCGCTGGACCAGCATCGTCGGGCCGAACGGGGCCGGCAAGTCGACGTTGTTGAAAGCGTTGGCCGGCCTGCTTGCACATCGCGGCGAGGTGCGGCTCTTCGGCGAGGCGCAGGCTGCTGTGCCGGCCCGCGTGCGCGCGCGGCGCCTGTCCTGGTTGGGCCAGAGCGGCACGGGCGAGGGCAGTGCCGACGACCTGATGGTCTACGACGTCGCCATGCTGGGGCGCCTGCCGCACCAGCGCTGGCTCGCGGCACCCAGCGAAGCCGATCGCGATGCGGTGGAGCGCGCATTGCGCAGCACCCAGGCTTGGGACTGGCGCGACCGTCCGCTGGGGCAGCTCTCCGGCGGCGAACGCCAACGTGTGCTGCTGGCGCGTGCGCTGGCGGTCGAGGCAGAGCTGCTGCTGATGGACGAGCCGCTGGCCAACCTCGATCCGCCGCATCAGGCCGACTGGATGCAGACGGCGCGCGAACTGGTCGCGCAAGGCCGCACCGTGGTCAGCGTGTTGCACGAGCTGCCGATGGCGCTGGCTGCGGATGAACTGGTGGTGATGAATCGGGGGCGGGTGATGCATCACGGTGCTTGCGCCGATCCTGCGACGCATGCTGCGCTCGAACAGGTGTTCGACCACCGGATTCGCGTGCATCGCGTGGCAGACCAATGGATAGCGTTGCCGCTATGAAGCTTCGCGCCTGTGCACACGCCCTGAACGACAGCGCCAAAGACACAAGCAAACGGAAAACCTCATGCAAATAGAAACCCCTCCCAGCGAAAAGCCCTACGAAAAGCCCGAAGGCGAACGCCGCGGCATCGTCATCGTCAACACCGGCGACGGCAAGGGCAAGAGCACGGCGGCCTTCGGCCTCGCGCTGCGCGCACACGGCCGTGGCAAGGCCGTGAAGATCTACCAGTTCATGAAGGTGCCTTCGGCGCGCTTCGGCGAGCACCGGATGTTCGAGCAGATCGGCATTCCCATCGAAGGCCTGGGTGATGGTTTCAGCTGGAAGAGCCAGGACCTCGAACGCTCGGGTCAGCTCGCGCGCGACGGTTGGGAAAAGGCCAAGGCCGCCATCCTGTCGGGCGACTTTTTCCTCGTGGTGCTCGACGAGATCACCTACCCGCTGATCTACGGCTGGCTGCCGCTCGAAGGCGTGCTCGAGACCCTGCGTGCGCGTCCCAAGCACGTGCACGTCGTGCTCACCGGCCGTCGCTGCCCGCCCGAGATCATCGAGCTGGCCGACACGGTCACCGAGATGCAGATGGTCAAGCACGCGTTCAAGGCCGGCATTCCGGCGCAGCGCGGCATCGAGGACTGACCCCGATGGTGGCGCATGCGTTCGCGGCCGACGAGGCGAGGGCGGTGTACCGCGCCATCCACGAGCGGCGCGACATGCGCCACTTTGCAGGCGGCGAGGTGGCGCCCGAGGTGCTGCGCCGCCTGCTCGACGCCGCGCACCACGCGCCCAGCGTCGGCTTCATGCAGCCCTGGCGCTTCATCCGCGTGCGCGGCGAAGGGCTGCGCCGGCAGTTGCACGAGGTGGTCGAGCGCGAACGCGTGCTCACCGCCCGCGCGCTCGGCCAACGCGAAGAGGAGTTCATGCGCCTCAAGGTGCAGGGCGTGCTCGACGCGGCCGAGCTGCTGGTGGTGACGCTGGCCGACGGCCGCGAGCCGCATGTGTTCGGCCGCCGTACCCTGCCGCAGATGGACCTGGCCTCGGCCTCCTGCGCCATCCAGAACCTCTGGCTTGCGGCGCGTGCCGAAGGGCTGGGCATGGGCTGGGTGTCGCTGTTCGAGCCCGCCGAACTGGGCGTGCTGCTCGGCTTGCCCGAAGGCGCGGAGCCGATCGCCTTGCTGTGCCTGGGCCCGGTGCATGCGTTCTACGAAGAACCGATGCTGCAGCGCGAACGCTGGGCCCGGCGCGCGCCGCTGGCCTCGCTGGTGTTCGATGAAAGCTGGGGCCGGCCGTCGGACCTGTTCGATCCTTCTTCCACTTCATCTTCTTGCGTGGAGCTCACCTGATGCTGGCCTTCGACACCGTTCTCTTCGAGCTCGCGCGCCTGTTCCTCTGGCCCGTGACGCTCGGCGTGCTGCTGTCCTTCGTCTACGCGGTGTACTGCCTCGGCGCCTTCGGCATCGAGTGGTGGCAGCGCCGCGGCGATCCGTCGCGCGCGCTGGTGCTGCAGCGCCACGCGCAGGCCAGCCAGGAGCAGATGGAACTGGTCGTGCTCAAGCAGCTCGAAGGCGTGCGCCTGTGCAGTCGCGTGGCGCCGATGCTGGGGCTGATCGCCACCATGATCCCCATGGGCCCGGCGCTCGTGGCGGTGGCCTCGGGCGAATCGCAGGGCGTGGCGCAGAGCCTGGCGCCCGCGTTCGCGGCCGTGATCGTGGCGCTGGCCTCGGCCTCGATCACCTTCGTGGTCTACACCGTGCGCCGCCGCTGGCTCATGCGCGAGCTGGTGATGCTGCTCGACGCGCGGGACCGGCTGTCATGAGCCGGCGCCAGTTCTCCATCCTGAGCAGCCTGGACAGCGATGACGACGACCCGGTGCTCTCGACCATCAACCTGATCGACGTCTTCATGGTTGTCATCGGCATGCTGATGATCGCGGTCATCAACAACCCGGTGAATCCGTTCTCGCAGGACAAGGTGACGGTCATCCGCCACGAGGGCCAGCCCGACATGGAGATCATCACGCGCGAAGGCCGGAAGGTCACGCGCTTCAAGGCCAGCGGCGCGACGGGGCAGGGCGATGGCGAAAAGGCCGGCACCGCCTGGCGTCTGAAGGACGGCACGATGATCTACGTGCCGGCGGACGCGGTGCCGGCGCCGGGCGGGAAGTGACGCGGCTTCTCGTCTTCTGGCTCGGGTTCCTGTGCCTGATGGCGCAGCCTGCGGTGGCGGCCGACTCGCGCGTGGTGGTGCTGAGCACGGCGCTGGTGTCGCCTGCGCGTGTGGTGCGGCTGCAGGCGGCGGCGCGCGAGGCTGGCGTGCCGCTGCAGGTGGTGTCGGCTGCGCAGGAGACGCCCGAGGCGCTCGCCGCCGCGCTCGACGGCGCGCGCCTGCTGGTCATCGATGCGCCGCACCTCAGCGTCGCGCAGTCGGCGGCGGCGCGCTTCGGCGATGTCATTGCGCGAACCTCCGTCCCTTACGTGCAGATCGGGGAGTTCGCGCTCGTGGCAAAAGGCCAGAAACCGCCCGAGGTGCCACCGCTCGCGGCCGAGCGCGGCGTCGATGCGGCCTGGGCGCAGCGGTTGCGTGCCTACTGGCGTTTTCCGGGCGAAGCGAACCTGAAAGCCTCGATGCAGGCGATGGCACACATCGGCGATGCCGCCGGGCTGCCCGACCCCGTGCCGTTGCCGCTCGCGGGCTTCTATCGCCCCGATTGGCCGCGCGTCGAAAGCAGCATCGCCGTCGTCGAGGCATTGCCAAGCGGGCAGGGTACCGTCGCCATCGCCGTCAACAGCGCCACGCTCACCAGCGACGACACCGACTGGCTCGACGGCCTGATCGGCACGCTCGCGCAGCGTGGCCTGCGCGCCTATGCCTTCTACGGCCCACGTCAGCAGAAGGACCTGTTCTTCCGCATGACGCACGCGGGGGAGGGCGATCGCCGCGTGGCCGACCTCCTCATCAACGCCGCGCTGGTATTCAGCCCGAACGAACGCAAGGCCGAACTCGAACGCATCGGCGTGCCCGTGCTGCAGACGCTGCCCTCGCTGGCCATGGACGCGGCGCAGTGGGCGCGCAGCAAGGACGGCCTGGCGCAGACCGACATCGCGGCCTACTACAGCCCGAGCGAACTCGCGGGCATGACCGACCCGATGCTCGTCACCGCGCGCGATGCCGTCACCGGCAGCCTGCAGCCACTGCCCGCGCAGATCGACGCCGTGGCCGACAAGGCCGCCGCGCTGCTGCGCCTGCGGCGCACGCCCGCCGCCGAACGCCGCGTGGCGATGCTGGTCTACAACTACCCGCCGGGCGAGGCGAACTTCGGCGCGTCGTTCCTCAACGTGCCGCGCAGCGTCGACCGGATGCTGTCCGCGATGCAGGTGGCCGGCTACCGCACCGAGGCGCCGGGCGCAGACAAGGTCATTGCGCAGGTGCAGGCCACGATGAAGGCCTACTACCCGACCGCGCAAGGCGGCGATGCGTTGCAGCCGCTGCTCGACCAGGGCCTGGCCGATACGCTGCCGCTGTCGCAGTACCTCGCGTGGTTCCGCGCGCTGCCCGTCGAGACGCAACGCCGCATCGAAGCCTACTGGGGTCCGCCCGAGGCCTCGACGATGCTGCGGCCCGTGGCCGGCGCGCCGGCCTTCGTGGTGCCGCGCGTGCAGTTCGGTCAGGTGGTCGTGCTGCGCCAGCCGCCACGCTTCGAGCCCGGCACGCAGGTGGCCGACAAGGCGCAGCAGGTCTACCACCGCGCGGCCGTGCCGCTGAGCCACGGCTACCTCGCGACCTACCTCTGGCTGCGCAGCCGCTTCGGCGCCGATGCGCTCGTGCACGTGGGCACGCACGGCACGGTCGAGTGGTCGGCGGGCAAGGAGCGCGGGCTCTCGGTGCAGGACGATCCGCTGCTCGCGCTGGGCGACGTGCCCAACGTCTACCCGTACATCATGGACAACCTCGGCGAGGCGACGACCGCCAAGCGCCGCGGTCGCGCGACCATGGTGAGCCATTCGACGCCCATGTTCGCGCCCGCGGGCTTCCGCCCCGGCGTGCGAGAGATGCACGAGCGCCTGCACGACTGGGAAACGCTGTCGCCCGGCGCGGTGAAGACCGCGCTGGAACGGCGCCTGACCGCCGAGTTCGTTGCCCAGCACTACGACCGCGACCTGCAATGGACGCCCGCGCGCATCCGCGCCGATTTCGCGGGCTTCATCGCCGTGCTGCACCCGTACCTCGACGAGCTGGCGCAGACCGCGCAGCCGCTGGGTCTGGCGACCTTCGGCGAGGCGCCTGATGCGCAGCGGCGGCGCCAGACGATCCTGCAGATCCTCGGCAAGCCCGTGGCGCAGGCGATGGGTGAAGACCTGGACGAGATGTTCCTCACGGATGCGCAGGGCATCGCGGCTTCGAAGCCGGCGCGCTGGCTGGAGGCCGTGCTGGCGGGCAACGACACGGCCGACGCTGAACCTCTGCGCACCCTGGCCGCACGGGCCCGCGCCCTCGACGCGGTGCTGGCCCACAACGAGGAAATCGAAGGCCTGCTCACCGCGCTCGACGGCCGTTACCTGAAATCGCGCTACGGCGGTGACCCGGTGCGCGACCCCGACAGCCTGCCGACCGGGCGCAACCTCTACGGCTTCGACCCCAGCCGCGTGCCCACGCGCGCCGCCTGGGACACCGGCGTCGCCGCGATGGACGACTGGATCGCCGCGCACGCCCGCACCCACGGCGGCCGTGCGCCGCAGAAGATCGCCTTCACGCTCTGGGCCGGCGAGGCCTCGCGCCACCAGGGCGTGACCGAGAGCCAGGCCTTCCACGCGCTGGGCGTGAAGCCGCGCTGGGACGAGGCCGGGCGCATGGTCGGCATCGAGATCGTGCCGGCTGCGGTGCTGAAACGACCGCGCATGGACGTGCTGATCAGCGTCACCGGCTCCTACCGCGACCAGTTCCCGCACGTGATGCGCTGGCTCGATGAGGCCGTGCAGCAGGTGGCCGCGCTCGACGAGCCCGGCAACGCCGTCGCGCAGCACAGCGAGGCGATGGCGCGCACGCTGCGCGCCGGGGGCGCGACGGCGGCCGAGGCGCGGCGCTGGTCGACCGCGCGCGTGTTCTCGAACGAGCAGGGCAGCTACGGCGCCGGGCTCGAGGAAGCGGTGCTCGCCACCGACCTCTGGAAGGGCCAGCAGCGCGGCGGCGGTGATGCGCAGATGGCCGGGCTCTACATGGACCGCATGGGCCACGCCTACGGGCGCGGCCTCGACGGCGCGGCGCGCCCGGGCGCCTTCGCGGGCAACCTCGCGCAGGTCGATGCGGCGCTGATGGCGCGCACCTCCAACCTCTACGGCGTGCTGACCAACGACGACCCGTTCCAGTACCTGGGCGGCATCGCGCTGGCCGTGCGCCATCTCACGGGCAAGGACCCGGCGCTGTACGTGCAGAACCTGCGCGACGGCGCGGCCGTGCGCACCGACACCGCCGCCGGCGCCATCGCACGCGAGATGCAGACGCGCTACCTGCACCCGCAGTGGATCGAGGCGCAGAAGGCCGAGGGCTACAGCGGCGCGCTGCAGGTGCTCAAGACCGCGCAGTTCCTCTGGGGCTGGCAGGCGACCGCGCCCGCCGCGGTGCGCGCGGACCACTGGCAGTCGCTGCACGAGGTCTATGTGCGCGACACCTACAAGCTCGGCACGCGGCAGTGGCTGGAGCGCGAGAACCGTGCCGCCTTCGCACAGACGCTGGAGCGCATGCTCGATGCCGTGCGGCTGAACTACTGGGCGCCCGACGCCGCGACGCGGCGTGAGCTGGCGCAGGCCTACACCGAGGCGGTGCGCGCCACGGGGCTGCGGGAGCGCAACGAGGCGGTGCAGCGGTTTGCGAAGGCTGCGTTGGCGCCGTCGCCTGTCACTGCCCCTGCACCGGTCGTCGTCGCACCCGCCGTCGCGCCCGTCGAAGCGACCCAGCCCGCACCCGAATCGCCCGCCGCAGCGGACCTCACGCAACCGGTGGCCGGCTTGCAGCTGAAGCCCGTCGCCGATACCCCATCGCCCCCGCCGCCATCCGCCGTGCTGCCGCGCCTGCTCGCCGCTTTCGGCGCTGCCTTGCTGCTGGCTGTCGGTGCGCTGGTGCAATGGCGGCGCGGCCGGGCCGTGCCTGCCGCCTGATTCACGAGAATGCCTGCCATGCCCGCGCTCGATCCCTTCACTGTCTTCGCCCTCGCGCTGGTCGCCGCCCTGTGGCTGGCGTTGGCCGTCGACCGCTGGCTGGGCGAGCCGCCCGCCGCGCTGCATCCGGTCGTGTGGATGGGGCGCTACCTGGACTGGATGGGCAGCCGCCTCGCACCGCGCGCGGCCGACGCGAAGCCGCGCGACCTGCCCGGCTTCGCGATGGGGGCGCTCAGCTGGTGCGTGGGTGCGATGGCCGCGTTCGCCGTCGCATCGGCGGTGCAGAGCCTGGCGATGCAATGGCTGCCTGTGTGGGCCATGGCCGTGGTGCTCGGGCTTGCATTCAAGCCGCTCTTTGCGTGGCGCATGCTGCGCGACGAGGTGCAGGCGGTCGAGGCCGCGCTGGGCGAATCGCTCGACGCGGGCCGCGCACGGCTCGCGCGCCTCGTGAGCCGCGATGTCTCGGTGCTGAGCGAGCGCGAAGTGCGCGAGAGCGCCATCGAGTCGCTGGCCGAGAACCTCAACGACTCGCTGGTGGCGCCCGTGTTTTGGTTCGTGCTGTTCGGCCTGCCCGGCGCGGCGCTCTACCGCTTCGCCAACACCGCCGATGCCATGTGGGGCTACCGCGGCGAACGCGGCGGACGCGACTGGACCTGGTTCGGCAAGTGGGCCGCGCGCGCCGACGACGTGCTCTCGTGGCTGCCTGCACGCCTCACCGTGCTGTTGCTGGCCCTCGCGGCCGGCCGCTGGCCGCGTGGCGTGGCCCGCGAAGCGCGCCGCACGCCGTCGCCGAACAGCGGCTGGCCGATGGGGGCGATGGCGCTGTTGCTGGGCGTGCGGCTCGCCAAGCCGGGTGTCTATGCGCTGAACGGGGAAGGGCGCGCCGCCACGTCGGCGGACACCGCGCGCACCGCGCGACTCGGCGAACGGGCGGCGTGGGGGCTGGCGGTGATCGCTTCGCTGGCGATGCTGTCGCCGTTGCTGGCGAGGTGGGCATGACGAACCCCGCCATGGTGCATGGCGGCCCCGACGAGACCGGGGCCGCGCCGCACGACTTCTCGACCAACGGCAACGCGGTCGGCTCGTGCCCCGCGGTGCTGGCTGCGCTGCGCGAAGCGGACGCCGCGCACTATCCCGATCCGCGCTACACCGCGCTGCGCGCCGCGCTCGCCGATTTCCACGGCGTGGCCGTGGAGCGCATCGCGATCGCCGCGAGCGCGAGCGAATTCATCCACCGCATCAGCGCCGCTGTGGCGCAGGACGGTGGTGCAGAGGTCTGGCTGCCCGCGCACAGCTACGGCGACTACGAACGTTCGGCCTTGGCCTGGGGCCTCGGCGTGAAGCGCGCACCCGAGGAGGCCGACGGCGCCGCGCTGCGTTGGTGCTGCGAACCGTCGAGCCCGTTCGGCCAGCCGCAGCCCGACATTGCCGAACATGCCGCGAGCGATGCCGTCTGCGTGCTCGACATGGCCTACGAGCCGCTGCGCCTCGAAGGCCAGCCCTCGCACGACGCCGCGCAGCGCGATCGCCTCTGGCAGCTGTGGACACCGAACAAGGCCATGGGCCTCACGGGCATCCGCGCCGCCTACGCCATTGCGCCCGCGAACGCCGACGAGGCAGGTCCGCTGCTGGAACGACTCGAACGTCTTGCCCCGTCGTGGCCGCTGGGCACGCACGGCGTCGCGTTGCTCACGACCTGGACCACCGACGAAGCACAAGGCTGGCTCGCGCGCAGCCTCGACATCCTGCGCGACTGGAAGGCACGGCAACGCGCCGTGTGCGAATCGCTGGGCTGGCAGGTGCTGCCGGGCGACGCCAACTTCTTCGGTGCGCAGCCCGACGTGCCATACCCGCCCCGCGCCGCCGCACTGCGCGCCGAGGGCATCAAGCTGCGCGATTGCGCGTCCTTCGGCTTGCCGGGGCACCTGCGCCTGGGCGTGCTGCCGCCGGCCAGCCAGCAGGCCTTGAAGGCCGCGTGGGCGAGGGCCAGCGTCGCACGACACAGCGGCTGAACGCACCTCGCACCACAATAGGGCCGTCTCAAGAAAAGGAAAACGAACAGGCCCATGCTCTACGCCATCACCACGCTCTTCCTGTGCCAGCTTGCGGGCGAACTGCTCGTGCAGTGGCTGTCGCTGCCGATTCCCGGTCCGCTGATCGGCATGCTGCTGCTGTTCGTCGGCCTGCTGGTGCGCGGCGGCGTGCCGCAGGAGTTGACCGACACCTCGGGCCACCTGCTGCGCAACCTGATGCTGCTGTTCATCCCGGCGGTGACCGGCGTCATGCTGCATTTCGAGCGGGTGGGGCGCGAATGGCTGCCGTTCCTGGCGGCCGGCGTCGTGGGCGGCGCCTTCACCATGGCGGTGACCGCGCTCACGCTGCGCTGGATGATCCGCATCACCGGCAAGGACGCCGAATGAACGCGCCCGCCAAGTTGTCTGAAATCTGGGTCTTCCTGGCCCAGTCGCCGCTGTTGTGGCTGTCACTCACGTTGCTGGCCTACCTGGGCGCGCTGTGGCTGCATGCGCGCAGCGGACGCAACCCGATGGTCAACCCGGTGCTGGTGTCGGTGATCGTCATCGTCGGCGTGCTGCTGCTCACGCGCACGCCTTACGACACGTATTTCGAGGGCGCCAAGTTCGTCCACTTCCTGATCGGCCCGGCCACCGTGGCACTGGCCGTGCCGCTGTACAGCCAGGTCGGCCGGCTGCGGCGCCTGTGGCTGCCGATCGGCGTGGCGCTGCTGGTGGGCTCGGTCGCTGCCATCGTGTCGGCCATCGGCATCGGCTGGGTGCTCGGCGGTTCGCACGAGCTCCTGATGTCGCTCGCACCCAAGTCGGCCACCATGCCGATCGCGATGGGCGTGGCCGAAAAAATCGGCGGCCTGCCGTCGCTGGCGGCCGTGGCCGCGGCCATTGCCGGCATCTCGGGCGCGATCATGGCGACGGGTTTGCTGAACCTGTTGCGCATCAAGGAACCCGCGGTGCGCGGCTTTGCCGTCGGCATGGCGGCGCACGGCATCGGCACGGCGCGCGCCATCCAGGTGAACGAGACCGCGGGCGCGTTCTCTGCGCTGGCGATGGGGCTGAACGGCATCGCGACCGCGCTGCTGGTGCCGCTGATCGTGAAGCTGATGACCGTCTGACATCCATCGCTCATTCATTCCATTCATCGAGGAGCACGACCCATGTCCGAGTACACCGCCGAGATCGTCTGGGAGCGGGGCGACCAGGACTTCCTGGCCAACACCTACAGCCGCCACCACGTGCTGCGCTTCGATGGCGGCGCGCAGGTGCCGGGCTCCTCGTCGCCGCACGTGGTGCCGCTGCCGTTCTCCGACGCGTCGGCGGTCGACCCGGAAGAGATGTTCGTGGCCTCGCTGTCCAGTTGCCACATGCTGTGGTTCCTCACCATGGCGGTGAAGCGCAAGTTCGTGGTCGACCGCTATGTCGATGCGGCCACGGGCGTGATGGAGAAGAACACCGAAGGAAAGATGGCGATGACTGTGGTCACGCTGCGCCCGCAGGTGAGTTTTTCGGGTGAGAACCTGCCCACGCGCGAGCAGATCGCGCACCTGCACCATCGGGCGCATGAGGAGTGCTTCATTGCGAATTCGGTGAAGACCGAGGTGCGGTGCGAGCCGGTCTACTGACCCGTGGCGGGTGGGTGACCTCCACGCGACTGCGTTGGACGGGAGGGGGCGCAATACTCGACGCGCATCGATCCCCCGAAAGGCCTCCCCCGTGCACATCCAGCCCCTCTTCGCCATCGAGGCGCGCGACGAGCTTCACCGGCTCATGCGTGCCTACCCGCTGGCCACGCTCTTCACGGTCGCGGGCAGCTCGGTCGATGCCAACCTGCTGCCGCTGGAGGTGATCGATCGCGGCACGCACGGCGTGTTGGCAGGCCATGTGGCCCGCAGCCATTCGCTATGGACCGGCGAGGCGCGAGGCGGTTGCGACGTCACCGTCGTGTTCCAGAGCCCGAACGCGTTCATCTCCCCGCGCTGGTACGTCAACGGCCAGCGCAGCGGGCGATTGGCGCCGAGCTGGAACTACATCGCGGTGCAGGCAACGGGGCGGTTGCGGTTCGTCGAAGACGCCGCCTGGCTGCGCTCGCACCTCGAAGCGCTGACGCGCTCGCAGGAAGCGGGGCGCGAAGAGTCTTGGTCGCTGGCCGATGCATCGCCCGAATTCGTCGATGACGCGCTGCAGCGGCTGGTCGGGTTCGAGATCGACATCCTCGCGCTGAGCGGCAAGCGCTTTCTCTCGCAGCAGCGCACCGAGGCCGACCGGCGCAGCCTGGTCGAGCACCTGTCCCGAGAAGAATCGCTGCCGGCGCGTGCGCTGGCAGCGCTGATCCAGCCCTGAAAAGGCGAGAAAGGGCGCCCCTCAGCGCCGCTGCAACCGCGGATTCTTCGCAAACAGATCCGCCGCCCAGTCCACAAACGCCCGCACCTTCGCGCTCAGGTGCCGGTTCGGCGGATACACGACATGAATCGGCAGCGGGTCGCGCTGCCAGTCGGCCAGCACTTCGACGAGTTCGCCGCTTTCCAGCAGCGGCTCGGCGGTGAAGGTGATGCACTGCGACAAACCGAAGCCCGCGAGCACGGCCGTCATGTGGGCGTTGCTCTCGTTGACCGACACGCGGTAGGGGCCGTTGAGCTCGATGTACTCGTCGCCCTTCTTGAACTCGTGCGGGTACACGCGCCGGGTGGTGCCCGAGAAGTAGCTCACGACGTGGTGGCGCTTCTCGATGTCGTTCGGATGCTGCGGCGCACCATAGCGCTTGATGTAGGCCGGCGAGGCCACGGTTATGAAGTGCAGGGTGCCGATGCGGCGCGCCACCAGCGACTGGTCGTTGAGTTCGCCGGCGCGGATCACGCAGTCGACGTTGTCGCTGATCAGGTCGACGGTGCGGTCGCTCACGCCCAGGTCGACCTGGATGTCGGGGTAGCGGTCGCAGAAGCTGGCCAGGTTGGGCAGGATGATCTGCTGCGCCACCGAGGTGCCCACGTCGATGCGCAGCCGCCCCGTGGGGTTGGCCTGCGCATTCGTCATGCTGGCTTCCATGTCGTCGAAGTCGTTCAGCAGCCGCGCGGCGCGCTCGAAGTAGGCGGCGCCGTCGGGCGTGACGGTGACGCGCCGGGTCGTGCGGTTGAGCAGCTTCACGCGCAGGCGCGATTCCAGCGCCTGGATCTGCTTGGTGACGGTGCCCTTGGGCAGGGCCAGAGAGTCGGCGGCACGGGTGAAGGTGCCGGCTTCCACGACGCGGACAAAGATCCGCATTGCCTGGATTTGATCCATCGAATGCCTGTTCAGGGAGACCGGCATATGCCGGAAGGAGGCGGATTCTCACACAAGGAATGCGCCCCTACGGAGTGCCCGATTGTTCTCCGTTTGGAAACAGAGTAGGGCTGTGTTTCCTGTTTCAACGTGCTTGTAGCGCCTTATATTTCAACCATCGCCCATCCCCCTGAGGTCGCCCATGTCACCCCGTCCATCGTCCCGGTCCGCTGAAGCTGCTGCGCTTGCCGCGGCGCAAGGCGTGGAGTCCGATCTGTCGATCGAGCTGCCCGGCCGCGAGCCCGTGGCTGCCCGTGTCTACGGACTGCGTCCACGGGGCGAGACCGTGCCGCTGGTGCTGCACTTCCATGGCGGCACTTTCATCTGCGGCAACCTGGACAACGGCCGCAACGTGGCCCGGCTGCTGGCCGGCGCGGGCGCGGTGGTGGTCTCGCTCGACTACCCGCTGGCCCCGGCGGCCCCGTTCCCGGAGCCGGTCGAGGTGGGTTATGCGGCGCTCGAATGGCTCTACAAGCAGCGCGTGAAGCTCGGCGGCAAGGGCGCCCAGGTGTACCTGGCCGGCGAAGAGGCCGGCGGCAACCTGGCGGCCAGCGTGGCCCTGGTGGCCCGCGACCGCGCCCATCCGCCGCTGGCAGGCCAGATCCTGCTGTCGCCCATGCTCGACCCGTGCGCCGGCACCGCCTCGCTGCGCAATGCCACGAACGACGCGGCCGAATGCCGCTGGGCCACGGGCTGGGCCAAGTACCTGAGCTGTCCCTCGAACGCCACGCACCCCTATGCGGTGCCGAGCGGATCGCTGCGGCTGGCCTCGCTCGCACCGGCGCTGGTGCTGGTGGGGCCCGACGACGCGATGCGCGACGAGGCCATGACCTTCGCGGGCCGGCTGCGCTCGGCCGGCATCGAGGTCACGAGCAGCGTGCTGACCGGCGCCGACAACTGGCCCAAGGCGCTGTACGACACCGAGGCTGTGGGATGCGCGTCCTGCGAAGCCAGCGTGCAGCAGCACTTCCGCGAGTTCTTCAGCGCCACCACACCGCCCCCGGCGGTCCCTGAGCCCAGCTAGGCCCGCGAGGGTCCGCTCCGCCCCCTGAACCAAGCCGCCGCCTCCACCGAGGCGGGTGGCAGGGCTTTCTGTTCTCCGAATTCCGCCTCCTGACGCCGCTGGCGCCGGGATGGCCTGTTGCATCCCGAAAAAGTCATCGAGAAGGACGAACCATCATGTCGAACAAGAACGAACAATCGCTGTCTTCCGCTGCTCGCAAGAGCCTGTGGCCCGCCGTCACCGGCCTCACCGCGGTGCTGGCCGTGGCCGCCGCGGTGGTGGGCATGTACAGCTTCAAGGCCGAGGCCACCGCCCCGGTCGCCGCGCAACAGGGCACGCCGGTGTCGGTCGCCACCGTGGCGTCGAGCGAGATCAACGCCTGGGACGAGTTCTCGGGCCGCCTCGAAGCCGTGCAGCGCGTCGACGTGCGCTCCCGCGTGGCAGGCGCCGTGCAGGCGGTTCACTTCCGCGAAGGCGCGCTGGTGAAGCAGGGCGACCTGCTGATCACCATCGACCCGGCGCCGTACGCTGCCGAGGTGGAGCGTGCCGAAGCGCAGGTCGCGTCGGCACAAGCCCGCCAGGCCTTCAGCCGCAGCGAGCAGGAACGCGCCAAGCGCCTGTGGGACGAGCAGGCCATCGCCCAGCGTGAACTCGACGAGCGCGTGAACGCTGGCCGTGAAGCCGAAGCCAACCTGCGCGCCGCGCAGGCCTCGCTGCAGACCGCACGCCTGAGCCTGGGCTACACCCAGGTGCGCGCACCGGTCTCGGGTCGCATCGGCAAGCTCGAAGTGACCGTGGGCAACCTGGTGGCCGCCGGCCCCGGCGCGCCCGTGCTGACCACGCTGGTGTCGGTGAGCCCGATCTACGCGAGCTTCGACGCCGACGAGCAGGTCATCACCCGCGCGCTGAAGGACCTGCCGGCCAACGCCGGCGCCCGCGGCCAGATCGACACGATTCCCGTGCAGATGGGCACCGCCGGCCTCGAAGGCACGCCCTTCACCGGCAAGCTGCAGCTGATCGACAACCAGGTCGACGCCCGCAGCGGCACCGTGCGTGTGCGCGCCTCGTTCGACAACAAGGACGGCGCGCTCATTCCCGGCCAGTTCGCCCGCATCCGCATGGGCCAGGCCCGCAACGACACCGCGCTGCTGGTGAGCGAGCGCGCCATCGGCACCGACCAGAACAAGAAGTTCGTGATGGTCGTGGGCGACGACAACAAGGCCATGTACCGCGAGGTGACGCTGGGCGCACCCATCAACGGCCTGCGCGTGGTGAGCAAGGGTCTGAAGGCCGGCGACCGCGTGGTGGTGAACGGCCTGCAGCACATCCGCCCGGGTGCGCTGGTGGTGCCGCAGACCGTGACGATGGACGCCAAGCTCGATACGAAGCAACAACAACCGGAACGCGTGGCCGAGGCCGCGAAGTCCTGATTTCGGAGGAGGGCGCCCTGGCGCCCGCCGGAGAACCAACATGAATCTCTCAAAATTCTTCATCGACAGGCCGATCTTTGCCGGCGTGCTGTCGCTACTGATGCTGATCGCGGGCCTGATTGCGCTGCGCGGTCTGCCGATCTCGGAGTACCCCGAAGTCGCGCCGCCCTCGGTGGTGGTGCGCGCAACGTACCCCGGCGCCAACCCGAAGGTGATCGCTGAAACGGTGGCCACGCCACTCGAAGAGCAGATCAACGGCGTCGAAGGCATGCTCTACATGGGCAGCCAGGCGACGACCGACGGCGTGATGACGCTCACCGTCACCTTCCGCCTCGGCACCGATCCCGACAAGGCCCAGCAGCTGGTGCAGAACCGCGTCTCGCAAGCCGAGCCGCGCCTGCCCGAAGAAGTGCGGCGCCTCGGTATCACGACCGTCAAGAGCGCACCCGACCTGACGATGGTGGTCCACCTCGTCTCGCCGAACAACCGCTACGACATCAACTACCTGCGCAACTACGCGGTGCTGAACGTGAAGGACCCGCTGGCGCGCATCGAAGGCGTGGGCCAGGTGCAGATCTTCGGCGGCGGCGACTACTCGATGCGCGTCTGGCTCGACCCGCAGAAGGTCGCGCAGCGCGGCCTCTCGGCTTCCGACGTGGTGGCGGCCATCCGCGGCCAGAACGTGCAGGCCGCGGCCGGCGTGGTCGGCGCATCGCCGGGCCTGTCGGGCGTGGACATGCAGCTGTCGATCAATGCGCAAGGGCGCCTGCAGAGCGAAGAAGAGTTCGGCGACATCATCGTCAAGAGCGGCACCGACGGCGCCGTGACCCGCCTGCGGGACATCGGCCGCCTCGAAATGGGCGCCGCCGACTACTCGCTGCGTTCGCTGCTGAACAACGACCCGGCCGTCGGCATGGGCGTGTTCCAGGCACCGGGCTCCAATGCGCTCGACATCTCGTCCAACGTTCGCAAGACGATGGAAGAGCTCAACAAGAACATGCCCGAGGGCCTGGAATACCGCATCGCCTACGACCCGACGCAGTTCGTGCGTGCGTCGATCGAATCGGTGATCCACACGCTGCTCGAAGCCATCGCGCTGGTGGTGCTCGTGGTGATCCTGTTCCTGCAAACGTGGCGCGCGTCGATCATTCCGCTGCTGGCCGTGCCGGTGTCGGTGATCGGTACCTTCGCGGTGCTGCACATCCTCGGTTTCTCGATCAACGCGCTGAGCCTGTTCGGGCTGGTGCTGGCGATCGGCATCGTGGTGGACGACGCCATCGTGGTGGTGGAAAACGTCGAACGGAACATCGAAGCCGGGCTCACGCCGCGTGAGGCCACCTACCGTGCCATGCGCGAAGTGTCGGGTCCCATCATTGCGATCGCGCTGGTGCTCGTGGCCGTGTTCGTGCCGCTGGCGTTCATCAGCGGTCTCACGGGCCAGTTCTACAAGCAGTTCGCGGTGACCATCGCGATCTCGACGGTGATCTCGGCCATCAACTCGCTGACGCTGTCGCCGGCCCTCGCGGCACTGCTGCTGCGCGGCCACGACCAACCGAAGGACGCCCTGACGCGCGGCATGGACAAGGCCTTCGGCTGGCTGTTCCGTGGCTTCAACAAGTTCTTCCATCGCGGCTCCGAGGCCTACAGCGGCGGTGTCAAGCGCGTGATCTCGCGCAAGACGCTGATGCTGGTGATCTACCTGGCGCTGGTCGGCGTGACCTTCGGCCTCTTCAAGGCGGTGCCCAGCGGCTTCGTGCCGGCGCAGGACAAGCAGTACCTGATCGGTTTTGCCCAGCTGCCCGACGGCGCCACGCTCGACCGCACGGAAGAGGTGATCACCCGCATGGGCGAGATCATGAAGAAGAACCCGAACGTGGAAGACGCCATTGCCTTCCCGGGCCTGTCGATCAACGGCTTCACCAACAGCTCGAACTCGGGCATCGTGTTCGCCACGCTCAAGCCCTTCGACCAGCGCAAGCGCCCCGACCAGAGCGGCGGTGCGGTGGCCGGCCAGCTCAACGGTGCGTTCTCGAGCATCCAGGACGCGTTCATCGTGATGTTCCCGCCGCCGCCGGTGGCAGGCCTGGGCACGACCGGCGGCTTCAAGCTGCAGATCGAAGACCGCGCCTCGGTCGGCTACGACCAGATGGACGTCGCGGTGAAGGCCTTCATGGCCAAGGCCTATGCAGCGCCTGAACTGACGGGCATGTTCACGAGCTGGCAGGTCAACGTGCCGCAGCTGTACGCCGACATCGACCGCACCAAGGCGCGCCAGCTCGGCGTGCCGGTGACGGACATCTTCGACACGATGCAGATCTACCTGGGTAGCCTGTACGCCAACGACTTCAACAAGTTCGGCCGCACGTACAGCGTGCGCGTCCAGGCCGATGCGCCGTACCGCGCCCGTGCCGAAGACGTGGGCATGCTGAAGGTGCGCTCGACCTCGGGCGAAATGGTGCCGCTGGCCGCGCTGATGAAGGTCAACTCGACCTTCGGCCCGGAACGCGCCATGCGCTACAACGGCTACCTGGCCGCTGACATCAACGGCGGCCCGGCCCCCGGCTATTCGTCGGGCCAGGCGCAGGACGTGATCACCAAGATCGCGGCCGAGACGCTGCCCAAGGGCGTGAGCTTCGAGTGGACCGAGCTGACCTACCAGGAAATCCTGGCCGGCAACTCCGCCTTCCTGGTGTTCCCGCTGGCGATCCTGCTGGTGTTCCTGGTGCTGGCTGCGCAGTACGAAAGCCTGACGCTGCCGATCGCGATCATCCTGATCGTGCCGATGGGCATCATGGCCGCGATGGCGGGCGTGTGGATCTCGGGAGGCGACAACAACGTCTTCACGCAGATCGGGTTGATCGTGCTGGTGGGGCTGAGTGCGAAGAACGCGATCCTGATCGTGGAGTTCGCACGGGAGCTGGAGTTCGCCGGACGCACGCCGATCCAGGCCGCGATCGAAGCCAGCCGCCTGCGCCTGCGCCCGATCCTGATGACCTCGCTGGCCTTCGTGATGGGTGTGCTGCCCCTCGTGCTCTCGACCGGCGCCGGCTCCGAGATGCGCAAGGCGATGGGCGTGGCGGTGTTCGCCGGAATGATCGGCGTGACGGCCTTCGGCCTGTTCCTGACGCCGGTGTTCTATGTGCTGATGCGCCGCCTGGCGGGCAACCGGCCGCTCAAGCTGCACGGCGAAGTGCCGCACGGCGACGACTTCGTGTCGGCCGACCATCCGGTGACCCCGTCGCACGGTGGCGGTGGTGGCGGTCTGCACCCGGTGCCGGCCTCGCCGCGTCCCTCGCATGGCGCGCATGACTGATCGACAAGAAGAAAGAAGGTTGTCCATGACATTCGCAATCCCAACCCTGATGCGCCCCTTGCGCGCCGCCGTGCTGCCATTGGTGGCGGCCCTGGTGCTGGCCGGTTGCGCCAGCGTGCCTTCGGGCATGCCCACGGTGCCGACCGCGGCGCAGTTCAAGGAACAGCCGCAGCAGCAACCGGGTGCCACGGCACCGGCCGGCTTCACCCGGGCCACGCCCGCCGAGGCGCAACCGCGCGGCGAGTGGTGGCTGGCGTTCAACGACCCGGTGCTCAATACGCTGATCCAGCGCGCCGAGGTCGACAACACCAACATCCAGGCCGCCGCCGCGCGGCTGGCCGAGGCCCGCGCGCTGGCGCGCAGCGCCCAGGCCGACCGCCTGCCGCAGATCGGCCTGGGCGCCGGCGCCAACCGCGGTGCGGGCCTGGACAAGGCAACGGCCAGCACCCGGCCCGGCACCATGACCAACATCGGCGCCACGTTCTCCTACGAGGTCGACCTGTTCGGCCGCCTCTCGGGCGCGGCCGATGCGGCCAAGCTCGACGCGGCCGGCCGCGAGGCGCTGCTGCAGAGCACCCGGCTCGCGGTGCAGGCCGAGGTGGCGCAGACCTACCTGCAGCTGCGCGCGCTCGACGCTGAACGCGTGCTGGTGCGCGAATCGGTCGCGGCCTACCGCGACACGCTGCGCCTGACGCAGCGCCGCCAGCAGGCCGGCGACATCGCCGAGCTCGACGTGGCGCGCGTGCAGACCGAGGTGTCGTCCACCGAGTCGGACGCGCTCGCGCTCGACCGCCAGCGCGCCCAGGTGGAGCATGCGCTGGCCGTGCTGGTGGGCGATTCGGCCTCCAGCTTCGGCATGCGGCCCGACGACTGGGCCACCGCGCTGCCGGTGATCCCGCCGGGCGTGCCGTCCACGGTGCTCACGCGCCGGCCGGACGTGTCGGCCGCGCAGAGCGCCGTCATGGCGGCGCAGGCCCGCGTGGGCGTGGCGCAGACGGCGTGGTTCCCGAACATCTCGCTGACCGGCGCGGCCGGCTATGCCTCGCCCGAGATCGGCGACCTCTTCAAGTGGTCGGCCCGCTCGTGGGGCGTGGGCGCGCTGCTGTCGCTGCCGATCTTCGACGGCGGGCGCCGCGAGGCCGGCGTGCAGGGCGCCAACGCCCAGCTCGACGGCGCACTGGCCAGCTACCGCTCGCAGGTGCTGGTGGCGTTCCAGGAGGTCGAAGACCAGCTGGCCGCCATCCGCATCCTGCAGGAGCAGTCGGTGGTGCAGGCGCAGGCCGTGACCTCGGCGCAGCGCGCCACCAGCCTGTCGGACACGCGCTACCGCAACGGCTACGTGAGCCAGCTCGACCTGCTCGACGCGCGCCGCAGCGAGCTGCGCAACCGGCGCCAGGCGCTGCAGGTGAAGTCGGCCCAGTACCAGGCGACGGTGGGGCTGATCCGCGCCATCGGCGGCGGCTGGGAAGTGCCGGCCACGGAGAAGGTGGCGACCCGCTGATCGGGCGGTTCCGGGCTCAGGCTCTGTCGCCAGGGCCCGGATGTGTCGCCGTGGCGGCCGCCTGTTTCAGCGCTACCGCCCCCAGCGCGAGCGCGCTCGAATAGCTGGCCTGCGGGCGCGCAGCCACCCGCAGCGGCCGGTAGCCGAGCGTGTCGGAGGTGCTGCCGGTGTCGTGGACGGCTTCGAGCAGGAGCCAGTAGAACCGGCCCGGCTCACGTTCCTCGACCGTCAGCGCCAGATCGTTGAGGGCGGACATGGCTTGGCGGAGGCGGCCCGCAGCGGGCCGCATCCCTTGGTACGTCCGATTCGGCTTTCCGGATTCGGTTCAGCGCTCAACGACAATCCCCGGATGAGTTCTAGAGCGACAAGCGGGCCGGCGCGCTGCGTCATGGTCCTGGGCACCACCAGCGGCGCCGGCAAGAGCTGGCTGGCCACCGCGCTGTGCCGGTGGTATGCCCGCCAAGGGCTGCGGGTGGCGCCGTTCAAGGCGCAGAACATGAGCAACAACGCCCGCGTGGTCGAGGGCGGCGAGATCGGCAGCGCCCAGTACTTCCAGGCCCTGGCCGCCAACGCCGTGCCCGACGTGCGCATGAACCCGCTGCTGCTCAAGCCCGAGCGCGACACCCACAGCCAGGTGGTGCTGATGGGGCAGGTGAGCGAGTCGCTGTCGACCCTGCCGTGGCGCGGGCGCAGCGAGCGCGTCTGGCCGCAGATCGCGCAGGCCTTCGATGAGTTGCGCGCCGAGAACGACGTGGTCGTGATTGAAGGCGCGGGTTCGCCGGCCGAGATCAACCTCATGGCCAGCGACATCGTCAACCTGCGCGTCGCCCGCCACGCCCAGGCGCGCTGCCTGCTGGCGACCGACATCGACCGCGGCGGCGCCTTCGCCCACCTGTACGGCACCTGGGCGCTGCTGCCCGAGGCCGACCGGGCGCTCATCAACGGTTTCGTGCTCAACAAGTTCCGGGGCGACGCGTCCCTGCTGGCGCCCGCGCCGCAGCAGCTGCAGGCACTGACCGGCGTGCCGACCGTGGCGACGCTGCCCATGTGGTGGCAGCACGGCCTGCCCGAGGAAGACGGCGTGTTCGACGACCGCAGCCGCGCCAGCGGCGTGGTCACGCGCACCGTGGCGGTGGTGGCGTATCCGCGCCTGAGCAACCTCGACGAATTCCAGGCACTGAAGAACGTGCCCGGCGTGCGCCTGGTCTGGGTCCGCACGCCGGCCGACGTGGCCGGCGCCGACTGGATCGTGCTGCCGGGCTCCAAGCACACGAGCGGCGACCTCGCCTGGCTGCGCGCGCAGGGGCTGGACCGCGCCGTGGCCGAGCATGCCGGGCGCGGCGGCGCGGTGCTGGGCGTGTGCGGCGGGCTGCAGATGCTGGGCGAGGCGCTGGTCGATCCGCATGGCATCGACGGCAACGCACCCGGGCTCGGGCTGCTGCCGCTGGTGACCGTGTTCGAGCGCGAGAAGACCGTGCGGCACCGCGAGGCGACCTTTTCCAGCGATCTCGTGGCCGGCCCCTGGTCCGCGCTGGCGGGCGTGCGCATCGCCGGCTACGAAATCCACCACGGTCAGACGGCCGCCCACCCCCAATTGGCCCACGACGGCCGCGCCGTGATGCCCGAGGGCCTGGCCTGGCAGAACGCGCGCGGCAACGTGCTGGGCCTGTACCTGCACGGCCTGTTCGAGGACCCGGCCGCGCTGCAAGCGCTGTTCGGCACCACGGCGCCCACGCTGGACGCCACCTTCGACGGCCTGGCCGACTTCATCGACACCCACTTCGACGCCGGCGTGCTCGCCGGCCTGATCGCATGACCGACATCGACCTGATTCCCGCTGTTCCAGACATCACCGACGCCGCACTCGCGGCGCGCCTGCAGGCCACGCTCGACAACAAGACCAAGCCCGTCGGCGCACTGGGCCGCCTCGAAGCACTGGCGCTGCGCATCGGCACTATCCTGGGCACCGAGCAGCCCGTGCTCGACGCGCCGCAGATGCTGGTGTGCGCGGGCGACCACGGGCTGGCGGCGCGCGGCGTGTCGGCCTACCCGAGCGACGTGACCTGGCAGATGGTCGAGAACTTCCTGGCCGGCGGCGCGGCCGTCAGCGTGCTGGCGCGCCAGCACGGCCTGGCGCTCACCGTGGTCGATTGCGGCGTGCGGCGCGACTTCCAGCCGCGCCCCGGCCTGGTGTCGCGGCGCATCGCCGCCGGCACGGCCGACGCGTCGGCTGGCCCCGCCATGACGCCCGAACAGTGCGCCCAGGCCATCGCCAACGGCCGCGAGGTGGTGCGCGCGCTGCCGGGCAACGCGCTGCTGCTGGGCGAAATGGGCATCGGCAACAGCTCGTCCGCCGCGCTGCTGCTGTCGCGCCTGGCCGGGCTGGACATCGGCCTGTGCACCGGCGCCGGCACGGGGCTCGATGCTGACGGCCTGGCGCGCAAGCGCGAGGTGCTGCGCGAGGTGCTCGCCCTGCACGCGGGCGCGACCGCGCCGCTCGAGGCGCTGGCCGCGTTCGGCGGCTTCGAGGTGGCGACGCTGGTCGGCGCCGTGCTGCAGGCGGCGCAGGAGCGGCGCGTGATCGTGGTCGACGGCTTCATCGCCAGCGCGGCCGTGCTGGTCGCCCAGGCGATTCGCCCACAGGTGACGCAGCGCTGCGTGGCTGCGCACAGCTCGGCGGAGCCCGGGCACACGCTGCTGCTGAAACACCTCGGGCTCGAGCCCTTGCTGAACCTCGACCTGCGCCTGGGCGAGGGCTCGGGCGGTGCGCTGGCGTGGCCGCTGCTCGAATCGGCCTGCCGCATCCTGCGCGAGATGGCGAGCTTCGAATCGGCGGGCGTGTCGCGCCAGCAATGAACGGCGTGCGCCATTTCCTGCTGGCGGTCCAGTTCTTCACCCGCGTGCCGGTGACGGGAAAACTCGCCGCCTGGGTCGGCTTCAGCCCGCAGATGCTGCGCGCCGCCGCGGCGCATCTGCCGGCCATCGGCTGGATCGCGGGTGGGGTGGCTGCTGCGGTGTTTGTCGCCGTGGGGGCCGGCCTGCCGGGCGTGGCAGGGGCGCTGGTCGCGGCCGTGCTGAGCACTGTCGCCACCGTGATGCTCACGGGCGCCTTCCATGAGGACGGCCTGGCCGACGTGGCCGACGGCCTCGGTGGCTCGGCCAGCCGTGAGCGGGCGTTGGAGATCATGAAGGACTCGCGCATCGGCGCTTTCGGCGCGGTCGCGCTGGTGCTGGCGCTGGGCCTGAAGTTCGGCCTGCTCGCCGCACTCGCTGCGCGCGGGCTGGACGTGGTGGCCGTGTCCATCGTCGGTGCGCATGTGCTGTCGCGGCTGGCGCCGCTGTTCCTCATCCGCTGGCTGCCTTATGTGGGCGACAGCAGCGGCAGCAAGGCCAAGCCGCTCGCCGACGCGATCAGCGGCGGTGCGCTGCTCGTCGCCGTGCTGTGGGCCGCACCCGCCGTGGCGCTGCTGCTGTGCGCGCACGACGTGGTGCATGTGGGCGCGGCGCTCGCGGCGCTGGTGCTCGCCGGGGGCTGGATGGCGCGGCTCTTCGTGCGTCGGCTGCAGGGCTTCACGGGCGACGGGCTGGGCGCCACGCAGCAGGTGTGCGAACTGGCGATCTACCTCGCGCTGGCGTGGAAGGCATGAGCACCGCGACCGCCCGGCTCTGGCTGCAGCGCCACGCGCCGGTGATCGCGCCGGCGGGCCTGTGCTACGGCGCGACCGACCTCGACGCCCATGCGGACGGCACGCAGGCCGCCGCGGCGCGCATCGCCGCGGTGCTGCCGGCCGGCATCGCGCTGTGGAGTTCGCCGCTGCGGCGTTGCGCCTTGCTGGCGGACGCCATCGTCGCGCTGCGGCCCGATCTGTCGGTGCGGCGCGATGCGCGGCTGGCGGAGATGAGTTTCGGCGCCTGGGAAGGGCGCCTGTGGTCGGCCGTGGCCCGCGAGGAATTCGAGGCTTGGACGAATCGTTTTGCTGATGCCCCCGCAGGAGGCGATGGCGAGAGCGTGCGCGTCTTCATGCAGCGCGTGGCCTCGGCGCATGCCGACTGGCTGGCGACCGGCGGCGATGCGCTGTGGGTCACGCATGCGGGCGTGCTGCGCGCGGTGCAGCTGCTGTCGCAGGGCGTGTCGTGCCCCGAGCGGGCCGATCAATGGCCCAACGACGCAGCGGCTTTCGGCGACTGGCGCGTGGTCGCCGCGCCGGTCGCCTGACGAGGCGCCGTCAGTTCTTCGCGCGCCACTGCTCGCGCCAGAGCCGGTCGAGCTGCCCCGCGAACTGTGGCGAGGGTCCACCTAGGAGCTGGTTCTGCCCGTTGCGCTGCACCAGGCCGTAGAGCCGGCCCGAGCCCTGGTCGTAGAGCGCGATGGCGTTGTGGTCGTAGCAGTCGTGCGGCTTGCAGAAGGCGTGCAGCAGGTAGCGCGTGCCGTCCACCGTCACCCATTGCGGCTCGGGCGCCGGGCCTTCGCGGCGCACCAGCCAGCGTTCAGTTTCGCGCGTGCCCAGCGCGGCGCGCCAGGCCTTGTCCATCGCAGGGCCCCGGGCGAGGGCGGCCGGGCTGCCCGTGGCGGGTGCCGGTGGCTTGATCGTGGCAGCAGGTTCGGCGGGCGGCGTCGCGGCGCGAGCCGGGCCGTCGCAGCGCCAGTAGCGCTGCTTCATCAGCTCCGGGCCCAACTGACCGACGACCGGCTTGTCGGCCTTCAGCGTGATCGACTGGCCGCGCGCGTCGCGAAAGACCAGGAAATTCATCGTCGCGTTGTCGCCCTTGCCCACGCGGCTCATCAGCGCCACGTCGAAGTTCGGCGGTGGCGGCTGGTTGCCGAAGAAGCTGTGCGCCGTGTCCGGCTGGCGGCCGACCACGCGGCGCTTGCCGCGCTCGGCGATCAGCATGTCTTCGCGCACCTGCAGCGTCGGTGCGGCTGCGTCGGCGCAGTTGGCGGACCAGCGCCCGCCGTAGAGCGCCATCGTCTCGGGCGGCAGCACGCCGTCGCGCGACCAGGCGGCGCCCGCGCTGCACAGCGCTGCGAGGAAGAGGAGGGCGGCGGAAGGCGTCTTCTTGAAAATCGTTGTCGTCGTCATGTGCGAGATGGTGTGGTGCCGCTCAGGCGGTCTTGGGGGCCGGCGTCTTGGGCTTGAACGAGCAGAAGCTGGAAACCGCGCATTCCCAGCAGCGCGGCTTGCGCGCCACGCAGACATAGCGCCCGTGCAGGATCAGCCAGTGGTGCGCGTGCAGGCGGAATTCGGGTGGGATGCGCTTTTCGAGCTTGAGTTCCACGTCCAGCGGCGTCTTGCCGGGCGCAAGCCCGGTGCGGTTGCCGATGCGAAAGATGTGCGTGTCGACCGCGATCGTCTCCTCGCCGAAGGCCACGTTGAGCACCACGTTGGCCGTCTTGCGCCCCACGCCCGGCAGCGCCTCGAGCTCGGCGCGCGTGCGAGGCACCTCGCCGCCGTGCAGCTCGACCAGCATCCGGCAGGCCTCGATCAGGTGCTTGGCCTTGCTGCGGTACAGCCCGATCGTCTTGATGTACGACTCCAGTCCTTCCACCCCGAGGTCGAGGATCGCCTGCGGCGTGTTCGCCACCGGATACAGCCGGCGCGTCGCCTTGTTCACCCCCACGTCGGTGGCCTGCGCCGACAGCAGCACGGCGGCCAGCAGTTCGAAGGGCGTGGTGTATTCGAGCTCCGTGCGCGGCTCGGGGTTGGCGGCCTGCAGGGTGGCGAAGAAGAGGGGGATGTCGGATTTTTTCATGGGTCGTGGTGGCCGCCGTTCACGGCGAGGGGCTCGCGGGGCGCGTGCCGTGGAAGGCAGGGCGAGCACCGGCGTTTGCGGCGATGGATGCAATATATCGTCGAAAAGCCATGGCCCTACGCAGCTTTCCTGCCCGGGCTTTCGCGACAATGACGCCCAGAAAGTGAGACTGACCATGCAATTCGCCTCCCGCCTCGACAACGTCGAAACCTCCGCCATCCGCGAACTCTTCAAGCTGCTGGGCAAGCCCGGCATCATCAGTTTTGCGGGCGGCTTTCCCGACAGCGCCATGTTCGACGTCGAGGGCCTGAAGGAGGCGAGCCAGAAGGCGCTGGCCGAAGAGCCCGGCGCGGCCTTGCAATATGGCGCCACCGAAGGCTACGAGCCGCTGCGCAACCAGCTCAGTTCCTTCATGAAGACCAAGGGTGTCGACGTCGACCCCAGCGGCCTGATCGTCACCACCGGCAGCCAGCAGGCGCTGGACCTGCTAGGCAAGACCATGATCTCGCCCGGCGACAAGGTGATCGTCGAAGGGCCGACCTTCTTGGCCACGATCCAGTGCTTCCGCCTGTACGGCGCGCAGCTCATCAGCGCACCCATCGACGCCAACGGCGTGAAGACCGACGAGCTCGAGAAGCTTATCGCCGAGCACAAGCCCAAGTTCGTCTACCTGATCCCCACCTTCGGCAACCCCAGCGGCGCCATGCTGAGCCTGGAGCGCCGCAAGAAGGTGCTCGAGCTGGCCGTGAAGTACCAGACGCTGATCGTCGAGGACGACCCCTACGGCGACCTGTACTTCGGCGAAGCGCCGCCGCCGTCGATCATGTCGCTGAGCAAGGACGTGCCCGGCAGCCGCGAACTGCTGGCGCATTGCGGCAGCCTGAGCAAGGTGCTGAGCCCCGGCCTGCGCATCGGCTGGATGATCGCGCCGCCCGAGCTGCTGGCCAAGGCCACGATGTGCAAGCAGTTCAGCGACGCCCACACCAGCACCTTCGCGCAGGCCACGGCCGCGCAGTACCTCAAGAGCGGCCGCATGCCCGGCACGCTGGCGCATGTGCGCGAGGTCTACGGCCAGCGTGCGCAGGCCATGGGCGCCGCGCTGACGCGTGAGCTGGGCGATGCGGTGAGCTTCACGCAGCCCAACGGCGGGCTGTTCTTCTGGGCGCGCCTGACGGGCGCCAACGGCAAGCTGGCCGATGCCAACGAGTTGGCCAAGCGTGCGATCGAGAAGCTGGTGGCTTTCGTGCCCGGCGCGCCGTTCTTCGCCGAGAAGCCCGATGTGGCGACGCTGCGCCTGAGCTTTGCCACGGCCGACATCGAGAAGATCGAAGAAGGCGTGAAGCGCCTCGGCCAGGCCCTGTAACGCCGACGTTCAGGGGGACCGGTGCAGCCGGGGCGCCGCCAGCAGGTCCAGGTTGTCTGAAATGGCCGCATCCACGTTCGGATAGCGGCCTTTCATTTTGGAGAGCGTCATGATGGTCTGCAGCGCCTTCAGGTCCTTGACCGACGGCGCGACCTTGATCTGCGCGATGGCCGCAGGGGCGTTGCCGCCGTTCACCAATGCCATCACCTTGCTTGCCCAGTCGTTTGCGCGTGCCATGTCTTCACCTGCTTTCCATTTGAACCGCCGACTTTACACAGCGGGTTACCATCACCCATGAGAAAAACCTTCCAGCTTCAGGTCGAGGGCAAGCACCCCGACCGTCTCCTCGAAGCCGTCAAGCACGAGATCCGCAAGTACATCAAGCGCGAGCGCCGCCGCGACCTGCCCGAAGGCGCCGACTTCTGGGACTTCGACTGCCGGTTCGGCACCGCCCAGGAATCCGCCGAAACCATCCACCTCACGGCCATCACCGGCCTCATCGACGGAGTGGTGAAAGAGGGCGGCAAGCAGTTCTACATCGAGATCCTGGCCAAGCCCGGCAAGCGTCAGCCGCGGCCCGCGGGTGCGTCTGAGCACACCGAGAACGACGGCGAGGAATAAGCCCCGTCAGATCAGCGCCTGCGCCAGCCGCAGGCCATGCCGCTGCTCCGCCTCCTGCAGCGAGCGCGCAATCGACGGGTGCAGCCGCACCCCGTTCGCCGATTGCGCTTCCCGACGCTTCAACCCGCCTTCACCCGGCAGCCGCACAGGCTTGGCCGGGTCGACGGGCGCGTTGTCGCGGCATTTCTCGGCCACGTGGTCCATCTGGCGCAGGAAAGCGTCCTTGCCGCCGAAGGCGTGCAGGTCATGCAGCGTGAGGTGCACCGTCGCGCCCCAGCCTTCGGGCGGGTCGGCGCGCCCGTGGCCCGCGAGGCCGGCCGTGAGCGTCTCGACCAGCAGCGCCATGCCGTAGCCCTTGTGGCCGTGGCTCAGGCCGCCCACGGGCAACAGCGTGCCGGGCGGCTGGTCGAACAGCACCTGCGGGTTGTTCGACGGCTTGCCCGAGGCGTCGATCAGCCATTCCTCGGCGAAGGTCTCGCCGGCCGCGCGCTTGCGGTTGCTCATGCCATTGGTGGTGATCGAGGCCGAGATGTCGACCATCACACCGCCCTGCGACAGCGGAAAGCCCATCGCCAGCGGATTCGGCGTGAACACCGCCTGCGTGCCGCCGAAGGGCGCGACGCTGGCGGTGTTGGGGTCGGAGCAGGCCAGCAGCATCAGCATGTCTTCCTGCAGCGCGCGCAGCATGTAGACCGCGAGGCAGGCGATGTGGTGGCTGCGGCGGATCACGAGCGAGGCCGTGCCCAGTTCGCGCGCACGCGGCACCAGCAGGTCCATGCCTTGGTCCATGAGCCAGGGGCCGGGCAGGCGCCTGCCGTCCCACAGCACGGCGGCGGGGCGGTCGGACAGCACCTCGGGCGCGCCGTCGCGCGTCATGCCGCCCGATTCGATCTCTTTCACGTAGCCGGCCAGCAGCGCAAGGCCGTGCGTGTCGTGGCCCAGCAGGTCGCCTTCGACCAGCGTGCGCGCCACGCTGTCGGCCATCGAGGCCGCGAGCCCCGCTTTCTGCAGCAGGGCACTGGCGTAGTCGCGCAGTGCGTCGGCGCGGTAGAGCGGGGCGGCGTCGGTCATTTCAGGATTTCCAGCACGCGGTCGAGCCCGCCTTCGTTGATCGCCACCATGGCCTGCTCGCGCACCTTCGGCTTGGCGTGATAGGCCACCGACAGCCCGGCCTCGCCCATCATCGGCAGGTCGTTGGCACCGTCGCCCACGGCGATGGTTTCCTGCGGCGAGATGCCCATGAGCGAGGCCACTTCGAGCAGCGTGCGGCGCTTTTCGGCGCCGTCGCAGATGTCGCCCCAGCTTTGCGTCACGACCTGGCCGGTGAGCTGGCCGTCGGCTTCGTCGAGCAGGTTGGAGCGCGCGAAGTCGATGCCCAGGCGGTCCTTCACGCGGTTCGCGAAGAAGGTGAAGCCGCCCGACACCAGCAGCACCTTGAGGCCGGCCTTCTTGCAGGCCGCGACCAGCTCGGTGGCGCCGGGGTTGAGCTTCAGGCGCTCGTCGTACACCTGCTGCAGCGCGGCCACGGGCACGCCCTGCAGCAGCGCCACGCGGCGGCGCAGGCTTTCCTTGAAGTCCTTGATCTCGCCGCGCATCGTGGCTTCGGTGATCGCGGCCACCTCGGCCTTCTTGCCGACGGCATCGGCGATCTCGTCGATGCATTCGATGTTGATCAGCGTCGAGTCCATGTCGAACGCGATCAGCTTGAAGTCGGCGAGCTTCAGCGGCGGCTTCACGCGCTGGAGGACGAGGCCGGGGGAGATTTCAGTAGCGCTCATGCGGGGGCGGTTTCCTTGACGAGGGGTTGTCCGAGGCTGCGCAGCACGTCGCGCACCATCTGGGCGCGGTCCTTCGGCTCCTTGAGTTCGCGCTCGATGCGCAGCTTCTCGTTGCCGGCGAGCTTGATGTGCTTGTTCTTCTGGATCAGCTGGATGATGGCCATGCCGTCCACCGGCGCGTCCTTGCGGAAGGTGATGTTGATGATGCCCGGCGCCGCGTCGACCTTGACCACGCCGTAGGGCCGCGCCAGCACGCGCAGGCGGTGCGTGTCGATCAGCGTCTGGGCCTGCGGCGGCAGCTTGCCGAAGCGGTCGACGATTTCTTCCAGCAGCGTGTCGATCTGGTCGGGCGTCTTCGCGGTGGCGAGCTTCTTGTAGAACGACAGCCGCAGGTGCACGTCGCCGCAGTAGTCGTCGGGCAGCAGGGCCGGGGCGTGCAGGTTGATCTCGGTCGTGACCGACAGCGGCGAGAGCAGGTCGGGCTCCTGCCCGGCCTTCAGCGAGCGCACGGCTTCGCTGAGCATCTCGTTGTAGAGCTGGAAGCCGATCTCCATCATGTTGCCGCTCTGGTTCTCGCCGAGCACCTCGCCGGTGCCGCGAATTTCCAGGTCGTGCATCGCCAGGTAGAAGCCCGAGCCCAGCTCTTCCATCTGCTGGATGGCCTCGAGCCGCTGCGAGGCCTGCTTGGTCAGGCCTTCGGTGTCCGGCACCATGAGGTAGGCATAGGCTTGGTGGTGCGAGCGGCCGACGCGGCCGCGCAGCTGGTGCAGCTGCGCCAGGCCGAACTTGTCGGCGCGGCTCATCACGATGGTGTTGGCGGTCGGCACGTCGATGCCGGTCTCGATGATGGTCGAGCACAGCAGCATGTTGTAGCGCTGGGCCACGAAGTCGCGCATCACGCGCTCCAGCTCGCGCTCGGGCATCTGGCCGTGGGCCACGGCGATGCGGGCCTCGGGCAGGATTTCTTCGAGCTTCTGGCGCCGGTTCTCGATGGTCTCGACCTCGTTGTGCAGGAAGTAGACCTGGCCGCCGCGCTTGAGCTCGCGCAGCACGGCTTCGCGGATCACGCCCGTGCCCTCGTTGCGCACGAAGGTCTTGATGGCCAGCCGGCGCTGCGGCGCGGTGGCGATCACGCTCAGGTCGCGCAGGCCCTCGAGCGCCATGCCCAGCGTGCGCGGAATCGGCGTGGCCGTGAGCGTGAGCACGTCGACCTCGGCGCGCATCGCCTTCATCGCCTCCTTGTGGCGCACGCCAAAGCGGTGCTCCTCGTCGATGATCAGCAGGCCCAGGTTCTTGAACTTGACCGACTGCGACAACAGCTTGTGCGTGCCGACCACGATGTCGACCTGGCCCTCGGCCAGGCCCTTGGCGGCGGCCGTGATTTCCTTGGCCGAGCGGAAGCGGCTCATCTCGGCCACCTTCACCGGCCACTTGGCAAAGCGATCGACGAGCGTCTGGTAGTGCTGCTCGGCCAGCAGCGTGGTCGGCGCGAGAAAGGCGACCTGCTTGCCGCCGGTGACGGCGATGAAGGCGGCGCGCAGGGCGACCTCGGTCTTGCCGAAGCCCACGTCGCCGCACACGAGGCGGTCCATCGGCTGGGGCGAGATCATGTCCTGCACCACGGCGTGGATCGCGGCCTTCTGGTCGGCGGTTTCCTGGAAGCCGAAGTCGTTGGCGAACACCTCGTAGTCGGCCGGCGAGTAGCGGAAGGCATGGCCTTCGCGCGCCGCGCGGCGGGCGTAGATGTTGAGCAGCTCGGCGGCCGAGTCGCGCACCTGTTCGGCGGCCTTGCGCTTGGCCTTTTCCCACTGGCCGGAGCCCAGCTTGTGCAGCGGCGCCTCGTCGGCGCTCACGCCGGTGTAGCGGCTGATCTGGTGCAGTTGCGACACGGGCACGTACAGCGTGGCCTTGTCGGCGTACTCCAGGTGCAGCATTTCCTGCAGCAGCGGCTTGCCGTCGGCGCCCGTGCCCTGGCCCAGGTCCATGTGGATCAGGCCGCGGTAGCGGCCGATGCCGTGCGCGCTGTGGACCACGGGGTCGCCCACGTTGAGTTCGGACAGGTCCTTGATCAGCGCCTCGACGTCGCTGACCTGTTCCTGCTTCTTGTTGCGCCGGCGCGTGGTGGGCGCGGTGGCGAACAGCTCGGTCTCGGTGACGAAGTCGATCGCCTGTTCGCGCCACGCGAAGCCCGAGGCCAGCGCGGCGGTGGCGATGCCGATTTTTTCGTCGCCCGAGGCTTCGAACTCGGCCAGCGAGTCGAAGGCCGGCGGGTTCACGCCGCTGGCGCGCAGGAAGTCGAGCAGGCTCTCGCGGCGGCCGTCGCTCTCGGCGATCAGCAGCACGCGGTGCGGCGTGGCGGCGATGTGGGCCTTCAGGCCGACCAGCGGGTCTTCGGCGCCGCGCACGACGGCAAAGGGCGGCAGCTTGTCGAACTCGGCGTAGGGCGCGTCGGTGGCGATGTCGCCGCGAATGGCCAGCTGCGCGTGCGGCTTGGCGCGCTGATAGAACTGCTCGGCGTTGAGGAACAGCGCCTCGGGCGGCAGCGCGGGGCGCTCGGGGTCGCCCTGCACCAGGCGGTAGCGCTCGTTGGTGTCCTGCCAGAAGTGCTGGAACGCGGGTTCCAGGTCGCCGTGCAGCACGACGGTGGCGTCGGGGCCGAGGTAGTCGAACACCGTGGCCGTCTCGTCGAAGAACAGCGGCAGGTAGTACTCGATGCCGGCGGTGGCCACGCCGTTGCCCATGTCCTTGTAGATGCGGCTCTTGGTCGGGTCGCCCTCGAGCAGTTCACGCCAGCGGCTGCGAAAGCGCGCGCGGGCGTCGTCGTCCATCGGGAACTCGCGGCCTGGCAGCAGGCGCACCTCGGGCACGGGGTACAGGCTGCGCTGGGTGTCGGGGTCGAAGGTGCGGATGGAGTCGATCTCGTCGTCGAACAGGTCGACGCGGAACGGCACCAGCGAGCCCATGGGGAACAGGTCGATCAGGCCGCCGCGCACCGCGTACTCGCCCGGGCTCACGACCTGCGTCACGTGGCTGTAGCCGGCCAGCGTGAGCTGCGCCTTGAGCTTGGACTCCTGCAGCTTCTGCTTGGCCTTGAACTGGAAGGTGTAGCCGGCCAGGAAGGCCGGCGGCGCCAGTCGGTACAGCGCGGTGGTGGCAGGCACCAGCACCACGTCGGCCTCCTTCTGGCTGATGCGCCACAGCGTGGCCAGGCGCTCGCTGATCAGGTCCTGGTGCGGCGAGAAGCTGTCGTAGGGCAGCGTTTCCCAGTCGGGGAACAGGGCGCAGCGCAGCTCGGGGGCGAAGAAGGCGATTTCGTCGATGAGCCGCTGGGCGTCGTTGGCGTCGGCGGTGAACATCGCGGTGGCGCGGCCCGCGGCCTTCTCGCGCATGCCGAGCTGGGCCAGCATCAGCGCATCGGCGGACAACGGGGGACGCGGCAGCGTGAAACGCTTGCCCGCCGGGAGAAGGGGGAGGTCCATGGAGCGGCTCGAAAAATGCACGACACCCCGCGCCGGACGGCGAGGGGTGTGCGAATGTCAATTCTAGAATGGCGGCCCCTTATCCGCTTGTCGGCCATCGGCCCGTGCCGCACCCTCCATGTCTTCTTCCCGTTTCTACGTGCTGATCCCCTGTGCCGGTTCCGGCCACCGCGCCGGCGGCGCGCAGCCCAAGCAGTACCGGCGCCTGGCGGGCCAGTCGATGGTGGCCCACACGGTGGACGCGTTTCGTGCGTTGGCCGGGCGTTTCGCGGGCGTGGCCGTGGTGGTGTCGCCCGACGACCGCGAGGTGCAGACGGCGCTGCCGCGCTTCCCCGTGACCGGCGAGTACCTGCTGCGCGTGGGCGGCCTGACGCGCGCCGCTTCGGTGCGCAACGGCCTGGCGGCGCTGCGCCAGAAGGGCGCCGGGCCGCACGACTGGGTGCTGGTGCACGACGCGGCGCGCTGCCTGGTCACGTCCAGCCAGATCGAGGCGCTCATCGCTGCCTGCGAGCACGACGCCGTCGGCGGCCTGCTGGCGCAGCGGTTGGCCGACACGCTGAAGGTCTCGTCGACCGACAGCCGCTCGACCCAGACCCTGCCGCGCGCCGACAAGTGGCTGGCGCAGACGCCGCAGATGTTCCGCATCGGCATGCTGCTCGACGCGCTGGAGCGCGTGGGCGATGTGGTGACGGACGAGGCCAGCGCCATCGAGACCCTCGGCCTGGCGCCGCTGCTGGTGCCCGGCAGCGCGCAGAATTTCAAAGTGACGTTCCCCGAAGATTTCGCACTGGCCGAGGCGGTGCTGCTCGGTCGCAAGAAGGCCATGGCATGACGACGACCCCGTTCAACATCCGCATCGGCGAAGGCTGGGACGTTCACCAGTTGGTGGCAGGGCGCAAGCTCATCCTGGGTGGCATCGAGGTGCCGCACACCACCGGCCTGCTCGGGCATTCGGACGCCGACGTGCTGCTGCACGCCATCACCGACGCGCTGCTCGGCGGCGCCGGGCTGGGCGACATCGGCCGGCATTTTCCCGACACCGACGCCCAGTTCCGCGGCGCCGATTCGGCCGTGCTGCTGGCCGAGGCGGCGCGCCGCGTGCGGGCCGCCGGCTGGGAAATCGGCAACGTCGACAGCACCGTGATCGCGCAGGCGCCGAAGCTGGCGCCGCACATCCCGGCCATGTGCCAGCGCATCGCCGACACGCTGGGTATTGCGCTCGATCAGGTCAATGTGAAAGCCAAGACGGCCGAAAAGCTCGGCCCGGTGGGCGAGGGGCGGGCGATGGAAGCCCGCGCTGCGGTGCTGCTGCACCGCTGAACCCGGGATTCTTCTTCAGGCGACCTGCTTCTTGCCCGGCACCTCGCCGGGCTTGCTGCTGCCCGCCGGCATCGCGCGCGGCATCCGGATGTGGGCTGCGAGGCCCCGGCCCGGCGTGCTGGTGAGCGCGAAGGTGCCGCCCATGCGCTCGATGTTCTTCGCCACGATCGACAGCCCCAGGCCGGCGCCGGCCGCCGAGGTGCGTGCCGCGTCGCCGCGGAAGAAGGGCTTGGTCAGCTGCACGAGCAGGGCGGGCTCGACGCCCGCGCCGTGGTCGCGGACCTTGATCAGCACCGCGTCGTTGTTGGCCTGCGCCTGGATCGTGACGTCGGCCACGCCGGTCGACGGCGTCTTGCCGTAGCGCCGGGCGTTCTCGACCAGGTTGGAGATCACGCGCGTGAGCTCCACCTCGTCGCCCATCACCTTCAGGTCGGCGGGCACGTCGACGTGGATGTTCATCTCTTCGTAGTCCTGCACGGCGTAGGTGCAGGCGTCGATCACGTCGCGCAGCAGCACCGGGCGCTGGTCGACATGGTCGGGGCGGGCGTAATCGAGGAACTTGTCGATGATGGCGTCGAGCTGTGCGATGTCGGCGGCCATGTGGTCGCGCGCGTCTTCGTCGGCCACGCTCATCTCGGTTTCGAGCCGCAGCCGGGCCAGCGGCGTGCGCAGGTCATGCGAGATGCCGGCCAGCATGATGGCACGGTCCTGCTCGATCTTGGCGAGCTGGTCGGCCATGCGGTTGAAGCCGATGTTGACCGCGCGGATCTCGTTGGTGCGGGCGCGCTCGTCGAGCCGGTGCGCCTCGTACTCGCCCTCGCGCACCTGCAAGGTGGCGCGCGACAGCTGCTTGAGCGGCAGGTTGATGAGCCGCGTGATCAGCGCCGCGCCGGCGAGCGACAGCGCCATCGCCGTGCTGAGCCAGACCAGCCAGGTGCGCCCGCCCACGCGGCTGAAGCGCGTGGGGTCGAGCAGCAGCCAGTAGGTGTCGCTCTCGATGGTGAAGCCAATCCACAGGCCCGGCTCGTCGTTCACGCGGCTGGCCACCGTGGTGCCTTCGCCGAGTTGGGCGATCAGCTCTTCGGTGACGCGCTCGTCGAGCGCGCCGCTGGTGTAGGGCTGGAAGCGGTCGTTGGGTTCGCGCGGCAGGATGCGCACGCCTTCCTGGTCGGCCAGCGTCTTGATGAGCGAAACCCGCGTGATCGCGTCCGAATACACGAGCGCCGCGCGCGTGAGGTTCACGAGCGAGGCGATCTGGTGCCCGGTCTGGATGGCACGCGGCTCGTATTCGAGCGAGCGGAAGGTCTGCAGCCAGGCGACCGTGCAACCGATCAGCAGCAGTGCGAGCAGGAAGAAGGTGCGCCAGAAAAGACTGAAGCCCAGCTTGAGGCCGGGGCGGCGGTCACGTTGCGCGCTCGCTTCGAGCGGGCTCGGCATCGTGACCTGCGCACCGTCCTCCTGGGCCGGGTCAGGTCGGGCGGAATGGAGGCCGATGGCCACCTCTCAGCGGGTCGTCAGGCCGTGCCGTCCGGCACGAACACGTAGCCCACGCCCCAGACGGTCTGGATGTAGCGCGGCGCCGCGGCGTCGGACTCGACCAGCTTGCGCAGGCGCGAGATCTGCACGTCCAGGCTGCGGTCGAAGGGTTCGAATTCGCGGCCGCGGGCCAGCTGGGCCAGCTTTTCACGTGACAGCGGCTGGCGCGGGTGGCGCACCAGCGCCTTCAGCATCGCGAACTCGCCGGTGGTCAGCGAGAGTTCTTCGCCGTCCTTCTTCAGGGTGCGCGAGCCGAGGTCGAAGGCGAACGGGCCGAAGGTGACGGTCTCGTTCTCGGTGGAGGGGGCGCCCGGCGCCTCGAGCGGCGGACGGCGGCGCAGCACGGCGTGCACGCGGGCCAGCAGTTCGCGCGGGTTGAAGGGCTTGCCCAGGTAGTCGTCGGCGCCGACTTCGAGACCGACGATGCGGTCCACGTCTTCGCCCTTGGCGGTGAGCATGATGATCGGCGTGCGGTCGTTGGCGGCGCGCAGGCGGCGGCAGACGGAGAGACCGTCTTCGCCGGGCATCATCAGGTCGAGCACGATCAGGTCGACCGTGTCGCGCAACAGGATGCGGTTGAGCGCCTTGCCGTCCTCGGCCACGATCACTTCGAATCCTTCCTGCGTCAGGTAGCGGCGCAGGAGGTCGCGGATGCGGGCGTCGTCGTCGACGATCACGATCTTGTCGGTGCGAGCGGGAACTTGAGTCATTTCTACAACGTTGAATTTGTAACAGCGCCGATTCTGAAGGCGTTAGGACCCCATTGCTGCCGAATTCCGTAGTGGTTGACACTAAGTTACACAACTTGCGGCCGCTCGCCGTCTGGTCATCCGGGCTTTGCCCGGCGGTGGCACAGTCCGTGCTGCCTTATGACGATTGCGCGATGAGACCTTCTTTTTCTGCCTTGCCTCTGCTTTTTTTCGCATGCGCCTGTGGTGCGACGTCCGTCGCTTCCGAAGGGTTTTTGCGGGTCAGTGAAGGGCGCCGCAGCGAAGTGCGCGATGCCGTGGCCGCGCACCGGGCGGCCCAGCGGGAAGAGCAGCGCCGTGGCGAAGCGATCGCCGGGCGCCGCCTCACGGCGGGCGAATTGTTCGAGTTGAGGCAGCAGGTCCGGGGGCAGTGGGTGCCCATGGGAACGGGTGTTCTTCTGAATTCGGCAGAATCACAGCCTGCCGAGCGCATCGTGCCGGCACCGCAGCCCGTCGCCAGTCCGCAAACCGCGCCGCGCAGCCTGCGCCACTGAAGAAGAAGGCGCAGGCGAGGGCTTTTCCTCGCATCCACCAGGGAGAAATCTGTCTTGAAGACTGTTCAATTGATCGCGGCCTGCGCCGCGCTGACCTTTGCCGGTGCCGCCTTGGCCCAGAATGCCGTCATGCCTGCTCCACAAAACGTGCTCCAGCTGTCGGTCTCCGGCACCGTCGAAGTTCAGCAAGACCTGCTGAGCATGACCCTCGTCACCACGCGCGACGCCGCCGAAGCGGGCACCGTGCAAACCCAGCTCAAGACCGCGCTCGACGCCGCGCTGGCCGAAGCCAAGAAGAATGCGCAGCCGGGCCAGCTCGATGTGCGCACGGGCAACTTCAGCCTCTCGCCGCGCTACACCAAGGACGGCAAGATCAACGGCTGGCAAGGTTCGACCGAACTCGTGCTCGAAGGCCGCGACTTCGCGCGCATCACCCAGACGGCAGGGCGCATCAGCACGCTCAGCGTGGGCAACGTCGGTTTCGGCCTGAGCCGCGAACAGCGCGCCAAGACCGAGACCGAGGCACAGAACATCGCCATCGACAACTTCAAGCAGAAGGCCACCGAGCTGGCCAAGGGCTTCGGCTTCGGCGGCTACACACTGCGTGAGGTGTCGGTGAACGCGAACGACAGCGGCCCGATTCGTCCGCGCGTGATGGCCATGCAGGCCAAGTCGTTCTCGGCCGCCGATTCGGCCGTGCCGGTGGAAGCAGGCAAGACCAGCGTGGTCGTGAACGTTTCCGGGTCGGTGCAGCTCAAGTAAGAAGCGCACGGCGCCGGCGGGCCGATGCCGCCGGCGTCTTCCGTATCTCTCTATTTATTTACTGAGCCGTCCAGCCGCCATCCATGGCCCAGGCGACGCCCCGCACCTGATCGGCTGCGGGAGAGCTCAGGAAGACGGCCAGCCCGCCCAATTGCTCGACTGTCGTGAATTGCAGCGAGGGCTGCTTTTCCCCCAGCAATTCGTTCTGCGCCTGGAGGGCCGAAATGCCTTCGCGCGCCGCGCGGTCGTCGATCTGCTTTTGCACCAGCGCCGTGAGCACCCAGCCCGGGCAGATCGCGTTGCAGGTGACGCCGGTGGTGGCGGTTTCGAGCGCCACCGATTTCGTCAGGCCCACGATGCCGTGCTTGGCCGCGACATAGGCCGACTTCTGCGCCGAGGCCACGAGCCCGTGCGCCGATGCCACATTGATGATGCGGCCCCAGTTGGCCTCGCGCATCGCCGGGATCGCCAGGCGCGTCGTGTGGAAGGCGCTCGTGAGGTTGATGGCGATGATCGCGTCCCAACGTTCGGTCGGAAAGTCTTCGACCTTGGCGACGTGCTGGATGCCGGCGTTGTTGACGAGGATGTCGACGCGGCCGAACTTCGACGCGGCGAACTTCATCATGTCCTCGATCTGGTCGGGCTTGCTCATGTCGGCCCCGTGGTATTCGGCGCGCACGCCGAGCGCCTCGATCTGGGCCTTGGGGGTGTCGGCGTCGCCGAAGCCGTTGAGCACGATGTGTGCGCCCTGTTGGGCCAGCGCCTTGGCGATGGCGAAGCCAATGCCACTGGTGGACCCCGTGACAAGCGCGGTTTTGCCTTTGAGCATGAAGATCAATCTCCGGATGAATTAGGATGCAACGAGACCATTATCCGCACCCGAACCCCTCCGTTTCCATGACAGAACCGACCCTTCACGACGTGGCCTGCAACGACGCCCAGGGCGGTCACCGCATGGCCTATTGGCAATGGGGCAGCGCGCACAGCGCGCATGTCGTGGTCTGCGTGCACGGACTGACCCGGCAGGGGCGCGATTTCGACGTGCTCGCGCAGGCCATCGTGGCGCGCGCGGGCGGCGATGTGCGCGTGGTCTGTCCCGACGTGGTCGGGCGCGGGCGCAGCGACTGGCTGCGCGACCCTGCTTTCTATCAAGTGCCCGTGTATGCCGCCGACATGGTGACGCTGATCGCGCAGCTGCACGGTGAGCATCCCATCGACACGCTCGACTACGTCGGCACCAGCATGGGCGGGCTGATCGGCTTCGTGCTGGCCGGCCACAAGGAGCTGCCGCTGCCACGGCCCATTCGCCGCTTCGTTGCGAACGATGTCGGCCCCACGGTCGAGCCCGCAGCCATCCAGCGCATCGGCGCGTATGTGGGCAAGAGCGGCCAGTTTCCGAGCGTGCAGGCTGCGGCCGACGCGATGTGGGCCATGTCGACCACCTTCGGGCCGCACACGCCGGAACAGTGGCGTGCGCTGTCGCAGCACATGGTGGTGCCGGCGTCCGAACGCAGCGCCGACGGTGCCGCCAAGACCGCCAGTGCCGGCCCGGTGGGCGAGGGCGCCTGGGTGCTGCACTACGACCCGGCCATCGGCGTGCCGTTGCGCGCCATCACGCCCGAAATCGCGGCGCAGGGCGGGGCGGTGATGTGGAGCCTGTACGACGCCATCGAGGCGCGTACGCTGCTCACGCGCGGCGCGGTGTCCGATCTGCTGTCGCCCGAAACGGCGGCGGCGATGACGCAGCGCGGCCCGCGTGCCACGCTCGTCGAGTTCGAGGGCGTGGGGCACGCGCCGACTTTCGTCGATCCCGCGCAGGTCGCCGTCGTCACGAATTTCCTGTTCGATTGAGGGCATCGTGAAGCGAGAGTCTGCGAACCTTCAGACGGCACCCCTGTCCGACGGTGTCATGGTCGACTACCCGCTGTCGGCTGCCACGGCCGACCGCTCGCCGGTCATGGAGAACATGCTGGCGCGCGCCCGCGCGTTCGCCGAGCCGCTGATCGCCGACGAAAAACTCGACACCGGCGAGAACACGCTGGCGCACGCCGATGCCGTGGCCGCCATCGTCGCGAAGATGGGCGGCTCCGAGGCGATGCAGGCCGCGAGCTACCTCGTGTATTCCTGCCAGCACCTGAACCGCCCGCAGGAAGTGATCGCCAAGGTTTTTGGCGACAACTTCGCGGCGCTCGCGGTCGAGACCACCAAGCTCGTGCGCGTGCAGGAGCAGGCGCGCACGGCCTCGCAAGGGCACCACGCCGAAGGCGCCGGCGCACAGACCGAGAACGTGCGCAAGATGCTGCTCGCGTTCTCGCGCGACCTGCGCGTGGTCATGCTGCGACTGGCCTCGCGCCTGCAGACGCTGCGTCACGCGGCGGCCAGCAAGCAGCCCGCGCCCGAGAGCGTGGCGCGCGAGTCGCTGCAGGTGTTTGCGCCGCTCGCGAACCGGCTGGGCATCTGGCAGGTGAAGTGGGAGATCGAAGATCTCTCGTTCCGCTTTCTCGAGCCCGAGACCTACAAGCTGATCGCACGGCTGCTCGACGAGAAGCGCATCGAACGCGAAGGCCACGTCGAGCAGTTGCGCTCGCAGCTGGAGCACGAGCTGCAGGCCGAAGGCGTCAAGGCCACGGTGCAGGGGCGTCCGAAGAACATCTACAGCATCGTCAAGAAGATGCGCGGCAAGTCGCTCGACTTCGAGCAGGTCTTCGACATCCTCGCGCTGCGCGTGGTGGTGCAGGACGTGAAGGACTGCTATGCCGCGCTGGCCTGGGTGCATTCGCACTTCCAGCCCATCGACGAAGAGTTCGACGACTACATCGCACGGCCCAAACCCAACGGCTACCAGTCGCTGCACACGGTGGTGCGCGAGATCGTCGATGGCAAGGTGGGCAAGCCGATCGAGATCCAGATCCGCACCGAAGAAATGCACGACCACGCCGAACATGGCGTGGCCGCGCACTGGGCCTACAAGGAAGCGGGCCACAAGGGCTACGCGGGCGTCTGGGCCAGCGGCGAGTACGACGCCAAGATCGCGGTGTTGCGCCAGCTGCTGGCCTGGGAGCGCGACCTGTCGGGCGGGTTGCAGGGGCAGGGGCTGTTCGACGACCGCATCTATGTGCTCACGCCCGATGCCGCCATCGTCGAGCTGCCTCAGGGCGCGACGCCGGTCGATTTCGCCTACACGGTGCACACGACGCTGGGACATCGCTGCCGCGGTGCGCGTGTCGATGGCGCGATGGTGCCGCTCAACACGCCGCTGTCGAACGGGCAGACCGTCGAGATCATGGCGGCCAAGGAAGGCGGGCCGTCGCGCGACTGGCTGAATGCGGAGCTGGGTTATCTGGCGAGCCACCGCGCACGCGCCAAGGTGCGCGCCTGGTTCAACGCGCAGATCACGCACGAGACCGTGGCGCGCGGACGCGAGGCCGTCGAGAAGCTGCTGCAGCGTGAAGGCAAGACGGCCATGCGGCTTGAGGACCTGGCTTCGCAGCTCGGCTTCAAGTCGGCGGACCATCTGTTCGAGGTGGTCGGCAAGGACGAGTTCTCGCTGCGCAACATCGAGACGCTGCTGCGCCCGCCCGAGCCGGCGCTGAACCCAGATGACGGCGTGCAGATCAAGAAGGCCCGCGGCAGCGAGAAGTCGGGCAAGGGCGGTGTGCTGGTGGTGGGCGTGTCGTCACTGATGACGCAGCTCGCCAAGTGCTGCAAGCCGGCGCCGCCGGATGCGATCCGCGGCTTCGTCACGCGTGGCCATGGCGTCAGCGTGCATCGCGCGGATTGCAGCAACTTCCGCACGATGGCTGCGAAGGATGGCGAGCGTGTGATCGATGTCGAATGGGGTCTGCCGAAGAAGGGCGCGGATGCGCCGGTCTACGCGGTCGACGTGGCCGTGGAAGCGGCCGACCGTCAGGGCCTGCTGCGCGATATCTCTGACGTGTTTGCACGCGAGAAGATGAACGTGATCGGCGTGCAGACGCAGTCGATCAAGGGCACGGCCTGGATGACCTTCACCGTGGAAATCGCCGATGCCGCGCGTTTGACGCAGGTATTGAGTGTGGTGACTGCGGTGACTGGTGTGCGATCTGCACGTCGGCGCTGAAAAGGGCCATTTCTCCTGCTATACTCGATGCTTCTCTTAGGCGCGTAGCTCAGTTGGTTAGAGCACCACCTTGACATGGTGGGGGTCGTTGGTTCGAATCCAATCGCGCCTACCAAATTCAAACACGGGTTGCAGCGATTTCGCTGCAACCCGTTCGTCGTTTGGACGACGTGTTTGTCTCTGGATTCGCCCGGTCGTCCTGAGTGATCGGCGCAAGCAAAAAACCCTTTCGCGGGCAGCCCTTCGCGCGGTGCAGGCAAGGCCCTGGCGCCATGTGGTTGTGCTACCTTGAGTGGTCTGCCAACCTTCTCGAATTTCCTTGATAAGCGATCTGATGAATACGCGATCAACGCCAGTTGATCGGGCGCACGCCGACCACCGCGTGGCCGCATTGCTCAAGCAGGCCCCTCTCGAATTTGCGCGCGCGGTTTACGGCATCAATGACCTTGCTGTCGGCCGCGCCGACACCATGGCCGCGCGCGAAGTGGCGCGTGCACAACGACAGGGCATGCCTGTGACCGAGGAGCGCGCCGAGCAGCGCGCGCGTGCCTATCTTCCGACAGCGGGGCAGGAGCATTGCCCCCGATGCTGGGTTGTCTACGGGCAGAAGATCCCGCTGCGATTCAGGTTGTCGACCCCGGAGCGTCCAGAAACTGCAGCGTGTCATGCGTGCGGTGCCGAGTACGCGACCGCGCCGGATGCCTGAAGAAGAATCACGGTCAGGGTAAACCTTGTCGCGATGCAGCAAAACCGCTCCCTAGAATCATCCGATGACATGGGCGTCCATGTGAAGGAGTCTGTAGTGCAGAGCAAGAAGTCCGGGGTGAAGCCGGTCCAGCGTGTGATCAAGAAGTACCCCAACCGACGGCTCTACGACACGGAGACATCCACGTACATCACGCTGACCGAGGTCAAGCAACTGGTCATCAAGAACGCGCAGTTCGTGGTGCGCGACGCCAAGACCGGCGACGACCTCACGCGCAGCATCCTGCTGCAGATCATTCTGGAAGAAGAGGCGGGTGGCGCGCCGATGTTCACCGAGCAGGTGCTGGCCAACATCATCCGTTTCTATGGCCAGGCCATGCAAGGTTACATGGGCCCGTACCTCGAGAAGAACATCCAGGCCATGACCGAGATGCAGGCCCAGCTCGCCGAAAAGGCCGAAGGCCTGACGCCCGAGATGTGGTCGCGCTTCATGACCATGCAGTCGCCGATGATCCAGGGACTGATGGGCAATTACGTCGAACAATCGAAGAACGTCTTCCTGCAGATGCAGGAGCAGATGCAGAAAAACACCGAGCAGGTGCTGGGGGCCTTTGGCATCAAGCGCCCCTGAGCGCCGCGCGGCGGCCCGCCCGAATGGGGCGACTGCCCGATGAATGCCCTGCTGTCACCGATAGCTGGGACAATAGAGGCCTATGAGCGAAGTTGCCTCCCCTGAACGTACCGTCACGCCGACCGCCCCCAAGGTCGGCTTCGTCAGCCTTGGTTGCCCCAAGGCTTTGACCGATTCCGAATTGATCCTGACCCGGCTGAGCGCCGAGGGATATCAAACCTCCAAGACCTTCGAGGGCGCCGACCTCGTGATCGTCAACACCTGCGGCTTCATCGACGATGCCGTGAAGGAAAGCCTGGACACCATCGGCGAAGCACTCGCCGAGAACGGCCGTGTGATCGTCACTGGTTGCCTGGGTGCCAAGACTGGCGATCAGGGCGGCAACCTCGTGCGTCAGATGCACCCCAGCGTGCTGGCAGTCACCGGCCCGCATGCCACGCAGGAGGTGATGGACGCGGTGCACGCCAACCTGCCGAAGCCGCACGACCCGTTCATCGACCTCGTGCCGAACACCTTCGGTGTGGCCGGCCTCAAGCTGACGCCGCGGCACTACGCCTACCTGAAGATCAGCGAAGGCTGCAACCACCGTTGCACCTTCTGCATCATTCCCTCGATGCGCGGCGACCTCGTTTCGCGCCCGGTGGGTGATGTGCTCAGCGAAGCCAAGGCCTTGTTCGAAGGCGGCGTGAAGGAGCTGCTGGTGATTAGCCAGGACACCTCGGCCTACGGCGTCGACGTGAAGTACCGCACCGGCTTCTGGGACGGCAAGCCGGTCAAGACCCGCATGCTCGAGCTCGTGCGCACGCTGGGCGAGATCGCCGAGCCGTATGGCGCCTGGGTGCGTCTGCACTACGTGTACCCGTATCCGAGCGTGGACGAAATCATTCCGTTGATGGCGAGCGGCCTGGTGCTGCCGTACCTCGACGTGCCGCTGCAGCACAGCCACCCCGACGTGCTCAAGCGCATGAAGCGGCCGGCCAGCGGCGAAAAGAATCTGGAGCGGATCGCGCGCTGGCGCGAGACCTGTCCCGAACTCGTGATCCGCAGCACCTTCATCGCTGGCTTCCCGGGCGAGACGGAGCAGGAGTTCGAGCACCTGCTCGACTTCATCCGCGAGGCCGAGATCGATCGCGCAGGTTGCTTTGCCTACAGTCCGGTCGAAGGCGCAACCGCCAATGACATTCCGGGCATGCTGCCTGAAGCCGAGCGCGAAGCGCGCCGTGCTCGCTTCATGGAAGTGGCAGAGGCTGTGTCGATCGCCAAGCTGCAAAAGCGCATTGGCTCGACGATGCAGGTGCTGGTCGATTCAGCGCCGGCGATGGGCCGCAAGGGTGGGGTGGGGCGCACGTACGCCGATGCACCGGAGATCGACGGCACCGTTCGCCTCCTGCCGCCCGAAAAGATCAGCAAGACGATGAAGGTCGGCGAGTTCACGCGTGCCCGCATCGTCGGCGCCGAAGGCCACGACCTGATCGCGTTGCCCGTTTGATGCGCCTGATTCAAACGGCCAAGAAAAAAGCCACCGGAGGCCGGTGGCTTTTTATAGAAGACCTGGTAAGGGTCTGTTCAATCTTGGTGCCC